>NZ_CP073104.1:4035000-5235000 GCF_018138145.1 Pseudomonas sp. SCA2728.1_7 | reverse complement strand
GCTGCAGAGCATTCCGGTACCGGTGATGGGCGGGATTCTGTGCCTGCTGTTCGGTTCAATCGCGGCGGTGGGCATGAACACCCTGATCCGGCACAAGATCGATCTGGGCGAAGCACGCAATCTGGTGATCGTGTCGGTGACGTTGGTGTTCGGGATTGGCGGTGTGCTGGTCGGCACCGGGACTGGTCCTGACGACTTCGGCCTCAAAGGCATCGCGCTGTGCGCGGTGGTGGCGATTGCGCTGAACCTGATTCTGCCGGGCAATGATGGCTGGAAGAACAAGAAGGCGGATGAGCCGCTGATCTAAGGCCTGAAGATTTTTATTGCCTGACAGATAGCTATCGCGAGCAGGCTCACTCCTACAAGGTCAACGCAATACCTGTAGGAGTGAGCCTGCTCGCGATTTGCTTTTAGAGCGCCAGCGGTGCTCGTTCGCAGAGGGTCGCCAAGGCCTTCGCCCATTGCCGGTCGTCGTTCAGGCACGGCACCAGCACCAACTCCTCGCCCCCCGCTTCGCGGAACTGTTCCTTGCCGCGATCACCAATCTCCTCCAGCGTCTCAATGCAGTCGGCAACAAACGCCGGGCACATCACCAGAATCTTCTTCACGCCGCTTTTCGCCAGTTCATCCAGCCACGCTTCGGTGTACGGCTCGATCCACTTGGCCCGGCCCAGACGCGACTGAAACGACACCGACCATTTGCCATCCGGCAACCCCATGCGCTCAGCAAACAGAGCCGCTGTGCGCAGGCATTGCGCGCGATAACAGGTCGCCAATACCGCAGGCGAGGCGTTCTTGCAGCAGTCTTCATTCTTGAAGCAATGATTGCCGGTCGGATCGAGTTTGGTCAGATGCCGCTCGGGCAAACCGTGGAAGCTCAGCAGCAGGTGATCGTAATCCTGCTGCAGGTGCGGCCTGGCGCTTTCAACCAGCGCATCGAGGTATTCCGGCTGATCATAGAACGGCTGCAGCACCGACAATTGCACGTCGAGCTTATTCTGGCGGATCACCCGTTTCGCTTCTTCGATCACCGTGGTCGTGGTGCTGTCGGCGAACTGTGGATAGAGCGGCGCCAGCGTGATGCGCTTGTGCCCCGCCGCGACTAGCTTGAGCAAACAGGTTTCAATCGACGGCTCGCCGTAACGCATGGCCAGTTCTACCGGGCCGTGGGTCCATTGCGTAGTCATCTGCTGTTGCAGGCGACGGCTGAGCACCACCAGCGGCGAACCCTCGTCCCACCAGATCGACGCATAGGCGTGGGCCGATTGCTCCGGGCGTTTGATCAGGATCAGCGACACCAACAGACGCCGCACCGGCCATGGCAGGTCGATCACGTACGGGTCCATCAGGAATTGATTGAGGTAGCTGCGCACATCGGCCACTGAGGTTGAGGCCGGGGAACCCAGGTTGACCAGAAGCAAGGCGTGATCGGTCATGCAACGTCCTATTTCAGAGGCGGCTGGAGAGATCGTCCAGGGCCGCGCGTAAATCCGTGAACTGGAAAGTGAAACCCGCTTCCAGCAAGCGTGCCGGCATAGCCTTCTGGCCGCCGAGCAACAACAAAGACATCTCGCCGAGGCCGACCTTCAGCGCCAGGGTCGGCATCGGCATGAACGCCGGGCGGTGCAACACGCTGCCCAGCGTCTTGGCAAATTCGCGATTGCGCACAGGTTGAGGCGCGCACGCATTATAAGGACCACTGGCCTGATCCCGGTGTAGAAGAAAATCAATCAGGGCGATTTGATCGTTGATATGAATCCACGGCATCCACTGCCGACCACTACCCAAAGGCCCGCCCAGCCCGAGTTTGAACGGCAACAGCAAGCGCGACAAAAAGCCGCCCTCGGCCGACAGCACCAGCCCGGTGCGCACCAGCACTACACGAATGCCCTGCGCTTCGGCGCGCAGTGCGGTTTCCTCCCAGGCGATGCACAACTGACTGGCGAAGTCGTCGATCACCGGCGGCGAATCTTCGGTCAGTTCGCGCTCACCGCCATCGCCGTACCAGCCGATCGCCGAACCGGAAATCAACAATGCCGGTTTCTGCGCGCGGGTTTCGAGCCACGCCAACAGCGTTTCGGTGAGCTTGATGCGGCTGCTCCACAACAACGCCTTGCGGCGATGGGTCCACGGCCGATCGGCAATTGGCGCGCCGGCCAGATTGATGATCGCGTCGACAGGCTCCTCGCCGAGATCTTCCAGACGCTCGATGCCACGCACCTGCGCACCGCAGATCTTCGCGACCTTCTCCGGTTTACGGCTCCAGACCGTCAGGCGATGGCCCTGCCCTGACCAGTGTCGGCAGAGCTGACGTCCGATCAAACCAGTACCGCCGGTCAGCAATATGTGCATGACATCTTCCTCGCGTGGCGTTTAACCCGGATCACTAGTCTATTTTTATAAGCAGGGATCTTTTCTATCGGGCAGGCTCTATTGTTTAACCATAGGCCAAGCTGTCAGAACGAGAATGCTAGAAGTTATACCAAAAAACAAAATTGTACAGGTTTCATCCACGGCGTAGTCTGTACAGAAAGGTAAACGAGGCCCCTATGACTGTACCTATCGCAATCATCGGCACCGGCATCGCCGGACTCTCCGCCGCCCAGGCTCTGACAGAGAGCGGGCACACCGTCCAGTTATTCGACAAGAGTCGCGGCAGCGGCGGGCGCATGTCGAGCAAGCGCAGCGACGCCGGCTCGCTGGACATGGGCGCGCAATATTTCACTGCCCGCGACCGGCGCTTCGTCACCGAAGTGCAGCGTTGGCAAAGCCAGGGCTGGGTCGCCGAGTGGACGCCGCAGCTCTACACCTACCAGGGCGGGCAACTGAACCTGTCGCCGGACGAGCAGACCCGTTGGGTCGGCGCGCCGCGCATGAGCGCCATCACCCGTGGTTTGCTCGACGGTCTGGAAGTGCATTTCGCCTGCCGGATTACCGAGGTTTTTCGCGGTGAAGAACACTGGCATTTGCAAGACGCCGAAGGCTTCACCCACGGGCCGTTCAGCCACGTGGTGATTGCCACGCCAGCGCCGCAAGCGACGGCATTACTGGCCGCTGCGCCGAAGCTGGCCGGTGCCGCCGCCGGGGTGAAAATGGACCCGACCTGGGCCGTCGCCCTCGCCTTCGACACGCCGCTGGACACGCCCATCGAAGGTTGCTTTGTGCAGGACAGCCCGCTCGACTGGCTGGCGCGCAACCGTAGCAAACCGGGGCGCGACAATACTCTCGACACATGGGTGCTGCACGCCACCAGCGCGTGGAGCCGGCAACACATAGACCTGTCCAAGGAAGCGGTGATCGAACAACTGCATGGTGCTTTTGCCGAACTGCTGCACAGCGCCATGCCCGCGCCGAGCTTCAGCCTCGCCCACCGCTGGCTCTATGCGCGACCCGCGACGGGCCACGAATGGGGCACGCTGGCCGATGCCGATCTGGGCCTGTACGCCTGCGGCGACTGGTGCCTGTCCGGGCGCGTCGAAGGCGCTTGGCTCAGTGGCCAGGAAGCTGCGCGACGCTTGCACGAACACCTGCAATGAACCGCATCAATCCGCAAAAATTGCTGCTGTCGAAATGGACAGCAGCCCACCCGCAAAACCGTGAAAAACACTTTCTGGTGACCGAACTGTTCCGTGATGAGGAAGGCACGGTGCTGGAAGTCGAGTTGCAGGCGGTGTTGACCAAGCGTGCTGAGCGCCTCGATTGGCAAGTCCTCAAGAACAACGATCACTGGTTATTGGGTTGGCAATAAAACCCCCTGTAGGAGTGAGCCTGCTCGCGATAGCGGTTTGTCAGTAACATCGATGTTGCCTGAGACGGCGCCATCGCGAGCAGGCGAAGGCCTACAAGAAATCGCATCAACCGAAAAAGTTATACAAATAATTTGACTTGTACACCCATGAATCTATGCTGAGCAAAGTTGTACAGAGATCAACCTCTGTACAGGTATAGATTCGAGGTGCCCATGTCTGACCCTTGCCTAGCCAAACCAAAAATCGCCATCAGCGCCTGCCTGCTGGGTGCCGAGGTGCGCTACAACGGTGGCCACAAGGAGTCACGCCTGTGCAGCCGCACCCTCACCGAGCATTTCGATTTCGTTCCGGTGTGTCCGGAGGTCGCGATCGGCCTGGGCATCCCGCGCGAACCGATCCGTCTCGTTGGCGATGCCGAGCATCCACAAGCGGTCGGCACGGTGAACCGGGCGATCAACGTTACCCAGCCGCTGGCCGAATACGGCGAGAAAATGGCCGCCGAACTCGATGACATCTGCGGCTACATCTTCATGCAGCAATCACCGTCCTGCGGCCTGGAGCGGGTCAAGGTCTACCACGCCAACGGCGCCCCGGTGAACGGCGGCGGGCGCGGAATCTATGCCCAAGCGTTCTGCGCACGGCATCCGGATCTGCCCGTGGAAGAAGCCGGGCGCCTCAACGATCCGGTGCTGCGCGAGAACTTCATCACCCGCGTGTTCGCCTACAGCGAATGGCAGCAAGTCCTCGCCAATGGCCTGAGCCGTCGCGCCCTCACCGAATTTCATTCGCGCTACAAATATTTGCTGATGGCGCATAACCCGCTGCAATACAAAACACTGGGCAAACTGCTCGGCAACATGGCGCACAGCGATCCCGCCGAACTCGGCCCGCGCTACTTCAGCGAACTGATGGCGGCGTTGAAAAAATGCGCCACGCGCGGCACCCACTGCAACGTGCTGCTGCACATCAGCGGTTATCTGAAACAGGTAATCAGCGCCGAAGACAAACAGGAAATGCAGCACGTCATCGGCCAGTACCGCCAGGGCATCGTGCCGCTGGTGGTGCCGTTGACGCTGCTCAAGCACCACTTTCGCCTCCATCCGGATTCGTACATCGCGCAACAGGTTTACCTGCAACCGCACCCGGAAAACCTCAGCCTGCGAAACGCAATCTAATGAACGACAAAATGGATACCAGCGCCCGGGAAGACCTTGGCGCGGATTTTAAAAAAGCCCTCGACGAGGGCTGGCTGCCGATTCGCGAAGTCGCCCGGCAGACCGGCGTCAACGCGATCACCCTGCGTGCGTGGGAACGCCGCTACGGGCTGGTCGTACCGCAACGCACCCCAAAGGGTCACCGGCTCTACTCCGCCGAACACGTGCAGCAAATTCTGGCCATTCTCACCTGGCTCAACCGTGGCGTTGCAGTCAGCCAAGTCAAACCGCTGCTCGACGCACCACAGGCGTTCAGCGAATCGGTGGAAAACGACTGGCAACGCTTGCGCCAAACCCTGCTTGCCGCCGTCACCCAACTCAATGAACGCAGCCTCGACGACAGCGTCAATCAGGCCATGGCGCTCTACCCGCCACGCACGTTGTGTGAGCAATTGCTGATGCCGCTGCTGGCAGAACTGGAGCAGCGCTGGCAAGGCCAGTTCGGCGCGCAAATGGAGCGGGTGTTCTTTTATTCGTGGTTACGCAGCAAATTCGGCACCCGCATCTACCATAACAATCGTCAGTTACATGGCGCCCCGCTGTTATTGATCAATCATTCCGACCTGCCACTGGAACCTCATCTGTGGCTGTGCGCGTGGCTGATCAGTAGCGCTGATTGTCCGGTGCAAGTGTTTGACTGGCCGCTGCCGGCCGCCGAATTGGCGTTGGCGGTCGAACATCTGCAAGCCCGTGGCGTACTGCTGTATTCCAGCAAAGCCATGAACCTTGCGCAGTTGCCGAAACTATTGAACGGAGTCAGTTGCCCGAAAATGCTGGTCGGACCAACGGTATGCATCCACCACGCCGAGTTGTCCGTAAGAACTTCCGAGATGGCTGATGTGTTCCTGGCTGAAGACGCGCTGCTGGCGCACCAGGTACTCGTGCAGCGTGGGCTGATCTAATGGACGCAGTGAGTTCCGACATGCAATTGATCTGGCTGCGCAGCGACTTGCGCCAACATGACAACACCGCTCTCGCGGCCGCCGCAGCACGCGGCCCGACGGTCGCCGTGTATCTGTTGAGTCCGCAGCAATGGCTGGAACATGACGATGCAGCGTGCAAGGTCGACTTCTGGTTGCGCAACCTGAGTGAGTTAAGCGCAAGCCTTGGCCAACTCAACATCCCGTTGCTGATTCGCACTGCAACCCATTGGGATCAGGCCCCGGCAGAACTGCTCAAGCTCTGCCGGCAGCTGAAGATAGCGGCAGTGCACGTCAACGAAGAATATGGCGTCCATGAAAGCCGTCGCGATGCAGCGGTGGCCGAAACACTGAAGGCCGAGGGCATCACGTTTCACAGCTATCTCGACCAGTTGCTGTTCAAACCCGGCAGCGTGCTGACCAAGACCGAGAGTTACTTCAAGGTGTTCAGCCAGTTCCGCAAAGTCTGTTACGAACGCCTGCATCGCTCGATGCCTGCGCTGATAAAGGCTCCCGGCAAACAAAGCGCTTTGAACATCGACAGCGACCCGGTTCCTGATTCCGTCAAAGGCTTCGCGACCCCGAGCGACTCGCTGCGAGCGCTGTGGCCAGCCGGTGAACAGGAAGCCCGACGCCGCCTCGACACCTTCACCGACGCTCAGATCGATTACTACCAGAGCGAACGCGACTTCCCGGCCAAGCCCGGCACCAGTCAGCTCTCGGCGTATCTCGCTGCCGGCGTGATCTCACCGCGCCAATGCCTGCACGCCGCCCTGCAAAGCAATCAGGGCGAATTCGAAAGCGGCAAGGTCGGTGCGGTCACCTGGATCAACGAGCTGCTGTGGCGCGAGTTCTACAAACACATTCTGGTCGGCTATCCCCGCGTTTCCCGCCATCGCGCTTTCCGCCCGGAAACCGAGGCGCTGGCCTGGCGTGATGCGCCGGACGATCTCGCCGCGTGGCAAGAGGCGCGCACCGGTCTGCCAATCATCGACGCAGCCATGCGCCAATTGCTCGAAACCGGCTGGATGCACAATCGCCTGCGCATGATCGTGGCGATGTTCCTGACCAAAAACCTGCTGATCGACTGGCGCGAAGGCGAACGCTTTTTCATGCGTCACCTCATCGATGGGGATCTGGCGGCGAACAACGGTGGCTGGCAATGGAGTTCGTCGACGGGCACCGATTCGGCGCCGTACTTCCGCATCTTCAACCCGCTGAGCCAGTCGGAAAAATTCGACAGCGAAGGCCTGTTCATCAAGCACTGGCTGCCGGAACTGGTCGGCCTCAACAAAAAACAAGTGCACAACCCGGCCGCCGTCGGTGGATTGTTCGGCGCGGCGGACTATCCGTCGCCGATCGTCAACCTCAGCGCCTCGCGTCAGCGGGCCTTGGCAGCCTTCAAGAATCTGCCTTCGCGAACATCTACAGGAGGCGATGATGAGTGAATTCCTGCGCCGCTTCGCCCGGCAATTTTCAGCGTTGAACAAAGACAACCTGCAAAGCCTGGGCGAGCTGTACAGCGATGACATTCATTTCACCGACCCGCTGCACGAGGTCCAGGGGCTGGCGCAGTTACGCGACTATTTCGGCGAGCTATACGCCAACGTCAGCGAACTGCATTTCGACTTTCATGGTTTCGACCAGATCGGCGACTGCGAAGGTTACCTGCGCTGGGTCATGAGCTATCGCCATCCACGCCTGGCGGGTGGCCGCTTGATTCGCGTCAGCGGCTGCTCGCACCTGCTCTGGCGCGACAAGGTTTATCGCCACCGGGATTACTTCGATGCCGGGGCGCTGCTGTATGAACACTTGCCAGTATTGGGCCGGGTCATTGCCTGGCTGAAAAGGAGAATGGGATGAGTCGTACACCTCCACGGCGGTATTGGTTGACCGGGGCCAGCAGTGGCATCGGCGCCGCGCTGGCTGAAGAGATCCTGAAAACCGGTGCGCACTTGGCGGTCAGTTCCCGTCAGATCGCCCCGCTCAAGGTCTTGTCGCAACGCTATCCGGGGCAGGTTTTGGTGGTACCGGGAGATCTGACCAACAGCCAGACAGTGCGCGAAATCGGTGAGCAGATCGCCGCAGACTGGGGTTCGCTGGACTCGGTGATTCTCAACGCCGGCACCTGCGAATATGTCGACGCCAAGCAGTTCGATTCCTCGATCATCGAGCATGTGGTGCGCACCAATTTGCTCGCCAGCAGTTATTGCATCGAGGCTGCCCTGCCGCTGCTGCGCAAAGGCACTGCGCCGCATCTGATCGGCGTGGCCAGCTCGGTGACCTACCTGCCGCTGCCACGAGCCGAAGCCTACGGCGCCTCGAAGGCCGGATTGCGTTACCTGTTCGAATCGCTGCGCATCGATCTGGCCGACGAAGGCATTGAAGTCACCGTGGTCAGCCCGGGTTTTGTCGAAACACCGCTGACCGCAAAAAACGATTTCCCCATGCCCTTGAGCTGGCCTGTGGATAAAGCCGCACGGCACATCTTCGCCAAGCTCAAGGACCGGCCGCTGGAGATCGCCTTCCCGGCGCTGTTCATGGCCGCGCTGTGGCCGCTATCGAAACTTCCATCGCGGGTACAACTGGCGATCGGCAAGCGCATGGTGCGCAAGTCTCCACCACTGACGGATCCGACATGAAAATAGCCATCGTCGGCAGCGGGATCGCCGGGCTGACCTGCGCTTACCTGCTCAATCGCCGCCATGAAGTGACGGTGTTCGAGGCCGGCGACTGGGTCGGTGGTCACACGCACACCGTCGACGTTACGGTCGCTGGACGGCAGTACGCCGTGGACACCGGTTTCATTGTGTTCAACGACTGGACCTACCCGAATTTCATCCGTCTGCTCGGCCAGCTTGGCGTAGCGTTCAAACCGACCGAAATGAGTTTCTCGGTGACCGACCCGGACACCGGTCTGGAGTACAACGGCAACAACCTCAACAGCCTGTTCGCCCAGCGCAGCAACCTGTTTTCGCCCGGGTTCTGGGGCATGTTGCGCGACATTCTGCGCTTCAACAAAGAAGCCCAGCGCGACCTCCTTGAACTGCGCATCGCCGCCGACACCACCCTCGACGAATACCTCAAGGCTGGCGGTTACGGCGAGCGTTTCATCCTGCATTACATCGTGCCGATGGGCTCGGCGATCTGGTCGATGCCAATGGCGGAAATGCTCAATTTCCCGCTGCAGTTTTTCGTACGTTTTTTCAAGAATCATGGACTGTTGTCGGTCAGTGATCGTCCGCAATGGCAAGTTATCGAAGGCGGCTCGAGCGCCTATATCGCGCCGCTGACAGCCGCGTTCAAGGAGCGGATTCGTATCAATTGCCCGGTAACCCGGGTTGATCGTGACGTGCATGGCGTAGTTATCCACAGCCCGGCAGGCCTCGAACACTTCGATCAGGTGGTGTTCGCCTGTCACAGCGATCAAGCGTTGAAACTGCTGGCGATGCCGAGCGATGCCGAACGCGCGATCCTCGGCGCCCTGCCCTACGCCGCCAACGAAGTGGTGCTGCACACCGACACGCGCTTGTTGCCGACACGCAAACTTGCGTGGGCGAGCTGGAACTATCGGCTCAGCGGCGCTGGCCATACCCACGCCGCCGTCACCTACGACATGAACATTCTGCAGGGCATTCAGAGCAACACCACGTTCTGCGTCAGCCTCAATCAGAGCGCCGGCATCAGCCCCGACAAAGTGCTTGCCCGTTACACCTATGCCCATCCGCAATTCAGCCTCGCTGCGGTGGCGGCACAGAATCGCTGGGGCGAACTGGATGGCGCGCAGCACACACATTATTGCGGCGCCTATTGGGCCAACGGTTTTCATGAGGACGGTGTCGTCAGCGCCTTACGCGTGGCCGCTGCGTTCGGGGAAACCTTATGAACAGCGCCCTGTACAGCGGCTGGATCGGCCATCGGCGTTTCTCGCCGCGCCGCCATGAATTCCGCTATCGGATCGGTCTGCTCTACCTCGACCTCAGCGAACAGGACGCCGTGCTTGCACTGTCGCCGCTGGCCGGGCGCAGTCGCTTTGCGCCGTTTTCCTTTCGCGAGACCGACTACCTGAAGACCTTTACCGGCCGAGGCATGCGCCTGATCGATGCCGTGCGTCAGCAGGTCGGCATCGCCATCGGCCATGAACCGCAAGGCGCGATCTGCCTGCTGACCCAGGCGCGCAGTTGGGGGTTGTCGTTCAATCCGGTGAGTTTCTTTTATTGCCATGAGGCCGACGGACAACTGGCGGCGATTGTTTGCGAAGTCACCAATACGCCGTGGCGCGAGCGTTATCACTATGTGCTGCCGGCGCGCACGCCCGCCAATCTGCAGGATTTTCATCAGCACTTCGCCGTGGCCAAAGCCTTTCACGTTTCGCCGTTTCTGCCCCGCGATCTCGAATACCGCATGAGTTTCAGTCCCGCCGCGCAAGCCCTCGGTGTGCACATGGCCGACTGGCAAGGCGAGCAAAAACTGTTCGACGCCACACTCAATCTGCAACGCGAAAATCTTGATCGTCGCAGCCTGCATCGTTACTTGCGGCGCTTTCCGTGGATGACCGCGAAAACTGCCTTGGCGATTTACTGGCAGGCGATGCGCCTGCTGCTCAAACGCGCACCGCTCTTTGCTCATCAGGCTGCCGACGGCAGCTTTCAAACCGCCACTGTGCCTCCCAAGGAGCACCGCCATGAAATCCTCTAGTCTGTCGGTCAGTCGGTTCAGCGCCAACGGTTTGACCGGATCGCTGCTGCGCCGTGGAGTGCTGCGCCAATTGGCTCAGTTGAAAAACGGGCAACTGCTGGTGGTCGAGGATGGCGAACGTCTGATGTTCGGTACGCCGGGCAGTGCCTTGCTCGGGGAAATCCATGTGCTCGACTCGGCCGTCTGGGGCATGGTTGCCGGCAATGGTTCGATTGGTGCTGGCGAGGCGTTTATCCACGGTTATTGGAGTTCACCGGATCTGACAGCGGTGGTGCGCGTGTTCGTCAGCAACCTCGATGTGCTCGATGCCATGGAGGGTGGCCTGGCCCGCCTCGGCCGGCCGCTGGTGCAAGGCCTGCACTGGCTCAACCGCAACACGCGCAAGGGTTCGCAGAAAAACATCGCCGCGCACTACGACCTCGGTAACGATCTGTTCGAACAGTTTCTCGACCCGACCATGATGTATTCGGCGGCGCAGTTCCTTACGCCCGAAGACAGCCTGGAGCAGGCGCAGCTGAACAAACTGGAGCGGATCTGCCAGAAGCTCGCGCTCAAACCCGATGATCATTTGCTGGAGATCGGCACCGGTTGGGGCAGCATGGCGCTTTACGCCGCCCAGAATTACGGTTGCCGCGTGACCACCACAACACTCTCGAAAGAACAGTACGCGTTTACCGCACAACGCATCGAACAACTGGGTTTGCAGGATCAGGTCACGCTGCTGCTCAAGGACTACCGCGACCTCACCGGCGAATACGACAAACTGGTGTCGATCGAGATGATCGAAGCGGTCGGCCACCGCTTCCTGCCGACCTACTTCAAACAATGCGCGCACTTGCTCAAGAGCAACGGTTTGATGCTGATCCAGGCGATCACCATCCGCGAACAGCGCTACGAACAGGCCAAGCGCGGCGTCGATTTCATCCAGCGCTACATTTTCCCCGGCGGCGCCCTGCCCTGTGTGCAGAAAATGCTCGAGGTGGTCAGCCGCGACACCGATATGAACCTGCTGCACATGGAAGATTTCGGCCTGCATTACGCAAAAACCCTGCGCCTGTGGCATGAGAACTTCCGCCGCGCCCATGGCCGTCTCACCGAACTGGGCTATGACGATTATTTCCTGCGCCTGTGGGAGTTTTACCTGTGTTACTGCGAGGGCGGCTTCCTCGAACGCACCATCGGCACCGCGCAGTTGTTGCTGGCCAAACCGGCTGCAATGACCGCACCGCTGCTCGGACGCTTCGATGCTTGAGCGTGTCGCCAATGCCGTGTTGTTCCAGATCGGCTGGCTGACCTGCGTGCTCGGCGGCAACAGCTTGTGGCTGCTGCTGGCGTTGGCGGTGTTGGTGATTCATCTGCGCTGGATCAGCAGTTGGGCGGCTGAAGGCCGTTTGATTTTGAGCGTGGTGATTGTCGGCACGGCGGTGGACAGTGTGTTGCGTGGTGTCGGGGTGTTCGAGTTTCAGGATCAGTCGCCACTGATTCCGCTGTGGCTGATGCTGCTCTGGGCACTGCTGGCGACCACGTTGCGTCATTGCCTGGCATGGAGCGCCCGGCCATGGTGGCTGGCCAGCGTGCTGGGCGCGGTCGGCGGCGCGTTGTCGTATTACGCTGGCGGGCGACTGGCCGGGGTGCAATTTCCCTATGGCGAGTTACCGACATTGATCGGCATCGGCCTGCTCTGGGCACTGCTGTTTCCGCTGCTGCATTCCATAGCGCGCCGGTTGGCGCACTGAGCGTCTGTCAGACCTTTCACACGCACAGCAGCGACTGCCTTACACTGCCGCCATGAAAACCATTCCCCACCAGCAAATCACCGAGCCGGCGGTCACCTGCTCGACCTGCGCGGCGTGCTGCTGCCAGCTCGAAGTGATGTTGATCACCGACACCGGCGTGCCTGATCGCTTTATCGATACCGATGAATGGGGCGGCGAAGTGATGCTGCGCCTGGACGACGGCTGGTGCGCGGCGCTGGATCGCGACAGCATGATGTGCACGATCTATGAGAAACGACCGTTGATCTGCCGCGAGTTCGAGATGGGCGCGCCCGAGTGCATTGAAGAGCGCAAAGGCATCACGACCGCCTACCGCTGATCCCAAGAACACCCCAAAACAAATGTAGGAGTGAGCCTGCTCGCGATAGCGGTGTGTCAGTCAATATATGTGTGACTGACACACCGCTATCGCGAGCAGGCTCACTCCTACAGGGGGTATGCGCTCGGCTTAGAGCGGCATCGTGTAATGCAGCGAGTAACTTTCTACACCGTCGTTGTCACTGGCAAGGCCGGCGTTGGAATAGTGCGTCGCCCGAATCCCGACTTCATGCCCGCCATTGAAACGCAGACCAAAACCGAGGCGATCTTCAAACTGGAAAGAGCCGCCGAGATTGTTGGATTCGTACTTGGTGTTAGAGAACGCCGCCACGCCAATCCCCGCTTCGATATACGGTTTGACCGACTGACCGGCAAACTCGTAAACAAACACCGGCGAGAACGAAAGGCTGTTGTTGCTCGAGGTCTTGTCGCCTTCCCAGTAGGTGTAGGCGCCGCTCCAGTAACCGGTCAGGCGACCGACGTCACTTTGCAGCCAGCTCTTGTCCCAGTCGAAATTCATGCCCAGGCGGTACGTCATGGTCGAGTCGCTGGTGGCCCCCACTGCGAACTCAACACCTGCCGCTTGTGCAGTAAAACTTTGCCCCATCAGTGCGGCCGCAATCGCGGCCAAGCAGAATAGTCGCTTCACGTTGAAACTTCCTTTTCCGGAACGATCGTTTGGTTTTCTAGATAACTCTTCGCTATAGAAGCTAGCGCCTGCTTAGAAGTTCAGCTGATTTTTTAGTTATTTCACAATTTTTTTACAAGTCGAAGTTTTGCACTTCGCCGGCACTCTGGCCCAGTAGCGGCAGGATGTTTCTGAAGTAGGCAGGATCAGCGCTGGTCCAGAATCTGACCGCCTGGTTCGGGCCGGCAGCGAGCAAATCGCGCTCCGCCAAAAGCCGCTGAAGTTGCCGCGCTACAGCCGCACCGGTATCGATCAGCGTGATGTCCGCTGGGATCATCGACTTGAGCATCGGCTTGAGAAAGGGATAGTGGGTGCAGCCCAGAATGATCGTGTCGCAACCGCTGGCCAACAGTGGCTCGACATACCCTTGCAGCAACTGGCGCAACTCGGCGCTGTGCAGATCGCCGCTTTCAATCAGCTCGACCAGGCCAGGGCATGGCTGGGTGATCACGCGTACATCAGCGGCAAAGCGATCCAGCAACGCGGCGAATTTGGCGCTCTGCAATGTGCCGGTGGTGGCGAGCACGCCGACCACACCGCTGCGGGTTGCGGCGGCGGCGGGTTTGACCGCTGGCTCCATGCCGACTATTGGCCAGTCGGGAAAATCACGACGCAAATCGGCAACGCCCGCGACCGTCGCGGTATTGCAGGCCAGCACCAACGCCTTGGCACCTTGCTCGCGGAAAAACCCGGCCATCACGCTGCAACGCTGGCGAATGAACTCAGGGGTTTTCTCACCGTAGGGAATGTGCCCGCAATCGGCGACATAGAGCAGTGATTCATTGGGCAACAAACGCTGAATTTCCGCCAGTACCGACAAGCCGCCGACACCGGAGTCGAACACGCCGATCGGCGCTTCACGCATGGCGCGAACCACAGACGCTGCAACCCGGATCACGCTTGACGCGCAACTCGCGGAAACGCGAGCCGAGGGCATCGATCAACAGCAAGCGACCCACCAGTGGTTCGCCGAAACCGACCAGCACCTTCAAGGCTTCCAGCGCCTGCAGGCTACCAACCAGGCCGACCAGCGGCCCGACCACACCGGCCTCGCTGCAAGTCAGTTCGGCTTCGCTGCCGTGTCCGTATAAACAGTGGTAACACGGACTCTCGGCACGACGTGGGTCGAACACCGATAGCTGACCTTCCAGACGAATCGCCGCACCGCTGACCAACGGTTTACACGCGGCCACGCACGCCGCGTTGACCGCCTCACGAGTGGAGAAATTATCGGAGCAGTCGAGCACCAGATCCACCGCCGCCACGGCAGCCGCGAGAGAATCTTCGTCCAGTGCCTGACGGTGAGCGATCAGTTGGATCTCGGGATTGATCGCGCCCAGACGCTTGAGCGCCGAGTCGACCTTGCTCATGCCGACGCTGTCGGTGTCATGGATGATCTGACGTTGCAGGTTGGTCAGGTCGACGGTATCGAAATCCGCCAGATGCAATTGGCCGACACCGGCCGCGGCCAGATACAGCGCAACCGGCGCACCGAGACCGCCGAGACCGACGATCAGCACGCGACTGTCCTTGAGCTTCAATTGCCCGTCGATGTCGATGTGTTGCAGCAGAATCTGCCGACTGTAGCGCAGCAATTCCTGATCATTCAGCACGGCAGACGCCCCAGACTGATGCGTTGATGACCGCCCAGATCGGTGCGGCTGTGGACTTCTTCGAAACCGCGGGTCAGCAGCAGATCACGCACGGCTTCGGCTTGATCATAGCCGTGTTCGAGCATCAACCAGCCAGCGGCCTGCAGATGTTCCGGGGCCTGCGCAACGATCAGACGCAGATCGTCGAGACCGTCCTCACCGGCAACCAGCGCACTGGCCGGTTCGAAGCGCACATCGCCTTCGACCAGATGCGGATCGGCGGCAGCAATGTACGGCGGGTTGCTGATGATCAACTGGAAACGCTGACCTTCCAGCGCGCTGAACCAATGGCTGCTCAGCACCGTGGCGTTGTTCAGATGCAGGCGCTGGCGATTGCGCTCGGCCAAAGCTACGGCTTCGAGTACGCGATCCACGGCGGTGACTTTCCACGCCGGACGCTCGCTGGCCAAGGCCAAAGCAATCGCACCGCTGCCAGTGCCGAGGTCGAGCACTTTGGCCGGGGTCGCGGGCAGCAATTCCAGCGCCGCTTCCACCAGCAACTCAGTGTCCGGACGCGGGATCAGCGTGTGCGGTGCGACTTCCAGATCGAGTTTCCAGAACCCCTGCTGCCCGAGAATGTAGGCCACCGGCTCGCCGCCACGGCGACGTTGCAGGTATTCGGCAAAGGTCAGCGCTGCTTCACTTGGCACGATGCGCTCGGGCCAGGTGTGCAGAAAGCTGCGCGATTTGCCCAGTGCCGCGGCCAGAAGCAACTCGGCATCCAGACGCGCAGTCGGTGAATCCGGCAATTCGGCGGCACGCAACAGGCTGGCAATGATGGTCATTTATTCACCTATCGCTGCGAGTTGGTCAGCCTGATATTCGGCCAGCAATGGCTCGATCACCGCTTCAACGCCACCGGCAAGAATTTCATCGAGGGAATACAGGGTCAGGTTGACGCGATGGTCTGTAACCCGGCCCTGGGCAAAGTTGTAGGTGCGGATGCGCTCGGAACGATCGCCCGAGCCCACCAGCAATTTACGCTCGCTGGCGATCGCATTGGCCGCCGCTGCGGTTTGCTGATCATTGAGCTTGGCCGACAACCACGCCATCGCCCGTGCACGGTTTTTGTGCTGGGAACGTTCTTCCTGACACTCGACGACGGTGCCGGTCGGTATATGGGTGATGCGGATCGCGGAGTCGGTGGTGTTGACGTGCTGACCACCAGCCCCGGAGGAACGGAACGTGTCGACGCGCAAATCCGCCGGATTGATCTCGATGGCTTCGCGCTCGTCCGGCTCGGGCAACACCGCCACGGTGCAGGCCGAGGTGTGGATACGGCCCTGGGATTCGGTGGCGGGCACGCGCTGTACGCGGTGCGCGCCGGATTCGAATTTCAGTTTGCCGTAAACGTTGTCGCCTTCAATGCGCGCGATGACTTCTTTATAGCCACCGTGTTCGCCTTCGTTTTCCGAAAGAATCTCGACCCGCCAGCCACGGCGCTCGGCGTAACGCGAGTACATGCGGAACAAATCGCCGGAGAAGATCGCTGCCTCGTCGCCACCGGTGCCGGCGCGAATTTCGAGGAAGACGTTGCGGCCGTCATTCGGATCCTTGGGCAGCAACATGCGTTGCAGATCGGCTTCCAGGGTGATCAGCAATTCCTTGGCTTCGCGGACTTCTTCCACGGCCATTTCGCGCATGTCCGGGTCGCTGTCCTTGAGCAGCGCCTGCGCGCCTTCAAGATCGCTTTGTACGCTGAGCAGCTTTTTATAGCCTTGTACCACCGGCTCGAGTTCGGCGTATTCCTTGGAATAAGCGCGGAATTTGGCCTGGTCGGCAATGACTTCGCCGTCGCCAAGCAGCGCGGTCAGTTCCTCGAAACGGTCCTGGAGGACATCCAGCTTATTGAGCAGTGACGCTTTCATTGCGGTTTTTTATCCGAAAAGCTATCCGGTGAGCCCTCAAGGGCAAAGAGTTCCTGGGCCATGGCCAGCGCATCAAGGCGGCCTTCGGCAGAAAGCTTTTTCAATTGCACGCTCGGGGCATGCAACAGTTTATTGGTCAGGCCACGGGCCAGTTGCCCGAGCACGTCTTCAGCGTTGCCGCCGTTGGCGAGCAGGCGCAGGGCTTTTTGCAGCTCCTCGTCGCGCAGGCGTTCGCTCTGTTGACGATAGGCCTTGAGCACATCGACCGCCGCCAGCTCACGCAGACGCACCATGAAATCGTCAGCGCCGACCGAAACCATTTCTTCCGCCGCCTGGGCTGCGCCCTGGCGACTCTTGAGGTTCTCGGCTACCACTTCGTGGAGATCGTCGACGCTATAAAGGTAAACGTCGTCCAACTCGCCGACTTCCGGCTCGATATCGCGGGGAACGGCGATGTCGACCATAAAGATCGGTTTGTGCTTGCGCAGCTTCAAAGCGCTTTCAACCGCGCCCTTGCCGAGAATCGGCAACTGACTGGCAGTCGAACTGATCACGATATCGCTGCGCACCAGTTCCGCCGGGATGTCCGACAGCAACACCGCGTGAGCGCCGAACTGTTCGGCCAGCAGACTGGCGCGTTCCAGCGTGCGGTTGGCGACGACGATGCGCTTGACCCCCAGCTCGTGCAAATGGCGGGCGACCAGGGTGATGGTCTCGCCGGCGCCGATCAGCAAGGCCTGGCTGCGCTGCAAATCACTGAAAATCTGTTTCGCCAGGCTGACGGCAGCAAACGCCACGGACACCGGGTTTTCACCGATAGCGGTGTCGGTGCGTACCTGTTTGGCGGCATTGAAGGTCGCTTGAAACAGTCGCCCCAGCAGCGGGCCGATGGTTCCGGCCTCGCGGGCCACGGCGTAGGCCGATTTCATCTGGCCGAGAATCTGCGGTTCGCCCAACACCAGCGAGTCGAGCCCGGAGGCGACGCGCATCATGTGACGAACTGCCGCATCATCTTCATGCACATAAGCACTCGCGCGCAGCTCATCGAGGCTTAAATGGTGATAGTCGGCCAGCCAGCGCAGCACGATATCGGCAGAAAGCTGATCCTGTTCTATATAAAGCTCACTGCGATTGCAGGTGGAGAGGATCGCGGCTTCGCGGCTGTCGGTCAGTCGGCAGAGCTGCTGCAAGGCCTCCACCAGCTGTTCAGGAGTAAAAGCCACGCGCTCGCGGACGTCTACTGAAGCAGTCTTGTGGTTGATACCGAGTGCAAGGAAGGCCATTCAAGGTCGCTGATGGTGACGTGAAGCCGGCAATTGTCCACCTTCGAAAGATTCAGAACAACTACCGCTGACTATTGTCCCAATCGTCAGCCCCTATAATGGGCACAATTGAGTCTCGGTTATGTTTGGCCGAAGGCTTGTGTCATGATGATCCGACCGCAGGTTAGTCGTCCTCTTCCTATATGAATAGATCTTCCGCGTTGCTCCTTGCTTTTGTCTTCCTCAGCGGCTGCCAGGCCTTGGCTCCCGTTTCGCCGGACGGTACGCCGTCGGTTGAAGACACCACGCCTGCGCCTGAAAAGCCCAAGGTTTACAGCTCGTTCAGCGAGGAAACCGTTTTCAGCCTGTTGAGCGCCGAACTCGCCGGCCAGCGCAATCGTTTCGACATTGCCCTGGATAACTACGTGACCCAGGCCATCAATACGCAGGATCCGGGCGTCTCCGAGCGCGCATTCCGTATCGCCGAATATCTGGGCGCCGATCAACCGGCCCTCGATACCGCGCTGATCTGGGCGAAAAACGCCCCGGACGACCTCGAAGCGCAACGCGCCGCTGCCGTGCAACTGGCGCGCGCCGGGCGTTATGACGACTCGATGGTCTATATGGAGAAGGTCCTGCAGGGCAAGGGCGACACCCATTTCGACTTCCTCGCGCTGTCGGCAGCGGATACCGATCAGGAAACCCGCAACGGTCTGATGAAAAGTTTTGACCGTTTGTTGCAGCGTCATCCGAACAACAGCCAGCTGATTTTCGGCAAGGCCCTGCTCTTGCAACAGGACGGCGACAACAAAGCCGCGCTGGCCCTGCTCGAAGACAATCCGCCGGATGACGGCGAGATCGCGCCGATTCTGCTGCGCGCGCGCCTGCTGCAAATTCTCAACCGAGGCGACGAAGCGCTGCCACTGCTGCAGAAAAGCATCAAGAAGTATCCGGACGACAAACGCCTGCGCCTGACTTACGCACGCATGCTGGTCGAACAAGACCGCATGGACGACGCCAAAGCCGAGTTCTCCAGCCTTGTGCAGCAATACCCGGAAGACGACGAACTGCGCTACTCGCTGGCCTTGGTCTGCCTGGAAGCCAAAGCCTGGGATGAAGCCAAGGGTTATCTGGAAGACTTGATCGCCCGTGAAAGCCACGTCGATTCGGCGCACCTGAACCTCGGTCGCATCGCTGAAGAACGCAACGACCCGCAAGGCGCCCTCATCGAGTACGCCCAGGTCGGCCCGGGCAATGACTATCTGCCAGCGCAATTGCGTCAGGCCGATATTCTGATGAACAACGGCAAGACCGCTGAAGCGCAAAGCAAACTCGCCGCCCAGCGCGACGAACAACCGGATTACGCGATTCAGTTGTACCTGATCGAATCGGAAACCCTGTCGGCCAATAAACAGGACGACAAGGCCTGGAAAGTCTTGCAGCAAGCTTTGCTGCAATACCCGGACGATCTGAATCTGCTCTACACCCGGGCCATGCTCGCGGAAAAACGCAATGACCTGGCACAGATGGAAAAAGATCTGCGCCTGATCATCAAGCGTGATCCGGACAACGCCATGGCACTCAATGCTTTGGGCTACACCCTGTCCGATCGCACCACGCGCTACGCTGAAGCCAAAACGCTGATCGAGCAGGCACACCAGATCAACCCGGAAGACCCGGCCGTACTCGACAGCCTCGGCTGGGTGAATTACCGCCTGGGCAATCTGGATGACGCCGAGAAATATCTGCGTCAAGCGCTGGAGCGTTTCCCTGATCACGAAGTCGCCGCGCATCTGGGCGAAGTGTTGTGGACCAAGGGCAACCAGCGTGAAGCCAAACAAATCTGGGGCAAATTCCTCAAGGATCAGCCCGACAGCACCATTCTGCGCAGCACCATCAAGCGCCTGACCGGATCCGAGACTCTTTAACTCATGTTTTTGCGCCACGTTATTGTTTTCAGCTTCATCGCCCTGCTCGCTGGCTGCTCGGGTTTTGGCACTCGCGAATCGGTCGAGGGCCACGGCAGTCCGGCTCAATGGGCCGCGAACAAACAACAGCTGAGCGGCCTCGACGGCTGGCAGATCGACGGCAAGATCGGCATCCGCGCGCCGAAAGATTCCGGTAGTGGCACGCTTTTCTGGCTGCAACGTCAGGATTACTACGACATTCGTCTGTCCGGCCCGCTGGGTCGTGGTGCGGCACGCCTGACCGGACGTCCGGGCAAGGTCTCGCTGGAAGTTGCCAACCAGGGTCGCTACGAATCGCAATCCCCGGAAGCCCTGCTCGAAGAACAGCTCGGCTGGAAACTGCCGGTGTCGAATCTGGCCTGGTGGGTGCGTGGCCTGCCCGCTCCCGACAGTAAAAGTCGCCTGAATCTGGATGCCGACAGCCGCCTGGCCAGCCTGGAACAGGACGGCTGGAAAGTTGAATACACCGCGTACACCGAACAAAACGGTTATTGGTTGCCGGAACGCATCAAGCTGCACGGCACTGACCTCGACGTAACGCTGGTGATCAAGACCTGGCAACCGCGCAAGCTGGGGCAATAAAGCATGACCGCTGCACGCCTGACCCTGCCCTCGCCGGCCAAGCTCAATTTGATGCTGCACATTCTCGGGCGCCGTGAAGACGGTTATCACGAGTTGCAGACGTTGTTTCAATTTGTCGATTACGGCGATGAAATCACCTTTGCCGTGCGTGATGACGGTGTGATTCAACTGCACACCGAGTTCGCTGGCGTGCCGCATGACAGCAACCTGATCGTGCGCGCGGCGAAAATGCTTCAGCAACAGTCCGACTGTTCGCTCGGCATCGATATCTGGATTGATAAAGTCCTGCCCATGGGCGGCGGCATCGGTGGCGGCAGTTCGAATGCGGCGACGACTTTGCTCGGCCTGAATCATTTGTGGCAGTTGGGTTGGGATGAAGATCGCCTGGCCGCACTGGGCCTGACGCTCGGTGCCGACGTGCCGGTTTTTGTCCGTGGTCATGCGGCTTTCGCCGAGGGCGTGGGTGAGAAACTCACCCCGGTGGATCCCGAAGAACCGTGGTATCTGGTACTCGTACCGCAAGTCTCTGTTAGTACGGCAGAAATTTTTTCCGATCCTTTGTTGACACGTAACACGCCGCCCATTAAAGTGCGCCCCGTTCCCGAGGGAAACAGTCGAAATGACTGCTTGCCGGTGGTTGCAAGGCGTTATCCAGAAGTACGTAACGCATTGGATTTGTTAGGTAAATTTACCGAAGCAAAACTCACCGGAACTGGAAGTTGTGTGTTTGGGGGCTTCCCAAGCAAAGCTGAAGCTGATAAAGTCTCGGCCCTTCTGACAGAGACCCTTACAGGGTTTGTAGCCAAAGGCAGCAACGTTTCGATGTTGCACCGCAAGCTGCAAAGTCTGCTCTAAAGGAACCAGGTGCTCGGCACTTGATGCAACAGATACAGGGGCGTCGCCAAGCGGTAAGGCAGCAGGTTTTGATCCTGCCATGCGTTGGTTCGAATCCAGCCGCCCCTGCCATTTTCTATACTCATCCAGGTTACCCTCAGCCTCTAGGTACTGCGCGTGTCCAAGATGATGGTCTTTACGGGGAATGCTAACCCCGATCTGGCTCGGCGTGTTGTACGTCAGCTGCATATCCCTCTCGGTGACATCTCTGTCGGTAAGTTCTCCGACGGCGAAATTACTGCCGAGATCAATGAAAACGTTCGCGGTAAAGACGTTTTCATTATTCAGCCGACTTGCGCTCCGACCAACGATAACCTGATGGAACTGGTAGTGATGGCTGATGCCTTCCGCCGCTCCTCGGCTACTCGTATCACTGCTGTTATTCCTTATTTTGGTTATGCCCGTCAGGATCGCCGTCCGCGTTCCGCACGTGTGGCTATCAGCGCGAAAGTCGTTGCTGACATGCTTACCGTAGTCGGCATCGACCGTGTTCTCACGGTTGATCTGCATGCTGACCAGATTCAGGGTTTCTTCGATATTCCGGTAGATAACATCTACGGCTCCCCGGTTCTGGTGGATGACATTGAAGATCAGCGCTTCGAAAACCTGATGATCGTTTCCCCGGACATTGGTGGCGTCGTGCGTGCACGTGCCGTTGCCAAATCCCTGGGCGTGGATCTCGGGATCATCGACAAACGCCGTGAGAAAGCCAATCACTCTGAAGTGATGCATATCATCGGTGATGTCGAAGGGCGTACCTGCATTCTGGTCGATGACATGGTCGATACCGCCGGCACTCTGTGCCACGCGGCCAAGGCCCTGAAAGAGCATGGCGCAGCCAAGGTCTTTGCCTACTGCACACACCCTGTGCTGTCGGGTCGGGCCATCGAGAATATCGAAAATTCCGTGCTGGACGAGCTGGTGGTGACCAACACCATCCCGCTGTCCGCTGCAGCACAAGCCTGTGCACGTATCCGTCAACTGGATATCGCACCGGTTGTTGCCGAAGCGGTTCGCCGCATCAGCAATGAAGAATCGATCAGCGCGATGTTCCGTTAAGGGCCCTGCCCTTGTCGAAATGTCTCGTTGACGAAAAGCGCCCCGCCCCGGCATTCCTGCCGGGGCGGGGCTTTTTTGCCCATACCGTGTTTGGCGCTGGTCGCAAACGCCACTCCGGTCATGGCTATTTTGGAGATACAAAATGAACGATTTTACTCTGAATGCTGAAGTGCGTTCCGACCTGGGGAAAGGTGCGAGCCGCCGCCTGCGTCGTATCGCTAGCCTGGTTCCAGCTGTAGTTTACGGTGGCGAAAAAGCCCCTGAATCCATCAGCATGCTGGCCAAAGAAGTTGCCAAACTGCTCGAAAACGAAGCTGCCTACAGCCACGTTATCGAACTGAACGTTGGCGGCAAAAAGCAGAACGTCATCATCAAAGCTCTGCAACGTCACCCGTCCAAGGGTCACGTCATGCACGCTGACTTCGTACGCGTCGTAGCCGGCCAGAAACTGACCGCTATCGTGCCTGTGCACTTTGTTGGTGAAGAAGCTCCGATCAAGAAAGGCGGCGAGATCTCGCACGTCCTGAACGAAATCGAAGTAACTTGCCTGCCGAAAGATCTGCCTGAGTTCATCGAAGTCGACCTGTCGGCTCTGGAAATCGGCGCAATCGTCCACCTGTCCGACCTCAAAGCCCCTAAAGGCGTTGAGTTCGTTGCACTGGCTCACGGCGACGACAAAGCTGTTGCAAACGTACACGCTCCACGCGTTGCTCCAGAAGCTGAAGAAGGCGCAGCAGAGTAATTCACTCTGTCATGCCTGAGTGAGCAAGTAACATCGCGGACTGGAACGTAGCGAGAAAGCGGGCGAGAACGCGGAGTTTACATCCATGGTAAATGAGCATTTTTCGTCCACTTTCGCCGCTTTGCCTGATCGCGGCGATGTTACTCACCACTCAAAGGAAGGGCCCCTATCGTGACTGCCATCAAACTGATCGTTGGCCTGGGAAATCCAGGCGCCGAATACGACCAGACCCGGCATAACGCAGGGGCCCTTTTTGTTGAGCGCATCGCCCACGCACAGAATGTGAATCTTGTGGCCGATCGCAAATATTTCGGCCTGACCGGGCGCTATTCGCATCAGGGTCAGGATGTTCGTCTGCTGATTCCCACCACTTATATGAACCGCAGCGGCCAGGCCGTGGCGGCACTCGCCGGTTTCTTCCGCATCAAGCCTGAAGAAATTCTGGTGGCGCATGACGAACTCGACTTGCCTCCGGGCGTTGCCAAGCTCAAGCAGGGCGGCGGCCATGGCGGTCACAACGGGTTGCGCGACATCATTGCGCAACTGGGTAATCAGAATACGTTCTACCGCCTGCGGCTTGGCATTGGCCACCCGGGCGTCGCCAGTATGGTTTCAAATTTCGTCCTGGGTCGTGCGCCACGCGCCGAACAGGAAAAACTCGATGCCAGCATCGACTTTGCCCTCGGCGTGCTGCCGGATATCCTCGCCGGTGAATGGAACCGCGCGATGAAAAACCTGCACAGCCAGAAGGCCTGACTCTACTCCGAGGGGAAACACCATGGGATTCAATTGCGGCATCGTCGGCCTGCCTAACGTCGGCAAGTCCACCCTGTTCAACGCCCTGACCAAATCCGGTATCGCGGCCGAGAACTTCCCCTTCTGCACCATCGAGCCGAACAGCGGCATCGTGCCGATGCCGGATCCGCGTCTGGAAGCCCTGGCGGCCATCGTCAATCCGAAGCGCATCCTGCCGACCACCATGGAATTCGTCGACATCGCAGGCCTGGTTGCCGGCGCCTCGAAAGGTGAAGGCCTGGGCAACAAGTTCCTCGCCAACATCCGCGAAACCGACGCGATCGCTCACGTGGTGCGCTGCTTCGAAGACGAAAACGTGATCCACGTTTCCAACAGCGTCGACCCGAAACGCGACATCGAAATCATCGACCTGGAACTGATCTTCGCCGACCTCGACAGCTGCGAGAAGCAACTGCAGAAAGTCGCGCGCAACGCCAAGGGTGGTGACAAGGACGCCGTGGTTCAGAAGGCTCTGCTGGAGCAACTGATCGCGCACTTCACCGAAGCCAAGCCGGCACGCAGCCTGATGAAGAACATGAGCACCGACGAAAAAGCGGTGATCAAGGGCTTCCACCTGCTGACCACCAAACCGGTCATGTACATCGCCAACGTCGCTGAAGACGGTTTCGAGAACAACCCGCACCTGGACGTGGTTCGCGCCATTGCCGAAGAAGAAGGCGCGATGGTCGTTCCGGTCTGCAACAAGATCGAAGCGGAAATCGCCGAGCTCGATGACGGCGAAGAGAAGGACATGTTCCTCGAGGCCCTGGGCCTGGAAGAGCCTGGCCTGAACCGCGTGATCCGCGCCGGCTACGAAATGCTGCACCTGCAGACCTACTTCACCGCCGGTGTCGAAGAAGTCCGCGCCTGGACCGTCAAAGTCGGTGCCACCGCACCTCAGGCTGCCGGCGTGATCCACACCGACTTCGAGAAAGGCTTCATCCGCGCCGAAGTCATCGCCTACAACGACTTCATCCAGTACAAGGGCGAAGCCGGTACCAAAGAAGCCGGTAAATGGCGTCTGGAAGGCAAGGACTACATCGTCAAGGACGGCGACGTGATGCACTTCCGCTTCAACGTGTAAGCGTTACGCCCAAGAAAAAGCCGCGTTTGATACGCGGCTTTTTTGTGCCTGATGCCTCGTCCTAAATAAGGTTTACACCTTCTGGCTTCTTATCAGGAGGGTGCAATGGAGACGGGCGAAAAGCGGAGTCAGCGCGATTACACACTGACTTTTAAATTGTCGGTTGTCGATCAGGTCGAAAAAGGCGAGTTGAGTTATAAAGAGGCTCAACGGCGCTATGGGATTCAAGGCCGGTCGACGGTTCTGGTTTGGTTACGCAAGCATGGTCGGCAGGATTGGAGCCAAGGCGCCTCCATTCGCTCTCAGAGGACTCGACCGATGGACGAGCCAACTTTGCCGCTGACGCCTGAGCAGAGAATCAAAGAGCTTGAAGAACAATTGGCGCTGGCCAATCAGAAAGCCAAATTTTTTGAAGACGTGGTCGATGTTCTGAAGAATGACTATGGCGTATCCGTTGTAAAAAAGCGGCCAGGCAAGTCGTTGCGCAAACCCAAACCCTGAGTGTCAGCAGGGCTTGCCAGTTTATGGGAATAAGTCGCCAAGCCTATTACAAGCGAGATCGGGCTTACCGATCCAGGCTTGAGCAAGACCAGAAGCTCATCAAGTTTGTGCATGAGATCCGCTTACGTCAGCCCTGCATCGGTACTCGTAAGTTACATTCGATGATGCATGCCAAACGCGAGAGACAAGAACTGCATGTTGGAAGGGATCGTCTATTCGATGTTTTGCGCGATCATCGACAACTGGTACGTAGAAAACGGGCCTATCACAAGACGACTGACAGCCATCATCGTTTTCGCTGCCATCCCAACCTCCTGAAACCTGGCCCGCATCAAGTGATTGCGACCGGCCCAGAACAAGTCTGGGTAGCAGATATCACCTACATCCCCACACGAGAAGGATCTGTTTACTTGAGTTTGGTGACAGATGCTTACTCGAGAAAAATTGTCGGCTTTCACGTACATGACAGCCTGCACGCCAAATCCGTGGCTCAAGCCTTCCGAAAGGCGCTAAAAGAGCGCCGAACAAAGCAACGACTGGTGCATCACTCGGATCGAGGCGCACAGTACTGCTCTGATCTTTACCAGAAGCTGCACGCCAAACATGACGTCACTTGCTCAATGACCGATGGCTACGATTGCTACCAAAACGCTCTCGCAGAGCGGGTTAACGGCATTCTGAAAACAGAGCTGCTGCTCTACAGGCCAGAAAATCTAGAACAGGCTGAACAGATGGTGCGGGAGGCTATTACGATCTACAACCAAGAGCGGCCGCACCTTTCCTTAAAATACAAAACGCCCGATGCGGTGCATCGGGCGTTAGGGTGAATAGGTGTAAACCTATTTCAGGACTAGACATGAAACATTCTCCGCCACACCAAAAATCCCCTGTAGGAGTGAGCCTGCTCGCGATAGCGTTCTATCAGCTACAGATGTGCTGTCTGACACACCGCTATCGCGAGCAGGCTCACTCCTACAATGGGTAATGTGTGAATCAGGGCTTTTTGGTGCGCGGCAGGAAAATCGCCAGTACCCCAAACAACGGCAGGAACGAACACAGGTAATACACGTACTCAATCCCGTGAATATCCGCCAGATGCCCGAGCAGCGCCGCGCCAATCCCGCCAAAACCAAACATCAAGCCGAAGAAGATTCCGGCGATCATCCCGACGTTGCCCGGCACCAGTTCCTGCGCGTACACGACAATCGCCGAGAACGCAGAAGCCAGAATGAAGCCGATCACCACGCTGAGAACCGTGGTCCAGAACAGGTCAACGTGAGGCATGAGCAGCGTGAACGGTGCCACGCCGAGGATCGAAAACCAGATCACCGCTTTACGGCCGATCTTGTCGCCGATCGGCCCGCCGAAGAACGTCCCCGCCGCCACCGCGCCCAAGAACAGGAACAGGTGCAACTGCGAACTGGCCACCGACAAGTCGAACTTCTCGATCAGGTAGAAGGTGAAGTAACTGGTGAGGCTGGCCATGTAGAAATACTTGGAGAAAACCAACAGTCCCAGCACCACCAATGCGCTGGTTACCCTGCCCTTCGACAACCCGTGAGTCGCTGCCTGACCGGCCTTGAGCTTGAACAGATTGAGGTGATGGGCATACCAGCGACTGATGCGGTACAGCACGAACAGCGCAAACACCGCGAACAAGCCGAACCACGCCACATTGCCTTGGCCGAACGGGATGATGATCGCCGCCGCCAGCAACGGGCCGAAGGCCGAACCTGCGTTACCGCCGACCTGGAAGGTCGATTGCGCCAACCCAAAGCGTCCGCCCGAAGCCAGTCGGGCAATCCGCGAAGCCTCAGGGTGGAACGTCGAGGAGCCGATACCGATCAGCGCTGCCGCCAGCAGAATCAACGGGAAACTGCCGACCATCGACATCATCACGATGCCAATCAGCGTACAGATCGAACCGGCCGGCAATAGCCACGGTTTCGGGTGCCGATCGGTGTGATAACCGACCCACGGCTGCAACAAAGATGCGGTCAGCTGAAAGGTCAGAGTAATTAGCCCGACCTGAGTAAAGGTCAGGCCGTAATTGGCCTTGAGCATCGGGTAGATCGACGGCAGCACTGACTGGATCAGGTCGTTGATCAAATGCGCCAGCGCCACCGCGCCGATGATCCGCATCACCAATGGACTGCTCTGGGGAGCAGCGGGCGCCGAGGCAGCGGCGGTCTGAACGTTGCTGATAGCCATGGAAGTTTCCGGACAGCAGATGGGTGCACGCAGGCAGGTGCGTCAATGTGCCATTTTTCGGTGCGCCAACGCCATCCCCTTAGCCAGCTAACTAACTGACTGGTCGTCGACTGCAAAGTGATAGCGCAACGCCATGGTCTGAATCTTGCCTTGCTTCTCCCCTTGAACGCGGGCGCCTTACAAAGGCGACCGACAATGGGAAGTTTCGCTACAGAGCCGGCCTACAGAGCGGGCGAGAGTGAACTTTCGAGGCCTTTTAGCAGGGCACAACATCAACGTCCAACGACCGCGATGCACGCCATTGGTGCGTGGTGTCCAGAGGAGTCATGGGGCATGCAGGCTTTCCTTTCACCGGGGATCAATTTGCTGGGGCGGTTTGGCTTCGCAGGTAAATTCCAGTTGTTGTTTCTGTTGTTCATTCTGCCGTTGGCCGGCAGCCTGTTGATGATCGGCCAGGACTATCGCGACAAACTCAATCTGATTTACGGCGAACGCGCTGGCGTGCGGCAGTTGCTCGCACTGGATGCGCTGGACAACCTGCTCGCCGCGCAACGTGACCGTGCCGCCCGTTGGCGCGCCACCGAAACCAATCGCCAACCGACGCCTGCCACGCTCGCCGCCATGGGTGCATTCGACGCGGTACAACCGGCAGTTCTGCAAGCCACCACCGATTTGGGCAACGCGCTGAAAAACGAAGGTGCCGAAGGCGAAACCCTCACCCGCTATCAAGCACTGCAAACCGCGCTCAACAGCCTGGACTCGAAAAGCCTCAGCAGCGTCGGTTGGTGGCCGGACGGTTACGACCGCTTCACCAACGCCCTCAGCGCCCTGCAAGCGTTGCGCGAACAAATCGTCATGGACAATCGCCTGACCCTCGCGCCGTGGCTGGAAACCTACCTGCTGACGCAAATATCCACGCAGCACGCGCCGGATCTCATCGAACGGGTCGGACGCCTCGCTGCGGTCGGTCAGGCCTCGGTGGTCTCCGGCCAATTCACCCTGCAAAGCCGTCTGCAATTACGTGACCTGCGCAGCCGCATCGGCGATGCCCGCGAGCAACTGGTGAAAACCGCCACGCTGCTCGAAGCACGCCTGCCGAAAGACCAGCAGAGCTGGGCCAGCCAATACCACGACAGCCTCAAACACCTCGACAGCGGTTTGAAGGTCCTAGATGACGGCGTATTCGGCGGCAGCATCAACCTCAAACCTGACGACTTCGAACGCAGCCTCGATGCCATGCTGAGCGACCTCGCCGCCCTGCGCCAGCAATCGCTGGTGTCGCTGGATCAAAGGCTCGACGCCTACCACAACTCGGCGATCCGTCAGTTCATCCTCGTCGCAGCCATCTTCGGCTGCCTGCTGCTGGCGGCGCTGTACCTGTTTGTCTGCCTGCAAGCCTCGATCCGCCGCAGCGCCAGCGGCATCACCCTGCTCGCCGAAGCGTTGCGTGACGGCAACCTCAGCCTGCAAGTGCCGGTGGTGGGCCGCGACGAACTGGCGGCAATCAGCACTGCGCTCAACGTTGCCGTGGTGCAACTGCGCACGAGCATGCTCGGTGTCGATCACGAAACCTCGCAACTGAGCAATGCCGTGCGCAGCCTCAACGAACACTCCAGCGGCGCCCTCGACGAAGTCGAAGCGCAACAGTTGCAGATCAGCCAGATCGCCGCTGCTGCCACGCAATTGGCCGCAACCTCGCAAGGCGTGGCGCAGAGTTGCGAGCAGGCTTCTGGCAGCGCCCAACACACCCGGCGCATCGCCGCCGACAGCAGCCGCGACAGCCAGCGCACCACGGCGAGTATTCAACAGCTCAATCAGCGTTTGAACGAAACTGCTGCAGCGCTGGGCCGGGTCAGCGAGCAAGGCCAGCAGATTCAATTGGTCGTCGACACGATTCGCGGTGTCGCCGAACAGACCAATCTGCTCGCGCTCAACGCAGCCATCGAAGCCGCGCGAGCTGGTGAACAAGGACGCGGTTTCGCTGTGGTCGCCGATGAGGTGCGCAGCCTGTCACAACGTACGCAGTCATCCACCGCGCAGATCGCCGGCACGGTCGACAGCCTGCGCGCCACGGTCAACGAAGCCGTGAGCCTGATGGAAGCCGCGTGCGGCCAGGCGCAAACCGATGCCGAGTCGGTCACCGGTCTCGGTGAGCGTTTGGGCGAAATCGCCAGCGCCGTGCAGAGCGTCACCGACACCCTCGCGCAGATCGCCACGGCAGTCGAGGAACAGGCGAGTACCGCCGACGAGGTCAGCGGCAATATCCAGCAGGTCGATCAGGCGGCCGTGCGTTTGCTCGAAGGTGCACGGGCGGTGAACCTCGCGGCGGATACCCTGAGTCAGGGCAGCCACGCCTTGAGCGCCAATACGGCAAGATTTCAGCTGCGTTGATGCCCTGCCCAGCCCGGATTTTCCGGGCTGGAGGATAAGCGGTTGAAAATAAGAAGAAATATTTTAAATTTACGCTTGACGCTTTTCCATTTCAGGGGAATAATGCGCGCCACTTGGCTACATAGCTCAGTTGGTTAGAGCATAGCATTCATAATGCTGGGGTCCGGGGTTCAAGTCCCTGTGTAGCCACCAAGTACTAAAAACGGCTTACCGAAAGGTAGGCCGTTTTTTTATGCCTCGAGAAAAGTCTCGGTAATCTGTTACTTCAAAATATCCTTCTCTTCGTTGCTCGCTTTGGTCGCTGCCTGTGCGATCAGTGCGTCGAGCATCTGCGCAATGACCTTCTGCTGGACCTTCGAAAGCTCATTGATTGACTGCAGCCGTCGATACCACGTCGAGGTCAAGCTGCGTCTGGGCGTCTCCGTGTACGAAGGAACCCCGAGCAGGTCTTCAACAGGCACGCGCAGCGCAAATGCCATCTTCACCAGTGTCGTGACCGGCATGCTGCGAGTGCCCTCCTCGTAGCCCTGAAAGGTTTGCCGGGAAAGACCTAAAGCCCGTGCAAACCGAGTCTGTGTGATCTCGTGCACTGTGCGTAAGTGAGCAATGCGACTGCCCATCGCCACCAGAAAATCGCGGTCCTCATTGGAAACACTCATGACAATGGCCGACTGAAAATAGAATTGAATGGCAACGGACTTATCCCTTTCATCTGAAATCCATCCTGGAGAAAACAACAGAAAACATCCTCAGGCAGCGGTGCGTAAGTTGTCGACCTGAAAAGTCTGTAGGAGAAATGCAGAACAACCGCTAGGTCGGGGGCGAGGTACTACAGGCGCGAAATGCCTTTTCATTCGACAGAATCGGTACCGAGCGATCTGGTTGAAAAAACGCTGTAGGAAACGGGTTCGATCCAGGTATGAAGTAGATCGCGCACCACAAACACAAAAAAACGGCTTACCGCAAAGTGAGCCGTTTTTTGTGCCTGGAGGAAAGTGCCGACAGCCAAGGTACTGATGATTTACTGCGACCAGTTACCCAGCGCCGACAACCCCTTCGCCCAGATCTGCCGAGTGCGCAAACCGACCATTGCGCGCCAGTCCGGATCCGCCGGATAAAACTGCTCCAGCAGATTCAACTTGATCCTCCGCCCCGTCGCATCCAGTGGATCACCATGCAAATGCAACCAGTGGTCATCACGCAAATACCGATGTACATCCGGCCCCGGATACGTCCCGCACTCGATCACGAACGGCATCAATTGCACGTCCGGCAATGCATTAAGCAACGCCTGCGAGGTGTACCCGGTAGCCGTCGCTGCCACTCCGGTTTCGCTCAGGGTGTCGGCGCCGGTGTGCAGCGTGTAAAGCCATGGGCCATAAATTGCCTGGGCCTGCGCGAGTGCCGGGTAAGGCGTTTGGGTGATGGTCAGCAACATCGGATGGCCGTATTCGCCGGCGCCAGTGTGCAGGTCAAAACACATCACGGTTTCAGCGCCAGCCAGATGCGTTTCGATGATTTGATGCAGCGTGCGGTTCGACCAGCTCGGCGCGCGGCCACCGTAAAACAGGCCGTCGGGATGGCTGTGCTGGCCGCCCTCGACAATCGACATCACCGCCGGCCAGCCGTGTTCGTTGATCTCTGCGTCGAGCAAGGCATCGGCGCGCTTGCGCTCGGGGCCGTGCAGATCGGTGCAGGCGTAGATTTCATGCAGTGCGGCGTACGCGCGGTTATCCGGCAACGGCCCGGTGAAATCCAGGTGATTGCGGTTGAGGTCGATGTTGTCTTCATTGACCCGACGCAGCCATGCGGTGCCCCATGGGTTGATCAGGTGAACCATGACCACCGCAACATCCTTGGGCAGTGAGCCCGGTACGAATGCCTTCAGCCAATCGATCTGACAATCCGAACCGTAATAGCCCTCGACGCCGTGCGTACCGCTGAGTGCTACCAGACGACGTTTGGCCTGTGGATCGCCGAGCACGGCGACGTCGGTGCTCAGCGGTTCGCCGAATGGCCCGCAACGTGGATGTGTGTAGGAGGTGAGCGTGGCGCCGGCGGCATTGGCGGCGGCGATGAACTGTTCGCGTTGATCGCGGTAGCTGGATTCGGTGGGGAACTCGCTGTGCATGCTAGGCCTCTTGTGATTTTTATGCCTTTACCTGTAGGAGTGAGCCTGCTCGCGATAGCGGTGGTTCAGTCAACACTGATGTTGGCCGTAATGACGCTATCGCGAGCAGGCTCACTCCTACAGGGGATGTTGGTGCTCCATAAATTTGACATTGACCCTAGCGAACATCCGCCCCGAAAAGAAAGACAAAAATGCCCATCGGTTTGCGTCGCGACCGAGCGGTCGATAAAGTCCCTGAGACTTTTATCCCACGGACGGAGAGCCCGCGTGTTTTCAGCCTTGCCCTTGAGCCGCTTTCGCCTGCCAGCCCTGACGCTGATCATCAGCGCCCTGACCCTCACCGCCTGCAACGCCCCGCCCTCCTCGACCTTGCCGCTGGCACCGGAAGCCGCGTCCGGTTACCGCACCGATCTGCAAACCCGTCACGCCAGCCAACACATGGCCGCCGCTGCCAATCCACTGGCGGCTGAAGCCGGGCGCGAGATGCTGCGTCAGGGCGGTTCGGCGATTGATGCGGCGATTGCGATGCAAGCGGTGCTGACCCTGGTTGAGCCGCAGTCTTCCGGGATCGGCGGCGGCGCGATGATCGTGTTGTGGGACGGTAAACAGGTGCGCACCTACGACGGTCGCGAAACCGCACCGGCCGGCGCGACCGAGAAGCTGTTCTTGCGTGCCGATGGCCAGCCGATGTCGTTCCCGCAGGCGCAGATTGGCGGTCGTTCGGTCGGTACACCGGGCGTGTTGCGTGCGCTTGAGCTGGCGCATAAACAACACGGTCGTCTGCCATGGGCGAAGCTGTTTGAACCGGCGATCAAACTGTCCGAACAAGGCTTTGCGATCTCTGCGCGTCTGCACTCGCTGCTGGAATCAGATCCAGTCATCCGCCAGTCGCCGGACATGGCCAAGTATTTCCTCAATGCCGATGGCAGCGTCAAAACCGTCGGCACGCGCCTGCAAAACCCGGCGCTGGCCGCAGTGCTCAAACGCATCGCCAACGAAGGCGCGGACGCACTGTACAAAGGTCCGATCGCCGAAGAAATCGTCGCCAAGGTGCAGGGCCACGCCAACCCCGGCAGCCTGTCGCTGAACGATCTGCAGCGCTATCAGGCCAAGGAACGCGCGCCGCTGTGCACCGATTACAAACGCTGGCAGGTCTGCGGCATGCCGCCGCCGTCGTCGGGCGGGATCGCCGTGGCGCAGATTCTCGGCACGTTGCAGGCATTGGAAACTCGTGATCCGCGCTTGTCACTCACGCCGCTGAAACCGCAGAAGACCGACAAACCGGCCGGCATCGAACCGGATCCGCAAGCCGTGCATCTGATCGCCGAAGCCGAACGTCTGGCCTACGCCGACCGTGCGCAATACGTCGCCGACACCGACTTCGTGCCAGTGCCGGTCAAAGGCCTGGTCGACCCGGGTTATCTCACCAGCCGCTCGAGCCTGATCGGCGAGCGCAGCATGGGCAGCGCCAAACCGGGCACACCGCCGGGCGTGCAGGTCGCCTACGCGCCGGACCGCTCGCCGCTGCGCATCTCCACCTCGCAAGTGGTCGCGGTGGATGACCTCGGCGGCGCGGTGTCGATGACCACGACCATCGAAGCCGCGTTCGGTTCGCACCTGATGGTTCAGGGCTTCCTGCTGAACAACCAGATGACCGACTTCTCGTTCATCCCCGAAGAGAATGGCCAGAAAGTTGCCAACCGCGTCGAACCTGGCAAACGTCCGCGCTCGTCGATGGCGCCAACGCTGATCTTTGATCGCCACAGCGGCGAATTCGTCGCCACGGTCGGCTCGCCCGGCGGTTCGCAAATCATTGAATACGTGGCGAAAACCACCGTCGGCCTGCTCGACTGGCACCTCGACCCGCAAAGCGCTATCAGCCTGCCCAACTTCGGCAGCCGCAATGGCCCGACCGAACTGGAACAAGGCCAGTTCAGCCCGGCGCTGATTCAGGCGCTGAAAGACAAAGGGCATGCGGTAAATGAAATCGACATGACCAGCGGCACCCAGGCCATCGTGCGGGTCAAGGATGCGCAGGGGAAAGCGTCGCTGGAAGGTGGCGCGGATCCACGGCGTGAGGGGGAAGCGCTGGGGGATTGAGGCTAGGACGCAAAACAAAAAAGGCTTACCGCGAGGTAGGCCTTTTGCTTAGCACACAGCGTATTTCAAATCGGGATGTTTAAAAGCTGCGAGGTAAACAGAGAACCGTCCCACAAGGTTTTCAGGTTGTCCGTCGGACGTCAGCTCTCTAGCCTGTACTCGTCGCTGCCAATTCAGTGACCGGGATTGGAAACCCCGAGTAGAACCGAGCGCACAAGCGCCTTTCATAACGTATCCTTGCGCACCTTCATGGTGTGCACTCCGTTATGGCGGCTGTGCGCGGGAGACCTTCGGGTCAACCGGGTTCTCCGTTCCCCGGGTTTCCAACCTGCGTACAGCTGCCACCTATTCGTTCGGAAACCGAATCGGCCAGCTCCAATCCTGATCGGAGAACACCATGAAAAAACCAACACCCAATCCCCCAGAAACAGACGCCGACCCAACATCCCCGTACGCAACCATCGACAGCAAAAAACTCAACGAAGCGGCCGACCGCGCCCTCGACCACTACCTCAAACCGACCATTCACATCATGGCGTCCGCCCGCGTCGCTGAACCCATGTACCTCGCCAACCCGGTTTACATTACTTCGGCGTATAAAAAATCCGATGCCCGCACAGGCATCGGATTTTTCCTGTAGCCAAAGATTGGGCGAGGGGGCACCGCAAGCCGGAGTCATCGCCCGCTGAAATCAGAGCACCTCATGAACATACTTCCGATTCATACCGAAGAAGACTACCGTGCGGCGCTGCAAGACGTTTCTGCGCTTTTCGACAATGAACCGGAACGTAACTCCCCGGAAGGTAACTACTTCGAGGCCATGATCATCTTGATCGAAGCCTACGAAACCAAGCAATTTCCGCGCTATAGCCCGACCGAAGCATTCAAATTCCGGATGGAACAATCAGGGGATTGAGTTTGCCCTTGGGGCAAGCTTTACCGTTGAGTCCAAGCAGCCAACAGGAGAGGTTCATGCTTACCATCGGACAAATGGCCCGCTGCCACGGGCTCACCACCAAGGCATTGCGTCATTACGACAGCATTGGCCTGTTCAGCCCGGCAGCCACCGGCCGAGACAACGGTTATCGCTACTATCGCCCGGAGCAAATCGTCACGCTTGGCCGGATCATCTGGCTCAAACAGTTGGGCATGGGACTCGACGAGATCAAAGTCTTGTCCGCCAATGGCGGGCTGGACAGTGTCGTCAATCTGCGTGAAACCCTCGAAAAGCATGCGCAGCAATTGAGGGCCGATATCCAGCGCAGCGAAAACGTTCTAGGGCAATTGAACCGTTATCTTGCACAACCGGACCGGCCGCTGCCGGCCATGCAAACGCCTGCACGTATCGACTATCCCGCCCTGCGAATCATGGGCATGACCTGGCAACAAGATGACCAAGGCACCATTGCCGACATGTGGCAGCGGTTTGTACCACGGGAGGAAGAGATCGACCGTCTGCATGAACCGCTAGGCACGTTCGGCGTGTGCCAGCCGCTGGAAGACGGTCAATGGCGCTACATCGCCGGCCTGCCTGTGGGGCGCAATGCGCCGCTGATTTCCGGCATGGTCGAATTGCAGATACCGGCTCGTCGTTATGCCCGTGTGGAGCACCACGGAACAGTCACAACGCTGCCGGAAACCTTTCGCGCCGCTTACAGTGAATGGCTGCCCGCCGCCGGCATGGCGCCAGACGAAGGGATTGAATTCGAGTATTGCGGCGAGCGGTTCTTCGGTCCGATGGACCCGCGCAGCGTGGTCGAGTTGTACATTCCGCTGAAAGACTGATGGTCGTGAACAAGGCTGCAAACGCAGCCTTGTTCACGATCAGCGATTCGCCAGCAGATGCGCACCAAACAACAGGTAGCAACCGCCCGCGAAGCGATCCAGCCATTGCCGCGAACGCTCATACACACCGGCGATCCGCCGACTGGCGAAGAACAGCGCCACGCAGCAATACCAACTGAACGACAGCGTCGCCATGGTCATCACCGCCAGTGCCAGTAACAGCGGCGGGATGTGAGCCGGCATGGCGGTGGCGAAGATGGTCGCGACGAACAATGCCGACTTGGGGTTGGTCATGTTGCCCAGAAAGCCCCGCCCGTAAGCGCCGAGCAACGTTTGCTGCGAGTCATCGAGCGTGCCCGCGACGATCGGCGCCTTGCGCTTGAACTGCTTGAGCCCGAGATAGATCAGGTAGCAGCCACCGGCGATCTTGAAGCTCAGGTACAGCGTCGGCGCGGCACTGAACAACGACTGAATACCCAGGCCACCCGCCAGCCCCCACAACACGGTTCCGCTGGCGACGCCGAGCGCCGCTACGACACCGTGGCGGCGAGAACGGCTGACCGCCAGTTGCGCGATGTTGAAGAAGTTCGGGCCGGGCGTGACCACCGCAACTGTCCACAACAGGGCCAACGACAGCAACGGCGCCAGATAACTTGAAAGGGAAAGATCCATGAGGGTATGCGCCTGATTGGGTTCGACGATGCCCTCCACCTTGCAACATCCTGCAATGTTTTGCTATCAACCGTCATTCAGATCGCTAGCGTCTCGCCATCCACTGCATCGCCAATTTTCAGAAAATGCCCGCCCGCCACGTGGTGCAAGGTGCGCAATCCGTCATGCCCTTCGAAATGCCAGCGCCCGTCGCTGAACACCCGTTCATCGGCGTGGGCGGCGATGACTTCGGCGAGGAACAGGTCGTATTGCTCGTGGTTGCGCGGCTCCGGGAGCAAACGGCATTCAAGCCAGGCCACGCAGCCGTCGAGCAGTGGTGCTTCGACTTGTTCGCCGGCAAACGTCTGCAAGCTGTAAGCCTGAAACTTGTCTTGCCCTTGGGTTTGGCTGATTTCCAGGCCCGAGGTATTGCCGACGGTTTGCACGATGTCGGCCTGATCGACGCACGGGACGTTGAGCACGAAAGTGCCGGACGCCTCGAGTAACTGGCGGGTCCAGGTGGATTTATCGAGGACGACGGCGACTTTCGGTGGTTCGAAATCCAGCGGCATCGCCCAGGCGGCGGCCATGATGTTGCGCTGGCCGTCGTGGGCGGCGCTGACCAGCACGGTCGGCCCGTGGTTGAGCAAACGGTAGGCTTTGTTCAGGGGCACCGGGCGGCGGTGGGAATCGCTCATGGGAGTCTGCTCCGGGGAAAAGGAGCCGATTGTAGCGCCAACGCAAATTTGTAGGAGTGAGCCTGCTCGCGATAGCGGTGTATCAGTCAGCACAAATATTGAATGTCAGACCGTGATCGCGAGCAGGCTCACTCCTACAGGGTTTAGTGCAGGTCAGTGGGAGAGTTGATTGGCGAACTGGCCCACGGCATTGACGACCTTCTGCGCACCGTCCTGAATCTCGACAATCACCGTGCCCGCCTCTGCCGCCAGCGCCAGGCCTTGTTCAGCCTGAAGCTTGCCGTCGGTCATCAGCGCCACGGCGTTGCGCGCCATTTCCTGGTTCTGCCGCACCACGGTGACAATTTCTTCGGTCGCCTGACTGGTGCGCGAGGCCAGTTGCCGTACTTCGTCAGCCACCACGGCAAAACCACGGCCCTGCTCACCGGCGCGCGCCGCCTCGATAGCAGCGTTGAGCGCCAGCAGGTTGGTCTGTTCGGCAATCCCGCTGATGGTTTTGACGATGGTGCCGATCACCTGCGACTGCTCATTCAGTGCCTCGATGCCCTCACCGGCAGCCTGCATGTGCCGCGACAGATCACGCATTACGTTGACCGCTTCAGTCACCACCGTGGTACCGCGCTGGGCGGTGCTGTCGGTTTGCTGCGAGGTGCTGTAGGCAATGCTCGCCGCGTCGGCGACGGCTTGTTCGCGGTTGACCTGATCAGTGATCACGGTGGCGAACTTCACCACTTTGTACAGTTTGTTGTTGGCATCGACCACCGGGTTGTAGGACGCCTCCAGCCACACCGTACGACCGTGGCTGTCGACACGCTTGAAGCGATCAGCCACGAATTCGCCGTTGTTCAAACGGCGCCAGAAGTTCTGGTACTCGGCGCTGTTGTATTCCTCCGGGGTGCAGAACAGGCGGTGATGTTTGCCCTTGATCTGCGCCAGGCTGTAACCCATGCCGCTGAGGAAGCGATCGTTGGCGTTGAGCACATTGCCGTTGAGGTCGAACTCGATCACCGCGGTCGAACGCACCAGCGCACCGATCAGGTTTTCGTGTTCACGAGAGGCTTCGATGGTGCGGGTCAGGTCGCTGGCGAACAGCGAAATGTGCTTGATCCGCCCATCCGAAGAACGCACCGGTTGCACGATCGAGCGCAGCCACGCTTCTTCACCATTGCCACGCAGCAGGCGCACGGCACCGGCGAAATGCTCGCCGCGGGTCATGGCATTTTTGAAGCGGTGGTGGAATTCGTCGGACTTCACGTGCGCCGGGACGATGTCTTCAATGGCACGACCGATCAGGTCCTGACTCTTGTAGAGCATCTCGGTGAGGAAGTTCTGGTTGACCGACTGAATGCGCCCGTCGGGCTCAAGGTTCAGCACCAGCATCTCGCTTTCCAGGCTTTCCTTCACCTGCACGAGGCTGGAGAGTTCTTCACGAAGAGCGGCCAGCTCTTGCTTCAAGCGTTTGTTGAACATGGGGAGTACCGATGGGCAGGTTGGAAAGCGGGATGCAGCCTAACCATCGGCCTTGAAAATCTTTTCTGAAGAGCGTTTGCGACTCGTCAGTCAAAAATAGTTCTGAACGGTAAAATCACGCAGTTCCGGCCACCTGGCAAGGTCCCGTGCGCGGCATCCGCGAGCCGAAATACGCCGCCGTCAGGAGACCCACCACGCCCATCACCGCGCAGAACATCACGCAGATCCATGGGCTCCACGGCATCAGACCGATCAGCAGCAGCGGTGTGATGCTCGCCCATGCGGCGTAGGCGATGTTGTAGGTAAAGGAAATGCCTGACACGCGAATACGCGCCGGGAACAACCCGACCATCACCGACGGCACTGCGCCGACAACACCGCACGCGAGACCGGCCAAGGCGTAGGCGACGCCGACCCAATCACCACCGCTGATCAAACAACCGTAAAGCACGCCGACGCCCAATGGCAGCAACAGGCTGTAGAGCATGACCGTGCGCCACGCGCCAATGCGATCGACCAGCAACCCGGCGATCACGCAGCCGATGTTGAGGAAGACAATGCCCAATGCACTGAGGGCGAAGGTGTGGCTGGCGGTCATGCCGAAGGTTTTCTGCATCATGGTCGGCGTAATGACGACGAACACCACCACCGCCGAGGTCAGCACGCAGGTCAGCAGCATCGCCGGCAGCATTGCCAGCCGATGCTCACGCAGTACCGTGCGCAGCGGCAGTTCGACCCGCGCCTCGCGCTGCGCTTCCATGGCCATGAACACCGGGGTTTCGCTCAGCCAGCGCCGTAGGTAAACGCCGATCACACCGAAGACGCCACCGAGCAGGAATGGATAGCGCCAGGCGTAATCAAGGATTTCCGCCGGAGTGAAGACTTGTGCCAGAAACGTCGCGGTCAGCGCGCCGATCAGGTAACCGAAGGTCAGGCCGGCCTGCAAAAAGCCCAAGGCATACCCGCGATGGCCGGCCGGCGCGTGCTCGGCGACAAACACCCAGGCGCTCGGCACCTCACCGCCCACCGCCGCACCTTGCAGAATGCGCAGCGCCAGCAACAGCAGCGGTGCGAAATAACCGATCTGTGCATAAGTTGGCATGATCCCGATCAGCAGGCACGGCAGCGCCATCATCAGGATGCTCAGGCTGAAGACTTTCTTGCGCCCGAGTTTGTCGGCGAAATGCGCCATCAGAATCCCACCCAGCGGCCGCGCCAGATAACCGGTGACAAAAATCCCGAAACTTTGCAGCAGGCGCAGCCATTCGGGCATTTCCGGCGGGAAGAACAGCTGGCTGAGGGTCAGGGCGAAGAATACGAAAATGATGAAATCGTAGATTTCCAGCGCCCCGCCAAGGGCCGCAAGGCCGAGGGTCTTGTAGTCGGAACGGCTGAACGGCGCAGGTTTGGCCGGGGATTGGGCAGTCATGGCAAAGAACTCGGAAACAGGCAAAAAACCAAGGCGCCCATGGTCTACGCAAATGCGCGGATGGACAACCCGTTAGACCATAGTCCCGGTTTTGCAAAACCTGCTCACAAAGCATCGGCAGTTGAATTAATGTTGAGACTTGGCGAATCCCACAGTCAAAACCCTGTAGGAGTGAGCCTGCTCGCGATAGCGTTTTTACATTCAACAGGTGTATCGACTGACTCGACGCCATCGCGAGCAGGCTCACTCCTACAGGGGATATGCGTTTCGTCCGCAAGATCACAATAATCATAAAAATCCGAGGTACTCCCTGTGGCCGTTGATATCGAAGATAGCCGCTCCGCACGCTTTGCCCTGCGCTGTTCAAGCTTTGCCGAACGCTGGTTCCCCGATTCCTGGGTATTCGCCGCGCTGGCCGTGATCATCGTCGCCCTGGCCACACTGGCGATGGGCGCCAAGCCCACCGATGCCGCGATGGCCTTCGGTGACGGCTTCTGGAGCCTGATCCCATTCACCATGCAAATGGCCTTCGTGGTGATCGGCGGCTACGTGGTCGCCAGCTCGCCGCCCGCCGTGAAACTGATCGATCGCCTGGCGCGGATCCCAAAAAACGGCCGTTCCGCCGTGGCGTGGGTCGCGTTGATCTCGATGGTCGCGTCGTTGCTCAACTGGGGTCTGTCGCTGGTGTTCGGCGGTTTGCTGGTCCGCGCCCTCGCCCGCCGCACCGATCTGAAAATGGATTACCGCGCCGCCGGTGCCGCTGCGTACCTGGGCCTTGGCGCGGTGTGGGCGCTGGGTTTGTCGTCGTCGGCCGCGCAGTTGCAAGCCAACCCCGCCAGCCTGCCGCCGTCGATCCTGTCGATTACCGGGGTGATTCCGTTCACCGAAACGATTTTCCTCTGGCAGTCCGGCGTGATGCTGCTGGCGCTGATCGTGATCTCGATCATCATCGCCTACGCCACCGCTCCCGGGCCGAACTCGGCGCGCGATGCCAAGGCCTGCGGCATCGACCCGGCATTCAACCTGCCACCACTGCAACCGCGCACCCGTCCGGGTGAATGGCTGGAACACAGTCCGCTGCTGATCATCCTGCTGGTGCTGTTGGCAGCGGGATGGCTGTTCCACGAGTTTTCGACCAAACCGGCGATCACCGCGATTTCCGGCCTTAATACCTACAACTTCCTGTTCATCATGCTCGGCGCCTTGCTGCACTGGCGGCCGCGCAGTTTCCTCGATGCCGTCGCGCGTGCGGTGCCGACCACCACCGGCGTGTTGATCCAGTTCCCGCTGTACGGCTCGATTGCCGCGCTGATGACCACGGTCAAAGGCGCCGATGCGCAAACCCTGGCGCATCACATCTCGACGTTCTTCGTCAGCATCGCCTCCCACGACACCTATGCGTTGTTGATGGGCGTGTATTCGGCGATTCTCGGTTTCTTCATTCCGTCGGGCGGCGGCAAGTGGATCATCGAAGCGCCGTACGTGATGCAGGTCGCCAACGATCTGCAGTATCACCTCGGCTGGGCGGTGCAGATTTATAACGCTGCCGAAGCGTTGCCGAACCTGATCAACCCGTTCTACATGCTGCCGCTGCTCGGCGTGCTTGGGTTGAAGGCGCGGGATCTGATCGGTTTCTCCTTCGTGCAGTTGCTGGTGCACACGCCGCTGGTGCTGGTTTTGCTGTGGGCGCTGGGGACGACCTTAGCGTATACGCCGCCAGTCATGCCGTAATCCCGAGCGGGGCGTAGTCATGCTGGCCGCGCCCCGCACTTTTCTCGTGAAACAGCCCTGTATCGGGCTGCCTGTCGCAAATAATGGCTCAGAGCCATCATCCTGCTTTACCGCATCGCACCCTCGGTAATATTCTGCGCGCCGATAAATGTTTCCATTTTTTACCAAGCGCAAAGGGAGTTCGTTGCAATGATCGTAGGGATTGACCTGGGAACCACCAACAGCCTGGTCGCCGTCTGGCGGGGTGATGCCACCGAGCTGGTGCCCAATGCCCTGGGCCAGTTCCTGACACCGAGCGTTGTCGGCCTGGATGATCAAGGCCGGATTCTGGTCGGTCAGGCGGCGCGTGAGCGTCTGCACACGCATCCGCGTCTGACCGCATCGCTGTTCAAGCGCCACATGGGCAGCGCCACGCAAACGTACCTGGCCGACAAGGCGTTTCGCCCCGAAGAACTGTCCGCGCTGGTGCTCAAGAGTTTGAAGGAAGACGTCGAGCGCGCGTTTGGCGAACCCGTCACCGAAGCCGTGATCAGCGTTCCGGCCTACTTCAGTGATGCCCAGCGCAAGGCTACGCGGATCGCCGGCGAACTGGCCGGGCTGAAGGTCGAGAAGCTGATCAACGAACCGACCGCTGCCGCCCTCGCCTATGGACTGCACCAACGGGACAAGGAAACTTCGTTCCTGGTTTTCGACCTCGGTGGCGGTACCTTCGACGTGTCGATTCTGGAGCTGTTCGAAGGCGTGATGGAGGTACGCGCCAGCGCCGGTGACAACTTCCTCGGCGGTGAAGACTTCGACACCGTGCTGCTTGAGCACTTCATCAGCCATCACCGTTCCGCCGCAGACTTCCCGGAGCGCAGCAGCGTCATCCAGCCGCTGCGTCGCGAGGCCGAGCGCGTGCGCAAGGCGCTGGGTCAGGACGACAGTGCCGAATTCCGCCTGCAACTCGGTGAGCGCCAGTGGACGCAAACCATCACCCAGCAACAGTTGGCGACGCTGTACATGCCGCTGCTCGAGCGCCTGCGCGCGCCGATTGAACGGGCGCTGCGCGATGCGCGCATCCGTGTCAGCGACCTCGACGAGATTCTGTTGGTCGGCGGCACCACGCGCATGCCGCTGGTACGCAAACTCGCTGCCGGGCTGTTCGGCCGCTTCCCGTCGATCACCCTCGACCCGGATCAGGTCGTGGCACAAGGCGCGGCCATTCAGGCGGCACTCAAGGCCCGCGCCGCCGCGCTGGAAGAAGTGGTGCTGACCGATGTCTGCTCCTACACGCTGGGGATCGAGACTTCGACGCAGGTCGGTCGCAACTATGAGAGCGGCCACTACCTGCCGATCATCGAGCGCAACAGCATCGTCCCGGTCAGTCGGGTGAAAACCGTGTACACGCTGCACGACAATCAGGAACAGGTAGTCGTGCGCATCTTTCAGGGCGAAAGCCGTCTGGTCAAAGACAACGTCGCACTCGGCGAACTGGACATCAAGGTACCGAAACGCAAGGCCGGCGAAGTTGCCCTCGACGTGCGTTTCACCTACGACAACAACGGTCTGCTCGAAGCCCAGGTGAAAATCCCCCTGACCGGACAACAGCATTCGCTGGTCATCGAGAACAACCCGGGCGTGCTGTCTCCCGAGGAAATCCAGCAACGCCTGCAAAACCTGGCACAGCTGAAAATTCATCCGCGCGAGCAGCAGGTCAATACGCTGCTGACTGCACGTCTGGAACGCCTCTATCAGGAAAGCCTGGGCGATCTGCGTGATCTGATGGGCGATTGGGCCAAGCAATTCCAGATAGCCCTCGACTCTCAGGACGAGCGCCAGATCCGTGAAGTGCGCACCGACTTGAGCCGCCGCCTGAGCGAACTTGATCGCACCCCGTGGCAATAAGGAGCCTGGCCATGGATTGCTGGTCGGTGCTGCACCTGCACGATGACGCTGAAACCCGCGACATCAAACGCGCCTATGCGCGCCTGCTGAAAACCTTCCGCCCCGATGAGGATGCCGAAGGTTTCCAGCGTCTGCGTGAAGCCTACGAACAAGCGCTGGCGATTGCCCGGTGGCGCGTTGAAAACGCTGAGCCTGCCGACGAAGAAGATGTCGCCGTGGCCACGGCTTCCAGCGCCTTTGCCGCACTGGCACTCGATGCTGCACTGGCAAACAAACACAGCCACCGGCAAAACCCGTCGTGGGATTTTGCCGATCTCGACGTTCCGCCCGTCACCCCGGCAGCCCCCGAGCCTTTTGCGCCGCCAGCGAAGGATGATGTTTTGCCTGTCGAGCCACTGACGGCGGCCCCGGACACAGAGGCGTATGCGCTTGAAGCGCAGGCCGCACGGCAACTGCTTGAGGGGCTGTCGCCCGAAAACCTCGACGAGCGTTGGGATCAGGCGCAACAGCAAGGCTGCGCCAAGGCCTTCGAAAGGCTGTTGCTGCAATTGTGTTTTGAACAGCCGCAACTGCGCAGCCCGGTGCTGAACTGGGCCGTCGAGCAACTTGGATGGTTGGGGCCGTGGCAGGACGTGCTGATCAATGATCGCCAGCGTGAGGTTCTCGCCGAGAATCTGATGGCCGATTATCAAAACGTCCTGCGAGCACTGCTCGAAAGTCAAAGCGAGCGCGAATTCCTCAACGTGCTCAAACGCTACAGCGCCCAACCGTGGCTGCAGGTATTCGATCGCCGCGAACAATGGCAGCAAACCCTGCTGCACTTGCTCAATGACACTGAGTGGAGCGTGCCGCTGTTCGACCGCATCGGCCAACTGTTCGGCTGGGATCACAACAAAGGCCTGCACCCGCAACCGGACTGGCTCTGGGACACCTTGATCGAACGCTGCAATCAGGAAAGTTTCTACGACAATCTGCGCGCCAAGGCTGCAAGCGACCGCACCTGGGCGGCCGACGTGCAAGCGGCGCATCTATTGATCAATCCGCTCAAGCCCCGGCAGCAGAAGAAGATCATCGACGGCTTTGGCCAGAATGAATGGCAGGCCTGCCATGACTTGTCGGAAAAACTCACGTGGCGTTTCCCCGAACTGCTCGCACGTTTGCCCTATGCCGATGCTTTTTACTGGCGGCGTTTTTTTCCACGGCCCATCGCTGCCGAAACCTGGGTACGCGTGTGGGCGGCCATTGCCTTGGCGCTGTGCCTGTTTTATCTGGGCCTCGAGAAAAGAGATGCCGCCAATCTGATCTTCATTCCGATGATCTTTGCCTGCGTACCGGTATGGTTTTTTCGCTTTGCATTGAGTTGGTGGGTGGTGCTCACGGCCCACGTGATCGTGCCGGATCTGTGGCTCACCGAGGGACTGATTCCGCGCAAATGGAACCCTGACACGCGCTGGCTGGTGATACGCCACGGGGTTCCGCAGGTGGTGATGCTGCTGTTGTTTTCGCTGATGCTCGGGCCGCTGGGCGCGCTCACTTATGTCGGCACGCTGCTGATCGGGCTGGTGCACAAACGCCGTATCGGTTCGCTCGATCCGCAGCTGAGCAGCCGCCGTCCTTGGCTGACCGCACTGCACTGGGCGCACTTCAGTCCGCTGCAATTGCTCTTTCTGGTGGTCATGACCGCGATCACGGCAGCCAGCAGACTCGGTTTTTCGCTCAGCCAACTCATGCCCGCCTAGGCAAGCAGCGCCAGTGCCGCTTGTCATCCATCCGTCACATTCACTTGCTAGCGTCCGCCCGAAACATACTGAAACAATTAAGCAAGAACGGGCTGACAGATGAAAGACGACACAGACGGCACTGATGCACCGGAATCCAATCACCCTACCGACACCAGTCGCCGCCGCTTCCTCGGCGGCGTCGCGGTGCTCGGTGTCGGTGCCACGCTGGCCGGGTGTGGCAGCGCCAGCGATCAACCGGGCAAACCGGCCGAGCACCCGCTGACGCCCGCCGAGCTGGACAAGGCCCTGCGCGACCAAGTGAAAACCGTGGTGGTGATCTACGCCGAAAACCGCAGCTTCAACAACCTGTTCGGTGATTTCCCCGGTGTCGAAAAACCGCTGGCAGCGCTCAAGCCCGGCGACTATCAACAACGTGACCGCGACGGCTCGCTGCTGCAAACCCTGCCGCCCGTCTGGGGCGGCGTTCTGCAGATCGGCCCGCAAACTCTCGATGGCGTGACCTACCCCAGCGCCATGCAGTTTCAGCAAAACCTGGCCAATGCACCGTTCGCCCTCAAAGGCCCGAACGCTGAAGATTTGCCATTTGGCCTGGTCACCCGCGATTTATGGCACGTGTTCTATCAGAACCAGATGCAGATCAATGGCGGCAAGAATGATGGCTTCGTTGCCTGGGCCGATTCCGGTGGCTTGACCATGGGCCACTACGCGCAGAGCCGTTATTCCCTACGCCTGTGGGACGTTGCTCGGGAGTTCGTGCTGTGTGACAACTTCTTTCAGGGCGCCTTCGGTGGCTCGTTCCTCAACCATCAATACCTGATCAGCGCCACCGCGCCGTTCTATCCGGACGCGGCCAACTCCGTCGCCAAATCACAGATCGCCGCGCTGCAAAGTGATGATCCGAGCGACCCGCGCCTCAAGCCGCTGGACGCATCGCCGGCCAGCGCCATGACCGGCCCGCCGCAGTTCGGGCCGAGTGCGCTGACTCCGGATGGCTTCGGCGTCAACACCCTCGCCCCGCCCTACTGGCCCACCTGGATTCGCGACCCTGAGCGCCCGGCGTATTCCAAAGCGGATCTGCCCAACGTCATGGTGCCGCAGACACACGAGCACATCGGCGACAAGCTGTCGAAAAACAATATCGATTGGGCGTGGTACGCCGGTGCGTGGCAGGCGACGCTGGAGCAGTACAAGGACTCCGGCGGCATCCCGAAGATTCCGAATTTTCAGTATCACCACCAGCCGTTCAACTACTTCAAGCAGCAAGGTCCGGAGAACCCCGATGAGCGCAACAAGCGTCTGCGTGATGCTGGCTTGGGTGATGAATCGAGCAGCAACAAGTTCTTCGCCGATGCCGAAGCGGGCAAGTTGCCGGCGGTGAGTTTCTACAAGCCCCAGGGCAACCTGAACATGCACGCCGGTTACGCCGATGTGGCGTCCGGGGATCGGCACATTGTGCGTGCGTTGAAAGTGCTGCGTGAAAGTCCGCAATGGCAAAACATGGTGGTGATCGTCACGGTCGACGAGAACGGCGGCTGGTGGGACCACGTCGCACCGCCCAAGGGCGACCGCTGGGGCCCGGGGTCACGCGTGCCGGCGCTGGTGGTGTCGCCGTTCGCGCGCAAAGGTACGGTGGATCACACGGTCTACGACACCGCGTCGATCCTGCGGCTGATCACTCGGGTCTTCCAGTTGGAGACCCTCGACGGCCTTAAACAACGTGACGAAGCGATGATTGCCCGGGGCCAGAAACCCATGGGCGATCTGACCAACGCCCTGCATTTTCAGGCTTGAAAACCAGCCCTGCGAGTTTGCGCAAAATTCTGCCGATGACGGCTTCTCTGTCAAACGCGGCTGCTCCACTATGAGCCGCCCCCGAAACGCGGGGAACCGACGCTGAAAAGGATCTGAGCATGTTCAAACTCGCAGGACTTACCCCCGTTGCACTGGCTCTTACCGCACTCACGCTGAGCGCGGCCGCCCACGCCGATGTCGACTTGAAACTGGGCAGCACCGAACGCGTCACCCGCCTCTTCGCTTACCCCAACAACTGCAACGTCATCTGTTTCCGCAACTGGACGCTGGAACAGACCGTCGCCCATTACCTGAACCAGAGCGTGCAACGCGATGGTTATGCCGATGCCAAGGTGTTGGTAAAAACCGACAACGGCCAGCTCTACGCCGAAATCACCGGCGTGCCGAAGGATTACGACAAACCGCTGTCGGCGCTGCTGGATGCGGGGGATCTGGCCTACACCGGCGCCAGCAAACTCAACGCCGACGGCAAATGGGCCTACAGCTGGTATCTGTTCCTGCCACTGGGCATGGCCCTGGAGAACCGTAAAAGTGTCGAACTGCTGCACTTCCCGCCGGATTATTCGCTGACCCAGGCGCAGGATTATCTGCGTTCGAATACCACCGATCGCTGGGCGACGCTGCTGACTGACAATGGCATTCCTGCCGAGCAGACACCGGCCTATCAAACCATCATCGATATCGCTCCGATCGCTGCGCCGTCCAATGCTGGCAGTGATCTGGAAGGCGTGTATGACTACTTCAAGGACTACCAGACCACGCTGGTCAAACAGTTCAGCCAGACCGCCAGCGGCACGACGCTGCCGATGGTCGCGTTTGGCGCGCCGGTGCGTAACTGGATCAAGCAGCAATATGGGCCAACCGTGAATGTCTTGGGCCTGGCGACGATCAGCCCAAGCGAAGGCGTGAAAGTGCCGGTGCTGGGTTCCAACCACCCGAGTTATATCTGGTACGCCGCTGACCCGAAGAGCTACACCGGCGATGATGCCCAGGCCAAGGCCGATGCAGCAGGCCTGAAAGTCATGGGTCAGGATTTGAGCGCGGCCTGCTGGCAGGCCGGGATGGGCAGCAAACCGGGCAGCGATGCCCAGGCTACCCTCAGCAGTTGCACACAGACGTGGCAGGTCACGCAGAAAGTCAAAACCTGCGAGCTGTTCTACACCTCGATCCGTAATCTGACCCCGGAACAAGCCACCGCCAAGTGCTCCACCACCCCGATCAAGGCTCAACTGAAGCAATTGCAAGCACCGTTGCCAGCCGCCGCCGTCCCTGCCCCGCACCTATAACCGCTTGAAGCGTTCCCGTGTCAGCCAATGCTGACGCGGGAAAGCGTCTAAATCGCCTGTCAGATCTGACAGTAGACCCGCTATACCTAATAGGACACGATTGGATCCAAGCAGCAGCGTTGCAGTAGTGACAGGACGTCAACCCAAGGAAGTCGCAAAGCCTTGCGACAAGGACTGATATGAATATCCACGCCATGGCGCAATCGGCGTCACGCGATACTGAAGGCATTTATCCTTTCGCCGGTCTGCCCGTACGGCTGGGGTTTCCAGCGAGCGTCGATTTCGAAATCATCCAGGATGAGCACGGCACCCCAACGGCGGTCGCGGCGCGGCGCGAGTTTCTGCACACCCACCGGATGTGCCGGGTGTCTGGGCAATTGCTGCCCTATCGTTGCCGACAGACTCGACAATTGCTGACGGGGATCCACATTTACGACCCGCGCTTCTGTGGATTGATCGAACACGCCTGCGACCCCAACGTATTTCTCGACATGAGCGAGTTATGGCTGTGGGCGCTGAAAGATATCCACAGGGGGGAACGGTTGACCATGGACTACGCCGCCACCGAAGACAAACTCTTGCACCAGTTCGCCTGCGGTTGCGGTTCCTCACGTTGCCGCGGGTGGATCACCGGTTTCGACGAACCACCCAGCCTCGAAGGCCACCACTTTCTACAGCGCTGGCGGCATTCCAGATTGCGCTGAAAGGTGCGCTGAAAAGCGGCTTACAACGCGCCGACCGGCCGCAAACGATACTGCGGCGGCAATTGCTCGAAGCCACTGATGGTGGTGTTGAGACTTTTCCAGCGGCCATCCTTGATGCCGTAGATGCAACCGTGGATCGACAGGCTCTGCCCGCGATGCCAGGCGTTCTGGATGATGCTGGTGTGGGCGACGTTGGCCACTTGCTGGATCACGTTGAGTTCGCACATGCGATCAACCTGCTCCTCTTCGGTCGGCAACTTGGCCAGTTCTTCACGTTTTTCGTAATACAGATCACGGATCGAACGCAGCCAGCCGTCGATCAGACCGAACTGCCGGTCCTGCATCGAGGCGCGCACACCGCCGCAGCCGTAGTGGCCGGTGACAAGGATGTGTTTGACCTTGAGCACGTCGACCGCGTACTGGATCACCGACAGGCAATTGAGGTCGGTGTGCAGCACGACGTTGGCGACGTTGCGGTGCACGAACAGATCGCCCGGCAACATGCCGACGATTTCGTTGGCCGGCACGCGTGCGTCCGAACAACCGATCCACAGATATTCCGGCGTTTGCTGGCGTGCCAGTTTGGCGAAGAAATCCGGGTCTTCCTTGGTGATCGCGTCAGCCCAACGCTCGTTGTTATCAATCAGGTCTTGTAAGTCATGCATGCTGTAAGGCCTCAAGAAAGATGCGCTGGTATGACAGACGACCACCCGTCGGGGTCACGCCGCCATCGCAAGTGATTTCATTGGAATTCTCGTGTGCCCGGTGAGTCCACCTAAGTAAGGCCCACAGTATGAGGAATTGCCATGACTGATTCACGACGCCCTTACGATGCGGTGCAACCAGAGCCCATCGATGATAACGAAGACCGCATGGGTTCGGTGCATGAACTGGATTTCGATGAAGACGAACCGAGCGCGAAAATCGGTGATGAGATTCCCGAACGTGAACGCGAGCAGTTGATGCCGCGTGAACGGGTGCGCGAGGCCGGGATGACCGGGGCTTCAGTCGGTGATCATGAGCCGACTGACGACGACATGAGCCCGGAAACGCTGATTCTTGAAGATGGCGCGCGGGATGCCGAAGAGGCCGGGGAAGGCAATCAGGCGGATTGGGATTTGAGCATTGTCGATGAGGATGACATTGGCGGTGGCAATGGGCTGGATGAGGCGGAGCTGGCGCGGCGTGAACCGCTGGATGGTAACCTCTGATCTGTGTCGGTTGGTAAATAGCTATCGCGAGCAGGCTCACTCCTACAAGGGAACGCATTCCAAATTGTAGGAGTGAGCCTGCTCCGGGCGGCGTTCCGACGATGCTTTTAAGGTTTAATCGACCAGAGTGCAGGCCATGACCACGGCATCTTCACGCCCACCCACCGCCGGATAATAATCCCGACGCCGGCCAATCTCGTTGAAGCCATAACGCTCATACAACTTGAACGCGCCCGTATTGCTGTCGCGCACTTCCAGAAAACATTCCCGCGCCGAAGCCGCATACGCCCGCGACATCAAGTGCTCGAGCAACGTCAGCCCCAGCCCGCGCCCCTGATTTTCCGGTTTGACGGTGATATTGAGCAGATGCGCCTCATCCAGAATGATCTGCACCACGCCGTGGCCAACCTGCTGCTCACCTTCGAACATCAGCCAGATCTGGTACTTGCCCAGGCCGTCGAGAAAAATCCCGCGAGTCCACGGATGACTGTAAGCGGCGTACTCGATTTTCAGCACGGTTTCCAGATCCGCCTCGGTCATCGGGCGGAACGATACAGCGTCACTCATTCGATTCTTTCCAGCGCGCCATCAGCCGACGCATGGCTTGCCACACAGCGGCCTTGCGCTGTGGCTCTTCCATTAACAATTCCAGACCGGGAATGGCCCAGGCCGGGCCCAGACCTTCGATCTGCAATTCACGATTGAACGCTTCGGCATCCGCTTCACCAGCAAAACGCACGGCCGGCAGGCCGATCAGCCACAGACAGGCACACGGAGCGGCTTCCATTTGCACGGAAAGGAAACCCTGCACAAAGTCACGCGCCGCTTCCGGGCCCTGATCCATAGTGCCGCGATTGAGCCATGGCCAACGCACCGGCTCGCCGACAATTTGCGGTGCATCCGGCAGACCGGCGGCACGCAACATATCTTTGAGCAACAGATAAGCCGGATCGCGGCTCTGGAACGGTTCGCCTGTGGGTAACTCGACCAGCAGCAGGCACCGCCCGGCGCGCAGCAGTTGCAGGGCGAAACGCGGTGGCGGCACCGGTGCCGGTTTGGCGACCACTGGCGTGTTGTCGGCCTCTTCCACCGGTTTGGCGTTGGTCCGGGTGCTGGCCAACGACGGACGCGGCACTTCGATCTTCGGCCGTTCGACCGGACGAGCGGCAGGCTGCGCGGGCGTTTCGACCTGAGGCGCGAGAACAACCGGAGCCTCTACCTCGGGCTCGGGCATGTCCAGCAGCTCGGGCCGCGAGGGTGCGGCGAAGGGCAATTCGGTGCGCGGCAGCCAGTTGACCACCTGCATGGCGTTCAAATAGGCGCGGCGGCGGGACTCGATTAGCAAGGGTCGGCCACTTGTGGATAACTGAAGTGCGCTGATTCTACCGCCCTTCGCTCAAGATCGCCCGTTGTTGATCGATAGACTTGACCAACACCCTTTGCCGACGCGCTTCACCCATAGAAAGCAACAGTCCGTCCCAAGAGTGAATCGCATCCTTCGTGATGCAGTACAATCGCCCCTTTTCATTGCCAACCAGCCGGGCATTCCGATGATCGAACCCAAGCGCGTCTTGCGCGCCCTCGCTGAACACTGGGCACTGCTTGAGCCACTGTGTGAGCACTTCGACCAAGGCACATTGAGCCTCAACGAACTGCGCGCGCAACTCGCCGCCCAACAACTGGACAGCACGCCGCAGGACATCACCAGCCTGCTCGATGTGTGGATTCGCCTCGATATTCTGATTCCGGTGGCGAAAAGCCCGAACCGTTTCGAGCTGAACGCGCAGATTCACGACTTCCTCGCTTACTTGCGGCGTGAACACCGCTTGGGCCTGTGCCTGGAAATCGAAGCCTATCTGCGCCATCTCGAGCGTCTGGCCGGTTATATCCAGGACGCGTTCGAGGTTCGCGACGGCCACGACCTCGCCCGCCAGTTGCGCCTGCTAGATATGCGCGTGCGCGACGTACTGAAGAAGCTCGACAACGACGAACAGGCACTGGTCGCCGTCGCCGAACGGGCGAAGACCAGCGACCGGCAGATTCCGCTACGTCAGCGTTACGCCGAAGTACTGGCGACGTGGGACGAATACGTCGAGCCGATGATCGATCTGGTGAACGCCGACGGCGCCTTCGAACAAGGCGTGCGCAAGGTCGAAACCGTGCTGCTGAAGATGCTCAGCGAACAGCAGCGCCTCGGCCATCTGGTCGATGACGACATGCTCCTGCGCACCCACGCGCGCATCCTCGAAATGCAGACCAGCGCCCAGCTGACTTTGCGTCATGCCCGCGAACTGCTGCTGCCGCTGCGTGAAGAAGCGCGCCGGCACAACGCCGTGACCCGTGGTGCTGCTTTGGCTTTGGCAGCGATTCGCCGTAAAGGCATCGATGCCGTGCCGCAAGCGGCGATGCCGCTGTTCACCCGCCCGCAAAGCACCTTCCTCGGCAGCGCCAGTCAGGTCGAAGCCTACGTGTACGCCTTGGCGCGTTTCGAGCCGAAACCGGCGCGCTTCCCCAAGGCGCACAAAACGCAGAAAGGCGAAGCCCCACGCGCACCACGCACCGTGCGCGAGATGGTCGACCGTTGCGAAGAAGCCCTGCCGATGCCGGATCTGATGACCTGGTTGCTGGAGCAGGAGCCGGACGGCGCAACCGACGAATTGCTCTACTGGTTCTCGCGTCTGTCGCGGGAAAAACGCTTCAAGCGCGAGCGTCTGGAACGCCGCGAATACCACACTCATGAGCATCAGGTCAGCCTGCGCTCCTTCGCCCTGCTCTCGGCCAGCGATACCGCCGCCGAGGATTCTGCGAGCATCCCCAATGCATCTTGATCTTTCCGAACTGTCGCAACTCGCACCGATCTTCCGCGAGCTGTTCAAGGGTTACCACGTCAGCCGCCGCGACCCGGAGCTGTACGCGCAACTGTCGAACTTCCAGGATCAATACCGCACGCTGTTCAAGGCGCTGGGCTTTGAGCTGGTCTGCGACACCCGTGGTTTCTACTACTTCGTGCCGGACATGGCCGCCGCAGCGGTGAACAAAACTGCGCAGCGTCTGGCGCTGTTCACCTTCATCCTCGTCGAGCACCTGGCCGATCAGGGCCGCGATCCGATCGCCGTGCTCGATGGCGGCAGCCTCGGCCGTGAAGAACTGCCATCGCTGCTGGAAAAATACCGCGACCTGTTCATTCAGGCCGAAGTGCAGACCGTTGAAGAGCTCGAAGAAAAGATCATGCGCCGCATGACTCAACTGGGTTTCGCCGGCGAAGAAAACGGCGTGTATCGCTTCCTGCCGCCGATGCACCGTTTCCTCGATGTGTGCCTGTCGGTACAGCAGGATCGCGATCTGGCGGCCAGCGTGCACAGCGTATTGCCGCTGCCAGCGCCGGTGCTGATCGACGAAGCGGCGGAAGCCAAATTCCTCGAAACCGACGATCCGCTCGATCTTTCCGAGTTTGATGAAGAAAGCGAAGAAGACGCACTGGCCCGCGCCATTGCCGAAGAACAGGAGTCCGACGCATGAGCCAGGAACGCTACGGCATCCGCCGCTTTGCCCTTTTGAACACCGCCGGTTACAGCCTCGGCCTGTTCCCGCTGGAAGAACCGTTGTCGGTTTACGGCGCGAACAACCTCGGTAAATCGGCGTCGATCAACGCCTTGCAGTTCCCGATTCTGGCGCGCATGTCGGACATGAGTTTCGGCAAGTACAGCCTCGAACAATCGCGGCGCTTCTACTTCGCTTCCGACACCAGCTACATCCTTGTCGAAGTGAACCTGCCCCACGGCCCGCACGTCATTGGCGTGGTCGGTCGCGGCCCGGGCGGTGGTTTCGGTCACCAGTTCTTCGCCTACGCCGGCAAGCTTGATCTGGCGCATTACCAGAAGAACGACACCTGCCTGCGTCAGAAAGAGCTGTTCAGCAACCTTGAGAAAGAAGGCCTGAAAGCCTACGAACTCAAGCCGGACGAACTGCGTCGCTTGCTGGTTGGCGGTCACACGTCGATCCCGCTCGACCTGACGCTGATCCCGCTGCGCTCCACCAGCGAGCAGAGCCTGAAGACCTTCCGCGCGTTGTTCATCAACCTGCTGCACATGCGTGAAATCACCGCGGCCAAGCTCAAGCAGTTGTTCCTCGATGCCTTCGAACACAGCCTGCGCTCCGGTAGCGTCGATTACATCGCCGCGTGCGAAGAAGCCTTCCGCGACGTGCGTCGCATGGAACAGGACTACAACTCGCTGGTCGCTGCCGGCCCGTTGGTTGAAGCCCTGGCCAACGGCGTGAAACAGCGTGACGTGCTGCGCGGCAAGCTGCATCGCCTGTCGCCGCTGCTCGATTCGTTGCTCGGCACCTGGTCGGACTACGCCAGTGCGCGCAAGGAAGAGCTGACCATTCAGGCCGACCACTACCGTGGCGAGCAGGACAGTCTGCAAAACAATCAGCGCGGTGGCACTCAGGAACTGATGCGTCTGGAGCGGGAAATTTCCGGCATTCAGCGCTGGCTCGGCGAGCTGTCGGTGTTGAAGAATCGCTTTGCCCTGGTCGACGACGTCAAAGTGCTCGAGCAACAATTGCTCGCCGCCAAAGACGCCCACGACGAACTGGCCGGCGCCTTGGCGCAATCGCGTCAGTTCAGTGCGGAAGATCTGGAAGAGCGCGTACGCGATCTGGAAAAACGCCTGAAGTCGGTGAAACAGCAACTCGATCACGCCGACAACAACAGCTACGCCCGTCTGCGCGAAGAATTCTCGCAGCAGGACGTCGAGCGTCTGATGCGTCTGTTCAACAGCGCCCTGTTCAGCCTGCCGCTGGGTGAACACGGCATCACCCTCGACGACGATGGCGAGTGGGTCAAATCGGTTGAGCTGATTCTCGATGGTTTCAAAGGCGAGCGCTTCGAAGTGCCGGGCCTGTCGATCGACATCTCGCACATCGAGCCGCCGGCGCTGCAAGCATTGGCTGACCGCGCTGCGCTGCGCGACCAGAAAGAACGCTTGGAAAAAGAACTCAAGCAACTGAAAACCCAGCAAGCCGTGGCCGCCGACCGCGCTGCGAGCAAGACCCAGACCGAAGCGCTGTATCAGCAAGTGCTGGATGCGCAGAAAGCCCTGGAAGATTTCCGCCGCACGCAGACCCTGAGCGCCGAAGAAAGCGACAAGCTCGAGCAACTGGCGCAGATGGAAGGCGCGCAGGACGAACTCAAGCGTTCCAGTGATGCCTTCACCGAGCGCGTCCAGCAACTGTCGGCCAAGCTGCAACTGGTCGGCCGCCAGATCGCGGATATGGAAGCCAAGCAACGCACCCTCGACGATGCGCTGCGTCGTCGTCAGCTGCTGCCGGCAGATCTGCCGTTCGGTACGCCGTTCATGGATCCGGTCGACGATTCGATGGACAACCTGCTGCCGCTGCTCAACGACTATCAGGACAGCTGGCAAGGCCTGCTGCGCGCCGACGGTCAGATCGAAGCGCTGTACGCGCAAGTGCGCCTCAAAGGCGTGGCCAAGTTCGACAGCGAAGACGACATGGAGCGCCGCCTGTCGCTGCTGATCAACGCTTACGCGCACCGTACCGACGAGGCGCTGACCCTCGGCAAGGCGCGTCGTGCCGCGGTCACTGATATCGCCCGGACCCTGCGCAACATTCGCAGCGACTACGACAGCCTCGAGCACCAACTGGCGCTGTTCAACCGCGAGATCAACAAGCGTCAGGTCTCCAACCTGCAGAGCTTCCGTATCGTCCTCGCGCCGAACAAGGAAGCGCTCAAGCACATCGACCAGATCATCCACAGCGCCGGTCAGTACGAAGAAGGCGAAACCCTGTCGGTGTTCGATCTGAGCCAAAGTGCCGAGCAGGACAACAAGAACGAAGAGGCCAAGGAATATCTGGCGCGGCTGGTGGCGGCAAACCACAACCAGCTCGGTCTCAAGGACTTGTTCGAACTGGCGTTCGAGATCACCAAGGTCAACGGCCAACCGGTGATCCACACCGACATCGATGGCGCGGCGTCCAACGGTACGACCATGACCATCAAGGCGCTGACCAACATGTATTTGTTGCTGCACTTGATGGATCGCGATCAGGCCGGTCGCGTGCGTCTGCCGTACTACCTCGACGAGGCCGCAGACATCGACGAGAAGAACCAGGCCGCACTGCTGGAAACCAGTCTGCAACTGGGCTTCGTGCCGATTCTGGCGAGTGTGAAGCCGCAGGTCTGCGCCAGTGTCGCGATCGACCTCGAAGGCGGCAGCGGCCCGGCGGGGATTTACATTGATGAGGCGGACTGGAAGTACATCCGTCGCCATGATGTGGTGAAGGCGACGGTCAATGTTGAAGCGGATGAGCCGGAGCTGGATGCGGTTTGATCGGCTTTAGCTGAAGGCAAAAAAAGGGCCGCGATCTGTTTGGATCGCGGCCCTTTTTTATGGCTTGAGATTTGTGCTGAATTGGCTGGCCCTATCGCGAGCAGGCTCACTCCTACAGTTGGAATGCGTTCCCCTGTGGGAGCGAGCCTGCTCGCGAAGGCGTCTTTTCAGACGCCGAATATCTGGAGGTTACTTACCGAGGGAAATCTTCGGCGCCCACGTCAGCCACTCATCCTCAAACTTGTCGAACAGCGGGAACGTCTGCTCAGCCCGCGCCGGGTTGCCCATGCGCTCGCCATCCGGCGTGGCGAAAGCAATCCCACCCTGAATCGCCGTCTCCAGCGACTCGGTGCGCACTGTCAGCCCATTGAACAAACCGATATCAAACCCGACACCACTGGTATTCCAGAAGCGGCTACCGCTACGCACCAACGGCGCATATTTCGGCTCGATCAGAATGTGTACCAACACACGATCGGCGGTCTGCCCGAGTTCATAACCGGTGACTTTACCCACGGTAATTTCGCGATACGTCACCGGCACACCCGGCTTCAGCGAACCACGACGGGCAGCGCTCAACACCAGACTCAGCCCCGCCTCCTGCTTGGTCACTTCCGGCGCATTCGCCAGCGCGACGAAGTTCTTCTGCGGGCCGAGGTTCTTCGCCGCCGGTTGCACTTCGATGTACTGCCCGGTCACCAGGGTTTCCAGATTGGCAGTCTTGATCAGGCCCAACTCAGGCTTGACCACCCAGAATTGGCTGCCGACCCGGGCGATCTTCTCTGGCACTTCGGTGATGCGCGCCGTGAGGATGACCGACTGCAAGTCATCGGTCAGATCAACACTTTCAATCTTGCCGACATCCAGTCCCTTGAAGCGCACTGGGGTACCACTGCGCAGACCATCAGCGCGATCGACTTTGATCGTCACCACCGTGCCTTTCTGATTCGCCTCATCATGGTTGGCGAACAGGCGGAAACGCGGAATACGTTTCTGCAGCGGCGCCTTGGCTTGCGGTGTCTCGAAGGCGATGCCACCGGCCATCAGGGTCTGCAGCGACTCACTCTTGACTTGAATGCCACCGGTCAGTCCGCCGGTCAACGTGATGCCACTGACATTCCAAAAGCGCGTGGAGGCGTTGACCAGGTTTTCGTATTCCTTATCGATGTGCACGCCAATGACCAATTGCTTCTTGGTCTTGGAGAACTGATAGCTCTGCACCGAACCGACCTTGACCTGTTTGTACAAAATTGGACTGCCCACATCGATCGAGCCGAGGACATCGGTGAACAGCACCAGGTGCAAGCCCGGTGAGCGCAGATCCAGCGGCGGCGCCTTTGGCCGGGCCTCGAATTCGCGTTTCGGTGCCGCACCTTTATCGCCCGGGCGTACGGCGATGTAGTTACCCTTCACCAAGGCTTCCAGACCGGTGATCCCTGCCAGAGAAATCGACGGTTTAACTACCCAGAACTGCGTGCCATCGACCAGATAGTCCTCAGCCAATGGATCGAGGGTGAGCTCGGCTGTGGCGCTGTTCAGGTCAGGATCAACCTTCAGCGCCTTCATGTTGCCGACTTGAATGCCTTTGTACATCACCGGTGTGCGGCCAGCCTGCAGTCCTTCGAAGTCGCTGAGTTTGACCTTTACGCGAATCCCGGCAGCGGCAGCGTCGAAGTCCTCATACAGACGGAACGGCAGGCTCGGATCAGTCGGCGGGCTGTCCTTGCGATTCTCGGGTGTAGCGAAAGCGATACCGCCGGCGACGATGCTGGCTAGCGATTCGCTGCGTACTTTCACGCCGGACAGGTTGGCGTCGATACTGATGCCGCTGGCGTTCCAGAAACGCGTGTGTTTGCGCACCAGTTTGGCGTAGGTTGGTTCGATGAAAACCTTGAGTTCGACGGTACTCTGGTCTTCCGAGAGCAGGTAGCTTTTGACCTGGCCGACTTTGATCTGCTTGTAGAACACCGGGCTGCCACGGCTCAACGAGCCAAGACGATCAGCTTTGATGGTCAGATGCAGGCCAGGCTTGGCGTCGGACAGCGGCGGCTCTTCGGAGAGTGCCTTGAACTTGCGCACAGGCTCACCTTCGCCGGGGCTGATAGCGACATAATTACCCGAGACCAATGTCTCCAGCCCAGTAATGCCAGCCAGGGTGACGCTCGGTTTGACCAGCCAGAAGCGCGTGCTGGTCTTGAGGTATTGCTCAACGTCTTTATTCATCTCGACGGTGGCGATGACGCCTTTGGAGTTACCCTCATCGTCGAGTTTGAGCGCCTTGACCTTACCGACCGACATGCCCTTGTACATGACCTCGGTCTTGTTGGCCTGGATGCCTTCGCCACTCTCGAAGCGGATCTGGATCTCGATACCGGTTTCGGAATAGGCGCGCCAGCCGAGCCAGCCACCGATGATCAGCGCGATCAGAGGCAGAACCCAAATGGCAGACCAGTTCGAAGCCGGTCGGGTTTTCGCTACGGGCAAATCAGTCATGGTCGTCGTCCGACTCCGTGTTATCCCAAATCAGTCGGGGATCGAAAGTTACTGCGGCGAGCATCGTCAGAATCACCACACTGGCGAAGGCGATGGCGCCAAGATTGGCTTCGACACTGGCAAGCCGGCCGAAGTTGACGACCGCCACGAGAATGGCGATCACAAATATATCGAGCATCGACCAGCGGCCAATGAACTCGATAAAACGGTACATCCAGATGCGCTGACGAGCGGATAACGGCTGGCGTCGTTGCACCGAAAACAACAGCAGCGCGATACCCACCAGTTTGAAGGTGGGCACGAGAATACTAGCGATAAACACCACGGCGGCGATCGGAATCATGCCGTGCTGCACCAGTTGGATCACCCCGGACATGATGGTGCTCGGATCACCCTGCCCCAAAGAACTGACAGTCATGATCGGCAAGACATTGGCCGGAATATAGATGATTGCAGCCGTGATCAGCAGCGCCCAGGTTCGCGCGAGGCTGTTCGGACGCCGGGCGTGAACCAGCGCACCGCAACGGCTGCAGGTTTGCTCGTCGGTGTCCGCTTCCTGTTTGTTCAATTCGTGGCATTCGGTACACACCAGAATGCCCGCATCAATCGCCCGCATGAGCGTCCTCTCCTGATAACGCCTGCCAGATCTGATGCGGTGACATCACCACTTCCAGCCAGACCTGTACCAATAGCAATCCAATGAAACAGGCCAGGCCAAGGCCTACGGTGATGGCTGCCATGTCCGCCAGTTTGACGATCGCCACCAATACCCCCATGAGGTAAACCTCGAGCATTCCCCAGTCTTTGAGGTGGTGGTAAATGCGATAGAGCAGCAAGCCATAGCTGCGTCCGGCATTGAAGCGAATCGTCAGCAAAACGAATAACTGGCACAGCAACTTGAGCAGCGGTATGGCCATGCTGCACAGGAAGACGACGATCGAAACGCCCTGCATGTCCGTATTGAACAGGCCGAGCACGCCGCTCCAGACCGTATCCTGCGAAGATTGTCCGAGGATATTGAGTTGCATGATGGGTAAAAAGTTTGCCGGGATGTACAGCAATAATGCTGCGATCACCAAGGCAAGGCTGCGCTGCACCACGTTATGACGGTGAGCGTACAGTTCGTAACCGCAGCGAGGACAGAGCGCTTTCTCTCCGTGAGCAAGTGTTGGCTTGCGCAACAGCAGGTCGCACTCGTGACAGGCCACCAAGTCTTCCAGCGGTAAATCTGACAGCCCGGGGGCGTCAACCGACTCTGACATAAAGGCTCTGGCTCCGAATAAGGTGGGGCTATTCTAGTGTTCTGATTCGAAAATAACTGTGCAAATTTGTTCGCTGTCGCGAGCAAAAAACTTTCCTGCGGGCAAAACAAAACCCCAACTGCTTTCGCAATTGGGGTTTCGGAATTTAATCTTGACGATGACCTACTCTCACATGGGGAAACCCCACACTACCATCGGCGATGCATCGTTTCACTGCTGAGTTCGGGATGGGATCAGGTGGTTCCAACGCTCTATGGTCGTCAAGAAATTCGGGTACTGAGTCGTGACCAGATGGCCTCGCTTCAGCAAATTGGGTATGTGGTAGTTTTCGGTGTTTTGTGCTGCTTTTTTAAGTGCAGTCGAACTTTCGGTTCGTTTCGTCTTCACACACCGCAACTTGGCCTTTCGACGCAAATTGCTTGGGTGTTATATGGTCAAGCCTCACGGGCAATTAGTATTGGTTAGCTCAACGCCTCACAGCGCTTACACACCCAACCTATCAACGTCGTAGTCTTCGACGGCCCTTCAGGGAACTCAAGGTTCCAGTGAGATCTCATCTTGAGGCAAGTTTCCCGCTTAGATGCTTTCAGCGGTTATCTTTCCCGAACATAGCTACCCGGCAATGCCACTGGCGTGACAACCGGAACACCAGAGGTTCGTCCACTCCGGTCCTCTCGTACTAGGAGCAGCCCCTCTCAAATCTCAAACGTCCACGGCAGATAGGGACCGAACTGTCTCACGACGTTCTAAACCCAGCTCGCGTACCACTTTAAATGGCGAACAGCCATACCCTTGGGACCGGCTTCAGCCCCAGGATGTGATGAGCCGACATCGAGGTGCCAAACACCGCCGTCGATATGAACTCTTGGGCGGTATCAGCCTGTTATCCCCGGAGTACCTTTTATCCGTTGAGCGATGGCCCTTCCATACAGAACCACCGGATCACTAAGACCTACTTTCGTACCTGCTCGACGTGTCTGTCTCGCAGTCAAGCGCGCTTTTGCCTTTATACTCTACGACCGATTTCCGACCGGTCTGAGCGCACCTTCGTACTCCTCCGTTACTCTTTAGGAGGAGACCGCCCCAGTCAAACTACCCACCATACACTGTCCTCGATCCGGATAACGGACCTGAGTTAGAACCTCAAAGTTGCCAGGGTGGTATTTCAAGGATGGCTCCACGCGAACTGGCGTCCACGCTTCAAAGCCTCCCACCTATCCTACACAAGCAAATTCAAAGTCCAGTGCAAAGCTATAGTAAAGGTTCACGGGGTCTTTCCGTCTAGCCGCGGATACACTGCATCTTCACAGCGATTTCAATTTCACTGAGTCTCGGGTGGAGACAGCGCCGCCATCGTTACGCCATTCGTGCAGGTCGGAACTTACCCGACAAGGAATTTCGCTACCTTAGGACCGTTATAGTTACGGCCGCCGTTTACCGGGGCTTCGATCAAGAGCTTCGCGTTAGCTAACCCCATCAATTAACCTTCCGGCACCGGGCAGGCGTCACACCCTATACGTCCACTTTCGTGTTTGCAGAGTGCTGTGTTTTTAATAAACAGTCGCAGCGGCCTGGTATCTTCGACCGGCATGAGCTTACGGAGCAAGTCCTTCACCCTCACCGGCGCACCTTCTCCCGAAGTTACGGTGCCATTTTGCCTAGTTCCTTCACCCGAGTTCTCTCAAGCGCCTTGGTATTCTCTACCCAACCACCTGTGTCGGTTTGGGGTACGGTTCCTGGTTACCTGAAGCTTAGAAGCTTTTCTTGGAAGCATGGCATCAACCACTTCGTGTTCTAAAAGAACACTCGTCATCAGCTCTCGGCCTTAAGATCCCGGATTTACCTAAGATCTCAGCCTACCACCTTAAACTTGGACAACCAACGCCAAGCTGGCCTAGCCTTCTCCGTCCCTCCATCGCAATAACCAGAAGTACAGGAATATTAACCTGTTTTCCATCGACTACGCTTTTCAGCCTCGCCTTAGGGACCGACTAACCCTGCGTCGATTAACGTTGCGCAGGAAACCTTGGTCTTTCGGCGTGGGTGTTTTTCACACCCATTGTCGTTACTCATGTCAGCATTCGCACTTCTGATACCTCCAGCAAGCTTCTCAACTCACCTTCACAGGCTTACAGAACGCTCCTCTACCGCATCACCCGAAGGTGATACCCGTAGCTTCGGTGTATGGTTTGAGCCCCGTTACATCTTCCGCGCAGGCCGACTCGACTAGTGAGCTATTACGCTTTCTTTAAAGGGTGGCTGCTTCTAAGCCAACCTCCTAGCTGTCTAAGCCTTCCCACATCGTTTCCCACTTAACCATAACTTTGGGACCTTAGCTGACGGTCTGGGTTGTTTCCCTTTTCACGACGGACGTTAGCACCCGCCGTGTGTCTCCCATGCTCGGCACTTGTAGGTATTCGGAGTTTGCATCGGTTTGGTAAGTCGGGATGACCCCCTAGCCGAAACAGTGCTCTACCCCCTACAGTGATACATGAGGCGCTACCTAAATAGCTTTCGAGGAGAACCAGCTATCTCCGAGCTTGATTAGCCTTTCACTCCGATCCACAGGTCATCCGCTAACTTTTCAACGGTAGTCGGTTCGGTCCTCCAGTTAGTGTTACCCAACCTTCAACCTGCCCATGGATAGATCGCCCGGTTTCGGGTCTATTCCCAGCGACTAGACGCCCTATTAAGACTCGCTTTCGCTACGCCTCCCCTATTCGGTTAAGCTCGCCACTGAAAATAAGTCGCTGACCCATTATACAAAAGGTACGCAGTCACAGAACAAAGTCTGCTCCCACTGCTTGTACGCATACGGTTTCAGGATCTATTTCACTCCCCTCTCCGGGGTTCTTTTCGCCTTTCCCTCACGGTACTAGTTCACTATCGGTCAGTCAGTAGTATTTAGCCTTGGAGGATGGTCCCCCCATATTCAGACAAAGTTTCTCGTGCTCCGTCCTACTCGATTTCATGACTAAGAGATTTTCGCGTACAGGGCTATCACCCACTATGGCCGCACTTTCCAGAGCGTTCCGCTAATCTCAAAGCCACTTAAGGGCTAGTCCCCGTTCGCTCGCCACTACTAAGGGAATCTCGGTTGATTTCTTTTCCTCAGGGTACTTAGATGTTTCAGTTCCCCTGGTTCGCCTCTTGCACCTATGTATTCAGTACAAGATAACCATCTTATGATGGCTGGGTTCCCCCATTCAGACATCTCCGGATCAAAGTCTGTTTGCCGACTCCCCGAAGCTTTTCGCAGGCTACCACGTCTTTCATCGCCTCTGACTGCCAAGGCATCCACCGTATGCGCTTCTTCACTTGACCATATAACCCCAAGCAATCTGGTTATACTGTGAAGACGACATTCGCCGAAAATTCGAATTTCTCAACTAAGAGAACTCACAAATTTTACCTTAGCCTGATCCGTTACCAGTGAAAGTAACGTTCAGTCTATCTTTCTATCACATACCCAAATTTTTAAAGAACGATCTAATCAAAAGACTAGAAATCAATATTCTCAAGGGAATACTCATTTCTAAGCTTTCAGAAGCAGTTATATGGTGGAGCCAAACGGGATCGAACCGTTGACCTCCTGCGTGCAAGGCAGGCGCTCTCCCAGCTGAGCTATGGCCCCATAACAAAATTGGTGGGTCTGGGCAGATTCGAACTGCCGACCTCACCCTTATCAGGGGTGCGCTCTAACCAACTGAGCTACAGACCCAATTTCGAGCGCGTAACTGTTAGCTTGGAGCTATCAGCTTGGAGCTTAAAGCTGCTTCTATCGTCTTCTTCAATGAATCAAGCAATTCGTGTGGGAACTTATGGAGCAGCTGATGTCGTCGATTAAGGAGGTGATCCAGCCGCAGGTTCCCCTACGGCTACCTTGTTACGACTTCACCCCAGTCATGAATCACACCGTGGTAACCGTCCTCCCGAAGGTTAGACTAGCTACTTCTGGTGCAACCCACTCCCATGGTGTGACGGGCGGTGTGTACAAGGCCCGGGAACGTATTCACCGTGACATTCTGATTCACGATTACTAGCGATTCCGACTTCACGCAGTCGAGTTGCAGACTGCGATCCGGACTACGATCGGTTTTATGGGATTAGCTCCACCTCGCGGCTTGGCAACCCTTTGTACCGACCATTGTAGCACGTGTGTAGCCCAGGCCGTAAGGGCCATGATGACTTGACGTCATCCCCACCTTCCTCCGGTTTGTCACCGGCAGTCTCCTTAGAGTGCCCACCATAACGTGCTGGTAACTAAGGACAAGGGTTGCGCTCGTTACGGGACTTAACCCAACATCTCACGACACGAGCTGACGACAGCCATGCAGCACCTGTCTCAATGTTCCCGAAGGCACCAATCCATCTCTGGAAAGTTCATTGGATGTCAAGGCCTGGTAAGGTTCTTCGCGTTGCTTCGAATTAAACCACATGCTCCACCGCTTGTGCGGGCCCCCGTCAATTCATTTGAGTTTTAACCTTGCGGCCGTACTCCCCAGGCGGTCAACTTAATGCGTTAGCTGCGCCACTAAGAGCTCAAGGCTCCCAACGGCTAGTTGACATCGTTTACGGCGTGGACTACCAGGGTATCTAATCCTGTTTGCTCCCCACGCTTTCGCACCTCAGTGTCAGTATCAGTCCAGGTGGTCGCCTTCGCCACTGGTGTTCCTTCCTATATCTACGCATTTCACCGCTACACAGGAAATTCCACCACCCTCTACCATACTCTAGCTCGACAGTTTTGAATGCAGTTCCCAGGTTGAGCCCGGGGATTTCACATCCAACTTAACGAACCACCTACGCGCGCTTTACGCCCAGTAATTCCGATTAACGCTTGCACCCTCTGTATTACCGCGGCTGCTGGCACAGAGTTAGCCGGTGCTTATTCTGTCGGTAACGTCAAAATTGCAGAGTATTAATCTACAACCCTTCCTCCCAACTTAAAGTGCTTTACAATCCGAAGACCTTCTTCACACACGCGGCATGGCTGGATCAGGCTTTCGCCCATTGTCCAATATTCCCCACTGCTGCCTCCCGTAGGAGTCTGGACCGTGTCTCAGTTCCAGTGTGACTGATCATCCTCTCAGACCAGTTACGGATCGTCGCCTTGGTGAGCCATTACCTCACCAACTAGCTAATCCGACCTAGGCTCATCTGATAGCGCAAGGCCCGAAGGTCCCCTGCTTTCTCCCGTAGGACGTATGCGGTATTAGCGTTCCTTTCGAAACGTTGTCCCCCACTACCAGGCAGATTCCTAGGCATTACTCACCCGTCCGCCGCTGAATTCAGGAGCAAGCTCCTGTCATCCGCTCGACTTGCATGTGTTAGGCCTGCCGCCAGCGTTCAATCTGAGCCATGATCAAACTCTTCAGTTCAAACATCTTTGGGTTTTTAAGAAACCCTAAACTTGGCTCAGCAATCGTTGGTTACATCTTTGATTTCTCGCGGAGTAACTTGTGATGCTGATAATCTTGTTGACTATCAGTCTGACTCCACAAGCACCCACACGAATTGCTTGATTCAGTTGTTAAAGAGCGGTTGGTTAAGATCTTTCGTCTCAACCGAGGCGCGCATTCTACAGCAGCCTCATTTGCTGTCAAGTGATTATTTTCAGAAGTTTTCGAAGAATTCTTCAACAACTTCAACCACTTGCGCTTCCGATCTCTCGTCAGCGGGAGGCGAATTCTACAGCGTTACACGCTGCTGTCAACACCTCTTATTCAACTTCCTTTCGGCTTCGATCAACTGAAGCAACCTGCTGCCGAAACCTACATAACTCATTGAATCTCAAGGAGTTTTCCGTTTCGACTGCGCCGGAAGTGGGGCGAATTATAGACATCTGAAATCTGCCGTCAACCGTTAATTTCGCTTTTCTTGCAAAACCTGCTTTTTAGCCAGCAAACGTGGGATACGACGCATCACTGGCGGAATACGCAGCAGCAGAAGCACTGCGCCTATAAAGGCATAGATCGCCCATTCCTCAAGATCGGCGCGCACGATCCACAACATATGCAGTAGACCCAAGCCCAGAATCACGTAAACCAGACGATGCAGCTTCTTCCAGCGCGAACCCAAACGACGCTGACTGTAGCGATTGGACGTCAGCGCCAGCGCCAACAATCCGAGAAAGCCCAACGCCCCCACTATTATGTAGGGCCGCTTGCGCAACTCGACCGTCAGCTGCGACCAATCGAAACCCAGAATAAACGCCATATAGCTACACAGATGCAAAACCACATAGGCAAAACACCAGAGCCCCAACTGACGGCGCACTGCAATCCACCCTGCCCAGCCGGTGAGCTTCTGCATAGGCGTCATGCTCAGAGTGATCAGTAACAACACCAACGTCCCCAAGCCCAGCCGATCCACCAGCACCTTGCCGGGATCCGGCCCGAGTAAATCCTCGAGAGCCTGATACAGCCACAGCATCGGCCAGATAGCCGCCGCAATGAAAACGCCTATACGCCAGAACGGAAATCGCATCAGTAGTTCTTCCGCAGATCGAGCCCTGTATATAAAGAAGCGACTTCATCCGAATAGCCGTTGAACATCTGCGTATCACGCACGTTGGGCTTGAACAGGCTGTTCGGCAAACGCCGCTCCCGAGCCTGGGTCCAGCGTGGGTGATCAACCGTTGGATTCACGTTCGCATAGAACCCGTACTCATCTGCCGCAATGCTTTGCCAGGTTGTTTTCGGCTGCTCGCTGACCAGACTGATACGCACGATGGATTTGACACTCTTGAAGCCATACTTCCACGGCACCACCAGACGCAGCGGCGCGCCATTCTGGTTCGGCAGTTCGCGGCCATACATACCCACCGCCAGAATCGCCAATGGATTCATCGCCTCATCCAGTCGCAAGCCTTCTACATAAGGCCAGTCGATCAAGGCAAAACCCGAGCGCTGCCCGGGCATGCTCTTGGGATCCTGCAAGGTTTCAAAGCGAATGTACTTGGCTTTGGACGTTGGCTCGACCTGCTTGAGCAGCGCCGAGATCGGAAAGCCAATCCACGGAATCACCATCGACCACGCCTCGACACAGCGCAAACGATAGATACGCTCTTCCAACTGGTAAGGCTTCATGAAGTCTTCCAGCGCATATCGCCCCGGCTTACCCACCTCCCCGTCGATCACTACGCTCCATGGTTCGGTTTTCAGTGAGCCGGCATTAGCTGCCGGATCACCCTTGTCGGTTCCGAACTCATAGAAGTTGTTGTAGTGGGTGGCATCTTTATAAGGCGTGATTGCCTCATCCTTGACGTTGACTGCTCCCCATTTAGTAGAGGACAGCTTGTCGTTAAACCAGGCAGGCGCTTTACCGGGTTCGACATCGGCGTACCGAGCGGCATCCTCGGCATTGGCCCAACGTGGCAAGCTACTGACGGCGATACCGGCAGCAGTGGCCCCCAGCAATTGGCGGCGAGAGAGATAAATGGCTTCAGGCGTGACATCCGACTCGTGGCAATCGGACGCTTTGGGGACTTTGATCAACATGGCAACTCCGCAGGCTTTGGAGGACTGATGCACCCATAGACTGCGGAGTATGCGGGAAATTACATCACTCGGCTTTTTTGTGCCGACGAAGATGCAACAGGTACTGCACCGGGCCAGAAGCGGCGTAGGCGAGGAACACCAGCAGCAGAATGCGCGGTGGATCGCTGAAGACCACGGCGAACACCAGCACGACAGCAAGGATCGCCACGAACGGCACGCGGCCCTTCAGGTCCAGCTCCTTAAAGCTGTTGTACTTGATGTTGCTGACCATCAGCATGCCGGCCGCCGCAACCATCAGCGCGACCAGGAACGACATCTTCGAACCCTGAATGCCGTAATCGCTGAACGCCCAGACAATCCCCGCGACCACACCGGCTGCAGCCGGACTGGCCAGACCGATGAAGTAACGCTTGTCAGCCGTACCCACCTGAGTATTGAAGCGCGCCAGACGCAACGCCGCGCCCGCTACATAGATGAAGGCGACCATCCAGCCAACCTTGCCCATATCACCCAATGCCCAGCCGAACGCCAGCAGCGCCGGTGCAACACCGAACGCAACCATGTCCGACAGCGAGTCGTACTCGGCACCGAAGGCACTTTGCGTGTTGGTCATGCGCGCCACGCGACCGTCGAGACCGTCGAGCACCATGGCGACGAAGATCGCGATCGCGGCGAACGCGAAGTACTTGCTCGCATTGGCCGAGTCGCCAGCACTTAGAGCTGCCTGAGCGCTCATGGAGTTGATGATGGAGTAAAACCCTGCGAACAGGTTCGCAGTGGTGAACAGATTCGGCAGCAGATAGATACCACGATGCCGGACTTTACGACCTTCTGCGTCGTGCCCTTCTTCGATGTGTTCATCGATGGGCAGCAGGCTTTCGGCGTCAGAAGCCTTGTTCGGCTCTTCGGGACGTTCGCTCATGGACATTACCTTGCAACGGTTTGAAGAAAATTCGACAGGTGCTTGAGGACGACAGTTCGGCCACAAACGCTGCAGCTTTATACCAGAACCACACGCCCAAACGAAAAAACGCGGCCGAGGCCGCGTTTTTTCATACAAGGGACAACGACTTAGTTTTTGGCTTTGTCGACGATCTTGTTGGCACCGATCCACGGCATCATGGAGCGCAGTTGCTCGCCGATGACTTCGATGCCGTGAGCGGCGTTGTTACGACGCTTGGCGGTCATCGAAGGGTAGCCGGTTGCGCCTTCGCTGATGAACATTTTGGCGTATTCGCCGTCCTGAATACGTTTCAGGGCGTTGCGCATGGCCTGACGGGACTCGGCGTTGATCACTTCCGGGCCAGTCACGTACTCGCCGTACTCAGCGTTGTTGGAGATCGAGTAGTTCATGTTGGCGATGCCGCCTTCGTACATGAGGTCAACGATCAGCTTCAGTTCGTGCAGGCACTCGAAGTAGGCCATTTCCGGCGCGTAGCCAGCTTCAACCAGAGTTTCGAAACCGGCTTTGACCAGTTCAACGGTACCGCCGCACAGTACGGCTTGTTCGCCGAACAGGTCGGTTTCGGTCTCGTCTTTGAAGGTAGTTTCGATGATACCGGTACGACCGCCACCAACACCTGCCGCGTAGGACAGTGCAACGTTTTTGGCGTTGCCCGAGGCGTCCTGGTAGATCGCGATCAGGTCAGGGATACCGCCGCCTTTGACGAACTCGGAGCGTACGGTGTGGCCTGGTGCTTTCGGCGCGATCATGATCACGTCGAGGTCGGCACGCGGCACAACCTGGTTGTAGTGGATCGCGAAGCCGTGGGAGAAGGCCAAGGTGGCGCCTTTCTTGATGTTCGGCTCGATTTCGTTCTTGTACAGCGACGACTGGAATTCGTCCGGGGTCAGGATCATGACCAGGTCGGCAGCCGCAACAGCGGAAGCAACGTCAGTCACTTTCAGGCCGTGAGCTTCAGCTTTGGCAACGGTGGCCGAACCTTTACGCAGACCAACGGTAACGTCGACACCGGAATCTTTCAGGTTGCACGCTTGGGCGTGGCCCTGGGAACCGTAACCGATGATGGCAACTTTCTTGCCCTGGATGATCGACAGGTCGCAGTCTTTATCGTAGAAAACTTTCATGAATTTCCCCTTTATATCCAGGCCGTTCAGGCCATTCGCTAATTTGGTTTAGATGCTGAGTACTTTGTCGCCGCGGGCAATGCCGGTCACGCCGCTACGGACGGTTTCCAGAATCGATGCGGTGCCGATGGACTGAATGAAGCTGTCGAGCTTGTCGCTGGTACCGGTCAATTGAACGGTATACACGCTGGCACTGACATCGACGATCTGTCCACGGTAAATATCGGTGGTGCGTTTGATCTCGGCGCGCTGGGCGCCAGTGGCCTTGACCTTGACCAGCATCAGTTCGCGCTCGATGTGAGCACTTTCCGAGAGGTCCACCAGCTTGACCACTTCGATCAGCTTGTTCAGGTTTTTGGTGATCTGCTCGATGACTTCATCGTGGCCCACAGTGGTCAGCGTCAGACGCGACAGGGTCGGGTCTTCGGTCGGGGCCACAGTCAGGCTTTCGATGTTGTAGTTGCGCTGCGAGAACAGGCCAACTACGCGAGACAAAGCGCCGGGTTCGTTTTCCAGAAGCAAGGAAATAATGTGCCGCATGATTAAGTACGCTCCGTCTTGCTCAGCCACATATCGCGCATCGAGCCGTCTTTGATCTGCATCGGATAGACGTGCTCGCTGGTGTCGACCGAAATATCGATCACCACCAGGCGATCCTTCATGGCGAACGCTTCTGCCATCTTCGACTTCAAATCTTTCGATTCGGTGATGCGTACGCCGACGTGGCCGTAGGCTTCAGCCAGCTTGACGAAGTCAGGCAGCGATTCCATGTAGGAGTGCGAGTGACGGCTGCCGTAGCTCATGTCCTGCCACTGACGCACCATCCCCAGAACACCGTTGTTGAGGATGACGATTTTCACTGGCAAGCCATATTGCAGGCAGGTCGACAGTTCCTGGATGTTCATCTGGATACTGCCTTCGCCGGTGACGCAGGCAACGTCGTCATCCGGGAAGCTCAACTTGATGCCCATGGCCGCCGGAAAACCGAAGCCCATGGTGCCCAGACCACCGGAGTTGATCCAGCGATTCGGCTTGTTGAACGTGTAGTACTGCGCCGCGAACATCTGATGCTGGCCCACGTCGGAAGTGATGAAGGCATCGCCCTTGGTCACTTCGCAAAGGGTTTCGATCACGGTTTGCGGCTTGATCAGGCTGCCGTCGCCCTTTTCATAAGGGAACAGGCCGCGATCACCGCGCCATTCATCCACCTGCTTCCACCAACTGGCCACGGACTCCTTGTTCGGGGTCTCGCCGATTTCCTTGAGGATCGCAACCATTTCGGTCAGGACGCTCTCCACCGGACCAACGATTGGCACGTCGGCCTTGATGGTCTTGGAAATCGAAGCCGGGTCGATGTCGATGTGGATGATCTTGGCGTTCGGGCAGAACTTCGCCGGGCCGTTGATCACGCGATCGTCGAAACGCGCGCCGACCGCGAGGATCACGTCAGCATGGTGCATCGCCAAGTTGGCGGTGTAGCTGCCGTGCATGCCGAGCATGCCGATGAACTGACGATCAGTACCCGGGAAACCACCCAGGCCCATCAACGTGTTGGTCACCGGCAGGTTGAGCATTTTCGCCAGTTCGGTCAGCGGTGCGGAACCGTTGCCGAGGATCACGCCGCCACCGGAGTACATGACCGGACGCTTGGCCGCCAGGAGCATTTCTGCCGCCTTGCGGATTTGCCCGGAGTGACCGCGAACGGCCGGGCTGTAGGAACGCAGCTTGGCTTTCTTCGGGAAGATGTATTCGAACTTCTCGGCCGGGTTGGTCATGTCTTTCGGGATATCGACCACGACCGGGCCCGGACGACCGGATTGCGCCAGGTAGAAGGCCTTCTTCATGACTTCCGGGATTTCCGAAGCGTGCTTGATCATGAAGCTGTGCTTCACGATCGGCCGGGAGATACCGATCATGTCGGTTTCCTGGAACGCGTCGGTACCGACCATGGTGCTTGGCACCTGACCGGAAATGATCACCATTGGAATCGAGTCCATATAGGCGGTCGCGATACCGGTAATGGCGTTTGTGGCGCCAGGACCGGACGTCACCAATACCACGCCGGCTTTACCGGTGGCACGGGCATAACCGTCAGCCATATGGGTTGCCGCTTGTTCATGACGAACCAGGATGTGAGTCACTTCCGGTTCTTTGAACAGGGCATCGTAAACATGCAGGAGAGCACCACCCGGGTACCCGTAGATATATTTGACGCCTTCGTCACGCAAAAAGCGGACGAGCATCTCACCGCCAGATAAAAGCTCCACGTTGTTCACCTCTAAAACGCCAGAATACCGTCCACAAAAAAGGGGCGGGTCTTAATAGGTTTACTTCTCGGCAGAGCATGAGCGACGGTGGTCGCCGACTACGTCAGCACTGACTGAGCAAGTATTGGGATCGTCCCAAGTGTTGCGGGCCTTTCCCACCCAGCGCGAGGTAACGCGTTGCGGGTGTAACAGGTCGGCGCGGATGTGCGCCTCATGATCTACCGAGTGGGTCTGCTTCTGGCAGTCCCTCTACAGCGGACTTTGGATTCTTCTGTTTCGCCCTCTCCAAGTCAAGTCGTCTGTGTGGTTAATTGTGGGTAAGCACATGAGAACGCAAGAAAAAACCTGAAAACCGCTACTCTGTTAGTGTCAATTGCGCAATTTTGCCAAGGAATCAGCATGCGAACGCTCCTCCTGACTCTGCTGATCGGCCTCAGCCCGTGGTGCATGGCCGCTCAAATCTATAAATGGGTCGATGCCCAGGGTGTCACGCACTTCGATGCGCAGCCTCCACCGGGCCAGCCGTCCACCACCCTGCAGACGCCCTCCTCGCCTCCGCCGAAACCGGCGGCAATGCCGGGCAGCGGTGTGCTGGGTGATCAGAAGGCTATCGATGACAAAGTGAAGCAGCAGGTTGCGGATCAGCAGGCGCAGCTCAAACAGTTTTGCCAGCAGGCACGGACGAACCTTGCGCAATTGCAGAACAATCCGCGTCTGAGGGAGGAAGTGGAGGGACAGATGCGACGGCTGGATGATGCGCAGCGTCAGGAGCGCATTGTCGAGGCTCAGAAGCAGATAGCCGAGAATTGCCAATAGGCATCTGCAGGACTGTAGGAGCTGTCGAGTGAAACGAGGCTGCGATCTTTTGACTTTGAAGATCAAAAGATCGCAGCCTGCGGCAGCTCCTGCACAGACTCGGTATCAGCGCGAGGCAGTGATCAGCAGGTCAAACTCTTTGAGTAACACCTGAAGCTGACGATCCTTGCCCTGCAGATTGCGCTGGGCGAAGACCATTTCAGCCATTTCCTGGATCCCCGAGGCGTTCGGCAAAGGCAGATCCTGTTCGAGGATCATCTTCATGCGTGGCAGGAAGATCCATTGCAGCCACTGCTCGAAATCCAGCGTATCGACCGAAAACGGCTCGACACTGCTCAACGCTTCTGCTGACGGCTGAACTTCATCCCACCAGCCCTGAGTGCGCAGTTCACGCTCGATCAGCAACAGCTGATCGGCGATTTTCGGGAAGCGAGCATCCATTACAGCGAAACCTTGGCCTTCTGGCGGGCCTGAGCGGCACCGGCGGAATCGCCTTGTTTCTCACGGGACTGGGCGATGATTTCCCACAGGTTGGCTTGCAGGTCCGGGCGACCGTTGGCCATGGTCAGCGCACGACGGGCGAACTGCTCGGCTTGCGGCGCATCACCTTGAGCCATGCGCACCTGCGCCAGGCGATAAAGCACTTGCGGCTCACGCGGAGCGACACGCTGGGCTCGCTCAAGGCTGGACGATGCACCGTTGAGGTCGCCGCCGGCCTGTTGCTGCTGCGCAGTGGTCAGCAAAGCGAGTACCGGACCGTCCAGTTGCTCATCGGCCGAAAGACCGCCGCCACTGCTCGCCGAAGGAATGCCGCTCGGCGTCGATGGCATGCTGTAGCTGCCGGAGTTGATCGGCGCAGACTCAGCCGGCGAAGGGTTGTACGGCCCCGACGTGATACCGCCGGATGCCGGCCCAGGCACGATTGGCGAAGCGCTGATCGGTGTCGACACGGCAGCGCCGCCGCCCGGCACCATCACCACCACGCCGGTATCACCTTGCGGAATCGCCTGAGTCTGGCCCTGCGCAGGGCGCTTGACCGTCGTTTGGCGGAAACCGCCATTGGCCGAAATACGTTCGCTGTTGGACACCGCAGTACCGGAATCAACCACCGGAATCGAACCACGCTGTACGGTAGAGCAGCCGCTGAGCAAAGCCACGGCGGTCACCGCTGGAATCAACCACTTGTTCACTTGAAACCCTCTTTGCTTAATTCATCCAGCCCTTGACCCAATCCATCACCGACTCGCCGGAAGCAGGCGTTTCGCCCGCACACGCGGCGCCGGGTGGCGGTTCGCTGCCGCGAATATACGGCATCTGCACCGCCCCCGGGCAGTTGGCATCAGAGCCCTGCCCGGTACGCGAATCGACCCACGCCTGCACGACGTTGTCCGGCTGCGGCATGTCCAGCGGCAGCGGATCGGCCTTGCGCATGAAACTGGTCCACACTTGCAACGCACCGGTCGCACCGGTAAATGGTGTCTTGCCGTTGTCATCACGCCCCAGCCAGACCACCGCCAGCAGATCCTGACTGAAACCGGCGAACCAGCTGTCCCGCGAATCGTTACTGGTACCGGTCTTGCCCGCCAGCGTCAGGGTCTTCGGCAAGACGTTATAAACCGAGCTGCCGGTACCTTCACGCATCACACGCTGCATGGCGTTCTGGATCAGATAGATGGACGCCGGATCGAAACGCTGCTCGATCTGGAACGGATAACGTTTGAGCGGCTCGCCCTCGGCAGTCAGCACGCTGCGAATCCCGCGCATCGGCGTATTGAAACCACCGTTGGCGAGGGTCTGGTACATGGTCGCCACTTCGATCGGGGTCATGCCACCGGCGCCGAGCAACATCGACGGGAAGGCCGGGAACTCACGTGTCACGCCCAGACGCCCCAAGGTCTTGAGCACGTTAGGCACGCCAACTTCCAGACCCAGACGCGAAGTCGACAGGTTGTAGGAATGCGCCAGACCCTGATAGAGGAACACGGTGCCGTGGGAGCGGCGGTCATAGTTCTGCGGTTTCCACACCTGACCGTTTGCGCCTTTGACCGACAACGGATCGTCCGATAGCCAACTGGTCAGGGTGTACTGGCTCGGTTTTTCCAGCGCAGTCAGATAAACCGCAGGCTTGATCAACGAGCCGATCGGTCGCACTGCATCCAGCGCACGGTTGAAACCGGCGTAACTGGCCTGACGGCTGCCGATCATCGCCTGGACTTCGCCGGTTTCCGGATTGGTCACGACCATCGCCGCTTCCACATCATCGGAGCCTTTGCGCCCGGACAGACGTTTGAAGGTGTCGTTGACCGACGCCTCGGCCTTCATCTGCAGAATCGGATCGAAACTGGTGAAGATGCGCAGGCCTTCTTCGGTCAAGTCTTCGTCACGGTAGTCTTCACGCAACTGGCGTTTGACCAGATCGATAAAGCCCGGGAACGAGCTGTCGGCCAGTTTGCCGCGCGTGGTCACACCCAATGGCATTTTTTTCGCCGCTTCGACCTGTTCGGCCGTTGCCACGCCTTGCTGCTCAAGCACATCGAGCACCAGATTGCGGCGCTCCAGAGCGCGCTCGGGATTGCGACGCGGGTTGTAGTAGGACGGGCCTTTGACCATGCCGACCAACAACGCCACCTGGTGCAGTTTCAGCTCGGACAACGGCTGGCCAAAGAAGAACTGGCTGGCCAGACCGAAACCGTGCACCGCACGCTGACCGTCCTGCCCGACGAAGACTTCGTTGAGGTAGGCCTCAAGGATTTCCTTCTTGTCGTAATGCAGTTCGAGCAGCATCGCCATCATTGCTTCGGTGAGCTTGCGGGTCAGGCTGCGTTCGTTGGTCAGGTAGAAGTTTTTCACCAACTGCTGGGTCAGCGTACTGCCGCCCTGGGTCATCTTGCCGCCCGAGGTGTTGACCCAGATAGCGCGGGCAATCGACTTCGGCGACACGCCCCAGTGACTGTAGTAATCGCGGTCTTCGACAGCGACCAGAGTTTCAAGCAGGTACGGCGGCACCTGATCGAGCTTGATCAGAATGCGGTCTTCGAGATTTTTCGGATAAATCCCGCCGATCATCAGCGGCTCGAGGCGCACAACGGACAATTTCGAACCGTTGGTCGCCGACAGCTCAGCCACATAATCGCCGGAGAAACGCACACGCACCGGCTGCGGTTTTTCCAGGCCTTCATAAAACTGGAAGCCACGGGTATTCAGATCGACAGTATTGCCGCTGACGGCCGCTGCACCGGGGCCATTGCTCACGGCTTCGCGGCGATAGCCGAGGGCATCGAGTTCAGTAAGGAAATCGTCTTTGCTGAGCTTTTGTCCGACGAACAGCTCGAGCGGGCGCGCGTAGACCTTGGCCGGGATGGTCCAGCGCTTGCCGGAGAACTTCTCCTGCACCACGGCATCGAGGTAAACGGCGAAGCCGGCCAGCACGACAAGGCCGACCAGACTGAGTTTAATGGCCCAGCTCAACCATGGGCTAAGGCCCTTGGAGGGTGGTTTTTTCTTGGTACGGGGGGATCGAGTTCGAGTCATGGCGGCGGATTATACGCACTTTATTCATCCTCAACAGGAGCGCTCCGAGGTTTGCGTCAGGCTGGCGAGCGGCCATAATGGCCGCCTCGAATTTCCCCCAGTCTCTGAAGGATCGCCCGTGAGCCAGTCACTGATCGCTGCCCTGCAAAACCCGGCCCTCTACCCGCACCCTGTCGAAGGGTTTCAGGTCATCGAAACGCATATCTCGTGGGTGATCCTCACCGGTCCCTTCGCTTATAAAGTGAAAAAACCGGTCAACTTCGGCTTTCTCGACTTCACCGGTCTCGACTCGCGCGCACATTTCTGTGCTGAAGAGCTGCGTCTGAACCAGCGTCTGACTGATGATTTGTATCTGGAAGTGTTGCCAGTGACCGGCAGCGTTGAAGCACCGCAACTGGGCGGCGACGGCCCGGCCATCGAATATGTGCTGAAAATGCGCCAGTTCCCGCAGAGCGGTTTGCTCAGCACCCTGCAAGCCAACGGCGAGCTGACCACCCAGCACATCGACGAGATGGCCGAGCAGATTGCGCGCTTCCACCTCGCCGCGCCAAAAGTCCCGGCTGAACACGACGCCGGCACCCCGGACAGCGTGATGGCGCCGGTCTCGCAAAACTTCGAACAGATCCTGCCGTTCCTCAGCGACAAAAACGATCTGCTGCAACTCGACGCGTTGAAAGCCTGGGCCGAAAGCAGCTTCGAACGTCTCAAGCCGTTGTTCGCCCAACGCAAGGTCGAAGGTTTCACCCGTGAGTGCCACGGCGATATCCACTTGGGCAACGCCACCGTCATCGACGGCAAAGTGGTGATCTTCGACTGCATCGAGTTCAACGAACCGTTCCGCTTCACTGACGTCTGGGCCGACACCGGTTTCCTCGCGATGGACCTGGAAGACCGAGGCCTGAAATCCCTCGCGCGCCGCTTCATCAGTCAATACCTGGAACTGACCGGCGACTATCAGGGCCTGGAAGTGCTGAACTTCTATAAAGCCTATCGCGCACTGGTTCGCGCCAAGGTTGCGCTGTTCAGCATGCCGGCGGACGCGACTCCGGTGCAGCGCGCCACCACCCTGCGCCAGTACCGCAACTACGCCAACCTGGCGGAAAGCTACAGCACCATTCCGTCGCGCTTCATGGCGATTACCCACGGCGTTTCCGCTGTCGGCAAGAGCCACGTGGCCATGCGTCTGGTCGAAGCGCTGGGCGCGATTCGCCTGCGTTCGGACGTAGAACGCAAGCGTCTGTTCGGCGAGCAAACCGTCGCCAACGACGTGCAGGCCGGCATTTACAGTGCCGATGCCAGCGTCGCGACCTACGCGCGTTTGCATGAAATCGCCGAAGTGATCCTGCACGCCGGTTTCCCGGTGGTGATCGATGCGACTTATCTGAAGCGCGAACAACGCGACAACGCGGCAAAAATTGCCGAAGCCACCGGCACACCGTTCCTGATCCTCGACTGCAACGCGCCGCAAGCGGTGATCGAGAGCTGGCTGGCGATTCGTCAGGCGGACAAACAGGATCCGTCCGACGCTACGCTGGCCGTGATCGAAGCGCAGCAGGCCAACCGCGAAGCGCTGACGCCGGAAGAAATCCTGCGCAGCAAACGCGTGCAGACCAATGAGTCCGGCACGCTGGACACCGTGGTTGCGCAGATTCGTCAGCGCCTGCCAGGCCTGTAAGAAACTATTTCGGCCGTGAAGCCCTCGCTTGCTTCACGGCCGTCAAATAGTGGCACTATACTGGCGTCATAAAACCAACGGTGATATGACATGAGCCAGCCGAAACTTCTCGACACCCCGCTGTATGCCTTGCTGCACAAAGATGACATCACAGGTTTCAACAAGGAGCGTCCACAGGACGGCCCGATCGACATGGTCGGCGGCGATTTCCGTGGTCTCGATCTGCGCGAACTGAACGCCGATGGCGTGGATTTCCGGGACGCGTACTTCCGTTCCGCCGATTTACGTGGCATCGATTTCCGTAAAGCATCGCTGGAAGGTGCAAGCCTGGCTCACGCACAGATTTCCGGGGCGTATTTCCCGCCGGAGCTGAGTGCTGACGAAATTCTGATGTCGATGAATTTCGGTACGCGTTTGCGTTATCGCACCCGCTGATCGTCTCATCGCTCCCTGACACAACGCCTTCCCTGTAGGAGTGAGCCTGCTCGCGATAGCGGTTTAAAATTCAACACATGTGTGCCTGCCAGTCCGCTATCGCGAGCAGGCTCACTCCTACATTGATTTGTGTTCCCCCCTCCTCATCTGCGCTCGCAGGCCGTTCAAGCGGCCTTTCTTAGAAGCGTTTGCGTTGAATCCGACCAAACAACCACGCTTTTCCTACTGATGGCTACACTCCTGAGAAGCTCGCCCACGCACCATTCGGCCGTCGCAAGGAGGCTTGATGAATGATGAACTGCAACACCTGAAGAATCTTGGCAAGACGTCGGCGCAATGGCTGCATGCCGTGGGCATCCACAGCGCCTCGGACTTGCGTCGCCTGGGCGCGGTGGACGCCTACCGGGCCGTGCGTACCCGCGGGTTTCGCGCATCGAAGGTGTTGTTGTATGCGATCGAAGGCGCGCTGATGGATGTGCACTGGAACGACATCCCCGCCGAACGCAAGGACGCCCTGAACAAACAACTCGAAGCCATTTCCTCGCGCCACAAGAACTGAACGGGCATAGACCGTCATGTATTTACTGGGGGAACAATCGGCCTGGGCCGATGCCTTGATCAACCGTTTGCAGAGGCTGCCTGCGCTGTGGTTGCGCGACCTGGCGCCTTGCGGGCCGCCTGTGGAGCTGGAAGTGTCGGATGATTTGCTCGCGCAGTTGCCCGCTGATCAGCTGTTTCTGCTGAACGAAGGCGTGATCAACGGCTGCATCGGTGCCCGACCACTGTTTTATTGGCAGGAGGGTGATTTGATCGGCCTTCAGCAGGGTCACGACTGGGCTGATTGCCGGTTGCGCAGTGACGGAGCGTTGCGCCTGACGCCTTATCAGCGCCGCGAGGTTTTCCAGCATATGTTTGCTGAGTCTGGTCGGGCAGAGCAATTTCTGGAGTATCTGCTGGGGCAAATGGCAATCCTCGCCCATGCCGTCGCGGAGCTGAAACCGCGCGAGTTTCGCAGCACCAATGGCTTCAAGCGGGTCGAGGCGGGTGAAACGCTGATCAGGCAGGGTGACGCGGCTGACCATGTATTCGTAATTATCGAGGGGCATGCCGAAGCATTTGTAGACGGGCAGAAGGTTGGCGACGTGGCCAAGGACGAGATTTTCGGGGCCATGGCCGTGTTCACTGGCGAGCCGCGCAATGCCACGGTCATTGCTCGAGAGCCGAGTACCGTGATGCTGATTCCCGGTGATCAATTCTTGAGCATGACCCGCACCAATCCGAAGATCGCCCACAGCCTGATCGAGAGCATGGCGCGGCGGATCGGCCAGCTGAACAAGCAAGTCACCCAATTGAGCGCAAACAGAAGCTGACGCCATGTCCTTTGTTTCCGGGCCATTACGGCCATTTCCAAGACTAAATCAAAGAAATGAGAAAACAGTTGTTGACGCGCTAATGAGAATCGCTATGATTATCACAACTGGTCGCGAGACCAGTCGATATTCTGAAAAGCCCTTGGTTCGGACTCTCAGATTATCTCCTCATCAGGCTAATCACGGTTATTTGACCCGGTTTTTACCGGGTCTTTTTTTGCCTGTGGAAAAGTCATTTGCCGAACTGTTTGCGCATCTGCTCGCAGTAATCCTGTTTTGGTGTTGCAGGCGTATACCAAACGTAGTCGGCCATCGTTGCGTTCACTTCGGCGCCCTGCTCTGCCAGCATCAGCACTGTCGGAGTCTCTGTGGCGCCCAAATCCACAACATGCAGCGGCACGCCAACATCCTTGCGCGCATGCCACGCGCCAGCCAGCAAGATTGAAGGTCTGGGCGCTGCCAGCAGACGCTCAGCCATACGCCGATCACGTTGTTGCTGAACGGCCAGCATGGCGGGCATCTGTGATTCAGGCAGCAAGCCACAGTGGGAATCGCTGATCTGCTCCAGCAATACAGTTTTCACCGACTCTACATTGCTGCGCTGCCCTTTCAACACTGGTGGGTTGCGATAGACGGTGCGGATTTCGGCGCTATTCAGATTTGCCGCCAGCAGTGGATACGGCTGAGTGAGGGCGAAGCGGACAATCGGCCCGTAGAGGTTCCAGTCCCAGCCGTCCTGCCAGGCCAATGCACCAGGCAGGTCAGCGGGCGGCGTTATCGACTGATGCACTTGATCAATGCGAGGCTGCTGATCCGGCGTAAGCATTTCCAGGAGCAGGCTACCTTGCGGCCGCTGCTCACCGAGTGAGCGCAACAACCACAATTGCGCTGTGTGATGGTCGGCATTGTCATGCTGCTCGCCGATGATCAACCGCTCCGGCACAGCCAAGCGCTTCAACAACTGCTGCGCCGTCAGCACTTCACCGCTGTGCAGATCGCGAATCTCGCCACTGACCGGCGGTGGCGCCACAGCATGCTGACACCCCGCGAGCAACACCACCGCCAACAGCCACAACACACGCATGCCATCACCTCAATGATCCAGTCAACGGGCGATGATCAGCGGATGCCCACGCTCCGGGTGCGGCTGCACCAACACTTCGAGACCGAATACGGCTTGGAGCGTGTCCGGTCGCAAAACCTGCTGCGGTGTATCCAGCGCCACCGGACGCCCGCCTTCCAGCAGCAGAATGCGATCACAATAACGCGCCGCCAGATTCAGATCATGCAGGATCACCAACACCGCCGCGCCACGATCGGCAAACTCGCGCACAGCCTGCAACGTGGTGTGCTGATGCAGCGGATCAAGCATCGAAGTCGGCTCATCCAACAGCAACGTCTGCCCGGCCTGCCCCGGCCAGAGCTGCGCCAGCACCCGCGCCAGATGCACACGCTGACGCTCGCCACCGGACAGCGCCAGATAACTGCGACCGCTCAAGTGCCCGGCATCCGCCGCCGCCAATGCCGCCGCGACGATTTCGTCATCCCGGGCCCGACCGCTTTGCCAAGGCAGGCGGCCCATGCCCACCACTTCTTCGACGCGAAAAGCAAAATCCAGCGTCGACACCTGAGGCAACACCGCCAGTCGTTGCGCACGCTGCGGCCCGGTCCAGTGAGTCAAAGCCTGCCCATCGAGCGAAACCCCGCCCGCGCTCGCCGCCAACTCCCCGCACAACGCGCCGAGCAAGGTACTTTTGCCAGCACCGTTCGGCCCGAGTACGCCGAGCACTTCACCCGACTCAAGTTGCAGCGTGACATCGCTGAGCACGGTCTTGCGACCTCGATGGATGTGCAGATTTTGCGCACGCAACATCAGGCGCGTCCTCGCAGCAGCAGATAAAGGAAGAACGGCGCACCGATAAACGCGGTGACGATGCCGATCGGCAACTCCGCCGGCGCCAGCGCCAGCCGCGCGACCAGATCAGCCAACAGCAACAGGCTCGCCCCCGCCAGCACCGAGGCCGGCAGCAAGACTTTGTGATCCGGCCCCGCCAGCAAGCGCACCAGATGCGGCACCACCAGGCCGACAAAACCGATCATCCCGGCGGCCGCCACTGCCGCGCCAACCCCCAGCGCCGTGCAAAACACCAATTCACGCTTGAGCCGTTCGACATCGATGCCCAGATGCCCAGCCTCGGACTCGCCGAGCAGCAAGGCATTCAGCGCTTTCGCCCGCCGCGGTAACCACAGCGCGACACCGGCGCTGATGATCAGCAATGGCCAGAGCCGCGCGTAACTGGCGCCATTGAGGCTGCCAAGGTTCCAAAAGGTCAGCGTACGCAGCGTCGCGTCATCCGCCAGATATGTGAACAGCCCGACCGCGGAACTGGCCAGCGCGGTCAGGGCAATGCCCGCCAGCAACATCGTCGCCACATTAGTCTGTCCATTACGGCGACCGAGGCGATAAACCAGCGCCGTCACCCCAAGCCCGCCGAGAAACGCGCAGACCGACAGCAGATACGGCCCGAACCACTCCGGCAGACCGCCAAAAAACGAACCGCCGACAATCGCGATCGCTGCGCCCAATGCCGCGCCGCTGGAAACACCGACCAATCCCGGATCCGCCAGCGGATTGCGAAACAAGCCCTGCATCGCCACGCCGGACAACGCCAAGACACCACCGACCGCCAGCCCGAGCAGGGTTCGCGGCAGACGAATCTGCCCAAGGATCAGTTCAGCCTGCTCCAGTCCGTCCGGAGCCAACGGCACGCCGAGCATGCGCAATGCCGCGCGCAACGTATCGATCAGCGGCAGGCTCACCGGCCCCAACGCCAACGACAGCCAAATCGCCAGCAAACACAGAAGCGTCAGGCCAATGAACAAGCCACGGGGTTTTACCAGTGTGGTCATTGGCCGCTCTTGGCCGGGTAGAAACCGTCAGACAGGGTTTTCAGCGCTGCCGGCAAACGTGGTCCGAGCCCACCGACCAACAAGGTAGGATCAAGCTCCAGCACACGCCCGGCCTTGGCCGCGCGACTTGAATTGAGAATCGGGTTTTCCTTGAACAGCGCCGCTTTCGCCGCCTCACCGGTCAACGCACGGTCGGCGAATACCAGTACTTCAGGATCGAGGCTGGCGAGGGACTCTACGGAGAACGGCTTGTAACCCGTGTGAGTTGCCAGATTATGTCCGCCCGCCTGTTGCAGCAGCCAGTCAGCGGCGGTGTCCTTGCCGGCGATCAACGGTTTGCCACCGGCATGCCCAAGCAACAGCAGAACACCCGGCGCTTTGTGTTTGGACTGCGCATCTGCAACCCGCACCTTCTGCGCATCGAGCTGCTGTTGATAACTTTGCAGTAGCTGCTTTGCCTGGGCTTCTGTGCCGAGCAACTGCCCCAGATGAGTGACGTTTTTCTCCAGCGTCGGCAGATCCGGTTGAGCCGAGAACAACACCACCTGGACCTTGGCCGCTTTGACTTGTGACAGAACCGGCGGCGGCCCCATTTCTTCAGTGCCGATGAGAATGTCCGGACGCAGACTGAGAATGCCCTCTGCCGAAAGACTGCGCTGGTAACCAATGCTCGGCAGCGCCTTCAACGAGTCCGGATGTTGACTGGTGGTATCGACGCCGACCAGTTTCGACTCACCGCCCAAGGCACTGACCCACTCCGACAGCGCACCGCCAGCGCTGACCCAACGTTGCGGCAAATCAGCCGCTGCAGCCTGGTGGCTGACCAAAAGTCCGACACACAGCACGGCAACGCGGGTACTCAGGCGCATACACAGCTTCCTTGAATAAGGTTTTTCCCGGGCATCAGGATGGCAGGCCAAGTATCCTCGACATCTGCCAGCCGCCTGCGGGCGAAGGCCGCCATTTGATAATTGTTTGCATTTAAACGTCAAGCTCGGACATATCCAGACACGAGCGGACACTAGAGGATAGCCATGAAGTTTCTCTGCGCGGGCATTGAGCTCGCCGAGGCCACCAGCCGGGGTTTTGAAGTCGACGGGAAAAAGCTGTTCGCCGTACGCCGTAGCGGGCAGGCATTCGTTTATCTCAATCGCTGCCCACACCGTGGCGTCGGGCTGGAATGGCATCCCGACCAGTTTCTCGACCCGAGCAACAGCCTGATCCAGTGCGCCACCCACGGCGCACTGTTTCTGATCGAGGACGGTGAATGCGTTGCCGGGCCTTGCGCCGGGCAAGCACTCACCGCCATCAATTGCCGTGAAGATGCGCAAGGCCTGTGGATCGATGTTTAACCGTTGAGCAACACGTCGAGACGCCGGTCGATGACCATCTCCTCATGGTCCAGCCGCACGCCATATGCCAGAACCTCAACGCCACAAGCGACCGCTTCGAGAAGCGCATCGGCGTAGGCCGAATCGATTTCCTTCGCCGGCCGCACCGCTTCAATCCCGGCCAGATTGACGCAATACAACTGCACCGCCCGAATTCCGTCCCGCGCCAGATGTGCCAACTCGCGCAGATGCTTGGCGCCACGCTGGGTCACGGCATCGGGAAACGCCGCCACCGCTGTACCGTCGAAACCCAGGGTGACACTTTTCACTTCCACATACGCCGGGCCACTCGGGTATTCGAGACGGAAATCGATACGGCTCTTTTCCTGCCCGTACGCGACTTCACGCTTCAACGCGGTAAAGCCGTTCAACTCGGTGATCACGCCCGCCTGTAACGCCTCTTCGACCAACCCGTTGGCACGAGCAGTATTGACGCAGAACAAACGGCCCTGCGGGGTTTCGCCAATTTCCCAAGTGCCGGGCAACTTGCGTTTGGGGTCATTAGAGCGGCTGAACCAGACCTGCCCGCCCTCGACCTGGCAATTGAGCATCGAACCGGTGTTTGGGCAGTGAATGGTCAGCAACTCGCCGCTAACGGTTTCGATATCGGCAAGAAAACGCTTGTAACGACGGATCAGTCGCGCCTCTTCCAGAGGGGGATAAAAGCGCATCAGCTTTGCCAGCTCTTCAAGCCACGCGCGATGCGCTCCACCGCTTCCTGTAAGCGCGGGAGGTTTTGCGTGTAGGCAAAACGCACATGGTGACTGGCCTGATAGCGACCGAAATCCAGACCCGGGGTGAACGCAACATGTTCGGTTTCAAGGAAATGACGGCAGAACGCGTAGGCATCGCCGCCGAACTGGCTGATATCGGCGTACAAGTAGAACGCGCCTTCAGGCTCCACGGCGATGTTGAAACCCAACTCGCGCAGGGCCGGCAGGAGGAAATCGCGACGACGACCGAACTCTGCGCGGCGCTCTTCCAGAATGGCGATGGTGTCCGGTTCGAAACACGCCAATGCAGCGTATTGCGCCATGCTCGGGGCGCTGATGTAGAGGTTCTGCGCGAGCTTTTCCAGATCACTGACCGCCGCCTCCGGCGCGACCAGCCAGCCCAGACGCCAGCCGGTCATGCCGAAGTACTTGGAGAAACTGTTCAGGACAAAGGCGCTGTCATCGACTTCCAGCACGCTGGCGGCATCGGTGCCGTAGGTCAGACCGTGATAGATCTCGTCCACCACCAGATGCCCGTGTTTCGCCTTGATGGCTGTGGATAACCCGGCCAGCTCATCGCGGGTCAGGATCGTCCCGGTCGGGTTGGCCGGCGAAGCGACCAGTGCGCCGACGCTGTCATGATCCCAATGCCGCTCGACCAGATCAGGAGTCAGTTGATAACGCACGTCCGGCCCCACCGGCACCAGCTGCGCCGCGCCTTCGACCAAACGCAGGAAGTGCCGGTTGCACGGGTAACCCGGATCCGCCAGCAGCCAGTGTTTACCGGGATCGACCAGCAACGCACTGGCCAGCAACAGAGCACCGGAACCGCCCGGCGTGATCAAAATCCGTCGCGGATCGATGTTCAGGCCATACCGGGATTGATAAAACCCGGCAATCGCCTCGCGCAACTCGGGAATGCCGCGCGCGGCGGTGTAGCGGGTCTTGCCCGCCGTCAGTGCAGCCTGCCCCGCGCGGATGATCGGCTCGGCAGTGGTGAAGTCCGGCTCGCCGATCTCCAGATGGATGACGTCGTGGCCTTCAGCCTGCAATTCATTGGCCCGCGCCAGCAGCGCCATTACATGGAACGGTTCGATCGCACGACTGCGCGCACTGTAAGGCTGAGCCATTGGTTTTCCTTCGGCAGGGAAAAAGAGACGATTCTACCCATCTGCCGGAACGAGCGAGAACCCGCAGCGGTCACAGCCTCAAGAACGCTGGACTGTAACGATATGAGCGTACGCTCCAGGATTGACTAAAATCAGTGATTGAACAGGTCTTCAACACCACCAGACACGGCTTGCCAAACATTTGCAAGCGCCACCCGCCGGGGCCTCGACATCCGGGAGTAGCGCAGGCCGATTTGATCTGGTAAGTTCGCCCGCTTGCAGCCGCAGGGCCGGCAGGTGTCGGTGATGGAGCAATCCTGCGCAATGGATTACAAGAGTAGAGGCGGTCCATTTCATGCCCACCCAAGCAAAGCAACAGCAGAATCAGACGATCAGCGGTTTCGAACCTTATGTTCCGGCGAAAGGTGAGGAGTACATGGGCGCCCCGATGCGTGCGCACTTCACCAAGGTCCTGAACAAGTGGAAACAGGAGTTGATGCAGGAAGTCGACCGCACCGTTGACCACATGAAGGACGAAGCGGCCAATTTCCCGGACCCGGCCGACCGTGCCAGCCAGGAAGAAGAATTCGCCCTCGAGCTGCGCGCCCGCGACCGCGAACGCAAGCTGATCAAGAAAATCGACAAGACACTGCAACTGATCGAAGACGAAGAGTACGGCTGGTGTGATTCGTGCGGCGTCGAGATTGGCGTAAAACGCCTCGAAGCACGCCCTACAGCCGACATGTGCGTCGACTGCAAGACACTGGCGGAAATCAAGGAAAAGCAGGTCGGCAAGTAATCTCGACCTGAACAAAAAACGGAGCGTGCGAACGCTCCGTTTTTGTTTCTGCCTTTTGCCTTTTGCCTTTTGTAGGAGTGAGCCTGCTCGCGATAGCGGTGGGTCGGTCAATATCGGTGTTGAATGTCACACCGCTATCGCGAGCAGGCTCACTCCTACAGGTTGACCTGCGTATAGCCTGAAAAGTAGTTTCGTCTTCATGACTGCCAAAACATCCCCCGCCTACATCGGCCGCTTCGCCCCAACCCCCAGTGGCCACTTGCACTTCGGTTCGCTGGTTGCCGCCCTCGCCTCTTACCTCGACGCTCGCTCGGTCGGCGGTCGCTGGCTGGTGCGCATGGAAGATCTCGATCCACCCCGTGAAGAACCTGGCGCGCAAACCGCGATCCTCAAGGCACTGGAAAGTTACGGCTTCGAATGGGACGGCGACATGGTGCGCCAGAGCGATCGCCACGATGCTTACGCCGAAGTGCTCAACAGTCTGTTCAATCATGGCCTGTCCTACGCCTGTACTTGCTCGCGCAAACAGCTCGAAGCGTACAACGGCATTTATCCGGGCCTGTGCCGCAATGCCGGTCACGATCAGCAAGACGCGGCGATCCGCCTGCGAGTTCCGGAGCTGGAATACCACTTCATTGACCGCGTGCAGGGCGAATACCGTCAGCATCTGGGCCGCGACGTTGGCGATTTCGTGATTCGTCGCCGCGATGGCCTCTATGCCTATCAATTGGCCGTGGTCCTCGACGATGCATGGCAAGGCATCACCGACATCGTCCGCGGTGCCGATCTGCTCGACTCGACCCCGCGCCAGCTCTACCTGCAAGAACTGTTGGGCCTGCGCCAGCCGCGTTACTTGCACCTGCCGCTGATTACCCAACCGGATGGCAACAAGCTCGGCAAATCCTATCGCTCGCCGCCGCTGCAAGCCGATCAAGCGACGCCGTTGCTGCTGCGAGCCCTGCGCGCACTGGGGCAAAACCCCGACGCCGAACTGGCTCACGCCACGCCGCAAGAGTTGCTGGCGTGGGGCAGCGCGCACTGGGATGCGACAAAGATCCCGCGCACACTGACCCTGCCCGAGGCGCAACTGCAATGACGACACTTGCAGTCGCGCGCCCATCCGTTACCATCGCCGCACGTTTTCGGGCACGCGCATAAAAAAGAGAGGCCGGGATGTACATCTATCGCTTGGTCCTGCTTTTAGTCGTGGGGATCTATCTGTTTTCCCCCGCCATCATGGATTGGTGGATCGACGCTACGGGCGCCTGGTATCGCCCCTATCTGCTCTGGCTGATCCTGATTGTCGTAACCTTCATCCTGCAGAGCCAAAAAGATGCCGATGAGCTTTAGCCTGACCCAGATGATCCTGGTCAGCACCGCGTACCTGGCGGTGCTGTTCGGCGTTGCCTGGATCAGCGAACGGGGCATGATCCCGCGCGCGATCATTCGCCACCCGTTGACCTACACGTTGTCGCTGGGGGTTTACGCCAGTGCGTGGGCGTTCTACGGCACGGTGGGGCTTGCCTATCAGTACGGTTACGGCTTTCTGTCCAGTTACCTCGGCGTGTCTGGCGCGTTTCTGCTGGCGCCGGTGTTGCTCTATCCGATTCTGAAGATCACCCGTACTTATCAACTGTCGTCGCTGGCCGATCTGTTTGCATTTCGCTTTCGCAGCACCTGGGCCGGTGCGCTGACCACGATTTTCATGCTGATAGGTGTACTGCCGTTACTGGCGCTGCAGATTCAAGCGGTCGCCGACTCCATCGGCATCCTCACCGGCGAGCCCATTCAGAGCCGCGTGGCGTTGGCGTTCTGTGCGCTGATCATCCTGTTTACGATTTTCTTCGGCTCCCGGCATATCGCCACCCGCGAGAAGCACGAAGGCCTGGTATTCGCGATTGCCTTTGAATCGGTGATCAAACTGGTTGCCCTCGGCGGCGTCGGTTTGTATGCGCTGTACGGCGTGTTCGACGGCCCGCAACAACTTGAACTGTGGCTGCTGCAAAACCAGACCGCCCTCGCCGCCCTGCACACGCCATTGCAGGAAGGCCCGTGGCGCACGTTGTTGCTGGTGTTCTTCGCCTCGGCGATCGTGATGCCGCACATGTATCACATGACCTTCACCGAAAACCTCAATCCGCGCTCGCTGGTCAGTGCGAGCTGGGGCTTGCCACTGTTCCTGCTGCTGATGAGCCTGGCGGTGCCGCTGATTCTCTGGGCCGGCCTGAAACTGGGCGCCACGACCAACCCGGAATACTTCACCCTCGGCATTGGTATCGCTGCCAACAGCAAACCGCTGGCGTTGCTCGCCTATGTCGGCGGCTTATCGGCAGCCAGCGGGCTGATTATTGTCACCACGCTCGCGCTGTCGGGCATGGCGTTGAACCACCTGGTGCTGCCGCTTTATCAGCCACCGGCCGAAGGCAATATCTACCGTTGGCTGAAGTGGACCCGCCGCGCATTGATCGTCGCGATCATCATGGCCGGCTTCGGTTTCTACCTGATGCTCGGCGCCGAGCAGGATCTGGCCAACCTCGGCATCGTCGCGTTTGTCGCGACCCTGCAATTCCTGCCCGGCGTATTGTCGGTACTGTATTGGCCGACCGCTAACCGTCGGGGTTTTATCGCCGGTTTGCTGGCAGGGATCCTGGTCTGGGTGGTGACCATGCTGTTGCCGCTGGTCGGAAATCTGCAGGGTTTCTACATTCCGCTGCTGAACATGATTTACGTGCTCGACGACACCAGTTGGCACATGGCCGCGATCGCCTCGCTGGCGGCCAACGTATTGATGTTCACCCTGATCTCGCTGTTCACCAACGCCAGTCCCGAAGAAGCCAGCGCTGCGGAAGCCTGCGCTGTGGATAACGTTCGTCGCCCGCAACGGCGCGAACTGCACGCCGCCTCCCCCCAGGAATTCGCTACACAACTGGCGAAACCGTTGGGTGCCAAGGCTGCACAGAAGGAAGTCGAGCAAGCGCTGCGTGATCTTTATCTGCCGTTCGACGAACGCCGCCCGTACGCCTTGCGCCGTTTGCGTGACCGCATCGAAGCCAACCTCTCCGGCCTGATGGGCCCGAGCGTGGCGCAGGATATGGTCGAGACCTTCCTGCCGTACAAGGCCGGCGGCGAAAACTATGTGACCGAAGACATCCACTTCATCGAAAGCCGCCTTGAGGATTACCACTCGCGCCTCACTGGCCTGGCCGCCGAACTCGATGCGCTGCGCCGTTACCACCGCCAGACCTTGCAGGAACTGCCGATGGGCGTCTGCTCGCTGGCCAAGGATCAAGAGATCCTGATGTGGAACAAGGCCATGGAAGAACTCACCGGGATCGCCGCGCAACGCGTGGTTGGCTCGCGTTTGAGCACCATCGGCGAGCCATGGAAAGGTCTGCTGCAAGGCTTCATCGATCTGCCGGACGAGCATTTGCACAAACAGCACCTGGCCCTCGACGGCCAGACTCGTTGGCTGAATCTGCACAAAGCGGCCATCGATGAACCGCTGGCACCGGGCAACAGTGGTCTGGTGTTACTGGTTGAAGATTTGACTGAAACGCAGATGCTCGAAGACAAACTGGTGCACTCCGAGCGTCTGGCCAGCATTGGTCGCCTTGCGGCCGGTGTGGCCCACGAAATCGGCAACCCGATCACCGGCATCGCTTGTCTGGCGCAGAACCTGCGCGAAGAACGAGAAGACGACGGCGAACTGACGGAAATCAGCGGACAGATTCTCGAACAGACCAAACGTGTGTCACGCATCGTCCAGTCGCTGATGAGCTTCGCCCATGCCGGCAGCCATCAGCACAGCGACGAGCCCGTTTGTCTGGCCGAAGTCGCCCAGGATGCAATTGGCCTGCTGGCGCTGAACCGACGCAATTTCGAAGTGCAGTTCTACAACCTCTGTGATCCCGATCACTGGGTCGAAGGCGATCCGCAGCGACTCGCCCAGGTCTTGATCAATCTGCTCTCCAACGCCCGCGACGCCTCGCCGCCGCACAGTGCGGTAAGGGTCAAGAGCGAAGCCGGCGAACACACGGTCGATCTGATCGTCGAAGACGAAGGCAGCGGTATTCCGAAGAACATCATGGATAGATTGTTCGAACCCTTCTTCACCACCAAGGATCCTGGCGAAGGCACCGGTCTGGGCCTTGCACTGGTCTATTCCATCGTTGAAGAGCATTATGGACAAATCACCATCGACAGCCCGGCTGATGTACAAAGCCAACGCGGCACCCGTATCCGGGTGACCTTACCGCGTCATGTCGAAGCGACGTCCGCTGTGAACTGAGACCGTCGAGAGTATCGAATCAATGCCGCACATTTTGATCGTCGAAGACGAAACAATTATCCGCTCCGCCTTGCGCCGCCTGCTGGAACGCAACCAGTACCAGGTCAGCGAAGCCGGTTCAGTGCAGGAAGCACAAGAACGCTTCACCATTCCTACGTTCGATCTGATCGTCAGCGATCTGCGTCTGCCGGGCGCGCCGGGCACCGAGCTGATCAAGCTCGGCCAGGGCACACCGGTGCTGATCATGACCAGTTACGCCAGCCTGCGCTCGGCGGTCGACTCGATGAAGATGGGCGCGGTGGACTACATCGCCAAGCCTTTCGACCACGATGAAATGCTTCAAGCTGTCGCGCGGATCCTGCGTGATCGGCAATCGGCACCCGCTGCCGGTGAAGCGGTTGCCAGCAAACCGACCAATGGCAGCGGCAAATCCGCCGTCGACAACAGTAACGGTGAAATCGGCATCATCGGCTCCTGCCCACCGATGCAGGATCTGTACAGCAAGATCCGCAAAGTCGCGCCAACCGATTCCAATGTGTTGATCCAGGGGGAGTCCGGCACCGGTAAAGAACTGGTGGCCCGCGCCCTGCACAACCTGTCGAAACGCGCCAAGGCGCCGATGATTTCGGTGAACTGCGCGGCCATCCCGGAAAGCCTGATCGAGTCCGAACTGTTCGGCCACGAAAAAGGCGCGTTCACCGGCGCCAGCGCCGGGCGTGCCGGTCTGGTCGAAGCGGCGGACGGCGGCACGCTGTTCCTCGACGAAATCGGCGAGTTGCCACTGGAAGCTCAGGCGCGTCTGTTGCGTGTGTTGCAGGAAGGCGAAATTCGCCGGGTCGGTTCGGTGCAGTCGCAGAAGGTCGATGTGCGCCTGATCGCGGCCACTCACCGGGATCTCAAGAGCCTGGCGAAAATCGGCCAGTTCCGTGAAGACCTTTATTACCGTCTGCACGTGATCGCCCTGAAACTGCCGGCCCTGCGCGAGCGCGGCGCCGACGTCAACGAAATCGCCACGGCTTTCCTCGCTCGCCAGAGTGCACGCATCAACCGTACCGACCTGAAATTTGCCGCCGATGCCGAACAGGCGATCCGGCATTATTCCTGGCCGGGTAACGTGCGAGAGCTGGAGAACGCGGTCGAGCGCGCGGTGATTCTGAGCGAAAGTCCGGAAATCTCCGCCGACCTGCTGGGCATCGACATCGAGTTGAGCGATCTGGAAGACGACGAGTTCATCGGTCTGCCGCCGCAGGCGGGTAACGCCAGCAACAGCAGCCATGAGCCGACCGAAGACCTGTCGCTGGAGGACTACTTCCAGCACTTCGTCCTCGAGCATCAGGACCACATGACCGAGACCGAACTGGCGCGCAAACTGGGCGTCAGCCGCAAATGTCTGTGGGAACGCCGTCAGCGTCTGGGCATCCCACGGCGCAAGACCGGGGTCGCCAGCGAGAGCTGAACGTTATCTGTCGAGTGTGCGGGTAACGCTTGAAGGTGTGAAAAAACTGTTACCGCAGTCGATTCACGTAACAGAAGCCGGGGTTATCGGTAACGAAACCCCGGCTTTTTTTCGCCCCGACAAAACGGTTATATCGACCTAACCCCTTGTTTTATTGGGCTTCACAAAAGTTGGCACGCCCCCTGCTATATGTTTAGTACAAGAACAATAACAAGCAATGCACAAGACAATAAAAATAAGACGAATCGACTCACGCACAATAAAAACAAGACGGCGAGAGGCGCAGCTAACTGATTCTTTTGGAGAGGCGTTGTATTTGGGGCTTGCCCCACGACCAGGCCGAGAACAACAAAAACTGTCCTAAGACAGAGCCTGTACTGGTTGGATCGAGAGATCACTGCAATTCAGCGACCAAAGCAATCCGTTTGCTCTTGGCTCCCGATTGGGAGGGTCACGAAGGAAACACTTCGTGGCGAGGGCACTCAACAAAAACAAGAAGCCCGAATCAATAATAAAAAGAGCACGCAACTACTTCTTGGGGAGCTTCGGCTCCCCTTGTAGTTTCTCCTCCGCTGCAAAATCCCCCATTTTTATCGCGCGCGATGCCTGTAGCCTGCGGCTTGCAGCTCAAATCGGCCGTGTCCTACACCATCCCTCGACTAAATGCTAGAATCTGCGCCCATCATGCGGTCATTCTTTGGTATGGCCGAACATTCCTTCAAACAGTGCATCCCATGCTGAAGAAGTTGTTCCAGTCATTCCGAACTCCCGTGCGTCGTACGCAACACATCCGTAGCACCCCTGAAGTGCTCAACAGCGGTCAACATTCGCTGCAGAAAACGCAGTTCAGCCGCTATGCGGTGAATATCGTCGAACGCCTGCAAGGTGCCGGTTACCAGGCTTATCTGGTCGGCGGTTGCGTGCGTGACATGCTGCTGGGCATCACGCCCAAGGACTTCGACGTCGCCACCAGCGCCACGCCCGAGCAAGTCCGTGCCGAATTCCGCAATGCGCGGATCATCGGCCGTCGCTTCAAACTGGTGCACATTCATTTCGGTCGCGAAATCATCGAAGTCGCGACTTTTCGCGCCAATCACCCGGTCAACGAAGACGACGAAGACAGCAACCAGTCCTCGCGTAACGAAAGCGGGCGAATTTTGCGCGACAACGTTTACGGCACCCTGGAAGAAGACGCGCAACGCCGCGACTTCACCATCAACGCCCTGTATTACGATCCGGTCAGCGAGCGCATCCTCGACTACGCCAACGGCGTACACGACATCCGCAACCACCTGATCCGCCTGATCGGCGATCCGAAGCAGCGCTATCAGGAAGACCCGGTGCGCATGCTGCGTGCCGTGCGTTTCGCCGCCAAGCTCAACTTCGGTATCGAGAAGCACACCGTGCAGCCGATTCGTGAACTGGCGCCGATGCTGCGCGAGATCCCTTCGGCGCGTCTATTCGAAGAAGTGCTCAAACTGTTCCTCTCAGGACACGGCGCGATCACCTTTGAAATGCTGGTCGACCTGCAACTCTTCGCCCCGCTGTTCCCGGCCAGTGCCGATGCGCTGGAACACAACCCGGAATACACCCACACGCTGATCAGCGAAGCGCTGACCAACACCGATCTGCGCATCAAGCAGAACAAACCGGTGACCCCGGCGTTCCTGTTTGCCGCGCTGCTGTGGCCTGCTCTGCCGGCCCGCGTGTTGCGCTTGCAAGAACGCGGCATGCCGCCGATTCCGGCGATGCAGGAGGGCGCCCACGAGCTGATCGCCGAACAGTGCCAGCGCATTGCGATTCCGAAACGCTTCACCATGCCGATCCGCGAGATCTGGGACATGCAGGAACGTCTGCCACGGCGCAGCGGCAAACGTGCCGACCTGTTGCTGGATAATCCGCGTTTCCGTGCCGGTTACGACTTCCTGTTGCTGCGTGAAAGCGCTGGCGAAGAGACCGATGGCCTCGGTGAATGGTGGACGGATTATCAGGACGCCAACGACAGCGAGCGCCGCGACATGATCCGCGACCTCAGCGGCAAGGGCGATGACGCCAGCGGTGCTCCGCGCAAACGTCGCCGCAGCAGCGGTTCCAAGCGCAAACGCGCCAGCGCCCCGAGTGCTACAGGCGAGTAAAGGCATGGAACGCATCTACATCGGCATGGGCAGCAACCTCGCTGACCCCGCCGAACAATTGCGCAGCGCCGTCGAGGCGCTGGGGCAATTGCCGCAGACCACACTGGTGGGCGTTTCCGCCTTCTATCAAAGCGATTCATTGCTGCCGGGCCAACCGCGATATACCAACGCGGTTGCGGCGCTCGACAGCGATCTTGCGCCGATTGCACTGCTCGACGCGCTGCAAGCCATCGAGAACGATCAGGGCCGCGAGCGTTTAGAGCGCTGGGGCCCGCGTACGCTGGATCTGGATATTCTGTTGTTTGGCGATCGACTGATCGACGAGCCACGCCTGAAAGTCCCGCATTACCAGATTCAGGAACGCGCGTTCGTGCTGTATCCCCTCGCTGAACTGGCCCCACAAGATTTGCGTCTTGCCGACGGTCGCACCCTTACCGATCTGTTGGCTGCCTGCCCGTTCGTCGGCCTGGAACGCCTCTCCCACGCCTGACACAAACCCTTTGTAGGAGTGAGCCTGCTCGCGATAGCGGTCTGTAAGCCAAAGATTTATGGGCTGATCCACCGCTATCGCGAGCAGGCTCACTCCTACAGTGTCTGCGCCATATCCAGATTTATTGTCAGACAAAAACCTCGCGAATCAGCCCCGCCGCGCCGCTGAATCGCATCAGTAACGCCGGTAACACTCCCCTCGTAACAATGCGGTAACACACGCAATTGACTTCCTGTTGGCTCATCACGACTATAGGCGTCCCGCTGCCGCCAACCCGGCACATACGGGCGCAATCCAGGCCTTATAAGCACGACAAAAGAGCGTGCGCCTGAGTAGATGAAGAATCACGCGCGTTACTCGCAGTAGTTTCCAGAGCGCCTGAACGAGGATTTTTTACATGCCAGCCATCACCCTGACCACGCTCCAGAGCCTCAAGCAGAAAGGTGAAAAGATCACCATGCTGACCTGCTATGACGCGACCTTCGCCCACGCCTGCAACGAGGCCGGTGTCGAAGTGCTGCTGGTGGGCGACTCCCTCGGCATGGTCCTGCAAGGTCACGACAGCACTTTGCCGGTGACCACCGCAGAAATGGCCTACCACACCGCCTGCGTCAAACGCGGCAACAGCGACGCCCTGATCCTCGCCGACCTGCCGTTCATGGCCAACGCCACCCTCGAACAAACCATGACTAACAGCGCCATGTTGATGCAGGCAGGCGCGCACATGATCAAAGTCGAAGGTCAGTTGTGGCTGGCCGATTCGATCCGTCTGCTCGCCGAGCGCGGTGTACCGGTTTGCGCGCACATGGGTCTGACCCCGCAAGCGGTGAACATTCTTGGCGGCTATAAAGTGCAGGGCCGCAACGAGAACCAGGCGCGGCAGATGCGTGCCGACGCGATCTCGCTGGAACAGGCCGGTGCGGCGATGCTGCTGCTGGAATGCGTGCCGAGCGAACTGGCTGCAGAAATCAGCCAAGCGGTAAAAATCCCGGTCATCGGGATCGGCGCCGGTAACGCCACCGACGGCCAGGTTCTGGTACTGCACGACATGCTCGGGCTGTCGATCACTGGCCGCGTGCCAAAGTTCGTGAAGAACTTCATGCAGGGTCAGGACAGCATCCAGTCCGCGCTGAAGGCTTACGTCAATGAAGTCAAAGCCACCACGTTCCCCGGCATCGAACACGGATTCTCTGCATGAACACCGTTAAAACCGTACGCGAACTGCGCGCCGCCGTAGCCCGCGCCCGCAGCGAAGGCAAACGCATCGGCTTCGTACCGACCATGGGCAACCTGCACAGCGGTCACGTTGCACTGATCACCAAAGCCACCCAACGGGTGGATTTCGTGGTCGCGAGCATTTTCGTCAACCCGCTGCAGTTCGGCGCTGGCGAAGACCTCGATAAATACCCGCGCACGTTGGCGGCGGATCAGGAGAAGCTGCTCGAAGCGGGCTGCTCTCTACTGTTCGCGCCAACCGTCGAAGAAATGTACCCCGACGGCATGGCCGGACAGACTCGGGTCAGCGTGCCGCAATTGTCCGAAGGCCTGTGCGGCGCCAGCCGTCCGGGGCACTTCGAAGGCGTGGCGACGGTGGTCAGCAAGCTGTTCAACATGGTCCAGCCGGATCTGGCGATTTTCGGCCAGAAGGATTACCAGCAACTGGCGGTGATTCGCGCGCTGGTGCATGACCTGAACATGCCGATCCAGATCATCGGCGAACCGACCGTGCGTGCCGCCGATGGCCTGGCGCTGTCCTCGCGCAACGGTTTCCTCAGCGAAGAACAACGCGCGGTGGCTCCGGTCGTTTATCGCTCGCTGAGCAACATTGCCGAGTCGATCAAGCAAGGTGAACGCGACTTCCCGGCGCTGATCGCTGCCCAGTTGCAGCAGCTTGAAGCCGCAGGTCTGCGCCCGGACTACCTGGAAATCCGCCATGCCCTGACCCTGCGTCCGGCGACGGCTGAAGACCGTGATCTGGTGATTCTGGTGGCGGCGTTCCTCGGCACCACGCGGTTGATCGACAATCTGCACCTGAATCTCGATACCCCGGTTTAAAGACACCGCAATACCCCCTGTAGGAGTGAGCCTGCTCGCGATAGCGGTGTGTCAGTCAGCATTAGTGTTGAATGACACACCGCTATCGCGAGCAGGCTCACTCCTACAGTGGTTTTCGGTGTTATGAAAATTGCATTTCAAGCCGTATTGCCGCCCTCAAAGCCTTCGGGCACACTGCCCGCCGTTCGATTCCAACCCGGGAAAACCCTCATGCACGCGATCATGCTCAAGGCCAAACTGCACCGCGCCGAAGTCACTCATGCGGTGCTCGATTACGAAGGTTCGTGCGCCATCGATGGCGAGTGGCTGGACTTGTCCGGCATCCGTGAATACGAGCAGATCCAGATTTATAACGTCGACAATGGTGAGCGCTTCACCACCTACGCGATTCGTGGCGAAGAGGGTTCGCGGATGATCTCCGTCAATGGCGCCGCTGCGCACAAGGCCAAGGTCGGCGACCGCGTGATCATTTGTGCCTATGCCCATTACAGCGAAGCCGAGCTGGTCAATTTCAAGCCGCGCATGCTCTACATGGCGCCGGGCAATGAGCTGAGCCACACCAGCAACGCCATCCCGGTTCAGCTCGCCTGATCCCGATTTCGCCCCGCCCCCTCCGTTTGTCGGCCAGTTCCCGGTCTGGATGTTAAAAAAGTACAGGGATCTGGTCAGACAAAGTCAAGACAGAACGCAGCGCGAGGTTTACTGTATTCGCCCTGTGTCCGGAAATCGTGTCGACGCAGTTGATCCCATGCCCAAACATGGCGTGCCGGGTCTGTTCAGTGTTCAAAAGGCCGTTCAAGTAAAAAGGAAAACCGCAGCGATGGCGTATTACCTCACTCCTCAAGACGTTACCGCTCTGCCCGCCTGGCAAGCGTTGAAAGATCACCGCCAAGCCATGCAGGATTTCAGCATGCGCGAAGCCTTCAACGCCGATCCGCAGCGCTTCAATCAATTCACCCTCAGCAGCTGCGGACTGTTTCTCGATTATTCGAAAAATTTGATCAACGCCCAGACCCGCAATCTGCTGGTGGGTCTGGCCAATGAAGTCGATCTCAAAGGCGCCATCAAAGCGCTGTTCGAAGGCGAAATCGTCAACACTTCCGAAGGCCGCCCGGCGCTGCACACCGCCCTGCGCCGCCCGGTAGGCGACAAGCTGTCGGTCAACGGCGTCAACGTGATGCCGGAAGTGCACAAGGTCCTGAACCAGATCACCGATCTGGTCGGCCGTATCCACGATGGCCTGTGGCGTGGTTACACCGAAAAGCCGATCACTGATGTGGTCAACATCGGCATCGGTGGCTCGTTCCTCGGCCCTGAACTGGTGTCCGAAGCACTGCTGTCCTACGCGCAGAAAGGCGTGCGTTGCCATTATCTGGCGAACATCGATGGCAGCGAATTCCACGAGCTGACGCAGAAACTGCGCGCCGAGACCACACTGTTCATCGTCTCGTCGAAATCCTTCAACACCCTCGAAACCCTGAAGAACGCTCAAGCTGCGCGCGCCTGGTACCTGGCGCAGGGCGGTTCGGAAGCCGAGCTGTATCGTCACTTCATCGCCGTATCGAGCAACAACGCCGCTGCCGTGGCCTTCGGTATCCGCGAAGAAAACATCTTCCCGATGTGGGACTGGGTCGGTGGGCGTTACTCGCTGTGGTCGGCGATCGGTTTGCCAATCGCTCTGGCCATCGGCATGTCCAACTTCAAGGAATTGCTGTCCGGTGCCTACACCATGGACCAGCATTTCCAGACCGCGCCGTTCGAACAGAACATGCCGGTGCTGCTGGCCCTGCTCGGCGTGTGGTACGGCAACTTCTGGGGCGCGCAAAGCCACGCGATCCTGCCGTACGACCACTACCTGCGCAACATCACCAAGCACTTGCAACAACTGGACATGGAATCCAACGGCAAGAGCGTGCGCCAGGACGGCACGCCGGTGTCGACCGATACCGGTCCGGTGATCTGGGGCGGCGTCGGCTGCAACGGTCAGCACGCTTACCACCAGTTGCTGCATCAAGGTTCGCAGTTGATCCCGGCCGATTTCATCGTGCCGATCGTCAGCTTCAACCCGGTTTCCGACCACCATCAGTGGCTGTACGCCAACTGCCTGTCGCAGAGCCAGGCGCTGATGCTCGGCAAAACCCTGCCGGAAGCCGAGCAAGAGTTGCGCGACAAAGGCATGAGCGAAGAAGAAGTGCACAAACTCGCGCCACACAAGGTGATCCCGGGCAACCGTCCGAGCAACACCATTGTGGTTGAACGCATCAGCCCGCGTCGTCTCGGCGCGCTGGTGGCAATGTATGAACATAAAGTGTTCGTACAAAGCGTGGTCTGGGGCATCAACGCCTTTGACCAGTGGGGCGTGGAATTGGGCAAGGAACTGGGCAAAGGCGTTTACAACCGCCTGGTCGGCAGCGATGAAAGCACTGCTGACGATCCTTCCACTCAGGGCCTGATCAACTACTTCCGCGGTCGTCACCGCGGTTGATCAGTTGCTTGATAGAGAGCCCCTGAAGTTCAGGGGCTTTTTTTCGTCTGGCGTTTGGCGTGGATTTCGCGGTGACAGCCAAATCGTTTCCCCCTCACCCCAGCCCTCTCCCCCCAGGGGCGAGGGGGAAAGGGAGCCGATTTTCACGTTTTCGATACTTGAGTTCGACTCCGAAATTTCAGGTCGATGTATCAAGCCCAAACACCTCGGTCAGTCCCCTCTCCCTTTGGGAGAGGGTTAGGGTGAGGGGCTCTTCGCGGTGGAGAGCCGTCTGCCGGCCTTGATCCCTTGCCCCCATCGGCGCATCTTTATTCCTGTCGCACCACAAGAATAAGGAACCGTCATGTTCGATATCAGCACGTTCCCCAAAGCCGATGCCGTCCGCCGGGCTGCGCAATTGAGTCAGGAAGACTATCGGCGCCTGTACCGCGAATCCATTGAACACCCCAGCACCTTCTGGGCCGAGCAGGCCTCGCAGTTCCTCGACTGGAGCACACCGTGGCAGACCGTTCAGCGCTATGACCTGAAAACCGGGGAAGCCGCCTGGTTTGCCGGGGGCAGACTGAACGTCAGTTACAACTGCATCGACCGCCATCTGGAAAAGCGCGGCGAGCAGACCGCCCTGCTCTGGGAAGGCGACGACCCGGCCGAATCGGCGCAAATCACTTATAAAAAACTTCACCACCATGTCTGCCGCCTGGCCAACGTGCTGAAAAGCCGTGGTGTGAAGAAAGGCGACCGGGTGTGCATCTACATGCCGATGATCCCCGAAGCCGCTTACGCCATGCTCGCCTGTGCACGAATCGGCGCGATCCATTCGGTGGTGTTTGGCGGCTTTTCTCCTGACTCTCTGCGTGACCGTATTCTCGATGCCGATTGCCGCACGGTGATCACTGCCGACGAAGGTGTACGCGGCGGCAAGTTCGTGCCGCTCAAGCAAAACGTCGACAAAGCCCTGCAAAGTTGCCCGGACGTCAGCACCGTCGTGGTGGTCGAGCGCAGCCAAGGCAAGGTCGATTGGGTCGAAGGCCGCGACCTCTGGTATCACCAGGCGGTACGCGATGTCAGCGACGATTGCCCACCGGAACCGATGGACGCCGAAGATCCGCTGTTCATCCTCTACACCTCCGGCAGCACCGGCAAACCCAAAGGCGTGCTGCACACCACCGGCGGTTACCTGCTGCAAGCGGCGATGACTTTCAAATATGTGCTCGACTACCGCGACGGCGAGGTGTTCTGGTGCACCGCCGATGTTGGTTGGGTCACCGGCCACAGCTACATCGTCTACGGTCCGCTGGCCAATGGTGCGACCACGCTGATGTTCGAAGGCGTGCCGAGCTACCCGAGCAGTTCGCGTTTCTGGCAGGTGATCGACAAGCACAAGGTCAATATTTTCTACACCGCGCCGACTGCTCTGCGCGCGTTGATGCGCGAAGGCGCCGAACCGTTGAAAGAAACCTCGCGCGCCAGCCTCAGATTACTCGGCAGCGTCGGTGAGCCGATCAACCCGGAAGCGTGGGAATGGTATTTCAACGTCGTAGGAGAACAGCGCTGCCCTATCGTCGACACTTGGTGGCAGACCGAAACCGGCGGCATCATGCTCAGCCCGCTGGTCAGCGCACAGCGGATCAAACCGGGCTGCGCCACGCAACCGATGTTCGGCGTGCAACCGGTGCTGCTCGATGAACACGGCAAGGAAATCAAAGGCGCCGGCAGCGGCGTGCTGGCGATCAAGTCGAGTTGGCCGGCGCAGATCCGCAGCGTCTATGGCGACCCGCAGCGAATGGTCGACACCTATTTCAAACCTTACCCCGGCTACTACTTCACCGGCGACGGCGCACGCCGCGATGAGGATGGCGATTACTGGATCACCGGGCGCATCGACGATGTGATCAACGTCTCCGGTCATCGCATCGGCACGGCTGAAGTGGAAAGCGCGCTGGTGCTGCACGACAGCATCGCCGAAGCCGCCGTGGTCGGTTACCCCCACGACGTCAAAGGTCAGGGCATCTACGCCTTCGTCACGCCGATGAACGGCACCGAACCGAATGACGAACTGAAGAAAGAACTGCTGGCGCACGTCAGCAAGGAAATCGGCAGCTTCGCCAAACCGGACCTGATCCAGTGGGCGCCGGCCTTGCCGAAAACCCGTTCAGGCAAGATCATGCGGCGCATCCTGCGCAAGATCGCCTGCAACGAACTCGACAGCCTCGGCGACACCTCGACCCTGGCCGACCCGAGCGTGGTGCAAGGCCTGATCGACAAGCGCCTCAATCAGTAACATCTCGGGCGCAGTCAACCGGCCGCGCCCGCCCTTTCGCACTGAGTGGTCATGGAATTCATCCGCAGTCGTATTGAAAACCAACTCATGAGCCTGACCGGGCTGTCCCTCGGCCAACTCGATCTGGAAAACCCCAAGGGCGATCCCGGCCTGTTCGGCCCGGATTCGGTCAGTTGGCAGGTGCACGGCGATTTCAGCAGCATGCTGATCGGCGGCATCAGTGCGCTGTTGCTGCAAGCCTTGCATCCGTTGGCGTTGGCCGGGGTCTGGGATCATTCGAATTTCCGTGAAGACATGCTCGGACGCTTGCGCCGTACCAGTCAGTTTGTTTCCGGCACCACCTTCGGTTCGCGGCGGGATGCAGACTGGCTGATCGAGAAAGTGCGCACCATTCATCTGCAAGTGGTCGGCACTGCGCCGGATGGCCGGCCTTATGCAGCGAGCGATCCGGATTTGCTGACCTGGGTGCACGTGGCCGAAGTCAGTAATTTTCTCGCGGCACATTTGCGTTATCGAAATCCGCAGTTGTCGGGGACGGATCAGGATCGTTATTACGCGGAAATCGCCGTGATTGCCGAACGCCTCGGTGCGCGGGATGTGCCGAAATCGCGGCAAGCCGTAGCCGATTATCTGCAACGCATGCGCCCGCAGTTGCTGTGCGATGAGCGCAGCCGTGAGGTGTTGCGTTTGTTGCTCGACGCACCGGCGCCGAGTGTTCTGGCGCGACCGTTTGGTGATCTGATGATGAAGGCTGGCATTGATCTACTGCCGGATTGGGCCAGCGATATGCTTGATGTCCGGCAGAGCTCGCTGCAACGGCAATTGATTCGCGCCAGCGTGAGGCGCAGTGCACCGATGCTGCGCTGGGCGATGCGCAATGGTTCGGTGCAACGCGCCAAACGCCGGATGGGTTTGCTGACCTAAAGCTTCGCGAGCAGGCTCGCTCCCACATTTGGAATGCATTCCCATGTGGGAGCGAGCCTGCTCGCGAAGGGTGCAACTCGATTGCCCGCCAAGCTGCTAAACTCCCGCGCCCCCATTCTCTCCAGCAAGGCGCCCGCATGTCTTCCTTGAATCAGGCGCTGCGCGCCGCCCTCGATCAACGCCAGGATCTGCTGGCCGAGCTGCACCGCCAGGGCACCGATTGCTATCGGCTGTTCCACGGCAGCCAGGAAGGCGCTGGCGGCCTGACCATCGATCGCTACGGCCCGCAACTGCTGGTGCAAAGCTTCCACCAGACGCTGGAGCGGGAAGACCTGCTGCAACTGCACGCCATGGTTAATCAGAGCCTGGGGCTGGAAACCTTGCTGGTCTACAACGACCGCTCCCGTGGCAATTCGCGTATTGATCGTGAAGACAGCGTCTACAAAGCCGAAGACGCCGCGCTGGCCGATCTGGTTGGCCACGAATGGGGTCTGAACTACCGTGTGCGCGGGCGTCATGCCGGGCAGGATCCGCTGCTGTTCCTCGACCTGCGCAACACCCGTGGCTGGGTCAAGGATCACGCCAAGGGCAAATCCGTGCTCAACCTGTTTGCCTACACCTGCGGCGTCGGCCTCAGTGCGGCCGCCGGTGGCGCGCGTGAGGTGTGCAACCTGGATTTCGCCGAAGGCAATCTGGCGGTTGGTCGCGAAAACGGTCTGCTCAACCCGCAGTTGCCGGAGATGGAATTCATCCAGTCGGACTACTTTCCGGCCATTCGCCAACTCGCCGGCCTGCCGATCAGCCAGCGTCGCGGGCAGAAACTGCCGAGCTACCAACGCCTCGATCAGCGCCAATACGATCTGGTCCTGCTCGACCCGCCCGCGTGGGCCAAGAGCGCATTCGGCACCGTCGATCTGCTGCGCGACTATCAGAGCCTGCTCAAACCGGCCCTGCTCACCACCGCCGACAACGGCGTGCTGATCTGCTGCAACAACCTGGCGAAAGTCAGCATGGACGACTGGCGCGAGCAGGTCCTGCGCTGCGCCGAAAAGGCCGGGCGGCCTGTGCGCGAGTGGAGCGTGATGACCCCAGGCGCCGACTTCCCGTCCATGGACCAGCAACCGCCGCTGAAAACCCTGATCCTGCAGCTCTGAATCGCTCGCACGGCTGACAACTGTCCAATGTGGGAGCGAGCCTGCTCGCGAAAGCGGTGTATCAGCCAACAGATAGAGTGACTGATAGAACGCCTTCGCGAGCAGGCTCGCTCCCACATGGAAAGCGTTCCTACAGAAGAATCTGAACAATCCTGCTCCATGCGAGGTACTTCGGAACCAGAATCGCGTGCCATACTCCAAGGCACTCCGATTCAGACAGATGAAGCCGCACATGCCCAAAGGATTGATTCGCGCAATTGGCGCCTTGTTGACTGCTCTGGCCCTCTACAGCCTGCTGGGGTTTCTGATTTTGCCGGGCATCGCCCTGCGTGTGGCCAATCAACAACTGGCCAATTACGCGACAGTGCCTGCGCATATCCAGCGTATCGAGCTCAACCCGTTCAGCCTTGAAGTCACCCTGTGGGGGCTGGTCATTGGCGAGCCGGGCAAGGAGCAGATCGGGTTCGATCGCCTGTACGCCGACCTGCAAATCGACAGCCTGTGGACCAAAGCCCTGCATCTGGCCAACATTGAACTGGACAAGCCGAAGAGCGAAATCCTCTTCGCCAAAGACGGCAAGCTCAACCTGCTGGGCCTGTTCAATGTGCCGGCCAGTGAGCCGACACCAGCCGATCCGAACGCCAAGCCCTTCCCGCTGCGCATCGACAACATCAAACTGGCCGGCGGCGTCGTGCACTTTGAAGACGTGCGCCCGAGCGAGCCCATCGAGTTTCTCTACGATGACCTCAGCTTCGAACTGAAAAACCTCAGCACCCTGCCCGAAGACAGCGCCGACATGACCCTGGTCGCCATCGGCCCCGCTGGCGGCCGGATCGACTGGAGCGGTAATTTCAGCCTGATCCCGTTCACCTCCGAAGGCACTCTGAAAGTCACCGACGGCAAGATGAAAGCCTTCTGGCCCTACGTGCGAGACTCGGTGCCGCTGGTGCTGGAAGACGGTGTGATCAGCCTCAGCAGCGAATACAAACTCAACCTGTCGAAAGAAACCGAGCTGCAGTTGAACAACGTGGCGGTGAGCATCGCGCCGTTCGCCATCAAGGCTCCGGACGGCCGGCCACTGGCGAAACTCGAACGTCTCGACGTCAGCGAAACCTCGGTCGATCTGGCCAAGCAACAAGTGGTGGTCGGCAAGATCCGCAGCAACAAACTGGAAACCTGGGCAGCCCTTGAAGCCGACGGGCAACTGGACTGGCAGAAACTGCTCGCCAGCCAACCGTCGAAACCCGCCGCCAAAGCCGCCGCAGAACCGGCAAACACGCCGGCCGCTGCCGACTCGCCAAAAGCTGAACCCACTGCGCCGAGCAAACCATGGCAGGTGCTGCTCAAAGACGTGCAATTGCGTAACTACACCGTGCATCTGGCCGACCGCTCGGCCCAACCGGCCGTTGCCCTGGATATCACCCCGCTGAACGTCGACCTGCAGGATTTCGACAGCCTCAACGGTTCGCCCTTCAAGCTCAAGCTCGACAGCGGCGTGGGCAAGCAAGGCAGGATCACGGCCGACGGCACCGTCAATCTCGCCCCGGTCAATGCCCAGCTCAACGTGAAAACCCAGGACATCGACCTGCGTGTCGCGCAGTCCTACATCAACCCGTTCATTCGCCTGGAACTGCGCAGCGGCATGCTCGGCAGTGATCTGAAGGTCAATCTCAAGAGCACCGCACCGCTGGCACTCAGCGTCACCGGGCGCGCGCAGATCGATCAACTGCACACCCTCGACACCCTGAAAACCCGCGACTTCCTCAAGTGGCAGCAAGTGGTGGTCGAGGGCCTGAATTATCAACATGGCGACAGTTTATCGATCGACAAGGTCAACCTGTTCCAGCCGTATGTGCGGTTCATGATCAACGACGATCGCACCACCAACATCGACGACCTGCTGATCCCGCAACCGGCCGACAGTGGCGCGAAAACCACGGCAGCCAAACCGGCCAGCAACGAAAAACCGTTGGGCATTCACATCGGTGGCATCGCCATCAATGATGGCTCGGCCAACTTCGCCGACTTTAGCCTGACGCCGAACTTCGCCACCGCGGTGCAGCAACTCAACGGCCAGATCGGCACCATCGACAGCCGTCAGGCGAAACCGGCCAGCGTCGATATCAAAGGCAAGGTCGATCGCTACGCACCGGTGACCATCAAGGGCGCGGTGAATCCGTTCGACCCGATGGCCAGCCTCGACATCGCCACCAGTTTCAAACGCGTCGAACTGACGACGCTGACGCCCTACTCCGGCAAATTTGCCGGTTACCGTATCCGCAAAGGCCGGCTCAACCTCGACCTGCATTACCTGATCACCAAGGGCCAGCTCAAGGCCGAAAACAAAGTGGTGGTCGAGCAATTGCAGCTCGGCGAGAAGGTCGACAGCCCGGATGCCGTGAGCCTGCCGCTGAAACTGGCGATTGCCCTGCTCAAGGACGTCGACGGCAAGATCTCCATCGAGTTGCCGGTGACCGGTGATTTGAACAACCCGCAATTCAGCGTAATGCCGATTGTCTGGCAGACCCTGCGCAACCTGATCGTCAAAGCCGCTGCCGCGCCATTCAAGATGATTGGCGGGCTGATCAGTGGTGGCGGTTCGGAAGACCTCGGCACCGTGTCGTTTGCACCGGGTTCCAGCGATTTGAGCAAGGATGCCGAAGCGGCGCTGGTCAAACTGTCTCAGGCACTGAAGGAGCGTCCGGCACTGCGTCTGGAGATCGAAGGCACGGCCGCCAAAAGCAGTGACGGCCCGTTGCTCGCCGAGCAGCGTCTGGAACGTGAATACCAGTACAACTACTACAAGATGCTCCAGCGTCGTGGCGATAAAGTCCCGGCTCAGGCGTCGCTGCTGCAAGTGCCAGAGGGCGAGAAAGGCCCGCTGCTCGAAGGTATCTACCGTACCCGTCTGAAAACCCAGCCACCGGCCGAATGGAAGGATCTGGGCAAGGAAGAACGCACAGCGAAGATGCGCGAAGGCGTGATCCAGTTCTGGAGTGGCAGCGATGTGTTGCTGCGTCAGTTGGGTCAGGATCGTGCCAGCAGCATCAAGGATTATCTGGTCGATAAAGGCCAACTGGCGGACGACCGCGTGTACTTCATCGACGCCAATCTCGGTGAAGCCGAGAGCGATGGCCGCGTGGTCACGCAAATGCACCTGGATGCCGAGTGATGAAACTGCAGTGGCTGGCCTTGCTTGCAATGACGTTCGCGGCCAATCACGCCTCGGCGTCCGATACGCTGCGCTGCGGCAGTCAGTTGATCAGTCTCGGAGACCGCTCAAGCGAAGTCCTGCAAAAGTGCGGTGAGCCGGTCAGCCGTGATGTGCTCGGTTACAAGCGCAGCGCCGATCGCCGCGAGGAGTTTCAGGTCGAGGAATGGACCTACGGCCCGAGCAACGGCATGTATCAATACTTGCGCTTCGAAGGCAATCGCCTGCGGCAGATCAACAGCAAGCGCGGTAACTAAACCAACACCGATTCCCCCTGTAGGAGTGAGCCTGCTCGCGATAGCGGTCTGTCAGCTAATCAAATTGCTGACTGACTCACCGCTATCGCGAGCAGGCTCACTCCTACATTTGTTTTGTGTTGCCCCTGAAATAGAACAGGCCCCGACACAAGTGGCGGGGCCTGTAATGGTCACATCCGTGTGACCGTTCGCATGAACTCTAAAGTTGCGGCAGACGTATTGCTCGGCCCGTCTGTCGCGTCTTCTCCCGGTCCAGGCGAGAAGTCATGCCTTACTCGGCTTTCAGGCCGTCAGCGGAGACCGCTTTAACGCCTTTGATTTTCTTGGTGATGTTCACTGCGGTGGTTTTCTGAGCCTCGGTCACTGCAACAGTGGAGGACAGGGAAACCACGCCTTTGTTGGTTTCTACTTTGATGTCGGTGCCCGGAATGCCTTTTTCGGTGACCAGATCGCTTTTGACTTTGGTGGTGATCCAAGTGTCGGAAGTAGCTTCTTTCGCCTTGGTGACTTCACCGGCAGCCAGAGTCATTGGAGCCTGGGTAGCCTGAGTGGATTGTGCGAATGCACCGGAAGCCATGGTCAGGGTCAGCGCGGTAGCAGCAGCGGCAGTGATAGCGAACTTCTTCATACGAGTAACTCCTGTTTTTCTGGAAAGTCTGCTGGTTGTCTTGTCAGCAGGGTTACCAAGGTAGTTGCGAACGCTGTGCCAACTTTTACAACTGGTTAATTTCATTAAAAAACAATGACTTATGAAAATCGCTGATTTTCGGATTCATGCAAAATGCATGACTTGAGCAATATTCACATGCAAGTTGCGGCTTTTTGGAAAGTTCATAAGCTGCTGAAATTATTGAGACTTTTATTTTCACCGCATGAAGAAAAATGCCCTGCGTGGCAGGGCATTCGGTCATCACACGCTAGCAATCACGTACCGCTGGCGGTACAGCCTTTTGGCGAATAATCCGGGTGAACAGTAGTGGCACAGGTCCACAAACCAGAGGTATTACCGGTAGCAGCACCCGCACGAGTGAGCGTGATGGTTTTGCCCAGTACGGGTCCCGGAGCATTGAGCAGTGTGCAGCTGATGCTGCCCGCCCCCGTCGCCGCTGTACCTGTAACCGCCACCGTACAGTTGGAGGTGGTGGTTGTACCGCCGTTCACAGCGGCTATATCCGGAGCGGTACCTTGGTTGATGGTGTCCTCGAACGGCACTTTCATCGCACTGATCTCCGCCAGCCCCGCCGTCACCTTCGACCGCGCCTGATACTTGGAATACTGTGGCAGGGCGATGGTCGCCAGAATCCCGATGATCGCCACCACGATCAGCAGCTCGATCAGAGTAAAACCTTGTTGTTTTTTCATAGACACGCTCCATGCATGAGTCGAAATCTCATGATCTGCAAGGGACGCAGCATAGGCCATGCCAACGCCTCCAAGCCCCGCCCGTTGGCCGCGAACCCTCTACAACGCTATTTCCTACAACGCGCAACCGCACTATCTGACACTTTTTGTCACCTGCACCCGCCGTGTTTGGCGCTGTCACTTGACTAGGCTATAAGTCATGAACTGCAAGTGTGCGGAATCCCCATGAATGACATCGCTCTGAGCGGTCTGGCCAAGCAATTGGTGCAGGCCGAACTGCTGACAGAAAAGAGTGCCCAGCAAGCCTGGCAACAGGCCCAGCGTAATCGTTTGTCGCTGGTCAGCTATCTGGTGCAGAACAAACTGATAAAAAGCTGGCAGGTGGCCGAGGTCGCCAGCGAGCATTTCGGCATGGCGTTCCTCGATCTCAATTGCCTCGACAAGGAAACCCAGCCCAAAGGCCTGGTCAGCGAAAAACTCGTACGCCAGCATCACGCCCTACCCTTGTGGCGGCGGGGCAACAAGCTGTTCGTGGGGATTTCCGATCCGAGCAATCATCAAGCGATCAACGACATTCAGTTCAGCACCGGACTGAGCACCGAAGCCATTCTGGTCGAGGACGACAAGCTCAGCGATGCCATCGAAAAATTCTTCGACACCCACACCAGTGGCCTGGAGGACATGGCCGATGTCGATCTCGACGGGGTCGATGTCGAGTCCATCGACGACAACAAGCAAGACGCTATCGGCGGACTCGATGCCGACGATGCGCCGGTGGTGCGTTTCGTTCACAAGATGCTGCTCGACGCGATCAAAAGCGGCTCATCCGACTTGCACTTCGAACCTTACGAGAAGAACTACCGGGTACGGGTGCGCACCGACGGCATCCTGCGCGAGGTGGCCAAGCCACCGATTCAACTGGCCGGGCGCATCGCCGCACGCCTGAAAGTCATGGCCAGCCTGGATATTTCGGAACGGCGCAAACCGCAGGACGGGCGGATCAAGATGCGTCTGTCGAAGAGCAAATCGATCGATTTCCGGGTCAACACCCTGCCGACGTTGTGGGGCGAAAAAGTGGTGATCCGGATCCTCGACCCGTCCAGCGCGCAGATCGGTATCGACGCCCTCGGCTATGAGCCCGAGCAAAAGGATCTGTACATGGCCGCACTCAAGCAGCCACAGGGCATGATTCTGGTCACCGGCCCCACCGGTTCGGGTAAAACCGTGTCGCTCTACACCGGTCTGAATATCCTCAACACCGTCGACATCAATATCTCCACCGCCGAAGACCCGGTGGAAATCAACATGGAAGGCATCAATCAGGTCAACGTCAATCCCAAACAAGGGCTCGACTTTGCCCAGGCACTGCGCTCGTTTCTACGCCAGGACCCGGACGTGATCATGGTCGGCGAGATCCGCGACCTGGAAACCGCCGAGATCGCGATCAAGGCTGCGCAGACCGGTCACCTGGTGCTCTCGACCCTGCACACCAACAGTGCCGCGGAAACCCTGACGCGCCTGCACAACATGGGCATTCCCGGCTTCAACATCGCCACCTCGGTCAGCCTGATCATCGCCCAGCGCCTGGCACGCAAGCTCTGCAGCCACTGCAAGAAAGCCATCGAAATACCGCGCGAAACCTTGATCAAAGAAGGCTTCCCCGAGGAACGCATCGGCCATTTCACGATCTACGAGCCGGTCGGTTGCGATCACTGCAACGGCGGCTACAAAGGACGCGTGGGGATTTATGAAGTGGTGAAAAACACACCAGAGCTGCAACGCTTGATCATGGCCGAAGGCAACTCGCTGGAAATCGACATTCAAATGCGCCGCGACGGCTTCGACGACCTGCGCACCTCCGGGCTGCACAAGGCCATGCAAGGCATCACCAGCCTTGAAGAAATCAACCGGGTCACCAAGGACTGAACATGGCGGTCAAGGCAGCGAAAATCAGTATTTATGCCTGGGAAGGCACGGACAGGAAAGGCAGTAAAGTCACCGGTGAACTAAGTGGACAGAACCCGGCACTGATCAAGGCACAACTGCGTAAACAGGGGATCAATCCCGGCAAGGTACGCAAGAAGTCCGCCTCGTTGCTGAGCTTTGGCAAACGCATCAAGGCTCAGGACATCGCTCTGTTCACCCGGCAGATGGCGACCATGATGAAGGCCGGCGTGCCGCTGCTGCAGTCGTTCGACATCATTGGCGAAGGCTTTGAAAACCCGGCCATGCGCAAACTGGTCGACGAGGTCAAACAGGAGGTCGCGGCCGGTAACAGCTTCGCCACCGCCCTGCGCAAGAAGCCGCAGTATTTCGACGAGCTGTATTGCAATCTGGTCGACGCGGGCGAACAGTCCGGCGCGCTCGACACGCTGCTGGAACGGGTCGCAACCTATAAGGAGAAAAGCGAACGGCTCAAGGCCAAGATCAAGAAAGCCATGACTTACCCCACCGCCGTGGTGCTGGTGGCGGCAGTCGTGACCGGGATCCTGCTGGTCAAAGTGGTGCCGCAGTTTCAGTCGGTTTTTTCCGGTTTCGGTGCTGAGCTGCCGGCCTTCACCCTGATGATCATCAGCCTCTCGGAATTCATGCAGCAATGGTGGTGGGCGATTCTCGGCGCGCTGGTCGCGGCGATTTTCGGCACCCGTCACGCACTGAAAACCTCCCAGGCGCTACGTGATCGCAAAGACACCTGGCTGTTGAAACTGCCCTTGGTCGGCACGCTGATGTACAAGTCAGCGGTAGCCCGCTTCGCTCGAACCCTGTCGACCACGTTTGCTGCCGGTGTGCCATTGGTGGAAGCGCTCGACTCGGTGGCCGGCGCTACCGGCAACGTGGTGTTCAAGCGTGCCGTGCTGCGCATTCGCCAGGACGTCTCCACCGGCATGCAGCTGAATTTTTCGATGCGCAGCACCGGGGTCTTTCCCAACATGGCCGTGCAGATGACCGCGATCGGCGAAGAGTCCGGCGCGCTGGACGAGATGCTCGACAAGGTCGCGGGGTTTTACGAAGAGGAAGTGGATAACATGGTCGACAACCTCACCAGCCTCATGGAGCCGTTCATCATGGTCGTGCTGGGGGTGATCGTCGGCGGGCTGGTGGTGGCCATGTACCTGCCGATCTTCCAACTCGGCTCAGCGATCTGACATGCCTATCGACGAACTGTTTGCCCTGTATCCGCGGGCCTTTGTTTTCACTGCCCTGCTGCTGGGTCTGGTGGTCGGCAGCTTTCTCAACGTGCTGATCTGGCGTCTGCCGAAAATGCTCGAACGCGATTGGCGCCAGCAGGCCCATGATGTGCTCGGCTTGCCCGGCGAAACGCCACTGCCTACCTACAACCTGATGCTGCCGCACTCCGAATGCCCACATTGCGCCCATCGGATTCGCCCGTGGGAAAACATTCCCCTGTTGAGTTACCTGTGGCTGCGCGGGCGTTGTTCCGCGTGTGCTGCGCCCATCAGCAAACGATATCCGCTGACCGAACTGGCTTGCGGGCTGCTCTCTGCCTTCATCGCCTGGCATATCGGCTTCGGTTGGTCGGCATGCCTGCTGATTGTCCTGACGTGGGGTTTGCTGGCAATGAGTCTGATCGACACCGAACATCAACTGCTGCCCGATGTGCTGGTGCTGCCGTTGTTGTGGCTGGGGTTGATCGTCAACAGTTTCGGCCTGTTCGTGCCCTTGCACGATGCGCTGTGGGGCGCGGTAGCCGGTTACCTGGCGCTGTGGTCAGTGTTCTGGCTGTTCAAACTGCTGACCGGTAAGGACGGCATCGGCCACGGTGATTTCAAACTGTTGGCGCTGCTCGGCGCCTGGGGAGGCTGGCAGATTCTGCCGCTGACGATCCTGTTGTCATCGCTGGTCGGCGCCATTATCGGGGTGATTTTGCTGCGCCTGCGCGAGCAGAAAAGCTCGACGCCAATCCCCTTCGGCCCTTATCTGGCAATTGCCGGCTGGATTGCCTTGCTCTGGGGTGGTCAAATAACCGACTTCTATTGGCAGTTTGTCGGTTTGAAATGAATACCCCTGTGGAAAAACCCTGGATTCTCGGCCTAACCGGCGGCATCGGCAGCGGCAAAAGCGCGGCGGCCCAGCACTTCATTGATCTGGGTGTCCACGTGGTGGATGCCGATCATGCGGCGCGCTGGGTAGTTGAGCCGGGGCGCCCGGCGCTGGCGCAGATTGCCGAACATTTCGGCACTGGTGTTTTGCAGGTCGATGGCACACTAGACCGCGCGGCCCTGCGCAAGCTGATTTTCGAAGTGCCGGAGCAACGGCGCTGGCTCGAAGCCCTGCTGCATCCGTTGATCGCCGAGGAAATCGCCCATCATCTGGCGCTGGCAAAATCGCCTTACGCGATTCTGGTTTCGCCGCTGTTGATCGAATCCGGGCAATACGCGATGACCCAGCGCATCCTGGTGATCGACGCCCCGCAACAACTGCAGATCGAACGCACCTTGCAGCGTGACCAGACCAGCGAAGCGCAGGTTCAGGCGATCCTCAAGGCTCAGTCGAGCCGCGAAGATCGCGTGAGCCGTGCCGACGACGTGGTGGTCAATGACCGCGACCTCGCCTGGCTGCACAGTGAGGTCGAGCGTCTGCATCACTTTTACCTGACTTTATCCGGAGGCCAAGCATGAGCCAGATCCCTACCGTTGAATGCCCGACCTGCGGCGCCCCCGTGGAATTTACCCCCGAGAACAAATTCCGTCCGTTCTGTTCCGATCGCTGCAAACTGATCGACCTCGGCGCCTGGGCATCGGAAGAACACAAGATTCCGCTCGCACCGGACGCGGAAGATGAACTGTTTTCCGGCGATTTCGATCCGCGCCACTGATCCCGATCAGGGCCGCATAAAGCCGTAGTCCTGATCGTCGTCGAGGTTTTCCGCGAGAAAACGCAATTCGTCGGCCAGGTCTTCGGCATTGCGCACAGCCTTGCTCTGCTGCACCACCGCACTGAGCAAGGCGCGCAAACTCAACCCCGGGTCAAAGCCCACCTCCTGCGCCATGTCCAGACTCTGCCGGGTCTCCTGCCTTGCCCACTCGTAAACGCTCATGCCGCTGCTCCTGAAGGGATTTGCGCGAGCATGAAATTTCCCGCGCGTGGCGGATTTGATATGGATCAAGACTTGGGGTCGTCGTCCTTCCACGGCGCCGAAAGGTAGCGCGTGCGATTGAACGTCTCCAGCCATTCCGGGCTGAATACCACCAGCGCACTGATGATCATGCCGTTGATGAACGCCTCGGGAAACAGCAGCAGCCACAGATAACCGATGAAATCCTCCAGCCACTCCGGCATGGCGAAGAGACCGTCGTACCACAGCAGGGTGAGGCTCAGGATCAGGCACAACAACGCTGAAAGCGCGGCGGCAAAAAAACCCGAGCAGAAGATATAAACAAACGGATTACGTGGCTGTGCGCGCTCGACGAGGATCGCCACGCATTCGGTGATCAACACCGGTAACAGAATCAGCAGCGAACCATTAACCCCGACAGCGAGTAGATCCTGTCGGCCCAGTAGTACCAAACCGATCTGTGCGACCAGCCCACCGACAATCGCCAGCGGCCAGTCCAGCAGCAATGTCACCGCGGTCATGCCGATGAAGTGATAAGACACGCCCGTGTCGAAATCCCTGCGCACCAGCCACAACAGAAACAAGGCGAACACGGTGCCAAACAACAGATGCTGACGGCGGCTGTCACTGAACAACTCGACCCACGGCGCACGCACAATCGCCCAGAGCAGCACTGGCACATAAATCAGCCAGCCGAGCGTCAGGCTCGCGGTGGAAAGCAGTTCAGCTCCAATCATTCCCTCACCCTCCATCGACATTCACCTGAGCTGCCGAAGGCTGCGATCTTTTGATTTTTTATTTAACAGCAAGATCAAAAGATCGCAGCCTTCGGCAGCTCCTACAAGGGCAAGGTGAACGGACGGTTCAAGCAAAGCTTTCTGCTTGTCGCATTTGAACGCTAAGCTTGGGCCTATGGATGACTCAGATTATTTACGCCTGCTGACCATCGCGGCCGAGCAGGCCAACGCCTTTCTGTCCAATGCCCGCAAATGGGAGCGTGAGCGTTGGGTTTGCCAGCGCCTGCTGCAAGGCCTGAACATTCCCTACCGCGCCGACGAATTCGCACCAGCCGGCGAGCCGCCGGACGTGCTGTTTCGCGATGCCAATTTCGAGGTGTTCTTCGTTCTCGACGAGGGGCGTCGGCTCAACGACGAATGGCGCGATGAATTGCAGCGCCGACGCAGCGCCTTTTCCCTCAGCCAACTGGTGCGCCGCGAAGCCAAGCCGAAACGCATTCCTGCCAATGAATTCCTGCTGCGACTGGCGCCGACCTTGCGCAAGAAGGCGCACAACTACAAAGAACGTGGCATGGATCTGGGCGAACTGGACATCATTGCTTTCGCCAGTCTTAAACGCGAGGTGCTGGATCTGAACAGCCATTTTCCGCCGCCAACCGAATATCTACGTCAAGGCTGGCGCTCGCTGTCACTCGTCGGCCCGACGTTTGCCCGTGTGCTGTTCGCCCACCCGGACGCGCCGGACTTTCTGCGTAGCAACCTCGGTCGCAGCATTGTTTTTGATGTGGGAATCAGCCTGTGACACCACTTCAGCAATTGATCGCCGATGTGCCGCAGACTGGGCGTGTGCGCTGGATCGGCGTGCGCCCCGAGTCGCGCGGGCCGATGATCGAACTCGATGCCGTGGAGGCGCGCCTGGAAGCAGGACTGACCGGCGATCACGCCCGCCCCGGTGTGCGTAACGCGCGGCAGGTGACGCTGATTCAGTGGGAACATCTGCCGGTGATCAACGCCTTGATGGGGCGCCCCGATGATCAACCTGTCAGGCCTGAAGATCTGCGCCGTAATCTCGTTATCAGCGGTATCAATTTGTTTAGCCTCAAGGGTCGGCGCTTTCGCATCGGTCAGGCAATATTCGAAACCACGGGCTGGTGTCAGCCCTGCGCACGGCTGCAGAACAACCTCGGCCCCGGCACCTTTCAAGCGGTGCGCGGGCATGGCGGAATTACCGCGCGGGTGTTACAAAGCGGGATCATTCGCCTCGAAGACCGGGTCAGCGTCGAGCCGGTTCCGGACAGCGGCTATGCTGCGTTCAACCCCGGATAAAAACCGCTGTAGCTTCTGCCCATTCAGCAACGTCTACCTGACGAGGCAAATATGACCAGCCGCCTGAACCCTGAAGACCAGAAACATGTCGAAGAGTACCTGCAACTGTCCCAACACCGAGTCGAGCGCCGGCCTTTCCGGCCGTGGATGCTCCTCGTGCTGGTGCTGGCAGTGACCATTGGTCTGGGCTTGTTGAGCCGATTTATCAGTTACCTGACGCTATGAGCTGCCTGGCGCTCGCTTGGGTAACCGCACCGATTTCCTTTAAAAACCTTGCGAGTTATCCCCATGTCCCATCGTATTGTTATTGTCGGCGGCGGCGCCGGCGGTCTGGAGTTGGCTACCCGTCTGGGTAAGACTCTGGGCAAGCGCGGCACGGCCAGTGTGATGCTGGTCGACGCCAACCTGACGCACATCTGGAAACCGCTGTTGCACGAAGTGGCTGCCGGATCGCTGAACTCCTCCGAAGACGAACTCAACTATGTTGCCCAGGCAAAATGGAACCACTTCGAGTTCCAGCTGGGGCGCATGAGCGGGCTTGATCGTGCGCAGAAGAAAATTCAACTGGCGGCGACCTACGACGAAAACGGCGTAGAGCTCGTCCCGGCGCGTGAAGTGCAGTACGACTCGCTGGTGATCAGTGTCGGCAGCACTACCAACGATTTCGGTACTCAGGGCGCGGCGCAACACTGCCTGTTCCTCGACACGCGCAAACAGGCCGAGCGCTTCCACCAGCAACTGCTCAACCACTATCTGCGTGCGCACGCCGGGCAAACCGATGTGGTCGAGCAGATCAGCGTGGCGATCGTCGGTGCCGGTGCGACGGGCGTTGAGCTGGCGGCCGAACTGCACAACGCTGCCCATGAACTGGCGGCCTACGGTCTGGACCGGATCAAACCGGAAAACATGCACATCACCCTGATCGAAGCCGGCCCACGGGTGTTGCCAGCCCTGCCGGAGCGCATCAGCGGGCCGGTGCACAAGACCCTGGAAAAGCTCGGGGTCAATGTGATGACCAATGCGTCAGTCAGCGAAGTGACCGCCGACAGCCTGATCACCGCCGATGGCAACGAGATCAAGGCCAGCCTGAAAGTCTGGGCTGCCGGTATTCGCGCGCCGGGTTTCCTCAAGGACATCGACGGCCTGGAAACCAACCGCATCAATCAGCTGCAAGTGTTGCCGACCCTGCAAACCACGCGCGATGAAAACATCTTCGCCTTCGGCGATTGCGCCGCGTGCCCGCAACCGGGCACCGATCGCAACGTGCCGCCACGGGCGCAAGCCGCGCACCAACAGGCCTCGCTGCTGGCCAAATCGCTGAAACTGCGCATCGAGGGCAAGACGCTGCCGGAGTACAAGTACACCGACTACGGCTCGCTGATCTCGCTTTCGCGTTTTTCGGCTGTGGGTAACTTGATGGGCAACCTGACGGGCAGCGTGATGCTCGAAGGCTGGCTGGCGCGGATGTTTTACGTGTCGCTGTACCGCATGCACCAGATGGCGCTGTACGGGCCGTTCCGCACGGCGATGTTGATGCTGGGCAGCAAGATTGGTCGAGGCACCGAGCCGCGTCTGAAATTGCATTAAAAAACCTGTGGGAGCGAGCCTGCTCGCGAATGCGTTCTGTCAATCAATGTTAATGCGACTGACCCGACGCTTTCGCGAGCTGGCTCGCTCCCACAATGTTTTGTGTTGATCGAAAGATCTGTTTCTTACTGTATCCCCGCCCCGCTTTTCCCTCCTTCGCTTACAAACTCCCCTGCTGCGCGACACAGTCGCGATACACCGCCACCGCTTAATGGCCACACCCGAGCAACACCTGCTCAGGCAATCGTCCTTAACGTGTGGTTGCACAGCGCAGCCAGGAGAATGTAAATGTCCCGTACTTCGACCCTCGGTAACAAATCCATTGGCCTGATCGGCGCCGCACTGGCTGGCGGCTTGATGTTGTCCGGTTCGGTGTTTGCCGCTCAACCATTGACGCAGGGCTACATGGTCGCTTCGGCAGAAACTTCGGTGAAAGCGCCGGAGGGCAAATGCGGTGAAGGTAAATGTGGCGATGCTTCGATGGCCAAGACTGACAGCGACGGTGACGGCAAGGTCTCGCGTGCCGAATTTCTGAAAGTCGCGCCGAAATCAGACTTCGACAAGATCGACACCAACCATGACGGCTTCATCGACGAGCAAGAGGCCTACAACAACGTGAAGGCCAACTTTGAAGCCAATGGCAAGAAGATGCCGAAAGGCCTGTTCGAGCACCTGAAAGATCAAGACGGCGCCTGACCGCCAGAAGAAAGCCGCGCTTCTCCTGTGAGACGCGCGGCTTTTTCATGTGTGGTTGTTTACAGCTGGAAACGCCGCACCATGCCCTGCAAGGCATTGGCCAGTTGCGACAACTCATGGCTGGAAGCACTGGTCTGGTCGGCACCGGCGGCGGAACGTACCGACAAATCACGAATGTTCACCAGATTGCGATCGACTTCGCGGGCGACTTGCGCCTGTTCTTCCGCAGCGCTGGCGATCACCAGATTGCGCTCATGGATCTCATGCACCGACGCGGTAATGGTTTGCAGTGCCTCACCGGCACGCTCAGCCAACGCCAGCGTGGTGGTCGCCCGCGCGGTGCTGGCCTGCATCGAATCCAGCGCGAGGCTCGAACCGCTGCGCATGCCCTGGACCATCTGCTCGATCTCCTGCGTCGATTGCTGCGTACGATAAGCCAAAGCCCTCACTTCATCGGCCACTACGGCAAACCCTCGCCCACTCTCGCCGGCTCGCGCGGCTTCAATCGCAGCGTTGAGCGCCAGCAGGTTGGTCTGCTCGGCAATCGCCCGAATCACGTCCAGCACTTTGCCAATGTCCTGCGACTGGTTGGCCAGTGATTGCACCAACTCACCGGTCTGTTGCACATCGCTGGCCAGGGCATTGATGGCGGTGGCGGTCTCACTGACGCGCACTTGCCCCAAGTGTGCCGACTCGCTGGACTGACGGGTCGCGTCAGACGTCGACACCGCATTGCGTGCGACCTCTTCCACTGCTGCCGTCATCTGGTTGACCGCAGTCGCAGCTTGTTCAATTTCGTTGTTCTGCTGCTGCAGCCCCTGTGTGCTGTCGAGTGTCACCGCATTGAGTTCATCGGCAGCGGTCGCCAGTTGTGTGGCCGAGCCGCTGATGCCTTGCAGCGTCTCGCGCAGGTTCTGCTGCATGGTCGCCAGAGCCTTGAGCAAGCGACTGACTTCATCGTTGCCGTGGGTTTCGATTGGCCGGGTCAGATCACCCTGCGCGACACTTTCTGCTGCACTCACGGCGCTGCTCAGCGGCCGAACAATACTGCGCGTGAGCATCATCGCCAGTGCCACGGTGGCCAGCGCGGCCAAGGCAATGAACAAGCTGACAATCGTCCGCGAGTTTTCGTAGTGCGCAGCGGACTTCTGGCTTTCGGCGGCGACCTGTTTGGCGAACAGGTCTGCCAGATCGTTGAGTTGTTTGCCGGAGCCATCGACGACGGTTTTCATGTCGACCAGCAACAATTTGGTCAGCTCATCACGCTTGCCTTGCTCAGCAAGGGCGAAGGATTGAGCGATGCCACTGCGATAGGCAGCGAAGGTTTTCTTGAACTGGTCGTATAGCTGCTGGCCCTCCGGGGTGTTGACCAGTTTGTCGTAAGCGGCGATTTTCTCGCTCAGCTCTTTGTCGCGAGTGTCCATCTGGCTGCGGTAGGTGGCGATATTGTTCGCGTCCTGATCCAGCGCCATGCGCAACGAGATGGTGCGGATACGCAGCATGATCTCGCGAATCTCGTCGCCGCCACGAATACTCGGCAGCCACTGGTTTTCTACCGCGACCTCGCTGTCGCGAATACTCGACATCTGCCCGAGCGCAAACACGCCGAGCAAAGCCACCAACACCGCGATCAGGGCGAACCCCAGGGCCGCCCGGGGAGCAATATTCAACTGACGAAGCAACATGAGGAACGCCCTTATTCTTGTATTGGCCAGATTCAAGGGGCGAAGCCATGGCAGTCCCCTCGTGTTAGCGGGCTATCGGCAGGTTGTATGATGACTTGAAGGGGAAATGAGTTTTTGTCGGACAAAAAAAATCCCCGTATCTTTCGATACGAGGATTTTTAGTATGGTCGGGGTAAGGGGATTCGAACTCCTGACATCCTGCTCCCAAAGCAGGCGCGCTACCGGACTGCGCTATACCCCGGTAAAAAAAAGGCGACCTTTCAAAGATCGCCTTCTTCGATCAGCGCTTTTGGCCTCTGATCTTAAGATTCGATCCCAGCGTTAACTGGTTTCAAAAATGGTGGGTCGTGTGGGATTCGAACCTACGACCAATTGGTTAAAAGCCAACTGCTCTACCAACTGAGCTAACGACCCAAAAATGGTCGGGGTAAGGGGATTCGAACTCCTGACATCCTGCTCCCAAAGCAGGCGCGCTACCGGACTGCGCTATACCCCGGCTTGAAATTGGCTCCGTGACCAGGACTCGAACCTGGGACCCAATGATTAACAGTCATTTGCTCTACCGACTGAGCTATCACGGAACTACATATTTCAATTTACAACGGTGAAACTTGTTGCATCCAGTCACTCGTTCGCATCGCTGCGTTCGTGTGTCTGAGGCGCGCTATTCTACAACCTAGAACACCTCTGTCAACCCCCTAAATTGCTTTCAAGTTAATGATTTGCAACTTATTTCAGATTTCAACTCAGTGAGCTGAGACCGTCTTGGCGACTGACTGCGGGGCGCACTTTACAAGCCTTTTCCTTTGAGTTCAACAGCCTAACGAAAAAAAAGGCCCTACGATGTAGGGCCTCCCAATTTTCATTGGCACTTGGACTCAGTTGAAAACGATTTCGTCGTTCTCGACCGCGCCGGTTGCCGTGTCGCCTGGCATGAAGTGACCCGAAAGGATCAACTGCGCCAACGGGTTTTCGATCCAGCGCTGAATCGCCCGTTTCAAAGGACGTGCGCCATACACCGGGTCGTAACCAACGGCGATCAACTTGTCCATCGCCTCCGGGCTGAGTTCCAGCTTCAGCTCGCGCTCGGCCAGACGAGTGCGCAGACGGCCCAACTGGATCTCGGTGATGCCCGCGATCTGATCCCGCGCCAAAGGCTCGAAGATCACCACTTCGTCCACCCGATTGATGAACTCCGGACGGAAGTGCGACGTCAGCGCATCCATCACCGCAGCACGCTGCGCTTCACGATCACCGACCAGCTCCTGAATCTGCACAGAGCCGAGGTTCGAGGTCATGACGATCACGGTATTGCGGAAGTCCACCGTGCGGCCATGGCTGTCGGTCAGGCGACCATCCTCGAGCACTTGCAGCAAGATGTTGAACACATCCGGGTGCGCCTTCTCGACTTCGTCCAGCAGGATCACCGAATAAGGCTTGCGACGCACAGCTTCGGTCAGGTAACCGCCCTCTTCGTAACCGACGTATCCCGGTGGCGCACCGATCAGACGCGCCACGGAATGTTTCTCCATGAACTCGGACATGTCGATCCGCACCATCGCCTCTTCAGTATCAAAGAGGAATTCGGCCAGCGCCTTGCACAGCTCGGTTTTACCGACACCGGTAGGGCCGAGGAACATGAACGAGCCGCTCGGACGATTCGGGTCGGACAACCCGGCACGCGAACGTCGTACCGCGTTGGCGACGGCGACCACGGCCTCTTCCTGACCAATCACCCGTTTGTGCAACAGGCTTTCCATCTTCATCAGCTTGTCGCGCTCGCCTTCGAGCATTTTCGACACCGGAATGCCGGTCCACTTCGACACGACTTCGGCGATCTCTTCTTCAGTCACCTTGCTACGCAGCAGCTGGTTTTCGCTCTTGCCGTGCTGATCGACCATTTGCAGGCTGCGTTCCAGATCCGGGATCACCCCGTACTGCAATTCAGCCATGCGATTGAGGTCGCCTTTACGGCGCGCGGCTTCGAGTTCCTGACGCGACTGCTCGATCTTCTGCTGAATCTGTGCAGAACCCTGCACCTCGGCTTTTTCCGAGTTCCAGATTTCCTCCAGATCCGAGTACTCACGTTCGAGACGGACGATTTCTTCCTGGAGTTTTTCCAGACGTTTCATCGCCGCTTCGTCGCTTTCTTTCTTCAGCGCCTGAGATTCCACCTTCAACTGAATCAGGCGACGTTCCAGACGATCAAGCACTTCCGGCTTGGAGTCGATCTCCATGCGGATGCGGCTGGCGGCCTCGTCGATCAGGTCGATGGCCTTGTCCGGCAACTGCCGGTCAGTGATGTAGCGATGGCTGAGCTTGGCCGCGGCGATGATCGCGCCGTCGGTAATCGCCACCTTGTGGTGAACCTCGTAACGCTCTTTAAGGCCGCGCAGGATGGCGATGGTGTCTTCTTCACTTGGCTCATCCACCAATACTTTCTGGAAGCGTCGCTCGAGCGCCGCGTCCTTCTCTATATATTGGCGGTACTCGTTGAGCGTGGTCGCGCCAACGCAGTGCAACTCACCGCGGGCCAACGCAGGCTTGAGCATGTTGCCGGCATCCATCGAGCCTTCGCCTTTACCGGCGCCGACCATGGTGTGCAGTTCGTCGATGAACAGAATGATCTGCCCTTCCTGTTTCGACAGCTCGTTGAGCAGCGACTTCAGGCGCTCTTCGAACTCACCGCGATACTTGGCACCGGCAATCAGCGCGCCCATGTCCAGCGAGAGCAGACGCTTGCCTTTGAGGCCGTCCGGCACTTCGCCGTTGATGATGCGCTGGGCCAGACCTTCGGCGATGGCGGTTTTACCCACGCCAGGTTCGCCGATCAGCACCGGGTTGTTCTTGGTGCGACGTTGCAGAACCTGAATGGTGCGACGAATTTCGTCATCACGACCGATCACCGGATCGAGCTTGCCGTCTTCGGCGCGCTTGGTCAGGTCGACGGTGTATTTGTCCAGAGCCTGACGCGACTCCTCGTGGTTGGCGTCGTTTACCGCTTCGCCGCCACGCAGATTGTTGATCGCGTTTTCCAGGGCTTTCTTGCTTACGCCTTGGCCGAGCAGCAATTTGCCGAGCTTGCTGTTCTCGTCCATTGCGGCGAGCAACACCAGTTCGCTGGAGATGAACTGGTCGCCCTTCTGCTGGGCCAGACGATCAGCCTGATTGAGCAGGCGCGCCAGATCCTGCGACATGTTGACGTCGCCGGTGGGGTTCTGGATTTTCGGTAATTGGTCGAGCTCTTTGGTCAGCTCTTTGCGCAAGCTGTTGACGTCGAAGCCCACCTGCATCAGCAGAGGTTTGATCGAACCACCCTGCTGTTCGAGCATGGCTTGCATCAAGTGCGCCGGCTCAATCGCCGGATGATCGTGGCCGACTGCCAACGACTGGGCGTCGGACAAGGCCAACTGTAATTTGCTGGTTAAACGGTCTATTCGCATAAGTCACCTTCCTTTTGAGCAGGCCGGACCTAAAAACCATCCTGAATAAAGAAACCTGCCAGATACCCCTATAGATGCGGTCGATTCTGGGAGATTCAAGCGTCAGAGGGTTGATTCAGGTCAGGCAAGTCTAGCGGGTGAGCCAGATAAGGGAGGCGAAGCGACCGGTGCGCGAAGCACGGCGATAAGAAAAGAAGCGCGGATCGGTCACGGTGCAGAAACCGCCACCATAAACAGCGGTGACACCACGTTCAGCCAGACGCAGGCGCGCCAGCTTATAGATGTCAGCCATGAACTTGCCTGCATTGGCGCTCGGCACGAAGGCGTTTGCCGCTTCAGGCAGTTGATTGATGAAGACTTCCCGCACTTCCGGGCCGACTTCAAAGGCTTGCGGACCGATGGCCGGGCCAAGCCAGACCAGCACTTCTGCGGCCGGAACATCAAGACTGTCGAGAGTTGCCTCAAGCACGCCCGCCGCCAGACCACGCCAACCGGCATGGGCGGCCGCGACACGCGTGCCGGCACGATCGCAGAACAATGCCGGCAAGCAATCCGCCGTCATCGCCGTGCAGGCAATTCCGGGGGTTGTCGTCCAACTGGCATCTGCAGTCGCGACAATGCCCGGATCAGCATGAGCCACGGCTATCCCGTGCACTTGCTGCAACCAGGCAGGCTGTATAGAGAAGTGTTCGGTCAGGCGCCGACGGTTCTCGGCAACAGCCTCAGGACGATCATCGACATGATCGCCCAGATTGAGGCTGTCGAACGGCGCCTCGCTGACACCGCCCTCGCGGGTGGTGACGCAGGCTTTGACGCTGGCCGGCGCGGGCCAGTCCGGCGTCAGCCAGTTCATCCGATGAAGGCCTCGCGATCCTGCTTGAGCAAGGTCAGCAGCCAGACGAAATCTTCCGGCAGCGGCGATTCCCAGCTCATGCGCTCACCGGTCGTCGGATGATCCAGCTCCAGGAAGCGCGCGTGCAGTGCCTGACGCGGGAAGTGCTTGAGGGACTCGACCATCGTCGGGTTCGCGGCTGGCGGAATGCGGAAACGGCCGCCATACGCCGGATCGCCGACCAACGGGAAGTTGATGTGCGACATGTGTACGCGGATCTGGTGAGTACGACCGGTTTCCAGCTTCACCCGTACGTGGGTGTGCGAGCGGAAGCGCTCCAGCACGCGGTAGTGGCTGACGGCAGGCTTGCCGCCTTCCATCACCGCCATGCGCTGGCGCTGCTGTCCGTGGCGACCGATCGGGGCGTTGATCTTGCCCCCGGCGGTCACGACACCGATCACGATGCACTCATAGATGCGGCTGACGCTACGACTCTGCAACTGAGTAACCAGTTTGGTCTGCGCCTGAATGGTCTTGGCCACCACCATCAGACCGGTGGTGTCCTTGTCCAGACGATGCACGATGCCGGCGCGCGGGACATTGATGATGTCCGGCACGTGGTGCAGCAAGGCGTTGAGCAAGGTGCCATCGGCGTGACCGGCAGCCGGGTGCACCACCAGGCCCGCAGGCTTGTTGATCACCAGAATGTCGTCGTCTTCATAGACGATGTCGAGCTCGATGTCCTGGGCGATCCACTCGCCTTGGGCTTCCTGCTCGGCAGTCAGCTCAAGGATGGCACCGCCGTGCACGATGTCGCGCGGGCGGATGACCGCCCCGTCCACAGTCAGGCGACCTTCTTTGATCCAGGCGGAAAGGCGCGAGCGAGAGTGCTCAGCGAAGAGTTGGGCAGCGACTTGATCGAGGCGTTGGCCGCCCAATTCGGACGGCACCTCTGCGCGAAGTTCAATTTTATCGGACATGCTCTGACTGTGCGTCGGCACAGCTTTTGGTTTCGGCTGCGCGCTTGTGGTTAAATACGGCGTCTTTTGCCCCGAGGCTTTTCAACGGGGCGCTCATCATAACAGGACGGCCCCGCCCAAGACAGCGGCCGTCATAGGGACGCAAGCCGCCATGCAAGTGAAACACCTGCTGCTGATCGCCATCCTCGCATTGACCGCTGCTTGCTCATCGAAGGAAGTCGTAGACGAAAACCTCAGCGAAGCCGAGCTGTATCAGCAGGCTCAGACTGACCTGGACAACAACAGCTACACCAGCGCCACAGCCAAGCTGAAGGCTCTGGAGTCGCGTTATCCGTTCGGTCGCTACGCCGATCAGGCACAGCTGGAGCTGATCTACGCCAACTATAAGAACGCCGAGCCGGAAGCTGCAAAGTCTGCCGCCGAGCGTTTCATTCGTTTGCATCCGCAGCACCCGAACGTGGATTACGCGTACTACCTCAAAGGTCTGACCTCGTTCGACCAGGACGTCGGCCTGCTGGCGCGCTTCCTGCCGCTGGACATGACCAAGCGTGACCCGGGCGCCGCGCGCGACTCGTACAACGAGTTCGCCCAGCTGACCAGCCGCTACCCGAACAGCCGCTACGCGCCGGACGCCAAGCAGCGCATGATCTACCTGCGCAACCTGCTGGCGGCCTACGAAATTCACGTGGCCGACTACTACCTGACCCGTCAGGCTTATGTAGCCGCAGCCAACCGTGGTCGTTACGTCGTAGAAAACTTCCAGGAAACCCCATCGGTCGGTGACGGCCTGGCGGTGATGACTGAAGCCTACCAGCGTCTGCACCTGGACGAATTGGCCAACACCAGCCTGGAAACCCTGAAGCTCAACTACCCGAACCACCCAAGCCTGCAGGACGGTCAGTTCGTGCCACGGGTTGCCGAAGCCGACAACCGCTCGTTCCTGAGCAAGGCGACTTTGGGCCTGATCGAGTCGCGTCCACCGCTGCCGCCGGGCGAAACCCGCGCCAACCAGGACGTGCAGAAGCAGTTCCAGGACGCGAAAGACGCGATCCCGAACGAGCTCAAGCCTAAAGACGAAAACGGTGACGTGATCGAAGAGCCAGAGCCTGAGTCGAGCAACACCGACCGCTCGTGGTTCAGCTACATGACTTTCGGCGTGTTCGACTGATCACACCGGATGTACAGAAAAGGGAGATCTGCGGATCTCCCTTTTTTATTGCCGCGCATTAATAGGCTGTGCGCTTGCCGGGAGCTTGGCTAAACTGCCGGATCATCAGTCGGAAAGCCGCTCATCATGCTTCGTTTATTGTTCTGGATCGTCGTGATTTTCGCCGCGATATGGTTGTGGCGTAAATTCAAGGCGCCTGCCGCGTCCAATCAATCCCATCGCGCCCCGCGCGAGCAGGACGCGCCACCGATGGTGCGCTGCGCCCATTGCGGCGTGCATCTGCCGCGCGACCGCGCGCTAAGCGTGCAACAACAGTGGTATTGCAGCCAGGCTCACCTTGAGCAAGGCCCGGGTACCAGTGATCGCTGAGGCCACCAGCGCCGACAGCAAACAGGCGCAGCGCCTGCTGCGCCTTTATCATCTCTACCGTTTAAGTGTCGGCATCACTCTGGTGCTGCTGATATCCAGCAACATGGACAACCGCCTGCTGACGTCGGCCAACGATGAATTGCTGCGCGGCGGCAGTTGGCTGTACCTGATTCTCAACATTCTGTTGGTGGTATTCCTCGAGAACACCCGACGGCCGGCGCAACTGTTCAGTCTGGCCCTCGTTGATGTCCTGCTTTTATGCGTTCTGTTCTTTGCGGCGGGCGGCGTCGGCAGTGCGCTGGGCAATCTGCTGATTGTCTCGGTGGCGATCAGCAACACTTTGCTACGGCGACGCATCGGCCTGTTGATTGCCGCCATCGGTGCGCTGGGCATCGTCGGCTCGAGTTTCCTGCTGGGTTTCAACCCCCCCCTCAGCGCCAATGAATACCTGCAAGCCGGCACTCTCGGCGCCCTGTGTTTTGCCGCATCGTTGCTGGTGCAGGGGTTGATTCGGCGCCTCGAAGTCAGCGAAACACTGGCCGAGCAACGCGCCAGCGAAGTGGTCAGCCTCGAAGCCCTCAATGCGCTGATCCTGCAACGCATGCGCACCGGCATTCTGGTCCTCGACGAGGAGCGTCGGGTGCAACTGGCCAACCACAGCGCGCAAACCCTGCTCGCGCAATCGCATCTTCAGGGGCATTTGATCGATGATTACTCCACCGCGCTGGTCGATCGCTTGCAACTGTGGATGAACAACCCGACCCTGCGCCCGCAGAGCCTGAAAATCCCCGGTAATGGCCTGGAACTGCAACCGAGCTTCATCGCCCTCGAACAGAGCCCCAACCAGCAAACCCTGGTATTTCTCGAAGACCTGGCGCAGATCGCCCAACAAGCTCAGCAATTGAAACTTGCCGCACTTGGGCGCTTGACCGCCGGGATCTCCCACGAGATCCGCAATCCGCTGGGTGCCATCAGTCACGCCGCGCAGCTATTGGCTGAATCCGAGGAACTCGACAGCGCCGATCGGCGTCTGACGCAGATTATTCAAGACCACTCCCAGCGCATGAACCGAGTCATCGAAAACGTCCTGCAACTGTCCCGCCGCCAGCAGAGCGCGCCACAACGGCTGGATCTCAAGCCGTGGCTGGAAAACTTCGTCGCCGAAAGCCGCGAACAAGCCAGCGAGCGCCAGCAGATTCATCTGCGAATCAATTCGGGGGATTTCACCACGCTGATGGACCCCAACCAGCTCACGCAAATTCTCGATAATCTGTTACGCAACGGCTGGCGCCACAGCGCCCTGCTGCATGATCAAGCCGAAGTCTGGCTGGCCCTGTTCAGCGATCCCGACAGCCAATTGGCGGTGCTCGAAGTGCAGGACAACGGCCCCGGCGTACCAGCCGATGAACAGACACATCTATTCGAACCGTTCTTCACCACCAGCAGCCAGGGCACCGGCCTTGGGCTTTATCTGTCCCGTGAGCTGTGCGAAAGCAACCAAGCGCGCCTAGACTTTCAATCACGCCAAGGCGGCGGCTGCTTTCGCATCACCTTTGCTCACGGACGGAAACAAAGTTGAACACGAGCCCACGGCAAAAAATCCTCATCGTCGACGACGAACCGGATATCCGCGAACTCCTGGAAATCACCCTGGGACGGATGAAACTCGACACCTACAGCGCGCGCAATCTGGCTGAAGCCCAGGCGCTGTTGAACCGCGAGAACTTCGACCTGTGCCTGACCGACATGCGCTTGCCCGACGGTACAGGGCTGGAGTTGGTGCAGCATATTCAGCAACGTTATCCACAACTGCCGGTGGCGATGATCACCGCCTACGGCAGTCTGGAAACTGCGATCAACGCCTTGAAAGCCGGGGCTTTCGACTTCCTGACCAAACCGGTCGACCTCACCCGCCTGCGCGAACTGGTCGGCGCCGCCCTGCGCATGCCGGCGGCAGGCGGCAGCTTTACATCGATTGATCGACGCTTGCTGGGCGACTCGCCACCGATGCGCAGTCTGCGCAAGCAAATCGACAAACTCGCCCGCAGCCAGGCACCGGTCTACATCAGCGGCGAATCGGGCAGCGGCAAGGAACTGGTCGCACGGCTGATTCATGAACAAGGGCCACGCGCCAGCCAACCCTTTGTGCCGGTCAACTGCGGAGCGATCCCGTCGGAGCTGATGGAAAGCGAGTTTTTCGGTCATCGCAAAGGCAGTTTCACTGGCGCGCTCGCAGACAAGCCCGGGCTGTTTCAGGCGGCCAATGGCGGCACGCTGTTTCTCGATGAAGTGGCGGACTTGCCGTTGTCGATGCAAGTCAAACTGCTGCGGGCGATTCAGGAAAAAGCCGTGCGCAGTGTCGGCGGCCAGCAGGAAAGCGTGGTCGATGTGCGGATTCTCTGCGCCACGCACAAGGATCTTGATGCAGAGGTCGCGACCGAACGCTTTCGTCAGGACCTTTATTACCGCTTGAACGTGATTGAACTGCGCGTGCCGTCACTGCGCGAAAGGCGTGATGACATTGAAGTGCTGGCGGCCAATATGCTCAAGCGTCTGGCCAAGGACACCGGCCAACCGCCAGCACGACTACATCCGCAGGCGCTGGAAGCATTGAAGAACTACCGGTTTCCGGGAAATGTTCGGGAGTTGGAGAACGTTCTCGAACGGGCGCACACCTTGTGTGAAAACCGTACGATTGAGGCCGAAGACTTGCGCCTGAGTGACGGCAATTGCGCGGCGGAGGGCGGGATTGCCGATCTGACGCAGATCGACAATCTTGAGGATTATCTGGAGAACGTCGAGAGAAAGCTGATCCTGCAGGCGCTGGAGGAAACGCGCTGGAATCGCACGGCGGCGGCGCAGCGGTTGAGCCTTTCGTTTCGGTCGATGCGTTATCGGCTGAAGAAGCTCGGGCTGGATTGAGGGCCCCTTCGCGAGCAGGCTCGCTCCCACAGTTGAGCGTTGTCGTTCACAAAATCCAATGTGGGAGATTCTATGGTTCATGCCTAGCCCCTAAACGGCTTTAGGTGAGTATTCGCTCTGGTTTTTCAACAGAGCAAATACCACCCGAGCAAGCTTGCGGGCTAGTGCGACCAGTGCTTGGGTAGTGCTCAATCCGCGCTCTCTCAAAGCCTCATAAAATCCTTTCCACGCCGAGGTCCGGCTCGCCGCCATTGCAGCGTTGTGCAGCAACCGACGCGCCTCTGAGTCGCCTCGTTTGGTCAGGCAGCGACGGCCTTTCTTTTTGCCTGAGTCAGATATGCGCAGATCCAGGCCTAGAAAGGCGATGAAAGCGTCGGCATTCCTGAAATCCCCACGCTGAAAGGATGCGAGCAAGCGGGCGCCGGTCAACGTACCGATGCCTTCTACCTTCATGCAACGCTTGAGCTGAGCGCCTAAACCAGCTTCGTCTATCTGCGTCAGGATCGTTTTCTCCAGCAGGATTTCCAGTCTTTGCATGGCGTTTATCTGATTTTTGAAAGCGGTTTTGAGCAACGGCTCATTCTCCCAACTCTGCTTGAGGCTGACACGAGCCTGGACCAGAGCCGCACGGCGCCGGAAAAGACTGATGAGCCGGCAATACAAGGGCGACGGCGGTGTCCAAGGGCGTAAGTGGTCCCCTTCGTTTGTCAGATAACGGGCCAGTAATCGGGCATCCAGCGCATCAGTTTTAGCGCGAACGTTCACGCCTTTGCGGTAATGGCTGAGCTCATAACCGCCAACCATATAGATCACGCAACCATTGGCATACGCCAGATCAGCAAATTCCTGGTGATAGATATTGGTGGCTTCGATGGCGATAGCCACTGGCTTGGCTACAGTTTTGAGCCATTTTTTGATTGCTGCTTTGGTGTTAGAGATTGTCTCGAGTTGATCTGATTCGGTGCAATAAATCACCAGTTCATCCTTGGCGACATCAACCCCGATGATCGACTGAGTAGTAACGACGGGCATTGCCATGAGAAATCCTCCGGGCTAAGGTTTGAACACTTGAAGGGTTCACCCAGAGGCGCAGGCTTGTTCCTATCGTCGGTCTAGGCCAGATGCATTCTTTATCGGCGCTTGGGTGAAAGGAGGAGGGTGAAATCTCCCACGGTCTGTACTGCGCTAACAGTCAGAATCGAGCCTTGTCCCTCCTCCTCCCTTCAAGTCCTACCATACAAGCGAGCCTGCTCGCGAAAGCGATCTGCCAGGCTACAGAGAAATATCAGACTAAATGCGGCCTTCAGGCGCATACGGCGCCGGATCAATAATCGGCGCCCTTCCCAGCATCACATCGGCAAACAACTGGCACGACGCCGGCGCCAGCACCAGCCCATTACGGTAATGCCCGCAGTTCAACCACAACCCGTCGAACCCCGGCACCCGGCCAATATACGGAATGCCCTCCGGCGACCCCGGACGCAACCCCGCCCAGTGTCCGACCACTTCGGCATCGGCCAACGCTGGCAATAACTCCACTGCCGAAGCCTTGAGGCTTTCCAGTGCAATGTCGGTTGGGGTCTTGTCGTAGCCTTCGTGCTCCAGCGTGCTGCCGATCAGAATATGGCCATCTCGGCGCGGGATCGCATAACGGCCCTTGGCCAATACCATGCTCGGCAGAAAATCCGCTGCGCACTTGTAGAGAATCATCTGGCCTTTGACTGGCTCGACCGGCAGTGTCAGATCCAGCGTCTTGAGCAGATCGCCGCTCCACGCCCCCGCAGTCAATACGACCTGATCGCCCTTGATCACACCCTTCGACGTCTCGACGCCAACAACCTGCTCACCCTCGCGGACAAACCCGCTGACTGCGCATTGTTCGTGAATGGTTACGTTCGGCAATGCCAGCAGTGCCGCTTTCAGTGATTTCACCAGACGCGGATTGCGTACGTTGGCGACATCCGCCATGTAGATCGCCCGCGAGAAGCCGCCACCGAGCACCGATACCGCATCATGCGCCGCCGAGATATCCACAGCCCGCAACGGGCGATTTTCCCGCTTGGCCCAGGCCAGCGCTTCGGCTTCATCGTCCAGGTCCAGCCAGTACAGGCCCGTGGTGTGCACTTCAGGATCAACGCCAGTGTCGGCAAACAGACGTGCGCCGAGCTGTGGATAAAAATCCTGCGACCAGTGCGCCAGTGCGGTGACTGCCGGGCTATAGCGCCACGGATACAGCGGCGAAACGATACCGCCGCCCGCCCAGGACGATTCCTGGCCGAGGTTCGAGCGATCGAGCAGCACCACGCTGCGTACTTCGGAGGCGAGATTGTAGGCGGTCAGCAGGCCAATCACCCCGCCACCGACAATCACCACTTGCTGTTGCCTGGTCATGTTTGTTCCAACCGTAAAAAAGACAGTGGGCGCAAAAGGCACCCGAAAGAAAGCGCCTCAGCGGCCCCAGCAATCCTTGGTGGTCAGCCCGGTGGTCGCGTTGTTCATGCTGCGGACACCGGTGTTGGTCAGGGTGAAATCCCCGCACTTGTCGGTGGCCATTGACGTACCCGTTTTGCGGGTAGCGGTCAGCAGGAAAGTCTGGTCAGCGATGGTCGGGGTGATGGTGTAGAAATCATTGCCCGTGCTGAGTCCGGTGACATTGGTGTAGGTATTGTTTCGGGTGTAGAAGCGCTCGAGGGTCTGCGCCTGTTCGGAGAGCAAAGACACCACTTCAGCGCGACGGCCCTTTTTCAGGTACTCGGTATAGCTCGGTGCGGCGATGGTGATGACGATCCCGATGATCGCAATCACGATCATGATTTCGATCAGGGTGAAGCCTCGGTTGAATCTGCGCATGCCTCAAACTCTCACTTACTGTATTTGTCGCCACATGATACGACGGCTGCCACCGCCGCCCTTTTCCACAATGATCGTGATGGTGCCACTGGTGTCGGTCGTACCCTTGCGCTTGCCATCGCTGGAGACGAAGTTCAGGGTCGGAATGCCACCGGTGAATATCACGCCGCTGGAGATCGAGTCATTGCTGTCGACCAAACCGTCAGAGCTGGTGTCCAGCACGGCGTAATTGAGCATCTTACCGCTGAACGCATCCAGTTCGACCAGTTTGCCGGTACCAAAACTCGCACAGGGATCGGTGGTATCAACACTCGCCGTGGTAAAGACAATACGGCCCAGCACGATACTCGCCTGATTGATCACCCGCTCGCCGGTCAGCACATTGTTGTACACCAGCGGCAGATACCAACCCTTCTCCGCCGGATACGTCGTGTCATTCTGCGTTGTGGTCAGAAACTGTCCAGAGCTGCCGGAGAATGATCCGGTGATCGCCTGCGGCTGCAAACTGCTGACAGTCAGTTGACCAGTACCTCCATCGGCGTCCCACACGGAATAGAACGCCTGCAAATCCTTGTTGGTCTTGTCGGCCGTTTCGTTGAACTTACCGGTACCGACGAAGACCTGTTTGCCGCCCAGCGCATTATCCGCCAGTAACGGCTGCGCGGTGATCGGTTGAGTCGCCCCGCCCGCCGTGGTGAACAGTGGCTTGCCGGAAAACGCCACGCCCCAACTGTCGGAGGACGTGGCACTCAGATCGAACTTCCATAACCGCCCCTTCAAGTCGCCACCGTAAGCGGCCTGCACCACATTCGAAGAGTTGACCTTGAGTTTCACCGACGACAAACCGTTGGTGGTTTCCGTGCTGTCGATAACGATTTTCCTGATCAGCGAACCGTCCAGCGCATCCAGTACATACAGGGCCGCCACGCCTGAATTGCTGCCGTAGCCGTTGGCAATGAATGTCGCCCAGCGACCATTGGCCAAGCGTGCCACTTCCGGACGGGCGTAGGCATAACCCAGATCATTGAATGCGTTCGCAGTACTGGCGGTGGACGGCGCACTGACCTCCCACAAGGCCTTGATCACATTACCCGCAGACGCATCAAACAGTTGCAACCCGTAGAAGGTTTTACCCCCGGCACCGGTGCCGCCAATGGCCAGGGTTTTCCAAGCGGTGCCGGACTGCGCGTCGAACACCCCAACCTGACCGTCCACCAAAAACTTGTGGCTCACACCGTTGACGTAGTTGGTGTCGGCGATAAGGCGCAATGACGGCAGCACACTGGACGGCATGTAGGCGTAACGGCGAGTACCGTTCGCCGAATTGATCACGTTGACGAAACCATCGTTGGCGTTAACCACCAGGCTGGTGTTCATATTCGCAGCCTTGGTGGCCAGGTAAGTGCTGTAGCTGGTGTCGCCGGAAAGATCGGAGGCGGTTTTGTCTGATGGTGACGCCAGCACCAGCGGCGAATTGATGATGTCGCCGAGCAGCACGCTGCGCACTTTCAGCCCGGCCTTGTTCGTGCCCTTGCTCCACTCCACCAGATCAATGCCACTGATGCCGGTGGGCAACCCCTGACTCAGCGTGGTCTGCTGGGCCGGGGAAAAGTTGCCGTAAGCCAGGGTTACCGCTGCATTGCTCAGGGTATTCCACGACTGAAAAGTCGCAGCGTTGGCGGATGGCACGATGGTGGTGTCGGTCGTCCACTGCGCCGCCGAAGTATTGACCGTCCCGGTCGAGGTGAAGCCGAACGACTTGATCGTGCCGCGCCAGTCCTTGGGGTCATACGTGGTTTGATAAAAGCTGCTGCTGGACGTCAGTGTGGTGCCGCTGGTGACTCCCGCGCCGCCGGAACCGGCCTTGGACGTGATGTCGCTCAGCGCCGAGGATAAGGCGGCGTTGAGCCCGGTACTGTCGGTCGCCTGGTAATACCTGCCCTGTCCGTAACTGGCGGCGTCCGACAGCATTTCATTATCGGCGGTGAACCCCACGGTGTAGGTGTTCATGTTCTGCTTGGGAAAATCCACCGCATTCCAGCTCTTGCCCGCCGCATCGGTGCCGGTCGAACGCATGTCGATGTCAAAGGCAAACTTGGCGATGTCATCCAGATACAACGTGTCGCCTTCGTTATCGCCATTGAGGTTGTTGCCGTCATTGTTGACGCCATCCCAGTTCGGCAAACGGCTGCCGCCCAACGGATCATTGGTGGGGAAAGTACGGTCGAAGGTCGGCAAGCCGTCGGTGATCACCACTCCATAGTTTTTCTGGCAGCGGTACTGAATCGGGCTGGTGTAAGTGGTCGGTGTGCTGTTGTAGTAAGGCGCCATGCCGCGCATGTAGCGGGTGATTTCGTAATAGGTTTCCGCCAACGGCGTGTTGGCCACGGCGCTCAAGCCGTTGATGGAAGAGATCAGTGCGTTGTAATTGGTGTCGGCCTGGGCTTGAGTCACGCTGCCGGACACCGGCGACAAATCGCTGATCGCACGGGCAATGAAACCGCCATTGCCGGAGTTGTTGCTGGTGGCCGGATTGAATGTCGACAGGCCAATACGCAACGTGCGGTTGCTGCTGACCAAAGCTGTGGAGACGTTGCGCGCAACGTTGATGCGGTAGTCGTTGGGAATCGCCCCGGTGGTGAAATCGCGGGTGCCGTTGTTGATGGCCAGGCCGACTATGTAGGAAATGTAATCCCCCGAGTAACGCGTATTGCCGCTGCCGACCGGATCCGGCAGCTTCAGGCACAACGGCGCCAGGCTGTTGTTGTAGAACGCATAGGCGCCGCCCGAGCAACCGGATGTCGGCAGGCTCGACAGAAAGATCGTGTCGCCCGTGATCGGCGTCGAACTCAGGCACAACCCAAGCAATGCATTACATTGCCGGGCCGGAGTGAAATTGTCGGCAGGGTTGAATCCGCCAGCATAGATGATGCTGTTCATACTCCCCGAATCGTCGATCAGCAGCATGACGTTGGGTGGCACCGCCGCCGCACTCAACAGCGGCGAATCAGACGGCGTAAATGCGTAGGCCGGCGACGCCAGATACAAGCTCAGCAACATGCCGAGCAACAGCGATCCACACCGCTCAATACTTCGCATAGACACTCTCCACCACACTGCGCGAAGTGCCGGCGATACCAACGGCGGTGACCCTATACAACGTCGCCGAAGTGTTACTCGGCACGTTCACTGCCGTGAGCGTGGTGCCGATATTCTGCACACCATAGAAACCATTACCGGAAGCGATCCACGTCACACCCGAAGTTGAATTCAGCCCCGCCGCACTGACCACCGATGATTCCGCCGGCGGTGCGCATTGCGTCGTGCCGCTGCACACCGCCAAGGTGTAGGTATCAAGCTGAACCGCACTCTCCCCCACCCGCAACGCCGCCTCGGCCGTTTGAAACGACTGATTACGCAAACTCACGCTGCCGGCCATTTTTTCCTGCAGGTTGGCGCTTTGCATCGACGACAGACCAATCAACGTCAGCAACAACAGAAACACCAGACTGACCAGCAACGCCATGCCGCGTTGCGTTTGCCGGTCATGAAGAGAAATCCGCATCGCCACGGTCCTCACTGCAAGCGGTTGCGCAAAGCGGCAACCACGTTGAAGGTTTGCGTGGCGACCCGGCTGTTGGGGTCGGTGAGGGTCAGGCTCAGGCGCACACTGCGAATGCGCGCCGGGTCGCTGGGGTTGGCGCTGTAGGTCGAGGCCGCCACATCTGTCGCCGAACTGGCCAGACCAAACGTCACGTTAAAGGCACTGACGTTGTTCACCAACACCTGCTGGGTCGGCGTGCCGCTGCCGGTGCCCATGAGAATCTGGTTGTTGCTGAAGCTGTAGATCAGACGCCGGATCGGGAAGGCGATCTGCCCGCTCGCCGCCGCTCGCAACCCGGTATACGCCGTGGCGCTGTTGCGGCAATCGGAAACCACTGTCCAGGTCGGCGTGCCGCCACCGCTGCCGATATCGGCGGTGACCAGTGTCAGTTTCAGGTTGGCGTTGTCCCAGTTGATCGGCGCTATCTGCGACGCATTGAAATCTCCCGCCGAGCTGGAATCCGTAATGGTGCCGAGACATCCGAACATCCCGACCATGCGAATTTCCTGAATCATTTTGCTCAGCACAAAACGCGCGTCTTCCTGCATCGCCGCGGCGCTGTTCTGGCTGACGTAGGTGTTTTTCGCCGCGATGAAAATCTGCACAACCCCCAGCACGATGATCAAGCCCAGTGCGAGGGCAATCAGCAGCTCGATCAGGCCGAAACCACGCTGATGGCGCGTCATGGTGTCGCCACCGGGTCAACGGCAGCGCGGCTGGTCAGGACAAAACTGCGCTGAGCGCTGGCGGTGTTGGCTGCCCGCGCGTCGCTCCAGTTGATGGTGATGGTGTAGACCCGCTGATTGAGAGTGATGCTGCCAGTCGCGGTCGGTCCACCGAAGTTGACGATGTTGTTGGTGAAATCGTAAAGATCCTGATCCCGTGCAACGCTGAGATTACCCGAAGTCGGCGGCGTGACGGTGTAGTCGGCGCCGGAATTGGCGCGGATGCGGTCCATCATGTCGTAAGCGATGAAACTGGCCTGACTGGTCATCCGTGAACTGTCGGTGTACTTCAGTGCATTCAGTTGCACGGCCGCCGCACCCAGCAGCCCGACCGTCAGAATCAGCAACGCGACCAGTACCTCGATCAGCGTCATGCCCTGCTGTGCGTGTTGACTCCCTGCCCTCATCCGCAAGTTCCACCCAATTGAATTCGTCCGTTCAAACACACGTTCAGCGTCCTGCTTTGCGTTCCCAACGTGTAACTGATGGTCACCGCCGTCGACGGCGCTGCCAGACCACCAAGATTGTTGAAATCCAGTGCAGTCACTCCTGAGGGTAGCGTCAGAGTCGCGCCGCTGCTCATCGCGGGAACAACCCGCAACACATTGGCCGGATTGCCAGTACTGTCGTAGACCGACAACTCACCGGTCCAGACGCTGCCACCAGCGGTCGGGCGCAGGCGCAGGGTAGTGCCACGGTCGATGGCCTCGAGCCTGGCGTAATTGATTGCCCGTTGCAGGTCGCCCATCTCGGTATCGGCCTTGCTGCCCTGTACCGAACGGGTGAACGCCGGCACCGCCAGAGTGATCAGAACCACGAAAATCGCGACCGCGACCAACAACTCGATCAGCGTGAAACCTTTTGTACGAAGATCCATCAATGCCCTCCGTTGCCGTCGGCTATACCTGCTTCTACACGCTAGAACATTCAACCGGCCCGCGTCGGTTGATTTGCCCTGCCCGGCGCACGGAGCGCGCCGTTCATCACACTCCACGGAGGGAGTTTTCATGCCGCAACAGGGTTTCAGCCTGATCGAACTGCTTATGGGACTGGCGATTGGCGCAATTGTTCTGCTGTTGGTCAGTCCGGCGTTTGCCACGCTCAGAGAATCGAACCATCGGGATCAGGCAGCGCAATCCTTGCTCGATGGCCTGCGCAACGCTCGCACCCAGGCCATCACGCGCAATCAGAGCGTGGTGATTCATGGCATCAACGGCGACTGGAGTCAGGGCTGGCGGATCATTCTGGATATCAGCGGCAAGGGGTCGAAAGACAACAGCAATCCGCTGCTGCAAGAAAGTGTGAGCGACACACAGGTGCCGATTGTCGGCAATTGGTCAGTAAGTCGTTACGTACGCTTCAGCAGTCTGGGGCAACCGCTGATGCCCGGGCGGGCGTTTCAGGCAGGGACATTACATGTCTGCTCGGCTCGCGAGCCGGTCAGCCAGCGCCAGATAGTGCTGGCGGCGACCGGTCGTGTGCGCCTGAACAGTCAAGAGACTGAGCAGGTGTTGTGTCAAAAGATCAAAAGCGTCAGATCGAACGCACGCGCAGCTCTTTAGGCATCGAGAACGTGATGTTCTCTTCACGCCCGGCCAGTTCATCGGCACCGGTGGCGCCCCAGGCCTGCAATTGCTGAATCACGCCACGCACCAGGACTTCCGGCGCGGAGGCACCGGCGGTAATGCCGATACGCTCAACGCCATCGAACCAGCTCTTTTGCAGGTCTTCGGCGCCGTCGATCAGGTAGGCCGGCGTGGCCATGCGCTCGGCAAGTTCTCGCAAGCGGTTGGAGTTGGAGCTGTTCGGGCTGCCGACTACCAGCACGACGTCACACTCGTCGGCCAATTGCTTGACCGCGTCCTGACGGTTTTGCGTGGCGTAGCAAATGTCATCCTTGCGCGGACCGCCGATGGCCGGGAAGCGCGTGCGCAAGGCATCAATGACGCGACTGGTGTCGTCCATCGACAGCGTGGTCTGGGTAACGAAAGCCAGTTTGTCCGGGTTATGCACCTGCAATTCGGCGACGTCTTTCTCGTCTTCAACGAGGTAGATCGCACCGCCATTGCTGCCGTCGTACTGGCCCATGGTGCCTTCGACTTCCGGGTGACCGGCGTGGCCGATCAGGATGCACTCGCGACCGTCGCGGCTGTATTTCGCCACTTCGATGTGCACCTTGGTTACCAGCGGGCAAGTGGCGTCGAATACTTTCAGGCCACGGCCGGCGGCTTCGGTGCGCACAGCCTGGGAAACACCGTGAGCACTGAAGATCACGATGACGTCGTCCGGCACCTGATCCAGTTCTTCGACGAAGATCGCACCACGACTGCGCAGGTCTTCAACGACGAACTTGTTGTGCACCACTTCATGACGCACGTAGATCGGCGGCCCGAAGACTTCCAGGGCACGGTTGACGATTTCGATCGCCCGGTCCACGCCAGCGCAGAAGCCACGGGGGTTGGCGAGTTTGATTTGCATGCTGTGCCTCGTGTCTTGCGCGCAAGAAATAGCGAAAACGATGAAAAACATTGTGGGAGCGAGCCTGCTCGCGAAAGCGGTGTGTCAGACAACATCTATGTTGAATGTCAGTCAGCATTCGCGAGCAGGCTCGCTCCCACATTTGACTCCATAGAGTCAGTTAGATCGCTTTAACGTTGATGATCTCGACGTCAAAGGTCAGCGTCTTGCCCGACAGCGGGTGGTTGAAGTCGATGGTCACTTGCGTGTCATCGAACTCTTTCACCACACCTGGCAGCTCAGTATTGGCCGCATCATTGAAGATCACCAGCAAACCCGGTGACAACTCCATGTCGACGAACTGCGAACGTGGAATGATCTGCACGTTCTGCGGGTTCGGCTGGCCGAAGGCGTTTTCCGGCTCGACGGTCAGCGTACGCTTGTCGCCAGCCTTGAAGCCGAACAGCGCCGCTTCGAAACCCGGCAGCAGGTTGCCGTCGCCGACCTTGAAGGTCGCCGGGGCTTTGTCGAACGTACTGTCGACGGTGTCGCCGTTCTCCAGGCGCAATGCAAAGTGCAAGGTGACTTCCGTGTTCTGGCCGATGCGTTGCTCAGCCAATACCTGTTCAGTCATGAACGGCTTCTCCGGTCTTTTTACTTTTGAACATATCCAGTGCCAGCATCACCGCGCCAACGGTAATAGCGCTGTCGGCGAAGTTGAACGCCGGGAAGTACCAGCGGTTCTGCCAGTGCACCAGAATGAAATCGATCACATGGCCCAAGGCAATGCGGTCATACAGATTGCCCAGCGCGCCGCCCAGCACCAGCGCCAGCGCGACGGCCAGCCAGGTGTCATTGCGGCCCAGGCGCTTGAGCCAGACCACCAGCACCGCACTGACCACAATCGCGATCAGGGCGAACAGCCAGCGCTGCCAGCCGGAGCTGTCAGCCAGGAAGCTGAACGCAGCGCCGGTGTTATAAGCCAGGGTCCAGCTGAAGTAATCGGGAATGATCACGATCTGCTGGAACATTTCGAGCTTGCCTTCGAAGTAGAACTTGCTGGCCTGGTCGATGACCAGAACCAGCAAACTCAACCACAGCCAGCTCAACCGTCCGAAACGGCCAACGGCATTAGGCATAGTGACGAACCTCGCCAGCGCCGCTGATGTTGTCGACGCAACGACCGCAGATTTCCGGATGCTCCGGGTTCACGCCAACGTCTTCACGGCAGTGCCAGCAACGGGCGCACTTCGGGAAGGCCGATTTGACGATCTTCAGCTTCAGGCCGCTGACTTCAGTCACTACCGCATCGGCTGGAGCCTGGACGAACGGCGCAACACTGGCAGTCGAGGTGATCAATACAAAGCGCAGTTCGTTGCTCAGCTTGGCCAGATCGGCACTCAGGGCGTCTTCGGCGTACAGCGTCACTTCGGCTTGCAGGTTGCCACCGACGGCTTTCGCTGCGCGCTGGATTTCCATCTCTTTGTTGACCGCTACTTTGACCGCCATGACGCGTTCCCAGTAGTCGCGGCCCAGTTCAACGTCGGCTGGCAGTTCGGTCAGACCTTCGTACCAGGTGTTGAGCATCACCGATTCGTTACGCTCGCCCGGCAGGTATTCCCACAGCTCATCGGCAGTGAAGGCGAGGATCGGCGCGATCCAGCGCACCAGCGCTTCGGAGATGTGGAACAGCGCGGTTTGCGCCGAACGACGGGCCTTGCTGTTGGCGCCAGTGGTGTACTGACGGTCCTTGATGATGTCGAGGTAGAAACCACCCAGCTCCTGCACGCAGAAGTTGTGGATCTTCGAGTAGACGTTCCAGAAACGGTATTCGCCGTAGTGCTCTTGCAGCTCGCGTTGCAGCAGCAAGGTGCGGTCGACCGCCCAACGATCCAGCGCGAGCATTTCTTCCGCCGGCAGGATATCAGTGGCCGGGTTGAAACCGCTCAGGTTCGAGAGCAGGAAGCGCGCGGTGTTACGGATACGACGATAGGCGTCCGCACTGCGTTGCAGGATCTGATCGGAAACCGCCATCTCGCCGGAGTAGTCGGTCGATGCAACCCACAGACGCATGATGTCGGCGCCCAGGGTGTCGTTGACTTTCTGCGGCGCAATCACGTTGCCCAGCGATTTGGACATCTTGCGGCCGGCTTCGTCGACGGTGAAACCGTGGGTCAGCAGTTCGCGGTACGGTGCGTGGTTGTCGATGGCGCAACCGGTCAGCAGCGACGAGTGGAACCAGCCACGGTGCTGGTCGGAACCTTCCAGGTACAGATCGGCGCGCGGGCCGCTCTCGTGACCCATCGGGTGCGAACCGCGCAGGACGTGCCAGTGCGTGGTGCCCGAGTCGAACCAGACGTCGAGGGTGTCGCTGATCTTGTCGTACAGCGGTGCTTCGTCGCCGAGCAGTTCGGCAGCGTCCATCTTGAACCAGGCTTCGATGCCTTCGACTTCAACGCGTTTGGCGACTTCTTCCATCAGCTCAACGGTGCGTGGGTGCAGTTCGCCGCTTTCCTTGTTGAGGAAGAACGGGATCGGCACGCCCCAGTTGCGCTGACGCGAGATGCACCAGTCCGGACGGTTGGCGATCATCGAGTGCAGACGCGCCTGGCCCCAGGCCGGGACGAATTTGGTGTCCTCGATGGCTTTGAGCGAGCGCACACGCAGGGTGTCGCCGCTGGTTGGCTCTTTGTCCATGCCGATGAACCACTGCGCGGTGGCGCGGTAGATCAGCGGGGTCTTGTGGCGCCAGCAATGCATGTAGCTGTGTTCGATGACGGTGGTGTGCAGCAGCGCACCGACTTCGGTCAGCTTGTCGACGATGGCCGGGTTGGCCTTCCAGATGAACTGGCCGCCGAAGAATTCCAGCGACGGCGCGTACACGCCGTTGCTCTGCACCGGGTTGAGGATGTCGTCGTTGACCATGCCGTACTTCTTGCAGGTCACGAAGTCGTCCACGCCGTAGGCCGGGGCGGAGTGAACCACGCCGGTACCAGCGCCCAGTTCGACGTAGTCAGCCAGGTACACCGGCGACAGACGGTCATAGAACGGGTGGCGGAAGTTGATCAGCTCGAGTTCTTTACCAGTGGTGGTGGCGATGACCGAACCTTCCAGGCTGTAGCGCGCCAGGCAGGCTTCGACCAGCTCTTCAGCCAGCACCAGCAGCTTGTCGCCGACATCAACCAGCGCGTAGTTGAATTCCGGGTGGACGTTCAGCGCCTGGTTGGCCGGGATGGTCCACGGGGTGGTGGTCCAGATCACGATCGAGGCAGGTTTGCCCAGCGACGGCAGGCCGAATGCGGCAGCCAGTTGGGCTTCGTCAGCGATCGGGAAAGCAACGTCGATGGTCGAGGACTTTTTGGTCTCGTACTCGACTTCCGCTTCAGCCAGGGCCGAACCGCAGTCGAAGCACCAGTTCACAGGCTTCAAGCCCTTGAACACGAAACCGCCCTTGACGATTTCAGCGAGGGCGCGGATTTCACCGGCCTCGTTCTTGAAATCCATGGTCTTGTACGGGTTGGCCCAATCGCCCAGCACGCCGAGACGGATGAATTCGGACTTCTGGCCTTCGATCTGCTCGGTGGCGTAGGCACGGCACAGCTCGCGAGTCTTGTCCGCGCCCAGATTTTTGCCGTGGGTCACTTCAACCTTGTGCTCGATCGGCAGGCCGTGGCAGTCCCAACCCGGAACGTACGGCGCGTCGAAACCCGACAGGGTCTTCGAGCGGATGATCATGTCCTTGAGAATCTTGTTCAGTGCGTGACCGATGTGGATCGTGCCGTTGGCATACGGAGGGCCGTCATGCAGAACGAACTTCGGACGATCCTTGCCAATCTCGCGCAACTTTCCGTACAGGCCAATACTGTCCCAGCGCTGCAGGATCTGCGGTTCGCGCTGTGGCAGGCCGGCCTTCATTGGGAAGGCGGTGTCCGGAAGGTTAAGCGTGGCTTTATAGTCGGTCATTTAAGGCTCTTCATTAGCGATGGGCGCTAGGTGCGGCTAGTGCACGGGCGGTGGCGACATCCGCATTGATCGCCGTTTTCAATGCCTCCAGGGAGGCGAAGCGCTGCTCTTCACGCAGCTTTTGGTGGAAAACCACCGTCAAACGCCGGTCATACAGATCCCCGGCAAAATCTAGAAGATGGACTTCAAGGTGGGCTTTGCCATCACCTTGTACCGTGGGCCGCACGCCGATATTGGCGACGCCGGGCCAGGTTTTGCCGTCGATATCGACATCCACCAGATACACCCCGGTGAACGGCACGCGACGACGCTTGAGTTGAATGTTGGCAGTGGGCGTACCCAGTTGCCGGGCCAGTTTCTGGCCATGCAGCACGCGACCGGCAATCCGGTACGGGCGACCGAGCAAACGTTCGGCCAGAGCAAAATCGGCGGCGGCCAACGCGTTGCGCACTTGCGTGCTGCTGACGCGAATCCCGTCCAGCTCGACGGTTTGTGCAGCTTCAACAGTGAAACCGTGCATCTGCCCGGCCTGCAGCAGGAAGTCGAAATCGCCGAGGCGGTCGCAACCGAAGCGGAAATCGTCACCGACCTCCAGATGCTGCACGCCGAGGCCATCAACGAGGATGGTGTCGACGAACTCACTGGCGCTGAGTTTGCTCAGACGCTGGTTGAAGGCCAGGCACAACACCCGGTCAACGCCTTCGGCGGCCAGCAATTGCAGCTTGTCGCGCAACCGTGCCAGACGCGCCGGCGCAGTCTCGGGGGCAAAGAATTCCCGTGGCTGCGGTTCGAAAATCACCACGCAGCTGGGTACGCCCAACTCGAGCGCACGCTCACGCAGTCGGGCCAGGATAGCCTGGTGACCACGGTGAACACCGTCAAAGTTGCCAATAGTGGCGACGCAGCCCCGATGCTGGGGGCGCAAGTTGTGGAGGCCTCGAACCAGCTGCATAACGCGCTTCTTGCTCATAAAGTGGTCGATTATAACCACACCCGACGGCCGACGACAGGCAACACCGTAACGCAAAGTGAACGAGCCGACAAAACTGCCGGCCCGCGCCTGTTTATAAAGGGTAAAACCTTAACTCAAGGCCTTGCGATTGAAGTCACGCAAGCGGAAACCGAGCAGCAGCAACATACCGAAATAGGACACCACACCCGCCGCGACCAATGCGCCCAGACGCAGGAAGCGTTCAAGCATGTGCCCTTGATCCCACGCTGGCATGAAGTGCATGCCCAGCAACAACACTGCCGACATCACGGCCACGGCGACAACCAGTTTGAAACCGAACCTGGCCCAGCCCGGCTGCGGCTGATACATCTGTTGTTTGCGCAGTTGATAGAACAGCAACCCAGCGTTGAGACAGGCACCGGCACTGATCGCCAGGGCTAGACCGGCGTGAGCCAGAGGGCCAATCAGCACCAGGTTGAACAACTGAGTGACCACAAGGGTGAAGATTGCGATTTTTACCGGGGTACGGATGTTCTGTTGCGCATAAAAGCCCGGAGCGAGCACTTTGATCACGATTATCCCGAGCAGACCGACAGAATAAGCAATCAGTGCGCGCTGGGTCATTTCGGCGTCGAAGCCACTGAATTGACCGTACTGGAACAACGAAACGGTCAGTGGCTCAGCGAGAATTCCCAGCGCCAGCGAACACGGCAGCACCAGCACAAAGCACAGACGCAGACCCCAATCGAGAATCCGCGAGTATTCGTGGCGATCCTTGCTGGCGTAGGTTTTGGCCAGCGTCGGCAGCAGAATCGTACCCAACGCCACACCCAGTACACCGGATGGCAATTCCATCAGGCGATCGGCGTAATACATCCACGACACCGAGCCCGCGACCAGAAACGAGGCGAAGATGGTGTTGATGATCAGCGAAATCTGGCTGACCGAAACGCCAAGAATCGCCGGCAGCATCTGTTTCATCACGCGCCAGACGCCGGTATCACGCAGATTCAGACGCGGCAGCACCAGCATGCCGATCTTTTTCAGGTGCGGCAGTTGATAGAGCAACTGCGCCAGACCACCGACCAGTACCGCCCAGCCCAGCGCCATCACCGGCGGATCGAAATACGGCGTGAGGAACAGAGAGAACACAATCATGCTGACGTTGAGCAAGGTCGGCACGAAGGCCGGCACCGAGAAACGGTTCCAGGTATTGAGAATCGCGCCCGCCAGTGAGGACAGGGAGATCAGCAATATATAGGGGAACGTCACCCGCAACAGATCGGAGGTGAGCTGGAATTTTTCCGGCGTGTCGGTAAAACCCGGGGCCGTGGCCCAGATCACCCAGGGCGCGGCGATCATGCCCAGCGCAGTGACGACCGCCAACACCAGCGTCAGCAAACCCGAAACGTAAGCAATGAACGTACGCGTCGCCTCTTCGCCCTGCTGGCTTTTGTATTCAGCCAGAATCGGCACGAATGCCTGCGAGAAAGCGCCCTCAGCAAAGATCCGCCGCAACAGATTGGGCAATTTAAAGGCAATAAAGAAGGCATCCGTCGCCATCCCGGCGCCGAAAGTACGAGCAATCAGCGTGTCACGAACAAAGCCCAGAATCCGGGAAAGCATCGTGATAGAGCTGACGGCGGCCAACGATTTGAGCAGATTCATTGAGGGAATTTGTGCCTGTCGATAAACAGCAGGCGAACAAAGCGCCTACTTGTGCGATACTCCGCGCCGCAGCAGCACAGAGCCAAAGCTCGCGAGTTTACAGGTCAAGCGCCGGAAATAAATATCCCGCCTCTTTATACCTACCACTTAGCGGAACGTTTCAAGTGCCCTTGACAAGACTTCTCTTCATCGGCATGATTCGCGGCCTATTTTGTTTGCTATTTCCTAAAAAGTCTTTCGAGGAGCTCGACGGTGGCCAACTCACCTTCCGCCAAAAAACGTGCAAAACAGGCTGAGAAGCGTCGCAGCCACAACGCCAGCCTGCGTTCCATGGTTCGCACCTACATCAAGAATGTAGTTAAAGCCATTGACGCAAAAGACGCTGAAAAAGCTCAAGCTGCATACGTTCTGGCTGTGCCAGTTATCGACCGTATGGCCGATAAAGGCATCATCCACAAGAACAAGGCTGCTCGTCATAAGAGCCGTCTGAATGGCCACGTCAAAGCGCTGAAAGAAGCTGCTTAATCGACGTAGTCATTAAAAAAACCGACCTTAGGGTCGGTTTTTTTATGCCTGTGATTTACTGAATCCAGCGCAAAAAAAATGTAGGAGTGAGCCTGCTCGCGATAGCGGTGTGTCAGTCAGCAAATGCATATCTGACTAACCGCTATCGTCGGAACGCCGCCCGGAGCAGGCTCGCTCCCACATTTCGATTTGCGGTGTTATTGCTGGACCGGCACCCACGGCAGGATCGGGATGGCGGTCACGGCATTCTGCGGACTGCCTTCGATCAAGCGGTCGCTGTAGACCAGGTACACCAGCGTATTGCGCTTCTTGTCGAGGAAACGCACCACCTGCATGGTCTTGAACACCAGCGAAGTGCGCTCCTTGAACACCTCATCACCATCCTTCAGATCACCCTTGAACTTGATCGGCCCTACCTGGCGGCAGGCGATCGAAGCTTCGGCGCGATCTTCAGCCAGACCCAGACCACCCTTCACACCGCCAGTCTTGGCGCGCGACAGGTAGCAGGTAACCCCCTCAACTTTCGGATCATCGAAAGCCTCGACCACAATGCGGTCGTTAGGGCCGACAAACTTGAACACCGTCGACACTTGACCGATTTCCTCGGCCGAGGCCAGCAATGGCATCGCCATCAGCAAGCCCAACAATCCTTTCGCTAAACGCATCGAGTTTTCCTTAAACCAGAATCAGGTTGTCACGGTGAACCAGTTCCGGCTCCGCCATGTAACCGAGCAAACCGACAATCGCATCCGACGACTGACCGATGATTTTTTGTGCTTCCAGCGCACTGTAGTTGGCCAGGCCCCGGGCAATCTCACGACCATCCGGCGCCACACAGACCACCATCTCGCCGCGACGGAAACTGCCCTGCACCAGCTTCACACCGACGGGCAGCAGGCTTTTGTTGCCCTTCGACAACGCCGACACCGCACCATCATCCAGCACCAGGGTGCCGCGAGTTTGCAGATGCCCGGCCAGCCACTGCTTGCGTGCCGCGAGCATGCCGCGCTCAGGCGACAGCAAAGTGCCGATGCGCTCACCCGCCCTCAGGCGATCGAGCACGCGCTCAAGACGCCCACCGACGATAATGGTGTGCGCACCGGAACGCGCAGCCAATCGAGCCGCACGCAACTTGGTCTGCATGCCGCCACGACCCAGCGCACCACCCGTGCCGCCCGCCACCGCATCGAGACTCGGATCATCAGCGCGCGCCTCGTAAATCAGCTGCGCGTCAGGGTTGTTGCGCGGATCGGCGTCGAACATGCCGTCGCGATCGGTAAGGATCACCAGCAGATCCGCCTCGACCAGATTCGCCACCAGCGCCGCCAGCGTGTCGTTGTCACCGAAACGGATTTCGTCAGTGACCACGGTGTCATTTTCGTTGATCACCGGGATGACTTTCAGCTCGACCAATGCGCGCAGGGTGCTACGGGCGTTCAGGTAACGCTTGCGGTCGGACAGGTCGTCGTGCGTCAGGAGAATCTGTGCAGTGTGCCGGCCATGCTCAGCGAAGCTCGACTCCCACGCCTGCACCAGACCCATCTGACCAATTGCCGCAGCCGCCTGGAGCTCGTGCATCGCACTGGGTCGTGCGGTCCAGCCCAAACGACTCATGCCGGCCGCCACCGCCCCGGAGGACACCAGCACCAATTCGACGCCAGCCTCATGCAAGGCCACCATCTGCTCGACCCAGACACCCATTGCCGCGCGATCCAGCCCTTTGCCATCAGCTGTCAGCAAAGCGCTGCCGATCTTCACGACCCAACGCTGCGCACCTGTCACCTTGCTCCGCATCATCTTCAACCTTAGCTTGAGGGCAACGCGACCCAGCGCCGCCCATGACGTTATTTGTGACTTGCGATTTCCAGATACTAAAACGCCGCTCGATTGAGCGGCGCTTAAGTTTACTGCAACGAATCAGTCACGCACGTAAATGATTTCCGGACCGTCTTCGTCATCCACATCTTCTTCGTCCCAATCATCGTCACCGATGTCATGGACCGACTTCACGCCGCTGCGACGCAGGGCACGCTTGTCATCCAGCGCCTGCAGTTGCGCGCGGGCCTCGTCTTCGATGCGCTGATCGAGATCGGCCAGCTCCTCCTTGTAAGCCGGGTCATTGGCCAGGCGATCAGCACGGTCTTCCATGTAACGCATGATGTCGTGGCACAGACGCTCGGTACCGATCTTGGCGATGGCCGAGATCACGTAAACCGGACCGGTCCACTCAAGGCGATCAACGATTTCCTTGACGCGCTCATCGTGCTCTTCTTCAAGGATCTGGTCGCACTTGTTCAGCACCAGCCAGCGATCACGCTCAGCCAGGGACGGGCTGAACTTGATCAGCTCGTTGACGATCACTTCAGCCGCATCCGGTGCACTGCTGTCATCCAGCGGCGCCATGTCGACGAGGTGCAGCAGCAGACGCGTACGCGCCAAGTGCTTGAGGAAGCGAATACCCAGACCAGCACCGTCGGAAGCACCTTCGATCAGACCCGGAATATCGGCAATGACGAAGCTCTTCCAGCGATCGACGCTGACCACACCGAGGTTCGGCACCAGCGTGGTGAACGGGTAATCGGCAACTTTCGGCTTGGCCGCCGAAACGGAGCGGATAAAGGTACTTTTACCGGCGTTCGGCAAGCCCAGCAGACCGACGTCGGCCAGTACTTTCATTTCCAGTTTCAGGTCGCGCTGCTCACCCGGCTTGCCCGGCGTGGTCTGACGCGGCGCACGGTTGGTACTGGATTTGAAACGGGTGTTACCCAGACCGTGCCAGCCGCCCTGCACTACCATCAACTTCTGGCCAGCCTTGGTCAGGTCGCCGATGACTTCCTGAGTAGCGGAGTCGATCACCGTGGTGCCGACCGGCACGCGCAGGATCAGATCTTCACCTTTTTTACCGGTGCAGTCGGTGCTGCCGCCGTTGGAGCCACGCTCGGCATCGAAGTGCCGGGTGTAACGGTAGTCGACCAGGGTGTTGAGGTTTTCGTCAGCCATCATGTAGATGGAACCGCCGTCACCGCCATCACCGCCGTTCGGGCCACCGTTTTCGATGAATTTTTCCCGACGGAAACTCATGGCGCCATTGCCGCCGTCACCAGCCTTTACGCGAATCGATACTTCATCAACAAACTTCATAACCAACGCCTCTCGCCATACGGACGAGCCGAAAAACAATCAAGACATAAGACTCTTGCAAAAATGAGCGCAGCGACCCCAAAACACGACCTGCATCGCACGCCGACAGCCCATACAAACAGTTTTGCAAGAGACTCACCCCACAAACGAAAAAGCCCCGTCGCGAGACAGGGCTTTTCCAGCGATCGCGCAATTAAGCTGCGACAACGCTCACGTAACGGCGGTTGAACGCGCCTTTTACTTCAAACTTGATCACGCCTTCGATTTTCGCGAAGAGGGTGTGATCCTTACCCATGCCAACGCCGTAGCCAGCGTGGAATTGGGTGCCGCGCTGACGCACGATGATGTTGCCCGGAATGATTTTCTGGCCGCCATACATCTTAACGCCAAGGCGTTTGGCTTCTGAGTCGCGACCGTTACGGGTACTACCACCAGCTTTTTTGTGTGCCATGAGTCAATTCTCCTAGTGAGGAATTAGGCTGAAATTAAGCCTGAATACCGGTGATTTTGATCTCGGTGTACCACTGGCGGTGGCCCATACGCTTCATGTGGTGCTTACGGCGACGGAACTTGATGATGCGGACTTTATCGTGACGACCTTGGGAGATCACTTCAGCCACAACGGTAGCGCCAGCAACAACTGGAGCGCCGATATTCACGTCGTCGCCATTGGCAACCAACAGAACGCGATCAAAGGTAACGGATTCGCCGGTAGCGATTTCCAGTTTTTCGATCTTCAGGTATTCACCTGGGGCGACTTTGTACTGCTTGCCGCCAGTAACGATTACTGCATAAGACATGGTATTTCTCCGATAATCCTGCTCACCCAGCTCTTTATAGGAAGAGGTATTGGCTGGCATGGCTGCATAAGGCTGGAAGGCCCGTTGCAATTGCGTAAGGCAGGTGCTGCCCAGGAAGTTCAGGGTGCGCGATTGTACGCAAGGCGCGGCAGGCTTGCAAGTAGCCGTCTATCGCGCCTTGACAGGTCTGGACGGGGGTCCTAGCATGCCGCGCAACCCTTCTGGAGCGACTCTCGCTGATGCAACCCCAAGCTTTCTACCGCGCGGTGGCGGACGATTTTAGCGCCGTCGACGGCATCATCAAGAAGCAGCTGACTTCCCGAGTACCGCTGGTATCGAAAATCGGCGATTACATTACCTCGGCCGGCGGCAAACGTCTGCGTCCTTTATTAGTGTTGCTGTGTGGCAAGGCCCTGGGTCGCGAAGGCGACGACATGCGTCTGCTGGCCGCCACCATCGAATTCCTGCACACCGCCACTCTGCTGCATGACGACGTGGTCGACATGTCCGGCATGCGCCGTGGCCGCTCGACCGCCAACGCCATGTGGGGCAACGCTCCGAGCGTGCTGGTCGGCGACTTCCTGTATTCGCGCTCGTTCGAAATGATGGTCGAACTGGGCTCGATGCCGGTGATGAAGATCCTCTCCCAGGCCACGCGCATCATCGCCGAAGGCGAAGTGTTGCAGTTGTCCAAGGTGCGCGACGCCAGCACCACCGAAGAAACCTACATGGAAGTCATCCGCGGCAAAACCGCGATGCTCTTCGAAGCCTCGACCCACAGTGCCGCCGCACTGGCTGGCGCTACCGCCGAACAGAGCGAAGCGCTGCGTACTTTTGGTGATCACCTCGGTGTGGCGTTCCAGTTGGTCGACGACCTGCTCGACTACAAGGGCGACGCCGAGACCCTGGGCAAGAACGTCGGTGACGATCTGGCTGAAGGCAAGCCGACCCTGCCGCTGATCTACACCATGCGCGAGGGCACGCCGGAACAGGCTGCCCTGGTGCGTCAGGCGATCCAGAAAGGCGGGATCGAAGATCTGGAAAGCATCCGCATCGCCGTGGAAGCGTCCGGCTCGCTGGAGTACACCGCGCAACTGGCCCGTGATTACGTGGCCCGTGCGATCAAGTGCCTTGAGGCGCTGCCGGCCAGTGAATATCGGGATGCGCTGGTTGAACTGAGTGAGTTTGCGGTCGCCCGTACGCACTGATTCTGCCCACTGTGGGAGCGAGCCTGCTCGCGAAAGCATTCTGCCAGTCGATATCAATACTGACTGACAAAACGCCTTCGCGAGCAAGCTCGCTCCCACAGTTGTTTCTGCGCTATGCCCTCCCTCGCGTAAAACCCTATACAATGTGCGACTTTTAGCGATCCACATCCCAAGGAGCCTTAGTGAGCACGTTGCCACCCTGCCCGAAATGCAATTCCGAATACACCTACGAAGACGGCACCCAACTGGTGTGCCCGGAGTGCGCCCACGAGTGGTCCGCCAGTGGCGAAGCCGAAGTGGCGTCCGATGATGCCGTGAAGAAAGATTCGGTCGGCAACGTCCTGCAGGACGGCGACACCATCACCGTGATCAAGGATCTGAAGGTCAAGGGCACCTCGCTGGTGGTCAAGGTCGGCACCAAGGTCAAGAACATCCGTCTATGCGATGGCGACCACGACATCGACTGCAAGATTGACGGTATCGGCCCGATGAAGCTCAAATCCGAGTTCGTCAGAAAGGTCTGATTCCGCTGTCATCCATCCCGCGCCTGCCGTGGGATGGAGCTTCGCCCTCCCCGCTCCGCCCCAGCAAAACCAAGCAATAGCCAAACGCCAGCCGTTTTGACCTTACGCAATCTTTACCCGGAAAAAATCAGAATCTGCCAATAGGCGCTTGCTATTTGATGAATAAGAATTATTCTCATTGAAACCCTTCAAGGAGATGAGAACCATGACTTATTTGATCGACGCTTGGCTGGACCGCCCACATCCTTACCTCAGAATCCTCCATCGGGAAACCGGCGAGGTCTGTGCGGTGCTTGAAGAAGAAGCTCTGCATGAACTGCAGGATCAAGGGGATCTGGACGTCAGCAGCCTGAATTCCAGCGAACCATTGGTGCTCAAGGAACTGGTGCGCAATCTGTTCCTGTTCTGCTATGCCCGGGCCTTGCGCCCGACCAGTGAACTGCATCACAAGATAGAACTATGAAACGCGGTAAAAACTGTAGGAGTGAGCCTGCTCCGGGCGGCGATCCGACGATAGCGGTGGGTCAGACAACAAATCAGTCGACTGAAAAAACGCCATCGCGAGCAGGCTCACTCCTACATTAGCCCACCATCAAGGCAGGCCCGGTCTTACAGAACGTCCAGCAGCTCGACGTCGAATACCAGAACGCTGTGCGGCGGGATGCTGCCAACGCCTTGAGCGCCGTAAGCCAGTTCGCTCGGCACGTACAGACGCCATTTGCTGCCGGCATTCATCAGTTGCAGGGCTTCGGTCCAGCCAGCGATCACGCCGCCAACCGGGAATTCTGCAGGCTGGCCGCGCTCGTAGGAGCTGTCGAACACAGTGCCGTCGATCAGGGTGCCGTGGTAGTGAGTACGCACCTGATCTTCACGGGTCGGCTTGGCGCCTTCGCCCTGAGTCAGCACTTCGAATTGCAGGCCGGAAGCCAGGGTGGTGATGCCCTCACGCTTCGCGTTTTCAGCCAGGAAAGCCAGGCCTTCGCCAGCAGCGGCTTCAGCTTTGGCAGCCGCTTCGGCTTGCATGATTTCGCGGATAACCTTGAAGCTGGCGGACATTTCTTCCTGACCCACACGGCTTTCCTTACCGGCGAACGCGTCGGTCAGGCCAGCCAGGATCGCGTCCAGGCTAACGCCCGGTGGCGGGTTGTCGCGCAGCTGGTCACCCAGCTGACGGCCGATGCCGTAGCTGACGCGGGTTTCGTCGGTGGACAGATTTACTTCGGACATGACACTGCTCCGCTGTGCGGACGGCCACAAGACTTGCCGTGCGTGCACAGCGCGTCCCGGCGCGCCCGGAACCAAAAGGGCGAGCAGACTAGCACAGATGCCCGGCGATGGGGCGGAGCGCCTACAGGGCTGAACGCCACGCGAGCGGCACTTTCAGGCTTTCCTCGCCACTGGCGCCCAGGCCACACATTTCATCGTGTACCGAGGTGTGTACGAGGTTGAATGGCAGTACCGGAAAGTTATGCAGCAAATCCCGAGCATGCTCCACCGAACGCAGCGTCAGCATATCGCCCTTGGGATCTCTCAGTGGATACGCCGCCCCGTGCATCCGCGCTTCGAGCAGATAAATCCCGCCTTCCATGGAAATCAGATTCAGCTCATCAACCTTCCTGGCGATGGCAAACGCATTCAGCTCTTGCAGGTTCATGAACGCACCTCACACAGTGGCGAATCAGGACCTCTACAGGGATATGCCCGCACGCACCAAAGCACAAGCCACAAACGACACCGCCCGTCTGTTTCGCAACAGACGGGCGGTGTTTTTGCAGCGATCAACGGTTGATCAGTGCTTGGTGACCTTGTCCAGGTAACCCATGGCGAACGCCGAAACGACGAAGGTCATGTGGATGATCACGTACCACATCAAGTGCTCGGGATCGACGTTCTTGGCGTCCATGAAGATGCGCAGCAGGTGGATCGAGGAGATCGCCACGATCGAAGCGGCGACTTTCATCTTCAGCGACGAAGAGTCCATGGTGCCGAGCCAGCTGAGTTTTTCCTTGCCTTCATCGATGTTCAGTTCAGAGACGAAGTTCTCGTAGCCGGAAATCATCACCATCACCAGCAGGCCGCCGACCAGCGCCATATCAATCAGCGACAGCAGCACCAGAATCAGCTCCGACTCGGCCATTGAGAAGACGTTGGGCAGGATGTGAAAAACTTCCTGGAAAAATTTCAGTGCCAGCGCCAACAGCCCAAGAGACAGCCCGATATAGATCGGCGCCAGCAGCCAGCGCGAGGCGTACATTGCATTTTCGATAAAGCGTTCCATTGAATCTCACACATGGGGGCTGGAAATGGCGGCGAGTATACCAGCCCCCTGTGACAGCCAGAAACTGCCGGAAAATCCGCCACCTGCGCGTATGTGTGATTTTTTTCTGCTAGTGTCCAAGCCATTGACAGCCCAGTGACTGCAGACAGGACGTGTGGAAATGGATGTGCGATTGCCGATAACGACCGCCGGAATATGCCTTGCTCTGTTGATCAGCGGTTGCTCGCCCGGCGACGAGAAACACGCCGCCAGCCTTGAAGAAAAAACCGCAAAGTTCGAACAGTCACTGGACGCCATCACCGACCCAAAACTCAAGGACGCCATCACCGAACTCGGCGGCTCACTGCTGCTGCTCGAACGTGCGCAGATCAAACTCGACGACAATCCACCGCGCACCGAATACGGTGAGGACGCCCTCGCCGTGCTCAAGCACTACCCTGCCCCGCAGGCGCTGGTCGACACTTTTATCAATGGCCTGTTCGTGCTGCACAAGGACGCCAGCTCCGATTACCTCACCGACCTGCAACCGGTGTTCCCGTTCAACCTGAACATTCCCGGCGGTTTCCTGTTCCCCCATGGCGTGGAATGGCAATCGGTAACGTTGAGCAACAAACGCGTGATCGCTTATCAGCCGGAATGGTCGGAAACCGATCCGGGCATTCAGCTCAGCCCTTCCAGCTCCAATGTCACCAACCCCGATGACCTGACCGTGACCTACCCGTTCATTGACGGGCTGGACGTGGACAAGAAGACCCTGCCGCAACCGGTCAGCCTGCAAGGCCAGATCGAAGTCATCGCGCCGCGCCGCCTGTACAGCTTCGACCTGACGCAAAAGGACGTCGGCCAGACCCGCAGCAATGACAACCTCAGCGTCAAACTGCTGAAGCTTGAAAACAACTACGCCGAGGTCGAATTCAGCAACAACCTGCCACTGGCGGCGGAAGTCGCCGATGCCCAACTCAATCCGCTGATCGTCCAGGCCCGTGATAAAACCGGGCAGTATCTGGTACGCGCCGGCTCGATCAACGAAAGTCCGGAGCAAGTGGCCTTCTACCAGAAACAACTGGCGTACCTGCAACAGCAGAAAGGCTGGAGCGATACGCTGGAAAAACAGCTCACCCAGGAACAGCAGGATTTCGAGCAGAAACACCCGCGTCGCTACAACAAGGTCTACTTCAATGGCCCGATCGAAACCCTTGAAGTCAGCGTGCTCGACTTCTCCTCGGCGACGGTGACGCGCAAAGCGCTCGACCTGCCGATTCGCACGTTCAATCAGCACACCACGGAAAAAGCCATCCAGCCACTGGATCCGTCAGTGACGGTTTACGATGATCTGGCGGCCAACTGGCTCAAGGGCGCGAGCCTCACCGAAGAACAACTGAAGGCCGGCATTCGCATCCATCAATCCGTGGAAGAACCGAGCGCCGCACGCATCGAGTTCTCCCATCGCCGCACGTTCAATGATGAATTGCTGGGCGATGACTTCAGTCCGGGGGTCAGCCCTGTGACGTTCTTCACCGAGAAGCGCAGTGGCAAGCTCGATGAACCGATCGAACTGCCGCCCGAGGCGTATCAAGTCGATCCGCTGCGCGCGACGATTACTTATGATCTGAATCTGTTCCCGGAAACCCCGGCGATTGCCGTCGGCTCAATGCCACTGTTTCTCGCCACGGTGGCCAAGCAGACGTACGACGCCAAGACCCTGCCCAAAGGCCTGGAGATCAAGAACAACCAACTGGTGGTGGACCTGAAACTGTTCCCGCCCAACGAGTGGCGTTTCTTCGTCAAGGACGACAGCGGCAACTATCTCAAGCAGATTCTCTCAGTCAGCCACGATGCGAGCGCAGAAGGCCCGGCGTTGTTTGGTGTGCATTACTTTTATGGCCGCCCGAGCCACGTGGAAACCTATCAGCGAACCGACCTCGCCACCGTGCAATACGGCTTTGAGGTCAAACTCGACAAGGCGCCGATGCCTGAGACTGCGCCTTGAAGAGCAAGATCAAAAGATCGCAGCCTGCGGCAGCTCCTACAGGGCGCGGCCACGGCCACCGTTGATCTGCCGCAGTTGAGCTTGCAGGTGCAGGCTCCAGATCTGCGGATCGTCGGCCAGTTCGTAGCCATGCAAGGTCAGACTTTCGACAATGGTGTCGAGTATCGATTCGGCGGCGACCGGCCCATGAAACGGGCCTTGGGCCTTGATGGCGGAAGGTTGCTCACCGGCCATGCCGGCGGCGAAGAGTAGCGTCCACATGCCGTTATCGCCGGCCAACGGCTTGATGGCGCATTCGATTCGGGTCACCAGACCCAGGCATTGACGGGTGAGACAGAGGTTGCGCGACATGGCGGCGACCCTCGGTGAAGCCGGTATTCAGCCCCCACGGGAGGACTGGCTCGATCCAGTGATACTGTCGATATCCTTGAGCTGAGAATAGAAGAAAAGTCCGCTGCGCAAGCCGAATGGAACCAGAAGGCGCCGAATGGTCATTGTGTGAATATTGGCGTCAGAGTTGTGGCGACTTTCCCGAAGATCACCACAAAACAAATGTAGGAGTGAGCCTGCTCGCGATAGCGGTGAACCAGGCAACTTATTCGCCGACTGACACTCCGCTATCGCGAGCAGGCTCACTCCTACAGTTTGACCGCGCCAGGCTTAAGCCGGTTTGGCTTCGGCCAGCGCCTCTTGTGCCAACTCCTTCTCGGCTTCCTTGAGGTCTTCTTCGCTGATCATCTCGGCGATGTCGCGCAAGCGCTCGACCACCCGTGCGTTGATGCTGCCTTCGGGGAATTCGCCGTCGGCATTCGGCTCACCCGCCGGCTCGCCGACCAACAGACTCAACGCCTCGTCGGCCTGACGTACCGCGTATACATGGAACTGCCCGGCACGCACCGCCGCCAGCACTTTCTCATCGAGCATCAGCGTGGCAACGTTGGCCTGCGGAATGATCGCGCCCTGCTCGCCGGTCAAGCCGCGTGCTTCGCAGAGGCGGAAGAAGCCTTCGATCTTCTCGTTGACTCCGCCCACTGCCTGCACTTCACCGAACTGGTTGATCGAACCGGTGATCGCGAAGCACTGCTTGAGCGGGGTTTTCGACAGCGCCGAAATCAGCGTGCACGCCTCGCCCAGCGACGCACTGTCGCCATCGACGTAACCGTAGGATTGCTCCAGTGCGATGCTCGCGGAAATCGCCAGCGGGAATTCCTGAGCGTAACGGCTGCCCAGATACCCAGTGAGGATCATCACGCCTTTGGAGTGAATCGGCTGCCCAAGGTTGACCTCACGCTCGATGTCGACGATGCCGCTGCCGCCCGGGTACACCGTGGCGGAAATCCGCGCCGGCACACCAAACGCCGAGTCGCCGACCTCAAGCACGGTCAGACCGTTGCACTTGCCGACTGCCGCGCCATCGGTGTCGATGAGGATGATCCCGGCGAGCATGTCATCGAGAATCCTTGCCGACACACGTCCGGTGCGCGTGGCTTTGGCTTTCAGCGCGCGTTCGATATGCCCGGCATCGGTCATTTCATCGCCGGCCAAGTGACGGATGAAATCCGCCTCGCTGACCAACTGGAACAGATCGCCAATACGCGCCGACAAACGCCCTTGGTGTTCGGCCAGACGTGCGCTGTAAGTCGCCAGACGCGCTACTGCGTCGGCAGTCAGCGGCGCCATGCCTTCTTCCGAAGTCCGTGTTTTCAACAGCTGGGCGAACTGCTCCAGGCTCTCGTCGACCATCGGGATGTCTTCGTCGAAATCCACGAGGACGCGGAACATCTCCTGGAAGTCCGGATCGAGGTCTTGCAGCGTGTAATACAGCGACCGCGCACCGATGATGATGACTTTGACCTGCAACGGAATGTGCTGCGGGTTGAGGGTCACGGTGGCGAAGCGGCCCATCTCGCCCAGCGGCGATTCCATTTTCAGTTTGCGCGACTGCAGGGCGCGTTTCAGCGCGTCCCACACGAACGGCTCGCTGAGCATTTTTTCCGCTTCAAGAATCAGGAAACCGCCGTTGGCACGGTGCAAGGCACCCGGACGCAACTGGCGATAGGTGGTGTAAAGCGCGCCCTGATCGGTGGTGTATTCGATACGGCCGAAGAGGTTTTCGTAAGTCGGGTGCGGTTCGAACACCACCGGCGCACCACCGCTGATTGGATGGCCGACCACCAGGCTTGGCGCGTATTGCTCTTCCAGCAATTTGCGCGCGACGGCGTCGGTCTTGCTGTCATCGACCAGTTGCTCGACCACGGTTTTCAGCAGATACACCTGCATCGCTTGCAGGTAGCCGCACACCGCAGCGTTCTCGGCATATTTCTCCGACAGCGGCGACAGCAATGGCTGCAGCGCCAAGGTGATGGTTTCCTCGTTGAGCGAACGCAGCTGATTGTTCGACTCACGCTTCCACTGCGGCAGGCTGGCGAGTTCCTCGTTCAGACGCTCTTCCAGGCCAGAGATGTCATCGTGGAAACGCTCGCGATCGGCTTCCGGCAACTGGGCGAATTCGGCTTCGTCCAGCGCTTTGCCATCGAGCATCGGCGTGAAGGCGATGTTGCTGGCGTCGCGGTACAGGGCGACGTCTTTTTCCAGGGCCAGACGCTCGATGATGTCGAGAGCCTTGTCGTAGCGCTGGTTGAAGGCGCGGTCGATGGCACTCTTCTTCTGCTGGTAGGACGGGTGCTCGAAGACTGCCGGAAACGTCGCCAGCAGGTTGTCGATCAAACCGTTGATGTCACCGATGAATGCACCGGCAGTGCCCGAAGGCAGTTCCAGGGCGCGGGGTTCGCGTGGCTCGTCGAAATTGTTGACGTAGACCCAGTCCGCCGGGGTCTGCAGGCGTTTGCCTTCGGCCTTCAGGTAGCGTTTGACGAACGAGAAGCGGCCGGTGCCGGGCTCGCCCATGACGAATACGTTGTAACCGGGGCGTGGCATGGCCACACCGAACTGCAAGGCTTCGACCGCGCGTTCCTGGCCGAGCACACCGCGAAAGGGCTCCAGATCATTGGTGGTAGTGAAGCTGAACTGTTCAGCGGAAAACGGACGGGTCAGCGCTTCGGGCGCGAGACGCAAGCTGGCAGCAACAGGATCAGGCATCGGGCTTCCTTAACAATCAGGCGGGGCAGATAGCCGCATTCTGGCGCTGCCCGTGCCCCACTGGCAAGGCGCGCCACACTACAAAGCATAGACAACCGGCCAAGCCTGCGGCCCGCCCCCGGAAACCGGGGTTTATTCCAAATATTTTGCAAAAAACCACGGAACCCCTGGAACGTGCCTAAACTCCAAACTGCGCGGCTGGAACTAATACCGGCCCACTGGCTTCGTTTGGGTCTGTCTTGTACAGAGCTTGGGGGCCAGAACCCTGTCCATTGGTATGCACACAAAGAGAAAAAAGCTATGAAACGGATTCTTCTCGGTACTCTCTTCACCGCTGTATCCATCAACGCAATGGCGCAAGCTCCAGGCGGCCCGGATTGCGGTTGGGGCAACATGCTGTTCGAAGGTCAGCGTGGCACCCCGGCACACTTCCTCGCTTCCACCACCAACGGCACTTCCGGCAACGCCACCTTCGGCATGACGTCCGGCACCAACGGTTGCTCGACCAACGCATCGCTGACCTACGGCGGCAAATCCTGGTTTGCCATGAATGGCATGATGAACGAGCTGTCCGAAGACATGGCCAAAGGCAACGGCGAAGCGCTGACGACTTATGCCGTGGTACTGGGCGTGGCGCCGGAAGACCGTGCGCACTTCGCTGCTGTGACTCACGAGCACTTCCAGCAGATCTTCAGCAAGGCTGACGTGACCGCTGAAGACGTGCATACCAACACCCTGGCCGTACTGAAATCGGATCCTCGTCTGGCCAAGTACGCAACTCAGGCTTAAGCTCGACCCCACCCGCTTCCTTCGGGAAGCGGGTTTTGTTTTTTCGGCCCGCCCTCCTTGGGTCTTTATTTCTTTCCTGTTCAAGTTGCCGACTATGCTCAAACGCCTTGCCTGGCTGGCGCTCTGTGTCTGCGCCCCGCTGTCCGCCGCGCCAACCATCGACCCTCAACGTTTGCAGCAACTGGCCAACGACCGCTTCTGGATTTCCCTCGGTCACTACGAAACCGCCAAGCTTGGTGGCTGGCGCAGCTATGTCAGCGACAAGAAGTTCTTTCTCGCGCCCGATGGCAATGAACACCCCGATCATGAACTGGCGGCGACCGTGCAAGCGCTGTACGCCCCGGCCAGTCTTGGCGAGCAACATGCGCAGTGTGTTTATCCGGCGCGCACTCGCTGGCTGAAAGCGCAACTCAAGCTCAGCGATCTGCCGACACCGGCATGCGCCGAGTACAAGAAATGGTTCAAGGATGTCTCGCCGCACAGCGCGGTGATGATCTTCCCGGCGGCTTACTTGAACAGTCCGTCATCGATGTTCGGCCACACCCTGCTGCGCATCGACCAGGCCGATGTGCAGGCCGACAAGACGTCGCTGCTCAGTTATGCGATCAACTTCGGCGCCTACATCGAAGGCTCGGACAACAGCATTCTGTATGCCTGGAAAGGTTTGATGGGCGGTTATCCGGGATTGTTCGCACTGGTGCCGTATCAGGAAAAACTCTCCGAATACCGCAGCCTGGAAAACCGTGATCTGTGGGAATACCGACTGAATCTGACGCAAGAAGAAACCGCGCGCATGGTCGAACATGTGTGGGAGTTGAAGCAGATCCAGTTCGACTATTTCTTCTTCGATGAAAACTGCTCGTATCGTCTGCTTGAGTTGCTGCAGGTGGCACGGCCGAGCCTGCGCCTGACCGAACAATTCCCGCTGACCGCGATTCCCACCGACACCGTCAAAGCGGTGAAAGAAGCCGGGCTGGTGGAAAGCATTGAATATCGTCCGTCCCGTGAGCGTGAATTGCTTAGCCGTGCCGAGCCGCTCAGCGGTGAAGAACAGGATTGGGTGCTGAAAGTCAGCGCCGATCAGCAGCAGTTGCAGGATCCGGCGTTCAAAGCCCTGCCCCGTGACCGTCAAGCGTTGATCATCGACGCTGCATATCGTCTTGAACGCTACCGCGCCAACGGCCAGGAGCGTGATCCGCAACGGGCGCAGCGCAGTTTTGAATTGCTGCGGGCGATCAACAAAAATCCCGCGCCGGAGCTGGACATTCCGCAGCCAGGCTTGCCGGAAGACGGCCACGAATCGCGTACCTGGCAGGCCGGTCTCGGCACCCGTGGTGATCGTGCGTTCGGCGAGTACGGCTTGCGCATGGCCTACCACGATCTCAACGACAACGCCGAAAGCTTCCCGCTCGGCGCGCAGATTGAAATCTTGCAGATGAAGCTGCGTCAGTACGAGGGCAATCAATGGCAGTTCCAGCAATTGGATCTGGCGACGATTCGCTCGCTGACGCCGCGCAATGAGCTATTGCAGCCGCTGTCGTGGCAAGTCACTGGCGGTCTTGAGCGCGTACCGGGCAAGCATGATGACGAAACGCTGGTCAGCCATGTGAATGGTGGTGGTGGCGGCACGTGGGCACTGGGTGATGATGTGCTGGGTTTTGCCCTCGGCACGGTGCGGGTTGAACACAACAATGACTTCGCCGAATTCGTGTCCCCGGCCGGCGGTTTCAATACCGGCGTGTTGTGGAAAAACCCGTTGGGGAATATGAGCCTGGAGGCCAAGGGCGATTACTTTTTCAATGGCGAAGTGCGCCGCAGCCTGAGTTTGAATCAGCAGTGGGAGTTGTCGCGTAATCTGGGTTTGCGCCTGAGTGCACAGCGTGAGTTCAGCCACCTCGCCACCCCGGAAACCGAGGTCATGCTTGAAGTGAAGTGGTATCACTATTGATCCCGAACACATCCCCCTTGTAGGAGTGAGCCTGCTCGCGATAGCAATTCATCAGTCACTGTGCTGTGACTGATACACCGCCATCGCGAGCAGGCTCACTCCTACAGGGGATTTGTGGTGTTCAACGAATTACTCACATGCCTTTCACCAACGTCCGACGAATCCCCTTCTAGACTTTCCCCATAAGCCGGACAACCGGCGCGGGAGAGTGCGATGTGGCGGTGTGCGGGTTTGTTGGGTGTTGTGTTGTTGCTGGGCGGTTGCCAGACCACCCATGAAGACTTGATCGCCAAGGGTTACCCACCGGCCTTCGCCGACGGCTTCGATGACGGCTGCATCAGCGGTCGTCAGGCCGCCGGTTCGATCAGCGGCGAATTCCGTAAAAACGTGCCGCGCTATCTCAAGGACAAGCAATACGCCGAAGGCTGGACCGACGGCTTTCGCCAATGTCAGGCGATGCTGGAAAACAAGGATCGCGAACAGTATCGCAACGAGCACTGGGACGAACGCGAACGCGCCTGGCAGCAACAAAAAGATCAGGACGCCGGGCGGGCTTATCGCTCGCCATAGGTCGCTCCCAGACATCCAGTGAAACCAAATGCCTGCGAGCATGGCCCAAACCTCATATGAGGAGGACACCATGAGTCGCGCATTCGTCAACGAAGACAACGCCGCCGCACAAGCCGATCAGCCGGTCGAACGCCAGGTCAGCGAGCAGCCCAATTACGTCACGGCGCAAGGGCTGGCGCAGTTGCAAGAAAAAGTCGCCGAACTGCAAACCCTGCATGCCGAACAATCAGCCAGAGGTGAGCAGGCCGACAAGCAACGGCTGGCGGATCTGCAACGTGATTTGCGTTATTTCAATCAGCGCCTGAGCAGCGCACAAGTCGCCGTTGCAGCAACGTCCACCGCCAAAGTGCAGATCGGCAGTTGGGTGACCTACGCCGATGAGCACGACACCGAAAGCCGCGTGCAACTGGTCGGCGAAGATCAGGCCGATGCGAGCAAGGGCCTGATCAATTGGGGTTCACCGCTGGGCCGCGCGCTGCTGGGTGCGCGGCTCAATGACGAGGTGCTGTGGCAGCGCCCCGCCGGCGATCAAGTGATTGAAGTGATCCGCATCGAACCGGCTTAAACCACGCCCTGCGCCAGCATTGCGTCGGCGACTTTGACGAAACCGGCGATGTTCGCGCCTTTGACGTAGTTGATCCGGCCGTTCTCTTCGCCGTAATGCACGCAAGCGTGATGGATCGACTGCATGATCGCGTGCAGCTTGCTGTCGACCTCACCCGCCGTCCACAGCAGACGCATGGCGTTCTGCGACATCTCCAGACCGCTCACCGCCACGCCGCCGGCGTTGGACGCCTTGCCCGGGGCAAACAGAATGCCGGCCTCGATAAAGATATCCACAGCCTCCAGCGTGGTCGGCATGTTCGCGCCTTCGGCTCGCACACGCAGCCATTGCGCAGCAACGTGCGTGCAGCGTCAGCGTCGAGTTCGTTCTGCGTGGCGCACGGCAGCGCGATGTCGCATGGCAGCGACCACGGCAGTTGACCGGCGCGGAATTCCAGACCGAATGCCGCCGCCAATTCGCTGATACGTCCGCGTTTGACGTTTTTCAGTTCCAGCAGCGCCAGCCACTGCTCTTCGCTTAGCCCGGCTTCGCAGTACAGCGTACCTTCGGAGTCGGACAGGGAAATCACCTTGCCACCCAGATCCATGACCTTGCGCGCGGCGTACTGCGCCACGTTGCCGGAACCGGAAATCGCCACGCGTTTGCCTTCGACGGTCTGCTCGCGGCGCTTGAGCATTTCCTCAGCGAAGTACACGCAGCCGAAACCGGTGGCTTCCGGACGAATCAGACTGCCGCCGTAGGTCATGCCTTTACCGGTCAAAACGCTGGTGAACTGGTTGCTCAGGCGTTTGTACTGGCCGAACAGGAAACCGATCTCGCGCGCACCAACGCCGATATCACCGGCCGGCACGTCAACGTCGGCGCCGATGTGGCGGTACAACTCGCTCATGAAGGCCTGGCAGAACCGCATGACTTCAGCGTCGCTCTTGCCCTTCGGATCGAAGTCGGAACCGCCCTTGCCACCGCCCATTGGCAACGAAGTCAGCGAGTTCTTGAAGGTCTGTTCGAAGGCGAGGAATTTCAGCACACCCAGGTTCACCGACGGATGGAAGCGCAAGCCGCCCTTGTACGGGCCGATGGCGCTGTTCATCTGGATGCGGAAAGCGCGATTGACCTGGACCTTGCCCTGATCGTCGACCCATGACACGCGGAACACCACGGCACGCTCCGGTTCGCAAATTCGTTCCAGAATCCCCGAGGTCAGGTAATGCGGATTGGCCTCTAGAAACGGCCACAGACTGCGCAAGACTTCTTCGACGGCCTGGTGGAATTCGGGTTGATCCGGGTCGCGTTTTTTCAGGTGGGCGAGGAAGGATTCGACGGATTCGATCATGGGAAAAGTCTCGGCAAATTTATTGTCGTTGGAGGAGATTGGGCCGGACTGTAACAAACGAAATGCGCACAGGAACAGAGCAAAATGTCGCAGTTATGAAATGGTGCACAGGATATAAATAAGGCGATTTTTCGAGCTTGTTTTGCACCTGAATGGGGAGTCTGGTTTCAAGAAATGCACCACCAGTTATACAGCTATCGCGAGCAGGCTCACTCCTACAGGGGGGACGCATTTCAAATGTAGGAGTGAGCCTGCTCGCGATGGCCGCACCTCGGTTCCGCTGACAAAAACCTGGCAAAAAAAACGGAGCCCGAAGGCTCCGCTTTTTCATGCAACCAACCCGATATCAGGCCAGTTTCTTGTGACGTACCCGGTGTGGCTGGGCAGCCGCTTCGCCGAGGCGTTTCTTGCGATCCGTTTCGTACTCGGTGTAGTTACCTTCGAAGAAGATCGCTTGCGAGTCGTCTTCGTACGCCAGGATGTGCGTCGCCACACGGTCAAGGAACCACCGATCGTGAGAGATCACAATGGCGGCGCCCGGGAAGTCCAGCAGGGCTTCTTCCAGCGAACGCAGGGTTTCCACGTCGAGGTCGTTGGACGGTTCGTCGAGCAGCAGGACGTTGCCGCCCTCCTTCAGGGTCAGCGCCAGGTGCAGACGACCGCGCTCACCACCGGACAGGTCCTTGACGAACTTTTGCTGGTCGCCGCCCTTGAAGTTGAAGCGACCGACGTAGGTGCGCGACGGGATCTCGTAGTTGCCGATGCGAATCTGATCGGAACCGTCGGAGATTTGCTGGAATACAGTCTTGCTGCCATCCAGGTCATCACGGCTCTGGTCAACGCAGGCCAGTTGCACGGTTTCGCCGACTTCGATGCTGCCCGAATCCGGTGTTTCCTTGCCCATCAACATACGGAACAGAGTCGATTTACCGGCACCGTTACCGCCGATCACGCCAACGATGGCGCCTTTCGGCATCGCGAACGACAGGTTGTCGATCAGCACGCGATCGCCGTAGCCCTTGGTGACGTTCTTGAATTCGATGACCTTGTCGCCCAAGCGTGGACCAGCCGGGATGTAGATCTCGTTGGTTTCGCTGCGCTTCTGGAATTCCTGCGATTGCATTTCTTCGAAGCGTTGCAGACGTGCCTTGGATTTCGACTGGCGGGCTTTCGCGCCTTTGCGCACCCACTCCAGTTCTTCTTTCATGGCTTTTTCGTGGGCCGACTGTTGCTTGGATTCGGCGGCCAGACGATCGGACTTGGCTTCGAGCCAACCCGAGTAGTTGCCTTCGTACGGGATGCCCGCGCCGCGGTCGAGTTCCAGAATCCAGCCAGCAACGTTGTCGAGGAAGTAACGGTCGTGCGTGATCGCTACCACAGTGCCCGGGAAGTCGTGCAGGAAGTGCTCCAGCCACGCAACGGAATCGGCGTCCAAGTGGTTGGTCGGTTCGTCGAGCAGCAGCATGTCCGGCGCGGACAGCAGCAGGCGGCACAGGGCCACACGACGTTTTTCACCACCAGAGAGGAATTCGACCTTGGCGTCCCAGGCCGGCAGACGCAGTGCGTCGGCGGCGACTTCCAGTTGACGATCGAGGTTGTGACCGTCGCTGGCTTGCAGGATCGCTTCGAGCTTGGCTTGCTCGGCAGCCAGTTTGTCGAAGTCGGCGTCTTCTTCAGCGTAAGCCGCGTAGACCTCGTCCAGGCGCGCCTGGGCGTTCTTGATCACGCTGACCGCTTCCTCGACCACTTCACGCACGGTCTTGGTCGGATCAAGTTGTGGCTCTTGCGGCAGATAACCGATGTTCAGCTCCGGCATCGGACGGGCTTCGCCCTCGAACTCGGTGTCGACGCCGGCCATGATTTTCAGCAGCGTGGACTTACCCGAACCGTTGAGGCCGAGTACGCCGATCTTGGCGCCGGGGAAGAAGGACAGCGAAATGTTTTTGAGAATTTCCCGCTTCGGCGGAACAACTTTGCCCAGCCGATGCATGGTGAAGACGTATTGAGCCATGGAGAACCTTGGGTCAGTGACAGATGAATGATTGCAGCGCAGGCGATGCCCGGCCAGACCATGCGCGTCGTTCACTTGATGGTTATCAATGCGTGCGCGCTGAAAAAGTCTGAGTCTAGGAGCTGGAACGCTCCCGCGTAACCGGCAAAGCTACCTTAATGACGGAAGGCAGTCCAGCCGCGCGGGGCTGGCACTTCGCCACGACTCAAGGCATGCTAGCCGCCCTTTGGGCGTCCGGCTTATAGTGCACGTCGCGCCAGTCCAGCCAAACCGCAGGATTACAGCTTGTCCAATGTCACTCCGCCAGCTTCTGTGAGCAGCACCCCACCGGCGCCCGGCTCGTCCCTGCGCGGTACATTAAAGGGTGCGCTGGCGACACTCGTGCTTTTGTTGCTCGCGTTGCTGTTCTGGCAACTGCTCGACCAATTGCGCGAAACCCAGAAAAACCAGCGTCAATACACCATCGATTACACCGCTGACCTCGCCTCGCAGGTCAGCCTGAACATGGCGCTGAACGCGCAAATCGCCCTCAATCTGCTACCGATCGTCGAACAACCGCAATCAGCCGACGAACAGCAGGCGTTGCTGCGCAAGCTCCAGCAATCCTTGCCTGACCTGCGCAGCCTGGCCCTGCTCACTCCTTCCGGAAAAATCATCAGCGACAGTGCCGACAACAGCCACGACGCCGATTACCTGAGCGAACTGGTGCGCCGCAGCCGTGCACAGGCGCATTACTTCAGCAACGCCGATGACGGTTCGGTGGTGCATCTGTTATTGCATCAGGCCAGCGGCAGCACGCGCGGTTATTGGGCGTTACGCCTGACCCCGACCTTCTTCGACTCGCTGACCAAACAGGGCGAAACCGGCATCCGCCCGTTGTGGCTGGTAGAAAACCGCGTCAATCATCAGATCATCAGCCGCGACGAAGCGCAGCCTTCGGCCAGGCCCGGCGTCTTGAGTCCGGACGACATGGCCAACACCGTGCTGACCGTGCCGCTAAGCAGCAGCGATTGGCAGTTGCGTGGCCTGTTCGACCGTCAGCGCGTGCTCGAAGAACTGCTGCCGGCGTTTATCGGCAAGTGCCTGTTGGGTCTGGCGTTCTCGCTGCTGCCGGTGATTGCGCTGTTGAACATGCGCCGTCGCCAGCGCCAGTTGCACGAAGGTCGTCGACGCTATCAGGACATTTTCGAAGGCACCGGCGTGGCCCTCTGTGTGCTTGATCTGTCCGGTTTGAAGCAGGTCTTCGACAAGGCGCAGATCCAGACCAGCGACCAGCTCAAGGCCTGGCTCGACCAACCGCAGCAACGCCAGCAACTGCTGCAGGAATTGCGCGTCACCGAGGTCAACCAGGTCGCGTTGCAACTGCTCAACGTCAATTCCTGCGAGCACGCCTGGCAACTGTTGATCGACGGCCATCCGCACCGCCAGTGCGCCATCGGCAATCAAGTCCTCGACGCCGTCCTGCAGCAACAAAAGCAGCTGGAACTGGAAATCAAACTGCCGGACATCAACGGTCGCGACCAACACCTGTGGATGGTGTTGCGCCTGCCGACCGAGCAGCACGACTACAAAGCGGTGATCCTCAGCATCAACGACATCACCAGCCGCAAGCTGATCGAACTGTCGCTGCTCGAGCGCGAAGGTTTCTGGTCCGACGTGGTGCGCACCGTGCCGGATCATCTGTACGTGCAGGACGTGATCAGCCAGCGGATGATTTTCAGTAACCACCACCTCGGTCAAACCCTCGGTTACAACCGCACTGAATTGCATCAGATGGGCGAGTATTTCTGGGAGATCCTGCTGCACCCGGAAGATGCCGACTACTACCATCGCTCGCGGCAGATGCAGCGTCACGCCGGTTACAGTCAGTTGCTCCAGTGCCAGTTGCGTTTCCGCCATCGCGACGGCAAATGGCGGCGTTTCGACATTCGCGAACAGGCCTTGGCCCGCGATAAACACGATCAGGTCACGCGGATCATCGGCGTGGCCAAGGACATCACCGAGCAGATCGAAGCCAGCGAATCCCTGCGCGACAGTGAGCAGCGCTACCGCATGCTCGCTGAAAGCATCAGCGACGTGATCTTCTCCACCGACAGCAAGCTCTCGCTGAACTACGTCAGCCCGTCGGTGCAAGCCGTGCTGGGCTACGACGCCGAGTGGATTTTCCAGAACGGCTGGCAATCGACCATCGCCAACCCGCAGCAACTGAGCGGCATCTACACGCTGATGGATCGCGTCAGCAAGGCGCTGGACAAACCCGAGCAACTGGCGGTGTTGCGCAATCAGGTGCAGACGCAAATGTTCCTGTTCGACTGCCTGCGCGCCGATGGCCGCAAGATCCCGATCGAGCTGCGTCTGGTGCTGGTGTGGGACGAACATGGCGCGTTCGAAGGCGTACTCGGTGTCGGTCGCGACATCAGTCAGCAACGCCGCGCCGAGAAAGACCTGCGCATGGCCGCCACGGTTTTCGAGCACTCGACCTCGGCGATCCTGATCACCGACCCGGCCGGCTACATCGTGCAAGCCAACGAAGCCTTCAGCCGCGTCAGCGGTTACGCCGTGAGCGAAGTGCTCGACCAGTTGCCGAACATGCTCACCGTTGATGAACAGCAGGACGCACACCTGCGTTACGTGATCAAGCAATTGCACGAGCACAACACGTGGGAAGGCGAAGTCTGGATGAAGCGCCGTAACGGCGAGCACTACCCGGCGTGGGTCGGCATCACCGCGGTGCTCGACGACGAGGGTGATCTGGCCAGTTACGTGTGCTTCTTCAGCGACATCAGCGAGCGCAAGGCCAGCGAGCAACGGATTCACCGCCTCGCCTACTACGACGCCCTGACCCACCTGCCGAACCGCACGCTGTTCCAGGATCGTCTGCACACTGCGCTGCAATCGGCCGAACGGCAGAAGTCGTGGGTGGTGCTGATGTTCCTCGACCTCGACCGCTTCAAACCGATCAACGACTCCCTCGGCCACGCCGCCGGCGACCGCATGTTGAAAGACATGGCCACGCGCCTGCTGGCCTGCGTCGATGATGACGACACCGTGGCGCGCATGGGCGGTGACGAATTCACGCTGCTGCTGCAACACCGCTCCAGCCGCGAAATGGCGTTGAACCGGGCGATTCATGTCGCCGAGCAGATCCTTGGCAGCCTGGTGCGACCGTTCGTGCTCGAAGGTCGCGAGTTCTTCGTCACCGCGAGTATCGGCATCGCCCTGAGTCCGCAGGACGGCAACGAACTCAGCCAGTTGATGAAGAACGCCGACACGGCGATGTACCACGCCAAGGAGCGCGGCAAGAACAACTTCCAGTTCTATCAAGCCGACATGAACGCCAGTGCGCTGGAGCGTCTGGAACTGGAAAGCGATTTGCGCCACGCCTTGGAACAGAACGAATTCGTCCTGTATTACCAACCGCAATTCAGCGGTGACGGCAAACGCCTGACCGGCGCCGAAGCGCTGTTGCGCTGGCGCCATCCGCGCCGTGGCCTGGTGCCGCCGGGGGATTTCATTCCGGTGCTGGAAGAGCTGGGTCTGGTGGTGGACGTCGGCGACTGGGTGATCAGCGAGGCGTGCCGTCAGCTGAAGACCTGGCACCAGAATCGTGTGCGTGTGCCGAAGGTGTCGGTGAACATCTCGGCGCGGCAATTTTCCGATGGCCAACTCGGCACGCGGATCGCCACAATCCTGCGTGAAACCGGCCTGCCACCGGCGTGTCTGGAGCTGGAGCTGACCGAAAGTATCCTGATGCGCGAAGTCAGCGAAGCGATGCAGATTCTCGCCGGGCTGAAAAACCTTGGCCTGAGCATTGCGGTCGACGACTTCGGCACCGGTTACTCATCGCTGAACTACCTAAAACAATTCCCGATCGACGTGTTGAAGATTGACCGCACCTTTGTCGATGGTTTGCCGTCCGGTGAGCAGGACGCGCAGATTGCCCGGGCGATCATCGCCATGGCGCACAGCCTGAATCTGGCGGTGATCGCCGAAGGCGTGGAAACCCATGAGCAACTGGACTTCTTGCGCGAACATGGCTGCGATGAGGTTCAGGGCTATCTGTTCGGGCGACCGATGCCGGCGGGGCGGTTCGAGGCGCAGTTCAGTAATGACGCGCTGTTCATGTTCGACTGAAGCCCTGCGGCGCGGCATTCGCGAGCAGGCTCGCTCCCACAGGGATTGATTTCGATCACAAAATCGCAGGCCTGCCTCGATTACTGTGGGAGCGAGCCTGCTCGCGAAGAGGCCTTCAAAAGCACCGCACATCTGTCATGAACGCCACTTGTCTGCGACATGATGTCGTTTCATATGCCATCCAAAACCCATTGGGTTAGAATGCCCCCCTTTTCTGCCCCCGATCCTTGAGGACCGCCATGTTCAGCCGTGATTTGACTATTGCCAAGTACGACGCCGACCTTTTTGCCGCCATGGAGCAAGAAGCTCAGCGCCAGGAAGAACACATTGAGCTGATCGCTTCGGAAAACTACACCAGCCCAGCGGTGATGGAAGCTCAAGGCTCGGTCCTGACCAACAAGTACGCTGAAGGCTACCCAGGCAAGCGTTACTACGGTGGTTGCGAGTACGTCGACATCGTTGAACAACTGGCCATCGACCGCGCCAAAGAGCTGTTCGGCGCCGATTACGCCAACGTTCAGCCGCACGCAGGTTCGCAAGCCAACGCCGCTGTTTACCTGGCTCTGCTGCAAGGTGGCGACACCATTCTGGGCATGAGCCTGGCCCACGGTGGTCACCTGACCCACGGCGCCAGCGTTTCCTCCTCCGGCAAGCTGTACAACGCCGTACAGTACGGCATCGACGCCAACGGCCTGATCGACTACGACGAAGTCGAGCGTCTGGCGGTTGAGCACAAGCCGAAAATGATCGTGGCCGGTTTCTCTGCCTACTCGCAGATTCTCGACTTCCCACGCTTCCGCGCCATCGCTGACAAAGTCGGCGCTTACCTGTTCGTCGACATGGCTCACGTCGCCGGTCTGGTCGCCGCTGGCGTCTACCCGAACCCGGTGCCTTTCGCTGACGTCGTGACCACCACCACGCACAAGACCCTGCGCGGTCCACGTGGCGGCCTGATCCTGGCGCGCGCCAACGCCGAGATCGAGAAGAAGCTGAACTCCGCGGTATTCCCGGGCGCCCAGGGTGGCCCGCTGGAGCACGTGATTGCTGCCAAGGCGATCTGCTTCAAGGAAGCGCTGCAGCCTGAGTTCAAGGCCTACCAGGAACAAGTGGTGCTGAACGCCCAGGCCATGGCCGAAGTGTTCATCGAGCGCGGTTTCGACGTAGTTTCGGGCGGTACCAAGAACCACCTGTTCCTGCTGTCGCTGATCAAGCAGGACATCTCCGGTAAAGACGCCGACGCCGCTCTGGGCAAAGCGTTCATCACCGTGAACAAGAACTCCGTGCCAAACGATCCACGCTCGCCGTTCGTCACTTCCGGCCTGCGCTTCGGTACTCCGGCTGTGACCACTCGCGGCTTCAAGGTTGCAGAGTGCAAAGAGCTGGCCGGCTGGATCTGCGACATCCTGGCTGACCTGAACAACGAAGCGGTGATCGACGCCGTTCGTGAGAAAGTCAAAGCCATCTGCAAGAAACTGCCGGTGTACGGCGCTTGATTGCGACGGTAAACCCGCAGCATGAAAAACCGGCCAAGTGATTGGCCGGTTTTTTTTCGCCTGAATTTTTTCAAACGCCTGAACCGCTCAAGAATGGGACTTGCCGCACAACTGGTCAGACCGGTCATGCCAATTCGTCATTTTTCACTTGCGATCATGGAAAATCAGCGCCTAGACTGCGCCTGCACTGGACATACCGGTAAGACCACAATAATTAAGTCCTGAATCTGAGCGTGCAAGCGCCAGCAGCCAGGACACCGACCAGGATTCCTCCCATGCTCAGATGGTGCTCGCGTTCAATCTTCCTCCAAGTGGTTCTCGGACTGATGCTCGGCATCGTCTGCGGGCTGACCCTTCCTGAATACTCGACCCAGCTCAAACCGCTCGGCGACGGCTTCATCAAACTGATCAAGATGCTCATCGGCCTCATCGTGTTCTGCGTGGTGGTCAGCGGCATCAGCGGCGCGGGCGATCTGAAGAAGGTCGGGCGCATCGGCCTCAAGTCGGTGATCTATTTTGAAGTGCTGACCACCATCGCCTTGGTCATCGGCCTGGTCTTCGCCTTCAGCACCGGCATCGGCAGCGGCGCGAATATCCATCTGGAGCAACTTTCCGCCGCGGACATGGGCGACATCGCCCAGCGCGGTCAGCACATGCACACCACCACGCAGTTCCTGATGGACCTGATCCCGACGTCGGTGATCGGTGCCTTTGCCGACAACAACATCCTGCAAGTCCTGCTGTTCTCGGTATTGTTCGGCAGCGCGTTGAATCTGGTCGGCGAAGCAGCGTCCGGGATCTCGCGGCTGATCAATGAACTGAGCCATGTGATCTTCCGCATCATGGGCATGATCGTGCGTCTGGCGCCGATCGGCGTGTTCGGCGCCATCGCCTTCACCACCAGCAAATATGGCCTCGATTCGCTGCAGCACCTGGGCAGTCTGGTCGGTTTGTTCTACCTGACCTGCATCGCGTTCGTCAGCGTGATTCTCGGTCTGGTGATGCGTGCCTCTGGCCTGCGTATGTGGCCACTGCTCAAGTACCTGCGTGAAGAGCTGTTGATCGTCATGGGCACCGCCTCGTCCGACGCCGTGCTGCCGCAGATCATGCGCAAACTTGAGCACCTGGGCATCGGCAGCTCGACTGTCGGCCTGGTGATTCCGACCGGCTACTCGTTCAACCTTGACGGTTTTTCGATCTACCTGACCCTGGCCATCGTCTTCATTGCCAACGCCACCGGCACACCGCTGGCGATGACCGACCTGCTGACCATTCTGCTGGTGTCGCTGATTACCTCCAAAGGTGCCCACGGTATTCCCGGTTCGGCACTGGTGATTCTGGCAGCAACGTTGACGGCGATTCCGGCGATCCCGGTGGTCGGTCTGGTGCTGGTGCTGGCGGTGGACTGGTTCATGGGCATCGGCCGGGCGCTGACCAACCTGATCGGCAACTGCGTTGCCACTGTGGCCATCGCGCGCTGGGAAAAGGACATCGACGTACAGCGGGCGAACAAGGTGCTCAACGGTGAGCAGGGCTATAACTTTCAGCCGAGAAAACCGGTCGCCCAGGCGGCGGCCAAAGAATTCTGAATGACCGCCGTGCCTGCCCGTCCGCAGGCACGGCTCATGGAGCGAATACGTGATCACTACATCAACCGTCGTCAACTCAGTGGTAGAAAAACTGCGGGCCGCTTTGGCCCGTGGTCAGTGGCGCTCCGGCGACATGCTGCCGGGTCAGCGCGAACTGGCCGAACAACTGGGCATCAGTCGCCCAAGCTTGCGTGAAGCGGTCATCGTCCTGGAAACCCTGGGTCTGGTGCGTTCGATGCCGGGCAAAGGCGTGGTCGTGCTCGACGCGCAAATCGGCGATAGCCAGAACCACGACAGCGCGGTCGCCGGCGCCAGCCTCGAAGACGTGCTGCAACTGCGTTACACCCTTGAACCATTCATCGTCGGCCTGGTTGCGCAGTCGATCAGCAGCAAGGAAGTCGGTCAATTGCGCCTGACTTTGATGGACATGCGCGAAGCCCTCGAGGCTGGCGACAGTGAGGCCGGGGTCAACGCCTACATCGCCTTTCATGAAGAGCTGTTCACCCTCACGTCCAACCCGATTTTCCAGAGCGTGGTGCAACAGACCAGCAACGCGCTCAAACAAAGCGCCGAAGTGCTGCGCAATTCCCCGGAACATCTGGCCGAGCGGCTAGAAGAAAACGAAGCGGTGGTCCGCGCGATCCGCAGCAAGAACAGCGCCCAGGCCAGCGCCGAAATGCGTCGGCACATTTTGCGCGAAGGTCAGCGCATGGGGATTGAGCTGAACATTCCGGATGACAACTTGAGTCGCTGATTTCTATTGGAGACAGGCCATGAACAGTTTCGCTTCACCGTCGCAAACCCACCCGACCACTGCGCCCCTGCCCTTCTCCCGCGTAAGAGTGCCAGCGGAGGATCTGTACCCGCGACTGTTCGACGCGATTCTCGAGCAGCGCATCGATCCGGCCAGCCGTTTCACCGAAGACAGTTTGAAGGAGATGTTCTGCGCCAGTCGTGCCGATGTGCGGCGGGTACTGACGCAGTTGTCGCTTGAGCAGGTCATTGTGCTGCGCGCCAATCATCGGCCGCGTGTGGCAGCACCTGATCGAGAGCAGACGCGGCAGGCTCTGCATGCGCGGCGACTGGCCGAAAACACCTTGGTGCGTCTGGCCTGCCAGCGCCCGCAAACAGCAGGCTTGAAACGGCTGCGCGGGTTGATCGAGCGCGAGCGTCAGGCTGTCGAGCAGGATCGGCGCGGGACGGCGATTCGCTTGTCGGGGGAGTTTCATCTGCACTTGGCGCAGATGGCGGGGAATGCACCGTTGGCGCATTTTCTCGGCAGTTTGGTGCCGCTGACGTCATTGGCGATTGCGCGAAGTTCGTCCCTGACGCACAGCTGTTGCGCTTGGCGGGAACATTTGGCGCTGGTTGAGGCGGTCGAGCGTGGCGATGCTTCCAAGGCTGGCATGCTGATGAATCAGCATCTGGATCATCTTGAGCAGACCCTGCTGGGTTCAGACCTTGAGCATTGTGTTGCAGGTTAGATTGCTATCGCGAGCAGGCTCACTCCTACATTTGAAACGCGTTCCCCTGTAGGAGTGAGCCTGCTCGCGATGGCGTCATCATTGACACTACAAACCCATCAGGCAGAAGCCACCCTGGCAAACCCCGCCCGAATCTTCTCTTCCGGCAAATCATCAGCAATAAACACAATCACACTCTCCCGCGCCTCACCCTCGGCCCACTCGGTGTCCCAGTCGAAACCATAGAGTTTCAGCACGCCCTGAAACACCAAACGCCGATCCTCACCGGCAATGTTCAGCACGCCCTTGTACCGCAGCAATTGTTTGCCGTGCTCTTCCAGCAGTTCATTCATGAACTCGCTGAGCTGATCGATATCCAGCGGCTGATCGGTGCGCAATACCAGACTGGAAATACGATCAATCGACGGCGCCTTGCTCAGCGGACGCAAGCTCAAACCACCGCCGAGATCGGCGTTAAGGTTGAAGCCGCGCACGTCGAGCAATTCACCCAGATCGATGTTGCCGTGATCAACCACACGGACTGGCGCGCGACGGTTGATCCGCGTCAGGCGTTCGCTCAACGCGTTGAAAGTCGCCTCGTCCACCAAGTCGGTCTTGCTCACCAGCAGGCGATCGGCAAAACCGATCTGCGCCTGAGCGATGGTTTGGGTCAGGTGCACGTCCGCGTGCGCGGCATCGACCAAGGTAATGATGCCGTCGAGCAGGTAACGCTCGCGCAGTTCTTCATCAATGAAAAAGGTCTGCGCTACGGGTGCCGGATCGGCCAGACCGGTGCACTCGATGACCAGACGATCGAACGCAATCTCGCCGCTGTCCAGCCGTTCCAGCAGCAAATACAACGCCTTGGTCAGGTCGGTGTGAATGGTGCAGCAGACGCAGCCGTTGGCCAGAGTCATGACTTGCACCGGCTCATCACCCAGCAACTGCGTGTCGATGCCGGCGTCGCTGAATTCGTTTTCGATCACGGCGATTTTCAGGCCGTGCTCGGCTTTCAGAATATGGCGCAGCAAAGTGGTCTTGCCGGCGCCGAGGAAACCGCTGAGTACCGTTACAGGTATGGGAGAAGACAAAACTGATCCCCTTCACAAAATGAATGAACAACACAAAAACAACTGTGGGAGCGAGCCTGCTCACGAAAGCGGTGTGTCAGTCAAATCATTCATCAACTGACACTCCGTATTCGCGAGCAGGCTCGCTCCCACAGGGGATTACCTCAACCGCAGGCTGTCAGCTCAACAGCACTTCGGCCCACCCTTGCCACCGTAACGGGCTTCCTGACGTTCGCGAAAGAACATCTCGTAGCTCATCACCGGTTTGTCCGGGTGCTTGGTTTGCATATGCTCGACGTAGGTGTCGTAGTCGGGCATGCCGACCATCAGGCGCGCGGCCTGACCGAGGTATTTACCGAGGCGACTCAGGTCATTGAACATGGTGCAATCCTCTGGTTACGCATCCGGCAAAGCCTGGAATGGCGATTCTTTATCCGTACGCTCTTTTTTGCCCCAGGCGGCGATGCCGACCTTGAGCGCATAGAACAGGATGCTGAAGACCACGAACAGGAACAGCGCGGTAAGCGTTGCGTTGGTGTAAGCGTTGAAGATCACGTGCTGCATCTGCTCGACGCTTTTTGCCGGTGCCAGCACCTGACCATTGGCCAGCGCATCGCTGTATTTCTTGGCCAGCGACAGGAAGCCGATCGCCGGGTTGGCATCGAACAGTTTGATGAAGCCTGCAGTCGTGGTGCAAATCAGCAGCCAAGTGGCTGGCAGCAGGGTGACCCAAATGTAGCGCTGACGCTTCATTTTGATCAGGACCACGGTGCCAAGCATCAGCGCGATACCGGCCAGCATCTGGTTGGAAATACCGAACAGCGGCCACAAGGTGTTGATGCCGCCCAGTGGATCGATCACGCCTTGGTACAGCAACCAGCCCCACATCGCCACACAACCGGCGGTGGCGATCAGGTTGGCCGTCCACGATTCGGTACGCTTCAGCGCTGGCACGAAAGAGCCGAGCAGATCCTGCAGCATGAAACGTCCGGCACGGGTACCGGCGTCGACAGCGGTGAGGATGAACAGCGCTTCGAACAGGATCGCGAAGTGGTACCAGAACGCCATGGTGTTTTCACCCGGCAGGACACTGTGCAGGATCTGCGCGATACCGACCGCCAGGGTCGGCGCACCACCGGCACGGGCCAGGATGGTGGTTTCACCGATGTCGTGCGCCACGGCTTGCAGCGCTTCCGGCGTGATCGCGAAACCCCAGCTGGAGACCACTTGCGCAACCGATGCGACATCACTGCCAACCACGGCGGCCGGGCTGTTCATGGCGAAGTACACGCCAGGCTCGATCACCGAAGCGGCGACCATGGCCATGATCGCCACGAACGACTCCATCAACATGCCGCCGTAACCGATGTAACGGGCGTTGGTTTCGTTATCCAGCAGCTTCGGCGTGGTGCCCGAAGAAATCAGTGCGTGGAAACCGGAAACCGCACCGCAAGCGATGGTGATGAACAGGAACGGGAACAGACCGCCCTTCCACACAGGGCCAGTGCCGTCGACGAACTGGGTCAGCGCCGGCATTTTCAGCTCGGGCATGGTGATCAGAATACCGATCGCCAGGGCGACGATGGTACCGATCTTGAGGAATGTCGACAGGTAGTCACGCGGTGCCAGAATCAGCCACACCGGCAGCGACGCCGCGACGAAACCGTAACCAACCAGCATCCAGGTAATCTGCACGCCAGTGAAGGTGAACGCCTTGGCCCACACCGGATCAGCGGCAATCTGCCCACCGAGCCAGATCGAACCGAGCAGCAGCAACACGCCGACCACGGAGATTTCGCCGATACGGCCCGGGCGGATGTAGCGCATGTAAATGCCCATGAACATCGCGATCGGGATGGTCGCCATCACGGTGAAGATGCCCCACGGGCTCTCGGCCAGCGCTTTGACCACGATCAGCGCCAGCACCGCGAGGATGATGATCATGATCAGGAAGCAGCCGAACAGTGCGATGGTGCCGGGCACGCGGCCCATTTCTTCACGCACCATGTCGCCCAGGGAACGGCCGTTGCGCCGGGTCGACATGAACAGAACCATGAAGTCCTGCACCGCGCCCGCCAGCACCACCCCAGCTATCAGCCACAGCGTGCCGGGCAAGTAGCCCATCTGTGCGGCCAATACCGGGCCGACCAGAGGTCCTGCGCCAGCGATCGCTGCAAAGTGGTGACCGAAAAGAATGTGTTTGTTGGTCGGCACATAGTCCAGACCGTCGTTGTTGAGCACGGCGGGGGTGGCCCGACGTGGATCAAGTTGCATCACGTTGTTGGCGATGAACAGACTGTAGTAACGGTACGCAACCAGATAAATGGCCACGGCGGCGACCACAATCCACAAGGCGTTGATCGCCTCGCCGCGGCGCAATGCCACTACGCCCAGGGCGCACGCTCCTACGATTGCCAGCACTAGCCAGGGTAAGTGGCGTAGCAGGCTATTATTATTTTTCATTTTATTATTCCAGCCAGGGTGGACAAGAAAGACAGCCACCCCGAGTTTAGCGCTTACGGCGCCAAAGGCCATACCCCGACGTTGGTCTAGACGCTTTAGCGATTGGCTGGCGCCCGCATTCGCGGTCTATAGTCAGCGAACCTTCATGAGGATTGCGCCATGAGCGAGCACCCCGCCAACCGTCGTCGCTTCAAACGTATTGCGTTCGATGCCAGAACCGAGCTGAGTCAGGGGCAGTTTATCTGGCCGGTGAAGCTGATCGATCTGTCGCTCAAGGGGCTGCTGATCGAACGGCCTGAGCCGTGGCTGGGGGATGCGGAGAAGGATTTTTTCGTCGACATTCACCTGAGCGATGACGTCGATATCGAGATGGATGTGCATCTGGCACACGAAGAAAATAACCAGTTGGGCTTTGTCTGCCGACATATCAGTCTGGAATCGATTCAGCGCTTGAGACGGGTGATCGAGCTGAACCTGGCTGATCCGCAAGAACTTGAGCGCGAACTGGGCGCCCTGATCGAAATCTAGAATCCGCCACAGATCAAATGTAGGAGTGAGCCTGCTCGCGATAGCGATTTGTCATTCAACATTTGCGTTGACTGGTTCACCGCTATCGCGAGCAGGCTCACTCCTACAGGGGTCGGTGGTTTATTCGAAAAGGGCGTCGAGGGCCTGTTCGAGGCGGGTCACGGCAATAATCTGCAAGCCCGGAGGGGATTCCTTCGGCGCATTGCCCTTCGGCACGATCGCCCGTTTGAAGCCATGCTTGGCGGCTTCCTTCAATCGCTCCTGCCCGCTCGGCACCGGACGCACCTCACCGGACAGCCCCACTTCACCAAATACCAACAGATCATGCGGCAACGGTCGATTGCGCAAGCTCGACATGACAGCCGCCATCAGCGCCAGGTCAGACGCCGTCTCCAGCACCTTCACGCCACCGACTACGTTGAGGAACACATCCTGATCATGGGTCGGGATGCCGCCATGGCGGTGCAAAACGGCAAGCAACATCGCCAAACGGTTCTGATCCAGGCCCAGCGTCACCCGACGCGGATTGGCCAGATGACTGTCATCGACCAGCGCCTGCACTTCCACCAGCATCGGCCGGGTGCCTTCCCACGTCGCCATGACCACACTGCCCGGGACTTCTTCCTGCGCGCGAGTGAGAAAAATCGCCGAAGGGTTGGAGACTTCTTTCAAACCCTTGTCAGTCATGCCGAACACGCCCAATTCGTTGACCGCACCAAAACGGTTTTTCACTGCGCGCAGCAGGCGCAAGCGGCCATCGGACTCACCTTCGAAATACAGCACGGTGTCGACCATGTGCTCCAAGACGCGAGGACCGGCCAGCGCGCCCTCCTTGGTGACGTGGCCGACGAGGAAAATCGCCGTGCCGCTCTGCTTGGCATACCGCACCAGCAACGCCGCGCTTTCACGTACCTGGGAAACACCGCCGGGTGCCGACTGCAGTTGTTCGGTGAAGATCGTCTGGATCGAGTCGATCACCATCACCTTGGGCTTTTCCTGACGGGCCGTGGCGATGATGGTTTCGATGCAGGTTTCGGTCATCACCCGCAGTTGATCCTGGGGCAAGCCGAGACGGCGGGCGCGCATGGCCACTTGCTGCTGGGATTCTTCGCCAGTGACATAAAGGGCCGGCATGCTCTTGGCGAGGTTGCACAGGGTCTGCAACAGGATCGTCGATTTGCCGATGCCAGGATCACCGCCGATCAACACCACCGAACCATCGACCAGACCGCCGCCCAAAACCCGATCCAGTTCACCGGACGCGGTGGAGAAACGCGGAATCTCTTCGATGCTGACTTCGGCCAGGGTCTTGATCTGCGCCTGCTGTCCTGCCCAACCGGTGCGTCCGGTCGGTGCCGTGGCACCACCGCTTTCGATCATGGTTTCGGTCAGGGTGTTCCAGGCACCACATTCCCCACACTGCCCGGCCCACTTGGGAAAGGTTGCGCCGCACTCGGTGCAGCCGTACATGCGCTTGGCCTTGGCCATCAGAACCCCCGACAAAAACCGCGATGATAACGCACGTGCTGCCGATCAGCGCGGCGCTGCACTACGGATTTCTCCGCTGGCCAGACGCGCGGCGCTATTGCCCAACGGATCTTCGGCATTCAGGTCAGCGCCCTTGGCCTTCAATGCATCAAGCAACTCCAGACGCTTGAACAACCCGGCGTACATGGCCGCCGTCTGCCCGGCGCCGTTGCGCTGATCGGGGCTGCAATTGGTGGCCATCAAGCGCCGGGCGATCTGTAATTCCCCTTTGAAAATCGCCCCCATCAGCGCTGTGTTGCCGCGTTGATCCTGGGCACAGGCATCGGCGCCGGCCGCGAGTAACCGCTCCACCGCCGGCGCTTGACCGTGATAAGCCGCCAGAATCAGCGCGGTGTAGCCTTTGCTGTCGCGGGTATCGAGGGAATAGCCGGACTCGATAAAGGTGTCGAGCATCGGTACATCACCGCGCCGGGCCGCGTCGAAGTAATAGTCCTGCAGTTGGGCCTTGATCGCCTCGGGACTCTGCTCGACCGGTGCCGCCCACGCCGCGAACGACAGGCAACCGGCCAACAGTAAAAGACAGATTCGCATGAGTAGTCTCCTTGCACGGAACGGGGCCTGACTCAGGCCCCGCGTGCGCTACGTCGGTATCAGTCGGCCAGTTTGGCCGCCAACGCCTTGACCCGGCTCAGGTCACCTTTGGCCACTTTGGTGACGCCGGTGCCGTATTCCGGATCGGCCTTATAAAGGAAGGACAGGATGATGTGCTTGCTCTCGTCATCGGTGGTCGCCAGCGAGCCGCCGAAGCTGTCGATCAGATCCCGGCGTTCTTGCTTGCTGAACGAGCGATACAGATCGCCGGCCTGCTTGAAGTTCTGCTCACGCTGGATTTTCGCCTGCTGAGTGCTGCCCGACAGCGCCGACTGGCTGTAACGTGCACTCTGGGTCTCCTCACGCGGTTGCAGTCGGCTCGGCTGATAGTTCACGCCGCTATTGCTGGCACCGAAGTTCATCGCACCGTCCTGATTGCCATTGTTCACGGCAACTTTCGGCGCATTGATCGGCAATTGCAGCGCATTGGCACCCAGGCGGTACATCTGCGTATCGGCATAAGAGAACACTCGACCTTGCAACAAACGGTCTTCGGAAGGCTCGATGCCCGGAACAATATTCGCTGGCGCCATGGCCACTTGTTCGGTTTCCTGGAAGACATTCGCCGGATTACGGTTCAATACCATTTGTCCAACTTTTCGTTCAGGAATACCTGGCCAGATCTTGGTGGCGTCTAATGGATCAAAATCAAACTTGGACAAGTCTTGTGGTTTCAGCACTTGAATGTACAAGTCCCATTTCGGGAAATTGCCTTTATTGATATTACTCACCAGATCATTGGTCATGTGACTGTAGTCTTGACCCTGAACGTTGGCGACTTGTTTTGGCGTCAGGTTATTAATTCCCTGCAAGCTCTTCCAGTGAAACTTTACATAGTTAACTTCGCCTTTGGCGTTGATCAACTTGTACGCATGTACGCCGTTGCCGTCCATTTCTCGATAACTGGCGGGAGTGCCCGAGTTCGAATACAACTCGGTCAGCGTACGAGTAGCTTCCGGTACATGGGAGAAGAAGTCGAATCGACGCGAGTCGTCATCGAGGTTAGTCCGTGGGTCCGGTTTAAACGCGTGCACCATGTCGGGAAACTTGATTGCGTCGCGAATGAAAAAGGTCGGGAAATTGTTGCCGACCAGATCCCAGTTGCCGTCGGCCGTGTAGAACTTGGTGGCGAAACCCCGTGGGTCGCGCAGTGTTTCCGGCGAGTGATTACCGTGCACCACGGCAGAGAAGCGCACAAATACAGGGGTGCTCTGGCCGGCGGCAAACACCTTGGCCTTGCTCAGGTCGCTGAGGTCGTTGGTCACGGTGAAGGTGCCATGGGCACCGGTGCCGCGTGCGTGAACCACGCGCTCGGGAATGCGCTCACGATCGAAGCGTTGCAGCTTCTGGATCAGTTGCACATCCTGTAGCAGCACCGGGCCGTTGGCGCCGGCGGTCTGCGAGTTCTGATTGTCGCCGACGGCGGCGCCGTTATCGCGGGTCAGCGGAGCGGCGTTGACGGAAAAGGTCAACAGACTGGCGGTGAGTACACCGAGGGTGCGGCGACGGGGAAAAGCCCCCAGTCCAAGTGCGGAATTCATATCAGGATCCTCTGGTTGTTTTGGGGCGCATCCAGATGCGCCAACCCAAGGCTAGAGGCCTGCGACGTCGAACATAAATAGAAAGAACGTAACGCCATGATTGAGAAAATTGGCTTTCCGATCAGCGATTTACCGGATATTTCGCGCGCGATTGATGGCACTTTGCAAACTAATCGTCGATTGATGTGTCGATAAAAACGGGCATTGTAAGAAGGTGTTTCGCGCAGGACGCGTTTTGCTGATTTACACTGCGTACACCAAACTCATCTGTAACAAGGAAATAACTATGGGCGTGCTAAGTGAGTTCAAGGCCTTCGCGGTCAAAGGCAATGTGGTCGACATGGCCGTCGGTATCATCATCGGGGCCGCGTTCGGCAAGATTGTTTCGTCGTTTGTCGGTGACGTCATCATGCCGCCAATCGGCCTGCTGATCGGTGGGGTGGACTTCAGTGATCTGGCCATCACGCTCAAGGCCGCCGATGGCGCTGCACCTGGGGTGGTAATGGCCTACGGCAAGTTCCTGCAGACCATTCTGGACTTCGTGATCGTCGCTTTCGCGATCTTCATGGGCGTCAAAGCCATCAACCGCCTCAAGCGCGAAGAAGCCGTGGCCCCGACCCTGCCACCGGTTCCGACCAAGGAAGAAGAGTTGCTGGGCGAGATCCGCGACTTGCTCAAGGCCCAGAACACCCGGCCCTGAACCTTGCACGATAGAAACAACGGCGCCTTCGAGGCGCCGTTTTTTGTTTACCAGTAGTTTTCCACCGCCACCTGGCCAGGCCGGCGGGTGAGGCTGAGGCTCATGTGGCGTTTTTTCAGCAACGCGCGCGTGTCATCAATCATCTGCGGATTGCCGCACAGCATGACACGCGAGTGCTCAGCCGACAGTTCCACGCCCGCTGCGTGCTCCAGCTCACCATTTTCGATCAAGGTGGTGATACGCCCGTGAAGAGCACCTGGATGTGTTTCACGTGTCACCGTCGCGATGAACTGCAATTTGTGGGCATGTTCGCGGAGATAGTCGCGCTGCCTGAGTCCGGCAATCAAATCCTGATAGGCCAGCTCCCGCGCCTCGCGCACGCTGTACACCAGAATGATGCGCTCGAATTTTTCCCAGACTTCGAAGTCCTGCAGAATCGACAGAAACGGCGCCACCCCGGTGCCCGTGGACAACAGCCATAAATCTCGCCCGTCGACGAAGCGATCAAGGGTCAGGTAGCCGAACGCCTGGCGATCCACCAGCAAGGTATCGCCGACCTGCAGCCGACTCAGTTCACTGGTGAACTCCCCGCCCGGCACCACAATGGAAAAGAATTCGAGATAGTCGTCAAACGGCGACGACACCATCGAATAAGCCCGCCAGACAATGCTGCCGTCAGCTTTGCTCACACCCAGCCTGGCGAACTGCCCGGCGCGGAAACGAAAACCGGCATCCCGGCTGGTGCGCAAGGTAAACAGGCTCGGGGTCAGGGGTTGGACATCGAGTAACGTCTGCGTGGTGTATTGCTCTGCGCTGGCGGTCATGGGGTACTCCATTGAACGATTGCCGTCAGTGTCGCGCAAATTAACTGGTCTAAACACCGATAATTGGTAATGGCATTCGAACACTTAATCAATCCGGCAGTATTTATCAGATGACAATATAAATATAAACATCGTCCACCCTAAGAACGCTTTATGGATATTTCGCTATCTGCAATCTCGAAAAAATTTAAAGCCCATTGTAAGAAACATCCTACACTTCGTTGCGTGCCGGATCCTTTGGATCCATTCGGTGCCCCGCAACGTCTATGGAGTGTTCAAGATGGAAACGTGGAAGGAGTCACAGTTAAAAAGACTGACTTTTGCCAAAGGAGTAGAGACTGCTTATCCGATATTGTTGCAATTCGCGGAAAATCTCGGCTTCAACTTTTGCGCAATTTCGGTTGTTTCACTTCATCGCGACATACCGCTTAAACCCTTGCAAATCAACAACTACCCTGACGAATGGAATTCACAATACGAGAAAAACAACTACAGTAAAGTTGACCCACTGATAGCACACTGCAATCATTCAATGACGCCTATTGTCTGGTGCGAATCGGTATTCGCAGATGCCCTCCCTTACTGGGAAGGATTACAGCATCACGGTCTGCAACATGGCTGGTCACAGGCGTTCCATCATGAGCCAAGCGGCTTGTGCAGCATCATCAGCCTGGCGCGCAGGCACTGCCCGATCAGTCCTCTGGAGCTGTATGAACATTTTGGTTATATGTTCTACGCCACCAGCCACTTGAGTGAACTATTTGCCCGGACGCTGCCGCGTGAGTCTCTCAAACCACGCCAGCCACACCTGTCGCCACGAGAACTTGAGGTTCTGCAATTATCTGCTGCCGGCAAAACGGCCTATGAAATCTCGAAGATTCTCAACCTGAGCGAGCGCACCGTGAATTATCACGTGCAAAACCTCATCGTGAAGCTCGGGGCCTGCAACAAGATGTCCGCTGTTACCAAGGCCACCAAAGCCGGCATCATCTAGTCGATCGGTCGTGCCTCCTTTACAAAACGTGCGGGTAATAACGAAGAAAAAAACGTACCATTTGTGGCCCTCCTGAGTGATGACGCGAACATTCTGCGTTGCCTTACACTCGGTCGGTTCCGCCGCACACTGTCAGGGCTGCGGAACACCCTGTTGATTACCCTGAGTCCCCGCCCGATGCCTTTGCTTGATACGCCCTTCGCCCAACTCGATCTGATCCGCCAGCCAGAACAGCAGAACGAACCGCTGCAAGCCTTCGATGCCGCCGACGAATACCTGCTCAACCATTTGGCTGCGCAGCAACCGACGGCCGACACGCGCGTATTGGTGCTCAACGACAGCTTTGGTGCGCTGGCGGCCAGCCTGCTCGGCAAGGTCAAGGTCAGCAGCAGCGGCGACTCGTTTCTGGGGTTTCAGGGGCTGGAGAAAAACCTGTTGCGCAATGGCCAGGCGTTTGACGCTGTTTGCGGGATCCCCGCCAGCGAGCCATTGGTCGGACCGTTCGACCGGGTACTGATCCGCGTACCGAAAACCCTCGCGCTGCTGGAAGAACAACTGATCCGCTTGCAAGGGCAGCTCGCGCCCGGCGCTGAAGTGGTGGCGGCGGCGATGGTCAAACACCTGCCACGCGCTGCCGGTGATCTGCTTGAGCGCTACATCGGCCCGGTGCAAGCCTCACTGGCGGTGAAGAAGGCGCGGCTGTTGATCGCTACGCCAGAAGCAAAAGTCCCGGTCGTCTCGCCCTACCCTTCGCGGTATCGCCTCGACGAGCCGTCGATCGAATTGCTTAACCACGCCAACGTGTTCTGCCGCGAAGGCCTGGACATCGGCACACGCGCCTTCCTCCCGCATCTGCCGAAAAACCTGGGCAATGCCCGAGTCGCCGATCTGGGCTGTGGCAATGGTGTTCTGGCCATCGCGAGTGCGCTGCAAAACCCCGATGCGCATTACACGCTGGTCGACGAGTCGTTCATGGCGGTGCAATCGGCTGCCGAGAACTGGCGCGCAGCGCTGGGCGATCGCGAGGTGATTGTGCGTGCCGGCGATGGTCTGGCCGGGCAGGAAGCACAATCACTGGACGTGGTGCTGTGCAATCCGCCGTTCCATCAGCAGCAAGTGGTCGGTGACTTTCTGGCCTGGCGCATGTTCCAGCAGGCGCGCGAAGCACTGGTGGTGGGTGGCGCGCTGTACATCGTCGGCAACCGCCATCTGGGTTACCACAGCAAACTGGCGCGGCTGTTCCGTGGCGTCGAGCAAGTGGCCGCCACACCGAAATTCGTGATCCTCAAAGCCCGCAAGTAAACCGCCAGGCAAAAAAAACCCTCCGCAAGGAGGGTTGCAAAGCCGTACCCGAAGGCGCCGGGACGGGATGATTCAGTGCGTGGTCAGGCCTGCGGCATTCATGAACATGCGCATCAGGCTGGCGACGATGAACAGCGCGCCGACACTGCCGACCCAGATCAGGGCCAACCAGCCGAGCCGCTGCCACAGCGGTTTTTTTTCGGCTTGTTCAATGTCGTGCAGGGAATGTTTTCCAGTCATTTTCTTCAAACCTCTTCAAGATTGATGGCGCCATCGCCGACGCCATCGCGAGCAGGCTCGCTCCCACAGGGTTTTGCTTAGTGATAGCCGTCTTCGTGGGTGACCTTGCCGCGGAACACGTAGTAGCTCCAGAAGGTGTAACCCAGGATGAACGGGATGATGAACAGCGTGCCCACCAGCATGAAGCCCTGACTTTGCGGCGGTGCGGCGGCGTCCCAGATCGAGATCGACGGCGGCACGATGTTCGGCCACAGGCTGATACCGAGGCCGCTATAGCCGAGGAAGATCAGCACCAGGGTCAGCAGGAACGGCATGTAGTTGGCGTTGCGCGCCACCGCGCGGATCAGGCCGTACATCGTCACCAGCACCAGAATCGGCACCGGCATGAACCAGAACAGGTTCGGCATGCTGAACCAGCGGGTGGCAATATCCGGATGAGCCAACGGCGTCCAGATACTGACAATACCGATCACGGCCAGCAGTACGAAAGCCAATGGCCGTGCCAGGTCATGCATCTGTTCCTGCAGCTTGCCTTCGGTTTTCATGATCAGCCAGGTACAGCCGAGCAAGGCATAGGCCACCACCAGCGCGGCGCCGCAGAACATTGTGAACGGCGTCAGCCAGTCCAGTGAACCGCCGGCGAACTGCCGATTGACCACCGGCAAGCCATCGATGAACGCGCCCAGCGCCACGCCCTGGAAGAACGTTGCCGCCACCGAGCCGCCGATGAAGGCCTTGTCCCAGAGATGACGCTTGTCGTCCTTGGCCTTGAAGCGGAACTCGAACGCCACACCACGGAAGATCAAACCGATCAACATAAAGATCAGCGGCAGGTACAGCGCCGACAACACCACCGAATAGGCCAGCGGGAACGCGCCAAACAACGCCGCGCCGCCCAGTACCAGCCAGGTTTCGTTGCCGTCCCAGACCGGGGCCACAGTGTTCATCATCACGTCACGGTCGACTTTGCCAGGGATGAACGGGAAAAGAATCCCGATGCCCAGATCGAAGCCGTCCATGACCACGTACATCATGATGCCGAAGATGATGATCACGGCCCAGATCAGCGGAAGATCAATACCCATGGCTCAAATCTCCTTGGTCAGGCTGGGGGTGTCGTCGTGATCGGCATCGGCCGAATCGTCGGCGGCGGACAACGGACGCGCCGGTGTGCGCGGTTTGCCTGGACCACCTTGCGGCGTTTCGGCACCCTCGCTGATCTTCGGCCCTTTGCGCACCAGACGCATCATGTAACCGAGACCTGCGCCGAACAGGGCGAAGTACACCACCACAAACATGATCAGGGTGATGCTCATCTGCATGAAGCTGTGGTTGGAGGACGCATCCGCCGTGCGCATCAGCCCGTAGACCACCCACGGCTGACGGCCGATTTCAGTGGTGAACCAGCCAGCGAGGATCGCGATCAGGCCGGACGGCCCCATCCACAACGCCAGATAAAGGAATGGCCGTGAGGTGTAGAGCGTGTCGCGTTTGCGCAACCACAGGCTCCACAGACCGGTGAAGATCATCAGGAAACCGAGGCCGACCATGACCCGGAACGACCAGAACACGATGGTCGAATTCGGCCGGTCTTCCGGCGGAAACTCCTTGAGCGCTGGCACCTGTTTGTCCAGCGAGTGCGTGAGGATAAGGCTGCCGAGATACGGAATCTCCACGGCGAACTTGGTTTTCTCTTCCTTCATGTCCGGCCAGCCGAACAGAATCAGCGGCGTCGCTTCGTCACCGTGGTTTTCCCAGTGACCTTCGATCGCGGCGATTTTTGCCGGCTGATGCTTGAGCGTATTCAGACCATGGAAGTCGCCGATGACCGCCTGGATCGGCGCGACAATCAGCGCCATCCACATCGCCATCGACAGCATCGTGCGGATCGCCGGATTGTCCTTGCCACGCAGCAAGTGCCAGGCCGCCGAGGAGCCGACGAAGAATGCCGTAGCGACGAACGCAGCCGTCGCCATGTGCATCAGGCGATAGGGGAACGATGGGTTGAAGATGATCGCCAGCCAGTCGGTGGGAATCACCTGACCGTTGATGATTTCGAAGCCCTGCGGGGTCTGCATCCAGCTGTTGGACGCGAGAATCCAGAAGGTCGAAATCAGCGTGCCGATCGCCACCATGACGGTGGAAAAGAAGTGCAGCCCGCGCCCGACCTTGTTCCAGCCGAACAACATCACCCCAAGGAAACCGGCCTCGAGGAAGAATGCCGTGAGCACTTCATAGGTCAGCAATGGTCCGGTGACGGCGCCGGCGAAGTCCGAGAAGCGGCTCCAGTTGGTGCCGAACTGATAGGCCATGACCAGCCCCGAGACCACACCCATGCCGAAGTTGACGGCGAAGATCTTCGACCAGAAATGGTAGAGGTCACGGTAGGTGTCGTTACGGGTTTTCAGCCACAGGCCTTCGAGTACCGCGAGGTAACTCGCCAGGCCAATGGTGATGGCCGGGAACAGGATGTGGAACGAGATGGTGAACGCGAACTGAATTCGGGCGAGATCTAGTGCCTCTAAACCGAACATATGGCTTCCTCTGTCAGGTAATACCGGCTGCGGACCCGGAGGCCTGCACCCACTGCCCCCACGGATATGGAGTGCGGCGAATTCCGATTCGTTCTTTTTAAACAACCATCGCAACGCAGGGAGTCTGGCCAACTGGCCACCGGATCAATTCCTTTTGGGTCTTGATCTGGATCAAGCAACGTTGAAAGAGTAGTCCCATTTTTACCGATGAACTGCGTGGTCGTTTGCCGCGTGACAAGTTGCCTCATCGGCGGGGCAATGCTCTGCAACAAATCCCCGGCGTGTCGTAAGCGGGGAAAACAGTACAGATTCCGAGGACGACACAAATTCCCGAACAGCGGAATCAATCTGCACCGCAAAAAATTCGATGTCCTCCTAACTAAATTTTTTGCCATAGCAACTTCCTGTTACAAACTGGTGATAACCTCGGCATTCCCCTCGAGCCAGACCTGCCTTCAGATGCCCAGCCAAGAGCCCCTGCTGTTACGTCATCACCGCCCGTTTCTCGCTTTCTGGTTCGCGCGGATCTTTACCGCCAGCGGTTTCCAGATGCTCACCGTGGCGATTGGCTGGAACCTCTACCAATTGACCGGCAACGTCCTCGATCTGGGTCTGGTCGGGCTGGTCGAATTCGCTCCGCGCGTGCTGTTCATGCTGCACACCGGGCATGTCGCCGACCGTTATGACCGGCGCAAAGTCGCGGCGATCTGCCAGTCGTTACAGGCGTTGATCGCGCTGGCACTGGCCATCGGTAGCGCCACCGATCACGTGACCCGCGAGATGATCTTCATCCTCGCCTTCCTGCTCGGCGCGGCGCGCTCGTTCGAGATGCCGACCACACAGGCGTTGCTGCCAAGTATTGTGCCCAGCGCGCTATTCCCTCGGGCCGTAGCGGCGGCGCAGTCGGCGCAACAGTCGGCAACGATCGTCGCCCCGGCGCTGGGTGGTTTGCTTTACGCATTTGGCAGCGTCTGGGTCTATGGCCCGACCGTGCTGCTCTACGTCATTGCCTGCACCTTGATGCTCAACCTGCCCGCGCGGCAGACGCCGTTGAACAAAGGCAAAGCCACGCTGGATTCGTTGCTGGCGGGGATTCGCTTCATTCGCAGTCGCCCGGACATTCTCGGGGCGATTTCGCTGGATCTGTTTGCGGTACTGCTCGGCGGGGCCACGGCGCTGCTGCCGGTATTCGCCAAGGACATCCTGCTGACCGGACCGTGGGGCCTCGGGTTGCTGCGTTCGGCACCGGCGGTCGGCGCACTGGGGATGTCGCTGTTCCTTGCGCGATTTGCCGTGGAGCGCAATGTCGGTCGGGTGATGTTCACCGCAGTCGGCATTTTCGGCGTCGCCACCATCGCGTTCGGCCTGTCGACCTCATTCTGGTTCTCCCTGGCAGTGCTGGTAGTACTTGGCGCGGCGGACATGATCAGCATGGTCATCCGCGCGTCGTTCGTGCAGTTGGAAACCCCGGACGAAATGCGCGGCCGGGTCAGCGCGGTGAACGGGCTGTTTATCGGTGCTTCAAACCAGTTGGGTGAATTCGAATCCGGCGTCACAGCCCACTGGTTCGGAACCGTGCCAGCGGTGGTGATGGGCGGGATCGGCACGCTGGTGGTCACGGGGACGTGGATCAAGTTGTTTCCGACGCTGGCTAACCGGGACCGGATGCATGTGCCGGTGGAAGAGGTGAAGGTCTGAAGCGATCCAGACCTACAACTCCCCCGCCACTTTCACCCGCAAGGCCTTGCCGCCGATTTGCTCGACCAGCGTCAAGGCAAACTCCAGCGCAGCGCTGGAGCCTTGCGCGGTGACGCAGTTGCCATCGACCAGCACCGGTTGATCAACAAACGTACAGCCCGAGAGTTGATGACTGGCGCTGGGCAGGCAGGTCATGCGCCGCTGGCGCAGCACACCGAAGCGTTGCAGGGCGACGGCCGGGGATTCGCCGATGGCGGCGAACAGGCGGCCGGCACTGGCCTGATCCTTGAGCAGTTGTTGCAGCGGTTGATGCGCCGCCAGGTGTTGAGAGCCAACGGCGCCGCCGGGCAGGACGATCAGGTCGAAGGTTTGCGCCAGCACATCGACCAGCATGCCGTCGGCGGTCAGGCGCGTGCCACGCGCGCAAGTCAGCATGCGTCGTCCTTCAATACTGGCGGCGACCACTTCGATGCCGGCGCGGCGCAGCACGTCGATCAGGGTCACACTTTGCAGATCATCGATGCCCTCGGCGAGGGTAATCAGGGCTCTAAAGGTCATGGGCGCTATCCGCTGGGTGATACTTGAAGCGTAGTCAGCTTCACCCGGATCGCGCTGCAACAGCCGTTACTTGATGTAAATCTGGGTCGACATTGTATTGCGTGGCGCGTTGATCGAGGTGTTGCTGAAGGTGAAAGTGCCTTCCTGCTTGCCCGCCAGATCGAAGGTATAAAGAGAACCGACGGTTTTGTTGCCGGGAGTGCATTCGGTGAGGTTGCCGTTATCAAAGGCACACACCGGGGCTCGGGTGCCGTTCACTTCAAAACCGTCCAGTGCGACCTGGGGCTGGCTCTTGCCGTAGCCGACTTCGAGCACGTAAACCTTGATATTCGGTCCGCTGTGATTGCACTGGGTTTGCGTCTGCCCATCGCCGATGTCTTCAAGGCCGCAGGCAGGCGATTGCACCTTGATCACCTTCACTTGCGTCAACGGTGGGGCCGATGCTGCCCAAGCCGTCGACATCCCGGCCGTCAGCGTTGCGATTAACCCGAAAACGTTCATCCAGCGCTTGCTCATGCGTTCCCCACCCCGAAAAAATCAGCGCGCAGTATGGCGCAGTTGGCTTCAAGGCAAAACTTCGCCGACGATCGACACCAACAACCGCCATATTCCTCACGCTGCTGGTATGATGCGCGGCTTTTTCCGGCCCACCACAATTTTTCAGGCGCTAGCGACGGTCTGTGCTTTGCTGTTGAGGTCGATACATTCACGGCGCCACGCGCGCCACGGGGAGCAGACATGCTGGAAAGGCTGTTTCAACTCAAGGCACACAACACCAACGTGCGCACCGAGATTCTGGCGGGCATCACGACTTTCTTGGCCATGGCCTACATTCTGTTCGTCAACCCGAGCATTCTCGGTGAGACCGGCATGGACAAGGGTGCGGTGTTTGTCGCCACCTGTCTGGCCGCCGCGATCGGTTCGACGATCATGGGCCTGATCGCCAACTACCCGATTGCCCTCGCTCCGGGCATGGGCCTGAACGCCTTCTTCACCTACACCGTGGTCTTGCACATGGGTCACACCTGGCAAGTGGCGCTGGGCGCGGTATTCATCTCGGCGGTGTGCTTCTTCCTGCTGTCGATCTTCCGCATCCGTGAATGGATCATCAACAGCATCCCGCTGCCACTGCGCTCGGCCATTGCCGCCGGTATCGGCCTGTTCCTGGCACTGATCGCCCTGCACAACGCTGGCATCGTGGTCAGCAACCCGGCGACCATGGTCGGCCTCGGTGACCTGAAACAACCTGCGCCGATTCTCGCCACCCTCGGTTTCGCCCTGATCGTCGCCCTCGAAGCGCTGAAAGTGCGCGGGGCGGTGCTGATCGGCATTCTGGCCGTGACTATCGTGTCCATCGCCATGGGCTTCACCCCGTTCAACGGCGTGACCTCGATGCCACCTTCGCTGGCGCCGACCTTTATGCAACTGGACATCAAAGGCGCACTGGACATCGGTCTGGTCAGCGTGATTTTCGCCTTCCTGTTCGTCGACCTTTTTGACAACTCCGGCACCCTGATCGGCGTTGCCAAGCGTGCCGGCCTGATGGGCAAGGACGGCCACATGCCGAAAATGGGTCGTGCACTGATCGCCGACAGCACGGCGGCCATGGCCGGTTCGTTGCTGGGTACGTCGACCACCACCAGTTACATCGAATCTGCTGCTGGCGTGAGTGCGGGTGGCCGTACTGGTCTGACCGCCATCGTCGTGGCGATTCTGTTCCTGCTGGCACTGTTCTTCTCGCCACTGGCGGCCAGCGTTCCGGCCTTCGCCACTGCACCAGCGCTGCTGTTTGTCGCCGTGTTGATGACGTCGGGCCTGGCGGAAATAGACTGGGACGACATCACTGTCGCCGCGCCGGTCGTGGTGACCGCGCTGGCCATGCCGTTCACTTACTCGATTGCCAACGGCATCGCGTTCGGCTTCATCGCCTGGACCGTGATCAAGTTGCTGTCCGGCCGCGCTCGAGAGCTGAACCCGGCGCTGGTGATTCTGTCGATTCTGTTTGTGATCAAGTTGGGTTGGTTCAACGCATGACATTCGATTCCCAGGCTTACGCCGAGCAACTTGAAGCCAAGGTCACGCGTTTGCGGGACCTGCTGGCGCCGTTCGATGCCCCCGAGCCGACCGTTTTCGACTCGCCGCTGCAGAACTTCCGTCTGCGCGCAGAGTTCCGTTTGTGGCGCGAGGGCGGCGATCGGCATTACGCGATGTTCGCTCAAGACGACAAGCGCACACCGATCCTCATTGAAGAGTTCCCGATTGCCAGCCTGCGCATCAACCAGTTGATGCCGCAGCTGAAGGCCGCGTGGCAAGCCAGCTCGGCGCTGAGCCACAAGCTGTTTCAGGTGGAATTTCTGACCACGCTGTCCGGCGATGCGATGATCACCCTGTGCTATCACCGTCCGCTGGACGAACACTGGCACGCGGCAGCCACCAAGCTATCTGCGGATCTCGGCGTCAGCATCATCGGTCGCTCGAAGGGCAAACGCGAAGTGCTTGGCCTCGATTACGTGGTCGAGAAACTCGAAGTCGGCGGTCGCACCTTCAGCTATCGCCAGCCGGAAGGCGCGTTCACCCAGCCAAACGGCACGGTGAACCAGAAGATGCTGAACTGGGCGTACGAGGCATTGGGCGATCGCAGCGACGATCTGCTCGAGTTGTACTGCGGCAACGGCAACTTCACCCTGCCGCTCGCTACCCGCGTGCGCAAAGTGCTGGCCACCGAAATCAGCAAGACCTCGGTCAACGCTGCATTGAGCAACCTCAGCGAAAACGCTGTGGATAACGTCACTCTGGTGCGTTTGTCTGCCGAAGAACTGACCGAAGCGCTCAACGAAGTGCGCCCGTTCCGTCGCCTGCAAGGCATCGACCTGAAGAGCTATGAGTTCGGCAGCGTCTTCGTCGACCCGCCGCGCGCCGGCATGGACCCGGACACCTGCGAGCTGACCCGCCGCTTCGACAACATCCTGTACATCTCCTGCAACCCGGAAACCCTGGCGGCGAACATCGCCCAGTTGCACGACACGCACCGTATTACCAAATGCGCGTTGTTCGACCAATTCCCGTGGACGCATCACATGGAATCGGGTGTGTTGCTGACCCGGCGTTGATTGCGGGGAGCTGAGGCGAAAAAGCCGTCGTGATTGACGGCTTTTTTGTGGGCGCTCACTAAGCGGGATCGATCTTACGCGGACGCCCGCCCTTTTTGCCATTCGCCCGCGCGGCTGCAGACTTTGCCGCGCTGCTCTGACGGCCGTTGCGCGAAGCAACGGCAGAAGCGGCCATGGCTAATAGTGATGGGCTCGCCGAAATCATCCCGGCAATGGAAACGTCGAGGTCTTTACCCTCGTGACAAAGCGCAGTGCCCGCGAAGCCGACTGTCAGGCTTTCATAGTCCGCTGCGTTGAATCCGTCGAACTCTGGATAACGATCCACCGGTAGCAACACACCGCTGCCGTCTTCAAAACGGATGATCAGGGATGGTTTCTCAAAGGTTACGGAGACAGCCTGCAAGCTATTCGTCCGGCGTGCTTGCCCTTGCTCGATGGCGACGTCGATCATCTCCTCCGTGAGGGGACGACGTGCGGATGGCTTGGCTTTGATGACCTTCATAAATCGATTTCCACTCCTTCCAATGCGTCTATCAATGTCAGAAGAGTTTTGCCCTCGTCTGGCAGATAACGCGCCGATCCCACTCTGTATGTCGTGTCAGTGACGAGTTTCATCCCCAACACTTCGTTTGAATGGCTGTCCCACAATTGATTGTCGAGACAGACAGTTTGCAATTTCGACCACCAGATCCCGCGTGCTCGTCGCAGATGAGCAGGCTGCTCAAGGGATCGACACAAGCCTTCCAGCACGGCCAAGGGTGGTCGACGAGAAAGCGGCACGACGTCCCAAAGCTCAATATCGTTGTGCCAGAAACTGAACTGTAATCGGGCACTCCAACTGCCCGCATTCACGTGAACGTGTGGTGGGCAATGTTCATCTCGCAGCATGATGACGATCGACAATCCTTTGTAGCTGCACACCTTCATGCTAACCCATCCGTTAGGTTAAAAAGTTTCAGGATTCGAGATTCCTTTCAAATCCGACGACTGGTGATCAAGCACATGACGTTTCACCGCCTTTGAGGCTAGCGTCGGAACGGGTCATGAGTCGGTCAATCTCCGGTAAAAAACGTAAGCAAAGCTGTCGTCATATCTCGATCAATATTGCTTCTGTGCGATCACCGAACATAAAAAGCCACGTCCATTTTTGTTCAATTGACCATGGTAACCATCTAGTACATTTTATCTCCACAGGCTGAAACCCTCGGCCAAAGCCAAAAACAATAAGTGGAGTCACCCCTCATGCCCCCTATCGTTCTGGTGCTCAACGGCCCGAACCTGAACCTGCTTGGCACTCGCGAGCCGGCGACTTACGGTCACGAAACCCTGGCGGACATCTCGGCTCTGTGCGGTCGTGCGGCTGAAGAATTCGGCCTGGCCGTGGAGTTTCGCCAGACCAACCACGAAGGCGAACTGCTCGACTGGATTCACGCCGCCCGTGGCCGTTGCGCCGGAATCGTGATCAACCCGGCGGCGTGGACGCACACTTCGGTGGCGATTCGCGATGCGCTGGTAGCCAGTGAATTGCCGGTGATCGAAGTGCACCTGTCCAATGTCCACGCCCGCGAACCATTTCGTCATCACTCGTTTGTCTCGGCGATTGCCACAGCGGTAATGGCCGGGTTTGGCAGTCACGGCTATCGACTGGCACTGGAACATTTCAGCCAGCGGCTGAAGGGGTAACGCGCATGTCTCGCTCTAACGTAATACTCGCCGGGCTGATCGGCGCCGGCATTCAGGCCTCGCGCACTCCCGCGCTGCATGAGCACGAAGGCGATGCCCAAGGCCTGCGTTATCTGTACCGACTGATCGATCTCGATCAACTGAACATGGACAGCACCGCCCTGCCCGACTTGCTGCTGGCGGCCGAACGGATGAATTACACCGGGCTGAACATTACCTTCCCGTGCAAGCAGGCGATCATCCCGCTGCTCGATGAGTTGTCGCCGGAAGCCAAAGGCATCGGCGCGGTCAACACGGTGGTGCTGAAGGACGGCAAGCGTGTTGGCCATAACACCGACTGCCTCGGTTTCGCTGAGGGTTTTCGCCGTGGCCTGAAGGACGCTGCCCGTGAGCGAGTAGTCCAGATGGGGGCCGGCGGCGCGGGTGCAGCAGTAGCCCACGCCCTGTTGAGCGAAGGCGTACAGCAACTGAGTATTTTCGACGTCGACCGTGAGCGCGCCGAAAGCCTGGCGAACAATCTCAATGAGCATTTCGGCTTTGGCCGCGCGGTGGCCGGGCATGATCTGCCGAGCACGCTGAATGAAGCGGACGGGCTGGTGAATACCACGCCGATGGGCATGGCCAAACTGCCGGGCATGCCGGTGCCGGTCGAACTGTTGCGCAAGGAATTGTGGGTGGCGGAGATTGTGTACTTCCCGCTGGAAACCGAACTGCTGCGCAATGCCCGCGCGCTGGGTTGCCGGACGCTGGATGGCGGCAATATGGCGGTGTTTCAGGCGGTGAAGGCGTTTGAGTTGTTCAGTGGCGTGGTGCCGGATGCGCAGCGGATGCTGACGCATTTTCAAAGCATGAATGGCTGAAGCAACTTGCTTCCTTGTGGGAGTGAGCCTGCTCGCGATGGCGTCCTGTCAGCCAACCCATTAGTTGCCTGACACACAGCTATCGCGAGCAGGCTCACTCCTACAAAAGCAGTGTCAGGCTTGCAGGTAGCGCAACACCGATTCGCAAATCATCTCGCGATGCCGCTGCTTGATGCTTTCATCCGGCAGATCGATCTGAAAAATCTCGCCAAACGTGTGCCGGTTCGATACGCGATAGAAGCAGAACGAACTGATCAGCAAATGCACATCCAGCGCATCCAGACCTGCGCGGAACACACCCTCTTCAGCACCCCGACGCAGAATCTCGCCGAGTGAATCAAGAATGGTGTTGTTCATCGCCTTGATCGCATCGGAACGCTTCACGTATTCAGCGTTGTGGATGTTTTCGATGCTGACGATGCGCACGAAATCGACGTTGCGGTCGTGGTGATCGAAAGTGAACTCCACCAGTCGCCGAATCGCCTCCACCGGCGCCAGCTCGGCCAGATGCAGGCGGTTTTCGGTGCTGCGGATGTCGCCGTAAAGCTTTTCCAGCACCTCGACGTACAACTGCTCCTTACTGCCGAAGTAGTAATAGATCATGCGTTTGGAGGTGTGGATGCGCTCGGCGATCGCGTCGACGCGGGCACCGGACAAGCCTTGCTGGACGAACTCGACGATCGCCTCCTGCAGGATGTTCTCGCGGGTCTTTTCCGGGTTGTTCTTGCGACTCTTGCGCGGCTCTACAGCGGACACTTCAGGAGCTGCGGAAAGTTCTGTATTCATCGTCATTGCGGGCTCACGGCCATCACTGCACAGGCGGCGATTATGGGCCGCGCAGCACAGTGAAGGAAGCCGCGCGGCCCGTGTTTAATCCCGCGTTTACGAATTTCCTACAACTTCGCCTGGCGCACCGCGCCACTGCGTGATTTGGCCATCGCCGCCAGACGCACCGCGACGTTCGCCGCGCCATACCCGGCATAGCCGTTCTTGCGCTGGATGATCTCGAAGAAGAAACGCCCTTCGAACGGCTCGGTGTAGACGTGAAACAGCTCACCGCCCTGGGCATCACGGTCGTAAAGGACGTTGTAATACGCCAGTTCGCTGAGGAATTCGTCGTCGAAATCGAAGCGCGCAGCGAGATCGTCGTAATAGTTCAGCGGGATATCCAGCAGCGGTACGCCGGCCTCTTTGGCGCGACTGACTTCGGCGAAGATGTCATCACAATCGAAGGCGATGTGATGCACACCGGAGCCGCGATAACTCGACAGCGCGTGGGAGATCGCGGTGTTGCGGTTCTCGGAGATGTTCAGCGGCAAACGGATCGAGCTGTCGCGGCTGCGCAGTGCGCGGCTTTTAACCAGTCCGTACGGATCAGGCAGCACCACTTCATCGTCCGCTTCGAAATCCAGCAGGCTCTTATAGAACAGCACCCAACTGTCGAGGCTGTCGGCCGGCAGCGCCATGGCCATGTGGTCGATGCGCTTGAGACCGCCGCGTGCCGGCGCATCTGCCAGCAGATTGAAATCGGTGCCGTAGACATCAGCTTGTTCATCGACCAGATAGATCAGGCTGCCGTCCGGCGCGCGCACCGCCGCCAGTTCCAGTTCGTTGGGGCCGACCAGTCCACGATAGGGCTGACCTTTGTAAGCGACGGCGCGGGCCAAGGCACTGGCGCTGTCCTTGACCCGCACGGCGGTAGCGCACAGCGACGGGCCGTGAGCCTCGAAAAAGCTGTGAGCAAACGAATACGGTTCGGAGTTGAGGATCAGGTTGATATCGCCCTGACGCAGCAAGCTCACGCTCTTGGAGCGGTGCTGCCCGGCCTTGACGAAACCGAGGCGCTCCAGCCAGTTCGACAGCTTGGCGCCGAGGCTTTCATCCACGGCAAATTCAAGAAACTCGATGCCGTTGTACTCGCTGGCCTTCGGTGTTTCGAAAAGGATTTCGCGATTGGCCACAGGTTTGGTTTCCTGCTCCAGACGCTGGCGGGTCTTTTCTTCCAGATACAGCAGCGAACGCAAACCGTCGGCGGCATTGGCCCGTGGTGGCGCGGCGCGGAAGCCGTCGTTGAAGATTTCCAGCGACAGCGGCCCGGTGTAACCACTCTGGATGATCGGCGCGAGGAACCCCGGCAGATCGAACTCGCCCTGCCCAGGGAAGCAGCGGAAATGCCGGCTCCACTCCAGCACATCCATCGCCAGGATCGGCGCATCGGCCATTTGCACGAAGAAAATCTTGTCGCCAGGAATGTCGGCGATGGCGCGAGGATCGCCCTTCAACGACAAGGTGTGAAAACTGTCGAGCAAGACGCCGAGGCTCGGGTGATCGGCCTGACGCACGATGTCCCAGACCTGTTGATAAGTGTTGACGTGACGGCCCCACGCCAGCGCTTCGTAACCAATGCGCAAGCCGCGCGCACCGGCATGCTCGGCCAGCAGGCGCAGGTCATCGACTAGAATTTGTTGATCGCCGACGCTGTCGGCCGAGGCATTGCTGCAGACCAGCACCAGATCGGTGCCCAGTTCCTGCATCAGGTCGAACTTGCGTTCGGCCCGCTCCAGATTGCGCGCCAGGCGATCGCGGCGGCAGCCTTCGAAATCGCGGAACGGCTGAAACAGCGTGATGGCGATGCCGAGGTCGGCGCACATCTGTTTAATTTCCCGTGGACTGCCGTCGTAGTACAGGAGGTCGTTTTCGAAAATCTCCACCCCGTCGAACCCTGCGGCGGCAATGGCTTCGAGTTTTTCCGGCAGGGTGCCGCTCAAGGAAACGGTGGCAATGGAACGCTGCATGTTTCAACTCCCGGACTGCGCCGCTGTATCTTTACTGTAGGAGCTGCCGAAGGCTGCGATCGTTTGATCTTTATTCGTGAAAACAGAATCAAAAGATCGCAGCCTGCGGCAGCTCCTACATGGGATGGTTTTTATAGTAGGGAAATTATTGGCTGCATCGATCGCGGCAGCAATTTAAAGTGTACTACCCGGTTAGTTTTGCGTGCGATTATCGAACACAATGGCGGTTTGGCGAATTGACGATTTTTCATCCACTGCCCAACATCGACCGCACATTGAGTCCGGATCTGAACCACCGGTCGCAGCGTGCAAAGTAAAAAGCACACCAAATAACAAATCCAAAAACGGGTGGAACACATGATTCCTTCACAGACTTCCCGCATGGCCCCGGCCATGAGCACTGCCACGGGTGGCATCGGCGACAAGATCCGCGGCGCCATGGCCGTCGGCAAGACCCGTTGGGGCATGCTGGCGCTGGTGTTTTTCGCCACAACCCTGAACTACATCGACCGCGCCGCCCTCGGCGTCATGCAGCCAATCCTCGCCAAGGAAATGAGCTGGACGGCGATGGATTACGCCAACATCAACTTCTGGTTTCAGGTCGGCTACGCGATCGGTTTCGTCCTGCAGGGGCGCTTGATCGACCGGGTCGGCGTCAAACGCGTGTTCTTCTGCGCCGTGCTGCTGTGGAGCCTGGCCACCGGTGCCCACGGCCTGGCGACTTCGGCTGTTGGTTTCATGGTCTGCCGGTTCATCCTCGGTCTGACTGAAGCGGCCAACTACCCGGCCTGCGTGAAGACCACGCGCCTGTGGTTCCCGGCCGGCGAACGTGCGGTTGCCACCGGCATCTTCAACGCCGGCACCAACGTTGGCGCGATGTTCACGCCGATGCTGCTGCCACTGGTCCTGCACGTCTGGGGCTGGCAAGCGGCGTTCCTGTGCATGTCGGCACTCGGCGGGATCTGGTTGCTGTTCTGGGGCTTGAAGTACTTCAACCCCGAAGATCACCCGAGCGTCAAACAGTCCGAACTGGACTACATCCAGCAAGAAGTCGAACCGGAACAGGCCCGCGTACCGTTCTCGAAGATTCTGCGGATGCGCGGTACCTGGGCCTTCGCCCTCGCCTACTCGCTGACCGCGCCGGTGTTCTGGTTCTACCTGTATTGGCTGCCGCCGTTTCTCAATCAGCAATACAACCTGGGCATCAACGTCACCCAGATGGGCATTCCGCTGATCATCATCTACGTCACGGCTGACTTCGGTAGCGTCGGCGGTGGGATTCTGTCTTCGTTCCTGATCGGTCGCGGCATGAACTCGATCAAGGCGCGGCTGCTGTCGATGTTCCTGTTTGCCTGCTGCATCATCGGCGTGGTCATGGCGGCCGGTTCAGCCAATCTGTGGGTGGCGGTGGCGGCGATTTCCCTGGCGATCGGCGCGCATCAGGCCTGGACGGCGAACATCTGGAGCCTGGTGATGGACTACACGCCCAAGCACATGATGAGCACGGTGTTCGGTTTCGGCGGCATGTGCGCGGCGATCGGCGGGATGTTCATGACCCAGATCGTCGGCCACATCCTCACCGTCACCAACAACAACTACACCGTGTTGTTCACGCTGATTCCGGCGATGTATTTCATTGCGCTGACGTGGATGTACTTCATGGCACCGCGCAAGATTCCGACCATCACCGAATAACCTGCCTACACAACGCTACCTGTAGGAGTGAGCCTGCTCGCGATGGCTTAGTGTCAGTCAATAACTTCATCGACTGACACACCGCCATCGCGAGCAGGCTCACTCCTACAAGGTTTTGCGTAACCTACTCAACGGCGGCTCTGCTGCCACGCTGCCGCCAGTCCGCTGCAACAGATCACCGCAATACCGATGATCGTCAGCAGACTCGGCGTGTGATTGAACAGCAGCCAACCCAACAACCCCGCAAACACGATCTGGCAATAACCGAACGGCGCCAGCAGCGCCGGAGCGGCATGGCGGAACGCCTGGGTCAGAAACAGATGCGCAGTCATCCCGCAACTGCCCAGCGCCAGCATCAGCCCGGCGTGGGTCAGCGTCGGCACCTGCCAGAAGAACGGCACCAGCGCACTCATCACCAGCGTGTTGCACAACCCGGCGAAGAAGTTGCTGGTGGTCGGGCTATCGACTTCAGCAAGCTTGCGCGTGAGCAATTGATAGAAGCAGAAAAACAGCGCCGAACAGAACGGCAGCAACACCGCCGGTGTGAACAACTCACCGCCGGGATGGACGATGATCAGCACACCGATAAAGCCGCAGATCACCGCGATCCATTGGCCGCGTGTCACTCGTTCCTTGAGCAGTGGCACTGATAATGCCGTCACCAAAACCGGCGCAAGAAAGTTGACTGCAGTGGCTTCCGCCAACGGGATATACAGCAGCGCCGTGGTGAAAAACAGGCTGGTACCGAGTAGACAAAGTGCCCGCGTCAGCTGCCATAACGGCTTCTTGGTGCGCAAAACGCGCAACCCGGATTGCGGCAGAAAAATCCCCGCCATCAGCAGTGTGTGCACCAGATAACGCGCCCAGACCACCATCACGATCGGATAGAAACCGGACAGGTATTTCGACAACGCGTCGTGACTGGAAAACAGGAAGGTTGCCACGACAATCAGCAAGATCCCCTTGAAGGGTTGGTTGACTCCGGAGAGCGGGGTGCTGACGGTCATTGGATTTCCTTGTGTTGCCAAAAAGATCAAAAACCTTCGCAGGAAAGTCGCGCCGCCACAGGAACAACACGGTCCCTGTGGCAGCGGGCTTGCCCACGATAGGTGCGCAGCACCGCTTAAAGCCGCGCCAATAATTCCCGGGTTCTGCCGATCGCCATCTGCGCTCGCTCTAATCCGCTTACGCCCTGCTCGAGCAGTTTCACCGTGGGAATTTCCAGACTCAGTGGAATATTAGTCGGCAGCGCTTTCAACAACCCGAGCAGATCGCAATCGCCCTCGCCGGGAAACCGCCGCTCGTTGCGCGCCTGACGCAAGATCTCGGCCATGTCTGACGGTCGCGGCCCCGCCACATCACATAATTGTGCATAGCGCAGCCTCGACGGCGACACTGTTTGCAGATCCTCAAGCCGTGAAGCCGAACGATCAAAGTGGAATGCATCAACCAGCACCGCAGCGTTTTCCCGATCAGCGTTTTCGACAATTCGCAGTGCTTGTTCGAGGTTGCGCGCATCGGTCCAGGGCATGAACTCCAGATGCGGGTGCAAGCCGTAAGGCGCGGCCAGATCGCAAAGGGCGGCGAAGTTGTCGGTGAGTCGTTGCTCGTCAGGATCATTACCGGCGACGAGTAATTCCGTGGCGCCAAATTCCGCGCCCACTGTCAGAAGTTTCTCGAAATCGGCGACGACGGTCTGCGGTTTTAAACGCAGGATTTCCACGTCGAGCACACGGATGCCGGTATCGCGCAGGCGCTGCAAAGTCTGACTGCGCAATTCAGCATCAGCGACCAACGGGAAATGATGCTCCTCGGGCGTCGCCGGTTCCAGACGCAAGCCGACATGACTGTAACCGGCGCGCGCGGCCACTTCGACCATTTGCGGCGGCGACAACTCCAGTACCGTAAGGCTGGCCAAGGAGAGGATTCTTTCGCTCATGTTCAAGCCTCGATCAATGCAGGGGCGCAGGCACGGCCGGTAGCGGCAGCCTCGCGAATGGCTTCAATCAACGCAAGGGTGCGGGCGGCATCGGCAGCGCTGACCAGCGGCTCGACTTCACGCCGCGCCACACGTACGAAATGCTGTAACTGCAAGCGTAAAGCGTCGTCACCGCTGTAGGACTCTTCGACCATCAACAACGGTTCATGCCAACCGGCGTCGACCTGATCAGCGGCGTAATACCAACGCCTGAGTTGCGGAATGCTCAAAGCGCCAGCGGTCCCGGCCAGCAGATAACAGGGCTGATCGGCCTGGCGCGGATACACCGGGTTCTCACCGGAACCCAGCTCCCAACTCCACGGCGCCGCCACTGCGTCGGACCCGCTCAGGGTTCCCAAGGTGCCACCTTCGAATTGCAGCAACACCGCCGCGCTGTCTTCGTTGGCGAACCCGCGCACGGTGTTGTCGGTGATCGCTTGCACCGAGCGCACCTCACCGCACAGATGCCGTAACAGATCGAGGTCGTGAATCAGATTGGTCAGCAACATCCCGGCGCCCGGTTCGCGGCGCCATGGGATTTCGAAGTAACTGTCCGGCTTGCGCAACTGGAACAACGCGGTGACGGTGGTCAGCCGCCCGAGCGCCCCACTCTGCACCAACTCATGAGCCCGAACGATCAGCGGATTGTGACGCCGATGATGGCCGACCAGCACCGGCACGCCGCTGCTTTTGACCGCCGCAACCAGTTCGCGCACTTCATCCAGGTGCACGCCGACCGGTTTTTCCAGCAACACCGGCACACCCGCCGCCAGGCAATCGAGCGCGGTGCTGACGTGTTGATTATTCGGATTGGCGACGATCACCGCGTCTGGCCTGATCTGCTCAAGCATCTGACGATGATCGGCGAAATGCCTTACACCCCATTTCGCCGCAAGCCCTGCTGCTTGCGGCCCCGGATCCGCCACCGCGCAAAGCGTTGCTTCGTTAAGGGTTTGCAGGTGCCGATAATGTTGCTGGCCCATGTTGCCGGCGCCGATCAGGGCGATTCGAAGGGGCGAATTCAAGGTGCGGTCCTCTTGTGATTGTTCTCGGAATAACACTCCGCAAACAATTTAGAACCGAGTTCCAGAATCAAACACCCATCCATCCTAAAACCGTGCGCACACCGCACAACTTCGTGGACAACAAAAATCCCCTGTAGGAGTGAGCCTGCTCGCGATCACGGTGTGTCAGCCAACGTTAATGCCAACTGATACACCGCGATCGCGAGCAGGCTCACTCCTACAAGGGCACTGCGTGAATTCGGATTAGATAAACAGTTCTGAGGCCAGGCTTGCTGCTGATAACTCTTCGGTGAAGGTCAGTAACAGCGGCGCCAGCTCATGCAAGCGCGCCCCCGGCATCCGCGCACTGGGCCCGGCGATACTGAGCACGCCGATCACCCGCCCATCCGTTGGATGCCTCACCACCGCCGCAATCGCCGAAGTCCCCACTGCCGAACTCTCTTCGACACAGGCATAGCCCTGTTCACGGGCCAGGCGCAGCCGTTCCAGCAACTCGATATTGGAGCGCGGCGCATTCGGCCCGACGCCCATTGGCACCTCTGCCGCCTGTCGTTCAACCATCGACAACGCCTCGGCATCGCTCATGCACGCCAGCCACGCATGCCCGGACGCGGTGTAGAACAGCGGCGCGTCGCGGCCCATGTCCGGGTCATAACGCAGACCGCTGCGCGCGCCTTGTGCCTTGGCAATCCACGTCTGCCGCTCGCCATCGATCACGCCCAAACGCACCAGTTCGCCGGTTTCCTGCGCCAGTCGATCAAGCACCGGCTGGACGATATCGGCGCCGCTGCTCGACAAATACTGGAAGCCCATCGCGACGAGTTTGGTCGACAGGTGATAACGCAAGGTTTCCGCGTTCTGGCGCACGTAGCCCAGGCGAATCAGCTCGGCGAGCAAGCGGTGCGTCGCGCTTTTGGGGATATCCAGTTGCTCGGCCAGCGTCTGCATCGGCAGCCCGCGCGGATCACTGGTAAGGGTTTCCAGCACACTGAAAACCCGTTCGATTTGACTGCCGGCCATAGGGATATCCAAAGGAAATTTTGCCGATTCTAGAAGACATCAGCGGCAAAGCGAAATCTGGAACCGGTTGTTCGATAACCGCCCGCTTTGTTGAATCAAGGCTTGTCGTGCTGCGCCAGCACTGGTTATTTTCTGGAATCAAATTCCAAAAACAATTCATCGCAGGAGCGTTGTTTGATGTCTGCCGAACTCCCTGATATCGACTGCGACGTATTGGTCGTCGGTTCTGGCGCCGCCGGGTTGTCGGCCGCCGTCACCGCCGCGTGGCATGGCTTGAAAGTCATCGTCGTCGAAAAGGATCCGGTGTTCGGTGGCGCCACCGCATGGTCGGGTGGCTGGGCGTGGGTGCCGTGCAATCCGCTGGCCCGTCGGGCCGGGATCGTCGAAGACATCGAACAACCGCGCACCTATTTGCGCCATGAACTGGGCGAGCACTTTGACCCGGCGATGATCGACGCCTTCCTTGAAGCGGGGCCGCGCATGGTCGCGTTTTTCGAGCAGCACACCGCCCTGCAATTTGCTGACGGCAACGCCATTGCCGACATTCATGGCGACACGCCAGGGGCCGGCACCGGTGGTCGCTCGGTTATCGCAGCGCCTTACGACGGACGCAAGGTCGGACGCTTGCTCAGGCGCCTTCGTACCACCCTGCGCGAAACGTCCTTCATGGGCATGCCGATCATGGCCGGGGCGGATCTGTCGGCGTTCCTCAATCTGACGCGGTCGCTGAAAGCGGCATGGCATGTGACCTGGCGCTTTACTCGACACCTGTTCGACCTCGCTGTGCATGGCCGGGCGATGCAACTGGTCAACGGCGTGGCGCTGGTGGCAAGAATGGCAAAGTCCGCCGAAGACCTTGGCGTTCTGCTCTGGGAATCAGCGCCTGTGACGGAACTGCTGCGTGATGGCTCGCGCGTTTCGGGAGCTGTGGTCAACACAGGCAAAGGCCCGATCCGCATTCATGCACGCAAAGCCGTAGTACTCGCCGCGGGTGGTTTTGCCAATGACATCGAGCGGCGCAAAAACTTGTTCCCGCGTACGCCGACCGGTCACGAGCATTGGGCGCTGCCACCGCTGGCCGTCAATGGCGATGGTTTGCGCCTGGGCGAAAGCGTCGGTGCACGGGTCAATACTGACGTGGCCTCGCCCGTGGCGTGGGCGCCGGTATCGCAAGTGCCACATTCCGACGGCAGCACCGGCCACTTCCCACACATCATCGAGCGCGGCAAACCCGGGATCATCGGCGTGCTGTGTAACGGCCAGCGCTTCGTCAACGAAGCCAACGGTTATTTCGACTATGTCAGCGCCATGGTGGCTGCTGCGCCGGAAGGTGAAGAGGTCGCCTCCTGGCTGATCTGCACCCATGCCTTTCAACGGCGTTATGGTCTGGGTATATCGCGGCCATTTCCGCTGCCGGTGTCAGAATTTATCCGCTGCGGCTATCTGAAAACCGGTAACACCGTTGAAGAATTGGCCCGCGCCTGCGGCATCGACCCGAGCGGCTTGCGCCAGACTGTGGATAACTACAACCGCCATGCCCGTCACGGCAAAGACCCGTTGTTCGGACGCGGCACCACACCTTACAACCGCAAACAGGGTGATCCGGCGAACCTTCCCAACCCCTGCGTTGCCCCAATAGACAGCGGCCCGTTTTATGCCGTGAAAGTCCAACCCGGATGCTTTGGCACCTTCGCCGGACTCAAGGTCAACCCCCACGCGCAAGTGCTGGACGCCCACGAACAGCCTATCGCCGGCCTCTACGCAGCGGGAGGCGACATGGCCAGCATCATGGGCGGCCACTACCCGGCGGGCGGTATCAACATCGGCCCCGCGCTGACTTTCGGTTACATCGCCGCCCGGCACATTGCCGGCATGACTGCTTTCGAACAGGAGATCGACCATGCAGCACATCGTTAACGCCCAGGGTTTGAACATGCCAAAACTCGGCCTCGGTACCTGGCCAATGCTCGGCGACGAATGCACTCGCGCCGTGGAGCAAGCACTGGAACTGGGTTATCGACACATCGACACGGCAGCGGCCTACAACAACGAAGACGCGGTCGGACAAGCACTGGCGAATACCCCGACACCGCGCGAGCAGATTCACGTCACCACCAAGGTCTGGTGGGATCAGCTGCAACCCGACGCGATGCGCCATTCCATGGACCGCAGCCTCACAGCCTTGCGCAGTGACTACGTCGACCTGTTCATGATCCACTGGCCGACCACCGACTGGGATTTGCCAAGCACCCTCGCCACGTTGGCCTCGTTCAAGGAGCAAGGCCTGGCGCGCAACATCGGCGTAGCGAATTTTCCGCTGCCGTTGCTGCGCAAAGTCGTCGAGGACTACGGCATCGCTCTGTCAGCGATTCAGGTTGAATACCACGTCCTGCTCGGCCAGAACGCTCTGCTCGACTACGCCCGTCAACACGACATGGCACTGACGGCCTACACGCCGCTGGCGCGCAACAAGGTCTCGGACATTCCGCAGATTCAACAGATCGCCAACAAGCACGGCGTGCTGCCGACTCAGGTCGCATTGAAATGGTTGCTCGATCAACCCAACGTCGCGGCGATTCCCAAGGCCAGCAGCCGCGCCAATCAACTGGCCAACCTCGCCTCGCTGAAGGTCGAACTCGACGATGAAGACCGCGCATTGATTGCCGCACTGCCGAAAAATCAACGCCAGGTCAGCCCGGATTTCGCACCGCAGTGGGATGCGTTTGATCGCTGATTGATAATCCAGCGATAGAAATCCTGAGCGGAGTTGAATTTGCCGCGCGCCAGACCGTCAATAACAGGCCCGACCTCGTCAGCACGAGGCCGGGCCTGTTTGCATGTGGCCAATAGACGGACGACCGGACTGGCGCCACACTCACACAACAGCAACACTCATCACCACCCGATACACACAGAGGATTCCCACATGCTATGGAAAAAAGGCCGACGCAGTGACAACGTCGTCGATGCCCGTGGTGATGATGCCGGCGGTGGCGGCGGCATGCGCTTCGGCGGCGGCAAAGGCCTGAGCCTGGGGGCCATCCTGCTGATCGTCGGTATCGGCTGGATCACCGGACAGGACCCAATGCAGATCCTCGGTCAGCTCGCCGGGCAATCCACACAACAAGCGGCGCCTACCTCGCAAACCCGTCAGGCACCGCCGGCCAACGATGAACAGGCCGAATTCGTCCGCTCGATCCTCGGCGATACCGAAGACACCTGGGGCGCGATTTTCCAACAGGCCGGGCGCCAATATAAAGACCCGACCCTGGTGCTGTTCAGCAACCGGGTCAATTCCGCCTGCGGTCTGGCCACCTCGGCCACCGGCCCGTTCTATTGCCCCGCCGACCAGAAGGTCTATCTGGACATGGCGTTCTTCCAGGAAATGTCGCAACGCTTCAAAGCGGCCGGCGACTTCGCTCAGGCCTACGTGATCGCTCACGAAGTCGGACACCATGTGCAGACACTTCTCGGCGTCTCGGCGAAAATTCAGACAGCCCGCCAGCAAGGCCGGCAGATGGAAGGCGACGGCGGTTTGCTGGTGCGTCAGGAATTGCAGGCCGACTGCCTCGCTGGCGTCTGGGCCTACAACGCGCAGAAGCGTTTGAACTGGCTGGAACCGGGCGACATTGAAGAAGCCTTGAACGCGGCTAATGCCATCGGTGATGATCGCCTGCAACAACAGGGTCAGGGCCGTGTGGTACCGGACTCGTTTACTCACGGTACGTCGGCGCAAAGGGTGCGCTGGTTCAAAACCGGATTCGCGCAGGGCCAGGTCGGCCAGTGCGACACCTTCGCGGCGAAAAACCTGTAAATGCATAAATGGCTTTTGGCGTTACTGATCGTTGGCAGCACCGCGCAAGCTGCCGGTGTCGATGCGATCAGCCCCGGTCGTTTGCAACTCAAGGCCGGGGAAATGGCGGTGGGCATCGGCCCCGCGCCGGAGAAAATCGAGCGCGTGCTGATCGTCATTCATGGCCGCTTGCGCAACGCGGAAACCTATCGCAAAAGCGCCGAGAGCGCCGCCGAACTGGCCGGACAAAGTGCCCACACACTGGTGATTGCGCCGCAGTTCCTCAATGAAAGTGATGTCGCGCTGTACTCGCTTCCCGCCACGTTGCTGCGCTGGCAAGGTAACGAATGGATGGGCGGCGGCTTATCCACAGGGCCGAATCCGTTGAGTTCCTACGCCGCGCTCGATGAGATCGTCGGACGGATCAGCGATCGCAAACAGTTTCCGGACGTGAAGCAGATCGTGATCTTCGGCCACTCCGGCGGCGGCCAGGTGGTGCAGCGCTATGCCCTGCTCGCCAAGGACCAGCCTGCGCTGAAAGCCAACGGCATTCGCTTGCGCTATGTCGTGGCCAATCCGTCTTCTTATGCCTACTTCAATGAACAACGGCCGGTGGCGTTCGATCACGCCAAATGCGCGGGTTTCAATCGCTGGAAGTACGGTCTGTCAGACATGCCGGTCTATGCCGGTGGGCAAACGCCGTTGCAGCTTGAGAGCAGTTACGTCAAACGCGAGGTGATTTATCTGCTCGGGCAGCAGGACACCGACCCCAAGCATCCGGCGCTGGACAAGGGTTGTGAAGCCGAAGCGCAGGGTGCGTATCGCCTGGAGCGTGGGAAGTTGTACTTCGGCTATTTGCTGCGTCGGCACCCGGAAGGGGTGAATCAGCGGCTGGTGGAAGTGCCCGGGGTTGGGCATAACGGCGATGGAATGCTGACCTCGCTGGAGGGGCAGAAGGTGTTGTTTGAACAGTGAGTTGTGCGGTGGATGATCTGGCCTCTTCGCGAGCAGGCTCGCTCCCACATTGGATTGATGCATGAGACAAAATCTCTGTGCACCGAATATCTAATGTGGGAGCGAGCCTGCTCGCGAAGGCGTCCCTTCTGACAACATAAATCTCAGGCCAGAAGCATCCGCCGCAACTCGACACAATCCTTCGCATGCCAATCGGTCAACTCGGGCCACGGGTTATCCGGCAGATTCACCAATACCGTGCGCGCCCCCGCCGCTCGCCCGCAATCCAGATCAAAACGGTAATCACCGACCATCACCATCGCGCTGGCCGGCACGTCCCAAGCGTCTGCCAGTTTCAGCAAGCCACCCGGATGCGGCTTCGGCGGTGCTTCATCACGGCCCAACACATCTTCCACCGCGAAGCAGTCAGCCAATCCAATCGCCTCCAGCGTCACATGCGCTAGCTCCCGCGCATTGCGGGTCAAGATGCCGAGGCGATAACCGCGCGCGTGCAGATCACGCACCAGTTCCACCGCGCCGGTGGCCGGGGTCGAACCCAGCGCCAGATCGCGTTCATGCTCCAACAGCCATGCGTGTTTCACTGCAGCCTCATCCGCCGGCAATGCCGCAAGATGGGTCAGGATGTCGTCCTCCGGCGGAATCGCCAGCGCCACGCGAATCGCCGCAAAATCATGCACAGCGACGGTCAGCGTGCCGTCCATGTCGAACACCCAGTGCTTCACATCCTTCAGGCTCATGCCCAATCCTTGCGATGGCGGATCAAGCCTTCCTGCGTCACCGACGCGACCAGTTGCCCGGCGCGGTTGTACACGCTGCCACGGGAGAAACCACGGGAATTGCCGGCCCACGGACTGTCCATCGCGTAGAGCAACCAGTCATCGGCACGCAGATCGTTGTGAAACCACAGCGCGTGATCGAGGCTGGCGACCTGCATGTCTTTCTGCCACACCGACTTGCCGTGGGGCAGCATCGAGGTCGTCAGCAAACCGAAGTCCGAGGCGTATGCCAGCAGGTATTTGTGCAGCGCCGGGATGTCGGCCAATGCGCCGTCGGCGCGGAACCACACGTACTTCACCGGATCCGCGGGTTGCGGGTTGTACGGGTCTTTTTCGGTGACCGGGCGCACTTCGATCGGTTTCGGGCACAGCAGTTTTTCACGCATGTGCTCGGGGATCAGGTGTGCGCGTTGCTGGGTCAATTCCAGCTCCGACGGCAGATTTTCCGGGCCGACCACGACAGGCATCTGACTCTGGTGCTCGAAGCCTGCCTCGTCGTATTGAAACGATGCGCTGCAGGTGAAGATCGGATGGCCCTTCTGGATCGCCGTCACCCGGCGGGTACTGAAGCTGCCGCCATCGCGCACGCGATCAACCGAGTAAACCACCGGCAACTTGGCATCGCCCGGGCGCAGGAAGTAGCCGTGCATCGAATGCACATGGCGCGCCTCTTCAACCGTCTGACTGGCCGCCGACAGCGACTGACCGAGCACCTGACCACCAAACAACTGACGAAAACCCAAGTCCTGGCTACGGCCACGGAACAGGTTTTCTTCGATCGGTTCCAGGGTCAGCAAGTCGACCAGATCTTCCAACACTTGGCTCATTCAGACTCTCCTCACACAAAGCACTATGCCGCGCAGTCTTGGCTGCGGCGGCCGATTCAGATTCTGGCGCGGGCCAATGATATGGCGGCCATTGTAAACGTCCGTGTCGGCTTATCCATGCAAGGTTTGCAGCCATTGTTCCCGGGTGATGCGGTACAGCACATGCCGGCGTAACGGATGATCGACGGCAAGCTTGGGATGATCGAAATCATCTTGCGGGGCGTGATGCATGCCAATCGCCTGCATGACTTTCTCCGACGGCAGATTGGATTGCGCAGTGAAGGAGACGATTTCCTTCAAGGCCAATCGATCAAAGCCGCAACGCAGAGCAGTCCACGCCGCTTCACTGGCGTAACCCAGACCCCAATGCTCCTTGGCCAGGCGCCAGCCGATTTCCACTGCCGGAGTGAACGGCGCATCGAAACCGACCACGCCGAGCCCGGTGAAACCGATGAATTCACCGCTGTCCTTGCGCTCCAGCGCCCACAGGCCAAAACCGTGCTCAGCAAAATGCCCGCGAATCCGACCGATCAGCGAAGCGCTTTCCAGACGGCTCAACGCTGCCGGAAAATAGCGCATCACCTGAGGATCGGCGCACATCGCGGCAAATGCCGGCAAATCCTCGTCCTGCCACTGACGCATCAGCAAGCGCGCGCTTTCGAGTTCCAGTATCGGCTCCATCGTGCCCCTCCGTTTCCATGCCGCAAGTCTACATCGCTGGTAGGATCCTTCACTCTTTCCTACGTTCCTACATGAAACCGCCATGCCACTGCCGCTGATCTACCATGAAGACTACAGCCCCGAGTTTCCGGCGGATCACCGCTTCCCGATGGACAAGTTTCGTTTGCTGCGCGATCACCTGGTGGACAGCGGTCTGACCCGCGATGCCGATTTGTTGCGCCCGGAGATCTGCCCCAACGACATCCTCGCCCTCGCCCATGACCGTGCGTATATCGAACGCTACATGAGCGGCGAGTTGTCCCGCGAAGACCAGCGGCGTCTTGGTCTGCCGTGGAATGAAGCTTTGGCGCGGCGTACGGTGCGCGCGGTCGGCGGATCGATTCTGGCGGCGGAGAAAGCCTTGGAGCATGGGCTGGCCTGTCACTTGGCCGGCGGCACTCACCATGCGCATTACGACTACCCGGCAGGCTTCTGCATCTTCAATGACTTGGCGATCATCAGCCATTACCTGCTGCAAAGCGGTCGGGTCAATCGCGTGTTGATCTTCGATTGCGATGTGCATCAGGGCGACGGCACCGCGCGGATCCTGCATGACACGCCGGAGGCGATTACCGTTTCCCTGCACTGCGAGAAGAATTTTCCTGCACGCAAAGCGCAAAGTGACTGGGACATTCCGCTGCCCAAAGGCATGGGCGATGGCGATTATTTGAAGGTGGTCGACGACACGCTGAACTACTTGCTGCCGCTGTATCAACCGGATCTGGTGCTGTACGACGCCGGTGTCGATGTGCACAAGGACGATGCCCTCGGCTATCTGCAACTGACCGACGAAGGCGTCGCCGCCCGCGATGAAAGCGTAATGCGCCATTGCCTGGGCCGCGACATTCCGGTGATGGGTGTGATTGGCGGCGGTTACAGCAAGGATCGCCACGCCCTCGCCCGCCGCCACGGCATCCTCCATCACAGCGCGCAGCGCGTGTGGCGTTCACACGGATGTCATTGAGTTGTGCTGCGTTACCCACAATCGCTGTGGAACGGCCTGTGGATAACCTGAGTGAAAGGAACTACAGGCCATACCGCTTATGGCCTGCAGCGCACTGATCATTTTTCAACCAACATTCTGAGCCAACACAAATCCTGTAGGAGTGAGCCTGCTCGCGATAGCGTCAGCACTTTCAACATTAACTTGGCTGACACACCGCTATCGCGAGCAGGCTCACTCCTACAAAGGAACTCGGCTGTTAGAATGCCCGGCTTATCCCGCCATACCGCAGCGCATGCCATGACCCAGAATTCCGCCTCCTCCCCCGCTCACGTCGCCATCATCGGCGGTGGCCCCGCCGGCCTGATGGCCGCCGAAGTGCTGAGCCAGGCCGGAATCCGCGTTGATCTGTACGACGGCATGCCCTCGGTGGGGCGCAAATTCCTGCTGGCCGGTGTCGGCGGCATGAACATCACCCACTCTGAAGCCTATCCGGCGTTCCTTTCGCGCTACGCCGAACGCGCCCCGCAAATCGCCCCACTGCTGCGCGGCTTCGACGCCGATGCGTTGTGCCAATGGATTCATGATCTGGGCATCGAAACCTTTATCGGCAGCTCCGGCCGCGTATTCCCCACCGACATGAAAGCCGCCCCCCTGCTGCGCGCCTGGCTCAAACGCTTGCGTGATAGCGGCGTAGTTATCCACACCCGCCATCGCTGGCTCGGTTGGGATGCACATGGCGCGCTGCGCATAGACAGCCCGGAAGGTGAAATCACCGTCAAACCCGATGCCACGCTGCTTGCCCTCGGCGGTGGCAGCTGGGCGCGCCTCGGTTCCGACGGTGCGTGGATGTTGCCGCTGGAGCAACACGGTGTAGGACTGGCGCCGTTGCAGCCGAGTAATTGTGGCTTTGAAGTGCAGGCTTGGAGCGAATTGATGGTCAGCAAGTTCGCCGGCGCGCCGCTGAAAAACATCGCCATCGGTTTGAACGACGACGTTCCGCGTTTGGGCGAATGCGTGATTACCGCGAGCGGGATTGAGGGCAGTCTGATTTATGCACTGTCGGCGCCGATTCGTGAGGCGATCCATCAGCATGGCGCGGCGGTTATTCACATTGATCTGTTGCCCGGCCGGCCTGTGGATAAATTGCAGACGGCGTTGAGCAAGCCACGTGGCTCGCGGTCGATGGCCAAGCATCTGCACAGTCAGGTCGGGATTGATGGGGTGAAAGCGGCGTTGTTGCGTGAACTGACTGATGCTGCGACGTTTGCTGATCCGGCACTGTTGGCGCGGGCGATCAAAGCATTGCCGCTGACTCTGCTCAAAACGCGGCCGTTGGACGAGGCGATCAGCAGTGCTGGGGGCGTGACGTTCGAGGCGATGGATGAGCGTTTGATGCTCAAGGCGTTGCCGGGGGTGTTCTGTGCGGGGGAGATGCTCGATTGGGAGGCGCCGACGGGCGGCTATTTGCTGACGGGATGTTTTGCCAGTGGGCGGGCGGCGGGGTTGGGGATTGTGCAGTGGCTGAAAAGCTAAACCCTCACCCCAGCCCTCTCCCAGAGGGAGAGGGGGCCGACCGAGGTGTCTGGCGTCCAACATCGACCTGAAACACCGAGTCGATTATGTATTCAACCCTGCAAGATCAGGTCGGCGTATCTCGAATATCCAACTCGGTCAGTCCCCTCTCCCTCCGGGAGAGGGTTAGGGTGAGGGGCTTTTGACTTTAAGGCTTGCGCTTACGCGGTCCAGTGTTGAACACCGGCACCTTACGCACAGGCTTGATCGATGGCTCCGGCGCCTGCGTCTCGCCGCTGTCGACCCACTTGCCCAGATTGCGCTTGCCACCACCACCCGAAGCTTTCGGCTTCTTCGGTTTTTTCGGCTTCTTGATCACCTGACCGCTGGCATCGGTATCCGGCACACGATGCTCCGGTTCGAAATCCGGCTCGTTCTGGCGCTTCAAGGTCTGACGCGTCAGCATCTCGATCGCCGACAACATGTTCACTTCATCTGCGCACACCAGCGAGATCGCCTCACCGGTTGCACCCGCACGACCGGTACGACCAATGCGGTGAATGTAATCCTCAGCCACGATCGGCAGATCGAAGTTGATCACCAACGGCAGATCTTCAATATCCAGGCCCCGCGCCGCAACGTCAGTCGCGACCAGAATCTGCACTTCACTCAATTTGAAACGATCCAGCGCGCGCTGACGGGTTGCCTGCGGCTTGTCGCCGTGGATACCGTCGGCATTCACACCCAGGCCCTGAAGTTTTTCCACCAGCGCATCGACACCGTTGCGGGTTTTGGCAAACACCAGCACCTGCTTCCACTTGTTCTTGCGCATCAGGTGCACGAACAATTCGGCCTTGCGCTTCTTGTCCACCGTGACGATCCACTGCTTGACCGTATTGGCCGCAACGTTGCGCGGGCTGACTTCGACGGTCAGCGGATCGTTGAGCATCTGCCCGGCGAGCAGGCGGATGTCATCGGAGAAGGTCGCGGAGAACAGCAGTGTCTGGCGCTTTTTCGGCAGCATGCGATAAATGTTCGCCAGTTCTTCGGAGAAGCCCAGATCGAGCATACGGTCGGCTTCATCCAGCACCAGAGTCTGCAACTGATCGAGTTTCAGCGCGTTCTGACGGAACAGGTCGATCAGGCGACCCGGCGTGGCGACCAGCACATCGACGCCGCCGCGCAGCTTCATCATTTGTGGGTTGATGCTGACGCCGCCGTAAACCGCGTAAGTGCGCAGCGGCAGGTTTTCAGCGTACTGGCGCACAGACTCATGAACCTGCTCGGCCAGCTCACGGGTCGGCACCAGAATCAGCGCACGCGCCGAGTTGGCGGCGACTTTCGGCCCTTCCATGGCCAGCAACTGCAACAGTGGCAAGGCGAAACCGGCGGTTTTGCCAGTACCGGTCTGGGCCGCTGCCATCAGGTCACGACCGGCCAGCACGGCCGGAATGGCTTGCGCCTGAACCGGCGTAGGGGTCTGGTAGCCGAGCGTCTCGAGAGAGCGCAGCAAGGGTTCGATCAGGCCAAGGGTGGCGAAAGTCATGGAAGTACCGTAGGAAAAAATGACGCGGGCATGCAATGCCGCGCAGTTTACCCTAATTCGTACGTTGTTCTGCGGGAACGACTGTCGGCGCCACGACTGGCGACTGTGTCGGGCGGCGCCACTGCGGCAAGCCAATCAACACCACGGCGCTGATGATCACCAGCATCGCCAGCGCTTCTTCGATGCCGATGGTCTCGCCAACGAACACAATCCCCAGCAACACCGCCACCGCCGGGTTGACGTAGGCATAACTGGTCGCCGCCGCCGGACGCACGTGCTTGAGCAGGTACATGTAGGAATTGAAGGCGATGATCGAGCCGAAGAAAATCAGATACGCCAGCGCCAGCCAGCCTTCAACCGGCGGCACGGCTTGCAGGTGCTCGCCGCTGACAACGCTGCCGATCAGCAGCACCACACCGCCGACCAGCATTTCCACCGCACTGGCCATCGCGCCCTGCGGCAACGGCAGATGTCTGCTCCACACCGAACCGAACGCCCAGGTCGCCGCCGCAAAAATCAGCAGCGTCGCGCCCATCGGGCTCGATTGCAGGTTGGAGCCCATGTTGAGCATGGCAATACCAACAATCCCCAACGCCACCCCGGCCCATTCCAGCCGAGTGTTACGCGCGCCCCAGAAATATCCACAGAGCAAAGTAAACAACGGCACCGTCGCCACCGCCAACGCAGCAACACCGGAAGCCACACCGGTGTGCTCGGCCACACTCACCGCGCCATTACCGAAACTGAGCAGTAAAATGCCGATGATCCCCGCCGCTTTCCACTGCGCCCAGGTCGGCGCCGGAGCCCCGCGCCAGCGCAGGAAGGCGTACATCAGGCTGCCGGCGATCACGAAGCGCACACCGCCGAGCATCAGCGGCGGCCAGTACTCAACGCCGATGCGGATCACCAGATAGGTCGATCCCCAAATCACATACAGCGCAAAAAACGCGGCGATCAGCGGCAAGGAAAAACGGCGCACGGCAGACATGGGCAGCTCGACAGTCAGATTCGGGGACTGCTTATTCTAGAAAGGCCAGAGAGCAAAAATAAGTTACAAAACCTGTTTATCAGGGCAGTACACTTTTGAAATCACGGAGATCGGCGGTATAAGCCGAGATTTCGAAAGTCCGACATTTTCAGGAGTCGATCTTGGACAAATACGACCGCATGCTGCTAAGCGCTCTTCTCGAAAACGCTCGTGCGTCCTACGCCGACCTCGCACGCAAGGTGAACCTTTCCGCCCCCGCCGTCGCCGAGCGCGTGGCCAAGCTTGAGGCATCCGGGGTCATCACCGGCTATGAAGCAAAAATCGACCTGTCGAAAATCGGCCTGCCAATCCAGTGCATGATCGAATTGCGCCTGCACCAGAATGGCAGCCAGAAGGTCTACGACGAACTGGTGAAAATCCCGCAACTGACCGAGTGCTTCCGAGTGACAGGCGACCCGTGCGTGATGATGAAGGCCGCGGTGGGATCGATGACGGAGCTGGAGGAGTTGATCAATCGGGTGGCGAAGTTTGGTTTCAGCAAGACCTCGATTGTGCTGTCGAGCGCAATCGAAAAACGCGTGCCGTTAGGCCAGATCGAAGGCAACGGCAAATCCTGAGGACGATGATGCCCCCTGTGGGAGCGAGCCTGCTCGCGAAAGCGGTGTATCAGTCGATACAAATTTTGGCTGACACACCGTCATCGCGAGCAGGTTCATAGCTCATTCACCCGATCAAAAATCAACTTTCCATCCTGAAACAACTAGCGGTCTTCATCTGTAGCTGGCCCCTTCCTGAGTCAACATGTACGGCATGTCTCGCATGCGTATCCATGGCTCATTACGCCAATGCAGAAGCCTCAACGTTTCCCCGGCACACATGATCAAGCGCAAATGTGGGTCTGGAACTGACTTCGAACTCTGACGAAGCATTGGCACAATCTCGTGAGTCAGCCAACGACGCAGATGACGGTTCTCTGGGGAATAGTGATAAACCAGCATTGCGTAAACCCCTGACTCGCTCAACATCAAAAACTCTCGAGCGCCATCATTACCTGACAGACGCATCATCCGCCGCTGATCCTCATCCAGCTTGAGCACTTGCCGCGCATTGATTTCCAGCCCCATGAGACGACCGATGTCTCGGGCACAGAACCAAGCCTCCGCATGTTGCACAGTAGCCCGCAGTTGAATGTGATGACGGATGAACAATTGGGGCTTTATGAGCGGCTCATGAGTGATTGCTGAACCGAAATTTTCTGAGTGTGTGGGGACGACTTTGACCATGACAAATCTCCTAAGAACATCGGAGCTGCCCGCATCACTTGCAGATGACGGGTGGCAGCTGTGCGCGGGTCTGCAAGACCGAGTAGGAGACCTCGGCAGACCCGAAGGTCTCCCGCACACAGCTACCATAAATCGATAGTCGCTAATTGAAGCGACGCGATTATAGGTTTGCCAGTGGTCTCCTAACAAACTATCGGCGGGCTTGCAGTCCCGATCGCTGAATTTGCAGCGACGCACCGAGGTTAACGGCGGGGTTATCTGAGCTCAAGACGGATTCCCCCTAAACTTCAGTAGGATTCTTCGCCACCCCATACACGCAACTAAACAACCCGATTACACAAGACTTTTGGTCGATGGACGCCACCCAACGCAGCAGCTAATGTCCTGACTATGCCGAGAACCGGCCTTTCTAAAAAAATAAAGCCCCGTTACAAATGAGAGGAACTCAGAAATGACTTGGAAGGGAACCCTACGCTCGATGCAGGCGTCAGCCAGGAGAGCTGAGCGCAACTCGAAGCGGCGCCAACGCGAATTGCAGGTACGTCAAAAAGAATTCGCAAAAATGGAGGCTCTTGAGCAGGCAGCGTACGAAGTTGAGGTCTATGAAAACCACATAGATTTGTTGCTTTCCGTGCATAAAGATTGTGGCGAGATAATCGACTGGAGTGAGTTCGCAAATCAACTGCCACCGATCAAACCCGAAGCGCTCAATACCCATGAAAACCAGGCAAGGGCAAAACAATCCAGTTACAAGCCTGGTTTCTTTGCGCGCACCTTGAAACTTGAGGCCAGGCAACGCAAAAAAATTGAATTAGCCATTCAAGCAGCGGTTGCCAAAGATACGCAGCAGTTGGCTCAAGAATTAAGCGAGTGGGAAGCGCAGTATCAGGATTGGAAAGTAGATCACGAGCTTGCGTTGGGAATACTCGCTGGTAATGCCCAATCGAAAATTGATGCAGTCCTGCGAGTGGATCCGTTCACGGATATTTCGCACTTGGGCACGTCAATTAATTTCTCGGTTGCCGAAACTGGCATTCTCGAATGCACGCTCTCGGTACACGGCATCAAAGTGATCCCTCAAGAAATCAAGTCACTACTACAGAGTGGAAAACTGTCAGTTAAAAAAATGCCGATCAGCAAATTCAATGAGCTGTTACAGGACTACGTATCCAGCTGTGTTTTGCGCGTAGGCCAGGAACTGCTGAGTATTCTTCCCGAACGACTCGTCATTGTTACGGCGGTTGACTCTCTTCTCAACTCCGCAACCGGCCATCTCGAAGATCAGCCGATCCTCAGCGTCGCGCTTGCACGCGAGACGCTATTCAAACTCAACATGCAAAGCATCGATCCATCCGATTCGATGAAGAACTTTGTACACACGATGAATTTCAAGAAAACAACCGGATTTATGCCGGTGGACAAGGTTGATAGTCAACAATTCGCCAGTCTGGCCTGACGCGAAAAGATCGCAGCCTTCGGCAATTCCTAGACCTCGATTGTGCTGTCGAGCGCAATCGAAAAACGCGTGCCGCTCGGCCACATCGAAAGCAACGGCAAATAGTCCGGATCACCACAAATCCAATGTAGGAGTGAGCCTGCTCGCGATAGCGGAGTATCAGTCGAAACAAATATTGACTGACACACCGCTATCGCGAGCAGGCTCACTCCTACAGGGGTTGTGTACTGGATTGGGGATCAGCGGTAACGCAGCAAGTGCTCGCTGACTTTCGCGGCGGGGACTTTCTGCAACTTGCACAGCAGGTCATGCGATAGCTCGCTGACGCCGTGCTTGTGCCGCAACTCATCCGCCAGATGCGCCATCAGATTCGCCGCCATCTCGGCATCGGCCATGGCCCGGTGAGCCTGGCCGGTATGCGGCAGGCGCGCAAACGTGGTCAACGTACCGAGCTTGTGATTCGGCGCCGCAGGCATCAAGCGCCGTGCCAGCAACAGCGAACAGGCAAAGTTCTGCAACCGCGTGCGTTTGATCCGTCCCAGTTCAAAGTCCCAGAACTTCTGGTCGAAGGATGCGTTGTGCGCCACCAGCGGCGTGCAGCCGACAAACTCGTTGACCTCGTTCATCACCTGTTCGGCCGATGGCGCGGTGCGCAGCATGGCGTTGCTGATGCCGGTCAGTTGTTCGATGAACGCAGGGACGCGTACGCCGGCGTTCATCAGGCTCTGGTAACGCTCGACGATGCGGCCGTTTTCCAGCATGACCACGGCGATTTCCGTGGCGCGGCAGTTGCTGTTCGGCGACAGGCCGGTGGTTTCAAAGTCGATGACTGCAATGCGTTCCAAACCGGGTTCAACTCCGTACAAATCAATTCTTCAGCTTAATTTTTTAACAGCAGCGCGCCTTCGATCGGCACGTAACGGCTGGCGGCGCGGATCAGCGAGTTGGCGGTCAGGCCGGGCACGCCATAGGCGACTGCTTGCACGCCGTGTTTGCTGATGATGCGTTCGAGCAGCATGTCGAAATCACCGTCACCGGAGGCTAGGACGATTTCGTCGACATGGTCGGCGGCGTCCATGATGTCGAGGGTGATGCCCACGTCCCAGTCGCCCTTGGCCGAGCCGTCGCTGCGCTGGATGTAGGGCTTGAGCTTCACGGTGAAACCGAGGTTGCGCAGGATCTGCTGGAACTGCTGCTGCTTGCTGTCGCCACGGTCGATCGCGTAGGCGTAAGCCTCGACGATCTGCCCGTCCTTACTGATGTCGGCCCACAATGCGGCGTAGTTGAAGTGACAACCATAGGCCTGACGCACGGTGTAGTAGAGGTTCTGCACGTCGGCGAACACTGCGATTTTTTTCACCGGAGTTCCTGTGGGCGCGCAAGCGCACGAAGCGGGATCAGGCGCCAGGCCCGAAAAAGGCGCTCAGTATGCCAGCCATCAGGAGGGTTCCGCGAATAATCGGCCCGGAGCCCTCAGGGGCTCCGGACGAATGGTGAATCAGACGAAGGAATCGTCGTCATCGAAGAACGATGAGTTGTCGTTGCCGTAGTCGGTGTCGGTGAACCCGCTCTGGTCATTGCCAGAGAAGCCGTTATCGGCCACACGCTGGTCATCGCCCCAACCGTTATTGCTCTGATCGGCGACCTGCGCCGGCTCTTCCTTGATCACTTCAACGATTTCTTCCGGCTGCTGATTGTGATGAAAGAGGCTGCTGATGCCTTGCGCCAGCATCACGCCACCGGCCACACCGGCGGCGGTTTTCAAAGCGCCGCCGAGAAAGCTGCTGCCCGCCCCTGGAGCGGCTTGTTGCGCATAGTTAGGCGGTGCTGCACCGAAGTTCTGTTGTGGCGCCGGGGCCGCGTAATTCTGCTGCGGTGCCGGTTCACGCCAGCCGCCAGTCGAGGCTGGGGCGCTCTGGGTCGGCGCCGGACGTGGGCTGCCACCAAAAATGCTCGACAGGAAACCACCACCACCGCTCGGCGCCGGGGCGGCACTTTGCGCTTTGGCTGATTGCAGCTCAGCCTGCAACTGCTGGACCTGTTGAGTCAGCTTTTTGTTTTGCTCGTCGAGGCTCTTGAGCGCAGCCTCTTGCACCAGAATCGCCTGGGTCATGAAATAACCTGCCGCCGGCTGGCGGGTCAGGTGTTCCTTGATCCGCGCCTCAGCCTGGGCATCGCGCGGGGCTGCCTCCGTTTCGGCCTGTTGCAGCCGGGAAAACAGTCCATCGATCAGGGTTTGCTCTTCGCTGTTCATGGCGACCTCGTAGATTGCCGGGGATAACATTGTCCTCGTCCACGTTGGCCGAGGTGCTCTCCTGTAATGGAGACGGTGACAAAACGTTTCAATGACCTTTACCGAATGTTTACGTTTGTGTCGCGCCAGTCATCATCGGTTAAAGTGAGCCACTGTTTTCGACCTGCGATACCGACTGATGAATGCCCTCGAAGTGCTGCGCGACTCTCTGTATTTTTTCAAACGCCATTTGGGCAGCATCGTGCGGTTGTGCCTGCCGCTGGTGATTTTCGAAGCGTTTCTGCAACAGGTGGTCGATCACGCCAGCGGGCCGGAAAACATCTCGGCGATCAGTATCGTCGTCGGTCTGCTGGTGTATCCGCTGTACACCGCAGCGCTGATCCTCTTTCTCGATGCACGCAGCCGTGGCGAGGCGCCGCGCAACCGCGATCTGCTGGCGATGGCCGCCACTCTGTGGCCGCGCTTCGCGTTGCTCACGGCGCTGAATACTTTGTTGATTTTGTTGGGCCTGTCGCTGTATTTCCTGCCGGGCCTGATGTTGATGGTGATGCTCGCGTTCGGCGAATACCTGCTGGTGCTGCGCGGCATGGGTCCCTTGCAGGCGATGAAAGAAAGCCTGCGCCTGACCCGTGGGCATTTCTGGCGGATCCTGCTGTGTATTCTCTGCGTGATGACGCCGCTGTGGTTGCTCAAGGGCGCGACGCTGGCGGTGTACCCGGAGCCGCAGAACCCGGTGATCGCCATACTGATCGACAGCGCTCACAGCTTCCTGCAACTGTTCACCAGTGTGGTGTTGTTCCGCCTGTTCATGTTGATCAGCGAATTGCCTGACAAACGTGACAGAGCGGTCTGACAGCTCCGCGCTTGGGCTTCCAGACAGCCGTCAGGTATGCTCGGGGCCACTTTCTGTAACGCTATAAGCCGAGCCATGACCCGTCTACTGCGCTACACCCTGTTGCTTGTTGTGCTGGCCGTCGTGTTGATCGGCGCGCTGATGTTCAGCCTGACCTGGCGCCCCGATGCCCGCGAAACCCTGCCGGTCAGTTGCTCGGGGACACCACCGACGCTGGTGCCGGGCCAGGCGCTGAAAGTCATGACCTGGAACGTGCAGTACCTGGCCGGCAAACGCTACGTGTTCTGGAATGATCTGGCCCAGGGCAACGATGAAGCGCCGACCCAGGAAGACATGGCCTTCAGCCTCGATGAGGTGGCGCGGGTGATCCGCGATGAGCAGCCTGATGTGGTGCTGTTGCAGGAACTGGATGACGGCGCCAAGGCCAGCGACTACCAGGATCAGCTGAAGTTATTGCAGGAACGCGTTGCCGACCTGTATCCGTGCAGCGCCAGCGCGTTTGACTGGAAAGCCGAATTCGTCCCCGACGCTCATGTTTTCGGCAGTGTCGGGCGACAACTGGCGACCCTGAGCCGCTACCGCATCGAACACGCCGAGCGCCTGCAATTGCCGGTGGCTTCGGCGAACTTCATCAGCCGCCAGTTCCAGCCAAAAGATGCGCTGCTCGCGACCAAACTGCCGCTGAGCGATGGTGGGCAACTGACCGTTTTCAATACCCATCTGGAGCGTGCCAGGCAACCCGACGACACCTTGCAGGCGCAAGTGAGCGCCGTGGCCAAAGTGCTCGACAAGTACGAAAGTCAGGGCCTGCCGTGGTTGATCGGTGGCGACTTCAATCTGTTACCGCTTGGCCAGTATCGCCGTTTGTCTGCCGAAAAACGCACGCCCTACTCAGCCGACAGCGAACTGCATCTGCTGTGGGACAAGTACCCGATGATCCCGACCAACAATGAGGCCAGCGGTATCGACCGTGCGCAGTGGCTGACCCACTACCCCAACGACCCCGGTCTGAATGGCCCGGATCGTACGGTTGACTACCTGTTCTATAGCCCGCGGATCAAACGGGTTGAAGCGATGGTGCGACAGGACGATACCTTGCGCATCTCCGATCACCTGCCGGTGATTGCGCGGTTCCTGCTCCCCGCCACTCCGTAGTTCACAACTTCGGCACACCACCGATCACTGTGGGAGCGAGCCTGCTCGCGAAAGCGCTGTATCAGGTAACGGATGCGTCGACTGAAACGACGCCTTCGCGAGCAGGCTCGCTCCCACAGTAGATCGGTGTCGTAGCGTTACTCTGTGGCCGACTTCAATTTTGTAGGCGCTGCTGATCTCTTGATCTTCAGGTCCCGCGCGGTTTCGCCCGCGCCGTAGCCTCGGCCACCAACGGATCATCCGGCCAATAATGCTTCGGATAGCGGCCCTTCAAATCCTTCTTCACCTCGGCATAGGTGCTGCGCCAGAAGTTCGCCAGATCCTGCGTCACCTGCACCGGTCGCCGCGCTGGCGATAGCAGATGCAATTTGACCACTTGCCGCCCTCCGGCAATTCGCGGTGTATCCGCCAGCCCGAACAGCTCCTGCAAACGCACCGCGAGAATCGGTGGAAACTCGCTGTAGTCCAAACGAATCGATGAACCCGACGGCACGCTCAAATGATGCGGCGCCAGCTCATCGAGCTTTTGCGGCAACGGCCATGACAGCAGGTTTCGCACAATGCTCGACAGATCCAGATTGGCAAAATGACTGAGCCGCGAGACCTTGCCCAGATACGGCATCAGCCAATCTTCGAGGGTGTTCAGCAACGTCGCGTCGCTGACATCCGGCCACTGACTGTCGTCCTGATGGTTCAATTCCAACTGCCGCAACAGCGCCAATCGCGCCTGCCACTGCCGCAGTTCCGGCGTCCACGGCAGCAACTCCAGACCTTTGCGCCGCACCAGATTGACCAGCGCCTGACTGCGCGCATTTTCGTCGAGACCGGTCAGCGGCTCGCGGCTGAGAATCAGCTCGCCGACCTTGCGTTGCCGCTCGGCGCGCAGCACGCCTTCGCGCTCATCCCAATCCAGTTGATCGACGTTGCGCACCTGTTCGGCCAGCACCGAATCGAACAGCGCCGGATCGAAATCCGCTGCCAGATAAATCCTTTCCTCACGCTGGCCCTGACGGCTGCCGAGATCGGCGATGACGATCCACGGCTGTTTCATCAGGCTGTCCGCTTCGGCGAACAGCGCCGCACGACCGTTGGCCAGACGATATTCAGCGCCACCGGCACGCCGCTGTTGCGCGACGCGATCCGGATAGGCCAGCGCCAGCAAGGCACCGAGCCAGCGCGGATGATCGGGATCGCTGACCGGCTCGCTGGCCTTGCCACGCAGATAACCGCGATATTGCCGGGCGAGTTGCTTAGCCCGTTGTACGCCGCCCTGCGCACCTCGGGCGGCACGTTCTTCACCCGAGAGCAGCACCAGACGACTGTGCAGATCCGCCCCGGCGCCACGCAAGATATCGCGCTCACCAAGCAATGCGGCGACGTCGCAGGCCATGTTCGCCAGACCCAACGCCTGACCGCGCAGAAGCAAATGGCCGATGCGCGGATGCGCAGGCAACTCGGCCATGGCCTGACCATGAGTCGTCAGAGACTCGCCTTCCAGCGCGCCAAGTCGCTGCAACAAATCCTGCGCCTGGGCATAAGCCGCCGCTGGGGGGACATCGAGCCAGACCAGTTCGCCCGGCGTCACGCCCCAACGACCCAGTTGCAGCGCGAGGCTGGCGAGATCCGCCGAGAGAATTTCCGCACTGCCATACGCCGCCAGCTGTTCGTGCTGATCCTGCGACCACAAGCGATAACAAACACCCGGCTCCAGTCGCCCGGCGCGGCCCGCACGCTGGGTGGCGCTGGCCTTGGAAATCCGCTGAGTATCGAGACGCGTCATGCCGCTGCCGGGATCGAAACGCGGCACCCGCGCCAGCCCGGCGTCGATCACCACGCGCACGCCGTTGATGGTCAGACTGGTCTCGGCGATGTTGGTCGCCAGCACCACTTTGCGCTGACCGGCCGGCGCCGGATCGATCGCCGCGCGTTGCGCATTGAGGTCGAGCTCACCGTGCAGCGGGCAGAGCAAGACATCACTGCGCTCACCAATCGCGTCGACCAGTTGTTGATGGACGCGACGAATTTCCGCCTGCCCCGGCAGGAACACCAAGACGCTGCCGGTTTCGTCGTGCAGTGCTTCAAGCACGGTTTGCGTGACACGTTGATCGATGTATTCACCGGGCTGAAACAGCCGGCCCCAGCGCATCGTCACCGGGTACATGCGGCCTTCGCTGCGCAGGATCGGCGCATCATCCAGCAACCCGGCCAGACGCTCGCCTTCGAGCGTGGCCGACATCAGCAAAATCTTCAGCGGCTGTTCAGCTCGAAACAGCTCGCGACCGTTCAGACTTAAGGCCAGCGCCAGATCGGCATCGAGGCTGCGTTCGTGGAATTCGTCGAAGATCAGCAGGCCCACGCCGTCCAGCGCCGGGTCGTCCTGCAAGCGCCGGGTGAGAATGCCTTCGGTGACCACTTCGATGCGTGTGTTGGGGCCGACCTTGCTGTCGAGACGAATGCGATAACCAACGGTTTCACCGACCTTCTCACCCAACTCGCTGGCCAATCTTTCTGCGGCTGCACGCGCGGCGAGACGGCGCGGTTCAAGCATCAGAATGGTCTGCCCGGCCAGCCACGCTTCATTGAGCAAGGCCAAGGGCACGCGGGTGGTTTTACCGGCGCCGGGCGGTGCTTCGAGCACCGCTTCGTGGCGCGTCGCCAAGGCTTCACGCAGGGCGGGTAAAACTTCATCGATTGGCAAAGAATTCATGCTGGCTCCCCAGGGCGTGCCCACAGTAAATTGCGAGTCGCGTTAAAGCTGTGAGCGTGCCAGGCAAGGCGCGGGACGCAGGTAAGGGTCGTTTCCTTGCCAAGTCCCGCAACGCAGCATGGCGCGCTCACAGCTTTAGCCCGGAGGGCCGAACCCCGATAGGATTCATTGGCCTTCACGCGGTGTCGATCTGGAGAAAACAACTTCAATCCTCAACGTATTTCGGTAGGGGTGAGACGAGGCCGCAATTTACTGTGGGCACGCCCTGCCAGCCGCGAGTATAACGGCGAACTGCTTGGCGTTCGTCAGGGTCTTAACTTCACAAGACGAAGCTTCGTTATCAGATGACTCAGGAGATTTTCCCATGCGCTTACCTTTTCGCCTGATCGGCGGTGTACTGGTCGCCACCCTGCTCACGCAAATCACCGCGTGCGGTTCGATTTTCTACCCGGACCGGCGCGGTCAGATCGACGGTAAGATCGACCCGGCGATTGCAGTACTCGACGCCGTAGGCCTGCTCTTCTACATAATCCCCGGCCTGATCGCGTTTGCCGTCGACTTTGCCACCGGCGCGATCTACTTCGAACCCGGCCACACCGCGCAGATCGACCCGGCCAAACTCAAGCAAGCCATCGGCCCGGGCGGTCAGGTCGATAATCACAAGCTGCAGGCTATTCTCGAAAGTGAACTTGGGCGGGACTTTCCTTTGGACGATCCGCGCCTGATTCAACACAAGGGCAGCACTCAACAATTGGCGATGTTCGGCCTGCAACCCGCCGCTTAAAAAGGACGTTCAATGACATCCAGCCCCGAACACGCCCGCCTGCTACGGCTGGCGACCCGCGCCTCGGTGGCGGTCGCGTGCACGCTGATCGTCGCCAAAGCCATCGCCTGGTGGCTGAGCGGTTCGGTGAGCATGCTCGCCGGCCTCACCGACTCGGCGCTGGATGGCGTCACTTCGATGCTCAATCTGCTGGCGGTGCATTACGCGCTGCGCCCGGCCGATGACGATCACCGTTATGGCCACGGCAAGGCGGAATCGCTGGCGGGCATGGCGCAGGCCTTGTTCATTGGCGGCAGTGCGGTATTGATCGCGTTTCAGGCGTTCGAACGGTTGAAGACGCCAGAGCCGATCGGCGCACCGTGGCTGAGCATCGGTGTGATTGTGTTTTCGTTGCTGCTGACGGCGGCGCTGCTGGTGTTGCAGCATCGGGTGATCAAGCAGACCGGCTCCAACGCCGTGCGCGCGGACTCGCTGCACTATCGCTCGGACATGCTGCTCAACGGCAGCATTCTGCTTGCGCTGATCCTCGCCGGGTTTGGTTTTGAGCAACTGGATGCGTGGTTCGGTCTGGGCATTGCTGCGTACATTCTGTGGAGTGCGATCCAGATCGCCCGGGAAAGTTTTTCGGTGCTGATGGATGAAGAGCTGCCGATGAATGTCAGTCAGCACATGCTCGAACTGGCCTGCAGTGTGCCGGGCGTGTTGGGCGCGCATGACTTGCGCACGCGGATCTCCGGCAACCACTGGTTCGTGCAGTTGCACCTGGAATTACCGGGGGAATTGACCTTGTCGGTGGCGCACGGCATCAGCGACCAAGCCGCCGATGCCATTCACAAAGCCTACCCGCGAGCCGAAGTGCTGGTGCACGCCGATCCGCAGGAAGTGGTCAAATCTGAACGGGCGCAAACCCGGCTTCAGTAACTGACCTGATAACCGCGACTGCTCAGGCAATTGCCCTGAGCCTGTCGATAGGCCTGAACCACTTCGGGCGCGGGTTGATAGGTCGCGGTGCGCGGGTCAAAACCGCTTTGCTGCACAGCGTACTGGTAGCACTGATAACCGTCCTGCTGCACCTGCTCCGGCGACTGACCGTTGGCTGGATACGCTTCGACGTCATAGCCTTGGGATTGCGGCTGCGGCTGTTGCTGCACCGGCGGCTCGACCACCACGTAATCTTGCGTCGCTTCCTGATACGCGTAGTAGGAACCGGCGGCGAGGAACAGCAGCGAACCACCGATCCACACTTCACGGGCGTAATCCGGCAGATACTGAATGCGGATCCCGCGCGGCGGTTGCACGACGATGTAGCGCGGGCCTTGTGGGCGATACCAGTAACCGCCGGAAAAGAAGTAATCCTGCCCGCGATACGGCACGCGGTAATCGCGATCCGGGAAACGGTCGATCACATGCCCCGGCCGATATTGCGGACCCGGGCCCCAACCGTTGCCGTGTCCGTCGGGACGTCCCGGCCAGCGATTGTCGTTGGGCCGGTTGCCGGTCTGCCATTGCTGGTTGTGGTAACCGTTCTGCGGACGCTCGTCGCGGTAGTAACCCTGACGCGGCTCCTGGGTCTGACGCACAGTGTCGGGCCGTGGCTGGATCGGCAGGCTATTGGCCGGCAGTTGCGGTGGCGGTGGTGGCTGGCGCACCGGGTTGGGATTGTAGGCCGGGCGGTTCTGGTCGTGGTTTTGCCACTGGCCATTGTTGTTGTGCTGCTGACCGTTGTGCTCGAACTGTCGGCTGTTGTCGCCACGAATGATCTCGTTGTTCTGCGGACGCGGCTGATTCTGTTGCGGCTGACTCTGCGATGGATTGTTCTGCGGGCGCGGCTGATTGTTGCCGCCATGGCCCTGATTGTTGCCCTGATGATCCTGGCCGTGGCCGCCGCCATCCGGGCCGCGATTCTGCGGCTCATCGGCAAGCGCTTGCGCACTGACACTCACACACAGCAAACCAACACCGGCCAGACGCCAGATGCGCGACTTCATGCTTTTTCTCACTGCGGGGCCTGCAAATGTAAGAGGACTTGTCACTAAGACCGGGAATACACACACCGGGTTCTGCAACAGGTTATCAGTCGCGCAACTTATTTATTAAGCGCTAGGGCATGAAATCGCAGGCAAGAAAAAAGGGAGACCCGTCGGCCTCCCTTCTAGAGAACTTCGTCCTGGCTCGACGCTTTTGACGTCGGCTCACCTCACGCCGTCTTCTGGACAGTGTGCAGCTCGGGGGCCGGCACAACCCCGGTGGGGGTGGCGGCCGCGGCAGGCCGGATAGGGCGGGCCGCGTGGACTGTGTTACCGAGCAGTGATTCTGGTGATAAGAATAGGCCTGAGGCGGCGACAGAGGATTGCGAAGATTGCTGAAATAAACACCACTTGCGCAATTTTTAACCCTGGATAGATAATCTGCCGCAATAGTTACAACCAAGGACAGATTGATGAGCAAACTCGACCGTTACGACCTGAGCATTTTGGCGGAATTGCAGCGCGACGCCCGCATCTCCAACCAGGAATTGGCCGAGCGCATCGGTCTGTCGCCCTCCCCGTGCTCGCGCCGGGTCAAGCAGCTGGAAGACGACGGCTACATTTCGCGTCAGGTGGCGTTGCTCGATCGCAAGATGCTTGGGCTGAGCCTGACGGCGTATGTGCTGATCGGCATGGACCGGCACACGCCGGAGCGTTTCGAAAACTTCGAGGCGGCGATTCGTACGTTGCCGCAGGTGCTGGAGTGCAGCCTGGTGACGGGGGTGGATGCGGATTACCAGTTGAAGGTGGTGGTGCCGGATATGGATCACTATCAGAAGCTGTTGCTTGGGCACCTCACCCGGATTGAGGGCGTGACCAGCGTTCGTTCGAGCTTCGTACTGAATCAGGTGCTCAACAGCACAGAATTGCCCTTGACCCACCTGCGCAACTGATCAAAGGCACCCTCACCCCAGCCCTCTCCCGGAGGGAGAGGGGGCCGACCGAGGTGTCTGGCGTCATACATCGACCTGAAAGATTGAGTCGATTATGGATTCACAACAAAACGTTCAGGTCGGCGTATTCCTTGAACATCCCCCAATCAGCCCCCTCTCCATCTGGGAGAAGGGGCCGACCGAGGTGTCTGCTGTCATACATCGACCTGAAAGATTGAGTCGATTATGGATTCACAACTTCTGGATCAAGTCGGTGTAGTTCTCAAGCATCCCCCGGTCAGTCCCCTCTCCCTCTGGGAGAGGGCTAGGGTGAGGGCAACAGTTCCGGATCAGACCCAGATCAATGCCCCCCCCACAAACCTTGGCGTATACTCGCCGCGCCCTTTTAGCCGCATGCGCGCCGGAGAAATCCAATGGATCCAGCATTATTAGAAGAGTGGATGATGACCGGCCTGGTCAGCATCCTGATCATTTTCATGGGTTTCATCGTCTGGGATCTGGCGAAGAAGTCCAAGGCCGGGCGCTTTGGCTCGTTCATTCTGTTCTTCGTGCTGGGCCTGGGCGTGGCCGCGTTCATCATCAAGAGTGTGGTGATCGGCCTGATCGAATCCGGCGCGTTATAAGCGCGCCGGCACTTCCTTCCACTGGCCTTGATCGAGCCCTTCGATCGTCCAGTCACCAATCCTGACCCGCACCAGCCGCAACGTCGGCAGACCGACCGCCGCCGTCATGCGCCGCACCTGACGGTTGCGCCCCTCGCGAATCACCAGTTCCAGCCATGAAGTCGGTATGGTCGCGCGAAAACGCACCGGCGGATTGCGCGGCCACAGCTCAGGCTCATCCAGTTGCCGCGCCTCGGCAGGCAAGGTCATACCGTCATTCAGCTCCACGCCGTCACGCAAACGCTGCAGCTGTTCGGCCGTCGGCACACCTTCAACCTGCACCCAATAGGTCTTCGCCAATTTGTGTTTCGGATCGGCGATACGTGCCTGCAACTGCCCGTCGTTGGTCAGCAGCAACAAGCCTTCGCTGTCGCGATCAAGGCGTCCGGCCGGGTAGATACCGGGCACATCAATGAAATCCTTGAGCGTCGCCCGCCCTTCGCCGTCGCTGAATTGCGTGAGCACATCGAACGGTTTGTTGAACAGGATCAGTTTCGGCTCGGCCGGTGGTGCCTTGGCAACACGACGCGGGGAAGCAGACTGAGGCTTCGCGCCAGGACGGCGGGAAGGTGGACGTGGAGGACGGGACATGGCGAAAAGAACATCTAACGGTCAGGGCTGCCAATGCTAGTAGCCTGACCGTTAAATGACCATCAACAAATCAGCGGAACGGCGGTTCGTCGAAGCTGCGCAGTTTGCGCGAGTGCAGCGAGTTGAGCTCGGTACGCAGCAGATCCACCGCTTCGATGCCGATTTTCAAGTGCTGGCTGACTGCGCGTTCATAGAAGGCGTTGGCCGAACCCGGCAGTTTGATTTCACTGTGCAGCGGTTTGTCCGAAACGCACAGCAACGTGCCGTACGGCACCCGCAGGCGATAACCCTGCGCGGCAATCGTGCCGCTTTCCATGTCCACCGCGACAGCGCGGGACAGGTTGATCAACGGCCGTTCCTGCGCCCAACGCAATTCCCAGTTACGGTCGTCGTAGGTCAGCACGGTGCCGGTGCGCAGGCGTTTTTTCAGATCGTCGCCCTTCTCGCCAGTGACATTCGCCGCCGCCTGCTGCAACGCCATTTGCACCTCGGCCAGGGCCGGGATCGGAATGTTCGGCGGCACCACGCGGTCGAGAATGCCATCGCGACGCATGTAAGCGTGCGCCAACACATAGTCGCCGATGGTCTGCGACTGACGCAGGCCACCGCAGTGGCCGATCATCAGCCAGCAATGCGGACGCAGCACCGCCAAGTGGTCGGTGATGTTCTTGGCGTTGGACGGGCCGACACCGATGTTGACCAGCGTCACGCCGTGGCCATCGCTGGCGATCAGGTGATAGGCCGGCATCTGGTAACGGTGCCAGACCACACCGGCAGCAATCGCCGAGGCTTCGCCGTGATCCATGCCCTTCTCGATGATCACGTTACCCGGCAACACCATGCGCACGAAACGCGGGTCGCTGCGCAGTTGCTCCAGACCATGGACGATGAACTGGTCGACGTAACGGTGATAGTTGGTCAGCAGAATCCACGGCTGCACATGGCGCCAGTCGCTGCCGGTGTAGTGCACCAGTCGGCGCAGGGAGAAATCCACGCGCGCCGCGTCGAACAAGGCCAGCGGCAGCGGATCGGTGTTTTCCCAGTCGTAGAGACCGTCGGCGATGCCATCGGTGGCCGCGGACAGATCGGTACTCGGGAACACCCGCGCCAGCACCGCAGCGGTGACGCCGGAGCCGGCCAGTTCATCACCCTGCTCGACCACGTACGGATACGGAATGTTTTGCTGGCTGACACCAACTTCCACGGTCACCGTGAAGTCGTGCATCAGCGGCACAAGTTGTTCGAGCAGATATTTGCGGAACGCAGCAGGGTGGGTGACGGTGACGCTGTAAGTGCCTGGCAGTTGCACCTTGGCGTAAGCGCGGGTGGTCTGCGGGACTTCGCCCTGGCAATGGTAGGTCAGACGCAGTTCGGGATAACGAAACAGAGCACGCTGCGCAGCGTCGGGTTCGACGCGATCCTTGAGGTAACGCTTGAGCGCCGAATTCAGCGCAGTGGTGGCCCGCTCATGCAGCTCGGCCAGACGATCCACGGCTTGTTCGGCGGTTTGAACAACAATAAACGCTTCGGTCACGATCAGCTTCCTGTGTTCTGACTTGCAGAGCTTCATCTTGCCTGCATCGTGGCGTCACGGGAACAGTGGCATGTTGGCAACCGCACAATATGTCAGGCAGACCCGATCCCTGTAGGAGTGAGCCTGCTCGCGATAGCGGTCTATCCGTCGACATTTGCATTGACTGATACACCGCTATCGCGAGCAGGCTCACTCCTACAGGGGATGTGTGGTGGGTCAGAGAATCTGTGGGGTTGAGCGGGCGACGATGGCTTCGACGTCCAGCCCACGCGGCAAGGCGCCGTAAACCCGGCCGCCACCGCTCAGGCGGCTGGCAATGAAGGCATCGCTGACGGCTGAGTTTCCGGCCTCCAACAGAAGCTTGGCCTGCAAACCGAGCGCGATATCTTCAGTCAACTGCCGCGCCCGATACTGAATGTCGCTCGTATCCTTGAACTGCGCCTGCAACTGCTGAATATGCGCAGCCAGTCGCTTGTCGCCATGCCCGTCGCCCAACTCGCTGAACAACACATCCAGCACGCCCGGCTCTTTCGACAAGGCCCGCAGCACGTCCAGGCACTGCACATTCCCCGAGCCTTCCCACGTCGAGTTCACCGGCGCCTCACGGTACAGACGCGGCAGAATACTGTCCTCGACATACCCTGCGCCGCCCATACATTCCGCCGCTTCATTGATCATCGCCGGCGCGCGCTTGCAGATCCAATACTTGCCCACCGCTGTCACCAGGCGCGCAAATTGCGCTTCGTGGCGATCATCCAGATGATCCAGCGCCTTACCCATGCGCAAACTCAGGGCCAGCGCGGCTTCGCTTTCCAGCGCCAGATCGGCCAGCACGTTTTGCATCAATGGCTGCTCGCTGAGCAGTTTGCCGCCGACCTTGCGGTGCGCGCAGTGGTGGCTGGCCTGAGTCAGCGCCTGGCGCATCAACGAACTGGAACCGACCATGCAATCGAATCGGGTCATCGCCACCATCTCGATGATGGTTGGCACGCCGCGCCCTTCCTCACCGACCATCCACGCCAGCGCGCCACGAAACTCCACTTCGCTGGAGGCGTTGGACTGGTTGCCGAGTTTGTTTTTCAGGCGCTGGATGTAGAACTGATTGCGCGTGTCGTCCGGGCGATGGCGCGGCAGCAGGAAGCAGCTCAAGCCCTTGTCGGTCTGCGCCAGCGTCAGGAAGGCATCGCACATCGGCGCCGAGCAGAACCACTTGTGCCCGACCAGCTCATAAGCCTGACCCGGGCCGCTGGCGCCGACCGGATACGCCTTGGTGGTGTTGGCGCGCACGTCGGTGCCGCCCTGTTTCTCGGTCATGGCCATGCCGATGGTCACGCCGGCCTTGTGCGCCATGCCAACGTTGCGCGGGTCGTATTCAGTAGAGAGGACTTTCGGCAGCCATTGCTCAGCGATGTTCGGCTGCAAGCGCAGGGCCGGCACGCTGGCGAAGGTCATGGTCAACGGGCAACCGCTGCCGGCCTCGGCCTGGCTGTGCAAATAAGTCATCGAGGCGCGGGCGACGTGGGCCCCATCCTGTGGATGCGCCCATGGCAGCGAAGTCAGGCCATGCTCGATCGCCGTGCGCATCAGCTCGTGATAGGCCGGGTGAAATTCCACCAGATCAATGCGATGACCATAGCGGTCATGGCTGGCAAACACAGGTTTGTTCTGATTGGCGAGGAACCCGGCTTCCATCAACGGCCCGCCGGCGAGCGCGCCGTAGGCATCGATCCGCGACTCGGCCCAACCAGCACCAAAGCGCCGCGACCACTCCTGCAACGGCAGGTCGATGCGGTACAGGTTGGTGCCGTCCAGCGACGGTGGCTGGTTGGTGACTTCGTGGGTTTCGGCGAACTGATGCAGGTTCATGACGGGCTCCTTTGCTCAACCAAGAGATCCAGTTAAGCACCGCCCCAAGGTTGATCAAAGTGTCATATCCGCCGATTTTGCGGCGCTTTTACCCTACCAATAACACAGTACGCGACGCTCCAGTGCTGACTGCAAGTCCTCGAATTTCACCGGTTTGTTCAGGTAATCGATAGCGGCGCCGGTGCTGCAGAGCTCTCGGTCGGCGGTTAGCGCCAACATAAACACCGGCAAATTCGCGCAGCCTGGCAACGCATGAATCTGGCAGCACAATGATGCGCCGTCGTGAGCCGGCAACTGGCAATCGATCAGCACCGCATCGAAGGCTTCTCGCTGCAGGCAGTCCAATGCCGCCGCACCGTTATCGGCGGTACGCACGCGGAAGCCGAGCTTGAGCAACATGCCACGCATCACCAGTTGGTTGACGCTGTTGTCGTCCACCAGCAACACCGTGCAGTCCTGCGGTGCGCGCACGCAATCGTGTGAAGGAATCGGCGTCGATGCCGCCTCAACCACCGGCAACTCAAACTCGACATCCAGCTGGAAACGGCTGCCACGCCCGGGCTCCGAGCGATGAGTGAGCTTGCCGCCGAGCAACTCGACCAACTGTCGGCAGATCGCCAGACCGACGCCCAGCCCGCCGTATTCGCGGGTCATCGAACCGTCGAGCTGGAAGAAACGCTGGTACATCGTCGCTTCGCCCAGATCAGTGAACCCGATGCCGGTGTCGATCACCGCAAATGACAGCGCCAGACGATTGCCCGTCGACGGCTTGCCCGTCACGCGCAACGCCAACCCACCGACACGGGTGAACTTGATCGCATTGTCGAGCAGGCATTCCAGGCATTGCGCGAGTTTTGCGCTGTCGCCGTGCAAGCGATCCGGCAGGGTCGGCAGCACCTCGACTTTGAAGTCCAGCGACTTGCTCGCCGCGTTGCCGTCGAACTGCACGCGCAACGCTTCAACTACTGCGCGCAGACTGAAGCTGCCCGGCGATGCCTTGAGCTTGCCGGCCTGCAATTCGGTCAGGGTAAGGATGCCGTTGACCATGCGCATCATGTCCCGCGCGGAACCGGCGGCGGTCTGCTGATATTGCTCAAGCTCCGGATCCAGATCGACGGTCTGCATCAGTTCCAACGAACCGATCACGCCGTTCATTGGCGTGCGCAGTTCGTGGGTCAAGGTCGCGAGGAATTCGTCTTTGAGCTTGTTGCTGTGGGCCAGTTGCTGGTTGAGCACTTCGAGTTTCTGCCCGGCGTCGTACAGGGTTTGCGCCTGTTGCTCACGCATCGCGTTGATGCGGTCGGCCAGTGCCAGCGACAGCAGCGCCACCTCGATGGCCGAGCCGATCTGGCTGGCGTACATGGTCAGGAACACGTTCGGCAGCAAGCCCAACACCATCAGGGTGTTGACGATGCCGCCGAGCAGGAACGCCGACCAGGCGATGATGAAATAGCGCGCCACCCGCAAGCCGCGCCACCAGGCCAGAATCCCGGCGGCGAAAATCACCACAGTGAAGGTCAGCGCCAGTATCGTCGCCAAGCGCAGCGACAACGCGTAACTGGTCATCAGCGACAAACCGATGACCAATGCTCCGAAGGCAATCAGCCCGATCAACAAGCGGTCGAGCCAGCGACTGTGGGTTTTGGTCTGCAGGAAGCTGCGGGCGAACTGGCTGCCGAACAACCCGGCGCAACCGATGAAGAATGGCGTCGCGGCGTTGGCCCACCACGGATTGTCCGGCCAGAAATATTCGACCGCCGCACCGTTCACCGACAACTGATAAAGGCCAAACGAAGCGATATAGAAGATGTAGTAGAGATAGCTGGTATCGCGCACGCTGAGGAAGATGAACAGGTTGTAGACCACCATCCCCAACAGCACGCCATAAATGATGCCGAGCACATACAGGCGCACTGGCTGGTCTTCGAGGTACGCCGTGCTCGACCATAACGTGACCGGTGCCTGAATCGAACCTTCGCTGGCCAGTCGCAGGTACACGGTTTGCTGTTGATCCGGTTTGAATGAAAGGTCGAACAGATAGTTGTTCTGGCGAATCTCGCGGCTGGCGAACGGCAAGGCATCGCCGGTTTGCCGGACGAGGCGGTAGTCGCCAGCGGCATCGGGCATGTACAGGTCGAGATGGTCGAGCGGTGGATAAGCCAGTTCCAGCAGCCAGGTGCGCTGGGCGGCGGGATTGCTCGGACGATAATGCAGGTCGATCTTCAGCCAGAACGCCGAGCGTGAATAACCGGCATTGAGCGTGGCTTTATCGTGAGGTTTGAAATTGCCGGCGGCAGCTTGCGCACGAACATCGGCAATGCTCGCCTGACCGCTCGGGTCTTCGAACACTTGCAGCGACCGGCCCAGAGGGAGGCTCTGGGTAAATTCGTCGAATTCGACGGCGCTCGCCATAAGGGGCAAGCAGAACAGCAACATCAGCAGATAGCGCATTGAAGCCCCAGCGTGGCTCGTCCGGTTGTGTCAGGAAGCCCCCCATTCCCTTTGAGTAGACGTAAAACCGGTATTACCTGTTATTGGTTTGGATCCAGACTAGCATAGCCGTTGATGGCCATTGAGCACCATTGAAATTTTTCCTACAAAGGCTCTAGAACGGGCGTTCCAGAGCAAAGCAGCGAGCTAGAGCTGTTGAGTTGGTCAGCTTGTGACAGAGCGGTCGGATTCTCCTGCCAGGTTATCGCCCCGGGACAACGGCACTGAACCCGAAAATCAGGTTTGGTGGTAAGCTCGCGCACCATGAATATCTACAGCTCCCGCCCCGTTGTCCTCTGTCTCTCCGGCCACGACCCAAGTGGTGGCGCCGGCTTGCAGGCAGATATCGAAGCTCTGCTCGCGCAGGGTTGCCATGCGGCTCCGGCCGTCACCGCCCTGACCGTGCAAGACACCGTCAACGTCACTGACTTCCGCGTCCTCGACCGTGAGTGGGTACTGGCTCAAGCCAATGCCGTGCTCAACGATTCCGAAGTCGCTGCGGTCAAACTGGGCATGCTCGGTTCGCTGGAAATGGTCGACACCGTTGTCGAACTGCTTTCGGCGCACCCGCACTTGCCAGTGGTCTGCGACCCGGTGCTGCGCGCCGGCGGCGGCGGACGTCTGGGCAAGGACGAGGTCGGCTATGCGATGCGTGAGCGTCTGCTGCCGCTATCGATCATTGCCACCCCCAACCTTCCTGAAGCGCGCATCCTCGCCGAACTGCCCGAAGGCACCGCCGACGAGTGCGCTGAAAAACTCCTGCCGTTCGTCAAAAACCTGCTGATCACCGGCGGTCACGGCGACGAAACTGAAATCCACAACCGCGTGTACAGCCGCGACGGTCTGCGTGAAACCTTTATCTGCCAGCGTCTGCCGGGCAGCTATCACGGTTCCGGTTGCACGCTGGCCAGTGCTTTGGCCGGTCGCCTGGCGCAGGGCGAACACCTCGCCAGCGCCGTGCGCAGTGCACTGGATTACACCTGGCGCACCCTGCGCGATGCCGAACAACTGGGCAAAGGCCAGTTCGTCCCGCGTCGCCTGCCGCTGGATTTCTGCTCGTAACGTCGTGAGGTCTGCCCGATGAAACTACGTGGCCTGTATGCCATTACCGACAGCGCACTGCTGGCGGGCAAGTTTCTGTCTTACGTGGAGGCGGCGCTGGAAGGCGGCGTCACCCTGCTGCAATACCGCGACAAAAGCAGTGACGAGGCCCGCCGTTTACGTGAGGCCGAAGCGCTACGTGATCTGTGCGAGCGCTACAAGACGCAACTGATCATCAACGATGACGCTGAGCTGGCGGCGCGCCTCAACGTCGGCGTGCACCTCGGTCAGACCGATGGCCCGCTGTCGCCGACCCGCGCGCTGCTCGGTTCGAAAGCGATCATCGGTTCGACCTGCCACGCGCAAATCGCGCTGGCCGAACAAGCGGCCAAAGAAGGCGCGAGCTATGTCGCCTTCGGCCGCTTCTTCAATTCCAACACCAAACCCGGCGCGCCGACCTGCAGCCTCGATCTGCTCGACGAGGCCAAACGCACGCTGCACCTGCCCGTCTGCGCGATTGGCGGCATCACCCTCGACAACGCTGCACCGCTGGTGGCCCATGGCGTCGACCTGCTCGCCGTGGTCCACGGTCTGTTTGGTGCCGAGAGCAGCGCCGAAGTGACCCGCCGCGCCCGCGCGTTCAATGAATTACTGAAAGTCTGATTTGAGAGCCCGATCATGTCTCGTTCCGAAACCCTGTTTGCCAATGCCCAGAAACACATCCCCGGTGGCGTGAACTCGCCAGTCCGCGCATTCAAGAGCGTTGGCGGTACGCCGTTGTTCTTCAAGCACGCTGAAGGCGCTTACGTAACCGACGAAGACGATAAGCGTTATGTCGATTACGTTGGTTCCTGGGGTCCGATGATCCTCGGCCACAGCCACCCGGACGTGCTCGATGCGGTGCGTAATCAGCTGCAACACGGCTTGTCGTACGGCGCGCCGACCGCGATGGAAACCGAGATGGCCGATCTGGTCTGCTCGCTGGTGCCGTCGATGGACATGGTGCGCATGGTCAGCTCCGGTACTGAAGCGACCATGAGCGCGATCCGTCTGGCCCGTGGTTACACCGGCCGCGACAGCATCATCAAGTTCGAAGGCTGCTACCACGGCCACTCCGACAGCCTGCTGGTCAAGGCTGGTTCTGGTGCACTGACCCAAGGCGTTCCAAGCTCGGCCGGTGTGCCCGCAGCATTTGCCAAACACACCCTGACCCTGCCGTTCAACGACATCGACGCCGTTGAAAAGATGCTCGCTGAAGTCGGCGAGGAAGTGGCGTGCATCATCGTTGAACCGGTGGCCGGCAACATGAACTGCGTGCCACCGGCGCCGGGCTTCCTCGAAGGCCTGCGCGCGCTGTGCGACAAACATGGTGTGGTGCTGATTTTCGACGAAGTGATGACCGGTTTCCGCGTTGCCCTCGGTGGTGCTCAAGCGTACTACGGGGTCAATCCTGACCTGACCACCTTCGGCAAGATCATCGGCGGCGGCATGCCGGTTGGCTGCTTCGGCGGCAAGCGTGAAATCATGCAGCGCATCGCGCCGCTGGGCCCGGTGTATCAGGCCGGTACGCTGTCGGGTAACCCACTGGCGATGGCCGCTGGTTTGACCACGCTGCGTCTGATCAGCCGTCCGGGCTTCCACGCTGAGCTGACCGACTACACCACGCGTCTGCTCGACGGTCTGCAACAGCGCGCCGATGCTGCCGGCATTCCATTCGTGACCACCCAGGCTGGCGGCATGTTCGGTCTGTACTTCAGCGGCGCCGATGACATCGTCACCTTTGAAGACGTGATGGCCAGCGACGCTGCGTTGTTCGGGCGCTTCTTCCACCTGATGCTGGAAGGTGGCGTGTACCTCGCACCGAGCGCTTTCGAAGCTGGTTTCACCTCGATCGCTCACGGCGAAGCCGAGTTGCAACTGACGCTGGACGCTGCCGAGCGTGCCTTCGCTGCACTGAAGTAATCGCCGTACCGCTGACGTTGGCTATCGCCAGCGTCAGCATTCACCTACATCCGCGCTGTTTTTCCGATGCCCCTGCTAAAAATCTCCCCTAAAGTGGGCGATATATTCCCCGCGCAGCAGAAAAACGAGTAAAGACTTTGTAAGGTTGGCCCTGCTTATTTCATAATGCGCGCTTATTGGATCCCTCGATGGGTCCGCGTGCCCTTCAGAGGTAAGTCGATTCCCATGAACCGCACCGGCCGCACCCTTGCCTTGGGCTGCCTGTTGCTCCTTCAGCCCCTGCTCGCGCATGCACAAGCAGGCGGCAACTCGTTGTTGATCCCGGCGATGGGTCGTTGCACCCTCAATACTCAGCCGCAAGACGTCACGCAGGCACTGGCCGCCTGCCAGAAAGCGGCGGACGAAGGGGATGCGCAAGCGCAATACGAGTTGGGTGAGTTCTACTACGACGGCAAGAATGCGCCGCGCGACCTCAATCAAGCCCTGAGCTATTTCGAAAAAGCCTCGTTGCAAGGCCACGCTCAGGCTCAGTTCAAGCTCGGCACGATGTTCTTCCACGGTGAAGGCGTACAGGCCAACAACATTCAGGCGTATATCGTGCTGAAGATGGCCGCGGTCAACGGCGCTGAAGATGCGCTGGACACGGCCGACGAAGTTTCCGAAAAAATGTCCCGCGAAGACCTCGAAACCGCGACCCAGGTGCTCGGGCAAATTTTCCGTAAATACCTGATGGAACTGCAGAGCGCCGATGGGCGTACGCCTTTCTCACCGCTTCCCTGATTTTTGCATCGACCTTCCTGACCTCTTCGCGAGCAGGCTCGCTCCCACAGGGATCTTCTGAACACTGGAGATCTACTGTGGGAGCGACGGTGCGACGATTCGACCTGCTCGCGAATGAGGCGACTCGGTTTTAAGGCTTACTTCTCAGGCATCGGCATCGGGAACGGCATCACATTACCGACCGCGCCACGGGCTTCGCTGATTTTCGGGGTGCCCAGACGTTCCACTTCGTCGATGCGCACGATCGAATGCATCGGCACAAAGCTGCGCACCACGCCTTCAAACTGCGCCTTGAGCTTTTCTTCGCTCGGGTCGACGACCACTTGCGTGCGCTCGCCAAAGACGAACTCTTCCACTTCCAGAAAACCCCACAGATCACTTTGATAGATCTGCTTGGCGTACATTTCGAACACCTGGCCCTGGTTGAGGAAAATCACCTTATAGATTGGAGCTTCGCGTTTGGTCATGGCGGGGGGATAACATCGGGGATAAAAATGAGGGCGCAAACTATAGCATAGCCTCCGGACGCACAGCGGTAGGAACCTGCGGGCTTGTTCCCTATAATGCCGGGTTCTTTGAATCACGTGACGACACTAATCCATGGCCAAGAAGCTTTACATCGAAACCCACGGTTGCCAGATGAACGAGTACGACAGCTCGCGCATGGTCGATCTGCTGGGTGAACATCAGGCCCTGGAAGTCACCGCGCGTGCGGAAGACGCCGACGTGATTCTGCTCAACACCTGCTCGATCCGCGAGCGCGCCCAGGATCGCGTGTATTCGCAGCTCGGCCGCTGGCGCGAACTGAAACTGGCCAACCCCGACATGGTCATCGCCGTCGGCGGTTGCGTGGCCAGCCAGGAAGGCGCGGCGATCCGCGATCGCGCGCCGTACGTCGATGTGGTCTTTGGCCCGCAGACCCTGCACCGCCTGCCGGAAATGATCGACGCCGCGCGCATCACCAAATTGCCGCAAGTCGACGTGTCGTTCCCGGAAATCGAAAAATTCGACCACTTGCCCGAGCCGCGCATCGATGGCCCGAGCGCTTATGTGTCGGTGATGGAAGGTTGCAGCAAGTACTGCACGTTCTGCGTGGTGCCTTACACCCGTGGCGAAGAAGTCAGCCGGCCATTCGACGACGTGATCGCCGAAGTCATCCACCTCGCCGAAAACGGCGTGCGTGAAGTGACCCTGCTGGGGCAGAACGTCAATGGCTATCGCGGCACCACCCATGATGGTCGTCTGGCCGATCTGGCCGAGCTGATTCGTGTAGTCGCGGCGATTGATGGCATTGACCGCATTCGCTACACCACTTCGCACCCGCTGGAATTCTCCGACAGCCTGATCCAGGCCCACGCCGATGTGCCGGAACTGGTCAAGCACCTGCACTTGCCGGTGCAATCGGGCTCCGACCGGATTCTCGCGGCGATGAAGCGCAATCACACCGCGCTGGAGTACAAATCCAAACTGCGCAAACTGCGCGCCGCGGTGCCGGGAATCTGCATCAGTTCGGACTTCATCGTCGGCTTCCCTGGCGAGACCGAGAAAGATTTCGAACAGACCATGAAGCTGATTGCCGACGTCGGTTTCGACTTCTCTTATTCCTTCGTCTATAGCCAGCGCCCGGGCACCCCGGCTGCCGATCTGGCCGACGACACCCCGGAAGAGCTGAAGAAGGAGCGCCTGAACGCGCTGCAACATCGCTTGAATCAGCAAGGTTTCGAGATCAGCCGACAAATGGTCGGCTCGACCCAGCGGATTCTGGTAACTGATTATTCGAAGAAAGACCCGGGCGAGCTGCAAGGGCGCACCGAGAATAATCGTATCGTCAACTTCCGCTGCGACAATCCAACCCTGATCGGTCAGTTCGCCGACGTGCATATCGACGCGGCACAACCGCACTCGCTGCGAGGCTCGCTGGTCCAATAATCAACACAGGGCACTGTGGGAGCGAGCCTGCTCGCGAAGGCGGCGACACATTCAACAACAATGTGTCTGACCCACCGCTTTCGCGAGCAGGCTCGCTCCCACAGGAACAGCGATGATTTAAGAGCTTTCGCACCCAGGCCTCTGGCGTTATCCTTGATTTCATCTTAATTGCCCCAGGGCGGCTAAATACGACCTTGAACGCACCCATAGAACCACATCGTTTTATCCTCGAGCCCTTTGAGGCTCGCCGCTTCGCCAATCTGTGCGGGCAATTCGACGAGCATTTGCGCTTGATCGAACAGCGCCTGACCATCGAGATCCGCAACCGCGGAAACCAGTTCGAGCTGATCGGCGACCCCAAACACACCACGTCTGCGGAAAATCTGATTCGTCGCCTGTACCGGGAAACCAAAGGTTCAGAGCTGTCGCCAGATACGGTGCACCTGTTCCTGCAGGAATCGGCCGTGGTCGAGCTGGACAATCACGCCCCCGCCGAAGCCTCCGTCGCCCTGCGCACCAAGAAAGGCATGATTCGCCCTCGCGGCTTGAATCAGTTGCGCTACGTGAAGGAAATCCTCGGCAACGACATCAACTTCGGCATTGGCCCGGCCGGTACCGGCAAGACCTATCTGGCCGTCGCTTGCGCCGTGGATGCCCTAGAGCGCGAACAGATCCGGCGCATCCTGCTGGTGCGTCCGGCGGTTGAAGCGGGTGAAAAACTCGGCTTCCTGCCCGGCGACCTGTCGCAGAAGATCGACCCGTACCTGCGCCCGCTCTACGACGCACTCTACGAAATGCTCGGCTTCGAATACGTGGCCAAGCTGATCGAGCGTCAGGTGATCGAAGTTGCGCCGCTGGCCTACATGCGTGGCCGTACGCTGAACAACAGCTTCATCATTCTCGATGAAAGCCAGAACACCACCGTCGAACAGATGAAGATGTTCCTGACCCGGATCGGCTTCGGTTCCACCGCTGTCATCACCGGTGACATTACCCAGGTCGACCTGCCGAAAGGCACCAAGTCGGGTCTGCACCATGTGATCGAAGTGCTCAAAGACGTGCCGGGCATCAGCTTCACCCACTTCCAGCCCAAAGACGTCGTGCGCCATCCTTTGGTCCAGCGGATCGTCGAAGCCTACGAGCGCTTCGAAAACCGTGACGAAGCCCCTAAGGACACCTCGCGAAATGCTTGAGCTAGACCTGCAAATCGCGACTGAAGCGAGCGCCCCGAGTGAAGCCGATTTCCGCCTGTGGTGCGAACTGGCCCTGCGCCAGCGCACCGCCGACTCGGAAATGACCATTCGTCTGGTCGACGAGGAAGAAGGCCGCGAGCTCAATCACACCTGGCGCCACAAGGATTACGCGACCAACGTCCTGTCGTTCCCGGCTGAAGTGCCCGACGAGTTTCTCGACATCCCGCTGCTCGGCGATCTGGTGATCTGCGTGGCCGTGGTCGAACGCGAAGCCGCCGAACAAGGCAAGGAACTAAAGGCCCACTGGGCACATCTGGTCATTCACGGCTGCTTGCATCTGCTTGGTTACGACCATATAGATGACGAAGAAGCCGAAGAAATGGAAGCACTGGAACGCGAGTTGCTTGCCGAATTGGGCTATCCCGATCCGTACGCGGACGACGAACCCGAAACATCCCCTATCGTTACAACAAAGGATTCAGAGTAATCGCTATGAGCGAAGATCGATCGAGCAACGGGCAGAAGTCATGGCTGGGTAAACTGACCCAGGCTTTTGCCCACGAGCCGAAGAACCGTCAGGAGCTCCTCGAGCTGCTGCGTGATGCACATCAGAACAAACTGCTGGACAGCGAAGCGCTGGCCATCGTCGAAGGCGCCATTCAGGTGGCTGACCTGCAAGTACGCGACATCATGGTCCCGCGTTCGCAGATGATCAGCATCAAGGCGACCCAGACACCCCGTGAATTCCTCCCGGCCGTGGTCGATTCGGCCCACTCGCGCTATCCGGTGATCGGCGAAAGCCATGACGACGTGATGGGCGTGCTGCTGGCCAAGGATCTGCTACCGCTGATCCTCAAGGAAAACGGCGACAGCTTCAACATCAAGGATCTGCTGCGCCCGGCCACCTTCGTGCCGGAGTCCAAGCGCCTGAACGTGTTGCTGCGTGAATTCCGCGCCAACCACAACCACATGGCCATCGTCATTGACGAATACGGCGGTGTGGCCGGCCTGGTAACGATTGAAGACGTGCTGGAACAGATCGTTGGCGACATCGAAGACGAGCACGACGTCGAGGAAGACAGCTACATCAAGCCGCTGCCTAGCGGTGACTTCCTGATCAAGGCGCTGACGCCGATCGAAAACTTCAACGAGTTCTTCGACAGCGAATTCTCTGATGACGAGTTCGACACCGTCGGTGGTCTGGTGATGAGCGCTTTCGGGCACTTGCCAAAACGCAACGAAATCACTGAAATCGGCGCCTATCGTTTCCGCATCCTGAACGCCGACAGCCGTCGGATTCATTTGCTGCGACTGACGCCAATTGCTCGTTAATTCTAAGGACTGAAATGCGCTGGACAACCCGCCCCGGCTGGCCCGGTAACCTGCTGGCCGTGGCGGCCGGTGCAATCACCACCTTCGCTCTGGCACCGTTCAACATCTGGCCGCTGGCTTTGCTGGCGGTCGGCTTGTTCTATGCCGGTCTGCGCGAACTGAGCCCGCGTCAGGCGCTGGGCCGCGGCTGGTGCTTCGGTTTCGGCCTGTTCGGCGCCGGTACCAGCTGGATCTATTACAGCATCCACCATTTCGGCGGTGCTTCGGTGCTGCTGGCCGGGTTCTTGATGCTGTTGTTCACGGCGGCGATTGCCTGGTTCTTCGCCCTGCCCGCCTGGATTTGGGCGCGCTGGTTGCGCCGTAATGAAGCGCCGCTGGCCGATGCCCTCGCGTTTGCTGCGCTGTGGGTCGCTCAGGAAATGTTTCGCGGCTGGTTCCTGACTGGTTTCCCGTGGTTGTACTCGGGTTACAGCCAGCTCGACGGCCCGCTGGCCGGTCTCGCGCCGGTGGGAGGCATGTGGTTGGTGGGCTTCGTGCTGGCACTGACCGCTGCACTGATCTACAACGCGCCACGCTTGCTGCAAAGCGGCCGCAAAGCTTTTGTTGTGGCCGGTCTGGTGCTGTTGGTCGGGCCGTGGATCGTCGGTATTACGCTTAAGGGTCACGCTTGGACCAGTCCGTCGGGCGCGCCTTTGAGCGTTGCTGCGATTCAGGGCAACGTCGCGCAAAACATGAAATGGGATCCGGCCGAGCTCAACGCGCAGTTGGCGTTGTACCGCGATCTGAGCTTCCGATCGAAACCGGTGGATCTGCTGATCTGGCCGGAAACCGCTGTGCCGGTGCTCAAGGAATCTGCCGAAGGCTACCTGAGCATGATGGGTAACTTCGCCGCCGAGCGAAAATCCGCCCTGATTACCGGCGTGCCGATTCGCGAAATGGTTCGTCACGAAAAACGCTTCTTCAACGGCATCACCGTGGTCGGCGAAGGCGATGGCACTTACCTGAAGCAGAAACTGGTGCCGTTCGGCGAGTACGTGCCATTGCAGGACGTCCTGCGTGGCTTGATCGCGTTCTTCGATTTGCCGATGTCCGACTTCGCCCGAGGCCCGGCTGATCAGGCGCTGCTGCAAGCCAAGGGTTATCAGATTGCGCCGTTCATCTGCTACGAAGTGGTGTACCCGGACTTCGCTGCCGGACTTTCGGCACGCAGTGATTTGCTGCTGACGATCAGCAACGACACCTGGTTCGGCACCTCGATTGGCCCGCTGCAACATTTGCAGATGGCGCAAATGCGTGCCCTGGAAGCCGGGCGCTGGATGATCCGCGCAACCAACAACGGCGTGACCGGGTTGATCAACCCGTTCGGGCAGATCACCGAGCAGATTCCGCAGTTCGAACAAGGGATTTTGTACGGTGAAGTGGTGCCGATGCACAACCTGACGCCCTACCTGCAATGGCGCTCGTGGCCGTTGATCATCGTGTGCTTGCTGTTGTTTGGCTGGGCACTGATGGCCAGCCGGATGTCGAAAACCCTCTAAAGCAAAAGATCGCAGCCGGCGGCAGCAGGGAAAACGCAAATCCCAATGCAGGAGCTGCCGCAGGCTGCGATCTTTTGATCTTCAGCGGTAAAACAACGAATACCCCACCTGCCCCACCGCTTCATTCAGCAACTGCCCGCTCTGCCAGATAGACTTGAACTCCGGCAGCCAGCCACCAAAGGGTCTTGCGTTATCTGTACCTAAAAAGCCTACCGGCGCCGGTACTACGTCAAATCCCGCCTGTTGAAAGCTCCATACCGATCGCGGCATGTGCCACGCCTGCGTCACCACGACCACACGTTTGATCCCCTGCGGCAACAAGATATCGGCGGTGAACTTGGCGTTTTCCCACGTGGTACGGCTTTCGCCTTCCTGCCAACGCACCGTCACGCCAAAATCGTCGCGCAATGAATCCGCCATCAACTTCGCCTCAGTCGGCGGCGTACCGTAATGCAAGCCACCCGTGGTCAGAATCGGCAAACCGGATGCCTTCGCCAGCCGCGCCGCATAACGCTGACGCTCGAGCCCCACGCCAGTCGGCTGATCCTCACCCCACGCCAGATCACCGCGCTCTCGCCCGGAACCCAGCACCACAATAGCGTCAGCCCGTTGCGCCAGCGTCGTCCATTCTTCACGGGCCAGCGGTGGCTCGCGCTCCAGTGCTTTTGCGCCCCACTGCACGACCACCGGCAGGCTCATTAGCCACAATCCGCCAAAGCCAAGGGCAAAACACACGCCAGCCAGGCGCGGCCGTGAGCGACGCAGCCACCACGCAGCCAGCAACAACAGCAAAAGAATGCCGGGCGGCAATAAAAGTTGTTTGATGAAATAACGAAAAGGCATCGAGCATCTCCAGAGATGCCCGAAGCCTAAGAGTGTTAATAAAGCGTTACAACCAATAGGTGGGATCCTGTTGAAAAAGATCCGGTTCTTGACCTGCCATGCGCTTACTTGGCCTGCACAGAGCGAACCTTGACGGTGTCTCTGCCGGGCGCCTTGTCCTTGAGCCAGATGACCTTGGCCGAATGTGCTGCATCGAGCTGCTTCACTGCCTGTGACAAGCATCCGTGCGTTTCACGTTCACTGCGATCCAGATAGGCCTTGACCAGTTTGAACTCGGCGGGGCTCAAGCCACGCAATTCCAGTTCCAGGGGGCGCTCGTCGCGCAGCCGGTCAGCGGTTTTTACTGCGTCCAGGGCCATACCCAGACGGTCGATCAACCTTTCGTACAACTCGGGTTTCGTCACGTTTTTTTGCCGTTGCTCCACCATCCCTCACCTCATTGAAGATAAGACTCACTCCCCAGTTAGAGCTTAGCTTCGCTGCACAAACCGGCTGCACGCCGCGACCAACGGCCCTCGCCACGAATTTGCCGGGACAAACAGCTGTAATCAGGGTTTCCCTAGGCCAAGCACGGTCATGTATGCTACGGCGCTTCCTGTAATTCCACTTCCAGCTCGTCCGGGCCAACCCCGGAACCTGCGTTGAAGAGGATTAGGCCACCCCTATCCAGTACAAAAGTAGCCATGCACGAACAATATCAGCCCCGTGAAATAGAAGCCGCCGCCCAATCGTTCTGGGACGAGCAAAAGTCCTTTGAAGTCAGTGAACAGCCAGGCAAGGAAACCTACTACTGCCTGTCGATGTTCCCTTACCCCAGCGGCAAGCTACACATGGGGCACGTGCGCAACTACACCATCGGCGACGTGATCTCCCGCTACCAGCGCATGCTCGGCAAGAACGTTCTGCAACCGATGGGTTGGGACGCGTTCGGCATGCCGGCGGAAAACGCCGCGATGAAGAACAACGTCGCGCCGGCCAAGTGGACCTACGAAAACATCGCCTACATGAAAACCCAGCTGCGCAGCCTGGGTCTGGCGGTCGACTGGTCGCGCGAAGTGACTACCTGCAAACCGGATTACTACCGCTGGGAACAATGGCTGTTCACTCGCCTGTTCGAAAAAGGCGTGATCTACCGTAAAAACGGCACCGTGAACTGGGACCCGATCGACCAGACCGTTCTGGCCAACGAACAGGTGATCGACGGTCGCGGCTGGCGTTCCGGCGCGCTGATCGAAAAGCGCGAAATCCCGATGTACTACTTCAAGATCACCGCTTATGCGGATGAGCTGCTGGAGAGCCTCGACGAACTGACTGGCTGGCCTGAACAGGTCAAGACCATGCAGCGCAACTGGATCGGCAAATCCCGCGGCATGGAAGTGCAGTTCCCGTACAACGTCGACTCGATCGGCGAAGCCGGCACCCTCAAAGTCTTCACTACCCGTCCGGACACCCTGATGGGCGCGACCTATGTCGCCGTGGCTGCCGAGCACCCGTTGGCCACCCTGGCCGCGAAAAACAACGCCGAGCTGCAAGCGTTCATCGCTGAATGCAAGGGCGGCAGCGTTGCTGAAGCCGACGTCGCCACGCAAGAGAAAAAAGGCCTGCCGACCGGCCTGTTCGTCGAGCACCCGCTGACCGGTGAGAAACTGCCTGTCTGGGTCGCCAACTACGTGCTGATGCACTACGGCGACGGCGCTGTAATGGCCGTACCGGCGCACGACGAGCGCGATTTCGAATTCGCCCACAAGTACAACCTGCCGGTTAAATCCGTGGTGCGCACCAGCTCTGGCGACAGCAACCCGGCCCCTTGGCAAGACGCCTACGGCGAGCACGGCACGCTGATCAACTCCGGCGAATTCGACGGTCTCGACTTCGCTGGCGCATTCGACGCCATGGAAGTGGCCCTGATCAAGAAAGAACTGGGCGCCTCGCGTACTCAGTTCCGCCTGCGCGACTGGGGCATCAGCCGTCAGCGCTACTGGGGCTGCCCGATCCCGATCATCCACTGCGACACTTGCGGTGACGTGCCGGTGCCGGAAGATCAACTGCCTGTGGTCCTGCCGGAAGACGTGGTGCCGGACGGCGCCGGTTCGCCGCTGGCACGCATGCCTGAGTTCTACGAGTGCAGCTGCCCGAAATGCGGCCAGCCTGCCAAGCGTGAAACCGACACCATGGACACCTTCGTCGAGTCGTCGTGGTACTACGCCCGCTACGCCTCGCCGCACTTTGAAGGTGGCCTGGTGGAAAAATCCGCAGCCGATCACTGGCTGCCGGTCGATCAGTACATCGGCGGTATCGAACACGCCATTCTTCACCTGCTCTACGCGCGTTTTTTCCACAAGCTGATGCGTGACGAAGGCCTGGTCAGCTCGAACGAGCCGTTCAAGAACCTGCTGACCCAAGGCATGGTGATTGCCGAGACTTACTACCGTCGCGAAGCCAATGGTGCTTACACCTGGTTCAACCCGGCGGACGTAGAACTCGAGCGTGACAGCAAAGCCAAGGTCATCAGCGCCAAACTGATTGCCGACGGTCTGCCGGTGGAAATCGGTGGCACCGAGAAAATGGCCAAGTCGAAAAACAACGGCGTCGACCCACAGTCGATGATCGATCAGTTCGGCGCCGACACCTGCCGCCTGTTCATGATGTTCGCTTCGCCACCTGACATGAGCGCAGAGTGGTCCGACTCCGGCGTCGAAGGTTCGCACCGCTTCCTCAAACGCGTCTGGCGCTTGGCGCAAGCCCACGTTACTCAGGGGCTGCCGGGCAAACTGGACATCGCCAGCCTGAACGACGAGCAGAAAGCCGTGCGCCGCGCGATCCATCTGGCCATCAAACAGGCCAGCCATGACGTCGGCCAGAACCACAAATTCAACACCGCCATCGCCCAGGTGATGACGCTGATGAACGTACTGGAAAAAGCCGCACAAGCTACCGAGCAGGATCGTGCGCTGATTCACGAAGGTCTGGAAGCCGTGACACTGTTGCTGGCGCCAATCACCCCGCACATCAGCCACGAACTGTGGAACAAGCTGGGTCACGCTGACGCAGTCATCGACGCTGGCTGGCCGGCTGTGGACGAAAGTGCGCTGGTTCAGGACAGCCTGACGCTGGTCATTCAGGTCAACGGCAAGCTGCGTGGCCAGATCGAAATGCCGGCCAGCGCGACTCGCGAAGAAGTCGAAGCCGCCGCACGTGCCAACGAAAACGTCCTGCGTTTCGTCGATGGCCTGACTATTCGTAAAGTGATCGTAGTGCCCGGGAAACTGGTCAATATCGTCGCCAGCTAATTGGATTGTGCGTCAGGCTCGCCTGACGCCGGATAAAACCTTTCGGGCCGCACGGTCGGCCCACCTGGTTTCAAGGGGAGCAACACAATGATCAAACGCAATCTGCTGGTGATGGGCCTCGCCGTTCTCTTGAGCGCCTGCGGTTTCCAGCTGCGCGGCACCGGCACCAACGAACTGACGATCAAGGAGCTTGATCTGAGCGCCCGTAATGCCTACGGCGAGACGGTCACGCAACTGCGTCAGGTACTGGAGTCGAGCGGCGTCAAGGTTTACAGCGGCGCGCCGTACAAACTGTTCCTGGCTGACGAGCAGGAAAGCCAGCGCATCCTCAGCTACGCAGGTGCCGGTCGTACCGGTGAGTATCAGGTCACCACCGTCCTGAGCTACGACATCCGTGGCGACAAAAACCTTTCTCTGCTGAGCGACAAGCTTGAAGTACAGAAAGTGTTTATCCACGACGGCAACAACCTCGTCGGCTCCGACCAGGAAGCCAGCGACGCCCGTCGCGATATCCGTCGCGAGCTGGTTCAACGCATGATGCTGCGCCTGCAACAGCTGACCCCAGTTCAACTGGAGCAATTGCAGCAAGCTGCGAACAACCGCGCCAAGGCAGAAGCCGACGCGTTGGAAGCGGCGCAGAAAGCTGAAGCGGAAACTCCGCGTCAGTCGCCGCTCGAAATCCCGCAGCAGTAAGACGTTCGGGGCGCTCAGGCGCCCCGTTCGACCTTTCTTATGAAGCTCGCTCCCGCCCAACTCGGTAAACACCTGCAAGGTACTTTGGCGCCTGTCTACATCATCAGCGGCGATGACCCGCTGCTGTGTCAGGAAGCCGCCGACGCCATCCGCAGTGCTGCGCGCCAGCAAGGTTTTGATGAACGCCAGGTCTTCGCCGCCGACGCCAATTTCGATTGGGGCACGTTGTTGCAGGCCGGCGCCAGCATGTCGTTGTTCTCGGAAAAACGCCTGCTGGAACTACGCCTGCCTTCGGGCAAGCCCGGTGACAAAGGCGCCGCTGCATTCATCGAATATTGCTCGCGTCCCGCCGAAGACACGGTGCTGTTGATCAGCCTGCCCAAGATGGATGGCAGCGCGCAGAAGACCAAGTGGGGCAAGGCGCTGGTCGAAGGTCAGCAAACCCAGTTCATCCAGATATGGCCGGTGGATGCCAATCAGTTGCCGAGCTGGATTCGTCAGCGTCTCTCTCAGGCCGGGCTATCGGCGAGTCAGGACGCCGTCGAATTGATTGCTGCGCGTGTCGAGGGCAACCTGCTCGCCGCCGCGCAGGAAATCGAAAAGCTCAAGTTGATGGCCGAAGGTGGCCAGATCACCGTCGAAACCGTGCAGGCCGCTGTGGCCGACAGTGCGCGGTTTGACGTGTTCGGCCTGACCGATGCCGTGCTCAACGGCGAGCCGGCCCACGCACTGCGCATGCTTGAAGGGCTGCGCGGCGAAGGCGTCGAACCACCGGTGATTCTCTGGGCGCTTGCTCGCGAGCTACGTCTGCTGGCCAATATCTCGTTGCAATACAGTCAGGGCACGCCGCTGGACAAGTGTTTCAGCCAAGCGAAACCGCCGGTCTGGGACAAGCGCAAACCGTTGATGAGCAAAGCCCTGCAACGCTACTCGGCGCAACGCTGGGCGCAGTTGCTGCTCGAAGCACAGCGCATCGACGCGCAGATCAAAGGCCAGGCGGCCGGTTCGCCGTGGATGAGCCTGAGTCGCTTGGCATTGTTGATGTCCGGCCAGCGTCTGACACTCCCCGCCGAATAACCTGTTCTACCGCATAACGGCCATTCGCGAGCAGGCTCGCTCCCACATTGAAATGCATTCCAGATGTGGCGGCGAGCCTGCTCGCGAAAGCGCCAGAACATTCCTACACAACAGGGACTGGACAGACGCCCGACATCGGCAGATTATTTCCCCCGCAAAACCCACTCAATCGAGAGAACCCTCATGAGCAAAAAGCCATCGAAACATGGCCCCAACAAGGCCAAATCCATCGTCGCCCAGCCCCTGTTCCGTAGTCGCCAGGAACGACCAACCAAGGGTAAAGGCAGCTACCGCCGCGAAGCCTTCCAGTCTGACAGCTGGGAGGCTTCTTACTTTCTGGCCGCTTGAAGCGCAGTACCCCCCGGTCATGTTAAGGTCTGCACCTGATTCGTTTTCCTGGAACTGTGCATGCCCCTAAGTCTTTCCCGTCGTTGGCCTGTTCGCCAATTGATCGCTGCCTCCAGCTTCATTCTGCTTGTCGCCTGCGCGGAAAAACCGACCGCCGCCGATGCGCAACCCCTTCAAGCCGCGCCTGTCGCCACGGCCCCAGCGATTATCCCGCCGGTAGTGCCGTCCGCCGACCCTCTTGATCTCCAGCCGACCCAAACCTTTGCCGAATGGCAGGCAGGCTTTCGCAAAGATGCACTGGCCGCCGGGATTAGCCCAGAGCTGTTCGATCGCGCCTTTGCCAATGTCAGCTTCGACGCCAGTGTGATTCGGGCCGACCGCAGCCAACCAGAGTTCTCGCGCCCGGTATGGGAATACCTCGACGGTGCACTGTCGCCGCTGCGCGTGCGCAAAGGTCAGGCGCTGATCAGCCAGTACGCCGACATTCTGCAAAGCATCGAACAGCGTTATGGCGTTGATCGTCAGGCGCTGGTGTCGGTGTGGGGCATGGAAAGCAACTTCGGTCAGTTCCAGGGCAGCAAGTCGGTGATCAACTCGCTCGCCACCCTTGCCTACGAAGGCCGTCGCCCGGGCTTCGCTCACGCACAGCTGATCGCCGCCCTGCAGATCCTGCAACAGGGCGATATCTCGCCGGAGAAGATGCTCGGCTCGTGGGCCGGTGCCATGGGGCAGACCCAGTTCATTCCGACCACCTACAACACCCATGCTGTGGACTTTGACGGCGATGGCCGCCGCGATATCTGGGGTAGCCCTGCTGACGCACTGGCCTCGACCGCGCATTACCTGCAAAGCTCCGGCTGGCAGCGTGGCCAGCCGTGGGGGTTTGAAGTGCAGCTGCCGAGCAGCTTCAACTACACCCTGGCTGATGGCGCAACTCGCAAGAGTGTCGCCGAATGGCGTCAGTTGGGCATGACTCTGCCGAATGGCGGTCAGGTGCCAGCAGGCTCTGAACAGCTGTCTGCCGCCCTGCTGCTGCCGGCTGGTTATCGTGGGCCGGCGTTCCTGATCCTCGACAACTTCCGCGCGATTCTCAAGTACAACAACTCCTCGTCGTACGCGCTGGCAGTGAGCCTGTTGTCCGAGCGTTTCAGCGGTGGCGGCTTGATCAACGGCAGTTGGCCAAAAGATGATCTGCCGCTGAGCCGCACCGAGCGTATGGAATTGCAGACCCTGTTGAGCGCGCGCAATTACGATGCCGGCACCGCGGACGGGATTATCGGCGCCAATACGCGTAAAGCGATTCGCAGTGCCCAGCAGTCATTTGGCTGGCCGGCGGATGGTTATCCGACGCATAAACTGCTGGAAAGCCTGCGTTCCCAATAGAACGAATGCCGTATGGCTGATATCGCTTTCGCGAGCAGGCTCCCACATTGAAATGCATTGCAAATGTGGGAGCGAGCCTGCTCGCGAAGACTGACTTTCAGGCAATAAACCTTCAGGCCTTGATCACCACATCCTGCTCCAGGATCAATTCCTGCTTCCCGGCATCCAGTCGCACCAGTGCGCCCAGCGGCAGCGTCAGGTTCGGATCACAATGCCCGCTGCGCCAGCCAGACAAAACCGGAATTCGTAAAGGCTCGAAGGTCTGCTTGAGCAAGCGGTTCAGCGCTGCGACATCCACGCCGGCAATATCCCCGACCAACACCCCGCGCAACTTGGCCAACTTGCCGGCCAGACGCATCTGGGTCAGCAAGCGATCAATGCGATACAGCGGCTCGTTGATGTCTTCGATCAGCAGAATCACCCCCTCGACATCGATTTCGTAAGGCGTACCCAACGTCGAAGCGATCATCGCCAGATTACCGCCGAGCAAGCGTCCGTGCGCGATGCCAGGTTCGACGCTAGTCAACGGATAAGCCACCGGATGGCTCAGCACACTGCCCGCCTTCAATTGCCCGCGCAGCATGGCGAAGAACGAAGTCACCGTCGGTGGCTCCTTGTCACCCAACAGGTCGGCATTGAGCAGCGGACCGTGAAAAGTCACGAATCCTGCGTATCGACTGATGGCCAGGTGCAGCGCGGTGATATCGCTGTAGCCAACGAAGGGCTTGGCGTTGCGGCTCAGCAGGTCGTAGTCGATGCGGTCGAGCAATCGCGGCGTGCCGTAGCCACCGCGCAGGCAAATGATCGCATCGACCTCGGGATCAGCGAACGCCGCGTGCAGGTCACGCAGGCGCACATCGTCACTGCCGGCCAGATAGCCGTCCTTTTCATAGACACCGGGAAACACCTTCAGCCCATAGCCACGGGCGCGCATCCATTGCACCGCCTTGTCGGTGTCCAGAGTACCGGGACCGGCAGGTGCAATAACGCCGATCAGTCCCTCTGAAGGCAGTGCGGGCACGGCTCTGTGCGGACAAAGTGTGTGGGTCGGTCGAACGGTCATCCTTGGATCTCCCTGTGAAGTCATGCACACACAGTAGTCAGGAACGGCGGCAAACAGAAGAGGGTCAGCCACGCCGTGGATTGAAGGAAAAATCAGCAGCGAAGGTAATCCGGGCAAAAAAATGCCCGCCGGGCATCAAAGCCTCGGCGGGCATGTTTTCATTCAACGCGGACTCAGGAACCCAGCAGCTCAGCCTTGACCAGCTTCGCTTGCTCGTCGGCGTGGTACGAAGAACGCACCAGCGGGCCCGAAGCAACGTTTTTGAAGCCCATCTTGTAACCTTCCTCGGCGAACCAGGCGAAGGTGTCCGGGTGCACAAAACGCTGCACCGGCAAGTGGCTGCGCGACGGCTGCAGATACTGACCGAGGGTCAGCATGTCGATGTCGTGTTCGCGCATGCGCTTCATGACTTCGATGACTTCTTCGTCGGTCTCGCCCAGACCCAGCATCAGGCCGGATTTGGTCGGAATGTGCGGCATCATCTGCTTGAAGCGTTGCAGCAGGGTCAGCGACCACTGGTAATCCGAACCCGGACGCGCAGCCTTGTACAGACGCGGCACGGTTTCCAGGTTGTGGTTGAACACATCCGGTGGCTCGGCGGCGGTGATTTCCAGCGCGACGTCCATGCGCCCACGGTAGTCCGGAACCAGAGTTTCCAGCTGCACGTTCGGCGACAGTTTGCGGATTTCGCGGATGCAGTCGGCAAAGTGCTGGGCACCGCCGTCACGCAGGTCGTCGCGGTCAACCGAAGTGATCACCACGTACTTGAGCTTGAGGTCGGCAATGGCGATGGCCAGGCTTTCCGGCTCATTGACGTCCAGTGGCTTCGGACGACCGTGGCCGACGTCGCAGAACGGGCAGCGACGGGTGCAGATGTCGCCCATGATCATGAACGTCGCGGTGCCACCGGAGAAGCACTCGCCGAGGTTCGGGCAGGACGCTTCTTCGCAGACGCTGTGCAGCTTGTGCTTGCGCAGCAGGCTCTTGATACGGTCGACTTCCGGCGAAACCGGGATGCGTACACGAATCCAGTCAGGTTTCTTCGGCAGTTCGGTAGTCGGAATGATCTTTACCGGAATGCGTGCAACCTTCTCGGCGCCGCGCAGCTTGACGCCGGCTTCTACCTTGGGACGCGGGGCCGGGCGCTCGGTCACGTCGAGCGTCGGGATCATGGTTTGCACTGCATCAGTAGTCATATCAGTCGATTCCGCCCGTCAGGGTCGTCTGCTCAGCATAGTCGAGGTGTTTGACGAGCTGCGCACGCAGCCGGGCACTTACCTCGGCAAATTCAATCGATCCTGCGTGGTCGCTCAGCTGGGTCATCGCCAGCCCGGCATAGCCGCAGGGATTAATCCGTCGAAACGGTTCCAGGTTCATATCCACGTTCAGGGCCAGGCCATGAAAGGAACAACCGTGGCGAATCCGCAAACCCAGAGAAGCGATTTTCGCTCCATCGACATAGACGCCGGGAGCATCTGGCTTGGCTGCAGCGGTTACGCCGTAGCTGGCCAGCAGTTCAATCAGGCAAAGCTCCATGCGGCTGACCAGATCACGCACGCCGAAACCCAGCTTGCGTACATCCAGCAACAGATAGGCCACCAACTGGCCGGGGCCATGATATGTCACCTGCCCGCCGCGATCGACCTGCACTACCGGGATATCACCCGGCAGCAACAGATGTTCGGCTTTGCCGGCCTGGCCCTGAGTGAACACCGGCGGGTGTTCGACGAGCCAGATTTCGTCGGCGGCATCGCTGCCGCGTTCGTTGGTAAAGCGTTGCATGGCATGCCAGACCGGCTCGTAAGCCATCTGGCCGAGCTCACGAAAGCCCAGCGTGCCCGGCATCACAACACCATGTGCACGAAGCCGGTCGCCCGCAGTTCGCTGTTGATGTTGTACAGCTGATCCTGATCGGTCGCGACGATGTGCAACTGAATTGTGGTGTATTTGCCGTTGGTGCTTTGGCGCTCGTCGATGCGCTCATCGTTGATGGTCGCGTGTTTCAGGACGATCTCGATGATCTTGTCCTTGTTGCCAACACCCGTATCACTGATCACCTTAATCGGATAATCAGTCTGCGGGAATTCGATCTTTGGCGCCTTTACTTCGGTATCGGTCATGGCGTAACGGCCTCTTGAGCGCAAGCCGTGATAACGCGCATGGCCCCGCACCGGATCGGGGCGGGGCCATGCAGGTCAACACAAATCAGTTGAACAAGCCGTAGAAGAATAGACGGATGCTATCCCACATGCGGCGGAAGATACCACCCTCCTCGACGCCATCCAGAGCGATCAGGTCAGCGCTGTGCACGACCTTGTCTTCCAGTTTGACTTCGACTTTACCGATCACGTCGCCCTTGGCGATTGGCGCGGTCAGCTGCGGGTTCATGGTCATGCTGGCAGCAAGCTTCTTCAGCTGGCCTTTTGGCAGGGTCATGGTCAGGTCTTCAGCCAGGCCGGCCTTGACTTGATTGGTGGTGCCTTTCCACACCGGGGCCTGAGCCAGTTCGGTGCCCTTCTGATAGAAGGTCTGGGTTTCGAAGAAGCGGAAGCCGTAGGTCAGCAGCTTCTGGGTTTCAGCGGCGCGCGCCACTTCGCTGTTGGTGCCGAACACCACGGCGATCAGACGCTGACCATCACGTACTGCCGAAGACACCATGCAGTAGCCGGCTTCGTCGGTGTGACCGGTTTTCAGACCGTCAACGGTCTTGTCGCGCCACAGCAGCAGGTTGCGGTTAGGCTGCTTGATGCCGTTCCAGAAGAACTCTTTCTGCGAGTAGATCGCATAGTGAGCCGGGTCTTCGTGGATGATTGCGCGAGCCAGAATCGCCATGTCGTGAGCCGACGAGTAGTGCTCAGGGTTTGGCAGACCGGTCGGGTTCATGAAGTGGGAGTTGGTCATGCCCAGATCGGTGACAGTCTTGTTCATCAGATCGGCGAACGCATCTTCGCTGCCGGCGATGTGCTCGGACAGCGCCACGCTGGCGTCGTTGCCGGACTGGATGATGATGCCGTGCAGCAGGTCGCTGACAGTCACCTGCGAGCCGACCTTGATGAACATCCGCGAACCGCCGGTGCGCCAAGCGTTTTCGCTGACGGTCACCGGATCGTTTTCACCGATCTGGCCACGACGGATTTCCAGGGTCGCGATGTACGCGGTCATCAGCTTGGTCAGGCTGGCCGGTGGCAGACGCTGGTCGCCATTGTTCTCGACCAGCACGTTGCCGCTGCTGGCATCCATCAGAACGTAGGCTTTGGCGGCCAGTTGCGGTGGCGACGGCATCATCTCGGCCGCGAAGGCGGCTGGCGAGAGGAGCAGCGGGACTAGCAGACACAGGCGTTTGGCAAAGGTGGTGATGTTCATCCGTCTCTCGAAATCGCTAATGGAAACTGTCCTTGCGGACAAAATTTAATCAGATGACTTTCTAACGAGCCATCGCGTGTTCAGTTGCTCACTCCAGTCACCCTTGCCGGGCTTTTGTTCTTCGACGAGCCAACAACCTGATTCACCCCCCAATCGCTGGCGAATCGTCAATCAAGTTCTACGTATTACTCGGTGACCACACTTGGCGAACCAAGGTTGGCCAGGCGCACACTGTTCTGCACCTGGGCAATCTCACCCGGCGAGCCGATCGGCCCCAGGCGAACCCGGTGCAGGGTCTGCTGATTGCGCACGATCGAGCTGATGAACACCGGAGCGCTCACCATCCCGCTGAGCTTCGACCTCAGGAGTTCTGCAGCGTCCGGGTTGGCGAACGCGCCCACCTGCAGATACTGGCCAGTTGCTGTTGCAGAAGCGTTTTTTTTTGCACTCATCGGCACAGGGACGGTGTCGGAGGCATGTTGCTGCGGCGGTGGCGTCCATTGCTCGACGGTGCCGGCCGACGCCGTGATCACCGGAGCGCTGTTCTGCGCGACCTGCGGCTCGTTGAGCATCAACGGTGCCGGACGGCCCTTGGCTGCCCAGTATTGCTGCGGATCGATGCCTTCAACCTTGACGCGCGCGGTGCCGGTTTCGGCGTAACCGAGTTTTTTCGCGGCGGCATAAGACAGGTCGATGATGCGATCGGAATAGAACGGCCCACGGTCGTTGACGCGCAGGATCACTGTGCGGTTGTTGTCCAGGTTGGTCACCCGAACGTAACTTGGCAGTGGCAATGTCTTGTGTGCAGCACTCATGCCGTACAGGTCGTAGACCTCGCCGTTGGCGGTGTTCTGACCGTGAAACTTGGTGCCGTACCAGGACGCTGTGCCGGAAGCGACGTAAGTCTTGGATTCCTGCAACGGGAAATAGGTTTTGCCCAGTACGGTGTACGGGTTGGCCTTGTACGGACCAGTGTGCAGGGTCGGCGTGGCATCGGGGATGCGCGAGACATCGACATCCCACCACGGCGCGCCGTCTTTGTGCGCGCGGTTGATGTCCAGACCCGGCTGCGCTCGCACAGCGGTATTGGAGGTTTTCGGCGTCGGCGAACGGCTGGTCGTGCAACTGGCGACCAATACCGCCAACGCAGCGAATGCCACCAGCTTCAGGGGTTTATTGTTAGGCAATGCCCGCATTACTTGACGCCCCGTGCTTGTACCAGCTGTTCAGACAGTTGATGTACGGCCATGGCGTACATCACGCTGCGGTTATAACGCGTGATCGCGTAGAAATTCTTCAGGCCCATCCAGTATTCAGGGCCGTTGTCGCCTTCGAGGCGAAATGCAGTAACCGGCATATCATCGCGCAGCGCATCATGACTTGACCAGCCCAGCACTCGCAACTCTCCAACGGTTTTCGTCGGTTCGATGCCGGTGGTCAGGCCTTCATCGACCTGCTCGCCACGGACATCGGCGCGGCTGACCACAGGCTCACCCGCGACCCAGCCGTGACGCTTGAAATAGCTCGCGACGCTGCCGATCGCATCATCCGGGTTGTTCCAGATATTGATGTGGCCGTCACCGTCGAAATCCACCGCGTAAGCGCGGAAGCTGCTCGGCATGAACTGCGGCAGGCCCATGGCCCCGGCGTACGAGCCTTTGAGGGTCAGTGGATCGACCTGTTCTTCGCGCGCCAGCAGCAGGAACTCACGCAGTTCCTTGCGGAAAAATTCGGCACGGGGAGGATAGTCGAAACCGAGCGTCGACAAGGCATCGATCACCCGGTAATTACCGGTATTACGTCCGAAAAAGGTTTCAACACCGATGATCGACACGATGACTTGGGCCGGCACGCCGTATTCCTGCTCGGCACGGGCCAGCGTCGCCTCGTGCTGACGCCAGAAATCCACACCACGGGCGATACGCGCGTCGGTGATGAACATCGGGCGATATTCTTTCCACTGCTTGACGCGCTCGGCAGGTCTGGAAATGGCGTCGAGAATCGCCTGTTTGCGCTGAGCCTCGCGGAACACCGCCATCAATTGCTCACCGGCAAAACCGTAGTCGCGGGTCATTTCACCGACGAACTCGGCCACCTGAGGCGAGCCTTCGTATTCGCCGGCCAGCGCTTCCTGGACGCTACCCAGAAGGCCCATCAGGCCTACCAGCGGCGCGCATCGAGTCGCCCAGCCACGCATTACTTGCATTGAACTCTTCACCTTATTCAAACCTGTGCGATCCACTTGCGATGGGTATGGATCGACATCAAAACCCCAAACGCTGACAGCAGCGTCACCAGCGAAGTTCCGCCGTAGCTAATGAACGGCAACGGCACCCCTACGACCGGCAACAGGCCACTGACCATACCGATGTTGACGAAAACGTAAACAAAAAACGTCATGGTCAACGCACCGGCGAGCAATTTGCCGAACAGCGTTTGTGCCTGAGCGGTGATCACCAGCCCCCGGCCAATCAACAATAGATAGATCAGCAGCAGCGCGCAGATGCCCACCAGGCCGAATTCTTCGCCGAGCACGGCAATGATGAAGTCGGTGTGGCTTTCCGGCAGGAAGTCCAGGTGTGACTGGGTGCCGAGCAGCCAGCCCTTGCCGAACACGCCGCCGGAACCGATCGCGGCTTTCGACTGAATGATGTTCCAGCCGGTACCGAGCGGATCGCTTTCCGGGTCGAGGAAGGTCAGGATTCGCTGCTTCTGGTAGTCGTGCATGATGAAAAACCACATCGCCACCGACACCGGAATCGCGGCGGCCAGCACGCTGAGAATCCAGCGCCAGCGCAGCCCGCCCATGAACAAGACGAATGCACCGCCCGCCAGAATCAGCAGCGAAGTGCCCAGATCGGGCTGGCGCACGATCAGCGCGAAAGGCACGCCGATCAGCATCAGGCTGATGCCGACATGCTTGAGTTGCGGAGGCAACGTACGCTTGGACAGATACCAGGCAATGGTCGCCGGCATCAGGATCTTCATGAATTCCGAGGGCTGAAAGCGGATTACCCCGGGGATGTTGATCCAGCGCGTCGCGCCCATGGCGTTGTGGCCCATGATGTCCACCACCAACAGCAGCACCACGCCGATCACATAACCGAGCGGCACCCAGCGCGCCATGAAACGCGGCTCGAACTGGGCGATGATGATCATCGACACCAGGCCGATACCGAACGATGTGGCCTGTTTTGCCAACAGATCCCAGCTCTTGCCGCTCGCCGAATACAGCACGAACAGGCTGCCGGCAGCGAGAATCAGCAGCAGGATCAGCAACGGGCCATCGATATGCAGTCGTTGCAGCAACGTCGCGCGGCGACGCATCACATCCTCACTGGAGAGCATGCGATCAAAGTTATTCATCACGGGCCGTAGCCTCCGCACTGATTGGGCTGGCGTATTCGGCCTTCAAACGTCCGTCCTTATCGAGCAGCCAGGCGTCCATGACCTGACGCACCACGGGCGCGGCGACGCCGGAACCGGACTCACCGTTCTCGACCATCACCGAAACAACAATTTTCGGGTCATCGGCCGGGGCAAAACCGACGAACAGGGCGTGGTCACGGTGGCGCTCCTGAACCTTGGAGCGGTCGTACTTCTCACCCTGCTTGATCGCGACGACCTGTGCCGTACCGGACTTGCCGGCGATGCGGTATTGCGCACCGATAGCGGCTTTACGCGCAGTACCGCGCGCACCGTGCATCACCTGCTGCATGCCGTGGTTGACCTTGTTCCAGTCGGACGGATCGCGCAGGACAATGTCCGGCATCGGATTCTCGTCAACCGGCTTCACCCCTTCGAGGGATTTGGCCAGGTGCGGACGATTCCAGATGCCTTTGTTGGCGACCAGCGCCGTGGCCTGAGCCAGTTGCAGCGGCGTTGATTGCATGTAGCCCTGGCCGATCCCGAGGATCAGGGTTTCACCCGGGAACCACGCCTGTTTACGCGTCGCCCGTTTCCATTCGCGGGACGGCATCAGGCCGGGGGATTCTTCGAACATGTCCAGCGAGACCTTCTGGCCGATGCCGAACTTGTTCATGTAGGCCGACAGCCGATCGATGCCGAGCTTGTGCGCCAGGTCATAGAAGTAGGTATCGTTGGAACGCATGATCGCCGTGTCGAGGTCGACGAAACCGTCGCCCGTACGGTTCCAGTTACGGTATTTGTGATCGTAGTTGGGCAGCATGTAGTAGCCCGGGTCAAACACCCGGCTCGAAGCCGTGACTACGCCAGAATCGAGACCGGCAATCGCCACCGCCGGTTTGATCGTCGAACCCGGCGGATACAGACCGCGCAATACACGGTTGAACAACGGCCGGTCGATCGAATCACGCAACTCGGCATACGCCTTGAAGCTGATCCCGGTGACGAACAGGTTCGGGTCGAAACTCGGCTGGCTGACCATCGCCAACACTTCGCCGGTCTTCGGGTCCAGCGCAACCACCGCACCACGGCGCCCGCCCAATGCCACCTCGGCGGCTTCCTGCAATTTGATGTCCAGACTGAGGACGATGTCCTTGCCGGGAATCGGATCGGTGCGCTTGAGCACACGCAGCACGCGGCCACGGGCGTTGGTCTCGACTTCTTCGTAACCGACCTGACCGTGCAATTCCGGCTCGTAGAAACGCTCGATGCCGGTTTTGCCGATGTGGTGGGTGCCGCTGTAGTTGACCGGATCGAGGCTCTTCAGCTCTTTCTCGTTGATCCGCCCCATGTAACCCACCGAGTGCGCGAAATGCGCGCCCTGCGGATAGTGACGAACCAATTGTGCGACCACTTCCACGCCCGGCAGGCGGAACTGGTTCACCGCGATGCGGGCGATCTGCTCTTCGCTCAGCTCGAACAGGATCGGCACTGGCTCGAACGGCCGGCGCCCCTGACGCATGCGTTTCTCGAAGATCACCCGGTCCTCGGGCGTCAGCTCCAGCACTTCGACGATGACGTCGAGCACTTGCTGCCAGTCGCCGGAGCGCTCACGGGTCATGCTCAGGCTGAAGCTTGGACGGTTATCCGCCACCACCACGCCGTTGCGGTCGAAAATCAGCCCACGGGTCGGCGGAATCGGCTGCACATGGACGCGGTTGTTTTCCGACAGCGTCGAGTGGTACTCGTACTGGATCACCTGCAAGTAATACAGCCGCGCGATCAACACGCCGATCAGCAGCATGATCGCAATGGCCCCGAACACGACGCGGCTACGCACCAGGCGTGCGTCCTTTTCGTGGTCCTTGATGCGGATCGGCTGAGACATGAGGGCTGGATTACTTGTGGTAAGGGTGACCGGACAGCACGGTCCAGGCACGATACAACTGTTCGCCGATCAGGATCCGCACCAACGGGTGCGGCAACGTCAGCGGCGACAACGACCAGCGCTGATCGGCACGGGCACAGACTTCCGGCGCCAGCCCCTCCGGGCCACCAACCATGAAGTTGACCGTGCGCGAATCCAGCCGCCAGCGATCGAGTTCGACCGCCAGCTGCTCGGTGCTCCAGGGCTTGCCGTGGACTTCCAGCGTGACGATCCGCTCGTTCGGCCCGACCTTGGCCAGCATGGCTTCGCCTTCCTGACGGATGAATCGGGCCACGTCGGCATTCTTGCCACGGGTATTGAGCGGTATTTCCACCAGTTCCAGCGCCAGCTCGGACGGAAGACGCTTGGCATATTCATGCCAGCCTTCTTCCACCCACTTGGGCATGCGTGAACCGACGGCGATCAGGCGCAGTCGCACAGCAATCCCTTACAGCTGGTCTTTGTTGAGCTTGGTGAAGTGCTCGTGGGTGTTTTCCGGGCTGTGGTGCTTGGCGTCGGCCGCACGGCTCTGCTCGGCACCGGCCCACAGGCGCTCCAGGTCGTAGAACTGACGTGCCGAGGCGGTCATCATGTGCACGATCACCAGGTCCAGGTCGAGCAGCACCCAGTCGCTGTCGCCCTTGCCTTCTTCGCCCAGCGGCTTGGCGCCCTGCTTTTTGACTTCTTCGCGAACCTTGTCGAGCATCGCGTTGATCTGGCGGTTGGAGGTACCGGTGGCGATGATCATGTAGTCAGTGATGCTCTGCTTGTCGCGAACATCAATGATCTGGATGTCTTGTGCCTTGACGTCTTCCAGCGCAGCTACAGCCAGCTTGACCAGCTCGTCGCCCTTCAGCGGCTCATTGGTGTTGACCGGTTCTGGCAGCGGGGCGCTCTTGAATGTGCCTTTGCGCTTTACTTTGGTTTGGTCTTTGTCAGTCATATAAAACTCGTTTTGCTCATATATTCGGCGGCTTGGCGATACGTGGATTCGTATCAGTGAAGCACGCCTTGCTCAGTTCGACGCACGGTACAGACCGTGCGCATCGATGTAGGCCAGGACCGCGTCGGGCACCAGGAAACGTACCGACTTACCGCTGGCCAGCAGTTGACGGATCTGGGTGGCGGAAACCGCGAGCGGTGTCTGCCAGACGAATGCAATCTGTCCGCTAGGCCCCTTCAGGGCCAGCGGGTCGCTCACCGAACGCGCTGCCAGCAGGTTGCGCAAGGCATCCGGCGGTTCGCTGTCGGCGTCCGGGCGCTGTAGCACCAGGATGTGGCAATGCTGGAGCAACTCTTCCCAGCGGTGCCAAGTGGGCAGGCCGCAAAATGCGTCCCAGCCCAAAAGCAGAAAAACCTGGGTCTCGGCGGGCATTTCAGCGCGCATCGACTCCAGGGTATCGATGGTCCAGGACGGCTTGTCCCGCTGCAATTCGCGGGCGTCCACCATCAGCGGCGGCATGCCGACCACCGCACACTCGACCATCGCCAAGCGATCCTGCGCCGACACCTGCGGCGTACCGCGATGGGGCGGCCGCGCATTCGGCATCAGGCGCAATTCATCGAGCGCCAGCGCTTCGGCGACTTCCAGCCCACCGCGCAAATGGCCGATGTGCACCGGGTCGAACGTGCCGCCCAGCACGCCGATGCGCCGCGGACGGGTTTCGCTGCCGGTTTGCGGCGCTGTCAGGTCGAGGTCGGTCAAGTCAGACCGGCGCCTGGCCGCGCAACTGGCCATCACCGACCACGATGTACTTCTCGCAGGTCAGTCCTTCGAGACCCACCGGGCCGCGGGCGTGCAGCTTATCAGTAGAAATGCCGATCTCGGCACCCAATCCGTATTCAAATCCATCGGCGAAGCAGGTCGGGGTGTTGATCATCACCGACGCCGAGTCGACTTCCGCCACAAAGCGCCGGGTGTCAGCGAGGTTTTCGCTGACGATCGAGTCGGTGTGATGGGAGCCGTAATGGTTGATGTGTTCGATGGCCTGATCCAGACCGTCGACCACACGGATCGACAGGATCGGCGCCAGATATTCGGTGTTCCAGTCGTCTTCGCTGGCGGCAACGGCGTCGATGATCGCCCGGGTGCGCTCGCAGCCACGCAGTTCGACGCCTTTTTCGCGGAACTGGGCGGCCATCGACGGCAGGAAATCTTGCGCAACCGTTTGATCGACCAGCAGCGTCTCCATCGCACCGCAGATGCCATAACGATAAGTCTTGGCATTGAAGGCGATGCGCTGGGCTTTCGCCAGATCGGCGTGGGCACTGACGTAGACATGGCAGATACCGTCCAGATGCTTGATCACCGGCACCCGGGCATCGCGACTGATGCGTTCGATCAGGCCACGGCCACCGCGCGGCACGATCACATCGACGTACTCAGGCATGGTGATCATCGCGCCAACAGCGGCACGGTCGGTGGTTTCAACCACTTGCACCACAGCAGCGGGCAGTTCGGCCTCGGCCAGACCGCGCTGAATGCACGCGGCAATCGCCCGGTTGGAATGAATCGCTTCGGAACCACCGCGCAGAATGGTCGCGTTGCCGGACTTAAGGCACAGGCTCGCGGCATCGATAGTCACGTTGGGACGGGATTCGTAGATGATCCCGATCACGCCCAGTGGCACGCGCATTTTGCCGACCTGAATCCCCGACGGACGGAAGCTCATGTCACGGATCGCACCGACCGGGTCCGGCAGTGCCGCGACCTGACGCAAACCGACGATCATGCCGTCGATGCGCGCCGGGGTCAGTTGCAGACGTTCCAGCAATGCCGGTTCCAGACCATTGGCGCGACCGGCAGCCAGATCCTGCTCATTGGCGGCGGCAAGCTCGGCGCGTGCGGCGTCCAAGGCATTGGCAGCAGCCTGCAAGGCGCGGTTCTTCTGCGCGGTGCTGGCACGGCCGATGACCCGGGAAGCTTCGCGGGCGGCGCGACCCAATCGGGTCATGTAGTCAAGAACGGACTCAGTCATGGTCTGCTGGGGTCTTGGCAAAGAGGAAAGCGGCAGATTATAGCTGTCGCGTCCCGGGACTAACAGCGGTGACGGGCGGATGGTCGAAATGAACGCGGATTCGCCGGCGTTCAGGCCCAATTAAGCCGTGCGTTGTTATCATCACGACCTCCTGAGCCTGGATAAACGTTGCCTGCCATGTCCAACCTGACCGTTCGCCACCGCGCCGAACGCCTGCCGCTGGGGCTGCCGGACGCCTTTTTCGACCGAGATGCGCAAGTGTTGGCGCAGGATCTGCTCGGCAAAGTCATTCGCCACCGGGTCGGCGATCTGTGGCTGAGCGCGCGAATCATCGAAACCGAAGCCTATTACTGCGCGGAAAAAGGCAGTCACGCGTCCCTCGGCTACACAGAAAAGCGTAAGGCTTTGTTTCTGGACGGCGGGCACATCTATATGTACTACGCCCGTGGCGGTGATTCGCTGAACTTCAGCGCACAAGGGCCGGGCAATGCGGTATTGATCAAATCCGCCTATCCGTGGGTCGATGAAGTCAGCGGGCCGGCGAGCCTGGCGCAGATGCTGCTGAACAACCCTGATGCTCAGGGACGTGCGCGCCCTTCGCAAAAGCTTTGCGCCGGACAAACCCTGTTGTGCAAGGCGCTGGGGCTGAAAGTACCAGTGTGGGATGCCAAACGTTTCGATCATGAAGTCCTTCTGGTAGAAGACACCGGGCCTGCGCCCTCGCACATCATTCAGACCACCCGCCTGGGTATCCCCCACGGCCGGGACGAACACTTGATGTACCGCTTCGTCGATGCGACTTACGCGCAATGGTGCACGCGGAACCCGCTGCGACGCGGTCAGGTCGAAGGCCGGGATTATTTTCTGCTGTAAACACACGCCCCTGCGGGCTGCCGACGGCTGCGCCTGCCGGGTTAATCAATGATTGGAGTTTTTCTGTATGGGCCCATGGCTCGATAGCGTGACCGGGTGGCTGGCGGCCAATCCACAATGGCTGGCTGCTGCGGTGTTCATTGTTGCTATGGTGGAATGCCTGGCGATTGCCGGTTTGATCGTACCGGGCACCGTGCTGCTGTTTGCCATCGCCGTGCTGGCCGGCAGCGGCGCACTGTCGCTGAGCGAAACCCTGCTGCTGGGCTTCCTCGGCGGGATTCTCGGTGATTTGATCTCGTATTTCCTCGGTCGCCACTTCCACCAGAACATCCGGCGCCTGCCGGGCTTGCGCCATCACCCGGAGTGGATGGCCGGCGCAGAAGGCTACTTCCAGCGCTACGGCATCGCCAGCCTGTTGGTTGGACGTTTTATCGGACCGTTACGGCCGATGCTGCCCATGGTCGCCGGCATGTGCGACATGCCCTTCCCGCGTTTCGCCGCTGTCAGCCTGTTGGCCGCCGCCGGCTGGAGCCTGGCCTATCTGCTGCCGGGCTGGGCCACCGGCGCGGCTTTCCGCCTGCCATTGCCTGAAGGGTTCTGGCTGCAAGCCGGGATTGTCGCCGGCAGTATTGCGGCAATGGTCGGCCTCAGTGTGAACAGCAGTTTGCGTCGTCACCGCCGCGCAACAATCTGGATCAGCAGCAAGAGCCTGTTGATTCTGATCGGCCTGTTCATCGGCTATCCGTATTTGACAGCGCTTGATCAAGGCGTGATGACTCTGGTGCAGGAACATCGCCAGCCGGTTCTGGACGAAGTTGCCGTCACGCTGACGCTGATCGGCGAGTTCCGCAACATGTTGATGTTCAGCGCACTGCTCGTTGCCCTGCTGTTGCTGTGCCGACAATGGCGCCACGCGTTGTTCGCGGTGGGTACGCTGCTGGTCACCGCGCTGGCCAATACCGCGACCAAGTACTTCTTTGCCCGGGTGCGTCCGGAAGTACTGACCGATCCGTTGACGACTTTCAGCATGCCCAGCGGTCACGCGTCGGGTTCCTTTGCGCTGTTCCTGACGCTGGCGGTGCTCGCCGGCCGTGGTCAGCCGCCGCGCATGCGCCTGACGTGGCTGCTGATCGGCTGCATGCCCGCCTTGGCCATCGCTCTGTCACGGGTCTATCTCGGCGCGCATTGGCCGACCGATGTATTGGCCGGTGCGATGCTGGCTTGTTGCGTCTGCGCCGCCAGCCTGTGGCTGAGCCAGCGCTCGACATCACTCAACCCCATGCCATTCAAAGTGTGGTGGTTGATCTTGCCGGCCATGGTAGCGATGTTCGCCTTCTTTGTTCTTCGGCACTTGCCACATACATTGCTGCGCTATGCCTACTAATTAACATTTAACAAGGCTTATTGTTTTGGCGCTGCTTTTTTAGGAAACTTCCGACGAGAGCAGCGTTATTACCCCACTCCAAACTTCCCTCCTCCGGTAACTTTTCTTTAGTAGCCGGACGGCAACTTCCTGCACAAAAAACCAATAAAAATCAAAGTTACATATTTAATGAAAATCCAGACAGCTATTGCTTTCACGATTTTGAAAAGCCGTTAGATTGACTCGACATCCAACTTAAATATTGATCATTAAAACCATTCAAAAACAGCTTTACACCTGTGAATGTTTTATCGATCCGTTGAACTCGAGTAATTCATGAGTCCGAAAATACCGCGCAAACCGCCTCTTTCCACAGTGCAACAACCCGAGCAGGGCAACCCTGCAACCTCACGCCCCGACACACCGCTGGCGACCGGTACACCGACTGGCTATCGACTGCCCGGTTTTCCCGATTACGCAAACCCGATGCCTGACACTGGCGCCCGGCCCGTGACAGATTTGCCCCGGACGCCCGCCGTGGTCATCCACGAAATGCCGACAACAAATCATGCCCTCCCGGTCCACGATGGCTCCGTAGCCAAGTACTGGCTGAATGACGATTTTCTGCGCGGCATGAAGCCGGCGGACAGCGATGGTTTTCGCTGGATCGTCGGGCGAAGATTTGTCGACGTCGAATACCAGGGCAACCTGTACACCACCCATGTCGGCCTCGATGAGTCCGGCCTCCTTCGCAGCAAACTGCTGACCGAACGCCAACCTTCCGGCCCACGCCTTTACAAGAATGATGGCCGGCCAAGCTGGCGCCTGAGCGAGCAGGCCAGCGAAACACCGGCCGTGGGCAATGAGCCGCCGACACCCGGCGCATCGCAGAAACGCCCGGCTGCCGTCACCAGCGAGCCAGACGCCAAGCGCCCTCGCGCTGCGAGCACACCGACCTTCATTGATCTGCGCCTCTACGCACACTCGTCACGTTCACCGGATGCCCAGGGTTATTACGCGTTCACGCCGATTCGCAAGACCGACGCCGCTGACACCCGGTTTGCTTTCAAGGACCGATTCGGCAACTGGATCGAAGTCGATCCACCGGTGGCGGGTTTTGGCGCACAACCCACACATCTGAAGCATTGGACCGATCACGAGATATGGCAGTTGTACGGCATTCAGGGTGAGGATATCCGACGGTTCCGCGCCGAAGCGCAAACTCACGGCAGGGCACCGCAATGGGCAGAGTCCGTCACGACGGATAATCCGGCCAACGACCTGGCGCGTGACGCTTTGCGCTGGCTGCATCCGGGCATGACGTTGAAGCAGCGCGAGGCCTTGCTGCAATCCTACAATTTGCTGCCCAGCCAATTGACGCGTCTGCGGCAAGACCTGAAGGGTGGACACACAATCCCGCAATGGGCTCAGGTGCATAAACGCCTGACTGAAGAGGTCAGCAATCCCCGACGCCTGGAGAAGTGGAGCCTAGAGGCGGTCAATGAACTCAACCTCAAACGCGATGCCCGCCATGACTGGTACAGCCCCGAAACCAGCCTGACCCTGGAAGTGCGCGAAGCACTGCTGAAGAAACTCGGCTATCTGCGCAACAAGAACAACTGCCTGTACCGCACCGACGTCCCGGCACTGTTCCGTGGCGATGAGCGCACACCGTTCGAACTCGCCAATGACGGCTTCATGCTGCCGCGCTATCACCATGAACCCGGCGCCACCACACACAAGCCAATGAGCGCCACGTTCAGCCTCAACGAAGGGCAGATGTACGCTCGCACTCCTTCTGCCGAGTACTTGCTTTACAACAGCCAGACCCACAAGTACCCCGGACGCAGTGCCGACGACAGCGGCTCGGAAAGTGATAACAGCGACTCGCACAGCAGCACGTCTTCCGATTGGTCCGAGCCGGCCAGCCCGATCTACTGGGATCACGACCGGCACTACGAACCGACCCGAACACGGCAGGCGGAAATGTTTCTGTATGCGCTGGACACCCGCCATCTGGAGGTGGTCCCCCATGAAGAAAACATGAGTTTCAACTCGGCAGCCCGCGACACACCACCGACGTGGTTTCCTTCCGACGACTTTGAAGGACTGATCTCGGTGACCCGCAGCGGCCTGGATAGCGATCGTATCTGGCTGATCAACTCTGCGCTGACCAAAGCAGTGCAGATCGATCACATCAAGGAACAGGCCGGCGCAAGCGCCGAGCGCATCGAAGCGGCCACCCATGCCGGCCACCACAACAAATTCGAATACGACCAATTGATCGATAAAGCCGAGACCGCCGGCAAACCCGTGCTCAGGCTTTCCGGCAACGGCGACGAATTTGCCTATGACATCCGCTGGCCTGAACCGGAAAAAACACTGACTCAAGACACGTGACACACCGGTACGGACACCGGCGCGCAAACCTCATCATTAAAGGATTAATGACATGTCAAAAATGATTACCCCGCCCCTGCAAATGGCCAACTTCAGCCCCGTTCAGGTCTCGCCCATCAACGCTTCGGCCAATCCCCATGCGCCCCAGGCCGGAACGCTCAACAGCGCAACATCGCCCGATGATGCAGATGCTGCCTGGCGGCGCACGCTGAAATCCCTCGACAAGCATTTCGGCCCGTTGCGCATCGGTGAGGTGATGACCAGCCGGGTCGAACTGCAGGCCATGGGCGCGACAGTCCATGGCGAGGCCATCAGTCCGGCGAATGCCGGCATGCAGCGCGCGGATCAAGGCTTTATCGACGGGCTCAACTTCGACGCAGACAAGGTGCAGGCGCGGGTGAAATCGGCGGACATCGCCGACAGCGGCGTGGCGGCCATGCTGTTCTATGAAATCGCCTGCAAACGTTCCGTCGATGCCGCACCGCTGTTCGTCGCCGACACCGCGATCGACCCCGGCAGTGCAATGGATCGCCTGAATCAGTTGGGCAAAGCGGCGCAAAGACTCGATATCCACCGGGTCGATGCGCTGGAAAACGCACCGGGCTGGATCAGCAAAAACAAAAGCTATCTGCTCAGCGGCGCCGGCGTGGGCATGCAAGCGTTCGGCATCTACAGCGGTTACAAGGCGATGATCGATGCGATCAAGGCTGGCGACACACTGGAGGCGATTTTTCAGGGCGGCTCCATCGCCGCCGAGTTCGGCTCGTTGATCATAGAGCGGGGACTGACCAAAACCGGTGAGGCGATGCTGAGAAACGGCGGCACCGCGCTGAAGTATTTCCCGCTGACGTCGGTGGGCAAATACATGAGCCGGGGGGCCGGGATGTTCGCCAGCGCAATCACCCTGCCCTTCGACATCGCCGACGCTATCAAATCGTTCAATGCCGCCGCCGCAGCACAGGGCAAAGAAGCACAGGATCACTATGTCAGCGGCGGCTTGAGCGTAGCGGGTGCGAGCTTGAGCCTGGTACTGGGTGTCGCCGCACTGGCCGGTTTTGGCAGTATTGCCGGCCCTGTCGGTCTGGTCGCCGCCGGGTTGCTCATCGCAGCCTCGATCATCTACCAGGCAGCACGAGTGGTGGACGACATCGATGACTACATTGAACTGACCTTTGAAGAACGCATGCGCTCAGGCTGGTTCGCCTTTACCCGCCAGGAACTGGACAAGGAGGTCATGGATCGCTTCAAGCTCTCCAAGGGGTTTCATGATTACCAGAAACAGCTCGACGTGTCGGCCAGGGACATGCTGGAGGGCGCGTACAAGCACTCCATCGAACACGTGATCAACGGCGCTTTCCAGGTTGAGCTCAAGCCCGTGGAACTCTGGCGCTACCAGTGGGATGAAAGCGCCGGCGAACAACCGTTCAAGCTTGACAGTCAGGCCGCCATTGTCGAGGGCGACGACGTGATCGATGCCGGCAACGGACTGCCCGTCAATCTCAAGGGCAAAGTATCGGGCAGCGCCGGCGACGACAAAGGCGTTTTCTGGCGCCTGGGCAGCGGCAATGACCGGGTCATCGGCGTAAAGAACAAAGCCAATCTGTTCAGCTATCGCGACGATCACAAAGCGCTGACCGGTGGCGACAAAAACGATGCGTTTTATCAGGACGTCACCGAAAAGGAATTGAACCGCCTCCGCAAACCACCCCATCTCAATGTGCTCGATGGCGGTGCCGGTTCCGACACGCTGGCCTTTGAAGGCAGCCGGCCGCTCAGCGATACCCGCCACATCGGCCACGACATCGATCTGCACAGCGGCAGAGTCGCGTTGCGGCGCCTTGATCCGACTGTCGATGCCGTCGACGTCGCGCAACTCACCTCGATCGAGAACGTCTCGACCCTGCGCAAAGGCACCAGCCGCGTCACCGGCAACGACGCGGCCAATCGCATTGCGGCCAACGGCTACGATCGCATCAGCGCGGGCGCGGGCGATGACACGATCGCTATCTACGGGCTGGACTGTCGGGTCGAGGGCGGTACTGGCGCGGACCGCTACTACATCGCCAGTAGCAATGCGCGAACGACCCTCGTCGAGGATGGCGAACAGTCGAGCCTGATCGAATTCGGCTGGCCGGCAGACATCATTCAGCGCTGGCAGATCGTCGGAACATCGCTGGTGGTCAGCTCCCTGCGCGGCAAGGATGGCAACGATCCCGAGCATGTGCTGACGATCGAAAATGTCTACCAGTGGATCGATGGCAAACGCCAACTGAAGAACGATCAGTTCACCTTCAAGACCGCGGATGGCTATGAGCTGCGGGTCCAGCTACCCAAGGAGCCGGGGGATGCACCGACTCTGTCTGTCGAGCCCGCCGTCACCGTCATTGGCCAAGCGGCACCGGCTGTACACATCATCAACGGTGGCACTGTCGAAATCACCGAAGACGGTATGAAGCGGCATTTCGTGTCGCGCACGGATCGTCCGGTGGAGTTTGTCGCCCGGCGCGATACACCCGAAACATCCCGCTCGGTTTTTCTGGCGTTCAACAACGCCGAGATTGTCGATGTACTGCTCACTTATGAAGTGCAAGTGCGCAAAGGCATCTCCGGTACCACTCACCTGTACTACCGCGACATCAACCTGTCCGTCCTGCTGCCAGCGAAAGTGCTGACCTTCAAAGGCATCGTTCAGCCCATCCCGGCGGCCACAGGTTACAGCGGCAGAAACAGCCTGAAAGTCACCACGCCCCGTCTGGTGCAAGAGGTGGTGTTGATCATGCAGGACGGTATTTCCTACCGGCTTCAAGTTCCCGAACTGAACTATGAAGACGATGTGAAACATCCCGGGATTCGCGTCCTCAGCACCCGCAGTTTTCTCCAGCGACGCAATGGCAGCTATCGCTTTGTCCGACCGTTGGCGAGCGTAAAACCCGTGCTGACCGCACACCCCAGCCGGATCACCATTGAAGCGGGATCCCACACCGGCATTTATGTACTCGAAGGCCAGAGTTCGACTTATGACGTACTGCTGGCAAGCAATTCGATCATTCGTATTTCAACGCCTGGCGCCGCGGCAAAAACCGCCGATGCCTCGACCTGGAACCTGTACACCCGGACGTTGAAAGAACGGGTAGCACGCGCAGATATAAAACTCGAAGGCAACCGCTTGTACATCGCCAGCGTGACCGTCGAACTGCCGGATATCGACGACGATGCCCCGGTGGAGTCAGTCAGCGTAGTGACTTCAGCGGGCAACGTTTATGAGATTTCCCTGCTGTTTGAAGTGCTCCAACTGTACGTCGTCGATGCGCGTGGGTATGCCAGTGTCGAAGCACTGGTGGCCGACATCGATGCACATCAACAACGCCACGAACTGGCGGCGAAAGTTCATGTCACCCACATCGGTTTCGCCCCCGGGAAATCCGGCACGGTGTTTTACAGCAGCGTAAGAAAGTACTGGGGCCTGGACAGTGATCCCCTGGCGCGAATCAAACCGGAAGATCTTCAGATCCTGCCGCCCGCGCAAACCTGAGTTCCGAGAAACCAAAAACCGTGCGCCGGTGTGAGCGGAGGCCCACACCGGCGCCTATCCAGTTCAGCCAACGGAAGGCTGACTTATCCACAGGGAGTGACTGCCAATGCGACAAAAACCCGGCCCACGCTCAAAGTCCCCACCCGTCGACCGAGCGGCCAGTTCTTCACCGCCGCTAAACCGCTCGACCGACACCCCGACTCTGCAAACACCCGACAGTGTTTTTTCGCCCGACGTGCCCTCCTCGCCAAAACGACCGCGCCAGGATGAGCCGGGTACGTCCCGGTCAGTCTCCCGGGCAATCGAAGTGAGTGTTTCACCGGCCGCCAGCGCCGACACGGGATTCTTTGCGGCGGGTTCACTTGAGGATTACGCGCATCCGTTTTTAGGCGACATGCCGGCACCGAATGCGGCCGGCATCCGCAGTTATCTGGGCAAAGACTGGGTTGACGTGCAGCTTGCGGGCACAGAGGGTCTGCATCACGTGTGTGTTCAATACGATGCGGACCTCAAGGCCTACCGGGTCATTTCGTTCAGACGTCTGGCGCCCGGCCCGCCGGTTTATCGCAGAGCCCAGGACAATCTCTGGAGCCTGGCAAAAAGCCCAATGCCGCCAGCGGCGAAGCTCGCGCACTGGACTGATCAGGACATCCAGCAGATGTACATTCTGCAAGACACACAGTTGGCGGACTTCCGTGAGCAGGCAGAGAAACACGGCCAGCCACCGCAGTGGGCCCTGCGGGTGCAGAACACCGAGGACTACAGGCACGTCGCCGACTCCTTGAAGTGGCGGCATCCACAGCTCACGCTCGAGCAGCGCCTGCAATTACAGCGCAGCTATAACCTGAGCAAAGTCCAACTGCGCCAGCTTCGAGAAGAGCTCGGTCATGGGCCGATACCGCAGTGGGCCGAACAACATAAACGCCAGACACTCGACGCCAGCAATGAACAGCGTTTCAAACTGATCGGCGAGGAGCTGGACAACTATGTTCAAGACTTGCGATCCCAAGGGTTGGCCCTCAATCATCACTGGCCCGCCACCCGCTATAGCGACAGTTTTTTAGCTGACTACGCGGCTCATCTCGGCTACCTGCGAAGTAAACACAACATGTTGTACCGCACCGACATCCCGGCGATGTTCCGCGGCGAAACACGGCTACCGTTCGAATTGGCCAGGGACGGGCGAATGATGTACCGCAAAGGCAATCCCACGGGCACCACCAACAAACGCGCGTTGAGTGCAACCTTCGGACTGCATGACGCCACTGCCTACGCGGCGACCCGGGGCGGCTTCTATCACGAGCTGCATTACAACTCGCAGGCCAATCTTTTTCCCGGGGTGAATCCGCAGCGTTCGCAAGCACGTACCGGCGAGTCCTCCGATTCGGGCAGCAGTTCAGTCTCGGACGGTAAACGGACCGGCGACGAGGTCGACTCTGACAGCTCGTTCGTTTTCGATGATTCGAAAGGTTATGAATCCACGCGACGTCAGCAAACGACATCCTTTGTGTACGCCATTGATACCCGAGGCCTGGAAGTGGTGCCGGGCGCGGAAAACAAGGCGTTCAACCCCGGCAACGGCAAGTTCCTCTTCGACGACATGGAGGGTCATATCTCCACGCCTACACGCGGCATCAGTGCCGAGCGGATCTGGCTGGCATTCCGACCTGACCCGCGCCGCCCGGGTCAAGGATGTGCTGCAGCAAGCAGGTGACCGTGTCACGGCAATCGAACAGGCGACCTGGGCGGGAACCGACAACCGCGTCGCTGGTTACTTTGGCAGCAACGCCTATGACAGCCTGATCGACGACATCGCCCGTTCAGGCGGCGTGATACTGGATCTGCCCAAAGGCGACAAGACCTTCGCCGATGATGTCGTCTGGCCGGTCCCCGAGCACGACCGGCCTTGAACCCAATTCAGCCAACGGATGGCTGACTCAACCACATGGAATGACTTTTATGCGCCAGAAACCCGGGCCGCTGCGCCCATCCCCCTCAGCTGAAACACCGGGAACATCGACATCCCGTCCTGCGCCCTACGATCGGCCAGCGGACCTCGATTCGCGTTTGCCTGGCCGCGTCAGAACGGATGCCTCGAACGCGTTGCCGGGCATTGATTCCGATGCTTCTCCTGGCCGCAACACGAGAACGGAGCCCGCCATCACAATCACCCAGATGCTCGAGACGCAGGCGCCCCGGCAGCCTGCAACGACATCACCTCTGGAGCCCTATTTGCAAAGTGTTGACCAGACACTGGGCCACAATGCCGACGGGCTGAAGAGCTACAAGGGACGACAGTTCGCAGACATCGCCAATGAGGACGGATCAGCCGCCGGGCTGACGGTGATGGTGGCGTTTCACGACTTGATCAAGACGCACCGGGCGAAATTGCCCAGTGAGCGGGTTCCCTCCGGCCCGCCGCTTTATCGAGTGGCCGGCAGCAATCTCTGGAGTTTGCACAAGTCCGTCGAGTACTACCTTCCTGAGCGCTACACCCTAAATGACAGGGGTAACTCTTACTCTCGTCCTTTGCCAGATGCCCAAGGCTATTACACGGTCAACGAATGGGCCGACCTACCGTATCAGGGACGGGTGGTCACACGCACAAATGTCGGCTTCGCCCTGCTTGGTGAACATGGCAGGCTGGTTAAAGTTGACCCGAGTGAATCTCGCGGAGATGGCTCCGTACCGGCAAAACTTGCGCACTGGACCGATGGCGAAATATGGGACGTATACAGCATCCATGGTGCAGAAGTTGTGGCGTTTCGTGCCGAAGCCCAAGCCAGTGGCAGAGCGCCGGAATGGGCAACACGCGCAGATAATGACGATCACCAGAAATTCCTCTTGGACTCCATGAAGTGGTCCCACCCGCAGAAAACCCGAAGTGAGTGCGCTGAACTCTTGCGCAGCTACAACTTGAGCAAAGCTCAGCAAAAACGCTTGCGACCGGACATGGAAAACGGCTTTCCCGAATGGGCAGAACAGCACCAACAACTCACTCAAAACACGTTGGACGACAAGCGGTTTGACCTGATTGCGCAAGAGCTGGGCCCTTTCAGTCTCAGACTCAGAGAAGAAGGCGAAAACCATATTGATGACTTACCTCCCGTCGAACAGCGATATGAAGAAAGCTTCCTGAAAAGCTACCTGGAACATGCAGGCTATAAACGCAACAAGCATGACTACCTGTACCGAACGGACATCCCGGCCATGTTTCGCGCCGACTTGCGCACGCCTTTTGAGCTGGCACGGGACAAGCGGTTGATCAAGTTAAGGGGTAACCCTTCCGACTCCACGACCCAATCGGCTTTTAGCGCGACATTCGTTGCGGGCGATGGATTGACTTACATGGGCTTTGATTACTACTCCAACCCTCGGCATTACAACAGCCAGGCCAACCGTTATCCGGGGCATTTTTCTGACAGTGATTCGTCGAGCGGAAATCGACACAGTTCGGCAGCGGAGTCTGATACATCGTTTGAAATGGATGACTCCCGCGACTATCCATTGCTGCGGCGCAACCAGACACTTGGCTTCCTGTATGTCATCGACACCCGCGGCATTGAAGTAGTCCCGCGAGTGGAAAACATTTATCTGAACGACAGGGATTTTGACGGCGATAGACTGGAAGGCCGGATATCAATGCCAACGCGAGGCATCAGTGCAGAAAGGATCTGGCTGGTGAGTTCGGATCTGAGCAAGGCCGCCAGAGTCGAGGATATTTTGCGGCAGGCCGGTGACGACGCCGAGGCGATAGAGAAAGCCACGTGGGCGGGTACCGACGGGAACGATGTCTACTGGCATGGCAGCACTGCTTATGACGGATTGATCAATCAAGTAGCCGGCTCCGGCGGTGTTGTCCTGCTATTGCCCAAGGGCAAAAACACATACTCCAACGACGTGATCTGGCCTGTGGCCGAACATTACCGAGCCTGAAAAAAAGGCGCCATTCATCTCAATAATGAATGGTGCCTTTTATTAAACAGTCGTGGCTTTACCTGAACAACTTGATCACGAATGTCGCCGGTTTGTTATTGAAGGCATTGTGTCCCGTACCGTTGGGATCAACGTCCAGAAATGTGCTCATGCCACTGCTCATGTGACGATACAGGGGCCTGTCATTCGGCTCGGCGGTCAACTCAATATAGGCCGGACCGGGTTCGATATTGCTGAGCGAGGCCTTCGACGCACCATGGGTACTGATTGAAAAGTACTGTGCCGGGGCACGGGTACTGGCCAGCAAGTTATGTGTCTTGTCCTCAATGAATAACCGCGCACCTTCGAACGCTCCCGGATTTACAAGGCTGATCGCATAAAGGTCACCCTGCGCCACGAACTTCAACAGCAGCGGAGGATCGTCCTCATGGTCAGCCAGCGTAATGAAGCTGGAGATACGCAGATCTGCCAGCCCGACTTCGGCATGCAGTTTTTCGCCTTGGGTTATGCGCAGGTCGCGCAGGGCCTGTTGCAGACGTTGTTGATTGAGTACCACTGGCCGGCCATCAAGATAAAGATGCGCCGTGAACGCTGTGTTGTTTATGTTTGCCAAAGACATGGAGTTGCCCACCTGTAAACACCCTGCCACCGCTAAGCTGCAACGGCAGGCAATGCTGAAAAAGGGAAATAATCAAACGGCGATTGCGGCGCTTATCGACATCCGCGGAACATCACCGACAGGGACTTTTTCAGATTTTCGTTTACGCCGGGCTATCACCATGCGGTCGGCATACGTTGAGGCGGCTGCGATGACGTTATCGACGTTATGGTCAGTTTCGGCATGTTTCAAAATATACTTGCCGGCAATGTCATCCCAAAACGCCCGTTCATCTTCATAGACAGTCATGTGTTCATCCTTGTTGTTATTCAAATTGCCCGCGTCCTGCGGGCAACTTGAAATTAAGACAAAGACAACAGCAAGACAATGCTGGCAACGCCGGCCAGTTAATTCAAAGTACAACTAGGCAAACAACTCGCCTTGCAGCTCATCGAGCAATGCCTGAATCGTATCCAGCCGCTGTTGTGGATCGTCGAGTTGCAGCAGGTCGATCTTGTCTTCTTCGGCGAATGGCAGCAGATAGGCCAACTGATTGGCCAGCGATTGCTGACCAAGCGCCTCGGTGCCCATGTTCAGCGCTTCCACCATCGGGTGCTCGGCCAAGGCCTTGAGCAGCGCCACCAGATCAGCGTCTTCGTCCTGTAGCGGTTGCTCGGGCTCGTCATCCAGCCACTCGACATCGGCGAGGATCAACTGATCGCGCTGCACCTCGGTACGCAACACCGTGAACCGGCGCCCACCCTGCACTCGTATCCCCAGCAAGCCGTTATCCTGCTGCTGGAAATCGGTGATGCGTGCTTCGCAGCCGACCAGCGCAAACCCTTCTGGCGCGACGCCGACTTCGTGGCCGTCAAGGATGCACACCACGCCGAAACCGCCGCCCTGTTTCATGCAGCGGCCGATCATGTCGAGGTAGCGCGCTTCGAAGATCTGCAAGTCGAGGTTGCAGCCGGGAAACAGCACTGTGTTCAACGGGAAAAGCGGCAGACTCATAGACATTTCCTTACACCACCATCGACACCGCCAACGGCAGGAACACCGCCGTGGCCACGCCCATCAGACTCATCGCCAGCGCCGCGAAGGCACCGCACTCATCGTTTTCCTGCATGGCCACCGCCGTGCCGACCGCATGGGCGGTCATGCCCAGCGCCATGCCTCGCGCTTCGGGACTGTGCACGCCGAGGCGGGTGAGCAGCGCCGGGCCGAAGATCGCGCCGATCACCCCGGTGATCAGCACGAACACCGCCGCCAGCGCCGCAACGCCACCAATCTGTTCGGCCACCAGCATGGCAATCGGCGAGGTCACCGACTTCGGCGCCATGGTCATCAGAATCATGTGCTCGGCACCGAACCACCAGCCCAGCAACACACCCATGCCCGTTGCCACCACTCCGCCTATCACCAGCGTAGTAAAAATCGGCCAGAACAATTGCCGAATACGTCGCAGGTTGAGGTACAGCGGCACCGCCAGTGCCACGGTGGCCGGGCCGAGCAGAATGCTCAGGATCTCGGTGCTCTTGCGGTACTCGGCGTAAGTCAGGCCGCAGCCAACCAGCACGCCGATCACCAACAGCATGGAGACCAGCACCGGTTGCAGAAAGATCCAGCGGGTTTTCTCGAACGCCGCCAGCACCAGTTGATAGGCACCGAGGGTGATGCCGATGCCGAACAACGGATGATGAATCACCGAAGCCCAGGCACCTTGCCAGTCGAAGAGCATCAGGACTCCTCCGACGCAGGCGCGTGACGCTTGACCAGGCGCTGCATCAGCACGCCGGCAAAGGCCATCGACAGGATCAGCGACAGCACCAGTGCGCCGACAATCGCCCAGAAATCGGCAGCAATGTCGCTCGCATAAACCATCACGCCCACGGCCGGCGGCACCAGCAGCAGCGGCAGATAACGCAGCAGGCTGCCGGCCGCGAGATTCAGCGGCTCGCCGACTTCACCGCGAATGATCAGAAAGACCAGCAACAGCAGCAGGCCGATGATCGGCCCCGGCAGTACCGGCAACAGCAAATGATTGAGCGCCGTACCGAGCAATTGAAACAGCACCAGCATGGTCAGGCCACGTAGCAACATCAGACATCTCCCCCCACAAGTCGCCCGCATTATAAGCACGCCTGCGCTATGGATCGGCATTCGCCAAAAGCATGGTCGGTTGACCGGAGCAAATCGCCATGATGATCTACAGTGGTTCGCAGGGAGGTCAAATCCCCCCACCTTAAAAACTATAAAACCGATGAACCCAAGGAGAGTCTCAATGCCCTATGTTCCAGTTGCAGAGCTCAAAGATTATGTCGGCAAGGAACTCGGACGTTCCGAATGGCTCACCATCGATCAGGAACGCATCAACCTGTTCGCCGAAGCCACCGGTGATTATCAGTTCATTCACGTCGACCCGGTCAAAGCCGCGCAAACGCCTTTCGGCAGCACCATTGCCCACGGTTTCCTGTCGTTGTCGCTTATCCCGAAATTGATGGAAGACATCCTCGTGCTGCCCGAAGGCGTGAAGATGGTCGTCAACTACGGGCTGGACAGCGTGCGTTTCATCCAGCCAGTGAAGGTCAATTCCAAGGTCCGGATCAAGGTCGATCTGGGCGAAGTGACCGAGAAAAAACCGGGCCAGTGGCTGCTCAAAGCCACCGCGACACTGGAGATAGAAGGCTCGGACAAACCGGCCTATATCGCCGAACCGCTGTCGCTCTGCTTCGTCTGATGGTTCTGGATGCGAAGCAGCGCACGCTGTTTCGCGTCAACACTGGTTTTACCGGCTGCATTAGTTCACATAGCTGCGGCATACTCGGTCGCCTAATTGCCCGGATCCCGCTATGCGCTCACTTGCACGTCTTGCACCCCTTGCCTTGACCCTGATGCTCACCGCGTGCGGCGACGGCGAATCGCTGTTGCCGCCAGATGCGCGCCTGCCCGATGGCGGACGCTATCGCGGTGAACTGGTCGATGGCTTGCTGCAAGGTCAGGGCCGCGTCGACTACCCCAACGGCAGTTGGTATGCCGGGCAGTTCGACAAGGGCCAGTGGCATGGTCAGGGCGAATGGCATGGCAGCAATGGCGAGATCTATCGCGGCCAGTTCCAGCAAGGCCTGTTCGACGGTCAGGGCAGCCTGACCACCAACGCCAGCAGCTACACCGGCGGCTTCAAGCAGGGCCGCCGCGAAGGCGAAGGCACCCTGAAAGAAAACGCCATGACCTACCGTGGCGAATTCAAGGCTGATCAATATTCCGGGCTCGGTCGTCTGGAGATGGACGACGGCAGCTCCTATCAAGGCCAGTTCGCCCACGGCAAACCGAACGGCGAAGGCCAGCGCGGCGACGCCAGCGGTAATTCATTCACCGGGCATTTCGTCAACGGTCAGCTGGAAGGCAACGGTACGTTCAACAGCGCTGACGGCGATATCTACGTCGGCGGTTTCAAGAACAACCAGTTGCATGGCAAGGGCCGCTACGAAAACGCCGACGGCGACGTCTGGCTCGGCCAGTTCAAGGAAGGCGCACTGACCGGCAAGGGCGAACTGATCGGCGCCGACGGCAGCCACTACGTCGGCGCGTTCAGCGACTGGCGCTTCAGCGGTCAGGGCCGTTTGAACCTGCCTGATGGCAGCTTCTACATCGGCGGCTTCGACAATGACAGCTACGCCGGACGCGGCACCCTGGTGCTGACCGATGGCAGCGTCATGAGCGGCACCTGGATCAACGGCCAGCGCGTGCGCGACGCCGACGGCAAGTTACTGCCCGACACCCTCGAACTCGGTTTGCTCGCTCAGGGTCGTCTGCTCGAAGACGCATTGGCCGCCATCCCGGCGTCGACCCCGGCGGTCGAGCTGTACACCCTGACTCTCGGTGGCGACGGCAAGCAAAGCGTGTTCCTGCGCGAGTCCGACTACGTTGCCAACATGCTCAACACGCGCTTTGGTGCCTATGGCCAGATCCGTCTGGTCAACCACCGCGACCACCTCGGCGACCGGCCGATGGCCACGCGCGAAAACCTGCGCCGCGCCGCGCAAACCCTCGCCGAACGCAGCGGCCCGGAAGACTTGCTGTTCATCTATCTGACCAGCCACGGCACCGCCGAGCATGAACTGGTGCTCGACCAACCGCGCATGGAACTGGCCGACCTGCCCGCCGACGAACTCGCCGCCGTGCTGGCGCCGCTGAAAAACCGCGACAAGATCATCGTGATTTCCTCGTGCTACTCCGGCGGCTTTATCCCAGCGTTGAAAGACGAGCGCACGCTGATCATGACCGCCTCGCGTGCGGATCGGGTGTCCTTCGGCTGCTCGGAAGAAGCCAACTTCACCTATTTCGGCGACGCACTGTTCGCCCAAGCGTTGAACCAGACCGATGATCTGGAGCAAGCCTTCAAACTGGCCAAGGCCACCGTCGCCGAGCGTGAACTGGCGGACAATTTCGAAGCCTCGGAGCCGCAGATCTGGGCACCGAAAACCGTGCTGTCGCACTGGCAACTGCTGCGCAAACAGCAAGCAAGAAAAGCTTTGCAAAGTGCTGCATTGAACGACGGAGCGATAAAGAGCAACTAAGCTGAACAGTATCAAGGGAGAGACACTATGTACTTGACGCCTCAGCACGTATTGCTTGCCGGAGCCACCGGTTTGACCGGTGAACATCTACTCGACCGTTTGCTCAACGAGCCAACGATTTCTCGCGTGCTCGCCCCTTCGCGTCGACCCTTGGCGGAACATCCACACCTGGAAAACCCGGTGGGTGATCCGCAGGCGTTTCTGCCGCAGCTCAGTGGTCGTGTCGATATCGCCTACTGCTGCCTCGGCACCACGATCAAGCAGGCAGGTTCAGAAGCGGCGTTTCGCGCGGTGGATCTGGACATGGTCGTGGCGTTCGCCAAACGCGCGCGGGAGATGGGCGCGCGGCACCTGATTGTGATCAGCGCGATTGGCGCCGATCCGAAATCGTCGGTCTTCTACAATCGGGTCAAAGGCGAAATGGAGCAGGCATTGCGTGCGCAGGACTGGCCGCAACTGACCATTTGCCGGCCTTCGCTGTTGTTGGGCGAACGCACGGAGCCACGCTTGGCCGAACAGCTGGCCGGGCCGTTGTCGAAACTGATTCCGGGTAAATACCGTGGCATCGAGGCCTGCCAATTGGCGCGGGCGATGTGGCGGTTGGCGCTGGAAGAGCAGGATGGTGTGCGGGTGATCGAATCGGATGAGCTGCGCAAGTTAGGCAAATAATCTATAGCGCTTGGAAGAAAGCTTTCGCGAGCAGGCTCGCTCCCACATTGGCACCGCGTTCCTCTGTGGGAGCGAGCCTGCTCGCGAATGGAGTGCGCAGCGCTCCCCTACAATCCGCCAGTCGCCTGAAAACCCACACCTATCACCGTCAGCAATGACAACGGCAACAACAGCGTATCGAGCAAGGCACTCGCCGGCAGATCCACCCCCGGATAGCTCGGCGCCTCAGCCCCGAAACGATCCATCGCGCAACACCCGCCATTCAAAGCATACAAATCCAGCCGCGTTCCGGAATACACCACCGGCGCACCCGGCTTGGCCGCATCCAGCGTGCGCGCCGTCGCACACCCGGTCAGCAACAACACCAGCCCAATTGCCAGCAGCTTATTCATCGCTGCTCAGATGATGCTCACCCCAACGCGGCAGCATGTCCTGGGGAATGCCGAGCAGATTGAGAATTCGCGCCACGACGAAATCGATCAGGTCATCGATGGTCTGCGGCTGATGATAGAAACCCGGCGAGGCCGGCAGAATGGTCACGCCCATGTTCGACAGCTTGAGCATGTGCTCCAGATGAATACTCGAATACGGCGCCTCGCGCGGAACCAGAATCAACTGGCGACGCTCTTTCAATGTCACATCAGCCGCGCGTTCGATCAGGTTGTTGCACGCGCCCGTGGCAATTGCCGACAGCGTGCCCGTTGAGCACGGCACCACGACCATTGCCGCCGGAGCGCCCGACCCCGAAGCTACCGGCGACATCCAGTCTTCCTTGCCGTAGACGCGGATCTGCCCGGCGGCAGCTCCAGTGTATTCGGTCAGGAAGGCCTGCATCATCTGCGGTTTGGGCGGTAGCGTGACATCGGTCTCGGTCGCCATGACCAGTTGCGCAGCCTTGGAGATCAGGAAGTGCACTTCGCGATCTTCCCGCACCAGACAATCGAGCAGGCGCAAACCGTATTGGGCGCCGGACGCGCCGGTCATCGCCAGCGTGATGCGTTCGGGGCCATTGCTCTCAAAACGAGTGTTCATTGCAGCGCCTCGGCGAGTTTGCCGTGCAGGCCGCCGAAGCCGCCGTTGCTCATGATCACCACGTGCGTGCCTGGCTGCGCCTGGCTCTTCACGCGTTCGATGATGCCTTCCAGCGAGTCGCTGACAATCGACGGCACGGTGCACAACGCGGCGGTGCCGGCGAGGTCCCAGCCGAGGTTGGCCGGGGCGTACCAGATCACCTGATCGGCATCGACCACACTGTCCGGCAAACCGTCACGGTGGGCGCCGAGTTTCATCGAGTTGGAGCGCGGCTCGATGATCGCGATCAGCGGTGCGTCGCCGATGCGTTTGCGCAGGCCGTCGAGGGTGGTGGCAATGGCAGTCGGGTGGTGGGCGAAGTCGTCATAGATGGTAATGCCGCGTACTTCAGCGACCTTCTCCATGCGGCGTTTGACGTTCTTGAACGCGCTCAGGCCAGCGATGCCCATCGACGGCACCACGCCCACATGACGCGCAGCCGCCAAGGCAGCCAAGGCGTTGGCAACGTTGTGCTGACCGGTCAGCTCCCACTCGACGGTGCCTTGCGACACACCTTCGAACATCACTTCGAAGGCCGAACCGTCTTCGCTGAGCAATTTGACTTGCCACTGACCGCCGGCACCGGTGGTTTGCACCGGGGTCCAGCAGCCCATCTCGATCACACGCTGCAAGGCCGGCTCGGTGGTCGGGTGAATGACCAGGCCTTCACTCGGAATAGTCCGCACCAAGTGGTGGAATTGCCGCTCGATCGCCGGCAGATCCGGGAAGATGTCGGCATGATCGAACTCAAGGTTATTGAGAATCGCGGTGCGCGGACGGTAGTGAACGAATTTCGAGCGTTTGTCGAAGAAGGCGCTGTCGTATTCGTCGGCCTCGATCACGAAGAACGGTGTACCGCCCAAACGCGCCGATACCGAGAAGTTCTGCGGCACACCACCGATCAGGAAACCCGGGCTCATGCCAGCGTGCTCCAGGACCCAGGCGAGCATGCTGCTGGTGGTGGTTTTGCCGTGCGTACCGGCAACCGCCAGCACCCAGCGACCTTGCAGCACGTGATCAGCCAGCCACTGCGGGCCGGAGACGTACGGCAGGCCTTTGTTCAGCACATATTCCACTGCCGGATTGCCGCGGGACATGGCGTTGCCGATCACCACCAGATCCGGCGCCGGATCGAGCTGCGCCGGGTCATAGCCCTGCGTCAGCTGAATGCCTTGGGCTTCAAGCTGTGTGCTCATCGGTGGATAGACGTTGGCGTCGGAGCCGGTCACGTGATGGCCCAGCTCTTTGGCCAACACCGCCATCGAGCCCATGAAAGTCCCGCAGATACCCAGAATATGAATGTGCATAGTCGACCTCGTAAAACATGGCCGCAGGTTAGCGTAGGGAGGGGGAAATCGCACTCTTTAGGTGAGGGGCGGGACTGGTTGGGCTTGGCATTTGGACTCGCCTGTAGACTGCGGCCCCTCACCCCAGCCCTCTCCCGAGGGAGAGGGAGCCGATCTGCGTCGTTTCCAAATCCTGAGTTCGGCTCGATATTTCAGGTCGGCGTAAATTGGCAGAACACCGCGGTCAGTCCTCCGGGAGAGGGAGCCGATCTGCGTCGTTTTCAAATCCTGAGTTCGGCTCAATATTTCAGGTCGGCGTAAATTGGCAGAACACCGCGGTCAGCCCTCCGGGAGAGGGAGCCGATCTCGGTCGCTTTCAAATCCTGAGTTCAGCTCAATATTTCAGGTCGGCGTAAATTGGCAGAACACCGCGGTCAGCCCTCCGGGAGAGGGAGCCGATCTCGGTCGCTTTCAAATCCTGAGTTCAGCTCTATAACTCAGGTCGGCGTAGATCAGTAGAGCGAATCGGTCAGTCCCCTCTCCCTCTGGGAGAGGGCTAGGGTGAGGGCCTTCTAACTGACTCGCCGCTCAATCCCATGCTTACGCAGCTTTCTATAAAGGGTATTGCGGCTGACCCCAAGCTGCTCAGCCGTTTGCGTCATATGCCACCGCGTCTGCTCCAAAGTTTTAAGCAGTGCAATCCGTTCTGCGTCTGCCAGTGGGTGTTCGCCAGACTCGGCTGGCGGAAGAACTGGACATCCCTGCCGAATCATCACCGGCAAATCCTCCACCCCGATCCGCCCCTCATCACACAACGCCGCCAACGTGCGCAGGACATTGCGCAACTGCCGCACATTGCCCGGCCAATTGAACGCCAGCAACGCCTCACGCGCCGGCTCGTCGATCACTATCGTTTCACCGCCCGCCTCTTCGGCCAGCAGAAAATCCAGCAACTGCGATTTATCACTGCGCGCGCGTAATGCCGGCAACCCCACTTCCAGCCCATTGAGCCGGTAATACAAATCCTCACGGAAGCTGCCGTCCGCGACCCGCTCCAGCAGATTACGGTGGGTGGCGCTGATGATCCGCACGTTGACCGACTCCGGCTCGCCGCCGATCGGCACCACCTGACGATCCTCCAGCACGCGTAACAGACGAGTCTGCAAGGCCAGCGGCATATCGCCAATTTCATCGAGAAACAGCGTGCCGCCATCAGCCTGCTGCAACTTGCCGCGCATGCCGTCCTTGCGTGCGCCGGTGAAACTGCCGCCGCGATAGCCGAACAGTTCGCTCTCGATCAGACTTTCCGGAATCGCCGCGCAGTTGAGCGCAACGAAGGCTTTGTTCGAACGCTGGCTGGCCTGATGCACAGCCTTGGCGAAGGCCTCCTTGCCGGAGCCGGTTTCACCATTGATCAACAACGGCACATCACGTTCGAAAACGCGTAAGGCTTTGCGGAAGTCTGCCTGCAACGCCTCGTCACCGAGGCAGATGCCCGACAGGCGCGGCGCCTCAGCGACCACCGGCGTCGATACCCTCGGTACAGCTTTGCGCGATTCCCCGCGCAACACCGCAAACAGATGTCGCCCGTCACGGGTGCGCAGCGGCCAACTGGCGCTGGCATGGGCACTGGCGCGGTCAAGCAATTCATCCAGCGAACAATCGAAAAACGCCTCCACCGGTTTACCCAGCAAGCCGCCACGAATATGCCCGAGCAGATTCAGTGCACTCTGGTTGACCGCGCTGATCCGCCCTTCCCCATCAAACGCCAGCAAACCTTCACTAAACAGCCCAACGGACTCGGCCTGCAGATGAAAGCGCAGCAACCATTGGTTATCGAAACAACGCAGGAAATAGCAACTCTCGATCATCTTCGCCGACAGATTGACCAGCGCCATGGTGTGGAACTGGCTTTGCCGCGAGACGTCATGGCGCGCCGAAGAGACGTCGAGCACCGCCAGCAGTTCGCCATGCGGGTCGAACACCGGGCTCGCCGAACAGGTCAGGCCGGTGTGGCGACCGCGAAAGTGTTCATCTTGATGAATGGTCAGCGCCTGACGTTCGACCAGGCAGGTGCCGATGCCATTGGTGCCTTCGCAGGCTTCGCTCCAGTCCGCACCGAGCCAGAGGCCGGCGCGCTCGAAGATCTTGCGTTCGGCGGGCGCGGTGACGCAGTTGAGGATCACCCCGCGCGCATCGGTCAGCAGCACCGCGTGGCCGGCGCCGGAGAGTTGTTGATGCAGGCTGCTCATTTCATTGCCGGCGATCTGTAGAACCTGCTGCAGACGTTCGCGGCTTTCCAGTACCCGGCCGTGTTCGAGCACAGTCGGCGCCATGCTCAGCGCCGGGTCGAGGTGATAGTCCTCAAGACAGCGCAGCCACGAACGGGCAATCGACGGATCGGCACCGGGCCCGTGCAGGTGCGGTTTGCCCTGGGTAGCAGTGAGAACCTGTTGGGCATGGCGACTCAAATGGTTGTCGTGCATTTCTTATTGTTCTCCCCGAGGCTCGACGGCCCAATGCTGAGGTGACGCCCAGCATCCCCCAGCCACCGACGCATTGCAATGCTGGCAAGACTGTCCGGTCACGGGCTGTACCGAAAGCGGTACAAACTGTCACCCCATCTGTACCGAAACCGTCACAGGCAAAATCCACTCGTCCGACAAAAACCTGCCAAGCCCTTGATTTACCTACCCTGCACGGCAGTGGCCCGACCTTTGCTCTACGCTTATAGCAAGCGCACTTGCGCGTTTCTCTAATAAGTACAAAGCCAAGGAGAACATCATCATGCGTTACGCTCACCCCGGTACTGAAGGCGCCAAAGTCTCGTTCAAAGCCAAGTACGGTAACTACATCGGCGGCGAGTTCGTCGCGCCTGTCAAAGGTCAGTACTTCACCAATACCTCGCCAGTGAATGGCCAGCCGATTGCCGAATTCCCCCGCTCCACTGCCGAAGACATCGACAAGGCACTGGACGCCGCCCACGCCGCTGCCGACGCGTGGGGCGCGACCTCCGTGCAGGCGCGCTCGCTGATCCTGCTGAAAATCGCCGACCGCATCGAAGCCAACCTTGAACTGCTGGCGATCACCGAAACCTGGGACAACGGCAAAGCCATCCGCGAAACCCTCAACGCCGACATCCCGCTGGCCGCCGACCATTTCCGCTACTTCGCTGGCTGTCTGCGCGCCCAGGAAGGCAGCGCTGCCGAAATCGACGGCAACACCGTGGCCTATCACATCCATGAACCGCTGGGCGTGGTCGGCCAGATCATCCCGTGGAACTTTCCGATCCTGATGGCCGCGTGGAAACTCGCCCCGGCACTCGCCGCCGGCAACTGCGTAGTGCTCAAGCCTGCCGAGCAGACCCCGCTGGGCATTACCGTGTTGCTGGAACTGATCGGTGATTTGCTGCCGCCCGGCGTGCTGAACATTGTTCAGGGCTACGGCAAAGAAGCCGGCGAAGCGCTCGCGACCAGCAAGCGCATCGCCAAGATCGCCTTCACCGGCTCGACCCCGGTCGGCTCGCACATCATGAAATGCGCCGCCGAAAACATCATTCCGTCGACCGTGGAACTGGGTGGCAAATCGCCGAACATCTTCTTCGAAGACATCATGCAGGCCGAGCCGACCTTCATTGAAAAAGCCGCTGAAGGTCTGGTGCTGGCGTTCTTCAACCAGGGCGAAGTCTGCACCTGCCCATCCCGTGCGCTGGTGCAGGAATCGATCTACGACGAGTTCATGGCCGTCGTCATGAAGAAAGTCCTGCAAATCAAACGTGGTGATCCGCTGGACACCGACACCATGGTCGGCGCGCAGGCGTCCGAGCAGCAATTCGACAAGATTCTTTCGTATCTGGAAATTGCCAAGGGCGAAGGCGCCGAGCTGCTGACCGGTGGCAAGGTGGAAAAACTCGAGGGCAATCTGTCGACCGGTTATTACATCCAGCCGACCCTGCTCAAGGGCACCAACAAGATGCGCGTGTTCCAGGAAGAAATCTTTGGCCCGGTGGTGAGCATCACCACCTTCAAGGACGAAGCCGAAGCACTGGCCATTGCCAACGACACCGAGTTCGGCCTCGGCGCCGGCCTGTGGACCCGCGACATCAACCGCGCCTACCGCATGGGCCGCGCGATCAAGGCTGGACGTGTGTGGACCAACTGCTACCACCTGTACCCGGCGCATGCCGCGTTTGGCGGGTACAAGAAGTCTGGCGTGGGCCGTGAAACCCACAAGATGATGCTCGATCACTATCAGCAGACGAAAAACCTGCTGGTGAGCTACGACATCAATCCGTTGGGCTTCTTCTAAAACCTTCGGGCGACTCAGATATTTCTGTGTCGCCCGCTCAACCGCTTTCGCGAGCAAGCTCGCTCCCACAAGGGAGTTGTGCCGCACCACATACCCAGGCTCGCCACAAATCCACTGTGGGAGCGAGCCTGCTCGCGAAGGCGTCCTGTCTGACACACCATCAATGGCCTGGCCGCTCTGGCACGGCCCTTGCGTACCCGTCATTCAGGTTTTGCGTGAAAACTGCCGCTGCGTGAACAGCATCCATCCACCTCAACCGCGCCACCCGAAAGTCCAACAGATCGAACAATAAAAACCAGAGAGGACTTATGACTTCCACCACACAGCTCAAACCCACACTCGGCACCCTGCACCTGTGGGGCATTGCCGTCGGCCTGGTGATTTCCGGCGAATACTTCGGCTGGAGTTACGGCTGGGGCACCGCCGGCACGCTCGGCTTTCTGGTCACGGCCTTAATGGTCGCGACGATGTACACCTGCTTCATCTTCAGCTTCACCGAATTGACCACCGCCATCCCACACGCCGGCGGGCCGTTTGCCTACAGCCGTCGGGCCTTCGGTGAGAAAGGCGGATTGATCGCCGGCATAGCCACGCTGATCGAGTTCGTCTTTGCGCCACCAGCGATTGCCATGGCCATCGGCGCCTATCTGAATGTGCAATACCCGGAGCTTGATCCGAAGATCGCCGCCGTCGGTGCCTATTTCGTGTTCATGACCCTGAACATCCTTGGTGTCAGCATCGCCGCGACTTTCGAATTGGTGGTCACCGTGCTCGCCGTTGCCGAGTTGCTGGTATTCATGGGCGTGGTTGCCCCGGGCTTCAGCTTCAGCAATTTCGTGCTCAACGGCTGGTCGGGCGCCAACGAATTCACCCTCGGTTCGATTCCGGGGATCTTCGCGGCGATACCGTTTGCGATCTGGTTCTTTCTCGCCATCGAGGGTGCCGCCATGGCCGCCGAAGAGGCGAAAGACCCGAAACGCACGATTCCCAAGGCCTACGTCAGCGGCATTCTGACCCTGGTGTTCCTCGCTATTGGCGTAATGGTCATGGCCGGCGGCGTCGGCGACTGGCGTCAGCTGTCGAACATCAACGATCCGCTGCCGCAAGCAATGAAAGCCGTGGTTGGCAATAACTCGACGTGGATGCACATGCTGGTGTGGATCGGTCTGTTCGGTCTGGTGGCGAGCTTCCACGGGATCATTCTCGGCTACTCGCGTCAGTTCTTCGCCCTCGCCCGGGCCGGTTACTTGCCTAAAGGACTGGCCAAGCTGTCGCGTTTCCAGACCCCGCACCGGGCGATTCTGGCTGGTGGCGTGATCGGTATTGCGGCGATTTACAGCGACGGCCTGGTCAATCTGCAAGGCATGACCCTGACGGCGGCGATGATCACCATGTCGGTGTTCGGCGCGATCGTGATGTACATCATCAGCATGCTCAGCCTGTTCAGACTGCGTAAGACCGAGCCGAACCTGGAGCGCACCTTCCGTGCGCCGGGCTATCCGGTGGTGCCGGCGATTGCGCTGTTTCTGGCGCTGGTGTGTCTGGTGGCGATGGCGTGGTTCAACACGCTGATCGGCTGTGTGTTCCTTGGTTTCATGGCCGCCGGTTACCTGTATTTCCAGCTGACCGCCAAGCAACGCGCCGAAGCGCCGGCAGACGCTATGCTCGAAGGTATCTAGCTGCACCGGCACCGGGCCAAATACCTGGTGCCCGCATTATTGAAGTGCATACAACACCTGTAGGAGTGAGCCTGCTCGCGATCGCATCGACGCGGTATGACTGTTGTACCGAGTTGCCTGCATCGCGAGCAGGCTCACTCCTACATAAAGCAGATTGCAGCAATTATTGGAGGACACCGCCCCATGGCCGCATTCGCCCATTCCGTCGGCGCCCAGACCTATCGCTTCGACAGCCTCAAGGACGTCATGGCCAAAGCCAGCCCGGCGCGTTCCGGGGACTTTCTCGCAGGCGTCGCCGCCCTAAACGACGGCGAACGCGTGGCCGCGCAAATGGCGCTGGCCGACATTCCGCTCACGCACTTCCTGCAAGAAGCGCTGATTCCCTATGAGGCCGATGAAGTCACCCGGCTGATCATCGACACCCACGACAAACAAGCCTTCGCCGTGGTCAGCCACCTCACCGTCGGCGGTTTCCGCGACTGGCTGCTCAGCGACGCCGCCGATGAAACCAGCCTGCGCAATCTCGCCCCCGGCCTGACGCCGGAAATGGTCGCCGCCGTGTCGAAAATCATGCGCGTGCAGGATTTGGTATTGGTCGCGCAGAAGATCCGCGTGGTGACGAAATTTCGCGGCACCCTCGGCCTGCGTGGGCGCCTGTCCACGCGTCTGCAACCGAACCACCCGACCGACGAACCGTCCGGCATCGCCGCGAGCATTCTCGACGGCCTGCTCTACGGTAATGGCGATGCGATGATCGGCATCAACCCGGCCACCGACAGCATCGCCTCGATCTGCGCGATGCTGGAAATGCTCGACGCGATCATCCAGCGCTACGACATCCCGACTCAGGCCTGCGTGCTGACCCACGTCACCACCTCCATCGAGGCAATCAACCGTGGCGTGCCGCTGGACCTAGTGTTCCAGTCAATTGCCGGCACCGAAGCGGCCAACGCCAGTTTCGGCATCAACCTGAACGTGTTGCAGGAAGGCTATGACGCCGGTCTGAGCCTGAATCGCGGCACCCTCGGGCAGAACCTGATGTATTTCGAAACCGGTCAAGGCAGTGCACTGTCAGCCAACGCCCATCACGGCGTCGACCAACAGACCTGCGAAACCCGGGCCTACGCCGTAGCGCGACATTTCAAGCCGTTTCTGGTCAACACCGTCGTAGGATTTATCGGCCCGGAGTACCTGTACAACGGCAAACAGATCATCCGCGCCGGCCTCGAAGATCACTTCTGCGGCAAGCTGCTCGGCGTGCCGATGGGCTGTGACATCTGCTACACCAACCACGCCGAAGCCGATCAGGACGACATGGACACCTTGCTGACGCTGCTCGGGGTCGCCGGGATCAACTTCATCATGGGCATCCCCGGCTCCGACGACATCATGCTCAATTACCAGACCACCTCGTTCCATGACGCGCTCTACGCGCGGCAGACCCTGGGCCTGAAACCGGCGCCTGAGTTCGAGCAATGGCTGGCCAACATGGGCATCTTCACCCAAGCGGATGGCAAGGTTCGCTTCGGTAACAACCTGCCGCCGGCCTTCCGCCAAGCGTTGGCGCAACTGGGATGAGTCACATGGAAAAACCACCCATCGACCCGCAGAACCCTTGGCTGCAACTGCGTCGCCTGACCCCTGCGCGGATCGCCCTCGGCCGCACCGGCACCAGCCTGCCGACCAACGCGCAGCTGGACTTCCAGTTTGCCCACGCGCAAGCGCGGGATGCCGTGCACTTGCCGTTCGATCACGCCGGGCTCAGCGCGCAACTCGGTGAGCGCGGGCGCGAAAGCCTGCTGCTGCACAGTGCCGCCGTAGATCGAAACAGCTATCTGCAACGTCCGGATCTGGGTCGCAAGCTCAGCGATGAATCGGCGCAGGCCTTGCGTGATTACGCTGCAGCGCATCCCGGCGGTGTCGATCTGGCAATTGTCGTGGCTGACGGCCTGTCGGCACTGGCGGTGCATCGGCATACCTTGCCGTTTCTCACGCGCTTGGAAGAACAGATGAACGCCGACGGCTGGTCGATGGCGCCCGTTGTCCTGGTGGTACAGGGCCGCGTCGCGGTCGGTGATGAAATCGGCCAATTGCTCGGCGCGAAAATGCTGGTGATGCTGATTGGCGAACGTCCGGGACTCAGTTCACCGGACAGTCTCGGTTTATATTTCACCTACAATCCAAAGATCGGCCTGACCGATGCCTATCGCAATTGCATCTCCAATGTGCGGCTCGAAGGCTTGAGCTACGGCATGGCGGCGCATCGCTTGCTCTATCTGATGCGCGAAGCCTGTCGGCGGCAGTTGTCGGGGGTCAACCTGAAGGACGAAGCACAGGTTCAAACGCTGGAATCGGACGCTGGTGTAGATATGAAAGGCAATTTCCTACTCGATCCGCCCACAACCTGAACCGTTTCCGCATTGCGTTTCTGCGCCGGTTTCAGGCAGGATCGATGCACGGCCGCACGGGTTTCCCATCGCCGTCAGAGCAGTTGAAGACAGCCACTTGAAGACGAGACCTATCATGCGGATTATTCAAGCGACCCTCGAACATCTGGATTTGTTGACTCCGTTGTTCGTCAAATATCGCGAGTTCTATGGTTCCCTGCCTTACCCGGATTCCTCCCGCGCCTTCCTCGAAAAACGCCTGCGCCGCAAGGAATCGGTGATCTATCTGGCGCTGGCCGATGATGATGACAAGAAACTGATGGGCTTCTGCCAGCTCTACCCGAGCTTCTCCTCGTTGTCGCTCAAGCGTGTGTGGATCCTCAACGACATCTATGTCGCTGAAGATGCGCGCCGCCAACTGGTCGCCGACAACCTGATCCGTACCGCGAAGAAAATGGCCAAGGAAACCCAGGCTGTGCGCATGCGCGTTTCCACCAGCAGCAACAACGAAGTGGCGCAGAAAACCTATGAGTCCATCGGGTTCAAGGAAGACACCGAGTTCAAGAACTACGTGCTGCCGATCAGCGAAGAACTCTGACTGCAAATGCAACGTGTGATGAGGGAGCCCGCTCCCTCAGGCACCCCGAATGCTTCCTGACAATTGTTCACACCCCGACATCCCCCGCTACAAAACCAACGCGCTTTTCATTCTTCAGACCGTATAATCCCGATCTTTCCGGCTTGTAAGAAAAACTACACCCCGCTGTAGGCTTACACGAAGTCATCCGCACAGGCCTGCCGAGTCGGGCCGTCAAACAGGTGCCCCCATGGATTTCAACCCGCTCGACCTTATCCTGCATCTCGACGTCTATCTCGATTTGCTGGTGAACAACTATGGGCCATGGATCTACGCCATTCTGTTTCTGGTGATCTTCTGTGAAACCGGTCTGGTGGTAATGCCCTTCCTGCCGGGTGATTCGTTGCTGTTCATTGCCGGCGCCGTGGCGGCTGGTGGTGGCATGGACCCGGTGCTGTTGGGCGGCTTGCTGATGCTCGCGGCGATCCTTGGCGACAGCACCAACTATGTGATCGGACGAACGGCTGGCGAAAAACTGTTCAGCAACCCGAACTCGAAAATATTCCGTCGCGACTACCTGCAAAAAACCCACGATTTCTATGACAAACATGGCGGCAAGACCGTAACACTGGCGCGCTTCCTGCCGATCATCCGCACCTTTGCACCGTTCGTCGCCGGTGTGGCGAAGATGCCGTATCCGCGTTTCTTTGGTTTCAGCGTGCTGGGCACCATCCTCTGGGTCGGCGGCCTGGTGACATTGGGCTACTTCTTCGGCAACGTACCGTTCATCAAGAAAAACCTGTCGTTGCTGGTGGTGGCGATCATTCTGTTGTCGCTGGTGCCGATGATCCTTGGCGTGGTTCGCAGCCGTTTCGGCGGCACCAAAGCCCAATCGCACTAAGCCGATGTGGTCGCTGAGCGCCTGGCGTCGCCGGCGCATTCTGGCGAAGCACCCGATTGCCGACGAGATGTGGCAACGGGTGCGTCATCACCTGAGTTTTCTTGACGGCATCAGCGCTGCCGAAGACCAGTGGCTGCGCGAAGCCTGCGTGCTGTTCCTTGAAGACAAACACCTGAGCGCCCTGCCCGGCGTCGAACTGCATCAGGAACAACGCCTGCTGCTCGCCGCCCAGGCGCAATTGCCCCTGCTCAATCTGGGCGATCTGAACTGGTATCAGGGTTTCCACGAAATCGTGCTCTACCCCGACGACTTTCTCAGCCCGCAACGTCATCGTGACGCCAGCGGTGTCGAGCATGAGTGGGACGGCGAACACAGCGGCGAAGCGTGGCAGCAGGGGCCGATCATCCTCGCCTGGCCCGGCGTCATGGCCAGTGGTGGCTGGGAAGGCTACAACCTGGTGATCCACGAACTGGCGCACAAACTCGACATGCTCAACGGCGACGCCAATGGCCTGCCACCGCTGCATGCCGACATGCGCGTCAGCGACTGGGCAATCGTTATGCAAAAGGCTTACGACGATCTCAACCGCCAGCTCGACCATGACCCGGACGCCGAAACCGCCATCGATCCCTACGCCGCCGAGAACCCGGCGGAGTTCTTTGCGGTCACCAGCGAGTATTTCTTCAGCGCCCCGGATCTGCTGCATGAGGCCTATCCACAGGTCTATGCGCAGTTGCAGCTTTTCTACCGCCAGGACCCGTTGAGCCGGTTGCGGCAACTTCAGGCCACAGACCCGGTCTATCAGGCGCACGACTAAGCTCTGCACGACTTTCGGTACATGGCGTCGACGGCAGAATATGCCTATAATCGCCGCCACTTTTTGGTCAATCCGGCCAAGTGTTTTTGGTCAACTACGGGGGCAACGCCCAATGAGCTACAGCAAGATTCCGGCTGGCAAAGACCTGCCGAACGACATCTACGTCGCGATCGAGATCCCGGCCAACCACGCGCCGATCAAATACGAAATCGACAAAGACAGCGATTGCCTGTTCGTTGACCGTTTCATGGCCACCCCAATGTTCTACCCGGCCAACTACGGTTACATCCCGAACACCCTGGCTGACGACGGTGATCCCCTCGACGTGCTGGTTGTGACCCCTTACCCGGTTGCGCCAGGCTCGGTGATCCGCGCCCGCCCAGTCGGCATCCTGAACATGACCGACGACGGCGGCGGCGATGCCAAAGTCATCGCAGTGCCACACGACAAGCTGTCCCAGCTGTACGTCGATGTGAAGGAATACACCGACCTGCCGCCACTGCTGATCCAGCAGATCGAGCACTTCTTCGCGAACTACAAAGATCTCGAAAAAGGCAAATGGGTCAAGATCGAAGGCTGGGCCGGTGCAGACGCCGCCCGCGAAGCGATCACCAAGTCGGTTGCCGCCTACAAAGGCTAAGCACCTGCGCTATGCGTGAGGCTTGAAGAAAACCCCGGTTGATCCGGGGTTTTTTGTGCTCGGGAAAAGCTGTCTTAAACAGAGTGTTTATCGAGGACTACAGAAAAGTTTTAGCCTGTGTAATTTCCCACAAGAACGTCTTACATCCCGTCGCAAAATTCAGCCCGTTTTTGAACGTCCGGTTTATTCAAACCGCTCTGGCACGGCCGTAGACTCCGTGTTTATGAGAAAGAACACTAGCGGTCCAAGATTCAAGGCACTCCTGGAAGCTGCGAACATCTCGACGACGGGTTTCGCAAAGTTCTGGGGCACGGAAGCCCAAAATGTCCACAACTGGTACACCCGGGGCGTCCCGGCGTATCGCATGGAAGAAGTCTCACGCCTGCTGTCCGTCAACAGCGAATGGCTGAAAACCGGCCAAGGCACAAAAGAGCTGCCAAGCCTGACTCCGCCGGCCAGCAACGGCGACAGCTTTGACGCCCACGATCCACAGGGCGCCTACCGATTCATCCATCCCAATGACATCGAGCTGGCCTTCTTCAAAGAAACACCACAGACCAACGGCTCCGACAAAACCCACGTTATCCAGGACCCGGACCTGTCCATCCGCCTGCTGCGTGCACAGGTTGATCAACTGGAGATCCGCCCCGCCGACGCCATCTGCGCACACATGATCGGCAACAGCATGGCCGAACGCATCGAAGACGGCTCCGTCGTTGCCATCGACCGCGGCCTGACCCAAGTGGTGGACGGCGAAATCTACGCCATCGAACACGACGGCATGCTGCGCATCAAATACTTGCACCGCATGCCCGGCAACGGCCTGCGCCTGCGCAGCCACAACAGCGCCGAATACCCGGACGAAGTGTTCCGCCCGGCGCAGATTGAAGAACAGCGGATTCATATATTGGGCTGGGTGTTCTGGTGGTCGACGGTGAGCAAGCGGCGGCCGGTGGTGCCGTTTCTATGACTTGATGCAGTTTTTCGAGTCTGCACTGAACCCTGTGGGAGCGAGCCTGCTCGCGAAGAGGCCCGGACATTCGGTACAAATCGCGGATTTCTAGCGTAGAAGTCGCTCTAAACCGCACTTCAGACTGGGAATCCCAAGCAAAACTCAGTATCCTGCGCCCCACATTTGCGCATCGACCCGCCCCGCGGCTCAGACAGCGCCCGACGCGGCAGACCAACGTCTGACCAAGTCCCACAGCCGGACGCAGATCCGGATGTACGTTTTGAAGGCTGGCAAGGCTTACCAAAAATAGGCCAAGCCAGTCCCCGAGAAGCCGGCCACAAGCCGGCTTTTTAATGCCTGAAATAAACCCGCCCCACGTTATTCGCACAGGTATCAGTCCACAGCCGCCATCGGCAAAATGACTTCCATAGCGTCATTTCGGATGAATCATTAGGCATCCGGCGCCAGGAGGTATCAATGAGCACACTTACCCGTTATCTGAGCCTGTTTATTGGCGCGAGTCTGTCCTTTCTGGCGAAGGCAGCCCCGGTACAGTTCACCGATTACCGTGCTTTTTACGAGTCGCTGGGCAGCAACCTGTTTACGGGTCCCGGAATTGAACTGACCATGCCCTGCTCGGAATCACCGAGGCATTGCCTTTGGGTCAATGCCATGCGTCCGGCGTTTGAACGTTATGACCAGACGCAGTGGAGCGCCCCCGAAGACTTGGCTATCAGCCCGCCCAAAGGCATACCCGAGATTGTCTTCGATGGCGCGGCCCTGATGATCGGCAAACAGCGTTTGCTACTGCGCGACGCCAGCAACTTCGCGCCACCGGCATGGCGCACAAATGATCCCGTCGCCCCGGAAAATCTGGCATCGGCCACGGTTTGGCGACAAGGCACCTCGACGTGCGTCGAGATGCAGTATGTGAGCAGTGGCCGCGGTGTTCGCTACACTCATGTGTTGTTGGTGCACGAGCAGCACCTCTACGCGCTGCCGCCGCTGTTTGCGTCCTGTGCAGGCATTCGCAGGGCGCCACAGAACCAGTTCAGTTATCCGGACAACGCCTATCTGGGTCCGGAGCTGGAAAACAACCCTCTCGGTCTGAAAATGGATTATCGGCTGTCCGATGGTAAAACGCCGGTTGCGCAGTACCTGTTGCACTTCCCGGACCCGGGCAACCCCTACGTCTTTGAGGCGCAACGTCAATAAGTGGCCGCGTGCAAATCTGTCATGACCTTGGCGCCGTACAAAGGTCATCATGGTCGGGGATCAACGTGAAGGGTCAGCCGATCGACCCCATTCCTCGCGACAAACGGGGTAACTTTCAAGGAAGAAATACACGATGAATCACGCGGCTCAGGCAAAGAAAATCTGTTTCGTCCCTTCGCGCCTCCCGACCAGTGACAACCTGCGCGCCGACGATGACGGTACGGCCTGCTTGCGTCGCAAGAGTAAAAACCGCACGTCTCTCAATCCTGCTTGCCTGCTTCTCATCGTTTTTTTCCTGATCACCTCTCTGGCTCAAGCGGCTGAACAGCCGCTGACGCTCACCCGTTGCTTTGCCAGTCCACCCTCCGCCGTCACACCCTATACCTCGGCCAACGAAGCGAAAGCCATGCCCGTGGATGCCCGTTACCGCGCGCCAGCCACCTCGCCCCGTCTGGACACTCTCGATGTGCTCGCCGTCGGTATAAGTCTCGACGTATTCCGGCAGGGTCAGGTCTGGAAAGCCTTGCAGGAACAAAATGCAAAACACACCGACTCCCTGCACGCTGGCAGCATCCTGCCGACCGATCCAGGAAAATATCCGGTGGATAGCGACGTCAAGGACATGGCCTACGACAAGCGCAAAGCTGATGCGCTGGAACTGGGTTTGCGCGACTTCGTGGAAAAATGGCCCATCCCCACCATCACCGTGCTCCGAGGCTGGAACCCCGCTACGCCGAACCTGCGCTTCTCTCCAGAAAGAACCCGAAAAATGCTCTCAGGCATGGTCAACGCTTACCGCACGGAAGCGGGCCTGCACTGGCATCGCGTGCGCAATCTGCAAGACGGCATTGTCTGCAACGACACCCCGGAAGGTCTGTTGGAAGAGTTGTTCCGGTTGTTCGAGCAAAACCCCGACCTCCCCGCCGTGCTGATCTACAACGTGGAAGGCTTCAGCATGTCGTTTGCCCTCTCGGCAAAAAAAGCGCCGCTGATTGGTGGACCCGGGCCGCGTAAGCCCGGTGAACTCACCGACTCGATGGTCGCCATGGTCGTCGGGCGCCCCGAGCGCGTCGAATGGCTGCGTTACTACGCTCAGTTTGCCAGGATCAACGAGAACAGAATCGACCCGGAGTTCAACGGTTGGGGAATGCGCAAACCCGCCGTGGCATTCCAGCCCTCGCCGTTCATTCCTCAACCCTGGACCCAGCGTGCGTTCGAGCAATGGGATGCGCTGCCGGTACTGGCCAGGCTGCATCGACCGGTCAGCGTGTCGCTGCGGCGGCCGGATAACGGTGAACCGCTGAAGCGTGAGGCCATGACACTGAAACTGGCCGCTGGCTGGCAAGAGGCCACGGCCGGGCTCGTGCAAAAGCCGACCAGGCTGTTCTTTGACAGTGGCTCGAACGCCACGGCAATGGCGCAACTGTTGCCGGCGCTCAACGCGGCACACAGTTCGCTGAACCTGCTCGATTCTCGCGCGGGTTACGACCTGACTCAGCGCTTGGGTGACACGGGCTCGGCCTCGCCTTTTGTCGGGCTCACGCTCGCGACGATGGCCAGCTACTTGAATGCCGACACCAGCGTGGTCATGCCGATGCGGCGTCAGGATCAGGCGACGATCATCGCCGTAACCTCCCCAACACCCGGGAAGAAACCGGTGGGTAATGAGCACTTCAGCGTCACCTTGAAGCCATCCACCACCAGTCCCTATGCAACCCCGTGAACCGCAGATACGGCGTGAGCCTTTAGGCGGTTCCAGTGAGTCACAGGGCAACCGACACTTGCCAATTGCAATCGCTCGGTGCTAAATCCCGCCTTGTAACCACCCCTCTGTTTTTACCCGCATCCCCGACCCCGGCCGGATTCCGGTATTGAGCCTCACGGGAATCCATGGAATGGCCCTGCATATCCCGACCCTGCTGGTCGTTTCGGTCTTCGTCTTCTTTTTGATGGGGCTTTTGACGCTGCACGCCTGGTATCGCGAAACCCGCGAGCCGCCACTGGCGTACCTCGGCAGCATGATGCTGCTTGGCGCCGTGGGCGTAGTATTGGTCAGTTGGCGTGATCGAGGGGTCGACTTCATTCCCATTGTGTTCGGTAATGTTGTTCTGTTGCTCAGTGCTGCGATGAATTGGACGGCCATGCGCACGCTGGTCGGGCGTAGGCCGTCAGTGTCCGGCATTCTGGCTGGGGCGTTCGCCTGGCTGACCTTGTGCCTGATTCCCGCCTTCTACGAGTCGATGCCAAATCGGGTTTTGATCTACTCCTTGCTGGCATTCGGTTACGGCGTGATGACAACGCTAGAACTCTGGCGCAGCAGAAACACCCTGAACGTCGCGTTTATGCCGGCGCTGGTGCTGACCGTTTTGCACACTGTGTTCTACGCCGTTCGCAGTGCGACCGATGAAGGGCTGCCGGTGACAAAGGCGCTCTTGGGCAGTGGCGAGGGCGTGCCGTTTTTCTCGTTCATGCTGTTCGAGTCGATGCTGTATGTCATCGGCATTGCCTATATCACCCTGGCGATGGTCAAGGAACGTGCAGAGCTCAAGCTCAAAGCGGCGGCGTTCAGCGATCCGCTGACGGGCATTGGCAATCGTCGCGCGTTCATGATGAACGCCGGCCAGTTGCTTGCCGACAGTCAGCAACACGCGGAACCAGCGGCGTTATTGCTTTGTGATCTGGATAACTTCAAGCGTCTGAATGACACCTATGGCCATCCCGTTGGGGATCAGGCGTTGATCGCGTTCGGCCGGATCGTGGTCGAGAGCCTGCGCAAGGAAGATGTTTGCGGGCGGATCGGCGGTGAGGAGTTCGCCTGCCTGCTCAACGATTGCGATGAGCAAACCGCATTGGAGATTGCCGAGCGGATCCGCCGTTCGTTCTCGCAATTGTCGATTCTTGAGCCGGGGCTGCTCAGCGTCAGCATCGGCGTGGTGACCACCCGTGAATCCGGCTACGACTTGTCACGCCTGCTCTCGGAAGCGGATCAGGCGTTGTACGGCGCCAAGGACCAGGGACGCAATCGTGTACAGACGTTGCGCTCGCTGTACCTGAGCCTTACCGATAATTAGTGCCCAGCCACCGACCATTTCAATAAGCCATTAGCACATCCGCCCTAATTGCCCCAGCCGGCACCCGCCACTAAATTTCCATTCTGTTTTTGTGCACTACAAAAGCGCCAAGGAATGGAGCAGCACCATGTCATCGTTTTTCAAACTGAGTAAATCCCTCGCTCTACTGACTGCCCTCTTGACTGCTACTTCAGTGTCAGCGGAAGAGCCGAACCCCGTCGGCGACTGGTGGATCATTTACGGCAACGGCGTCCCGCACAAGAACATCATGTATGTCGCCGACAGCACATCAGTGGTGCCGTCGACGCGTACCAAGGGCGCGCAAATGCTGGCGGTGACGCTGGTGTATGAAGAGCCGGGCAAGCCAATGATCGATGCCTACAACCTGGAAGTTCAGTGCAAGACCAACAAGGTGCGGTTTGTTAATGGCCAGTCGGTGGATCGAATTGCCTACATGCTGCGGCACCTGAAAGTGAACGAGCAATGGCAGCAGCCGAAGGAGTTCTGGGTGCAGCGTGCCCTCGCTTTCGTTTGCTCCCCAGAGAAAAAAGACATGATCGCGGTGGGCAAGATGGAGCACTTGCAGATGATTCAGGGCATGCAGCAAATGTTCTTCAAACTGGCACCTATTCAGGAAAAAGGCCAGATGATGGACAACCTCGATTCGATACTGGGCAACAAGTAACAGCCTGACCTCTTAACGCTGCAGCGCGCTATTTCGTCTCGCACATGACACCGGGAGTCATGATGAATCAATGGACTAAAACGTTACTGACGTTGCTGATAACAGCCACAGTATCAATGGTGAATGGCTGCCACCTGATTGCGCAGTCGCGCTGGGAAGGACGGGATGTTCAGGAAGCACTCGATCTATTCGGCAAACCTGACTCGATGAAAAAACAGACCGGTACCAACGGCGAAAATCTGGCCGTCCTGACCTGGTTCAAATCCTCCAGCTGGACAACTACTGAAGCGGCCGGTACTTCCATGAATCACACCGGCAACGGCATGGTGTACACCGAGTACTACGAGACGGTCGGGCATAGCTCTGACTGCAAACTGGAAGCCACCGTCAACAAAGCCAAAAAGATCGTACTGTTTCGGATCGAGGACGGAAAGATCATTCATGGCAAATGCATCAACGTTCCGTTCGTACCCGGTTACATTCCGCCCGGCTTCTAGTGCAACCCTGAGCAGGTACCTGCTCAGGGATAACTGAACGACTTCACCAGCGTCAGCTCTCCCACCGCGCGCATCGGGATCAGAAACGTCTCCATCTTCTCGCTCGGCGTACCCTCTTCAGTGATCACCGTCACCTGCGCCGTGGTCAGCGGCTGCACCGCTTCATCGCCGCCCTCGTCATCGCCGCGATAGCCACCGCCGTAGTAATTCACATACACCAGATACTGGCCCTTGATCGGCGCCGGCATGGCGAAGATTTCCGGGCCATAGCCGGTGGTGACGTCGACGTCGAGCGCGGCACCGTTAGGCGCGGTGCGGTTGCCGTACCAGACGTGCGCGCCGTCGGGGGTTACGAGGTGCAGGTCGAGGTCGGTGCCGTCGCTGTCCCATGCCAGCAGTACGCGCAGTTTCGCCGGGGTGGCGCCGCCGCTGGTGTTGAGGAATTGTGTGCGGTGACGTTGCTGACCGTCGGGGCTGCGCACTTCGACGCTGTTGCTGCCGTTGGGGAACGAGAACGGGCGATCGAAGCGGCCGCTGTCATCGATTTTCAGCGGCATGCTCACGCCATTGACGATCAGCCGTCCGGGTTCGTTGCCCTTCTGCGTAGCTTTGATTTCGCCGCTGATGCGTGCAGTGTTGGCCTGGCCCACCGGGGTGTTGACCGATGAGGCGGGGTAGTTGACGGTCTGGCGGAAGCTTTCGCCCTCGCCTTCGGGTGCACCGCTGCGCCAGCCGCCGACCGGAGTGTCGAGTTTGACGCTGTCGGCAGCAATGACCGGCGAGAGCGCAGTCAAGGTGCAGAGCAGCAAGACCTGTGGATAACGGAGTGTCATGGTCTATTCCAGCAAAAGATGACGGGCGAGCCCTTCGATGTAGGTTTCATCCTGGCCGTTGGGGTGAGCTTCAAAGGCCAGGTGCAGATATTCGTGGGTCAGGTCGAGGCGATCCTGCAGGGTCAGCACGCCGCGCACGTAGATGCGTTGGCGTTCACGGTCGACGAAAGGACGGCCGAAGGCGAGTTTGCACACGGCGAAGGTGCTGACTTCGTTGTAGCCGGTTTCGCTTTCCAGCGTCGGACGCCAGCCGCGACGTTGTTTTTGCAGCCAGTCTTGTGCGGCGGGCAGCGCTTCACAGGAAGCGACCGGGTTGTCCCAACGGCTGAGGCTGGCGCGCGGATAGGCGTGCAGCAGAATCGCGTCGTAACGCTGACCGGCATTAGCTTGCTCGACGGCTTGTTGCCAGGCGAGTTTGTCCGGGCCGGGTTGATCGGAGTGATAGGTGACGGTGCTACCGGCCAGCACCAGATCCGCCGTCCACGCCGCAATGTTGCGCGACTCGGCAGAGGCCGGGCGCGGGGCGACACGCTGGCGATTGCTGCTGTCGTCGATGCTCAGGCAGTCGCCGTTACGTGTGGCGTTTTGCAGCAGATAAGTGCGGATCGCTACGGCCAACGCCTTGGCCGCTTCGGCGGGTTCGGGTTTGGCTTCGCGCTCAAGGACGCGGGCGACATATTCTTCGCGATCAAGCCTTGCGACGAGTTTGTCGTTGAGCAGAAACAGTTCGCCGTCGCTGTGGATATCCAGCGCATTGCCGTTGGCGAATTCGACGCGGTAGTCGCCTTGCAACGGGCCAGATATCGCGAGGCGATCACCCGCTAACACCTTCGAAACTGGGTACTTCGAAAACAGGCTGACTTCGACACAACGCCCCGCCTCCTCGGGCCAGGCTGCCGGCAACACGGTCGCCAATGCTTGGCCGTAATGCCGCAAGACCATCTGACTGGTGCCGCGCCCGCCTGCCCAGACCGGCGAGCCATCAGCCGTCCAACCGGCAAACCCGCCCTGCCGCGATTGCGGGTCCTTATCACCGAGCCAGCTCCAGGTTTTCACCCGCAGGCGCCCGCCCAGTTCGCCGACGACATTGCCATCCGCCGCATTCAGCACTACATCGAGCAGCACTCGACGCGCCTGATCCTGCGCCGGCAAAGTCGCCAGGACCTTCAGCAGCTCAACCACGGAAACCCGTTGAGCCGGCTGCACCGACGGCAAATCCAGCAACCACGACGGCGCCTGCCGCGCCTGCCAATAGTTTCGCCAATCCGCCGCTGCAATACCCAGCCGCGCAGGTTCGAAATACAACCCGCAGGATTTCACCAGCGCCTGATCACGCTCGATCCTGCCGCCCGCCGAGCAGCAATAAACCTCTTCCTTCGACTGCCCGCGACATTCATACGCTGGTTCCCGCGCGCCGCTGTCCACCAGCCATGCGTAGACAAACAACTTCCACAGACTGCCCAGCGGCGTATCCAGCGATGACGGCAACGGTTCACGCTTGATCAGTTGCGTCTGACTCAACGACAACAATTCGCCCTTATAAGCCACGCGCAATGGCTCGTCCTGCGCCGTCGCCAGCGCAGGCATCACACACATCAGCAGCCACAGCAGCGGCCGAGTCATATCAGTTGACCGTGACCTGACCGAGGGCGGCTTTCGCTTCCTGGGCCTGATGCTGCGGCGCGTAGACCTGCTTGAAACGCACCGGTGGCAGGTTGAATTGGCCCTTCTGCGAGAAGCGCACCAGATGACGCAGGCGCAATTCGCCGCTCAGCGCATCCACCGGGACCGCGTAGGCCAACTGACCCGGTTCGAAACGCGCCTTCTCCAGCGCCGTCGGTTCGGTGCCGTCCTTGCCCTGCAACTTGATGCCCCAAGTGGTGCGCTCGACATCGGCGCCCGGTGGCAGCGGCACTTCGAGCATGCCGTAGCGCAGCGGTTTCGCGGCTTTGCTGGTGAGGATCACTTCGTCCAGATACAGACTGTCGCTGGACAGCGGCTTGGTGCCGACCGGCTCCAGTTTGAAGGTGAACGCTTCATCGCCCGGCACCAGTCGCGACAGGCGTCGGGTGATGGTCACGGCCATCGGCTCGACTGCCGGTTGCTGAGTCTGGAAGCTCAGCGCCGCACGCAGCGGACGCTCTTGTGTGCCGGACACTGTCAACACACTCGGCACCGGCGTGGCGCCTTGCCAGGTCCAGTACATCTCGCCGGTTGCACCGTAGTTTTTCTTCCAGCCTGCACCCGGCGTCAATGCGATGGTTGGCGACGCCTGGGCGATGCTGCGTTGCAGCCAGGTCAGCGCCAGCGCACGTTCGAGGGTTGATTGCTGCGGCAGCAGACGTTGCAGCAGCGCTTGCGCACGCGCCTGATCGAATGGTTGCAGCGACAAGTTCAACGCTTCGGCAAAGGGCTGCGAGCTGACCGACAAACGCTGTTGTGCAGCGCCCACCTGACGATTGAACGCGTCCGGCAAGGCCACTTTCGACTGCGTGGCCAGCGCTGCGGTCAACACCCGCGCTGCCGCCAGACCGAGCGCCGAATCCGGATCGCTCATCACCAGGCTGTCTTCGCCGTCGTCCATCAGGGTTTCGGCGTTGCCTTCACCGGCCTTGGCCAGATCCTCCATCAACCCGCTGAGCAAGGTGTTCACCGGCAAATGCATCTGCTTGGCAAACGACAGAATCAGCGCGCGCTGTAACAACGGCGTGTTCGGCGCTTGCTTGGCGTACACCTCCAGCACCCGCTGCCAATGCTCCGGCGGCAAGGTCAGCTCCAGCACCTGGCTGGCGTTGAAGTCGGCGTAATAAGCGTAAGCGGTGAGAAATGCATCCGGCTCACCGTCGTAACCCCACCAGGTGAAGCTCGCCGATGGCCCGGCCATTTGCACCAGACGCAGGCGGCTGTTCTGCATGATCAGACGCAAGCGATCGCGGATCTGCGGGTTCGATGCCAGCGACGGATAGGCGATGCTCAACGGCAGCAAACGACTGGCCGTCTGCTCGACGCCACCGTACGGATAGCTGAGCAGATCATCGAGTGCCGAACGGAACAACGCTTGCGGACTGTCATCCAGACGCAGGCGAATATCGGTGGCATCGGTCGGCAGACTCAGCGCAGTGTCACCACTGGCGACATCAAGGCTTTGCGTCTGCGTCACTTGCCAGCCATCACCGGTCGCACTCAGGCGCACAGCGAGGGAATCGGCGGTCTTGCCGTCCTGCACCAGCTCCGCCGTCCACTCGCCGGAAGCCAATGTGAACGCCGGCAGCGGCAGGTAGTTGATGCCGTTGCTCAGGGTCACCGGCAGGCGTTGTTCGGCGCCCGCGTAATGGGTGACCAGTTCAGCCTTGACCGGTTTCTCGGCCTGACTGAACGCGAACACTCCGAGTTGCGGCTGATCACCTTTGCGGAATTTGCTCGGGCCGCTCCACTTCAGGTACAGCGGTTTTTCCGAACGCACGAACTGTTTCTTTTGCCCGACCTGACCGTCATCGGCGATGGCGCGGGCGGTAATGCGCCAACGGGTCAGCGAGTCCGGCATCTTGAAAGTGAAGCGGGTTTTACCGTCGGCACCGGTCAACAACTCCGGCTGCCACGCAGCGGTGTCGACGTCTTCACGACGCGGCCGCTCCAGCACTTTCACCCCGCGCTCGCTGCGGTTGGCTTTGCCCGGCGCGCCGGGGCTGCCCGGCAACGCGACGTCGTAACTGATGAACGACAGACTGGCGCTGGTGCGCACGTTGTTGCGGCGCGGGTGATAGAAGAACTGGTCGATGGTCGGTGCGACTTCCGGTTGCAGCGCATAGACCATTTCGTCGACGACGCTAACGGTCAGATGCGCCGGAACCGCTTTGCCGGCGAACTGCGTGGTCAGGTCCACCGTGACCGTGTCGCCCGGCAGATACACCGCTTTGTCGGTGCTAATCGCCACGTCGATTTGCGGCGCGACCACTTTGATCCCGGCGTTCTGGAAGCTGTACTGACCGCCCTTGGTGTAGAGCACGGAGAAGGTCAGGTTCGGCGCAAAGTTGTCCTTCACCGGGATGCGCGCGCGGTATTGAGTGTCGCTGAGTTTTTCCAGTTTCAGCCAGTCGCCACCCTTGACCAGCAGCGCAGTGGCTTCGACTTTGTCGCGTTCCAGCGAGAGCAACGCATCGCTGACCGGCTCAGGGAAAGTGATCAGCGCCAGCGCTTCATCACCCGCTTTGTACTCGGGTTTATCGAGGACGATTTCTACGGTGCCCGGCACCGCTTTGACGCCGTCACCAGTGACCGAGTGCCCGGTGGCACCGAGTACGCGACCGTGTTGATCTTTCAAGGTCAGGTTGTAGGTGCCCGGACGTTCGAAAGCGAGACTGAAACCTTTATCCGTCGCTGCGAGTTTACCTTCGCCGGTGCTCTGGTCTTCCAGACGCACCCAGCCATACGTGCTCGGCGTCACCGCTTTGCTTTGCTCGGTGCCGCCCTCGTTGGCGTAGCTGAACGCAACCTTGTCGCCGACCGCGCTGAAGCGTTGCGGCGCGCTCAGGCGGAAGCTCGCGGCGCCACGGTCGATGAGGATTTCCTTGGTGGTCTTGACCCGATACGCCGCGCCATCGCTGGCGAACACGGTGAGCATGTAGCGGCTCGGTTTGTCGGCGGCCGGCAGGTCGAGGGTTGCATTGCCTTTGCTGTCGGTGGTCAGTTCGGTGCTGGTCAGTTCGACCGGGAATTGCCCGAGGTATTGCAGCTCGTTATCGACCATCGACAGTTGCTGGGCACGCAGACTCAGGGTCAGTTTGGCGTTGGCCACCGGTTTGCCGTCCGGGTAGAGCAACACCAGACTGCCCTTCACCGGTTCGCCGGTGCGGTAATCCTGCTTGGCCAGATTCAGCGAAATTTCGAAGTGCGGCTTGATGTACTCAGCTACACGGAAGGCGCTGCTGTAAGCCTGATCCTTATAGTTGAACCGAATCTCGTAACCGCCCGCGACGGCGTTGTCCGGCAACTGGAAGCGGCCCTGAGTGCCGGCCTTCGAATCAAGCTTCAGGTCGAGATGCTGCAACTCGGTACCGGTGGCATCGAGCACACTGACCGTGACATCCGCAGCACCCGGCAACACCGAATCCCGCGCATTCTTGAACTCGCGACCGACGATCTTCAGCGACACCCAATCACCCGGGCGATACAGCGGCCGGTCGGTGAAGGCATAGAGTTTGGTGTCGTAGATTTCGCTGTCGTAATAGAAGTTCTCGGAGACGAATACGCCGCCCTCTTCGTCCTCGCCGATGACGAACGAACGCTCCGGGCTGACGTGTTTCAGGCGCAGCAAGCCATCGGCATCGGTGGCGCCACTGCTCATCACGCCGAGGCCATCCGTCCACAGCACATTGACCTTCGGCACCGAACTGCCTTCATGTTTGCGCGCAGCCCAGACCAGCAATTCATCACCGGCAATCTTGCTCACCGCGACGGTGTTGGAGACGAAGACCATGGTGGTCGCACGGTATTTACCGATCAGCGCTTCAACCAGATACAGACCCGGTTTCAGATTGCCCAGCGGGATGTAAACGTTACCCGGCGCGACACTGACGAAATCGCTCGAAGACCCGGCCAGATTGACCCCGGTCGGCGGCTGAATCGGCTTGGCCTGCCACAATGGATAACGGAACTGGCTGACCACCGGCAGACCCGGGATCAGCGCAAATTGCGGCTGCGCGTCGTACGGTGTGGGTGCGGCGATGGCGTTGCCCATCTTCAGTTCCGGCACTTCTTCGGTGACCTGTTTGCGCGATTCATAGGAGAACGCGCGCTGCATCACCCGCCGGGATTTGCGGTACCAGTTGTCCCACAGGTACGCGAGGGTGTTGGACAGGCCTTCGCCCTTGAACTGACCGTCGCTGACCACGCGGTGCAGGTTTTTCTGACGCTTGAGGAAATCCAGCGGCTTGTCGATGCGGTATACGCGGATGTCGGCGCCGCCGTACGGTTCCATGCGGAAACGGCGATAGTCTCGGCCCGGCGCTTCGAGGCGCACCATCGCCTGCTCGTCCGCCGCAAAACTGCTGTCGGATAGCAGGAAGAAGCTTTCACCGGAGACCGGCGTGTAGCCGCTCGGCTCGACCGAATCTTCGGCGCTGACGGTAGCCACTGGCAGCAACAGCGCCAGCAGCAAAGGAATTCGGGAGCAGAGTCGCAACATGCGGGCACCGGTCATTGGGAGAGAAAGTTCAGTCGATAGACGCCGATGAAGTTGGGGTTGGCTGCGTCGGGTATCCATCGGGTGTCCTTCCATGTCATGAGTTGCTGCAGGCTTGCCGAACGCATGCCGTTGTCAGTCGGGGTGGTGGTGCCAGTGTGATAAGCGATGTAGCGGCCCATCCAGATCATCAGGTGCTGGTCGTCGCCCTGATCGAAAAACATCAAATCACCGGGCCGTGCCTGCGAGACGTCGCGGCTGACCAGATGGCTGTTGAACTGAATCAGTTTGATCGCGTTGACGTACGGCCCGACCTTGCCGCCGCCCTGCTGCCATTGCTGGGCGAGCTTGCGTTGCTCATCGCTGAGCGACAGCTCTGGCGGCAGGTAGCGATTGGACAAACCATTGCTGCGCAGCCATTTGTCGTCGTGTACTTTCAGCGCTTCGTTGGCGGCGAAACGCACCAGCCCGGCACAGTCCTGCTGATACCAGCGCGGGCTCGGGCCCTGGCTCAGTTGCTCTTGGGCAATGCGCACGAACCAGGCGCGAAACACCTGGGATTGCGCCGGGTCCAGCGCTGGCGTTTCAACGGCTCGGGCCCCCGCACTCAATAGCAGCGCGAGCAGGCCGAGGCTGCGGATCAGTGCCGTCACAGCGCTTTCCACTCCAGCGGCAACCACTGCCAGTGGCCATCCGGCTCACTGCCTTCAGGCAAAGTCAGGGCATATTTGCCATAGCCGCCGAGGGTGCGCAGTTTCGGAATCAGGTAGGTTTGTGCAGCGTTATAGAACACCGGCTCCATGTCTTGCGGCAGGCTGTCGAGGGTTTCCTGCTGCATCAGCTGCGCCATCGAATCCGGGCCGAAGTAGATCGGCATCAGCACATCTTTGGGCAGCACGTCGGCCATTGGCGGGAAGCGTTTGTCGAGGGTGCCGAGGGCTTTGTCGACGAGTTTGTCGTCGAGGGAAAACAGCAGCGTCGAACCGTGGCGAGCGAGGCTGACTTTCATGAACGCCTTGCCGGAAATCGCGTCCGGGTTCTCCGCAGTCTTCGCCGCATACGGGCCGAAGTTGGAGCTGACCTGGCGCTGCCAGACGTGGCTCTGGCCTTCCTGCTTCTCGACCACCGGGAAGACGTTTTCTTCGACGTTGGACTCGAACGCACCGACCATCGAACCGAACAGCTTGCCGAGGTCGCCATCGAGTTTGCTGCTGTCCTCGTCTTTCAGACTGGCGACCAACAGCGGCGTGTACAAACGCGAATCGGCGTACCAGCACAGGCCTGCCGCGCCAGCCACATGTCCGGTGAGGGTCTGCGCTACCGCTTCTTCAGCGCCGAGTTTAACCAACAGCGGTTTCTGCGGTTCGGCAGCCACCGGCAAAGTCACGCAGGCACTGGCACCCAGCGGCATGGCTTGCCAGACCGGTTTGAAATCGAAGTCGGGCTGGTTTTCCAGCTCGTCCATGGCCAGGTAGCTGTGCCAGCCCTTGTCGTCCATGTCGAAACGCAGCCCGGCGAAGTTCGGGATGAAGCGCTGATAACCCATGGCGAGAACGCTGGAATTGACTGACAGACGCTGTTTGGTTTCCGCGGTTTTCGCCGGCAGACCGAACGCCTCAGGAAAGAGTTTTTCGCCATTGAGCAGTGCCGCCAGCGCTTGTGGCGAGACGTGCCCCGATTCTTCGGAGACGCCACTTTCCGGGTCGTAATACTTGGCCGGGTTCGACAGCACCACCAGTTTGTCGCCGTGGGAGGCGAACAACAGCGCTTTGCTGGCGTTATAGGTCAGTTGATACAGCGGCACAGTGTCGCCGCCGACCTTGAGTTCGCCCATCTGGCTGAGCTGCGTGTCATCCAGCGCGACTTTCGCCAAGGGCTCGAGCAGCTTCGCCAGCCCGCCGCGATCCATCACCAGCAGGAAATCCTTCAAGCGACCATCCGCGCCACGCCACAACGCGACGTCGGCCGGTTGATCGAAAAGCTGTTCGATCAAGCTGTCCTGCAGTTTCAGGTCATGCTCGTAAATGATCCGGCGCAGACTGCCGATCAAGCCGAGGCGATCAGCATGGGTCTCGTAATAGAAGACGAAATCTTCGGTGAGCGTGGCCTTGAGGAACGGCACCGTCAGCAAGTCCTTGGGCAACTGACTCAGCGAGCGGGTTTCCAGCAACGCATCCGGGCGGCTCAGGCCAAGCTTGTCACTGGCCAATTCCGCCGGCGGTGCCTTGGGCTTGAGCAGCAGCCAGCCAAAACCACCCGCCACGCCGGCCACCAGGCACAACCCGGCCAGGAGCAAAGGCCAGCGCCGCGAAGGTTTGGCCGCTGGCGTGTCGGCAGCCGAAGTAACAGTGTTATCGCTCATCTTCACAAACCCAGTTTCATCCGTGACGGGATGCTTAATAGTTGAAAGTCTTGACCAGCAGCAGATCACCGATCGCCCGCAGGGGCACGATGAACGTTTCGCGTTTTTCGTCGACGGTGTTTTCGTTGAGCACCAGCGTGATTTGCGAGGTGATCACCTCGTTCTGGTTGCTGGTCTCCTCGAAGTTATAGCCGCCGTTGCCGAAGTTGCCCCAATAGTTGACGTAAACCAGGTAGGTGCCATGCAGCGGCGCGGTCATGGTGAACATTTCCGGGCCCGGGCCATCGACACCATCCGGGTCGAGGCCGCCGCCATTGCTCAGCGCCGGTTGTGCCCAGAACGCATGCTGACCGTCGGGCGTGACAATGTGCAGATCGAGTTCGGCTTTCGGATCGTCCCATCCCAAGACAAGACGAATTCGCGCCGGCGTGCGCAAATTGTTTGCTTCATAAAATTGCACGCGCTTGAGCGACTGGCCTTCGGCGCTGATCACTTCGACGCTGTTGGAGCCCGCGCCGAACGCGTACGGCCGGGCGAAACGGCCTTGGTCGTCGGTGTACAGATTCAGTGGATTGCCATTCACGGCAAGACTGTGCGGCGGGCGCATATGGCCGATGGCCTTGAGCTGGCCCTGGATCATCGTGCGATTGCGCTGGATGCCGCGATCGATCGGCGGCGTCGGGTAGGCGACTTGCGGGTTTTCCGTGCGGTCGAGCAAGCCGTGATAGCGCCAGCCACCGACCGGCTCCGACAGCTCGGCCGTCGGCGCCGCCAGCAGTGCGGGCGCGCAGGCCAGGCCGATCAGCAGCCAAAGAAATGAACGCATGTGATGCCTCCTGCCATGCCTGAACGAAACCTTGCACCCGATCCTCGGTACTTCACAGCGGTGAAACTGCGTTTCGTCTGAAAGACCCGTGACTATGGGGTCGTAGAAGGCGCGAAGATTAGCCATTCGGCGGTTTTTTAACAATCGGATACATGTGCTGTTGCTGTAGGAAACATGCTTTTTGCGACGTGTGAGCCGAATAGCGAATTTATTCGGCTCACAAAATGAGCCGAATAAACCTCAACCTTGCTCAATCGCCACAGGAATAAGGGTCGGCCACGACCTGCTCATTTGCCCATAAACCCCCTATCTGCTAGTGTCGCGCCGGTTTAACGTCAACCGGAAATCGCCGCCATGGCCCGCAAAAAAGCTGCACTGGATTTCGAACAGTCCCTCGCCGACCTGCAAACACTGGTCGAACGTCTGGAGAACGGTGAATTGTCGCTGGAAGACTCGCTGACCGCTTTCGAGCAGGGCATCGGTCTGACCCGTGATTGCCAGGCAGCGCTGGCGCAGGCCGAGCAGAAGGTGCAAGTGCTGCTGGAGCGCGATGGCGAACTCGCCGAGGAACCCTTCGACGCGGAACAGCCAGAATGATTGCCGCGTACACGGCGAGCAGTCAGACCCGGGTTAACGCAGCGCTGGAAACCCTGTTCAATGCGCCGTTGCCGGAGCTGGCGCGGCTTTACGAAGCCATGCGCTACAGCGTGATGAACGGCGGCAAACGCGTGCGTCCGCTGCTGGCCTACGCCGCGTGCGAAGCGCTCGGTGGCAAAGCTGAGCAAGCCAACGGCGCGGCTTGCGCGGTCGAGCTGATCCACGCTTATTCGCTGGTTCACGATGATTTGCCGGCGATGGACGACGACGATCTGCGTCGCGGCCAGCCGACCACTCACAAGAAATTCGATGAAGCCTGCGCGATTCTCGCCGGTGACGGTTTGCAGAGCCTGGCCTTCAGCGCCCTGCTCGAACCGCGCCTGAGCGACTGCAGCAGCGACATTCGCCTGCAAATGGTCACTGCGCTGGCTAACGCCGCAGGCCCGGCAGGCATGGTCGGCGGTCAAGCCATCGACCTCGGCTCGGTCGGCCTCAAACTCGATCAGAAAGCCCTCGAACAGATGCACCGGCACAAGACCGGCGCGCTGATCGAAGTCAGCGTCAAACTCGGCGCCCTGGCCAGCGGCCGTGCCGAGCCGGATGAACTGCGCGCCCTGCAGACTTATGCACAGGCCATCGGCCTCGCTTTCCAAGTGCAGGACGACATCCTCGACGTCGAAAGCGATACCGAAACACTCGGTAAACGCCAGGGTGCCGATATCGCCCGCGACAAGCCGACCTACCCGGCGCTGCTCGGTCTCGACGCTGCCAAGGCTTACGCGCTGGAACTGCGCGATCAGGCCCTGCACGCCCTGCGACCGTTTGACGCGGCAGCCGAGCCGTTGCGCGAGCTGGCCCGGTATATCGTCGAGCGGCGCAACTGACGGCGTATCCGCCAAAAAAGACCAACGCGTGGGCAGGGGGCGATGCATCAGGTAAACTGCCGCATCTTCTATACCTATAACGATTCGCCTGATGCCCACGACGTTTCATGAGATTCCCCGCAAGCGCCCGACCACGCCCCTGCTCGACCGCGCGAATACGCCGGACGGCCTGCGCCGGTTAGGCGAAGCCGAGCTGGAAACCCTGGCCGATGAGTTGCGCCTGGAATTGCTCTACACGGTCGGTCAGACCGGTGGGCATTTCGGTGCCGGCCTGGGCGTGATCGAGCTGACCATCGCGTTGCATTACGTCTTTGACACGCCAGACGACCGTCTGCTGTGGGACGTCGGTCATCAGGCGTATCCGCACAAGATCCTCACCGGTCGCCGCGAGCGCATGGGCACCCTGCGTCAGAAGGACGGCATCGCTGCCTTCCCGCGCCGCGCCGAGAGCGAGTACGACACCTTTGGCGTCGGCCACTCCAGCACCTCGATCAGCGCTGCACTGGGTATGGCGATTGCCGCCCGCCTGCAGAACAGTGATCGCAAGGCGATTGCCGTGATCGGCGACGGTGCGTTGACCGCCGGCATGGCTTTCGAAGCGCTTAACCATGCGCCGGAAGTCAACGCCAACATGCTGGTGATCCTCAACGACAACGACATGTCGATCTCGCGCAATGTCGGCGGTCTGTCGAATTATCTGGCGAAAATCCTTTCCAGCCGCACCTACGCGAGCATGCGTGAGGGCAGCAAAAAAGTGCTGTCGCGTCTGCCCGGCGCTTGGGAAATCGCCCGTCGAACCGAAGAATACGCCAAGGGCATGCTGGTCCCCGGCACCCTGTTTGAGGAGCTGGGCTGGAATTACATCGGCCCGATCGACGGCCACGACCTGCCCACGCTGATCGCCACGCTGCGCAACATGCGCGATCTGAAAGGCCCGCAGTTCCTGCACATCGTCACCAAGAAAGGCAAAGGCTTCGCCCCGGCGGAAGTTGACCCGATTGGTTACCACGCCATTACCAAGCTCGAACCACTGGACGCTCCAGCCGCCGCACCGAAGCAGGCCAGCGGGCCGAAATACTCGGCGGTGTTCGGCGAGTGGCTGTGCGACATGGCGGCGGCTGATCCACGTCTGGTCGGGATTACCCCGGCGATGAAGGAAGGCTCGGATCTGGTGGCGTTCAGCGAACGCTTCCCGCTGCGCTACTTCGACGTGGCGATTGCCGAGCAGCACGCGGTGACATTCGCTGCCGGCATGGCCTGCGAAGGCGCGAAACCGGTGGTGGCGATCTACTCGACATTCCTCCAGCGCGGTTACGACCAACTGGTGCATGACGTCGCGGTGCAGAACCTCGACGTACTGTTCGCCATCGACCGCGCCGGTCTGGTCGGCGAAGACGGTCCAACCCACGCCGGTAGCTTCGATCTGTCGTACCTGCGCTGCATCCCGGGCATGGTCATCATGACCCCGAGCGATGAAAACGAGCTGCGCAAGATGCTCACCACCGGCCACCTGTACAACGGCCCGGCGGCGGTGCGTTACCCGCGCGGTAGCGGCCCGAATGCGGCCATTGAGAAAGATCTTGAGCCGATTGAAATCGGTAAAGGCATCGTCCGTCGTCAGGGCAGCAACGTCGCTCTGCTGGTGTTCGGCGTGCAACTGGCCGAGGCGCTGAAAGTCGCCGAGAAACTGGATGCCACCGTGGTCGACATGCGCTTCGTCAAACCGCTGGATGAAGATCTGGTACGCGCGATTGCCGGCAGCCACGAGTTACTGGTGACCATCGAAGAGAACGCGATCATGGGCGGCGCCGGCGGCGCGGTCAGCGAGTTCCTCGCGCGCGAGAACATTCTCAAGTCGATCCTGCATCTGGGCTTGCCGGATATCTACGTCGAGCACGCCAAGCCTGCACAGATGCTGGCCGAGTGCGGGCTGGATGAGGCCGGGATCGAAGCGTCGATTCGTCAGCGTCTGGCCTTACTCGACAAATAAACGCAATACCCTTGTGGGAGCGAGCCTGCTCGCGAATGCGGACTGTCAGTCAAATCAGGGCTGACTGATACAGCGCATTCGCGAGCAGGCTCGCTCCCACATTTGATTTGTGCACATCTGAAATTCCCGATGGATTTCCATGAACCTCTCGCGCCTCGCCCTGCCCTTTCTTCTGCTGCCATCCACCAACGCTTTCGCCGATACCTTCGAGCGTGATCAGGCACTGAAACTGCCGGACATGCTGATCTCAGCCAACCGCCAGGTCGAAGCCCGCAACGACAGCAGCGCCGCCAACACGGTATTCACTCGCGAAGACATCGACCGTCTGCAACCGAGCGACGTGCCGGACCTGCTGCGGCGCGTCCCCGGCGTGCAAGTGGCGCAGGCCGGCGGGCGCGGCAGTCTGCCGGGGATCTACATTCGCGGCACGCAGTCGGCGCAGAGTCTGGTGCTGGTTGATGGCCAGCGCATCGGCAGTTCCACTTCCGGCGACAGCAACCTGCAGCACCTGAATATCGAGCAGATCGAACGGGTGGAAGTGCTGCGCGGTTCGCGTTCGGTGATTTACGGCAGCGATGCGATTGGCGGGGTGATTCAGATCTTCACCCGGCGCGGCACTGAGCAAGGATTGCAGCCACGGATGCATATCGGTTTCGGCAGTAATCAAACGTGGCAGCGCAGCCTCGGCTTGTCCGGCGTCGATGACAAGACCCGCTTCAATCTCGGCGCCAGCCTCGATGAAACCGCCGGAATCGACCGTACCCATGAGTCGTATCCAAGCGATGGCGATCACGACGCCTACCGCAATAAATCCGTCAGCCTGAGCCTCAGCCATGCACTGACCGATGACATCGAAATCGGCGCCAATCTGCTGGATAACCGTGGCAAGGGCGAGTTCGACAACCCGTTCGGTAGATATGACTTCGCGACGGATCAGTCCTACCAGCAGCAGCCCTACAGCGATTTCAACGTCAGCAGCGTCAGCAGTTACGTCGATGCCCGGGTCAACGAGATCTGGAAAACCCGCGTCGAGTTCGGCCATAGCGAAAACCGCGAGAAAACCCTCGACAAGCTCAGCGACGAACGCACGGTGTTCAACACCTACCGCGATTCGGTGAACTGGCAAAACGACCTGACCCTGGATGCCCGCAACAGCCTGATCCTCGGCGGCGACTGGTACGAAGACCGGGTCAACAGCAGCACCGCATTCGACGAAGACAGCCGCTGGAACCGCGCCGCGTTCATTCAGCATCGATATCAGGCCGACAGTTTCTCCACGGAGCTGGGGCTGCGCCATGACGATAACCAGCAATTCGGTAGCCAGAACACCTGGAGCGGCACGTTCACCCTGCCGCTGAACCCGGACAACGATCTGTTGCTGAGCTACAGCGAAGGCTTCCGCGCGCCGACCTTCAACGACCTGTACTACCCGGACTTCAGCAACCCGGATCTGAAACCGGAAACCTCGAAAAGCTACGAGCTGCAATGGCGCAGTCAGTTGACCGATAGCAGTCGCCTGGAAGCGTCGATTTACCGTACCGACCTCAAAGACGCGATCATCTTCGGCAGCAACTCACGTCCAGAGAACGTGGCTTCAGCACGCATCAACGGTTTCGAAGCAGCGCTGAAGCAGGAGTTGTTCGGCTGGCAGAGCAATCTTGGCGTAGCGATCATCGATCCGCGTGATCGGGATACCGGGCACACCTTGGCCCGGCGTGCGCGGCGGACGTTGAGCTGGGATCTGGATCGACAGTTTGATCAAGTCAGCCTCGGCGCCAGTTGGCAGGCGGTCAGCAGCAGTTATGACGATAAGGACAATACGCAGGCGCTGGGCGGCTATGCGCTGTTCGGCTTGCGCAGCAGTTGGGCACTGAATCGCGAGATCAAGCTGGATCTGAAGGTCGATAACATTTTCGACAAGAGCTACAGCCGGGCGAATTACAGCTACGACGGCAGCCAGTATGGCTATCGCGAAGAAGGTCGGGGGTGGATGTTTGGTGTCACCTGGACGCCAGAGCTTTGATCTGAGCTTTGCAGTGCTTTGGCTGCCCTCTTCGCGAGCAGGCTCGCTCCCACAGTAGATTGAGCACAACCACACATTTTGTGCCCGCCAGAGAACCAATGTGGGAGCGAGCCTGCTCGCGAAGAAGTCACCACGGTTTCAGTGGTCCGGCGCAATCAATTGGCAGAGCTTGGCGGTGGCGCTGATCATCTGGCCGCTTGGGCGCTCAAGGCCTTTGTCGGTGACCAACAGTAACTTTGCATGCTTCACCGCCGCCACCTGTGGCCACGCCTTCCACGCATCAAGTTGCGCCTGATCCCCCGCCAGAATCACTTCAGGATCACGCTGCAAAACCGCCTCAATACTCACCTGCGGCGCCGGTAGACTCAGGTCAGCGAACACATTGCGCGCCCCGCACACTTCCAGCGCATCGCTGATGATCTGCCCGCCACCGACGGTGTACAGCGGCTTGTCCCACACCTGATAGAAAACCCGCAACGGCACATCGCGGCGATAGCGCTGGCGCAGCTCTGCGAGTTGTTTGCGCAACTCCGAAGCCCGTTTCACCCCACGTTCAGGTCGCCCCAATTGCGCGGCAATGGCTTCTATCTGGGTAATGAGTTGCTCAAAGGAATGCGGTTCGGCGACGAAGGTCGGGATGCCCAAGCGCTTGAGCTGATCACGCTGCGCAGGGCCGACACTGCCGGGCCACAGCAACAATAAATCAGGCTGGAGGCTCAGCAGTTGTTCCATGTCGAGTTGGCCATAGCGGCCGACAGAGGGGACGTTGGCAATTTCAGCAGGACGCTCCCCGGCATCCAGCACGCCGACCAGCAGGTCAGCCGAATCCAGTTCAACGACAATTTCAGACAGCGACGGCGCGAGGCTGACCACCCGCAGGCTCGCCAGCACCGGAGCCGAGACGGCCAGCAGCAGAACCGCCAGCCAGAGACGGCGCATCAGCCGAGTTGACGCGGGATACGGTAGAGATAAAACAGTACCGCCGTGGACAACGCCAGCAGCATCAACGGTACGGCTTCAAGACCGACAAACACCGCCAGTGCGCCAATCCACGCCGGCAAGGCTGCCGCGAGAAAAGCCGCACGACGACGGGCTGCGAGGGCAATCCACGCGGCAGGTTCAGCAGGGGTATCGAGGGCTTTTTGCGTAGCGATCAGCGCATGTTTGTAGCGACCGAAAAACTTCAGGCTGACAAACATCGACGCGACGCCGGCAATGAAAAACGGCATCGCCAGTACCGGCAGAATCCCCTCGCCCTGACCGAACAGAGCGTTGAGGACAAACAACGGCACCAGCGCCAGCGCGAGGTATTTCCACCAATCAACCGACAACCGGCGCCGCACCTGACCCCGTGTCACGCGCGATCAACCTCGCCCTGATGCTCGTTGCCCATCATGTGGTCGAGCTTGCTGGCCTTGGTCGCCAGGTAGAGTTTGTTGTGCGGGTTGTGGCCGGTGTGCAGCGGCACGCGCTCGGCGACGGTAATACCCATATCGGTCAAGGCTTTGACCTTGCGCGGGTTGTTAGTCATCAGACGCAGGGATATCACACCCAAGTGCTCCAGCATCGGCAGGCACATGGCGTAATCGCGCTGGTCGGCGGCAAAGCCCAGACGTTCGTTGGCTTCTACGGTGTCGGCGCCGCCGTCCTGCAGCTCATAGGCGCGGATCTTGTTCAGCAGACCGATGCCGCGACCTTCCTGACGCAGGTAGAGCAACACGCCTCGGCCTTCGCGGGCGATGGCTTTCAGCGCGCCTTCCAGTTGCGAACCGCAGTCGCAGCGCTGGCTGAACAAGGCATCGCCCGTCAGGCATTCGGAGTGCAAACGGCCGAGTACCGGGGCACCGTCGGCAATTTCACCCAGGCTCAGCACGACATGCTCGCGGCCGGTGGCTTCATCGAGAAAACCGTGCATGGTGAATTGCGCAAAAGGCGTTGGCAGCTTGGAAGCGGCGACAAAGACGACAGGCACCGGTGTGCTCCTGATCTAAAGAGTCTGAAAATTCGCAGGCCGGCATTGTAACAGCAGGTTCCTGCACACGCTTAGGCTGAATTATCGGGCATAACGATCAAAAAGTTTGATAACTGCCTCATGGACGCCGCGGCTCCCTTGTAGGAGTGAGCCTGCTCGCGATAGCGGTGTGTCAGCTAAATCAATGTCTGAGTTAGACCGCTATCGCGAGCAGGCTCACTCCTACAGGGGATTTGTGCAGACCTTCAGTTCGGGTTGAAGGGATACGGCTGCTTCCACTTCTCGAAGATCGGCTTCAACTCGCCGCTCTTCACCAACTGCTCCATGCGTTGGTCATACAGGGCCATCAGCGCTCGCGCCTGAGGCGTGTCGGCAAACCCGAGAAACAGCGGCAGCTCGGCCAGGTGTGAATAGCGATACTGCGCTGGATCGGCTGCGGTTTTCACCACGGCTTCAATCTCGGTCAGCGCATCGATGTAGTAATCCGCCCGCCCCTGCTTGAGCATCGACAGAATCCCGGTACGGCGTTCGATCTGGTTGTAACGCTTGATGTTCGGCAGGTAGTTCTCGTAACGATAACCGCGCACCCAGGCCAGCCGATATTTGCCCAGCGTCGCCTGGGTGGGCGAAGGATTGCTCGCCAGACCCAATGCGTAGATGTGGTCGGAATCGAAGTTCCAGTGCGGATACAGCACTTGCTCGGTTTCATCGCGGTAGGAGCCGACCAGCGCATCGACTTCCTTCAACTGCACGAGCCCGATGGAGCGGGTGTACGGCACGCTGCGGATCTCGACCTTCACACCGACCGGTTCAAAGACCTTGCGCAGCACATCCCAAGCGAGTCCGTGGCCGTCAGCGGCGGTGTAGTCTTCCCAGTCTTCGCTGGCCAGATGAATCACCGCCGGCGCATGCGCAGCTTCCTGAGCACTGACGACAGTGCTCAACAAGGTCAACATCAGCAGCGCCAGCCAGCGTCGAACCATCCCTAGTGTCCTCACTTAACCCTGTACGGTGCGTATCAGGCGAAAATCCATACCAGCCCCTGCATCGCCAGCCAAGCAAACACACCGGCCAGCACGTCATCGAGCATGATGCCGACGCCGCCATGCACGTGCCGGTCGATCCAGCGGATCGGCCATGGCTTGAGAATGTCGAAGAAACGGAACACCAGAAAACCCGCGAGCAACCAGTACCAGCCTTCCGGTACCAGCCACAGGGTGATCCACATACCGACCATTTCGTCCCAGACGATACCTTCGTGATCGTGTACCCGCAGATCGTCGGCGACTTTGCCGCACAGCCAGAAGCCGAACAGCATGGTGATCCCGAGCATCAGCCAGTAACCCCAGTCGGGCAGCATCTGCCACAGCGGGATGAAGGGTAGCGCAACTAACGAACCCCACGTGCCCGGGGCTTTCGGCAGGGTGCCGGAACCAAAACCGAACGCGAGGAAATGCCAGGGATTGCGCCAGACCGACGGCGGAACGAATTCGGCCGGAACCTGTTTCGGGTGATCTGTCACGGTGTCTCCTGAAAATGTTGATAGCCCCGGACTTGCGGGGTGATGTCGTGCCCTTCGCGATCCAGCAAAATCACGCCCTGACCTTCTGCCACTCGACCGATCACATGGATCGGCCAGCCATTGGCCAGCAGCGGCGGCAACTCGACGGACGGCAGGGTGAACGCCAGCACGTAATCATCGCCACCGCTCAGCGCTGCACGCTCGGCGCCGCGCTGACCGAGAAACGCCACTAAAGCATCCGACAGCGGTACGCGCTCGCGTTCAATCTCAAGTCGCACCTTTGAGGCCAGCGCAATGTGGCCACAGTCGGCGAGCAGGCCATCGGAGATATCCAGCGCCGAGGTGGCTTTGCCACGCAGGGCCTGGCCGAGGGCGAGTTGCGGTTGTGGCGACCAGTAATGATCGAGCAGCGGTTGGGCAATTTGCGGCTCAGCATCACGTTGCCCCAGCACCAGCGGCAAAGCGCCGGCCGCATTGCCCAGTTCGCCACCGACACAGAGCAAATCGCCCGGTTGCGCACCGCTACGGGTCAATGCCTGACCCGCCGGCACTCGACCAAACACAGTTACCGTCAGACTCAACGGCCCGCGCGTGGTATCGCCGCCAACCAAGGCAACGCCACAGCTCTGCGCCATACGGTTCAAACCGCGGGCATAGGCTTGCAGCCAATCGGCGGTCACCGTCGGTACAGTCAGGGCAAGGGTAAAGGCAACGGGCGTGGCGCCCATGGCGGCCAGATCGCTGACCGCGACGGCCAGCGAACGCTGACCGAGCAGAAACGGATCGCAGGGGTCGGCGAAATGCACACCGGCCACCAGCGTATCGGTAGAGATCGCCAACTGTTCCCCGGGGGGAACAGCGAGCAAGGCGCAGTCATCGCCGATCCCCAGAGCAACGCCTTCGCCGCCCTGCGCACAAGGCGCGGCGGCGAAGAAATTGCGGATCAGCTCGAATTCGCCCATTGAGGTTTCAAGCGCGATTTAGCGCTTGAACGCCTTCACTTCAGCTTCACGCAGGCGCGGGGCCAGCTTGTCGAGCACGCCGTTGACGAACTTGTGGCCGTCGGTCGAACCGAAGACTTTCGCCAGCTCGATACCTTCGTTGATCACCACGCGGTACGGCACGTCGACGCGCTTGAGCAGTTCCCAGGTCGACAGACGCAGAACGGCCAGTTCAACCGGGTCCAGCTCTTCGATCGCCAGATCCAGGCAAGGCGTCAGGGCGGTGTCGATTTCGGTCTTGAACTGCGGAACCCCGTGGAGAATTTCGCGGAAGTAAGCACCGTCGACATCGGTGAAATCGTTATCAACGCGAAACTGCGCTTCGATCTCGTTCAGCGATTGCTTGGCCATGTGCCACTGGTACAGCGCTTGAGTCGCGAGCTGACGGGCTTCGCGACGCTTGACGCTTTTCGAGGGCTTGCCGGCATCCGCAGGTTTTGGATCGCGCGGGTTGAAACGATCGCTTTCGTCGCTAATCACTTGGCCTCCAACTGTGCCAGCAGGCTGACCATTTCCAGAGCGGACAGGGCAGCTTCGGCACCTTTGTTACCGGCCTTGGTGCCGGAACGTTCGATGGCTTGCTCGATGGAATCAACGGTCAGGACGCCGAAAGCGACCGGTACGCCGAACTCCATGGACACCTGGGCCAGACCCTTGGTGCATTCGCCCGCCACGTATTCGAAGTGCGGAGTACCGCCACGAATGACCGCGCCGAGGGCGATGATGGCTGCGAACTCACCTTTCTGGGCGACTTTCTGCGCTACCAGCGGGATTTCGAAGGCGCCAGGTGCGCGGATGATGGTGATGTCGCTTTCGCTCACGCCGTGGCGAACCAGGGCATCAACTGCACCGCTGACCAGGCTTTCAACCACGAAGCTGTTGAAACGGCCCACTACCAAAGCGTAGCGGCCTTTAGGGGCGATGAAGGTACCTTCGATGGTCTTCAGGGTCATTCGTCAGTTCTCTTAAAGAGCCGGGACGCGTCTGCTACGCGTCCCTCAGTGATTTATTTGCCGCGAATTCGGGTCCGGAAACAACCGGTCATTATTCGGAGGGCACGTATTCTACAACTTCCAGATCGAAACCGGATATCGCATTAAATTTCATTGGCGCAGACATCAGGCGCATTTTGCGCACACCGAGGTCACGCAGGATCTGCGAACCGGCACCGACAATGCTGTAAGTCGTCGGTTTTTTCGGCGCGGCCTGATCACCGGTTTCACGGATATGCGCCAGCAACACGTCGCCATCGAGCGGGTGACCGAGCAACAGCACCACACCGCTGCCCGCCTCGGCAACCGCCGCCATGGCGGCGCGCAGGCTCCAGCGGCCTGGCTGTTTGACCATCAACAGGTCGCGCAGCGGGTCCATGTTGTGCACGCGAACCAGCGTTGGTTCTTCGGCGCAAACAGTGCCCAACGTGAGGGCCATGTGCACGTCGCCTTCCACGGAATCACGATAGGTCACCAGGTTGAATTGGCCCAGTTCGCTGTCCAGTGGCTGCTCGGCAATCCGCTGAACGGTACGTTCGTGGATCATCCGGTAGTGAATCAGGTCGGCGATGGTGCCGATCTTGATGTTGTGTTCAGCCGCGAAAGCTTCCAGCTCAGTGCGACGGGACATGGTGCCGTCGTCGTTCATCACTTCGCAGATCACACCGCTCGGCTCGAAACCGGCCATGCGCGCGAGGTCGCAAGCGGCTTCAGTGTGACCGGCGCGAGCGAGGGTGCCGCCGGCCTGAGCCATCAACGGGAAGATGTGGCCCGGGCTGACGATGTCTTCAGCCTTGGCGTCTTTGGCGGCAGCCGCTTGCACGGTGCGTGCACGGTCGGCGGCGGAAATGCCAGTGGTTACGCCTTCGGCGGCTTCGATCGAGACGGTGAACTTGGTGCCGAAACCGGAACCGTTGCGCGGCGCCATCAGCGGCAGCTTCAACAGTTCGCAGCGCTCGCGGCTCATCGGCATGCAGATCAGACCACGGGCGTGCTTGGCCATGAAGTTGATGTGCTCGGCCTGGCAGCATTCGGCGGCCATGATCAAGTCGCCTTCGTTCTCGCGGTCTTCGTCATCCATGAGGATGACCATCTTGCCTTGGCGGATGTCTTCAACCAGTTCTTCGATGCTATTGAGCGCCACAAGGCACCCCCTTCAGTCAGGATTTGAGGTAGCCGTTGGCGGCCAGAAAGCTTTCAGTGATGGTGCCGCCAGCGCTCGACTCTGCGGCCTTGTCGCCCAAGAGCAGACGCTCCAGATAACGCGCCAGCAAATCGACTTCCAGATTCACCCGGCGACCTGGCGTGTACGACGCCATGATGGTTTCGCTCAGGGTGTGCGGAATGATCGTCAGCATGAATTCGGCGCCATCGACGGCGTTCACGGTCAGGCTGGTGCCGTCGACGGTGATCGAGCCTTTATGGGCAATGTACTTGGCCAGGTCTTTCGGCGCGCGGATGCGAAATTCCACGGCGCGAGCATTGTCACTGCGCGAGACGATTTCGCCGACGCCGTCGACATGACCGCTGACCAGATGCCCGCCGAGACGGGTGGTCGGGGTCAGGGCCTTTTCCAGATTGACCGGACTGCCGCTTTTCAGGTCGTTCATGGCGGTGCAGTCGAGGGTTTCGCGGCTGACGTCGGCCGCGAAGCCGTCGCCCGGCAGCTCAACGGCGGTCAGGCAAACGCCGTTGACTGCAATGCTGTCGCCGAGTTTGACGTCGCTCAGGTCGAGCTTGCCGGTGGCGACGTGGACCCGCACATCACCGCCCTTTGGGGTCAGTGCGCGGATACTGCCGATGGATTCGATGATGCCGGTAAACATGGGGTTCTCCTTGAGAACTAAGCCAGCGTAATAACGATGGCCGGGAATTATACGCTCGGCGAAAGAACAGGGATGGCAGTGACTCGCCAGTCATCGCCCACAGCGCGAATTTCAGTGATTTTCAGCTCCGGGGCGTCCTTCATATAAGCCAACGGCCAGTCCAGAAGAGGACGCGCCGAAGAGCCGAGAAACTTGCCAGCGATGAAGATTACGAATTCGTCGACCAGACCGAGCTGAGCAAAAGCACCGGCCAGACGCGGGCCGGCTTCGACCAGCACCTCGTTGACGCCACGGTTAGCCAGTTCAATCAGCAATTGATGCAGATCGACCTGACCGTCATCGCCCGGCACGATCAGGCACTCAGGGCCGTGAGCGTATTGCTCTTCGATCGCGACACAGGTGGCGACCAACGCCGGGCCGGCCTTGAAGAACGGCGCATCCAGCGGCACGCGCAGGCGGCCGTCGATCAGCACGCGCAGCGGCGGACGGCTCATGGCCAATGCGGTTTGTTCGGCATCCAGACCCAACTCATCGGCCCGCACAGTCAAACGCGCGCCATCGGCCAGCACGGTGTCGGCGCCGGTCAGCACCACGGCGGCCTGAGCGCGCAAACGCTGGACTGCCGAACGTGCGGCCGGGCCGGTAATCCATTGGCTCTCGCCGCTTTCCATCGCCGTACGACCATCGAGGCTCATGGCCAACTTGACCCGCACAAACGGCAAGCCGTGTTCCATGCGCTTCAGAAAGCCTTGATTGAGCTTGCGCGCTTCAGCTTCGAGCACACCGCTTTCGGTGGCGATGCCGGCATCGGCCAGGCGCTGCAAACCACGCCCGGCGACTTGCGGATTGGGATCACGCATCGCTGCCACCACTCGAGCGACACCGGCATTCACCAGCGCGTCGGCGCACGGCGGCGTACGACCATGGTGACTGCAAGGTTCGAGGGTCACATACGCGGTCGCGCCCCGGGCCAGCTCACCGGCGGCGCGCAGGGCATGGACTTCGGCATGCGGTTCGCCGGCGCGCTCATGCCAGCCTTCGCCGACAATCTGCCCGTCACGCACCACCACGCAGCCGACCCGAGGATTGGGATGGGTGGTGTAGTGACCTTTGCGTGCCAGTTCCAGCGCGCGCGCCATGAAGTGGGCGTCGAGGATGGCCTGCTCGGCAACGGTGGTCATTCTTTCACCGGTTCGCGGGCGAGGCGGTCGATTTCTTCGCGGAACTCGTTGAGGTCCTGGAAGCGTTTGTACACCGAGGCGAAACGGATGTAGGCGACTTCATCAAGCTTCTGCAATTCAGCCATGACCAGTTCGCCGACCACGAGGGATTTGACCTCGCGCTCGCCGGTGGCGCGCAGCTTGTGCTTGATGTGAACCAGAGAGGATTCGAGGCGCTCGACGCTCACCGGACGCTTCTCCAGGGCGCGTTGCATGCCGGCGCGGAGTTTTTCTTCGTCGAACGGTTGGCGGCTGCCGTCGGTTTTGATCAGGCGCGGCAACACCAGTTCGGCCGTCTCGAACGTCGTGAAACGCTCGCCGCAGGCCAGGCATTCACGCCGGCGGCGCACCTGTTCGCCCTCGGCGACCAGACGCGAGTCGATGACCTTGGTGTCGTTGGCACCGCAGAAGGGACAGTGCATGGTGGCTGGCAACAAAAAAAGGGAGGGCCATGGTAGCGCATCCCGGTGGCAAGACAAGCCATAGGCTTTGCGGTATACAGAACGGCATGATCGTTTGATCCATGGATTTCATTTTGCCGGAGCATCCAATGCCGTTACGTCCGCTCGTTTTGCTCAGTCTTTTCAGCCTGCTGGTGGCCTGTGGCAGCGATGCACCCAAGCCCCAGCCGCCGACGCCAGGCCCGGCGCCGCAGCAAGCGCAGAAAAAAGCCAAGGAAGCCGCCGAGCTTGGCCCGCTGCCAGCCTATCAACGCGAACTGAGCGGCACCCTGCAAGGCGTGCCGGCCGGCGCCGAGGTCGAACTGGCGCTGTTGGTGATAGACGAGAAGGATCGCCCGCAACAATTGCTCGCCAGTTCAAGTCTGATCGGCAACAACCAGATTCTGCCGTTCCGCCTGCGTTTCAACCCGGACGCCTTCCCCGCCGGTGCGCGGGTTGAGTTGCGTGGCCGCGCCAGCCAGTCCGGCCAGTTGATCCTGCACCTGCCGTCGCAAACCATCAGCCAGCCGACCACTCAGGCGCTGGGCCAACTGCAATTTGTCAAAGCACCATGAATGCACCGCTCGACCTGCAACAGGCGTTAGGTGAATTGCTCGGCGACGCCAGACTCAAGGTCTGTGCGTTGCCGGACACTGATTTACAGCTATGGCTGATCGATGGCGACAACATGGATCGCGAATTCAGCCAGGAAGAAATTCAGCGAATTCTACACGAGCCACCGTACTGGGGTTTCTGCTGGGCCAGCGGTCTGGCGGTGGCGCGGTATCTGGCGGAGTTTCCCGAGTGGGTGCGCGGCAAGCGCGTGCTGGATTTCGGCGCCGGTTCCGGGATTGCCGGGATCGCGGCAGTGAAGGCCGGAGCGCTGGAAGTGGTGGCGTGCGATCTCGATCCGCTGGCGATTGCCGCATGCCGGGCGAACGCCGAGCTCAATGATGTGCAAATGAGTTATTCAACGGATTTCTTTGCCGAAGCCGATCGGTTTGATCTGATCCTGGTGGCGGACGTGTTGTACGACCGGGCGAATCTGCCGTTGCTCGATGCTTTTTTGAGCCGTGGAAGAGAAGCGTTGGTGGCGGATTCGCGGGTTCGGGATTTTCGCCATCCGTTGTATGAGCGCATTGAAATGCTTGAGGCGATGACGTTGCCGGATCTGGCGGAGCCTGAGGAATTTCGGCATGTCAGCCTTTACCATGCGCGGCGCTAGCTAAAAGCTTCGCCAGCAGGCTGGCTCCCACAGGGGTTTTGTGAACGACACAGATCCAATGTGGGAGCGAGCCTGCTCGCGAAGGCGTCCGCACATGCAACACACCTCTCAAAAGCTGACCGCTTCCGGCCACCCCCCGCCAAGCCGTATAGTTGCCCCATCCACGCTTTGACGAGATCCCCCATGAGTGAGCAAACGCCGTACATCTTCGACGCCACGACGGCCGATTTCGACCAGTCGGTGATCGAGGCCTCTTTCAACAAACCGGTGCTGGTGGATTTCTGGGCCGAATGGTGTGCGCCGTGCAAGGCGTTGATGCCGATGCTGCAAGGCATTGCCGAGAGCTATCAGGGCGAGTTGCTGCTGGCCAAGGTCAACTGCGACATCGAGCAGGACATCGTCGCCCGCTTCGGCATCCGCAGCCTGCCGACCGTAGTGCTGTTCAAGGACGGTCAACCGGTGGACGGTTTTGCCGGTGCACAACCAGAGTCCGCCGTCCGCGCCCTGCTTGAGCCGCACGTGCAAATGCCACCACCGGCCGCCGCCGATCCGTTCGAGCAGGCTCAGGCATTGTTCGATGACGGTCGTTACGCTGACGCCGAAGCGGCGCTGGTGGTCATGCTCACTGAGGACAACAGCAACGCCAAGGCGCTGATCCTATACGCGCGCTGCCTGACTGAACGCGGCGAACTGGACGAAGCGCAAACCGTGCTGGATGCAGTCAAGAGCGACGAACACAAAGCCGCACTGGCCGGGGCCAAGGCGCAGATCAAGTTCCTCGGCCTGGCGCGTGACTTGCCGGATGCCGCTGACCTGAAAGCGCGCCTGGCGAAAGATCCGCAGGACGATGAGGCGGTGTATCAACTGGCGATTCAGCAACTGGCGCGTCAGCAATACGAAGCGGCGCTGGAGGCATTGCTCAAGCTGTTCATCCGCAACCGCAACTATGGCGAAGGTCTGCCGCACAAGACCTTACTGCAAGTGTTCGAGCTGCTGGGCAATGATCATCCGTTGGTGACGATGTACCGCCGCAAGATGTTTGCTGCGCTTTATTAAGATCAAAAGATCGCAGCCTGCGGCAGCTCCTACATTGGGATCGTGTACACCCTTGCAGGAGCTGCCGCAGGCTGCGATCTTTTGCGGTTCACTCGATCCAGCTGTAGAGCGGCGTATCCCCGCCGCTCACCACTTTCACGTCGGAACTGTGGCGCAGGCGCACCAGCAAGCGCTTGCCTGCCACCGCGCTGCCGGTCAGCCCTTCCAGTTGATCAAGCAGGTCCGGACCGCTGAGCTGCCCGGCCTTGCGCAACAGGTCCTTGGCCAACTGCCACAAGGCATCGTCCTGATTCAGCGGTTTCGCCGCCGGGGCTGATGCGACCGCCTCAGATTGAGCGACCGGCGCCTGCCCATTCAGCGCTGAACCGAGCTTCGCCCAATCGCCGTCATCCAGTTCCACCGTCAAATCCACCGGCACATCGCCGACGGTTCCGCGTATCCGCAACATTGAGTTCGCTCCCGCACTTTTCTGACCTGCATGCTCCCACGGGACTTGTGCAACGCCAAGCGCACGGGCAAACTCTGCGCACTTTCGTTATAAGATCACATAACAAACTCTTCACTTTACTTCCCGGAGACCGCCATGCGTCGTCTGCTGCTCGCTTTGCCGTTTGCCCTGTTGCCGCTGGCCATCGCCCATGCTGCCGATGAGCATGACCACGATCACGACCATGAACACGGCAGCCTCGGCGCGCATGAACATGGCGTGGGTCGTTTGAATGCCGCGCTCGACGGTCAGACCCTGGAGCTGGAGCTGGAAAGCCCGGCGATGAACCTCGTCGGTTTCGAACACGTCGCCACTTCGGATGCCGACAAGGCCAAAGTCGCTGCCGCCCGCGCGCAACTGGAAAAACCGCTGGCCCTGTTCAGCCTGCCCACCGCTGCCGGTTGCAAAGTGGTCAGCCAGGAACTGGAAAGCCCGTTGTTCGGCGACAAGCCGGATGCCGATGATCATGACGATGATGAAGCGGACAAGGACGGTCACGAGCATCACCACGACCACAGCGAAATCCACGCGCATTACCAATTCAGCTGCGCCACACCGGGTGCGTTGAAGACGCTGGATCTGGCCAACGTCTTCAATACCTTCCCGGCGACGCAGAAAATTCAGGTACAACTGATCAGCGCCAGCGGCCAGCAAGGTACTGAAGTGACGGCCAAGGCTGCTGCCCTGAAATTCTGAAATCTGTGAAGATCCCTTGTAGGAGTGAGCCTGCTCGCGATAGCAGACTGTCAGTTGATTCAGTGCTGACTGGTACACCGCTATCGCGAGCAGGCTCACTCCTACAAAGGGGCCACTCAACTCCATATCCGGTTTCAAATGACCCAAGCACTCATCGAACTGTCCGACCTTGGCTTCAACTGGCCCGGTCACCCGCCGTTGCTGGACATCCCGGCATTTCGTCTGGAAGCCGGCGAAACCCTGTTCCTCAAAGGCCCCAGCGGCAGCGGCAAGACCACCCTGCTCGGTCTGCTCGGCGGCGTGCAGAAACCCGGTCGCGGCAGCATTCGTCTGCTCGGCCAGGAACTGACCGAACTCTCCGCTGGCGCCCGCGATACCTTCCGTGTCGATCACACCGGCTACATCTTCCAGCAGTTCAACCTGCTGCCGTTTCTTTCGGTACGCGAGAACGTTGAGCTGCCTTGCCACTTTTCCAAGCTGCGTGCGCAACGGGCGAAACAGCGCCACGGCAGTGTCGATCAAGCCGCCGCCACCCTCCTCGCCCACTTGGGCTTGAAAGACGAAAGCATCCTCAGCCGTCGTGCTGATTCACTGTCGATCGGCCAACAGCAACGGGTTGCCGCCGCACGCGCATTGATCGGCCAGCCTGAGCTGGTGATCGCCGACGAACCAACCTCGGCACTGGATTACGACGCCCGGGAAAACTTCATTCGCCTGCTGTTCGCCGAATGCCGCGAGGCCGGCTCCAGTCTGCTGTTTGTCAGCCACGACCAGAGCCTGGCGCCGCTGTTCGACCGTCATCTGTCCCTGGCCGAACTCAATCGCGCCGCCACGTCTGCCGAGGTCTGAGATGTATCTGTTTCGTCTGGCCATGGCCAGCCTGGCCAACCGCCGTTTTACCGCCCTGCTCACTGCATTCGCCATCGCCCTGTCGGTGTGCCTGCTGCTCGCCGTCGAGCGGGTGCGCACCGAAGCCAAAGCCAGTTTCGCCAGCACCATCAGTGGCACCGACCTGATCGTCGGCGCACGCTCCGGTTCGGTGAATCTGCTGCTGTACTCGGTGTTTCGTATTGGTAACGCCACCAACAACATCCGCTGGGACAGCTTCGAACACTTCGCCAACAACCCGAAAGTGAAGTGGGCAATCCCGATGTCCCTCGGCGACTCCCATCGCGGCTATCGCGTGATGGGCACCACCGAAGCCTATTTCGAGCATTACCAGTACGGTCGCCAGCAACACCTGGCACTGGCTGACGGCCGTGCGTTTGCCAGCGATCCGTTTGAAGTGGTGCTCGGCGCCGAAGTGGCCGATGCGCTACATTACAAACTCGGTGACAAACTGGTGCTGGCCCACGGCGTGGCGGCGATCAGTCTGGTCAAGCACGACGACAAACCGTTCACCGTGGTCGGTATTCTCAAGCGCACCGGCACCCCGGTCGATCGCACGTTGCACATCAGCCTCGGTGGTATGGAGGCGATTCACATCGACTGGCACAACGGTGTGCCGGCACGCGGAAATGGCCGGATCAGCGCCGATCAGGCGCGCAACATGGACCTGACGCCGCAAGCGATCACTGCATTCATGCTCGGTCTAAACAGCAAGATTTCCACGTTTGCGCTGCAACGCGAAATCAATGAATTCCGTGGCGAACCGATGCTGGCGATTCTGCCGGGCGTAGCGTTGCAAGAATTGTGGAGCCTGATGAGCACTGCGGAAAAAGCGCTGTTCGTGGTCTCGTTGTTCGTGGTGCTGACCGGGTTGATCGGCATGCTCACGGCGATTCTCACCAGCCTCAACGAGCGGCGCCGCGAGATGGCGATTCTGCGCTCAGTCGGGGCGCGACCGTGGCATATCGCGAGCCTGTTGGTGCTCGAGGCGTTTGCACTGGCGCTGACCGGGGTGATTGCCGGGGTAGCACTTTTGTACATCGGCATCGCTGCGGCGCAGGGCTACGTACAGGCCAATTATGGTTTGTATCTGCCGTTGGCGTGGCCGAGCGAGTATGAATGGACGCTGCTCGGTGGCATTCTGGCCGCCGCGCTGCTGATGGGCAGCGTGCCGGCCTGGCGCGCTTATCGCCAATCCCTGGCCGATGGCCTGTCGATCCGTTTATGAGGATGTTCACCATGCCCCGCGCTGCACTCGCGCTGCTGCTGTTGATCGCCCTGCCCGTCTGGGCAGCGGCACCGAAAGACCTGACGTGGTCGGAAATGATCCCGCCGGACGCCGCGCCGGAAGTGCCGAACATGACGCCATTGCACGACATGTCGAAGATGAGCGACGCGCTCTCCGCTGAATCCGCGCCTGCGGCGAAGCAGGACCTGCCGAACGCGCCGGTGGTGCAATCACTCGACGGTCAGAACATTCGTTTGCCGGGCTACATCGTGCCGCTGGAAGTCAATGAAGAGGGACGCACCACCGACTTTTTGCTGGTGCCGTATTTCGGCGCCTGCATCCATGTGCCGCCACCGCCGTCGAACCAGATCGTGCATGTGAAAAGCGAGTTGGGCGTGAAGCTTGATGAGCTGTATCAGCCTTACTGGGTCGAGGGACCGTTGCAAGTCAAGGCGTCGAGCAGTGAACTGGCGGATGCCGGGTATCAGATGGATGCGGACAAGATTTATGTGTATGAGCTGCCGGAGTGAATCCGGCGGTTTTGTGTTGATTGATCCATCGTCTTCGCGAGCAGGCTCGCTCCCACAGGTGATCACATTCCAGGGTGGGAGCGAGCCTGCTCGCGAAGGGGCCCTCAAAGGTTCCACAGAAACCCGCTCCTTCACTGTTTCATTGAGCTGAGTCAAAAGACCGTATCAGTTGGCTTCGTACCATAGGACATCAGACATTTCTAACGTCCTTTCGGAGCCCCCATGAACAAGTCCTTGCTCAGCGCTTCGCTGTTTGCCCTCGCGCTCGCAGCCCCGCTCGCCCACGCCCACGAAGCCGGTGACATTCTCATCCGCGCCGGTGCGATCACCGTCAACCCGAAGGCCGACAGTTCCAGCGTCAAGGTCGATCAGGGTCCGTTGAGCGGCACCAATCTGGGCGGCAAGGCGACCATGAGCAGCGACACCCAACTGGGTCTCAACTTCGCCTACATGCTCACCGATCACGTCGGCCTCGAACTGCTTGCGGCGACGCCGTTCGAGCATGACGTCAAACTCAAAGGCACTGCCCTGCCAGCGGCCAATGGCAAGCTCGGCACCCTGAAACACCTGCCGCCAACCCTCAGCGTCGTCTACTACCCATTGGATTCGAAATCGGCCTTCCAACCGTACGTTGGCGGTGGCATCAACTACACCTGGATCTATGACGAACACGTCGGCAGCGAAGCCAGCGCCAACGGTTTCAGCAACTTCAAGGCGAAAAACTCCTGGGGTCTGGCCTGGCAGGTCGGTGCTGATTACATGCTGACCGACAACATCATGCTTAACGCCCAAGTGCGTTACATCGACATCGACACCCGCGCCACCGTCGAGAACAACGCCGTTGCCCCGGGTACTCGCGCACGGGTCAACGTCGATGTGGATCCGTTCATCTACATGGTCGGCTTGGGCTATAAATTCTAAGTCGAGTTATCGGACGTTCACGTGGTGGTGAATGAGGCTTGGTGGCGAGCAGGCATAGAACTGACGGCGACCGTACGCAGTTGATCGGGGGATAACATCCCCTTGCCACAGGAGTAGCGACATATTCCGGCCGTGAAAAAGGCGCCTGTCAAAGGGCGCCTTTTTCATGTCCGCTGGAAACCTGTGGCGTGAGTTGGATCTCCCCCTCACCCCAGCCCTCTCCCTCAGGGAGAGGGGGAAAGGGAGCCGATTTTCGTGTTCTTCAAAACCTGAGTTCGACTCGGTATCTCACGTCGGCGTAACCCGAAAGAACACCTCGGTCAGTCCCCAATCCCCCCCGGGAGAGGGAGCCGATTTGGGTGACTTTCAAAACCTGAGTTCGACTCGGTATTTCACGTCGGCGTAACTCGAAAGAACACCTCGATCAGTCCCCTCTCCCTCTGGGAGAGGGTTAGGGTGAGGGACTCTTTTCAGGAACGCCCCAACAACCGCGCCAACCCCACACTCATCGCCGTCTGCTGTGGCAGCTTGAAGCGCTCCAGCAAACGAGCGTTGTTCGCCCGCGAATGCCGGATGTCACCGGAGCGCGCCGGGCCGTAGCTGACGGGCGGCAACTCACCGACCACCGCTTGCAGTGCTTCAAGCATCTGCTTGAGGCTCATCGCCTGATTCCAGCCAACGTTCACCGGACCGACGTCCACCTCAGGCTTTTCGATGCCCTGCACCAGCAAATCGACCAGATCTTCGACGTACAGGAAATCACGCGTCTGCTCACCATCACCGAACACCGTAATCGGCAGACCTTTCTGCGCGCGTTCGCTGAAGATGCTGATCACCCCGGAGTACGGCGAGGACGGATCCTGGCGCGGGCCGAAGATGTTGAAGAAGCGGAAAGTCACCGGCTCCAGGCCATGCTGGCGGCGATAGAAATCGAAATAATGTTCGCCCGCCAGTTTGTCCGAGGCGTAAGGCGTCAGCGGGGCTTTGGGCGTGTCTTCATCTATCGACTCACCCTCACCGTTGTTGCCGTACACCGCCGCACTGGACGCATACAGCACACGTTTGACGCCGGCCAGACGCATGGCTTCGCAGACATTCAGCGTGCCGATGAAATTGCTCTGGTGAGTTTTCACCGGATCATCCACCGACGCCTGCACCGAAGCCACGGCCGCCAGGTGCGCGACCGCGCTGCAGCCTTGCATGGCCTTGGCCACCAGCGCCGCATCGGCGACATCACCAACAATCAGTTCAACCTTCGGATTGTCCAGCGCCAGGTTGCTGCGCTTGCCCGTCGACAAATCGTCGAGGATGCGCACCGAATGCCCCTTGGCGAGCAAAGCGTCGGTCAGGTGGGAGCCAATGAAGCCGGCTCCGCCGGTGATTAAAACAGTCCCTTTAGCCATGGCGGTAGAACCTATCCAGTAAGCCCGGGAGTGCAGCGCGCCAGGCACGCGGCTTGATCCCGAAAGTATGCAGAATTTTCTTGCAGGCCAGCACCGCGTGTTGCGGCTCTTCGGCAGCGTCCGGCCGCGCGGCGTGAGCCTGAGCGGTCGGTGCTTCGATAGCCAGCGCATGCAGGCTTCGCGCTTCAGTGAGAATCGCCTGACCCAGCGCCAGCGGCGTGGTCGCCTCGTGGCCGGCGTAGTGGTAAGTGCCCCACAGTGGCGCGGCACAGTCGAGTTGCTTGAGCACCGAAATGATCACTCGCGCGGCATCGTCGACCGGCGTCGGGTTGCCACGGCGGTCATCCGCCAACAGCAATTCGTCCGGTTGCTCGGCCCGTGCGAGGAAACGCCCGAGCGTGCCATCCGGGCTGTCATCGAGCAGCCAGCCGAAACGTAGCAGGACATGTTGCGGGCAAGTGGCGCGAACGCTTTGTTCGATACGCCACAATGCTTGACCGCGCAGGCCCAACGGCACCGGTTCGTCTTTTTCGCTGTACGCCGTGGCACGCGAACCATCGAACACCCGATAACTGGAGGGCTGGACGAGAACGATGTTGTGGTGCTGGCACAGTTCGGCCAGACGCTCGATCGCGCGTTCCTGCCCGGCCATGCGGCCTTCGCTGACGGTTTCGGCCTGGAACCAGTCGAAATAGTAGGCGAGGTTGATCAATGCATCGGGACGGGTGTCGTCGAGCAATTGGGTCAAGCTCGCGGCATCCCAGCCGTTTTCGGGCGGGCGTGGGGCGAGGAAACCGATGTCTTCCTCTGCACCGAGGCGAATCAGCGCCTGCCCAAGGGCATTTCCGCCGCCCAGTAACATAAGGCGCATTCGCATAGAGTCAGCAGGCCCAGTCTGATTGGAACGATGGCTTTAGCGACGGATCTCGTGGAACCGTCGTCGATAATTACCGGAATCGTTGCATTTTGCGGGTTTAGTGCGCAACCGTCATCCGTAAAGTGTACATCCCGGATATTTGTAGCGCTTCGACTGGCGCCATCGCGAGCAGGCTCACTCCTACAATTGAAATGCATTCCCCTGTAGGAGTGAGCCTGCTCGCGATGAGGCCCGAACGGTACTTGCATCTTCACACCCGCGCCCGCATAACTTAAGCCATGAATCTGCCCATCCCAACGGACGCGGCCCTGGCAGGCTTTCACCCCGCCGTCAGCGCCTGGTTCAGCAAAACCTTCCCGACGGTCACCGCCGCCCAGGCCCGCGCATGGCCGTTGATCCGCCAGCGCCGTTCGACGCTGATCGCTGCGCCCACCGGATCCGGCAAGACCCTCACCGCATTTCTCGCCGTGCTCGACGATCTCGTCCACCGGGGCCTGGAAAACCCCGACGGTCTGCCCGACGAAACGCTTGTAGTTTACGTTTCGCCGCTCAAGGCACTGTCCAACGACATTCGCATCAATCTGCAAAATCCACTTGCCGGAATCACCGAACAGCTGCGGCAAATGAACCTGCCGGAAATACACATCACCACCGCCGTGCGCACCGGCGACACCCCGCAGAAAGAACGCGCCGCCATGCGCAAGACCGCGCCGCACATTCTGGTGACCACGCCGGAATCGCTTTACGTCCTGCTCGGCTCGGAATCGGGACGGAAAATGCTCGGCACCACGCGCACGGTGATCATCGATGAAATCCACGCGATGGCCGCCGGCAAACGCGGCAGTCATCTGGCCCTGAGCCTTGAGCGCCTGCAAGCGCTGTGCGCCGTACCGCTGACCCGCATCGGCCTGTCCGCCACACAGAAACCGGTGGAAGCGGTGGCGCAATTTCTCGTCGGCCACGACCGTCCCTGCGAAATCATCGACATCGGCCACGCCCGGCCACGGGATCTGGGCATCGAGGTGCCGCCCGTGCCGTTGTCGGCCGTCATGGCCAACGATGTCTGGGAATTGGTATACGACCGCCTCGCCGAACTCGCTCGCGAGCACCGCACCACGCTGATTTTCGTCAACACCCGGCGCCTCGCCGAGCGCCTGAGCCGACACCTGAGCGAACGCCTCGGCAAGCACGCAGTGGCGGCGCACCATGGCAGTCTGGCCAAGGAGTTTCGCCTCGACGCCGAACAACGCCTAAAGCGCGGCGAACTGCAGGTGTTGATCGCCACCGCCTCGCTGGAACTGGGCATCGACATCGGTGAAGTCGATCTGGTCTGTCAGATCGCTTCACCGCGCTCCATTGCCGGATTTTTGCAACGGGTCGGTCGTTCCGGTCACCAGGTGGGCGGTACGCCCAAGGGTCGGTTGTTCGCCACCACCCGCGACGATCTGATCGAATGCACCGCCCTGCTCGACTGCGTGCGCCGTGGCGAGCTCGATACCCTGCACATCCCGGTCGCGCCGCTGGATGTTTTGGCGCAGCAGATCATCGCCGAAGTCAGTTGCCAGGAATGGACGGAGGACGCCTTGCTGGCGATGTTCCGCCAAGCCTCGCCCTATCGCGATCTTGACGAAAGACACTATCAGGCCCTGCTGAGCATGCTCGCCGAAGGCTACAACGGTCGTCAGGGCATCCGCAGCGCCTACCTGCACCGCGACGCCGTCAGCCGCACCTTGCGTGGCCGCCGAGGCTCGCAGCTGACCGCCGTGACCAGCGGCGGCACCATCCCCGACAATGCTGACTACAGCGTGATGCTCGAGCCGCAAGGCCTGAACATCGGCAGCGTCAACGAAGACTTCGCGGTGGAAAGCATTGCTGGCGACGTGTTTCAGCTCGGCAACACCTCCTATCGCATCCTGCGCGTGGAAACCGGCAAGGTCCGCGTCGAGGATGCCCACGGCCAGCCGCCGACCATTCCCTTCTGGCTTGGCGAAGCGCCGGGACGCAGTGATGAATTGTCGTTCGCCGTGGCACGTCTGCAAGCGCAGCTCGACGAACTGCTCGGCGCCAGCCCCGGCGATCTGCAACCGGCGCTCGACTGGCTGACGCAGACCCTCGGCCTCAACCACGCCAGCGCCGAACAATTGGTCGAATACCTCGCCCGCGCCCGTCAGACCCTCGGCGCCCTGCCCTCGCAGGACACGCTGCTGATGGAGCGCTTTTTCGACGAGTCCGGCGGCACGCAATTGATCATCCATTCGCCGTTCGGCAGCCGCATCAACCGCGCCTGGGGTCTGGCCCTGCGCAAGCGATTCTGCCGCACCTTCAACTTCGAATTGCAGGCTGCCGCCAGCGAAGACGCGATCGTCCTGTCGCTGTCCACCAGCCACAGCTTTGAACTCGATGACATCTGGCGTTACCTGCACAGTAACAGTGCTGAACACATCCTCATCCAAGCGGTACTCGATGCGCCGCTGTTCGGCGTGCGCTGGCGCTGGAATGCCGGGGTGGCGCTGGCATTGCCGCGTTTTACCGGCGGACGCAAAGTCGCGCCGCAGTTGCAGCGGATGAAAAGCGAAGACTTGATTGCCAGCGTGTTTCCCGACCAGATTGCTTGCCTGGAAAACCTCGCCGGTGAACGCGAAATTCCCGAGCACCCGTTGATCGAACAAACCCTCGACGATTGCCTGCACGAGGCGATGGACAGCGAAGGCTGGCTCAATCTGCTGCGGCGCATGGAGCGTGGCGAGGTGCGTTTGATCAGCCGCGATCTGCCGGCGCCCTCGCCGCTCGCCGCTGAAATTCTCAGTGCGCGGCCGTACACCTTCCTCGACGATGCACCGCTGGAAGAACGTCGCACCCAAGCGGTGATCAACCGCCGCTGGAGCGATCCGCAATCGACCGATGATCTCGGTGCGCTGGATGCCGACGCGATTACCGCCGTACGTGAAGAAGCCTGGCCGACACCGAACACTGTGGATGAAATGCACGAGGCGTTGATGAGCCTGGCGTGCATCAGCAATGAGGAAGTGCAAGCGAACGAAGGCTGGCGTGCATGGCTGGAAAATCTGGCCAGCAGTGGTCGCGCCTGCCGTCTGCAGATCGATGCCGAGCATTGGTTATGGCTGGCCCGCGAACGCCTGACGTGTCTGCAAGCGCTTTATCCACAGGCCAATTTGCAAGCCGAACTGGAGGCGTTACCGGGATTCGATGAAGCCTGGACGTTCGATGAAGCGCTGGTCGAAGTGCTCCGCGCACGCCTCGGTGCCTTCGGACCGCTGCCGTTATCCGCGATTGCCGAACCGGTCGCGCTGCCGACCACTCAAGTCCATCAAGCCCTCGCTCAGCTGGAGCGCGAAGGTTATGTGCTGCGTGGTCAGTTCACGCCCAAGGTCAACGTTGAAGAATGGTGCGAACGGCACCTGCTCGCGCGTATTCATCGCTACACGGTCAAGCGCCTGCGCCGGGAAATCGAACCGGTGGCGCTGCAGGATTTCATGCGGTTTCTGTTCGACTGGCAGCATCTGTCGCCCGCGACTCGCGGTCAGGGCAGTGCCGTGTTGCCGGCAATTGTCGGCCAGTTCGAAGGCTACGCAGCGGCCGCTTCGGCGTGGGACAGCGACATTCTGCCGGCGCGCTTGAAGGATTATTCGCCGAGCTGGCTGGATGAGTTGTGCCGCAACGGCAAACTGGTGTGGACGCGCCTCAGTGCCCGGCAGAAAGTCAGCGGCACGGCGTTGCGCAGCACGCCGATTGTGTTGCTGCCGCGCAGTCAGGTCGGCTTATGGAGTGCGCTGGCGGAACAGACGCCGGTGAATGAACTGTCGCCGAAAACCCAGAAGGTGTTTGAAGCCTTGAGTCAGCACGGCGCGTTGTTTTTCGATGAGCTGATCCATGAAGCGCACCTGCTGCGCACCGAGCTGGAAATCGCTTTGCAGGAACTGGTCGGTGCCGGGCTAGTGAACGCCGACAGCTTCGCCGGCCTGCGCGCGCTGATCACCCCGCCGAGCAAGCGCCAGCAGCGCAGTAGTCGGCGTGGCCGCGGCGCGTTTGTCGGTGGCATGGATGACGCCGGGCGCTGGGCGTTGTTGCGGCGTGGCGCGGCTGTGGATAACAGCGAGACGCTGGAACATGTCGCGATGACGTTGTTGCGGCGCTATGGCGTGGTGTTCTGGCGCCTGCTGGAGCGTGAGGCGGATTGGCTGCCGAGTTGGCGCGAATTGCTGCGCACGTTTCATCGGCTGGAAGCGCGTGGCGAGATTCGCGGCGGGCGGTTTGTCAGCGGTTTGGCGGGGGAACAGTTTGCCTTGCCCGAGGCGATTCCGTTGTTGCGCGAAGTGCGCCGTCGGCCGCATGACGGCAGTCTGGTGGCGGTGTGCGGGGTGGATCCGCTGAATCTGGCCGGGACGTTGTTGCCGGGGGTAAAAGTGCCGGCGTTGGTGAGTAATCGGTTGGTGTATCGGGATGGATTGCCGGCGGCGGCGGAGATTGCCGGCAAGCAGCAGTTCTGGCTGGAGCTGGATCAGATCGGCATGGAGCAGGTGCGCGGCAAATTGATCCGGCATTGAGGGTGTTTGGGCTGACGTCTTCGCGAGCAGGCTCGCTCCTACAGGGGAACGCATTCCAAAATGTAGGAGTGAGCCTGCTCGCGATAGCGTCGGTAATCCCCCCTCAAAATCCACCCGTTAAGTCCGCGATTCCTGCGGCACCTCACTCGTCACTACCTCTCCCTCCTGCTGCCGCTTCGGCAACAAAACCTGCTGTGGATAAGTCTGCGCGAAATGCACCACCGGGCTGTTATCCACAAGCTTCTTCAAACGCTGATTGAACGCCCGGCTCACCGCATACTGCCCGCCCGACACCGTCCTGAATTGCGCCGTCAGCACCACGCCGTTCAAATCCATCTTGTCGACGCCAAACACATCCAGCGGCCCTTGCAGGTTGTACTTGAGGAACGGGTCTTCGCGGATCGAATCACCGGTCTCGCGGATCAGCTCGATGGCTTTATCCACGTCCGTGTCATAAGTGAACTGCACCGAGAAAAACGCAAAGGCAAACTGCCGCGATTGGTTGGTCACTGCCTTGATCTGACCGAACGGCACCGAGTGCACAAAGCCCTTGCCGTCGCGCAGACGCAAGGTACGAATGGTCAGCCCTTCGACGGTGCCGGCATGGCCCGAATCGAGCACCACCCAATCGCCAATCGAAAGCGTGTCTTCAATGATGATGAACAGCCCGGTGATCACGTCCTGCACCAGTTGCTGCGAACCGAAACCGATGGCCAGACCAACCACCCCGGCACCGGCCAGCAGCGGCGCAACATTGATTCCCAGATTGGCCATGGTGGTGATCGCGCAGATCACCACGAGGATGATTTTGATCGCGTTGCGCAGCAGCGGCAGGATGGTTTTCACCCGCGTGCTCGGCTGGCGCGCCGCGCGTTTGCTGAGCGGCGGCTTCAGCGCTTCCTGAATCGCCGTGTCGAGTACCACCCACAGCAACCACGTAACCAGGAAGATCAGGCCGATGCTGCTCAGCGCGTTGCTGATCGCCCGGCCGACCGTGCTGCTCTGAGCGAAATTGAGCAGCGATACACCCCAGATCCGCCCGAGGATATCGATGAAGGCAATGGCGATGACGATCCGCAACAAGGCATGCAAGAGGCTGAGGAACCGTTCCTTGTAGGCGCTGCTGCGCTGGATCGCTTCGGCTTTTCGCGACTTGAACAAATGCTGCAGGATCGTGCTGAGGAATACCGTGCCGATTAACAAAACCGTGGTGAACAACGCGCAGCGCAGGGCTTTCTGATTGTCCTCGCCGATGCCGATCAGATTGACCGCCGAGACCAGCACCATCAGCACGATTGGCCAGTACCACAGCCCCGAGAAAATCCGCAGCGACTCCTGCAACGAGGGTTGTTTCAGCCGCTGACTGAGCGAACGATTGCGGATCAGATGCGCCACCGGGCGGCGCAGGCGAATCACCAGCAAACCAAAAATGATCGAGGCGATCAGGCCGGTGAACACCGCGATACTGCTGGTGATGTTACCGCCCAGTTGTCGGGCGATCTGCGGGCTGGTCAGCGCATCGCTGAGGGCCGCGAGGAAGCCGATCAGGAACAACGGTCGCGGGCAATAATCTCGAATGATCCGCGCTGCCGGACGTTTATGGCCGACGTTGAACATCACCACCACGCACAACAACATCGAGGTGGAAAAGATCCCGCTGCTGGTGGCGTAGGCCAGACACAGCGCCAGCGCGCGTCCGACGGAGGCTTGCAGAAAATGGCTGACATATAACGTCAGCGGTAGGCAGATCAGCGCCGGCACGGTGTACGGCAGCAAATAACCAATCAGATCCTGACTGCGCTGGCGGGTGCGCAACCAGCGGCCCTCGCGCAGACGCTTGGCCAACAGACTGCCGAGCACCGTCAATAACGCGAAACTGCCGAGCCAGACGCCCGACAGCGTGAGGAAATCCCCGGCGACGCTCCAGCCCGAGCGATTCGACGGTTGGTTGACCAGTTTGTCGACTTCATCGGCGGCGCGATCGGCGCGCAGGCGCCAGGCGTCGACCAGGTGTTCGTTGAGATCGAGCTTGTCCTGGACGTCGTCGATGCTCGAACTGATCGCACCGAGCAGACCGCCCTGCACAATCGGTTCGGGTTTAGCCGCTTCTTCGGTGGTGGCCGGGACGCCCGGCAATGCGGCGGCGTCAATTTCACTGGCGCCGAGAAACAGCAGTGCTCCCAGCAGAATGGCGATCCTGAACTTGACCAAAACTCCGATCTCCCTTGGCTGAACCTGTAAGGAACTGATCGGTAATTGCACAGCAAGTTCAAGAGCACCCTCACCCCAGCCCTCTCCCAGAGGGAGAGGGAGCCGACCGAGTTGAATACAAGAATTACATCGACCTGAAAGTCCGGAGTCGAATTCAAGTTCTGGAAACCATAAAGACCAGCTCCCTTCCCCCTTGTGAGGCGAACTCAAATCCTGAGAACCCTGAAGATCAGCTCCCTTCCCCCTCGCCCTCTCCCAGCGTGAGAGGGAGCTGACCGAGTTGCCTGCGAGAAGTACACCGACTTGCAAGTCCGGAGTCGAACTCAAACCCTGAAAACCCTGAAGATCAGCTCCCTTCCCCCTCGCCCCCTTGGGGGAGAGGGTTGGGGTGAGGGGGAGCGCTTTTGATCTTCGCCTTGGACGTGACCGTCCGTAATACCGTCGAAACTTTCCCCAGCCGCCAGCAGTCATCAAAAGATACCGGCAACACGAGGACTTTCGACGGGAGGGCGGCATGGCAACGATTCACATCGGTATTTCCGGCTGGCGCTACGCACCGTGGCGCGGGGACTTCTACCCCAAGGGACTGGCGCAGAAACGCGAATTGCAGTTCGCGTCGCGAGCGGTCAACAGCATCGAAATCAATGGATCGTTCTACGCCCTGCAACGGCCTGAACGCTATGCGCAGTGGTACGCCGAAACACCCGACGACTTCGTTTTCAGCGTCAAGGCGCCGCGCTTCATCACCCACATCCGCCGCTTGCGCGAGATCGAAAAACCACTGGCGAATTTCTTCGCCTCCGGGGTGCTGGAACTCAAGGAAAAGCTCGGGCCGATCCTTTGGCAGTTCCCGCCGAACTTCAAATTCGAGCCTGAGCGCTTTGAACACTTCCTCGCATTATTGCCCCACGACACCGAAGCCGCCGCCACCCTCGCCCATCAACACGATTCGCACCTGCACGGCCACGCCAACATGAAAGCCTGGCGCAAAAAGCCGCTGCGCCATGCCGTGGAAATCCGCAACGAGAGCTTCATCGACCCCGAGTTCGTGCGCTTGTTGAAACGCCACAACACCGCGCTGGTGATCGCCGACACTGCGGACAAATGGCCGTACCGCGAAGACCTCACCAGCGACTTTGTCTACCTGCGCCTGCACGGTGCCGAAGAACTCTACGCCAGCGGCTACACCGCACCGGCACTCAAACGCTGGGCCGAACGCATTGACGCCTGGCACCACGGCGAGCAACCAAAAGACGCGCACCTGATCGCACCACGTTTGAAGCCACGCGCACGCAAATCCCGCGAAGTGTTCTGCTATTTCGACAACGACATCAAAGTCCGCGCGCCGTACGACGCCCGCGATCTGCTGCATCGTTTCGAACTGGATAAAGACCTCGCCACCCCCCCCGGCGAACCCGCTGGCGAAGGAGTGTTGGCATGAGTATTCCAGAACCGGTTGGCTTCACCGATGAGGGCTCGGTCGTCGCGCCGTCCGTGCGGACGTTCACCGTACTGACGGTTAATACCCACAAGGGTTTTACCGCCCTGAATCGGCGCTTCATCCTGCCGGAACTGCGCGAAGCGGTGCGCAGCGTCGCGGCCGACGTGGTGTTTCTGCAGGAAGTTCATGGCACCCACGAGCATCATCCCAAGCGCTACAGCAATTGGCCGACAATGCCGCAGTACGAGTTTCTCGCCGACAGCCTCTGGCCGCAGTTCGCCTATGGGCGCAATGCGGTGTACCCGGAGGGCGACCACGGCAATGCGCTGCTGTCGAAATTCCAGATCATCCGTCACGACAACCTCGACGTGTCGATCAACGGCCACGAGAACCGCGGCCTGCTGCATTGCGTGCTGCGTCTGCCGGGTGATGGCACCGAAGTGCATGCGATCTGCGTGCATCTGGGCCTGCGTGAAAGTCATCGCAACGCCCAGCTGGATTTGCTCATGCAACGCCTGGCGGAGTTACCCGACGACGCACCAGTGATCGTCGCTGGCGATTTCAATGACTGGCGCCAGCGCGCCGATGCGCAGCTCAAACCCTGCGGCCTGCGCGAAGTGTTCGCCGAGCACCAGGGCAAACCGGCGCGCAGTTTTCCCGCGCGCCTGCCAACACTGCGCCTTGATCGTATTTACGTGCGCAACCTCAAGGCCAGCCAGCCGAAAGTTCTGGCGAACCGGCCTTGGTCGCACCTTTCCGACCACGTTCCTTTATCGGTAGAGATCCAACTATGAGCAGCGCGCCGCTGGAAAAATCCGCCGTGGAACCGGTCGCCGTCAACCCGCCGATACGCGAGCCCGGCCAGGTTGATGTCGAGTATCGCTGGCAGGGCAATAACCGCGTTGAGTTGCTGGAGAACGGCGAGGAGTATTTCCCGCGAGTGTTCGAGGCGATGCGCGCGGCGAAGAGTGAAATCCTCCTCGAGACCTTTATCGTTTTCGAAGACAAGGTCGGTGCCGAGTTGCAGGAGATTCTGATCGACGCTGCCCGTCGTGGGGTGCGCACCACGGTCAGCCTCGACGGCTTTGGTTGCGGCGAGTTGAGCACCGGTTATCTGACCGCGCTGAGCGAGGCCGGCGTGCATCTGCAAATTTTCGATCCAGCACCGAAACGTCTGGGCATTCGCACCAACTGGTTCCGCCGCTTGCACCGCAAGATCGTGGTGGTCGATGGCCTGATCGCGTTTGTTGGCGGGATCAACTTTTCCGGCGATCACCTCGCTGATTTCGGCCCTGAAGCCAAGCAGGATTATTCGGTGGAAATTCAGGGCCCGGCAGTCGCCGACATCCATCATTTCGCCCTGCTGCAAAGTGGTCGGCCGGGCCGTGCGCGGTTCTGGTGGCAACGTCGGCGCCAGCGTCGCGCGGAGATGGCTTTCGATGACCACGACGGTCAGGTGCGCCTGGTGTTCCGCGATAACGACCAGCACCACTCCGATATCGAAGACGTCTATCTGCAGGTACTGCGCCGCGCCAAACGCCGCGTGGTGATCGCCAACGCCTACTTCTTTCCCGGTTATCGCCTGTTGCGGGAAATCCGTAATGCAGCGCGTCGCGGGGTCGAGGTGCGCCTGATTCTGCAGGGGCAACCGGACATGCTGGTGGCCAAACTCGCGGCACGCATGACCTATGATTACCTGCTCAAGGCCGGCGTACAGATTCATGAATATTGCCAGCGCCCACTGCACGGCAAAGTGGCGCTGGTCGATGAAGAATGGAGCACCGTCGGCTCAAGCAATCTCGACCCGCTGAGCCTGTCGCTGAACCTCGAAGCCAACGTGCTGATCCGCGACCGCGCGTTCAATCAGCATCTGTTCGAACGCCTCGAAGACCTCAGTCAAAACCATTGCAAAGCCATGGATGCCAGCAAGTCGCCGCGTGGCCGCATCTGGCACATGACCGTGGGTTTTCTGGTGTTCCACTTTCTGCGGCACTTCCCGGCGATGGCCGGTTGGCTGCCAGCGCACAAACCAAGGCTCAAGCCGTTTCGAGGTGACCGCTCATGAGCCATTCCGAGGTGCATTCCGCCGAGCATTCGGCGCCAGCAACGCATTCGAAATGGAGCCGCTGGAAGCGTCCGTTGACGCTGCTGTTTTTCCTCGCGCTGATCGTGTTGCTGACGCTGTTCGCCACGCGCATCGAATGGGCCGAAGTGCTGCAGACCCTTGCCGACTTCAAGGTGCGCACACTGATCATCGCCGCCAGCCTGACGCTGCTGAGTTTTCTCGTGTACGCCAGTTTCGACCTGATCGGCCGTACTTACATTCGTCAGGACCTGACCTGGAAACAGATTCTGCCGGTAGGGATCATCAGCTATGCGTTCAACTTGAATCTGAGCGCGTGGGTGGGTGGCATCGCCATGCGCTACCGGCTGTATTCGCGCCTTGGCGTGAGCAAAGGCAACATCGCCAAGATCCTCGGTTTGAGCCTGGCGACCAACTGGTTCGGCTACATGACCATCGCCGGTGCGGTGTTCAGCAGCGGATTGGTGACGATGCCGCCGGGCTGGAAAATCAGCAGCAGTGCGCTGCAAGGCATCGGCGTGCTGTTGCTACTGATCAGCGCCGGCTATCTCGCCGCGTGTCAGTTTTCCAAGCGCCGCGAATGGTCGATTCGCGGCGTGGAAATCAATCTGCCGTCGTTGCGCATGGCGGTCCTGCAACTGCTGCTGGGGGCGTTGAACTGGTCGCTGATGGCGGCGGTGATTTTCACCTTGCTGCCGAGCAAGCTCGATTATCCGTTGGTGCTGGGCGTGTTGTTGATCAGCGCGATTGCCGGGGTCATTACGCATATTCCGGCGGGGCTTGGGGTGTTGGAGGCGGTGTTTGTGGCGTTGCTGCAACACGAGGCTTCGCGCGGCAGTCTGGTGGCGGGGTTGCTGGCGTATCGGGCGATTTATTTTCTGTTGCCGCTGTTGATTACGGTGGTGATGTATCTGGTGGTAGAGGCCAAGGCCAAGGCGCTGCGGATCGAGAAGAAACCTTCCTAAGAGAGTTGGTGAGTTTGAAAACGCTATCGCGAGCAGGCTCACTCCTACAAGTGAACGCATTCCAAAATGTAGGAGTGAGCCTGCTCGCGATGGCGCTCGAACGAACAACACAGATCATGCGGACTGAATAATGCTCAACCGCTCACCCACGACCATCTCGGTAATCCAGTCCACCAGAATCGAGGTGTACGCCTGCTGCGACACCGGTTCACTCAACGCATGATCGGCACCGTCGATAATCCGGTGCGTCAATGAATGCGTCTGCTGGCACGCCGCGCGGTAACTCATGATCGCCGCGTGGGGCACGTAATCGTCGGTTTCCGATTCCACCAGCAACACATCCCCGGTGAATTGCGAACAGGCATGCAACGCCCGATTGGTGTCCGCGCGCACCAGCGTGCTGCGGTAATCGCGCAGATCGGCCTTGTCCAGTTCACGTTTGGGCGTGTGCCATTGCTCGTCGCGATACAGCGCCGGCACACGCAGCGCCAGCCAGCGTACCGGGCGCAGCGAAGTCAGGATCGACGCCAGATAACCGCCGTAACTGGTGCCGACCACGGCGATCGCCGAGGTGTCGAGCGCCGGATGCGCGAGCAAGCGGTCATACGCCGCGAGCAGATCGCGCAGATTGTCTTCGCGAGTGACACGGGTCAGCGGAATCCCGGTGCCACCGGTGTGCCCGCGCAAGTCGAAGGTCAGACACACGCAACCGAGACCGGCGATGCCTTTGGCGCGCTCAAGGTCGCGCTCCTGACTACCGCCCCAACCATGCACGAACAACACCCCCGGGACTTTCGATTTGGGACTGAGAAAGGTCCCGCTCATCTGTTCATCATCAATGTCGATTTGAATGCTTTCGCTTCTAGCCGTCATAAGATTTGACCGTTACGTATTTGAGGAGAAATTCACTGTTTTCGGCCGGCCCGCGATAGACCTCGATAGCGTCCGCTGGCAGCGGCTGATTGATGTAGGTTTCCACCGAAGAGACACGAATCGCGCGCATCCCCGGATCGTTGACGAAGCTTTGCAGCGCCGCGACCTCGGCACTGCTGGCACCGCCCATGCGCCACGACTGCTCGAGCACACCACTGCGGGATTTGCCATTACTGTCCAGGCCTTGGGCGATGTCGTAATTGCGCCGCGAAGCGTAAAAACGCGGATAGGCTTCATCCGCCGCCCTGTCGAATACCTGTGCCTGCTCGATGGCCAGGCGCACATCGTCAGGCAACTCCAGCGCCAGCAGTTCCTCGTAACCACCCTGCACCACCAGCAAGTTCGAGCCACCGTAGACGTCTTCGCCGTGAGCATCCTTGGTCAAGTATTGATCACCGCAGTAACTCAGCACCTTGCCGCCGATGAATGACTGGCCGACGCTGTGGGTGAAGACCTTGCTCAAGTCCTGCTCCAGCACCACGCCCTCGCTGAATTGTTTATCGATGCCGGGGCGGGCAAGGATTTCGTCGAAGGCGTCGAGGCTTTTGATCACTTCCTGACCGCGACCGGCACAGGCGTGCACTGGCTTCATGCGTATCGGGCCGCTGTACAGCAGATGCTCGGCGGCGGGGCGCGCATCTTCCAGGGCAAACACGCTGAGACCATCCAGCACCACATTGCGCACGCGCTCGGAAAACAACGGCGACCAGCCTTGCGGCGCATGAGCCAGATGACTGCGCAATCCGTGGCTGATGGCTTTGGTGCAGATGAAATCGTGCTCGACAAAGCCACCCCACAAATCGTCAGGGCCTGTGATACCGAGTTGCTGAGCGCTGGCAGTGCCGACAATGGTTTGCGTCGGTAGCAGATACAGGTCACGGCCGCGGTGTTTGTCCGGGTCGTAGCTGCCGCCGAATTTGCATCCGAGAATCTGCGCCAGCCATCGCGCCAGGGCCTTGTTGGTCTGTACTTCATGTTGCGGCGCGTCGGCGCGCACTGAGTGGGCGACGACGATTTTCCTGCGGGGTGTCGGGGTCATGCGTCCCCCTTCCATCGGTTCGATGACTGTAGCGGTGACAGGTGCAGAGATCAGGCCAACGACCGCTCTACGAAAATCCCAAGCCAATCAGAAACTTGCCAGAACCGTGCTGGCACCACGCCTGTTTCAATCTGCACGACGGCGTGCAAAACCCCGGCAAATTGCACGATCCCGAACCTTGTGTGGTCTCTTGTAGGAGTGAGCCTGCTCGCGATAGCGGTGGTTCAGTCACCTCACGGTTTTCTGACAGATTGCTATCGCGAGCAGGCTCACTCCTACATTAGATGTTCGTTGCTTTCGGGATCGGGGACACCCCAAACCGCGCCCGATAATCACTCGGCGCCAGCCCGGTAATCTTCTTGAAGATTGCGCGAAACGCACCCGGATCCTGATAGCCCACCGTCCACGCAATGTGATCGATCGTGCCATTGCTGAACTCGAGCATTTCCCGCGCCTTGCCGACCCGTAGATGCTGGCAGTACTCGGTCGGTTTCAACCCGCTCGCCGCGCGGAACCGCCGCAGAAATGTGCGCTCCTCCAGCCCGGCCCGCTCCGCCATCGCCGTCAGCGAAACATCCGTCGCGCCGGTGCTTTGCAGCCAGTGCTGAACCTTGAGAATCGCCGCATCGCCATGACCGAGAATCGGCGCGAAATTACTGCCGCACTCACTGGCGCTGTCACTGTGCTCTATCACCAGAAATCGCGCGGTGCTGGTAGCGATGCTCGGTCCGAGCAGGCGGTTGACCAGACGCAAACCCAGTTCCGACCACGCCATCAATCCGGCGGTGGTAATCAAGTCGCCGTCGTCGACAATCGGGGTATCCGCCTTGAGCTTGATCTTCGGGTAACGCTCGGCGAAGGCCTTGGCCGAGGTCCAGTGGGTGGTGGCGCTGCGGCCGTCGAGCAGACCGCTTTCAGCCAACATCAGCGAGCCTACACAAACCCCACCCAACGTCGCACCGCGGGCGTGTTGATCGCGTAACCATTGCATCAGCCTGGCCGGCGCTTGCGCCGCCGAGAACCCGCCGATCGATGGCGGAATCAGCACCGCCAGCAAAGCGCTGTCGTCACCCGCATGACTGGCGTAAGTGCGCGTTGGCGGCTGATCACCTTCGACCTGCCAGTGACTGACCCGCAGCACAGGCAACTGCGCGGCCTGATGCTCGGCGGCAATCCGGTTGGCCACCGCAAACAAATCAGTCAAACCGTGCACCGCTGCCATCTGCGCACCGGGATAAATCAGCACACCCAGTTCAGCGATGGCAGCCCTTTCTGCGCCCATTGTCAGTTTTCCCCTGTCTATTGTCGGTGCGGCCAATCCTCGAAGCGCTGGCCAGCGCCAATACTGAAGCCACTTCCAGCCAATACATCGAGGACACACCCATGGCCAAGCAAGCGCTCATCGTAGTCGATATCCAGAACGACTACTTCCCCCAAGGCAAGTGGCCGCTGGCCGGTGCTGATGCCGCCGCCGACAACGCCGCCCGGCTGATCGCCGCATTCCGCGAAACCGGCGATTCGGTGGTCCACATTCGCCACGAATTCACCTCAGCCGACGCGCCGTTTTTAACCCCGGGTTCGGACGGCGCCAAGCTGCACCCGAAAGTGCTCAACCGAGCCGATGAACCGGTGGTGCTCAAACACTTCGTCAACTCGTTCCGCGAAACCGAACTGCAAGCGATCCTCGATGAACATGGCATCAAGGAACTGGTAGTGGTCGGCAGCATGAGCCACATGTGTGTTGACGGCATTACCCGCGCGGCGGCGGATCTGGGTTACGCCGTCACGGTGATTCACGATGCCTGCGCCAGCCGCGATCTTGAGTTCAATGGCCTGACAGTGCCGGCCGCTCACGTCCATGCCGCGTTCATGTCAGCGCTGGGTTTTGCCTACGCCAGCGTGGTATCCACTGACCAATTCCTCGCCGCCAAAAGCTGAGTCATATTTCGCAAAAATACTGGGCCCGCGTTATTGCGGGCCTTTTTTCGCCTGTCATAAAAATCTCACGCGTGAGCCATTGATGGCATTTTGAATTGGTTGTAGTGTGGCTCACGCGTGAGATGTCCATAACCGAGCCATTGCCATGAAAAGCCGTTCCCCCACCGCGAAATCAGAGAGCCCCAAGGGAGAGCGTGCGAAAGCGTCCACGAAAAAACCGTCGAGCTTCTATATGAAGCAGATGCGCGCGGGCCTGGCCGCTGCCGGTTATGTGAAACACGAAACTTGGGTGCTTCCCGAAAACCGAAGCTTGCTCAAGCAAATGGAGCAACAGCTACGCCAACCGATTCTGGCTGGCTCTTTCATGTCGGAGAATTACATGAGCGCAGGCAACAACTGGACCATCGATAGCCTCTTCAACGCCCTCAAGGCCCTGGACGAGGTGGCTTCGCAAGAAATCACGCTGTCGCTGATCCAGAGCTCCGAACCCAGCATCAAGCTGGAAATGAACGAATTCGGCGGTCTGCCGATTCACATCGCCCTGGCCGGCCAGCAGATCATCGTCGACACCGTGCTGGTGGACATCGATTCGATCAGCGACGTGCGCGCCTTCAACGATGCCGTGCTGCGCAGCCGGGAAATGTTCCCGCTGTCGTCGATCGGTATCGAGTCGATGCCGAACGGGCAGACCGTTTACAACATGTTTGGCGCCCTCAGCGCCGACTCGAGCCTGACCAACGTCGTCACCGAGGTGAAAACCCTGGTCGACAACGTGCAGCGCGCGAGTGAAGCCTTCGAACACTTCTTCAAGTAATCAACAGGGAATATCCAATGACTCAGTCCATCTGGAGCAAGTTGTTCACCGCACTGCGCGGCGGCGCCAATGAAGTCGGCGAAGCGATCGCCGACCAACAGGCCCTGCGCATCCTCGATCAGGAAATCCGCGACGCCGACAGCGCGCTGTCGAACGCTCGTCGCGAACTGGTCACTATCATGGCCAAGCACAAACTGGCGGCCGACCGCGTGAGCGAGTACGACGCCAAGATCAAGGATCTGGAAGCCAAAGCGGTCTCGGCGCTGAACGCCGGCCGTGAAGACCTGGCGCTGGAAGTGGCCGAAGCGATCTCCACCCTGACCAACGAGCTGGATGTTGAGAAAAAGCAGAGCGACGAATTCGGCACCTACGCCGAAAACATGCGCAAAGACATCAGCAAAGCCGAGTCGCGGATCAAGAGCCTGCGCCAGCAAGTGGACATGGCCAAGGCCCGTGAAAGCGTGCAGAAAGCCCAGGTCAGCGCCTCCATCGCCAGCGGTGGCGCCAATGGCAAACTGGAAACCGCCGTCGGTACGTTGAACCGCCTGCAAGCCAAGCAGCAGCAACGTGCTGCCGAGCTGAGCGCGGCGGACGAACTGGCTGACGCTTCGACCGGCAACGACCTGGAACGCAAACTGCGCGACGCCGGCATCACGCCGAACGAAGGCAGCGCCAATGCGATTCTTGAGCGCCTGAAGCAAAAGTCCGCTCAGTAAGCATTTGCACAAAACCCTTGTAGGAGTGAGCCTGCTCGCGATGAGGCCGGAACATTCAACCTCAGTGTTGTCTGAACCGCCGCCATCGCGAGCAGGCTCACTCCTACATGGTTTGTGGCGTGTCGTTGATCGCGTAGCCCGGTACACTAGCCACGTTTTTTTCGCCGACGAACACCTCCACCCGCTTCAAGGAACGTACCCATGGGATGGTTTAAAGACTTGCTGGGCACCAGCAACTGGCAGACCGCTGCGCCGACATCGACCGTTGCCAGTGGCCCACTCGGCTTGGCTCAGGGCAAAGCTGTCAGGTTCGATACGACGCTGGCGCTGCTGCTCGACGGCTCGACCACGGTGCGCGTGCCCTTCGATCAGGCGATCTGGAGTCACGGCTGGGTCGACCTCGGCCAGTCCAATAAACTGCACCGCTATTACATGAATGACGAGGATTTCTGGCTGCAGATCCACGTCACCGGTGACGATCAGATCGAATCGGTCACCCTGTTCAACTACCTCAGTTACGTGACCGTCAACAGTGACGCCGAACTGCAGCGCCTGGCCGGACCCAACAGCTCGATCGGTCTGCCGACCTACACCCACGCAGGTGTCGAATACACCCGCGAGTGGGGCACCGAGCACGGCCAGACCGAACTCGTACCGATGACCGAACAGGTGGTCAATCCGGACGAGAGCTACACCATCGAACACCACTCCATGCTTTATGCGCGCGAGACCGGCCTGACCGATCGCCGCGAACTGCTGCTGTTCTCCGTCGAACAGGATGAAGAAGGCACCGTCAGCCTGAGCACCTCGCTCGGCATCTCGCTGTACACGACAGATCTGAGCACCATTTAAAAAAGGAAGTTTTACATGCTGGAAGTGCTGGCCGTTTCCCTGAACAAAACCGCGCTGGTCGGTTTCGTCGTCTACCTCATCGGCGCCGTACTGCTGTTCATGCTGTTTCAATTCGTCTACACGCGCATCACGCCGCACAAGGAATTCGAGCTGATTCGCTCCGGCAACGTAGCCGCGGCCATCGCTTTGGCCGGCGCGATCATCGGCTTCGCGATTCCGGCCAGTAACGTGATTGCGTTTTCGGTCAATGTTCTCGATTTCGTACTGTGGGCGGTGATTGCCGCCGTCGTGCAACTGCTGGCGTTTCTTGCCACGGGCCTTGTGCTCAAAGGCACCTCCCAGCGCATCGCCAACGGTGAAATCGCTTCCGGCATTTACGTTGCAGCGGTCGCGATCAGCGTCGGCATGCTCAACGCCGCGTGCATGACACCGTCCAACTGATCGGCAGGAAGCCTTAGATGAAACGCAGCAAATACGTTCAGTTGTCTCTTGCCGCTTCGGTGGCCATGGCCGTTTCCGGCCAAGTGACAGCCGCGGATCAACCGCGCAATTTCCAGAACGTGGAACAGTGCGTCGACGCCGAAGTGGCTGCCGATGTCTGCTCCAACGCCTACGTCGCCGCTCTGACCGAACACCGGCGCATCGCCCCGGCGTACGACGCCAAGGCCAAGTGCGACGCAGATTTCGCCGCTGACTGGTGCCAGAAGAATTCCGACGGCCGCTTCGTGCCGAAACTCGGCGGCTTCAAAGTGCCGCAGGAAGGTGAGCCGGCGCAGAACCTCGACGCCATCGCCAATGCCCAGATGCCCGCCGGTAGTGCAACGGCGCAGAATGTGCAAAGCACTTCGCACGTCTCCAGCGGTGGCGGAAATGGCTGGCTGACCGGCTGGCTGATCGGCAACGCGATGAGCAACAACGCCGAACGCACGGTTTACCGCGATCGCGAAACGCGCCAGCCATACAACACCTCGACGCAGTACCGCAGAGCCGAAACCACGACGCGCAGCCAGCCGGATTACGAGAGCAGCAAAAGCAAACCGGTCAACGTGGCTTCTTCGACGTCACGCGGCGGCTTCGGCAGCCAGTCCAGCGCCCGTAGCGGCTGGGGTGGCTGGGGCAGCAGTTCTGGTTCTGGTCGTTCGAGTAGCTGACCATGAAGAAGATCCTCTGCGCCGAGCGCCCCGACTGGAAACAGACCGCCGAAAGCCTCGGCTTCATGTTCCACACCATCGACGACGAGCCGTACTGGGACGAAAGCGCGTACTACCAGTTCACGCTCGCGCAGATCGAAAACGATCTTGAGGACCCGACCACCGAACTGCACGAGATGTGCATGGACCTGGTCGACCGTGTGGTGCACAGCGAGGAACTGCTGGATCGCCTGAGCATCCCGGCGCCGTACTACGACATGATCCGTACTTCCTGGCTGGAAGGTCATCCGCATCTGTACGGCCGCATGGACTTTTCCTACAGCGGCAACGGCCCGGCAAAACTGTTGGAGCTCAACTACGACACGCCGACCAGTCTTTATGAAGCGGCGGCGTTTCAATGGGGCTGGCTGGAACAATGCATCGAGCGCGGCACGCTGCCGCGTCATGCCGACCAGTTCAACAGCATCGACACCCAGTTGCACCAGGCCTTCGCCGAATTACAGCTGAAGCGTCCGTTCTACTTTGCTTCGATGAAAGAGTCGGTCGAAGACAAGGGCACCACGGATTACCTGCGGTTGATCGCCGAGAAGGTCGGCATCGAATCACGGCACATCGATATTGAAGACATCGGCTTGACGGCTGAAGGGCGTTTTGTCGATCTGGAAGATCGCTGGATCCCGCATCTGTTCAAGCTGCATGCCTGGGAATTCATCTTCCACGAGCCGTTCGGCGCGGCGATTGCCGAGTGCGATACGCAGTTTTTCGAACCGGCGTGGAAGGCGATTCTGTCGAACAAGGGTGCACTGCCGTTGCTGTGGGAAATGCACAAAGGGCATCCGAATCTGCTGGCGGCGCATCTCGACCCGAACCCGGCAAGCGCGGTGCCTAAAGGCTGGGTACGCAAGCCGTACTTTTCCCGCGAGGGCGCGAACATCGAGTTGCAAACGGCTGATGGTCTGATCGTCAAAGAGGACGGACCCTACACGGATGCACCGTTTATCCTGCAGGAATTTGCGCCATTGCCGAAATTTGGTGACAGCTACACGTTGATCGGTTCCTGGGTGATTGGCGATCAGGCAGCGGGGATTGGTGTAAGGGAAGACAACAGCCTGATCACTAAAGATTCGAGCCGGTTTCTGCCGCATCTGATCCTTGATTGAAACCCGAATCCCTTCTGTGGGAGCGAGCCTGCTCGCGAAAGCGGTGTGTCATTCAACCATTTTTTGAACTGACCGACGCCTTCGCGAGCAGGCTCGCTCCCACAGTTGATCGGGGGGGGATTGCAGGTTATTTGCTCCACAAAAAAAGGCCCGTCGTTTAAGCGACGGGCCTTTTTATTTGCAGCGGTTACAGCAGCGAATCAGAACGGAATATCGTCATCAAAGCTGTCGAAATCCGGAGCCGGTTGCGGTGCGGCCTGCTGTGGAGCAGGAGCCGAACGCTGCTGTGGAGCCGACTGCTGCGGACGCGGCGCCTGCTGGCGTGGCGCTGGAGCGGACTGCTGGTAGTTGTTGCCACCGCCTTGTTGGTCGCCCTGCTGTGGACGGCCGCCGAGCAGCTGCATGGTGCCTTGCATGTCGACCACGATTTCGGTGGTGTAACGCTTGATACCGTCTTTTTCCCACTCACGGGTCTGCAGCTTGCCTTCGATGTAAACCTGCGAACCCTTGCGCAGGTATTCGCCGGCGATTTCCGCAACCTTGCCGAACATCGAAACACGGTGCCACTCGGTCTTCTCGACCTTCTGACCGGTTTGCTTGTCGGTCCATTGTTCGCTGGTGGCCAGACTCAGGTTGGTCACGGCGTTACCGTTAGGCAGGTAGCGAACTTCGGGATCCTGGCCGCAAGTGCCGACCAATATGACTTTGTTAACCCCACGGGCCATAACGTTCTCCTAGGCTTCGCAAGCAGCCCCGGCCGGGTTGTTCACCAGGCGTTCGAGGGTGTCGCGATCCACTAATTCTTTGTCCAGTTTGATGTAAACAGCCGCTTCATCGGCGACTATCACTGCATCGGTTACCCCTACGAGGGCCTTGAGGCGCTCGACCAGACCCGCTTCGCGGATCGCTTCGGGCGACAACGGCAAGCGCAGGCTCGTCACGTAGGGAGGTTCACGCATGGTAACAGCAAAGGCCAACCAAAGTGCAGCCAGCCCGGCACATCCAAGGAACACAACCGACAGACCGCCATGCTGAAACAGCCAGCCGCCGAGTATCCCGCCGAGTGCCGAACCGAGGAACTGGCTGGTGGAATACACGCCCATCGCCGTGCCCTTCCCGCCCGCCGGTGAAACCTTGCTGATCAGCGACGGCAATGAAGCCTCCAGCAGATTGAACGCAGTGAAGAACACCACCGTACCGATCACCAGAGCCCGCAGGCTGTCGCCGAACTGCCAGAAGAATAGCTCAGTCAGCATCAGCGTCATGACGGCGCCGAGCAAAACTCGTTTCATTTTGCGTTTCTTCTCGCCATAGATGATGAACGGGATCATGGCGAAGAACGAAATCAGCAGCGCGGTGAGGTAGACCCACCAGTGCTGTTCCTTGGGCAAACCGGCTTTTTCCACCAGCGCCAGGGGCAATGCAACGAAGCTCGACATCAACATGGCATGTAACACAAAGATGCCCAGATCGAGTCGCAGCAAGTCCGGATGCTTGAGCGTCGGCATCAAGGCCTGACGCGCCACGCCGGACTCGCGATGAGTCAACGGCCCGGTGGATTTCGGCACCATGAACATCACGATGACGATGCCCACCAGCGCCATGCCGCCGGTGGCAAGAAACAATCCAGAGAGCCCGAAAGCACGGGTCAACAGCGGCCCAACCACCATGGCCACGGCGAACGACAGACCGATGGTCATACCGATCATGGCCATCGCTTTGGTGCGATGTTGTTCGCGGGTCAGGTCGGAAAGCAGCGCCATGACCGCAGCGGAAATCGCCCCGGCGCCCTGCAGGATCCGGCCAGCGATGACGCCCCAGATCGAGTCGGCCTGAGACGCCAGCACACTGCCGAGGGCAAAGACGATCAGCCCGAGGTAAATCACCGGACGACGGCCTATGCGGTCGGAAATGATCCCGAACGGAATCTGGAAAATCGCCTGAGTGAGGCCGTAAGCGCCGATAGCCAACCCGATCAGGGCCGGGGTCGCGCCTGCCAGATCCATGCCGTAGGTCGCCAGTACCGGCAACACCATGAACATGCCAAGCATACGGAAGGCGAACACCAGGGCCAGACCGCTCGCCGCGCGGGTCTCGCTGCCACTCATGCGTTCGCTGTGGGGATCGTGCATGGAAAAACCTCGTGTGAACCGGCGGCGATTCTACCAGTCCCATCGGAAGACGGGGTATATCGCGACGCTTTGACGCGTATAGATGAAACTCTCTTCATCCGGGGCAAAAAACCCTTCGTTTGATAGTGTGCATCCATCCAGTATTTGCCCGTATACTCCTACGTTTTCGACGCCCGCCGAGCGAGGCCACTTTGGACAAGATCCTGATACGTGGGGCCCGTACCCACAACCTGAAGAACATCGACCTGACCCTGCCACGGGACAAGCTGATCGTCATCACCGGCCTGTCCGGATCCGGCAAGTCGTCCCTGGCCTTCGACACACTGTACGCCGAAGGTCAGCGCCGCTATGTCGAATCACTGTCGGCCTACGCCCGCCAGTTCCTGTCGATGATGGAAAAACCCGACGTCGACACCATCGAAGGCCTGTCGCCGGCGATCTCCATCGAACAGAAGTCGACCTCGCACAACCCGCGCTCCACGGTCGGCACCATCACCGAAATCTACGACTATCTGCGCCTGCTCTATGCCCGCGTCGGTACGCCGCGCTGCCCGGATCACGATATTCCACTGGAAGCGCAGACCGTCAGCCAGATGGTTGACCTGGTGCTGGCGCAGCCGGAAGGCAGCAAACTGATGCTGTTGGCCCCGGTGATCCGCGAGCGTAAAGGTGAACACCTTTCGGTCTTCGAAGAGCTGCGCGCACAAGGTTTCGTTCGCGCCCGGGTCAACGGCCGCATCTGTGAGCTCGACGAACTGCCGAAACTGGATAAACAGAAGAAGCACTCGATCGATGTAATCGTTGACCGCTTCAAGGTGCGCGCCGATCTGCAGCAACGTCTGGCCGAGTCTTTCGAGACTGCGCTGAAACTGGCGGACGGCATTGCACTGGTGGCGCCGATGGACGATGAGCCGGGCGAAGAGATGATCTTCTCCGCGCGCTTCGCCTGCCCGATCTGCGGCCATGCGATCAGCGAACTGGAACCCAAGCTGTTCTCCTTCAACAACCCGGCCGGCGCTTGCCCGACCTGTGATGGCCTGGGCGTGAAGCAGTTCTTCGACATCAAGCGGTTGGTCAACGGCGACCTGACTTTGGCCGAGGGTGCGATCCGCGGCTGGGACCGGCGCAACGTCTACTACTTCCAGATGCTCGGCTCACTGGCCTCGCACTACGGTTTCAGCCTCGAAGTTCCGTTCAACGAACTGCCGGCCGATCAGCAGAAATTCATCCTGCACGGCAGCGGCTCGCAGAACGTCGACTTCAAATACCTCAACGACCGTGGCGATATCGTCAAACGTTCGCACCCGTTCGAAGGCATCGTGCCGAACCTTGAGCGTCGCTACCGCGAGACCGAGTCGGCAAGCGTGCGCGAAGAGCTGGCCAAGTTCCTCAGCACTCAGTCGTGCCCGGATTGCCGTGGCACGCGCCTGCGTCGCGAGGCGCGGCACGTTTGGGTTGGCGAGAAGACATTGCCGGCAGTGACCAATCTGCCGATCGGTGATGCTTGCGAATACTTCGGCCAGCTGAAGATGACCGGCCGCCGTGGCGAGATCGCGGACAAGATTCTCAAGGAAATCCGTGAGCGTCTGCAGTTTCTCGTCAACGTCGGTCTCGACTATCTGTCGCTGGATCGCAGCGCTGACACCCTTTCCGGTGGCGAGGCGCAACGGATTCGTCTGGCCAGCCAGATCGGCGCTGGCCTGGTGGGCGTGTTGTACATCCTCGACGAACCGTCCATCGGCTTGCATCAGCGTGATAACGACCGACTGCTCGGCACGCTCAAGCACCTGCGCGACATCGGTAACACGGTAATCGTGGTTGAGCACGACGAAGATGCGATTCGTCTGGCTGACTATGTCGTCGATATCGGCCCCGGCGCCGGGGTGCACGGTGGGCAGATCGTTGCCGAAGGTACGCCGGCGGAAGTCATGGCACACCCGGATTCCCTGACTGGCAAATACCTGTCGGGCCGGGTGAAGATTGAAGTGCCGGCCAAACGTACACCGCGCAACAAGAAGCTCAATCTGTCGCTCAAAGGGGCGCGCGGTAACAACCTGCGCAATGTCGATCTGGATATCCCGATCGGTCTGCTGACGTGCGTCACCGGCGTGTCCGGCTCGGGCAAATCGACGCTGATCAACAACACGCTGTTCCCGCTGAGCGCCACGGCCCTAAACGGCGCGACCACCCTGGAAGCGGCAGCGCACGACAGCATCAAAGGTCTGGAGCATCTCGACAAAGTCGTCGACATCGACCAGAGCCCGATTGGCCGTACGCCACGCTCTAACCCTGCGACGTATACAGGGCTGTTTACGCCGATCCGTGAACTGTTCGCCGGCGTGCCCGAATCACGCTCTCGTGGTTACGGTCCGGGACGTTTCTCCTTCAACGTCAAGGGCGGTCGTTGTGAAGCGTGCCAGGGCGATGGTCTGATCAAGGTAGAAATGCACTTCCTGCCAGACATCTACGTGCCGTGCGACGTGTGCAAGAGCAAGCGCTACAACCGCGAAACCCTTGAGATCAAATACAAGGGCAAGAGCATCCACGAAACCCTCGAAATGACCATCGAGGAAGCCCGAGTGTTCTTCGACGCGGTGCCGGCGCTGGCGCGCAAGCTGCAAACGCTGATGGATGTCGGTCTGTCGTACATCAAGCTCGGACAGTCGGCGACGACGTTGTCCGGCGGTGAGGCGCAGCGGGTCAAGCTGTCCCGCGAACTGTCGAAGCGCGATACCGGCAAGACCCTGTACATCCTCGATGAACCGACCACCGGTTTGCACTTCGCGGATATTCAGCAATTGCTCGACGTGCTGCATCGTCTGCGTGACCACGGCAACACCGTGGTGGTGATCGAACACAACCTCGATGTGATCAAGACGGCCGACTGGCTGGTCGATCTGGGGCCGGAGGGCGGCTCCAAAGGTGGGCAGATCATTGCCACCGGCACGCCTGAGGATGTGGCCGAGATGAAGCAATCTCACACCGGCCATTACCTCAAGCCATTGCTGATCCGTGATCGGGCTTAAACGCCGGGCATGAAAAAGCCCCTGTCACTTCATCAGTGACAGGGGCTTTTTTGTATCGTTTTGCAATCAGGAAGTGTGAGATTGCAGGTAATTCTCGAGACCGATCAGCTTGATCAGGCCCAACTGCTTTTCCAGCCAGTAGGTGTGATCTTCTTCGGTGTCGTTCAACTGCACGCGCAGGATCTCGCGGCTGACATAGTCTTTGTGCTGCTCGCACAGCTCGATGCCTTTGCACAGCGCAGCTCGGACTTTGTACTCAAGACGCAGATCGGCTTCGAGCATCTCCGGCACAGTGGTGCCGACATCCAGATCATCCGGACGCATGCGCGGCGTGCCTTCGAGCATCAGAATCCGGCGCATCAGTGCATCAGCGTGACCGGCTTCTTCTTCCATCTCGTGGTTGATTCGCTCGTAGAGCTTGGTGAACCCCCAGTCCTCATACATCCGCGAATGAACGAAATATTGATCACGCGCGGCCAGTTCGCCGGTCAGCAACGTGTTGAGGTAATCGATTACGTCTGGGTGGCCTTGCATCGCCCTACATCTCCCTACTTGAAAGGCTGTAGTTTGAACCAACCTGACTGGAAGGTCACCCGCTTCACGCAATAAAAGCGAAGATATTCTGAGAAAAGCAGCCTAAATAACGCAAAAACCGCCCGAATGAGGGCGGTTCTGCTTCTCGTTTAGACTTCGTTAAGCTGTACGTTGAGCAGCTTTGCGATTGCTTCTCCATACGCCGGGTCGGCTTTGTAGAAATGCTGCAGCTGACGATCGACCACATCACTGGAAACACCCGACATGGCGCCGGCGATATTGCTGACCAGCAATGCTCTCTGCTCGTCGCTCATCAGTCGGAACAGCGCGCCGGCGTGGCTGTAGTAATCGGTATCCTCGCGGTGATCGTAGCGATCTGCAGCACCGCTCAAGGCCAGCGCTGGTTCAGCGTAACGCGGCGCTTGTTTCGGCGCTTCGGTATAGCTGTTCGGTTCGTAGTTAGGCGCGGCACCACCGTTGCTGCCGAACGCCATCGAGCCATCACGCTGGTAAGTGTTCACCGGGCTGAGTGGCGCGTTCACCGGCAACTGCTGGTGATTGGTACCTACGCGATAGCGGTGAGCATCGGCATAGGCGAACACGCGACCTTGCAGCATGCGGTCTGGCGAGAGACCAACGCCTGGGACCATGTTGCTCGGGCCGAACGCGGCTTGCTCGACTTCAGCAAAGTAGTTCTGCGGGTTGCGGTTCAGCTCCAACTCACCCACCTCGATCAACGGGAATTCTTTCTGCGACCAGGTTTTGGTGACATCAAAAGGATTCTCGTAATGTGCCGCCGCCTGAGCTTCGGTCATGATCTGGATGCATACGCGCCATTTCGGGAATTCACCGCGCTCGATCGCTTCGAACAGATCACGCTGGGCGTAATCCGGATCGGTGCCAGCCAACCGCGCAGCATCGGCCGGAGCCAGATTCTTGATGCCTTGTTTGGTCTTGTAGTGCCATTTCACCCAGTGACGCTCACCTTTTGCGCTGATCAGGCTGTAGGTGTGGCTGCCGAAGCCGTGCATGTGGCGGTAGCCGTCAGGAATGCCACGGTCGGAGAACAGAATGGTGACCTGGTGCAGCGCCTCGGGCGAATGCGACCAGAAGTCCCACATCATCTGCGCGCTTTTCAGGTTGCTTTGCGGCAGACGTTTTTGCGTGTGAATGAAATCAGGGAACTTCAGTGGATCACGGATGAAGAACACCGGCGTGTTGTTGCCAACAATGTCCCAGTTGCCTTCTTCGGTGTAGAACTTCAATGCAAAACCGCGCGGATCACGCTCGGTGTCGGCAGAGCCGCGTTCGCCGCCTACCGTGGAGAATCGCAAAAACGTCGGGGTTTGTTTACCGACAGATTCAAACAACTTGGCGCTGGTGTATTCGGTGATGTCGCGGGTCACGGTAAACGTGCCGTAAGCACCTGAGCCTTTAGCGTGAACACGACGCTCAGGGATGTTTTCCCGATTGAAGTGGGCGAGCTTCTCGATCAGATGAAAGTCGTCGAGCAGCAGCGGGCCACGCGGGCCGGCGGAGCGAGAATTCTGGTTATCAGCGACAGGTGCGCCACTGGCGGTCGTAAGCGTTTTGATCTGGCTCATACGGTCTTCTTCCTCTGTCAGTCTTGAAACTGCCGGCTAATCGGCTTGTCGGGAAGTATCGATCATCCATGTGATAGCTACAAATTCATTAACTTGCAGACATCGATAGATAATTACTAATTATGTTTCCCAGCACATAGTGACAACAGAGACATGTCAGAAGCTTGTATGAACAGCGCATTTTCTTGCAGGCACAAAAAACCGGGCACTAGGCCCGGTTCTTTGTTTCAGACTGACGTCTTACTCGGCGGATACAGCTTCGCCGGCAGTAGCACGATCAACCAACTCGACGTACGCCATAGGCGCGTTGTCGCCAGCGCGGAAACCGCACTTGAGGATGCGCAGGTAGCCACCCTCACGGGTAGCGTAACGCTTGCCCAGGTCGTTGAAGAGCTTACCAACGATAGCTTTCGAACGAGTACGGTCGAAAGCCAGACGGCGGTTAGCCAGGCTATCTGTCTTGGCCAGAGTGATCAGCGGCTCAGCAACGCGACGCAGTTCTTTGGCTTTTGGCAGAGTAGTTTTGATCAGCTCGTGCTCGAACAGCGACACCGCCATGTTCTGGAACATGGCCTTGCGGTGCGAGCTGGTGCGGCTCAGGTGACGACCACTTTTACGATGACGCATGGTTCATTCCTTACCAAACACTACGTTCGGTGATTACGACGATCAGGCAGTCGCCTTGTCGTCCTTCTTAAGACTTGCAGGCGGCCAGTTGTCGAGGCGCATGCCGAGGGACAGACCGCGGGAGGCCAGAACGTCCTTGATTTCAGTCAAGGATTTCTTGCCAAGGTTCGGAGTCTTCAACAGCTCTACTTCGGTACGCTGAATCAGGTCACCGATGTAGTAGATGTTTTCCGCCTTAAGGCAGTTAGCCGAACGTACAGTCAGTTCCAGATCGTCAACCGGGCGAAGCAGGATCGGATCGATCTCGTCTTCCTGCTCGACAACCACTGGCTCACTGTCACCTTTGAGGTCGACGAACGCAGCCAACTGCTGTTGCAGGATGGTTGCAGCGCGGCGGATAGCCTCTTCAGGATCCAGAGTACCGTTGGTTTCCAGATCAATAACCAGCTTGTCCAGGTTGGTACGCTGCTCGACACGGGCGTTTTCCACCACGTATGCGATACGGCGAACCGGGCTGAACGAAGAGTCAAGCTGCAAGCGACCGATGCTGCGGCTTTCATCTTCATCGCTCTGACGCGAGTCGGCTGGTTCATAACCACGACCACGAGCTACGGTGAGCTTCATGTTCAGGGCGCCGTTAGACGCCAGGTTAGCGATTACGTGATCGGGATTAACGATCTCGACATCATGATCCAGCTGAATATCGGCAGCGGTAACCACCCCCGAACCCTTCTTCGACAAGGTCAGCGTAACTTCGTCACGACCGTGCAGCTTGATGGCCAGACCTTTAAGGTTCAACAGGATTTCAATTACGTCTTCCTGTACACCTTCGATGGCGCTGTACTCGTGGAGCACACCGTCAATCTCGGCCTCGACTACTGCGCAGCCGGGCATTGAGGACAACAGGATGCGTCGCAGCGCGTTGCCCAGGGTGTGGCCAAAACCACGCTCGAGAGGCTCGAGAGTGATCTTGGCGCGGGTTGGACTGACAACCTGCACATCAATGTGGCGGGGTGTCAGGAACTCATTTACCGAAATCTGCATGGATGCACCTATTTTCTAGCCCTTACTTGGAGTAGAGCTCGACAATCAGGCTTTCGTTGATGTCGGCGGACAGATCACTGCGAGCAGGAACGTTCTTGAAAACGCCCGACTTCTTCTCAGTGTCTACTTCTACCCATTCTACGCGGCCACGTTGGGCACACAGATCGAGAGCTTGGACAATGCGAAGTTGGTTTTTTGCTTTCTCGCGAACTGCAACCACGTCACCAGCACGAACCTGATACGACGGAACGTTTACGGTCTGACCGTTAACGCTGATCGACTTGTGCGATACCAGCTGACGGGATTCGGCACGAGTCGAACCAAAGCCCATACGGTATACAACGTTGTCCAGACGGCATTCGAGCAGTTGCAGCAGGTTTTCACCGGTTGCACCTTTCTTGCCAGCAGCTTCTTTGTAGTAGCCGCTGAACTGACGCTCGAGAACGCCGTAGATACGACGGACCTTCTGCTTTTCACGCAGTTGGGTGCCGTAGTCGGACTGGCGACCGCGGCGTTGGCCGTGGATACCAGGTGCTGCTTCAATGTTGCACTTCGATTCGATCGCGCGCACGCCGCTCTTCAGGAAGAGATCGGTGCCTTCGCGACGAGCGAGTTTGCATTTTGGACCAATGTAACGAGCCATTCTTTACAATCTCCTGGATTACACGCGGCGCTTCTTCGGCGGACGGCACCCGTTGTGCGGGATTGGCGTCACGTCGGTGATGCTGGCGATCTTATAGCCACAGCCGTTCAATGCACGGACAGCAGACTCACGACCTGGACCTGGACCTTTGACGTTAACGTCGAGGTTTTTCAGGCCATATTCCAGCGCAGCTTGACCAGCACGTTCAGCAGCTACTTGAGCAGCAAACGGGGTGGACTTGCGGGAACCGCGGAAACCCGAACCACCGGAGGTAGCCCAAGAAAGCGCGTTACCTTGACGGTCGGTGATGGTCACGATGGTGTTGTTAAAAGAAGCATGGATGTGGGCGATGCCATCAACCACTGTCTTTTTAACTTTTTTACGAGGACGAGCAGCAGGTTTTGCCATGATTAATTTCCTGTCGATTCGCGTGGGCGATTACTTGCGGATCGGCTTACGCGGACCTTTACGGGTACGCGCGTTAGTCTTGGTACGCTGACCGCGTACTGGAAGACCACGACGATGACGCAGACCACGGTAGCAACCGAGGTCCATCAAACGCTTGATTTTCATGTTGATTTCGCGACGCAGGTCACCTTCAGTGGTGAACTTCGCCACTTCGCCACGCAACTGCTCAATCTGCTCGTCGCTCAGATCTTTGATCTTTGCGGCTGGGTTTACCCCAGTCTCTGCGCAAATTTTCTGCGCAGTAGTGCGACCAACACCATAGATGTAGGTCAGCGAGATAACAGTGTGCTTGTTATCTGGAATGTTAACGCCTGCAATACGGGCCATTCAGTGGGACTCCAATTGACAGCTACCTACGCCCCGGAAGCCAAGAAATAGGGCGCGAGATAATATCGCTGTAATAACAAATAATCAACCCGGCAGCGCACTAGCTGCCGGGCTTCAAGCAGATCACACTCAGCCTTGGCGCTGTTTGTGACGCGGTTCCGCGCTGCAAATTACTCGAACAACACCTTCGCGGCGAATAATCTTGCAGTTACGGCACAGCTTTTTCACCGATGCACGAACTTTCATCACCAACTCCTCGAACCTTATGGGTACTCAGCGCAACATGCCGCTGCCGTAACCCTTCAGGTTGGCTTTCTTCATCAGGGATTCGTACTGGTGCGAAACGAGGTGCGATTGTACTTGGGACATGAAGTCCATCACAACCACGACCACGATCAGCAACGAGGTCCCGCCAAGGTAGAACGGAACGTTTGCTGCAACCACCAGGAACTGGGGCAACAGGCACACGGCCGTCATGTAAAGAGCACCGAACATGGTCAAGCGAGTCAGAACGCCATCAATATAGCGCGCAGACTGCTCACCTGGACGGATGCCCGGAATAAAGGCACCGGACTTCTTCAGGTTTTCCGCTACGTCTTTCGGATTGAACATCAACGCCGTATAGAAGAAGCAGAAGAAAATAATCCCTGCACTAAACAGCAGAATATTCAACGGCTGACCAGGAGCGATCGACTGCGAGATGTCCTGCAACCAGCCCATACCTTCAGACTGACCGAACCAGGCACCCAACGAAGCCGGGAACAGCAAAATGCTGCTCGCGAAAATAGCCGGAATAACACCGGCCATGTTCACCTTAAGCGGCAGGTGGCTTGTCTGCGCAGCAAAAACCTTGCGGCCCTGCTGACGCTTGGCGTAGTGAACAGCAATACGACGCTGACCACGCTCAATGAACACCACGAAACCGATAATCGCTACTGCCAGCAAACCGATGGCAACCAAGGCGAAGATGTTGATATCACCCTGACGCGCAGACTCGAAAGACTGCCCGATTGCTCTCGGAAGACCGGCGACGATACCCGAAAAAATCAACATCGAGATACCGTTGCCTACACCACGCTCAGTAATCTGCTCACCCAGCCACATCATGAACATCGCACCAGCCACAAAAGTGGATACCGCGACGAAATGGAAGCCAAAGTCACCAGTGAACGCAACACCCTGCCCCGCCAGACCAATGGACATGCCAATAGCCTGAACGAGAGCGAGGATGACGGTGCCGTAGCGGGTGTACTGGCTGATCTTGCGACGGCCAGCTTCACCTTCCTTCTTCAACTGCTCCAGCTGCGGGCTGACGGCTGTCATCAGTTGCATGATGATCGATGCCGAAATGTACGGCATGATCCCCAATGCAAAGATGCTCATCCGTTCCAGCGCGCCGCCGGAGAACATGTTGAACAAGCTAAGAATGGTCCCCTCATTCTGTCGAAACAGGTCTGCGAGTCGGTCCGGGTTAATACCTGGGACCGGGATGTGTGCGCCTATTCGGTAGACGATAATCGCCAGGAACAGAAAACGCAGACGAGCCCAGAGTTCAGACATACCGCCTTTGCCGAGCGCAGAGAGAGCACCTTGCTTAGCCATTTATTCCTCGAACTTGCCGCCAGCTGCTTCGATAGCCGCACGCGCACCTTTGGTGGCGCCGATTCCCTTGCCGATAGTGACAGCGCGAGTCACTTCACCGGACAGCATGATTTTCACACGCTGTACGTTGACGTTGATCACGTTGGCATCTTTCAGGGACTGCACGGTGACGATGTCGCCTTCCACTTTAGCCAGCTCGGACAGACGCACTTCTGCGCGGTCCATGGCTTTCAGGGAAACGAAACCGAACTTCGGCAGGCGACGATGCAGCGGCTGTTGACCGCCTTCAAAGCCTGGAGCAATGGTGCCACCGGAGCGGGAGGTCTGACCTTTGTGACCACGGCCACCAGTCTTACCCAAACCGCTACCGATACCACGGCCCGGACGATGCTTTTCGCGACGGGAACCCGGCGCTGGACTCAGATCATTGAGTTTCATCGATTAACCCTCGACACGCAGCATGTAGTAAGCCTTGTTGATCATCCCGCGATTCTCGGGAGTATCCTGGACTTCTACAGTGTGACCGATGCGACGCAGACCCAGACCCTTAACGCACAGTTTGTGGTTAGGGATGCGGCCGGTCATGCTTTTGATCAGCGTTACTTTAACGGTAGCCATGATCAGAAGATCTCCTTGACGCTTTTGCCACGCTTGGCGGCAATGGATTCAGGAGACTGCATAGCTTTCAAACCTTTGAAAGTGGCGTGAACCACGTTTACCGGGTTAGTCGAGCCGTAGCACTTGGCCAGAACGTTCTGAACGCCAGCAACTTCGAGAACAGCACGCATAGCGCCGCCAGCGATGATACCGGTACCTTCAGAAGCAGGCTGCATGTACACCTTCGAAGCGCCGTGAGCGGACTTCATTGCGTACTGCAGAGTGGTGCCGTTCAGATCAACTTGAATCATGTTGCGGCGAGCAGCTTCCATTGCCTTCTGGATCGCAGCAGGCACTTCACGCGACTTGCCACGGCCGAAGCCAACACGCCCTTTACCATCACCAACCACGGTCAACGCGGTGAAAGTGAAGATACGGCCGCCTTTAACGGTTTTGGCTACGCGGTTAACTTGAACCAGCTTCTCAATGTAGCCTTCGTCGCGCTTTTGGTCGTTATTTGACATAACTTAGAACTCCAGCCCAGCTTCACGAGCAGCATCAGCCAGCGCTTTAACGCGGCCGTGATACTTGAAGCCAGAGCGGTCGAAAGCCACTTGCGAGACGCCAGCGGCCTTAGCACGCGTAGCGACCAGCTGGCCAACCTTTGTGGCCGCGTCGATGTTGCCAGTGGCACCATCACGCAGTTCTTTATCCAAAGTCGAGGCGCTTGCCAGGACCTTGTTGCCGTCGGCCGAGATGACCTGGGCGTAGATGTGCTGCGACGAGCGGAACACGCAGAGACGCACGACTTCGAGTTCGTGCATTTTCAGGCGTGCTTTGCGAGCGCGACGCAGTCGAGTAACTTTTTTGTCGGTCATTTGCTATGCCCTACTTCTTCTTGGCTTCTTTACGACGGACGACTTCGTCCGCGTAGCGCACACCTTTGCCTTTGTACGGCTCTGGTGGACGGAAGTCGCGGATCTCAGCGGCCACTTGACCTACCAGCTGCTTGTCGATGCCCTTGATCAGGATATCGGTCTGGCTAGGAGTCTCAGCGGTGATGCCTTCCGGCAGTTCGTAATCCACTGGGTGCGAGAAGCCAAGGGCCAGGTTCAGAACCGTGCCTTTTGCTTGCGCTTTGTAACCAACACCGACCAGCTGGAGCTTGCGCTCGAAGCCTTGGCTTACGCCTTGGACCATGTTGTTTACCAACGCACGCGTGGTACCGGCCATTGCGCGAGTTTGTTGATCGCCATTGCGAGCAGCGAAACGCAGCTCACCAGCTTCTTCAACGATCTCAACGGACGAATGGATGTTCAGTTCAAGAGTACCCTTGGCACCCTTCACCGAAAGCTGTTGGCCTGCGAATTTTACTTCGACACCGGCTGGCAGCTTAACGGGGTTCTTAGCGACGCGAGACATGCTTATCCCCCCTTAGAACACAGTGCAAAGAACTTCGCCGCCGACACCGGCAGCGCGCGCAGCACGATCCGTCATCACACCTTTGTTGGTGGAGACGATAGACACGCCAAGACCGCCACGAACTTTCGGCAGATCTTCAACGGACTTGTACTGACGCAGGCCTGGACGACTAACGCGCTTCACTTCTTCGATAACCGGACGGCCTTCGAAGTACTTCAGCTCGATGGACAACGACGGCTTAGCGTCGGTGGTGATCTGAAAATCCGCGATGTAACCTTCGTCCTTCAGGACTTTTGCTACAGCCGCCTTCAACGTGGAAGATGGCATGCTTACGACAGACTTTTCAGCCATCTGGGCATTACGGATTCGAGTTAGCATGTCCGCTAACGGGTCCTGCATACTCATGGGCTAGACGCTCCTAATACAGAAAAATTAGCCTTGCGGCTACTACTTGTCGCCGAGAACTTCCGGGCATGAAAAACACGGGCTCAGGCGAGCCGGTCATTCTAGACACACCCCAGAAATGAATCAAGCCCCAAAAGGGGCTTGATTCAGATTCAAGGCCACCGATGGTCAGGTTCTTGCGAACCCGAACATCGAGACTTTGACAGCAATTACCAGCTGGCTTTAACCAGACCTGGTACGTCACCACGCATTGCAGCTTCACGCAGCTTGTTACGGCCAAGGCCGAACTTGCGGTAAACGCCGTGCGGACGACCAGTCAGGCGGCAACGGTTACGCATGCGCGAAGCGCTTGCGTCACGTGGTTGCTTCTGCAGAGCTACGGTAGCTTCCCAACGTGCTTCTGGACTTGCGTTCAGATCAACGATGATAGCTTTCAGCGCTGCACGCTTGGTGGCGTACTTGGCAACGGTGAGCTGACGCTTCAGCTCACGGTTTTTCATGCTCTTCTTGGCCATTTTCCTACTCCAATCAGTTGCGGAACGGGAATTTGAAAGCACGCAGCAGAGCGCGGCCTTCATCATCGTTCTTGGCAGTGGTGGTCAGGGTAATGTCCAGACCGCGGAGAGCATCGATCTTGTCGTAGTCGATTTCCGGGAAAATGATCTGCTCTTTCACGCCCATGCTGTAGTTACCACGACCATCGAAGGACTTGGCATTCAGGCCGCGGAAGTCGCGAACCCGAGGCAGGGAGATCGACAGCAGACGATCCAGGAACTCATACATACGCTCACGGCGCAGAGTCACCTTAACGCCGATCGGCCATCCTTCACGGACTTTAAAGCCAGCGATGGATTTACGAGCGTAGGTCACAACGACTTTTTGGCCGGTGATCTTTTCCAGGTCAGCAACAGCATGCTCGATGACTTTTTTATCACCAACAGCTTCGCCCAGACCCATGTTCAGGGTGATTTTTGTAACGCGTGGAACTTCCATCACGTTCGAAAGCTTAAGTTCTTCCTTAAGCTTCGGTGCGATTTCCTTCCAGTAAATCTCTTTTAGTCGTGCCATGGTCTTCTACCTAGCAGTGTTCAAGCATCAACCGCTTTTTGGGTCGACTTGAAGACACGAATTTTCTTGCCGTCTTCTACTTTGAAACCAACGCGGTCAGCCTTGTTGGTTTCGCCGTTGAAAATGGCGACGTTAGAAGCGTCCAGTGGAGCTTCTTTTTCGACGATACCGCCTTGCACGCCCGACATCGGGTTAGGCTTGGTATGACGCTTTACCAGGTTCAGACCGCTGATAACCAGACGGTTATTAGCAAGAACCTTGAGCACCTTACCGCGCTTACCTTTGTCTTTGCCGGCGATCACGATGATCTCGTCGTCACGACGAATCTTTTGCATGTCGGATCTCCTTACAGCACTTCTGGGGCGAGCGAGACGATCTTCATGAACTTCTCAGTACGAAGTTCACGGGTCACTGGCCCAAAGATACGGGTGCCGATCGGCTCTTGCTTGTTGTTCAGAAGAACAGCAGCGTTGCCATCAAAGCGGATAATGGAGCCATCAGCACGACGTACGCCGTGACGAGTGCGGACTACAACAGCAGTCATCACTTGGCCTTTTTTCACTTTACCGCGAGGAATTGCTTCCTTCACGGTAACTTTGATGATGTCACCGATACCAGCGTAACGACGATGGGAGCCACCCAGCACCTTGATGCACATAACACGGCGAGCGCCGCTGTTATCGGCCACATCGAGCATGGATTGAGTCTGAATCATATAATTTCTCCGACCCCTAGTCCTTAGACTTCCACAGCGCGTTCGAGAACATCAACCAGCGCCCAAGACTTGGTCTTGGCCATAGGACGAGTTTCACGAATAGTGACTTTGTCGCCGATGTGGCACTGGTTGGTTTCGTCGTGCGCGTGCAGCTTAGTCGAACGCTTAACGTATTTACCGTAGATCGGGTGCTTTACGCGACGCTCGATCAGTACGGTGATGGTTTTGTCCATCTTGTCGCTGACAACACGGCCAGTCAGCGTACGGACAGTTTTTTCGGCTTCAGCCATGATCACTTACCTGCCTGCTGGTTGAGCACAGTCTTCACGCGAGCGATGTCACGCTTAACTTGCGAGAGCAGATGAGACTGCCCCAACTGGCCAGTTGCTTTCTGCATACGCAGATTGAACTGGTCGCGCAGCAAGCCGAGCAGTTGCTCGTTCAGCTGCTGTGCGGATTTTTCACGAAGTTCATTCGCTTTCATCACATCACCGTCCGTTTAACAAAGGCGGTGGCGAGCGGCAGCTTTGCAGCAGCCAGGGCAAAAGCCTCACGCGCCAGCTCTTCAGAAACACCCTCGATTTCATACAGGACTTTGCCTGGCTGAATCTGGGCAACCCAGTACTCCACACTACCCTTACCTTTACCCATACGAACTTCGAGGGGCTTTTTGGAAATAGGCTTGTCCGGGAATACACGGATCCAGATCTTGCCGCCACGTTTAACGTGACGGGTCAGAGCACGACGCGCTGACTCGATCTGACGAGCGGTGAGACGACCACGAGCTACAGACTTCAACGCGAACTCGCCGAAGCTGACTTTGCTACCGCGCTGAGCCAGACCACGGTTGTGGCCTGTCATCTGCTTGCGGAACTTCGTACGCTTAGGTTGCAACATTTGGCGTACCCCTTACTTAGCAGCTTTTTTACGAGGCGCTGGTGCTTGTGGTTTCAGCTCTTCTTGGCGACCACCAATTACTTCGCCTTTGAAGATCCAAACCTTTACACCGATCACACCGTAAGTGGTGTGAGCTTCGTAGTTGGCATAGTCGATGTCGGCACGCAGGGTGTGCAATGGCACACGACCTTCGCGATACCATTCAGTACGTGCGATTTCAGCACCGCCGAGACGACCGCTCACTTGGATTTTGATGCCCTTGGCACCAATGCGCATGGCGTTCTGAACTGCGCGCTTCATAGCGCGACGGAACATTACACGACGCTCCAGCTGCTGAGCTACGCTCTGCGCAACCAGCATACCGTCGAGCTCCGGCTTGCGGATCTCTTCGATATTGATGTGCACAGGCACACCCATTTGCTTGGTCAGGTCCTGACGCAGTTTCTCAACATCTTCACCTTTCTTCCCGATAACGATACCTGGACGAGCGGTGTGGATGGTGATACGTGCAGTTTGGGCCGGACGATGGATATCGATACGGCTTACGGACGCGCTTTTTAGTTTGTCTTGGAGATACTCACGCACTTTCAGATCTGCGAACAAGTAGTCCGCATAAGTCCGACCGTCTGCGTACCAGACGGAGGTGTGCTCCTTGACGATTCCCAGGCGAATGCCAATGGGATGTACTTTCTGACCCATCTCTTCGACTCCGTTACTTGTCAGCAACCTTGACAGTGATATGGCAAGACCGCTTGACGATGCGATCAGCACGGCCTTTGGCACGTGGCATGATGCGCTTCAGCGAACGCCCTTCGTTGACGAAAACGGTGCTGACCTTCAGGTCATCAACGTCTGCGCCTTCGTTATGCTCGGCGTTGGCTACGGCCGACTCCAGCACTTTCTTCATGATCTCGGCGGCTTTCTTACTGCTGAAAGCCAACAAGTTGAGCGCTTCGCCCACCTTCTTCCCGCGGATCTGGTCGGCGACCAAGCGGGCTTTCTGGGCGGAGATTCGAGCGCCCGACAACTTAGCGGCTACTTCCATTTCCTAACCCCTTAACGCTTGGCTTTCTTGTCAGCCACGTGCCCGCGATAGTTGCGGGTACCGGCGAACTCGCCCAGTTTGTGGCCGACCATGTCTTCGTTAACGAGAACTGGGACGTGCTGACGACCGTTGTGTACTGCGATGGTCAGACCGACCATTTGTGGCAGGATCATCGAACGACGCGACCAAGTCTTAATTGGTTTGCGATCGTTCTTTTCCGCCGCCACTTCGATCTTCTTCAGTAGGTGAAGATCAATAAAAGGACCTTTTTTCAGAGAACGTGGCACTGTCGTATCCCTCTATTTACTTGCGACGACGGACGATCATTTTGTCGGTACGCTTATTACCACGAGTCTTCGCGCCCTTAGTCGGGAAGCCCCATGGCGATACCGGATGACGACCACCAGAGGTACGACCTTCACCACCACCATGTGGGTGGTCAACCGGGTTCATGGCAACACCACGAACGGTTGGGCGAACGCCACGCCAGCGCTTGGCACCAGCTTTACCCAGCGAACGCAGGCTGTGCTCGGAGTTCGAGACTTCGCCCAGGGTCGCACGGCATTCAGCCAGGACTTTACGCATTTCACCGGAACGCAGACGCAGGGTAACGTAAACGCCTTCACGAGCGATCAGCTGAGCCGAAGCACCAGCGGAACGAGCGATCTGTGCGCCTTTACCTGGCTTCAGTTCGATGCCGTGTACGGTAGAACCGACTGGAATGTTGCGCAGTTGCAGAGCGTTGCCTGGCTTGATTGGAGCCAGAGCGCCTGCGATCAGCTGGTCGCCAGCACTCACGCCTTTAGGGGCGATGATGTAGCGGCGCTCGCCGTCTGCGTAGCAGAGCAGTGCGATGTGAGCAGTACGGTTTGGATCGTATTCGATACGCTCGACAGTGGCGACGATGCCATCTTTGTCGTTGCGACGGAAATCGACCATACGATAATGCTGCTTATGACCACCACCGATGTGACGCGTGGTAATACGGCCATTGTTGTTACGACCACCAGTCTTCGATTTTTTCTCGAGCAGCGGTGCGTGAGGAGCGCCTTTATGCAGCTCCTGGTTGACCACCTTGACCACAAAACGGCGGCCAGGGGAAGTCGGTTTGCATTTAACGATTGCCATGATGCACCCCTTCCTTACTCAGCACTGCTGCTGAAATCGAGATCTTGGCCTGGCTGAAGGGAGATAACTGCCTTCTTCCAGTCATTACGCTTGCCCAGACCGCGAGCAGTGCGCTTGCTCTTACCCAGAACATTCAGGGTAGTGACGCGCTCTACTTTCACGCTGAACAGGCTTTCGACGGCCTTCTTGATTTCCAGCTTGGTTGCGTCAGTAGCAACCTTGAAAACGAACTGGCCTTTCTTGTCTGCCAGAACCGTAGCCTTCTCGGAAACGTGCGGGCCAAGCAGAACTTTAAATACGCGTTCCTGGTTCATCCCAGCAGCTCCTCGAATTTCTTCACGGCCGACACGGTGATCAACACCTTGTCGTATGCGATCAGACTAACTGGATCGGAACCTTGAACGTCACGTACATCTACGTGCGGCAGGTTACGAGCAGCCAGGTACAGGTTCTGATCAACAGCGTCCGACACGATCAAAACGTCGGTCAGGCTCATGTTGTTCAGCTTGCCCAGCAGATCTTTGGTTTTCGGAGTTTCAACAGCGAAATCCTGAACCACGACCAGACGATCAGTACGCACCAGCTCAGCAAGGATGGAACGCATTGCTGCGCGATACATCTTCTTGTTCAGCTTCTGGGAGTGATCCTGTGGACGCGCTGCAAAAGTGGTACCGCCGCCACGCCAGATTGGGCTACGGATAGTACCGGCACGAGCACGGCCAGTACCTTTCTGACGCCATGGGCGCTTACCGCCACCACGAACGTCGGAACGGGTCTTCTGCTGCTTGGTACCTTGACGGCCGCCAGCCATGTAGGCCACGACTGCTTGGTGAACCAGCGTCTCGTTGAATTCGCCGCCAAATGTCAGTTCGGAAACTTCGATCGCTTGAGCGTCATTTACATTTAATTGCATGTCAGCTTCCCCTTAACCGCGAGCCTTGGCTGCTGGACGTACAACCAGGTTGCCGCCAGTAGCGCCAGGAACAGCACCCTTGACCAACAACAGATTGCGTTCAGCGTCCACGCGCACTACTTCCAGGGACTGCACGGTCACGCGCTCAGCGCCCATATGACCGGACATTTTTTTGCCCTTGAATACACGACCAGGAGTCTGGCACTGGCCGATAGAGCCTGGGACGCGGTGGGATACGGAGTTACCGTGGGTGTTATCTTGCCCGCGGAAATTCCAACGCTTGATCGTACCCTGGAAGCCTTTACCCTTGGACTGACCGGTTACATCAACCAGTTGACCAGCGGCGAAGATTTCAGCGTTGATCAGATCGCCAGCCTGGTACTCGCCTTCTTCAAGACGGAATTCCATGGTGGTGCGACCAGCGGCAACGTTCGCTTTAGCGAAGTGGCCAGCCTGAGCTGCTGTTACACGCGAAGCACGACGCTCGCCGACAGTGACTTGCACTGCACGATAGCCATCGGTCTCTTCAGTTTTGAACTGGGTGACGCGATTCGGCTCGATCTCAATGACCGTGACCGGAATGGAGACACCTTCTTCGGTGAAAATACGGGTCATACCGCATTTACGACCGACTACACCAATAGTCATGTTGTAAACCTCATGAGTGTACGGGGCTTTCACCCGCTATGGCCGCCCATTTCAGAGCGTTACACGACTAAGACCGAGTCTTAGCCGAGGCTGATCTGCACTTCCACACCGGCCGCAAGATCAAGCTTCATAAGAGCATCAACGGTTTTATCCGTTGGCTGGACGATGTCCAGAACGCGCTTATGAGTGCGGATTTCGTACTGGTCGCGCGCGTCTTTGTTGACGTGCGGAGAAACCAGAACGGTGAACCGCTCTTTACGGGTAGGCAGTGGAATTGGACCACGCACTTGAGCACCAGTACGTTTCGCGGTTTCCACGATTTCCTGGGTTGATTGGTCGATCAGGCGATGGTCGAAAGCCTTCAACCTGATACGGATTTGCTGATTTTGCATTGGATTTCAGACTCCGGCTGCTATTCCCACCGAGCGCAATACGCCCGTTAAAAGGAGGCGCAATTCTATAGACGCCCCAGATAGGTGTCAACCCAATAAAAAAGCCCCCGCTGAGCGGGGGCTTTTTCAAAGCATCAGGCAATCTCTATAAAAGAGAATTACGCGATGATTTTGGCTACGACGCCAGCGCCGACGGTACGACCGCCTTCACGGATAGCGAAACGCAGACCGTCTTCCATCGCGATGGTTTTGATCAGGGTAACAGTCATCTGAATGTTGTCACCTGGCATTACCATTTCAACGCCTTCTGGCAGCTCGCAGTTACCAGTCACGTCAGTAGTACGGAAGTAGAACTGTGGACGGTAGCCTTTGAAGAACGGAGTGTGACGACCGCCTTCTTCCTTGCTCAGAACGTAAACTTCTGCGGTGAAAGTGGTGTGCGGCTTAACCGAACCTGGCTTAACCAGAACCTGGCCACGCTCAACGTCGTCACGCTTGGTACCACGCAGCAGAACGCCGCAGTTCTCGCCAGCACGACCTTCGTCGAGCAGCTTGCGGAACATTTCAACACCGGTGCAAGTAGTAACGGTGGTGTCACGCAGACCAACGATTTCCAGCGGATCCTGAACGCGAACGATACCGCGCTCGATACGACCAGTCACAACAGTACCGCGACCCGAGATCGAGAATACGTCTTCGATTGGCATCAGGAACGGCTTGTCGATCATACGAACTGGTTCTGGGATATAGGTATCCAGAGTCTCAACCAGTTTACGAACGGCAGTGGTGCCCATTTCGTTGTCGTCTTTGCCTTCCAGCGCCATACGAGCCGAACCGATGATGATTGGAGTGTCATCGCCCGGGAAGTCGTAGGTGGACAGCAGGTCGCGAACTTCCATCTCAACCAGTTCCAGCAGCTCAGCGTCGTCTACCAGGTCAGCCTTGTTCAGGAAAACCACGATGTACGGAACGCCTACCTGACGGGACAGCAGGATGTGCTCACGGGTTTGTGGCATCGGACCATCAGCGGCCGAGCAAACCAGAATAGCGCCATCCATTTGAGCAGCACCGGTGATCATGTTCTTCACATAGTCAGCGTGACCTGGGCAGTCAACGTGAGCGTAGTGACGAATTGTCGAGTTGTACTCAACGTGAGCGGTGTTGATGGTGATACCACGAGCTTTTTCTTCTGGTGCGCTGTCGATCTTGTCGAAGTCAACGATTGCGGAACCGAAAACTTCGGAGCAAACGCGAGTCAGAGCAGCAGTCAGAGTGGTTTTACCGTGGTCAACGTGACCAATGGTGCCAACGTTGACGTGCGGTAGGGAACGATCAAATTTTTCTTTAGCCACGACAATTAACTCCTAGCCTAAAGGGGCTGAATCAGCCTTGTTTTTTGGTTACGGATTCGACGATGTGCGACGGAGCCGTATCGTATTTTTTGAATTCCATAGAGTAGCTTGCGCGACCCTGGGACATGGAACGAACGTCGGTCGCATAACCGAACATCTCACCCAGTGGAACCTCGGCACGGATAACCTTGCCGGACACTGTGTCTTCCATACCCTGGATCATGCCGCGACGACGGTTAAGGTCGCCCATCACATCACCCATATAGTCTTCAGGCGTAACAACCTCTACAGCCATGATCGGCTCAAGCAACTCACCACCGCCCTTCTGGGCCAGTTGCTTGGTCGCCATGGAGGCAGCCACTTTAAACGCCATCTCGTTGGAGTCGACGTCGTGGTAAGAACCATCGAACACGGTAGCCTTCAGGCCGATCAGCGGATAGCCGGCAACAACGCCGTTCTTCATCTGCTCTTCGATACCCTTCTGGATAGCCGGGATGTATTCCTTAGGAACCACACCACCTACAACTTCGTTCACGAATTGCAGACCTTCCTGACCTTCGTCAGCAGGAGCAAAACGGATCCAGCAGTGGCCGAACTGACCACGACCGCCGGACTGACGAACGAACTTGCCTTCGATTTCACAGTTCTTCGTGATGCGCTCACGATACGAAACCTGAGGCTTGCCGATGTTGGCTTCGACGTTGAACTCACGGCGCATCCGGTCAACCAGGATGTCCAGGTGCAGCTCGCCCATGCCGGAGATGATCGTTTGACCAGTCTCTTCATCAGTTTTAACGCGGAAAGACGGGTCTTCCTGAGCAAGTTTGCCCAGAGCGATGCCCATTTTTTCCTGGTCATCCTTGGTCTTAGGCTCTACGGCAACCGAAATAACCGGCTCCGGGAAGTCCATGCGAACCAGGATGATTGGCTTGTCAGCGTTGCAGAGGGTTTCACCAGTGGTGACGTCCTTCATGCCGATCAGGGCCGCGATGTCGCCAGCGCGTACTTCCTTGATCTCTTCACGGGCGTTTGCGTGCATTTGCACCATACGACCCACGCGCTCTTTCTTACCTTTAACCGAGTTGATCACGCCGTCGCCGGAGTTCAACACGCCCGAGTAAACACGGACGAAGGTCAAGGTACCCACGAATGGGTCGGTAGCGATCTTGAACGCCAGAGCCGAGAACGGCTCCGCATCGTCTGCATGACGCTCCAGCTCGATTTCCTCGTTATCAGGGTCAGTACCCTTGATCGCAGGAATGTCGGTCGGCGCAGGCAGGAAGTCGATAACGGCGTCGAGAACCAGGGGAACACCCTTGTTCTTGAACGAAGAACCGCAAACAGCCAGAACGATTTCGCCGGCGATAGTACGCTGACGCAAAGCAGCCTTGATCTCTTCGATCGACAGCTCTTCGCCTTCCAGGTACTTGTTCATCAGCTCTTCGTTGGCTTCAGCAGCAGCTTCAACCATGTTGTTGCGCCACTCTTCAGCCAGCTCTTGGAGCTCAGCAGGAATGTCCTTGCGAACAGGGACCATACCTTTGTCAGAGTCGTTCCAGTAGACAGCTTGCATGTTGATCAGATCGATCTGACCCTGGAAGTTGTCTTCGGAACCGATGGCCAACTGGATCGGCACCGGAGTGTGACCCAGACGCTGCTTGATCTGACCGATCACGCGCAGGAAGTTGGCACCAGCACGGTCCATCTTGTTTACGTAAACAAGACGTGGAACACCGTATTTGTTGGCTTGACGCCATACGGTTTCCGACTGAGGCTCAACACCCGAAGTACCGCAGAACACAACGACAGCGCCGTCGAGTACGCGCAGGGAACGCTCAACTTCAATAGTGAAGTCAACGTGGCCCGGGGTATCGATTACGTTGAAGCGGTGCTCGTCCTTGTACTGCTTCTCGGAACCTTTCCAGAAAGCGGTGATGGCAGCAGAAGTGATGGTAATACCACGCTCCTGCTCCTGCACCATCCAGTCTGTGGTCGCGGCGCCATCATGCACCTCGCCCATTTTGTGACTTTTGCCGGTGTAAAAAAGGACGCGCTCGGTGGTGGTGGTTTTACCAGCATCCACGTGAGCGACGATACCGATGTTACGGTAGCGGCTAATCGGAGTAGTACGAGCCATAAAGCCCTCGCAAAATTAGTGAAGCTAAAATTAGAAGCGGTAGTGCGAGAAAGCTTTGTTGGCTTCAGCCATACGGTGCACGTCTTCACGCTTCTTAACAGCAGCACCTTTACCTTCAGCAGCATCCAGCAGTTCGCCAGCCAAACGCAGAGCCATAGACTTCTCGCCACGCTTACGGGCGAAGTCTACCAACCAGCGCATTGCCAGAGCGTTACGACGGGAAGGACGAACCTCGACCGGAACCTGGTAAGTAGCACCACCAACGCGGCGCGACTTCACTTCGACCAGCGGAGCGATGGCGTCGAGTGCTTTTTCGAAGAGTTCCAGGGGATCGGTGCCAGCCTTACGGGTCGCAACGGTTTCCAGGGCACCATAAACGATACGTTCGGCAACGGCTTTCTTGCCGCTTTCCATAACGTGGTTCATGAATTTGGCGAGGATCTGGCTTCCGTATTTCGGATCGTCCAGAATCTCACGCTTTGCTGCTACGCGACGTCTTGGCATGATAAGCCCTCAAGCGGTCTTCAGGTTAGCTCGGGACAGATCCAATGGATGCGTGCCCGACCTTACTCTTATCGACTCAATAAAATGAAAATCTGCAAAACGGCCGATTACTTCGGACGCTTGGTACCGTACTTCGAACGACCCTGGTTACGGCCTTTAACGCCGGAAGTATCCAAGGAGCCGCGAACGGTGTGGTAACGAACACCTGGCAAGTCTTTTACACGACCGCCGCGGATCAGTACCACGCTGTGCTCTTGCAGGTTGTGACCTTCACCACCGATGTACGAGGAAACCTCGAAACCGTTGGTCAGGCGCACACGGCATACTTTACGCAGTGCCGAGTTAGGTTTTTTCGGCGTGGTGGTGTACACACGGGTGCACACGCCACGACGTTGCGGGCAGTTCTGCAGCGCAGGTACGTCGGATTTCTCGACGATACGCTTACGCGGCTGACGTACCAGCTGGTTGATAGTTGCCATCTACTAGCTCCACTGTTGTCTTGCGACGCTATTGTCTTGCAAGAAAAGCAAAATGGCAGGAACGAATTCCCGCCAAATTTAGGGGATCAAGAGTCTAAAGAGGATCTTGTCCCCAGTCAAGGCAAGGCCCCGACCTCCCCGCCCCTCGAACCTCGACAAAATGTCTCGATTCGATGAACGGAGCGATCAGGGCCTTACACTCATTTATCGCAGAACTCAGTTACCGCTCGAGTTCAGCGCTTCGGTCAGTGCAGCTTCCACTTCACTGGCGCTTACGCGCAACGGCTTGTCTGCTTCACGACGACGCTTGCGCTCGCTGTGATATGCCAGGCCGGTACCTGCCGGGATCAGACGACCCACGACCACGTTTTCTTTCAGGCCGCGCAGGTAATCGCGCTTGCCGGTGACTGCCGCTTCGGTCAGTACGCGGGTGGTTTCCTGGAAGGAAGCCGCCGAGATGAACGATTCGGTGGACAACGACGCCTTGGTGATACCCAGCAGAACGCGAGTGTACTTGGAGACGAACTTGTCTTCGCCGCCCAGACGCTCGTTTTCTACCAGTACGTGAGTCAGTTCCATCTGGTCGCCCTTGATGAAACTGGAATCGCCGGATTCAGCGATTTCAACTTTACGCAGCATCTGACGCAGGATGGTCTCGATGTGCTTGTCGTTGATCTTCACGCCTTGCAGACGGTAAACGTCCTGGATCTCGTTCACGATGTACTTGGCCAGCGCACTCACACCCAACAGACGCAGGATGTCGTGCGGATCGCTTGGACCGTCGGAGATAACTTCGCCGCGGTTTACCTGTTCGCCTTCGAACACGTTCAGGTGACGCCACTTCGGAATCAGCTCTTCGTACGGATCGCTACCGTCGTTCGGGGTAATAACCAGACGGCGCTTGCCTTTGGTCTCTTTACCGAACGCGATGGTGCCGCTGACTTCAGCCAGAATCGACGCTTCTTTCGGACGACGGGCTTCGAACAAGTCGGCAACACGCGGCAGACCACCGGTGATGTCACGGGTCTTCGAAGTTTCTTGCGGGATACGCGCGATAACATCACCGATCGCGATCTTCGCACCATCCGCTACACCGACCAGGGCGTTGGCTGGCAGGAAGTACTGAGCGATAACGTCAGTGCCTGGCAGCAACAGATCCTTGCCGTTGTCGTCGACCATCTTCACTGCTGGACGGATTTCTTTGCCCGCAGCTGGACGATCTTTCGCGTCGAGTACTTCAATGTTGGTCATACCGGTCAATTCGTCAGTCTGACGCTTGATCGTGATGCCTTCTTCCATGCCCACGTAGGTCACGGTACCTTTCATTTCGGTAACGATCGGGTGAGTGTGCGGATCCCACTTGGCCACGATTGCGCCAGCGTCGACCTTGTCACCTTCTTTAACCGAAATCACAGCACCGTACGGCAGCTTGTAACGCTCGCGCTCACGACCGAAGTCGTCAGCGATGGCCAGCTCACCGGAACGGGACACAGCAACCAGGTGACCATCCACTCGCTCAACGTGCTTCAGGTTGTGCAGACGGACGGTACCGCCATTCTTCACCTGAACGCTGTCGGCTGCGGAAGTACGGCTTGCCGCACCACCGATGTGGAACGTACGCATCGTCAGCTGGGTACCCGGCTCACCGATGGACTGGGCAGCGATAACGCCGACCGCTTCACCGATGTTCACCTGGTGACCACGAGCCAAGTCACGGCCGTAGCACTTGGCGCAAATGCCATAGCGGGTTTCGCAGCTGATCGGCGAACGCACGATCACTTCGTCGATGCTGTTCAGCTCGATGAATTCAACCCACTTCTCGTCTACCAGAGTACCGGCCGGAACGATAACGTCCTCGGTGCCTGGCTTGAATACGTCACGGGCAATAACACGACCCAATACGCGCTCACCCAACGGCTCTACAACGTCACCGCCTTCAATGTGCGGAGTCATCAGCAGACCGTGTTCGGTGCCGCAATCGATCTCGGTTACAACCAGATCCTGCGCCACGTCTACCAGACGACGAGTCAGGTAACCGGAGTTCGCAGTTTTCAACGCGGTATCCGCCAGACCTTTACGAGCACCGTGAGTCGAGATGAAGTACTGAAGTACGCTCAAACCTTCACGGAAGTTCGCAGTAATCGGCGTTTCGATGATGGAACCGTCCGGCTTGGCCATCAGACCACGCATACCGGCCAGCTGACGAATCTGTGCTGCGGAACCCCGCGCACCCGAGTCGGCCATCATGTACATCGAGTTGAAAGACTCTTGATCGACTTCAACGCCGTGACGGTCGATAACCTTCTCTTTCGAGAGGTTGGCCATCATTGCCTTGGAAACTTCGTCGTTCGCTTTCGACCAAAGGTCGATCACTTTGTTGTACTTCTCGCCCTGGGTTACCAGGCCGGAGGCGTACTGGCTCTCGATCTCTTTCACTTCGTCGGTGGCAGCACCGATGATGCGGGCTTTTTCATCCGGGATAACGAAGTCGTTAACACCGATGGAAACGCCGGAGATGGTCGAGTAAGCGAAACCGGTGTACATCAACTGGTCAGCGAAGATCACGGTCTCTTTCAAACCAACCACGCGGTAGCACTGGTTGATCAGCTTGGAGATCGCCTTTTTCTTCATAGGCAGGTTGACGACGTCGTACGACAGACCTTTTGGCACAACCTGGAACAGCAGCGCACGGCCGACAGTGGTGTCGACGATACGGGTACCGCTCACGCTGTTGCCGTCACGGTCGTTGACGGTTTCGTTGATACGAACCTTAACCTTGGCGTGCAGTGCGGCTTCGCCGGCACGGAACACACGGTCAACTTCCTGCAGATCCGCGAACACACGACCTTCGCCTTTGGCGTTGATCGCTTCACGAGTCATGTAGTACAGACCCAATACAACGTCCTGCGACGGAACGATGATTGGCTCACCGTTGGCTGGCGACAGAATGTTGTTGGTCGACATCATCAACGCACGCGCTTCCAACTGGGCTTCCAGTGTCAGCGGTACGTGCACGGCCATTTGGTCGCCGTCGAAGTCGGCGTTGTACGCGGCGCAGACCAGAGGGTGCAGCTGGATAGCCTTACCTTCGATCAGTACCGGTTCAAACGCCTGGATACCCAGACGGTGAAGGGTCGGTGCACGGTTGAGAAGAACCGGGTGTTCGCGAATCACTTCAGCGAGAACGTCCCAAACCTCTGGCAGTTCGCGCTCGACCATTTTCTTGGCCGCTTTGATGGTGGTCGCGAGACCACGCATTTCCAGCTTGCCGAAAATGAACGGTTTGAACAGCTCGAGAGCCATCTTCTTCGGCAGACCGCACTGATGCAGACGCAGAGTCGGGCCTACGGTAATTACCGAACGACCGGAGTAGTCAACACGCTTACCGAGCAAGTTCTGACGGAAACGACCTTGCTTACCCTTGATCATGTCAGCCAAGGATTTCAGAGGACGCTTGTTCGAACCTGTGATAGCGCGGCCACGACGACCGTTGTCGAGCAGAGCATCGACAGCTTCCTGCAACATACGCTTTTCGTTGCGCACGATGATGTCCGGAGCGGACAGATCCAGCAGGCGCTTCAAACGGTTGTTACGGTTGATCACTCGACGATACAGATCGTTGAGGTCGGAAGTCGCGAAACGACCGCCGTCCAGCGGGACCAATGGACGCAGATCTGGCGGCAGAACCGGCAGAACGGTCAGCACCATCCACTCTGGCAGGTTGCCGGAACCCTGGAAGGCTTCCATCAACTTCAGACGCTTGGACAGCTTCTTGATCTTGGTTTCCGAGTTGGTTTGCGGAATTTCTTCACGCAGACGGCCAATCTCGTGTTCCAGGTCGATAGCGTGCAGCAGTTCACGTACAGCTTCAGCACCCATACGGGCGTCGAAGTCGTCACCGAACTCTTCCAGCGCTTCGAAGTACTGCTCGTCGTTCAGCAGCTGACCTTTTTCAAGGGTGGTCATGCCTGGATCGATAACGACATAGCTCTCGAAGTAGAGAACGCGTTCGATATCACGCAGGGTCATGTCCATCAGCAAGCCGATACGGGACGGCAGCGATTTCAGGAACCAGATGTGAGCAACCGGCGAAGCCAGTTCGATGTGCGCCATGCGCTCACGACGAACCTTGGCCAGTGCAACTTCAACGCCGCACTTCTCGCAGATCACACCACGGTGCTTCAAGCGCTTGTACTTACCGCACAGGCACTCGTAATCCTTTACCGGGCCAAAGATCTTGGCGCAGAACAGGCCGTCACGCTCAGGTTTGAACGTACGGTAGTTGATGGTTTCCGGCTTTTTAACTTCACCGAACGACCATGAGCGGATCATCTCAGGCGAGGCCAATCCGATACGGATGGCGTCGAACTCTTCGACTTGACCCTGGTTTTTCAGCAAATTCAGTAGGTCTTTCAAGGCCTTTCCTCCTGGCGGAGCAGAGAGCGGGCAATCCTGCCCCGCTCTCGATTCGCGTCACGTGTTATTCGGTTTCCAGATCGATATCGATGCCGAGGGAACGAATTTCCTTGATCAACACGTTGAAGGACTCGGGCATGCCCGGCTCCATACGGTGATCGCCATCCACGATGTTTTTGTACATCTTGGTACGGCCGTTCACATCGTCCGACTTCACTGTGAGCATTTCTTGCAGAGTGTAAGCAGCACCGTATGCTTCCAGTGCCCAGACCTCCATCTCCCCGAAACGCTGACCACCGAACTGCGCCTTACCACCCAGCGGCTGCTGGGTAACCAGGCTGTACGAACCGGTAGAACGCGCGTGCATCTTGTCGTCTACCAAGTGGTTCAGCTTCAGCATGTACATGTAGCCAACGGTAACTGGACGCTCGAACTTGTTGCCGGTACGGCCGTCAGTCAGCTGCATCTGGCCGCTTTCCGGCAGGTCTGCCAGTTTCAGCATGGCCTTGATTTCGCTTTCCTTGGCGCCGTCGAACACTGGAGTGGCCATTGGAACGCCGCCACGCAGGTTCTTCGCCAGATCCAGGATTTCCTGATCGGAGAAGCTGTCCAGATCTTCGTTACGACCGCCGATCTGGTTGTAGATCTCGTCCAGGAAGGTACGCAGTTCAGCGACTTTACGCTGCTCTTCGACCATCCGGTTGATCTTCTCGCCCAGACCTTTGGCCGCGAGGCCCAGGTGGGTTTCAAGGATCTGACCAACGTTCATACGCGAAGGTACGCCCAGTGGGTTGAGGACGACGTCGACCGGGGTGCCATTGGCATCGTGCGGCATGTCTTCAACCGGCATGATCACGGAGACCACACCTTTGTTACCGTGACGACCGGCCATCTTGTCGCCCGGCTGGATGCGACGACGGATTGCCAGGTAAACCTTGACGATTTTCAGCACGCCTGGAGCCAGGTCATCGCCCTGCTGCAGTTTGCGCTTCTTGTCTTCGAACTTGTCGTCCAGCAGACGGCGACGATCAACGATGTAGGCCTGAGCCTTCTCGAGCTGCTCGTTCAGAGCATCTTCAGCCATGCGCAGTTTGAACCACTGACCATGCTCAAGACCGTCGAGGACCTCGTCGGTGATGTCCTGACCTTTCTTCAGACCTGCGCCGCCTTCAGCCTTGTGGCCTACCAGAGCGGAACGCAGACGTTCGAAAGTCGCGCCTTCAACGATACGGAACTCTTCGTTCAGATCCTTGCGGATCTCGTCGAGCTGAGTCTTCTCGATCGACAGTGCACGAGCATCACGCTCAACGCCGTCGCGGGTGAAGACCTGTACGTCGATGACAGTACCTTTGGTACCGGTAGGTACACGCAGGGAGGTGTCTTTAACGTCGCTGGCTTTTTCACCGAAGATTGCACGCAGCAGTTTTTCTTCCGGAGTCAGTTGGGTCTCACCTTTCGGAGTGACCTTACCTACCAGAATGTCGCCTGCGCCAACTTCAGCACCTACGTAAACGATACCGGCTTCGTCCAGCTTGTTCAGTGCAGCTTCACCCACGTTAGGGATGTCCGCAGTGATTTCCTCAGGCCCAAGCTTGGTATCACGAGCCACACAGGTCAGTTCCTGAATGTGGATCGTGGTGAAACGGTCTTCCTGAACCACACGCTCGGACAGGCAGATGGAGTCTTCGAAGTTGAAGCCGTTCCATGCCATGAACGCGATGCGCATGTTCTGACCCAGTGCCAGTTCACCCATGTCGGTGGACGGACCGTCGGCCATGATGTCGCTACGCTGAACGCGATCACCCTTGCTCACCAGCGGACGCTGGTTGATGCAGGTGTTCTGGTTCGAGCGGGTGTATTTGGTCAGGTTGTAGATGTCGACACCAGCTTCGCCGGTTTCAACTTCGTCATCTGCAACACGAACCACGATACGGCTGGCGTCGACGGAATCGATCACGCCGCCACGACGAGCCACGACGCAAACGCCGGAGTCACGGGCTACGTTACGCTCCATGCCGGTACCTACCAGCGGCTTGTCAGCACGCAGGGTTGGTACAGCTTGACGCTGCATGTTCGAACCCATCAACGCACGGTTGGCGTCGTCGTGCTCGAGGAACGGAATCAACGACGCTGCAACCGAAACTACCTGCTTCGGCGAAACGTCCATCAAGGTGACTTCTTCAGGCGCCTTGACGGTGAATTCGTTCAGGTGACGTACGGCTACCAGTTCGTCGATCAGGACTTTCTGGTCGTTCATGGTCGCCGAAGCCTGCGCGATCACGTGATCGGCTTCTTCAATAGCTGACAGGAACACGATCTCGTCGGTAACCACACCCTCTTTCACCACACGGTACGGGCTTTCCAGGAAGCCGTACTGGTTGGTTCGAGCGTAAGCAGCCAGGGAGTTGATCAGACCGATGTTCGGACCTTCCGGCGTTTCAATCGGGCATACACGACCGTAGTGAGTCGGGTGTACGTCACGGACTTCAAAGCCTGCACGCTCACGAGTCAGACCGCCAGGGCCGAGTGCAGAGACACGACGCTTGTGGGTGATCTCGGACAGCGGGTTGTTCTGGTCCATGAACTGCGAGAGCTGGCTGGAACCGAAGAACTCTTTCACCGCCGCAGCCACTGGCTTGGCGTTGATCAGGTCTTGCGGCATCAGGCCTTCGCTTTCAGCCATCGACAGACGCTCTTTGACCGCACGCTCAACACGTACCAGGCCAACGCGGAACTGGTTCTCGGCCATTTCGCCTACGCAGCGAACACGACGGTTACCCAGGTGGTCGATGTCATCGACGATGCCTTTACCGTTACGGATGTCGACCAGAGTCTTCAATACCGCGACGATGTCTTCCTTGCACAGCACGCCCGAACCTTCGATCTCGGTACGACCGATACGACGGTTGAACTTCATCCGGCCGACCGCAGACAGGTCATAGCGCTCAGGGCTGAAGAACAGGTTGTTGAACAGGGTTTCGGCAGCGTCTTTGGTTGGCGGCTCGCCTGGACGCATCATGCGATAGATCTCGACCAGCGCTTCCAATTGGTTGCTGGTGGAGTCGATCTTCAGCGTGTCGGAGACGAACGGACCGCAGTCGATATCGTTGGTGTACAGAGTTTCGATGCGAACAACGCCGGACTTGGCAATTTTTGCCAGGACTTCGGTGTTCAGCTCGGTGTTGCACTCTGCCAGGATTTCGCCGGTAGCCGGGTGCACGATGACCTTGGCGGTAGTACGGCCCAGGACGTAGTCCAGAGGTACTTCCAGAGTCTTGATACCGGCTTTTTCGATCTGGTTGATGTGGCGCGCGGTAATACGGCGGCCCGCTTCAACAATGACCTTGCCTTTCTCGTCCTGAATGTCCAGAACCGCAATTTCACCACGCAGACGCGAAGCAATCAGTTCCAGGCTGAGGGTTTCGCCGCTCAGGTGGAAAACGTTGGTGGTGTAGAAAGCGTCCAGCACTTCTTCAGTGGTATAGCCGAGCGCGCGCAGCAGTACCGATGCCGGCAGCTTGCGACGACGGTCGATACGCACGAACACGCAGTCTTTCGGGTCGAACTCGAAGTCCAGCCACGAACCGCGGTAAGGAATGATGCGCGCGGAGTACAGCAGTTTGCCGGAGCTATGCGTCTTGCCGCGGTCGTGATCGAAGAACACGCCCGGGGAACGGTGCAGCTGGGAAACGATTACACGCTCGGTACCGTTGATTACGAAGGTACCGTTCTCAGTCATCAGGGGGATTTCACCCATGTAGACTTCTTGCTCTTTGATGTCCTTGATCGCTTTGTTCGACGATTCTTTGTCGAAAATGATCAGGCGCACTTTTACCCGCAAAGGTACGGCGAAAGTTACACCGCGCAATACGCATTCTTTGACATCAAATGCCGGTTCGCCCAGGCGATAACCGACGTACTCCAGCGCAGCATTGCCGGAGTAGCTGATGATCGGGAAAACGGATTTGAAGGCCGCATGCAGGCCCACGTCGCGGAACTGATCTTTAGTCGCTCCCGCTTGCAAGAATTCACGATACGAATCCAGCTGGATGGCCAGGAGGTAAGGCACATCCATGACGTCCGGCAACTTGCTAAAGTCCTTGCGGATACGTTTTTTCTCAGTATATGAGTAAGCCATCAGCGTTCCCCAGCTTGGTCACCTGCTTGTTTGGCCCCTCCCGACGGGAGCAGCCAGAAAATCGTGCAAACCCCATGGTTTGCTCCACCGCATCGGGTGGTTACAGCGCCTTTATCAGCACCGACCCAGTCGGCTGCCAATAACGGAAAAAGGCCGGTGGCAAGAGCCACCAGCCATCAGCCTGTCGCTTGACGCTCGGGCTGGAGGAGCAAAGTCGATACTTATTTCAGTTCGACTTTAGCGCCTGCTTCTTCCAGCTTCTTCTTGGCGTCTTCAGCCGCTTCTTTCGAAACGCCTTCAGCTACAACCTGAGGAGCGCCGTCTACTTTCTCTTTGGCTTCTTTCAGGCCCAGACCGGTCAGTTCACGAACTGCCTTGATCACGTTAACCTTCTTCTCGCCAGCTTCCAGCAGAACAACGTTGAACTCGGTTTGCTCTTCAACAACAGCGGCAGCAGCAGCTGGACCAGCCGAAGCAGCAGCAGCGGTAACACCGAAGGTTTCTTCCATCGCTTTGATCAGCTCAACGATTTCCACTACGGATTTCTGGCCGATTGCTTCGATGATTTGTTCGTTAGTCAGAGACATGACTCAATTCCTGAATTGGGGGACGGCCTACGCGACCATCGAAATAAACAAAAAACGCGAGAAGTTGACGAGCCTTAGGCTGCAGCAGCTTCTTTCTGGTCGCGAATTGCCGCCAGAGTACGAGCCAATTTGCTGGTAGCGCCTTGAATCACGCTCATCAGCTGAGAAATTGCTTCGTCACGGGTCGGCAGAGTTGCCAGTACGTCGATCTGATTAGCTGCGAGGAACTTGCCCTCGAACGCAGCTGCCTTGATCTCGAACTTGTCCTGACCCTTGGCAAACTCTTTGAAGATACGAGCAGCAGCGCCCGGATGTTCGTTCGAGAATGCAATCAGGGTCGGGCCGGTGAACACGTCGTTGAGGACACTGTATTGAGTGTCAGCAACAGCGCGCTTGAGCAGGGTATTACGTACAACGCGTACGTAAACGCCAGCTTCACGAGCCTCTTTACGGAGTCCGGTCATTGCGCCTACTGTTACGCCACGTGCATCAACCACGACAGCGGACAGAGCGACTTTGGCAGCCTCGTTGACTTCAGCGACGATGGCCTTCTTGTCTTCGAGATTAATTGCCACGGGTTTAACTCCTGCTTGTTACCGTTTCATTCGATCGGAACCGAATGTCGTTTTGGTGTCTGATTCGGTAAGGAACCGGGAGCACCATCTGCGTAGGCTGGTGGTTTAAGACTTGCGTCGCCTACGGTCTTGGATAGCCCCCGCCAGGCAGGGACCCCAATCTTTCAACTGGCGCGAATACTCGCGCCAATTTTTGTCTTACGCGTCCAGCGAGCTCTGGTCGATGACCAGACCTGGGCCCATAGTGGTGCTCAGGGTAACGCGCTTGACGTAGATACCTTTCGAAGAAGCTGGCTTGATACGCTTCAGATCAGCGATCAGGGCTTCAACGTTTTCCTTCAGCTTGACGGCGTCGAAGCCCATCTTGCCAACGGAGGTGTGAATGATGCCGTTTTTGTCGGTGCGATAACGAACCTGACCAGCTTTAGCGTTCTTGACCGCGGTAGCTACGTCTGGAGTTACGGTACCAACCTTAGGGTTAGGCATCAGACCACGTGGACCGAGGATCTGACCCAACTGACCTACAACGCGCATGGCATCCGGGGATGCGATCACTACGTCATAGTTCAGGTCGCCGCCTTTCATTTCGGCAGCCAGGTCGTCCATACCTACACGGTCAGCGCCGGCAGCCAGAGCGGCCTCAGCAGCTGGACCTTGGGTGAACACAGCAACGCGAACAGTCTTGCCAGTGCCGTGCGGCAGCACAGTAGCGCTACGAACAACCTGGTCAGATTTACGCGGGTCTACACCCAGGTTTACAGCAACGTCGAACGACTCGCTGAACTTGACAGTCGACAGCTCAGCCAGCAGTGCAGCGGCGTCTACAATATTGTAGGCCTTGCCTGCTTCGATTTTGCCGGCGATAGCCTTTTGACGCTTGGTCAGCTTAGCCATTACACACCCTCCACGTTAAGGCCCATGCTACGAGCAGAACCGGCGATAGTACGCACGGCTGCATCCATATCAGCTGCAGTCAGATCCGCGTTTTTGGTTTTCGCGATTTCTTCCAGCTGAGCACGGGTAACGGTGCCAACCTTAACGGTGTTCGGACGAGCGGAACCGCTGGTCAGACCGGCCGCTTTCTTCAGCAAAACCGAAGCAGGGGTGGATTTTGTTTCGAAAGTGAAGCTACGGTCGCTGTAGACAGTGATGATCACTGGAGTCGGCAGACCTGCTTCAAGACCCTGAGTACGGGCGTTGAAGGCCTTGCAGAATTCCATGATGTTCACGCCGTGCTGACCCAAAGCAGGACCAACAGGTGGGCTTGGGTTAGCCTGAGCGGCCTTCACTTGCAGCTTGATGTAAGCGGTAATTTTCTTGGCCATGAGGCACTCCAATTACGGGTTCGAACGCCTCGAAAGGCTCCCCGGTTACTTGCGCGTTTATCCCAGTGACGACAAAACCCCACAGCCTAGGGCTGCGGGGTTGGGATGCTTGCCCAGCTAGACCTTTTCGACCTGACTGAACTCCAACTCTACCGGAGTAGAGCGACCGAAAATGAGCACTGCCACTTGGATCCGGCTCTTTTCGTAGTTAACTTCTTCAACAACGCCATTGAAATCAGCGAATGGACCGTCATTGACTCGCACCGTTTCACCTGGCTCGAAGAGAGTCTTCGGCTTCGGCTTGTCGCTACCATCAGCAACACGACGCAGAATTGCTTCTGCCTCTTTATCGGTGATTGGCGCAGGCTTATCGGCAGTACCGCCAATGAAACCCATCACCCGAGGAGTATCCTTGACCAAGTGCCAAGTACCCTCGTTCATATCCATCTGAACCAGCACATAGCCTGGAAAGAACTTGCGCTCGCTTTTGCGTTTCTGGCCATTACGCATTTCAACCACTTCTTCAGTGGGAACCAGAATCTCGCCGAAGCCATCTTCCATGCCAGCCAGCTTTACGCGCTCGACCAGCGAGCGCATCACATGCTTCTCGTAACCCGAGTAAGCATGCACAACATACCAACGCTTAGCCACGGGACACCCTTAGCCGACAATCAAGGAAACAAGCCAACCGAGCAGGGAATCAAGACCCCACAACAGCAACGCCATAACCAGAACAACAGCCACCACAATCAGGGTGGTCTGCGTGGTTTCTTGGCGAGTTGGCCACACGACTTTACGAATCTCGGTGCGAGCTTCCTTAACCAGTACAAAGAAAGACTTGCCCTTGGCTGTCTGCAGGCCTACAAAGGCAGCTACAGCAGCAATAACAAGCAAAGCGAGTACACGGTACAGGATCGGCGAAGCAGAGTAATACTGATTGCCAACAACGCCAACAACCACCAAAGCGACAACTACAAGCCACTTGAGCAGATCGAAGCGAGAGCCTTGAGCTTCAGCTTTAGGAGTCATCTATGAAGATCCTGTGAAAAGAAAGCCAGACACACTGAGTGAATCTGGCAGGTCAGGAGGGAATCGAACCCCCAACCTACGGTTTTGGAGACCGTCGCTCTGCCAATTGAGCTACTGACCTAAAACAAAATCAGGCCGACCATTATGCCGGCCCGAAAAATACATTACAACCACTTACTCGATGATTTTGGCTACGACGCCAGCGCCGACGGTACGACCGCCTTCACGGATAGCGAAACGCAGACCGTCTTCCATCGCGATGGTTTTGATCAGGGTAACAGTCATCTGAATGTTGTCACCTGGCATTACCATTTCAACGCCTTCTGGCAGCTCGCAGTTACCAGTCACGTCAGTAGTACGGAAGTAGAACTGTGGACGGTAGCCTTTGAAGAACGGAGTGTGACGGCCGCCTTCTTCCTTGCTCAGAACGTAAACTTCTGCAGTGAACTTGGTGTGCGGCTTAACCGAACCCGGCTTAACCAGAACCTGACCACGCTCAACATCGTCACGCTTGGTACCACGCAACAGAACACCGCAGTTCTCGCCAGCACGACCTTCGTCGAGCAGTTTGCGGAACATTTCCACACCGGTGCAGGTGGAAACGGTAGTGTCACGCAGACCAACGATTTCCAGCGGATCCTGAACGCGAACGATACCGCGCTCGATACGACCAGTCACAACAGTACCGCGACCCGAGATCGAGAACACGTCTTCGATTGGCATCAGGAACGGCTTGTCGATCATACGAACTGGCTCTGGGATGTAGCTATCCAGAGTTTCAACCAGTTTCTTGACGGCAGTGGTGCCCATCTCGTTGTCGTCTTTGCCTTCCAGCGCCATACGAGCCGAACCGATGATGATTGGAGTGTCATCGCCCGGGAAGTCGTAGGTGGACAGCAGGTCGCGAACTTCCATCTCAACCAGTTCCAGCAGCTCAGCGTCGTCTACCAGGTCAGCCTTGTTCAGGAAAACCACGATATACGGAACGCCCACCTGACGGGACAGCAGGATGTGCTCACGGGTTTGCGGCATCGGACCATCGGCGGCCGAGCAAACCAGGATAGCGCCGTCCATTTGAGCAGCACCGGTGATCATGTTCTTCACATAGTCAGCGTGACCTGGGCAGTCGACGTGAGCGTAGTGACGGATCAGCGAGTTGTACTCAACATGCGCGGTGTTGATGGTGATACCGCGAGCTTTTTCTTCTGGAGCGCTGTCGATCTTGTCGAATTCAACTACGGCCGAACCGAAAACTTCGGAGCAGACGCGAGTCAGAGCAGCGGTCAGAGTGGTTTTACCGTGGTCAACGTGACCAATGGTCCCAACGTTGACGTGGGGCAGGGAACGATCAAATTTTTCCTTAGCCATCGATATCACCCTCAACAGAAGAAATTAGACAAACAATATCAACCATTAAAACAAAGGCAGATATTTTCATATCTGCCTTGTTATATGGAGCTCTTGAGCGGATTTGAACCGCTGACCTCACCCTTACCAAGGGTGTGCTCTACCAACTGAGCTACAAGAGCGAAACGCGTTGCACAACCTGCAAACTTGGAGCGGGTAGCGGGAATCGAACCCGCATCATCAGCTTGGAAGGCTGAGGTTCTACCACTAAACTATACCCGCGGAGCCTGCAGCTCACGCTTAAATCTGGTGGAGGGAGAAGGATTCGAACCTTCGAAGTCGTAGACGTCAGATTTACAGTCTGATCCCTTTGGCCGCTCGGGAACCCCTCCTAATCAGGCCGGCATTCTATACTATGCCAAACCTCTGTCAAGCATTTTCTCATTTAAAAACCTGAGGTTAGCTGCGTTGACATCACTTCACTTTGAATACCCGTTTAGGTCTTCGCTGTGGAGCGGGCGCCATTCTATGCAAACTATTCAGCAGGTGCAACCCCCTCACACAGCATTATTTTATGTTTTAACTCATTGAATTCGTTGGAAAGGTTTTGTAGCTGAGCATCACCCAACAAACGCTGGCTCTGAGGCGCGACAGACAACCAATAACCAGCCCCAAAAGCATCCCTCGAAGAAGATTGCACACTGACCCCCATTTCGACCAAGCGCTGCTGAAGGGCTGAAAGCGACTCCTGACTGGAAAAGCCACCGAGAAACAGACACTCCTGCCGTCGCCGCTCTCGCCCCTCCCGAACATCACCCGTCGTTTCGCTGAGCAAGCGTATGTCTTGCTGGGAACCCCGATACAAACTGAGGGGCGTTACATCTTTCGCCCGCAAGGGTGCCTCTTGCTGATGCCAGACATAATAGAAAACGTTGAGAACAAGAAGCAGGAGGAACAACCAACGCATACAAACCTCAGGAAAAAGGACACGCCATGGCCAACCCTACAAATACCAGGTCGGGAACGACTCGGGCCTCAGGCGCGACATCCGCGACCAATTCAGCATCACCGCCAGTTATAAAGACTGTGAAGCCTTCCCCCCAGTAAGAGCGCGCCAGCTCCAACTGCGTCAAGACGAAACCTCGCAGCATCAATGCACACCCGCGCTCCACCGCCTCAACGGTGGTGCGCCCAGGCGCAATACTGGACAGTGCACGCTCAGCCGCCTGATCCCCATAGCGAATCTTGCGGGTATGAGTACGCAGCTGATCTCGCATCAATGGAATTCCAGGGCAAATAAAGCCGCCAAGATGGTCACCATCAGAAGCAATAAAATCAGCAGTTACCGCCGTACCGAAATCGAGTACAAGGCAAGCGCCGCCCGATGCCAGATGAAACCCGCCAAGCATGGCCAACCATCGATCAAGCCCTAGACGCTCGTAGTCTTCATAACCATTTTTGACACCAGACATTTCACGAGCAGACTTCGCACACACCGCAGAAACACCGAACTCCCGCTCGAGAGCATCGATCAATACATCCGTCTCTTCCGCAGTCCTGACGCTGACCAGGCGACACTTGCGCAGTACAAGCCCTTCAAGGGACCTTAAACTGTCAAGCAACGCGATATCAGAGCCGACAACTCCTTCAGAAAAAATAGCGACGGGCGCAGCCTTCAGCACACGCCACTTAATAAAGCTGTTTCCACAGTCGAGCTCAAGAATCATCACGCAACCTCAGGCTGAGCTCACCACCACTAAAGACTTTTTCCACACCACTCACCTTCAGACGCAGCGCACCCTGACTATCTATTCCGAGCACCACACCATCTACATGGTTGGAACCGGCGATCAATGACACCGAGCGATCTTGCCATAGATGGTTAGCCTCCCATTCCGACTGAAGAGCCGAAAAACCATCGACTTGATGGCGCTGAATGTAAGCACTTAATTGCTTACTCAACTCAACCACCAAGGCGTTGCGATCACTGCTTCTGCCTGACTCAAGCCGAATTGAAGTCCATTGCTGATCCACCTCATCAGCCACCTGCATATTCACGTTGACGCCAATACCCAGGACCACGTGGCAAACGTCTGCCGGATCGCCGACGAGCTCAAGAAGAATGCCCGCTATTTTCTTGTTACCCACCAAGACATCGTTAGGCCACTTCAATCCCGCACCTGGCACCCCAAAGTTTCTCAGAGCCTGCAAGACAGCCAATCCCACAACAAGACTCAAGCCCTCAAGCTGGCGCATTCCGCCATCGATGCGCAGGACAAGACTGTAATAGAGATTTTCAGCAAACGGGCTCACCCACTTGCGACCTCTTCTTCCGCGCCCAGAGACTTGTCGCTCCGCGAGCACCAAAAAGGGCGCCTGCCCCCCTTGGCCGATTGCACGCAAAGCCTCAGCGTTTGTCGAGTCGACCGAATCCAGGACGGTCACCGGCCAAGATGGCGCAATTGCGGATATCGTCAGAGCGTCGAGAAGCATCAATGGCGAAGCCAATTGATAGCCCCGCCCCCGCACTTTATGGATAGACAGACCAAGCTCAGCTTCAAGATGCTGAAGTTGCTTCCATACCGCACTTCGACTTATCCCCAGGGCGGCCCCCAGATCCTGACCAGAATGGAATCGACCATCTTTCAGAAGGTTCAACAACGTCAACATGCAGGTCTCGCCTCACAATGAGGCCCGAATAATAGCCATGCACCGGGCCGTTGCATAGAAATCAAGCAGATGCTTTTCTTGCGGGCAAAACAAAACCCCAACTGCTTTCGCAATTGGGGTTTCGGAATTTAATCTTGACGATGACCTACTCTCACATGGGGAAACCCCACACTACCATCGGCGATGCATCGTTTCACTGCTGAGTTCGGGATGGGATCAGGTGGTTCCAACGCTCTATGGTCGTCAAGAAATTCGGGTACTGAGTCGTGGCCAGATGGCCTCGCTTCAGCAAATTGGGTATGTGACAGCTTTCGGTGTTTGTGAACATCGAACTTTCGGTTCGTTTCGTCTTCACACACCGCAACTTGGCCTTTCGACGCAAATTGCTTGGGTGTTATATGGTCAAGCCTCACGGGCAATTAGTATTGGTTAGCTCAACGCCTCACAGCGCTTACACACCCAACCTATCAACGTCGTAGTCTTCGACGGCCCTTCAGGGAACTCAAGGTTCCAGTGAGATCTCATCTTGAGGCAAGTTTCCCGCTTAGATGCTTTCAGCGGTTATCTTTCCCGAACATAGCTACCCGGCAATGCCACTGGCGTGACAACCGGAACACCAGAGGTTCGTCCACTCCGGTCCTCTCGTACTAGGAGCAGCCCCTCTCAAATCTCAAACGTCCACGGCAGATAGGGACCGAACTGTCTCACGACGTTCTAAACCCAGCTCGCGTACCACTTTAAATGGCGAACAGCCATACCCTTGGGACCGGCTTCAGCCCCAGGATGTGATGAGCCGACATCGAGGTGCCAAACACCGCCGTCGATATGAACTCTTGGGCGGTATCAGCCTGTTATCCCCGGAGTACCTTTTATCCGTTGAGCGATGGCCCTTCCATACAGAACCACCGGATCACTAAGACCTACTTTCGTACCTGCTCGACGTGTCTGTCTCGCAGTCAAGCGCGCTTTTGCCTTTATACTCTACGACCGATTTCCGACCGGTCTGAGCGCACCTTCGTACTCCTCCGTTACTCTTTAGGAGGAGACCGCCCCAGTCAAACTACCCACCATACACTGTCCTCGATCCGGATAACGGACCTGAGTTAGAACCTCAAAGTTGCCAGGGTGGTATTTCAAGGATGGCTCCACGCGAACTGGCGTCCACGCTTCAAAGCCTCCCACCTATCCTACACAAGCAAATTCAAAGTCCAGTGCAAAGCTATAGTAAAGGTTCACGGGGTCTTTCCGTCTAGCCGCGGATACACTGCATCTTCACAGCGATTTCAATTTCACTGAGTCTCGGGTGGAGACAGCGCCGCCATCGTTACGCCATTCGTGCAGGTCGGAACTTACCCGACAAGGAATTTCGCTACCTTAGGACCGTTATAGTTACGGCCGCCGTTTACCGGGGCTTCGATCAAGAGCTTCGCGTTAGCTAACCCCATCAATTAACCTTCCGGCACCGGGCAGGCGTCACACCCTATACGTCCACTTTCGTGTTTGCAGAGTGCTGTGTTTTTAATAAACAGTCGCAGCGGCCTGGTATCTTCGACCGGCATGAGCTTACGGAGCAAGTCCTTCACCCTCACCGGCGCACCTTCTCCCGAAGTTACGGTGCCATTTTGCCTAGTTCCTTCACCCGAGTTCTCTCAAGCGCCTTGGTATTCTCTACCCAACCACCTGTGTCGGTTTGGGGTACGGTTCCTGGTTACCTGAAGCTTAGAAGCTTTTCTTGGAAGCATGGCATCAACCACTTCGTGTTCTAAAAGAACACTCGTCATCAGCTCTCGGCCTTAAGATCCCGGATTTACCTAAGATCTCAGCCTACCACCTTAAACTTGGACAACCAACGCCAAGCTGGCCTAGCCTTCTCCGTCCCTCCATCGCAATAACCAGAAGTACAGGAATATTAACCTGTTTTCCATCGACTACGCTTTTCAGCCTCGCCTTAGGGACCGACTAACCCTGCGTCGATTAACGTTGCGCAGGAAACCTTGGTCTTTCGGCGTGGGTGTTTTTCACACCCATTGTCGTTACTCATGTCAGCATTCGCACTTCTGATACCTCCAGCAAGCTTCTCAACTCACCTTCACAGGCTTACAGAACGCTCCTCTACCGCATCATCCGAAGATGATACCCGTAGCTTCGGTGTATGGTTTGAGCCCCGTTACATCTTCCGCGCAGGCCGACTCGACTAGTGAGCTATTACGCTTTCTTTAAAGGGTGGCTGCTTCTAAGCCAACCTCCTAGCTGTCTAAGCCTTCCCACATCGTTTCCCACTTAACCATAACTTTGGGACCTTAGCTGACGGTCTGGGTTGTTTCCCTTTTCACGACGGACGTTAGCACCCGCCGTGTGTCTCCCATGCTCGGCACTTGTAGGTATTCGGAGTTTGCATCGGTTTGGTAAGTCGGGATGACCCCCTAGCCGAAACAGTGCTCTACCCCCTACAGTGATACATGAGGCGCTACCTAAATAGCTTTCGAGGAGAACCAGCTATCTCCGAGCTTGATTAGCCTTTCACTCCGATCCACAGGTCATCCGCTAACTTTTCAACGGTAGTCGGTTCGGTCCTCCAGTTAGTGTTACCCAACCTTCAACCTGCCCATGGATAGATCGCCCGGTTTCGGGTCTATTCCCAGCGACTAGACGCCCTATTAAGACTCGCTTTCGCTACGCCTCCCCTATTCGGTTAAGCTCGCCACTGAAAATAAGTCGCTGACCCATTATACAAAAGGTACGCAGTCACAGAACAAAGTCTGCTCCCACTGCTTGTACGCATACGGTTTCAGGATCTATTTCACTCCCCTCTCCGGGGTTCTTTTCGCCTTTCCCTCACGGTACTAGTTCACTATCGGTCAGTCAGTAGTATTTAGCCTTGGAGGATGGTCCCCCCATATTCAGACAAAGTTTCTCGTGCTCCGTCCTACTCGATTTCATGACTAAGAGATTTTCGCGTACAGGGCTATCACCCACTATGGCCGCACTTTCCAGAGCGTTCCGCTAATCTCAAAGCCACTTAAGGGCTAGTCCCCGTTCGCTCGCCACTACTAAGGGAATCTCGGTTGATTTCTTTTCCTCAGGGTACTTAGATGTTTCAGTTCCCCTGGTTCGCCTCTTGCACCTATGTATTCAGTACAAGATAACCATCTTATGATGGCTGGGTTCCCCCATTCAGACATCTCCGGATCAAAGTCTGTTTGCCGACTCCCCGAAGCTTTTCGCAGGCTACCACGTCTTTCATCGCCTCTGACTGCCAAGGCATCCACCGTATGCGCTTCTTCACTTGACCATATAACCCCAAGCAATCTGGTTATACTGTGAAGACGACATTCGCCGAAAATTCGAATTTCTCAACTAAGAGAACTCACAAATTTTACCTTAGCCTGATCCGTTACCAGTGAAAGTAACGTTCAGTCTATCTTTCTATCACATACCCAAATTTTTAAAGAACGAACTAGTCAAAGACTAGAAATCAACATTCATCATCACAACGATGGAATGCTCATTTCTAAGCTTTCAAACTTCAGAAGCAGTAGTGGTGGAGCCAAGCGGGATCGAACCGCTGACCTCCTGCGTGCAAGGCAGGCGCTCTCCCAGCTGAGCTATGGCCCCGTATTTCTACAGGCGTTTCCCACACAAAATTGGTGGGTCTGGGCAGATTCGAACTGCCGACCTCACCCTTATCAGGGGTGCGCTCTAACCAACTGAGCTACAGACCCAATTTCGAGCTACTAAGGCCGACCTCACCCTGCTCTTAACCACAAAGCATGGGGTACGCTCTAACCAACTCAGCTACAAACCGATACAGGCTGCTTCTTTCGTCTTCTTCAATGAATCAAGCAATTCGTGTGGGAACTTATGGAGCAGCTGATGTCGTCGATTAAGGAGGTGATCCAGCCGCAGGTTCCCCTACGGCTACCTTGTTACGACTTCACCCCAGTCATGAATCACACCGTGGTAACCGTCCTCCCGAAGGTTAGACTAGCTACTTCTGGTGCAACCCACTCCCATGGTGTGACGGGCGGTGTGTACAAGGCCCGGGAACGTATTCACCGTGACATTCTGATTCACGATTACTAGCGATTCCGACTTCACGCAGTCGAGTTGCAGACTGCGATCCGGACTACGATCGGTTTTATGGGATTAGCTCCACCTCGCGGCTTGGCAACCCTTTGTACCGACCATTGTAGCACGTGTGTAGCCCAGGCCGTAAGGGCCATGATGACTTGACGTCATCCCCACCTTCCTCCGGTTTGTCACCGGCAGTCTCCTTAGAGTGCCCACCATAACGTGCTGGTAACTAAGGACAAGGGTTGCGCTCGTTACGGGACTTAACCCAACATCTCACGACACGAGCTGACGACAGCCATGCAGCACCTGTCTCAATGTTCCCGAAGGCACCAATCCATCTCTGGAAAGTTCATTGGATGTCAAGGCCTGGTAAGGTTCTTCGCGTTGCTTCGAATTAAACCACATGCTCCACCGCTTGTGCGGGCCCCCGTCAATTCATTTGAGTTTTAACCTTGCGGCCGTACTCCCCAGGCGGTCAACTTAATGCGTTAGCTGCGCCACTAAGAGCTCAAGGCTCCCAACGGCTAGTTGACATCGTTTACGGCGTGGACTACCAGGGTATCTAATCCTGTTTGCTCCCCACGCTTTCGCACCTCAGTGTCAGTATCAGTCCAGGTGGTCGCCTTCGCCACTGGTGTTCCTTCCTATATCTACGCATTTCACCGCTACACAGGAAATTCCACCACCCTCTACCATACTCTAGCTCGACAGTTTTGAATGCAGTTCCCAGGTTGAGCCCGGGGATTTCACATCCAACTTAACGAACCACCTACGCGCGCTTTACGCCCAGTAATTCCGATTAACGCTTGCACCCTCTGTATTACCGCGGCTGCTGGCACAGAGTTAGCCGGTGCTTATTCTGTCGGTAACGTCAAAATTGCAGAGTATTAATCTACAACCCTTCCTCCCAACTTAAAGTGCTTTACAATCCGAAGACCTTCTTCACACACGCGGCATGGCTGGATCAGGCTTTCGCCCATTGTCCAATATTCCCCACTGCTGCCTCCCGTAGGAGTCTGGACCGTGTCTCAGTTCCAGTGTGACTGATCATCCTCTCAGACCAGTTACGGATCGTCGCCTTGGTGAGCCATTACCTCACCAACTAGCTAATCCGACCTAGGCTCATCTGATAGCGCAAGGCCCGAAGGTCCCCTGCTTTCTCCCGTAGGACGTATGCGGTATTAGCGTTCCTTTCGAAACGTTGTCCCCCACTACCAGGCAGATTCCTAGGCATTACTCACCCGTCCGCCGCTGAATTCAGGAGCAAGCTCCTGTCATCCGCTCGACTTGCATGTGTTAGGCCTGCCGCCAGCGTTCAATCTGAGCCATGATCAAACTCTTCAGTTCAAACATCTTTGGGTTTTTAAGAAACCCTAAACTTGGCTCAGCAATCGTTGGTTACATCTTTGATTTCTCGCGGAGTAACTTGTGATGCTGATAATCTTGTTGACTATCAGTCTGACTCCACAAGCACCCACACGAATTGCTTGATTCAGTTGTTAAAGAGCGGTTGGTTAAGATCTTTCGTCTCAACCGAGGCGCGCATTCTACAGCAGCCTCATTTGCTGTCAAGTGATTATTTTCAGAAGTTTTCGAAGAATTCTTCAACAACTTCAACCACTTGCGCTTCCGATCTCTCGTCAGCGGGAGGCGAATTCTACAGCGTTACACGCTGCTGTCAACACCTCTTTTTCAACTTCCTTTCGGCTTCGATGAACTGAAGCAACCCACTACCGAAACCTACATAACTCATTGAATCTCAAGGAGTTTTCCGTTTCGACTGCGCCGGAAGTGGGGCGAATTATAGACATCTGAAATTCGCCGTCAACACTTATTTTCAGTATCACTCAGATTTGAGAGTGATACGTGCAAATGCCTTCTTGCCTGCCTGGCAAACGTGGGTGGCGCCCAGTACATATATAAAGGAGCGATCAACCACTTCACCATCAATGCGCACGCCACCGGACGCCAACAGGTCGCGCGCCGCTGCCGAGTTCTTCACCAGGCCTGCTTTATTAAGGACTGCCGCGATCGGCATGTCTTCAGCGGAAGCCAGCTCAATCTCCGGCAGATCATCCGGCAGCTCACCATCCTTCATACGGTTACCCGCTGCACGATGAGCATTGGCCGCAGCCTCGTCACCATGAAAGCGAGCAACGATTTCTTCTGCCAGCTTGATTTTGACATCGCGCGGATTGGCGCCTGCCTCAACATCAGCACGCAACGCATCGATCTCATCCATCGAACGGAAGCTGAGCAGCTCGAAGTAACGCCACATCAACGCATCCGGAATCGAAACCAGCTTGCTGTACATGACGCCCGGCGCTTCCTGAATACCGACGTAGTTGCCCAACGACTTGGACATCTTCTTCACACCATCCAGACCTTCGAGCAGCGGCATGGTCAGAATGCATTGAGCCTCTTGACCATAACCACGCTGCAACTCACGCCCCATCAGCAAGTTGAACTTCTGATCGGTGCCACCCAGCTCAACGTCCGCGCGCAGAGCAACCGAGTCATAACCCTGCACCAGCGGATAGAGGAACTCGTGAATCGCGATTGGCTGATTGGTGGTGTAACGCTTGTCAAAGTCATCACGCTCGAGCATGCGCGCGACGGTGTACTGCGAAGTCAGGCGAATGAAGTCCGCCGGCCCCATCTGATCCATCCAGGTGGAGTTGAATGCAACTTCGGTTTTCGCCGGATCAAGAATCTTGAACACCTGAGTCTTGTAGGTCTCGGCGTTTTCCAGAACCTGCTCGCGAGTCAGCGGAGGACGAGTGGCGCTCTTGCCGCTCGGATCACCGATCATCCCGGTGAAGTCACCTATAAGGAAGATCACCTGATGCCCCAGCTCCTGGAACTGACGCAGCTTATTAATAAGCACGGTATGACCCAAGTGCAGATCCGGAGCGGTTGGATCAAAACCAGCCTTGATACGCAGCGGCTGGCCGCGCTTGAGCTTCTCGATCAGCTCGGACTCGACCAATAGTTCTTCCGCACCACGTTTAATCAGCGCTAGCTGCTCTTCAACCGACTTCATAACAGACCCGCAAGGCTCAGATTCAAAGGGAACCAACCATACAAGATCGCGCACCAATTACAAGTTTTGCCCGGCGCACGGACACCAATCCACAGACGGACTGTCTGTAGACTTGCTTCAGATATGATTTGGTTATATTTTATACAGTTATTTCATCTTCATCATGTCATTCATCTTTTCCAATTCATCATTTTTCAAAGTCAAAATTACCTATGACCACAGAACCGTCTAAAGCGCCTCCGCTTTACCCGAAGACCCACCTGCTCGCCGCAAGTGGAATCGCCGCCCTTCTTAGCCTGGCTCTCCTGGTATTCCCTTCCAGTGATGTTGAAGCCAAAAAGACGACCCTGAGTCTTGAACTGGAAAGTCCTGCTGAACAACTGACACAAGATCAAGACGCTGCCGACGCAGCTCAAGCCACAAATGAACCCGTAGCTTCGCCGTTTGCTCAAATCGAAAACACTGACGAAAACACCGCACAAACCGCTGAAGCCGCACCTGCGCCAGTCACCGAAAAGCCGAAAGCTCCGGGGCATCGTGAAGTCGTCGTTGCCAAGGGTGATACATTGTCGACCTTGTTCGAAAAGGTCGGCCTGCCTGCCGCTTCTGTCCACGAAGTTCTGGCCAGCGATAAACAAGCCAAGCAGTTCAGCCAGCTCAAGCACGGCCAGAAACTCGAATTCGAATTGAACCCTGAAGGCCAACTGACCAGCCTGCACAGCAAGGTCAGCGATGTCGAAACCATTACTCTGACCAAGAATGACAAGGGTTATGCCTTCAACCGGGTTACCGCAAAACCGACCGTTCGCACCGCTTACGTCCACGGTGTAATCAACAGCTCACTGTCACAATCGGCAGCCCGTGCCGGCCTCTCCCATAGCCTGACCATGGATATGGCCAGCGTCTTCGGCTACGACGTCGACTTCGCTCAAGACATCCGCCAGGGCGACGAATTCGATGTGATCTACGAGCAGAAAGTGGTCAACGGCAAAGCCGTCGGCAATGGCCCGATCCTGTCCGCCCGCTTCACCAATCGCGGCAAGACCTACACCGCCGTGCGTTACACCAATAAACAAGGCAACAGCAGCTACTACACCGCTGACGGTAACAGCATGCGCAAGGCATTCATCCGAACTCCGGTGGATTTCGCCCGCATCAGCTCGAAGTTCTCCATGGGCCGCAAACACCCGATCCTCAATAAGATCCGCGCCCACAAAGGCGTTGATTACGCTGCGCCACGCGGTACGCCAATCAAGGCTGCCGGTGACGGTAAAGTGCTGCTCGCCGGGCGTCGTGGTGGCTACGGCAACACCGTGATCATCCAGCACGGCAACACTTACCGCACGCTATACGGCCACATGCAAGGCTTCGCCAAAGGTGTGAAGACTGGCGGTACCGTGAAACAGGGCCAGGTCATCGGCTACATTGGCACCACCGGCCTCTCGACCGGTCCGCACTTGCACTATGAGTTCCAGGTCAACGGCGTTCACGTCGACCCGCTGGGCCAGAAGCTGCCAATGGCTGATCCGATTGCCAAAGCCGAACGTGCGCGCTTCCTTGCACAGAGCCAACCGTTGATGGCGCGCATGGATCAAGAGAAGGCCACCATGCTGGCTTCGAGCAAGCGCTAAGTCATGGCCCTGTATATCGGCGTAATGTCCGGAACCAGCCTCGACGGTCTGGACATTGCCCTGATCGAACAGACCTCGGCGATCAAGCTGATCGCCACGCACTACATTCCCATGCCTGAATCCCTGCGCGCCGAGCTGCTTGGCTTGTGCGCCAGCGGCCCCGACGAAATCGCCCGTTCGGCGATTGCCCAACAGAACTGGGTGACGCTCGCTGCGCAGGGCATTCATACCCTCCTCGACCAGCAGCAACTCAAACCCCAAGACATTCGTGCAATCGGCAGCCACGGCCAGACTATCCGCCATGAACCGGCGCGCGGTTTCACCGTGCAGATCGGCAACCCTGCCCTGCTGACCGAACTCACAGGTATTACCGTAGTCAGCGACTTCCGCAGCCGCGACGTCGCAGCCGGTGGCCAAGGCGCTCCGCTGGTTCCCGCGTTCCATGAAGCTTTGTTCGAAGAGCGTACCGGCAATCAGGCCGTCTTGAATGTCGGCGGTTTCAGCAATCTCAGTCTGATTGAGCCGACCAAGCCTGTAGCCGGTTTCGACTGCGGCCCGGGGAATGTGCTGATGGACGCCTGGATTCAGCAGCAGCGCGGCGAAAACTACGATCGCAATGGCGAATGGGCGAAATCAGGCACTATTGAGCCAACCCTGTTGCAGTCACTGCTCAGCGATCCGTTCTTCGTTACCAAAGGACCAAAAAGCACCGGCCGCGAAGTGTTCAACCTGCCATGGCTGGAACAACACCTTTCACGCCTGCCAACCTTTGCCGCTGAGAATGTGCAGGCCACGCTGCTTGAACTGACCGCATTGACCATCATCGAGTCGCTGCAAAGCGCTCAATCCGACACTCAGGAATTGTTGGTCTGCGGCGGCGGCGCACACAACGCCACGCTAATGAAGCGTCTGGCCGACCTGCTGCCAAACGCAACGGTCGCCAGCACCGCCACTCACGGCGTTGATCCGGACTGGGTTGAAGCCATGGCCTTCGCCTGGCTCGCCCATTGCTGCCTTGAAGGCATCGCCGCCAACCGCCCAAGCGTCACCGGCGCTCGCGGTCTTCGTGTCCTCGGCGCCATCTACCCGGCCTGATTAAACCGCACACAGCAAAACGCCGCAGAACCGTAAGGCTCTGCGGCGTTTTGTTATCTGAAGCGCGGCGCGATCAGATCGAGAACGAAGACCCGCAACCACACGTCGTGGTGGCGTTCGGGTTCTTGATCACGAAGCGCGAACCTTCCAGACCTTCCTGGTAGTCCACTTCAGCACCGGCCAGGTACTGAAAGCTCATCGGATCCACCACCAGACTCACACCTTCGCGCTCGACGATGGTGTCGTCCTCGGCCACATCTTCATCGAAGGTGAAACCGTATTGAAACCCTGAACAACCGCCGCCCGTAACGAATACGCGCAGCTTCAAGCGATCATTCCCCTCTTCATCGACCAGGCTCTTCACCTTGTGCGCGGCACCGTGGGTGAATTGCAAAGCCGTGGGGGTGAAGGATTCGACGCTCATGCTGACTATCTCCCGGCGTTACGCCGCCATAATGCGTGATGACGCGCATTATCCGCTTGTCCGAGAAAATCGGTCAACTATTGTTACGGTATATCAATAAACCCGACGAGCTGATCAGAATGCAAAAAGGCCCGTCAGACGGGCCTTTTCGCTGTGCCGTTTAAAATGTTACGGCAGCATACCGGCGTGGGACAGACCGAAGCGCTCGTCCAGCCCGAACAGAATGTTCATGTTCTGTACCGCCTGGCCCGACGCGCCTTTGACCAGATTGTCGATCACCGACAGCACCACCACCAGATCGCCATCCTGCGGACGGTGAACGGCGATACGGCAAACGTTGGCGCCACGCACGCTACGGGTTTCCGGATGGCTGCCGGCCGGCATCACGTCGACGAACGGTTCGTTGGCATAACGCTTCTCGAACAGCGCCTGCAGATCCACCGAGCGATCAACCACCGTCGCGTAGAGTGTGGAGTGAATGCCACGGATCATTGGGGTCAGGTGCGGAACGAAGGTCAGACCAACGTCCTTACCCGCTGCACGACGCAGACCCTGACGAATTTCCGGCAGGTGACGGTGACCTTTCACCGCATAGGCCTTCATGCTTTCCGACGTCTCGGAGTACAGCGAGCCGACAGCCGCACCGCGACCGGCACCGCTGACGCCGGATTTGCAGTCGGCGATCAGACGCGAAGTATCGGCCAGACCTGCTTCAAGCAAAGGAAGGAAACCCAACTGCGTCGCGGTCGGATAGCAACCCGGCACGGCGATCAGGCGGGCCTTCTTGATCTGCTCGCGATTGACTTCCGGCAGACCGTAAACCGCTTCGTCCAGCAACTCAGGCGCGCCATGCGGCTGACCGTACCACTTGGCCCACTCTTCAGCGTCTTGCAGACGGAAGTCGGCCGACAGGTCGATAACCTTGGTACCCGCTGCCAGCAGCTCACCGGCCAATGCGTGAGCCACACCGTGCGGCGTGGCGAAAAACACCACGTCACAAGCGCCAAGGGTCTTGATGTCCGGCACGCTGAAGGCGAGGCCATCGTAGTGGCCGCGCAGGTTCGGGTACATGTCAGCCACGGCCAGACCGGCCTCGGATCGGGAAGTGATGACAACCACTTCTGCCTGCGGATGCTGCGCCAACAGACGCAGCAGTTCGACACCGGTGTAACCCGTGCCGCCGACGATACCGACCTTGACCATAACCTGCCCTCAAAGAACCACTGGAAAGCCGTCGATAATAGGGGCCGCGCGCCCCTGCGACAACCGTCAAGGTGACGTGCGGACGCTCAAGCCTCTACTATCCGGCTTACCGTGAACCTGGAATAACTAAAAATGCTCTATCTATGGATCAAAGCTTTTCACATTGTCAGCGTCGTTTGCTGGTTTGCCGGGCTGTTCTACTTACCGCGTCTGTTCGTGTATCACGCGCAAAGCGAAGACACGCTCAGCAAAGAACGCTTCAGCATCATGGAGCGCAAGTTGTATCGCGGCATCATGGGCCCGGCGATGATCGCCACGCTGATCTTTGGCGGCTGGCTGATCTATCTCAACCCGAGCATCTTCAGCATGGGTGGCTGGATTCACGCCAAGCTGACCCTCGTCGTCTTGCTGATCGGCTACCACCATATGTGCGGCGCGCAGGTAAAACGTTTTGCCCGTGGCGAAAACACCCGCAGCCATGTCTTTTATCGCTGGTTCAATGAAGTGCCGGTTCTGATATTGCTGGCTATCGTAATTCTGGTCGTGGTCAAGCCGTTCTAACTTCAACAACTACCGATCTTTGGGGTATCCATAATGTCGCTGCCCGCTTTGCTCGAACAACGCCTGCGTCTGCCTGTAGTAGCGGCGCCGATGTTTCTGATTTCCAACCCGGAGCTGGTGCTCGCCTGCTGCCGCAATGGCGTGGTCGGCAGCTTTCCGGCCTTGAACCAGCGCGAAAGCAGCGGCTTCAAAGCCTGGCTGGAACAGATCGAAGCGGGACTTGCGACACTGGAGAACCCGGCGCCCTACGCGGTGAACCTGATCGTACACAACAGCAATCCGCGCTTGCAGGCGGATCTGAACATTTGCGTCGAGCACAAAGTGCCAATCGTCATCACCAGCCTCGGCGCGGTGAAGGAGTTGGTCGACGCGGTACACAGTTATGGAGGCCTGGTGTTCCATGACGTCACCACTCGCCGACATGCCGAGAAAGCGGCCGAGGCGGGTGTCGACGGTTTGATCGCCGTGGCGGCTGGCGCCGGGGGGCATGCCGGAACCTGGAGTCCGTTTGCGCTGATCGCCGAGATCCGAGAGTTTTTCGATAAAACCCTGTTGCTTGCAGGATGTCTTAACCACGGTCACGAGATTCTCGCCGCACAGCTGCTCGGCGCGGATTTGGCCTACTTCGGTACGCGATTTATCGGCACCACGGAAAGTCATGCGCCTGACGCCTACAAGGAGATGCTGCTGACAGCCAAGGCTTCGGACATCATCCATACTCCAGCGGTCTCGGGAGTGCCGGCGAGTTTTATGCGTCAGAGCCTGGAGGCGGCCGGTTTCGATATGGCTGCTCTGCAAGGCAAAGGCGAAGTGAATTTCGGTGACAAGTTGAAGCCGATCAGCGATGAGGCCAAAGCCTGGAAAACCGTGTGGTCGGCCGGTCAAGGCGTAGGGCAGATCGATGACCTGCCGAGTGTGGATCAATTGATCGCACGGCTGGACGCCGAGTATCGCCAGGCACAGGAACGCGCAGCCCAGCTACCGCAACGCTGGCCGCGCTAAGAAAAATCGGGTCAGCCCCGCTGGGCTGGCCTTACACTGCTGACCTTTCAATTTATTCGCGACAAGGATGCCTCGGCCATGAGCGAACCCCGTTACAAGATCGTGTTCGACGGTGCTCTACAGCCCGGTGTCGATATCACCACTGCCAAATTCAATCTGGCGGATCTGTTCAAAAGCGATGTGGCCGCGATCGAACGCCTGTTCAGTGGCCGCAGCGTCGCGCTCAAGCGTGATTTGTCCCACAGCGATGCGCAGACCTATCTGCAAGCGCTGAGCAAAACCGGGATCGACGCACGCATTGAAGCTGAAACGGCAATCGAGCTGAACCTGGCGGATGTCCATGAGCACACCGCCGTTGTGGCCGAACCGGACTCGCCGTATGCACCGCCTCGCGCAAGCGTTGGCGAAAGCCAGGCGGAGTTCTCCACGCTCAAGCCGTTCAGCGTCGAAGGCCGAATCGGACGCTTGCGTTTTCTGGCGTGGACAATGGTCCTGAGCCTGGTGACCTTGCCCATTGTCGGCGTGTTCGCCCTGCTGGCTTTGGGACTGGTCGCCGGCGATTCCACCACTGGCCTGATCATTGGCGGGATCTTCGCGTTCTTCCTGTTTATCGCTTTCCTGATTGTCAGCATCCTGTTCAGCATTCAGCGTCTACACGACATCGGTTGGTCGGGCTGGCTCTGGCTACTGAACCTGGTGCCATTCGTAGGCAGTTTCTTTCCGCTGGTGATCATGGTGGTGCCGGGTAATACCGGCGCCAACCGTTACGGCCCTCCCCCACCGCCCAACAGCACTGCCGTGAAAGTGCTGTGCTCCCTGTGGATCGTGTTCTTCGCGCTGGTGTTCGCCGGCGGCATGCTTGGCGGGATCTCGGCCATCCAGCAGGAGTACGAAAACAATCTGGAAAGCAGCTACGAAAGTGGCTCGGTGACCACTGATGAAGTCGAAGTAGAGGTCCAAGCGCCTGCGGATTACGCCGACGAGGCAGCCGAAGCGGCGCAGGCCCCTGTAGACTCTGCGAAAGAATGAACAGCGCTCCCCGCCGTGACACCCGCGTCGCCGGCGCGGAGCTGTTGCGATGGAGAATTGCATGACCCGTTACGCACTGATCACCGGCGCCTCCAGCGGCATCGGCCTGGCGATGGCCGAGGCACTGGCCCGGCGTGGCCGCAGCCTGATTCTGGTGGCCCGACAGCGTGATCAGCTGGAAAGCATTGCGATCGAGTTGACCCAGCGTTTTGGCGTCGAGGTACTGTTCCGCGCCTGCGATCTGGGCGAGCCATTGCGTCTGTCCGGCTTCCTGCTGGAACTCGAAGAAGGTGACCGGCAAATCGACTTGCTGGTCAATTGCGCCGGTATCGGCACCTGCGGCCCGTTTCTCGCGCAGGACTGGATGACCGAGCAGGACCTGATCGAAGTGAACATCCTCGCCCTAACCCGCCTCTGCCACGCCATCGGCAACAGCATGGCGTTGCAGGGTGGCGGGCAGATTCTTAACGTTGCCTCGGTGGCCGCGTTCAATCCCGGCCCATGGATGAGCACTTACTACGCCAGCAAGGCGTATGTGCTGCACTTCTCCGAAGCCTTGCGAGTTGAGCTAAAACAGAGTGCTGTGAAGGTTTCGGTGCTCTGCCCAGGCCCGACACGCACGGCATTTTTCCGTACTGCCCAGCTCAACAGCGACAAACTCAAAGACAGCAAATTGCTGATGAGCCCTGAGGAAGTCGCGTTGTACACCGTGCGCGCCCTCGACAAGAACCGCGCAATCATCATTCCGGGACGACGCAATCGCTGGTTCGCGTTTTTGCCGCGACTCGGTTCGCGCTGGCTTAATCGCACCATTGTCGGCATGGTCAACAAGGCTTACTGCCCTCGCTGAAATGCCCTACAGGTAAAACACTGGGCGGGATAAGCCGCCCTGCGTACACTCAGACCAGCCCAAACAACGGAGAAAACAGCAGTGGATACTCTGTTCACCAAGATCATCAACCGGGAAATCCCGGCCAAGATCATTTACGAGGACGACCAGGTTCTGGCGTTCCACGACATCGCCCCGCAGGCACCGGTGCATTTCCTGGTGATCCCGAAAAAACCGGTGCGCACCCTCAATGACCTGACCGAAGACGACAAGGCACTGGCCGGGCATATCCTCTTCACCGCACAGCGCCTGGCGCTGGAGCTGGGCTGCGAAGACGGTTTCCGCGTGGTGATGAACTGCAATGAAAAGGGTGGGCAAACCGTCTACCACATTCACATGCACGTACTCGGTCAGCGGCAGATGAACTGGCCACCGGGCTGATCCGTACCCCATCCCCCTGTGGGAGCGAGCCTGCTCGCGAAGTCTTCGGCACATCCAATGTATCAGTGCCTGACATTCCGCCTTCGCGAGCAGGCTCGCTCCCACAAAAAAGCATGACCGCGCAGCAAATGACCCAGCGCAAACCTTCCCCCGGCCGATTCGGTTAAACTGGCCGCCGAGATTCTTCCCGGAGGTCAGCATGACTACCCAACGTCACTACTCGCCAATTGACCGTCTTCTGCTGCAAGCCGATGCCGCGATGCGTACCCTGCTGCCCTTCAGTGGCCAACCGTACCGTCCGTCGCCAGCGATTTTGCAGCCGGACACGCAGATGAGCGACGAAGACACCCGCCACGTCGCCGGTCTGATGCGCATCAACCATACCGGTGAAGTCTGCGCCCAGGCGCTGTATCAGGGACAGGCGTTGACTGCCAAGCTGCCGCAGGTACGCGAGGCCATGGAGCACGCCGCCGAGGAAGAGATTGATCATCTGGTGTGGTGCGAACAGCGCATTCACCAGTTGGGCAGCCATACCAGCGTTTTGAATCCGCTGTTTTACGGCATGTCGTTCGGGATTGGCGCAGTGGCCGGATTGATCAGCGACAAGGTCAGTCTCGGGTTTGTCGCGGCGACCGAGCATCAGGTGTGCAAGCATCTGAACGAGCACCTGGAGCAATTGCCGGCCGAGGACGAGAAGTCCCGTGCGATTCTGGAGCAGATGCGCATTGATGAAGAACATCATGCGGAAAGTGCGCTGGAGGCTGGGGGGTTCCGTTTTCCGGCACCTGTGAAGTTCGGGATGAGTATTCTGGCCAAGGTGATGACCAAGAGTACTTATCGGATCTGAGAACGGTATTGCTGCAAAGGGCCCCTTCGCGAGCAGGCTCGCTCCCACAGGGGGTGGCAGAATTGAAAAAGGCGACCGAAAGGTCGCCTTTTTTGTGCCCGGGAATCTTAGGTCGGCATGTTGCGCGCGTAGAAGATTTCGAGCATTTCGTGTTTCACCCGGTCGGTCACCTGAGCGCGCTGCTCGGAAGACAGATTGCTGGTGGCGTCGCCGAACAGGTAGTTATCCAGTTCGAAGTTCTTCAGCAGCATTTTGGTGTGGAACAGGTTTTCCTGGTACACGTTCACGTCGGTCATCTGGTACGCGTCGCGAGTGTCTTCGGAGAGGTAGTTCTGGATCGAATTGATCTCGTGGTCGATGAAGTGCTTGTTGCCTTCAACGTCACGGGTGAAGCCGCGCACACGATAATCCACAGTCACGATGTCCGAATCGAACTGGTGAATGAGGAAATTGAGCGCTTTCAGCGGTGAAATGACACCACAAGTCGACACGTCGATGTCCACACGGAAGGTTGCAATACCGTCGTCCGGATGGATTTCCGGGTAGGTGTGCACCGTGATGTGGCTCTTGTCGAGGTGGGCCAGGATAATTTCGGGCAACGGGCCCGGCGATTCTTCAATCTGGCTTTCAGTCGGGGTTACCGGCTCTTCAGAAATCAGGATCGTGACGCTGGCGCCCTGAGGTTCATAGTCCTGACTGGCAATGTTCAGGATGTTGGCACCAATGATCTCGACAACTTCTGTGAGAATCTGCGTCAGGCGTTTCGCGTTGTACTCTTGATTGATGTACTCGACGTAAGCCTGCTGGTCTTGCGGGGTTTCCGCGTAGCAGATGTCATAGATGTTGAAGCTCAAGGTCTTTGTCAGGTTATTGAACCCGTGGAGCTTGAGTTTGCTTTTCACCGTTAAAAACTCTCTATGTATGCGGCGCAGCCGCGTGATCAAGCATGCCCGTCAAGTGCGAACAACGCACCTGCGTAGGACGGTTAACACCTCTTCGCGATGGCGATTTTGGTTATCTGTTCAGGCGGCTGATCCGTCGGCTGACCGATCACTGCCCTGAAAAAAGTGGCGCATTATGCAGACGTCAGCGGGGGATCGCCAGAGTCTGCACTGCTTTTATGATAGTTGAATGTCGGATCAACCGAGTTCGACGATTTCGTAGTCGTGGGTGATTGCCACGCCGGCCGCGCCGAGCATGATCGAGGCCGAGCAATACTTCTCGGCGGACAACTCGATGGCGCGCTTGACCTGGGCTTCTTTCAAGCCACGGCCCTTGACCACGAAATGCATGTGAATCTTGGTGAACACCTTTGGATCTTCAGTCGCGCGCTCGGCTTCGAGGAAGGCTTCACAGCTTTCAACGGCCTGGCGGGACTTCTTCAGAATGCTGACCACGTCGAAGTTGCTGCAACCGCCGACACCCAGCAGAAGCATTTCCATCGGGCGAACACCCAGATTACGACCACCGGCGTCCGGCGGACCGTCCATCACCACGACATGACCGCTGCCGGATTCGCCGAGGAACATGGCTTCGCCAGCCCATTGGATGCGTGCCTTCATCGCCAAGACTCCACTGTAGAAAAAAGGGTCGCCAGCTTAGCACAGCGCCCCGGCCTGACAGCGAGCGCTGATCCTAGGACGGATGCCTCTACGACGTAGGTAATTTCTCGAATTTTCGACGAAGTGTCTGTTAAGCTGGCGCCAATTCGCTGGCGCCCATGCCAGCTGTGTAGCGACCGCCTTCAGCGCCTCATAAAAAAATCAAACATCACCGTGCAGTCTTTTCGGGATACAACCATGGTTGCTATTACCCCCACACCCAAAATCAAGAACCTCGACAAGCTGTTGATGCATTGCCAGCGCCGTCGCCATGCGGCCAAGAGCAACATCATTTGTGCAGGCGATCGCTCGGACACGCTGTACTTCATCATCAAGGGTTCGGTAACGATCCTGATCGAGGACGACGATGGTCGCGAGATGATCATCGCCTACCTCAACGCCGGGGATTTCTTCGGTGAACTGGGCCTCTTCGAGCAAGCGGGTCAAGAACAGGAACGCAGCGCCTGGGTGCGGGCCAAGGTTGAATGCGAAACAGCAGAAATCAGCTACGCCAAGTTCCGCGAGTTGTCGCAGCAGGATCCGGACATTCTTTACGTGCTCAGCGGACAAATCGCACAACGCCTGCGCAACACCACGCGCAAGGTCGGCGATCTGGCGTTCTTCGACGTAACCGGTCGAGTCGCGCGCTGCTTGCTTGAGTTGTGCAAACAACCCGATGCGATGACCCACCCTGACGGCATGCAGATCAAGGTGACCCGTCAGGAAATCGGCCGGATTGTCGGTTGTTCGCGGGAGATGGTCGGTCGCGTGCTCAAGGATCTCGAGGAACGCAACCTGGTCGATGTGAAAGGCAAGACCATGGTGGTCTTCGGTACGCGCTAAGCCCGAATATCAGGCGCTGTACATCTGCGCCAGCATCAGACGAAACAGCTCATCGAGACGCGCCAAGGCCTGTGGCGCGTTGAATTTCTCATGCAGGGCAATGTGGCTTTCAGCCCGTACCCGCTGCTCCAGGCCGCACGCTTCGTTGAAGCGATTGACCGCGGCGACCATCGATTCGCGCTCGTTGTCCATCAGCATCGCACCGTGCACCAGACCGACCGGACGCTGTCCGCCCTGACTCTGGCGCCAGCGCTGCGCGGTGCCGACCATTTTGCGGCCATCGAGGTTGACGTTGAATCGACCGTCGCAGAATGCGCCATCGATTTCGCCCAACGATGATGTGCCGCCCAATTCATCCAGTAACTGACAGATCGGATCGCAGAGACGGTGGTAGCCGGTTTCGATGCGATTGAGGTCGCCTTCGCTGCGCGGTGGCGCGTAGACCAGGGCGATGTTGATTGTCGCGGCAGATTGCGGGACCGGTTCGCCGCCGGTTTCACGCAGCAGGACTGGCCAACCGGCAGCGGCGGAGACTTCACAGGCGTGGTCGAACGCGGGGAGGCGATTGAGGCGGCGTGGCATGACCAGGGCGCGATCGCTGGGTTGCCAGAACAGCAGGCCGAATTCCGTGTCGCCGGCGCAGACCGAGGCCAGCAAATCCTGTTCGGCTTGCAGGCCAGCTTCGATGGTCATGGGGGTTGGCAGCGACATGGAAGGCTCCGGCTATATGGAAATCTTCAGAGGTTTCGATGAATCCATCGCGAGCAGGCTCACTCCTACAGGGGGAACGCATTCCAAGTGTAGAAGCGAGCCTGCTCGCGATGGCGTCGACTCGGTCTGAAGCGAATCAGTCGAGGGTCGAACCGCTGATGGAAGTGCCACGCTCCGGGAAGAACAGACGCTGCAATTCAGTGCCAGGGTTCTCGGCGCGCATAAACGCTTCGCCCACCAGGAACGAATACACGTCGCTGATTTCCATCAACTCGACATCGGCACGGTTGAGGATGCCGCTTTCAGTAATCACCAGACGATCGCGCGGAATGCGCGGCAGCAGGTCGAGGGTGGTTTCCAGGCTGACGTCGAAGGTGTGCAGATTACGGTTGTTGACACCCACCAGCGGCGTGTCGAGGGTTTTCAATGCGCGCTCCAGCTCATCGCCATCGTGCACTTCAACCAGCACATCAAGACCAACGCCTTTGGCGACCGAGGCCAGCTCGGCCATTTTCACGTCGTCCAGCGCGGAGACGATCAACAGCACACAGTCGGCGCCCAGCGCACGGGCTTCGACGATCTGGTACGGATCGATCATGAAGTCCTTGCGGATCACCGGCAGTTTGCACGCGGCCCGGGCCTGTTGCAGGTACGCATCGGCGCCCTGGAAATAATCGATGTCGGTCAGTACGGACAGGCAAGTCGCCCCGCCCTTCTCGTAGCTTTTGGCGATGTCGGCGGGAACGAAGTTCTCGCGGATCACGCCTTTGCTCGGCGAGGCCTTTTTGATTTCGGCGATCACAGCAGGCTGCTTCTTCTTGGCTTGCGCCAGCAATGCCTGGGCAAATCCACGGGGTGCATCGGCCGCCTTGGCCAGACTTTCCAGCTCGCTCAGGCTGACGCGAGCACTCCGCTCGGCGACTTCCTGAACTTTGCGCGCCAGAATGTTTTCCAGAACCGTCGGTACACTCATCCCTCATTCTCCACTCTGAATACCGCGGTAAAGGCACCCAGCTCCTCGAGTTTTTCCCGAGCAAGACCGGTGTGCAAGGCGTCGTGCGCAAGCTCCACGCCCTGTTTCAAACTACTCGCCACGTCGGCGGCATACAGCGCTGCACCGGCATTGAGCACAATCATTTCGGCAGCTTTCTGGCCGTTTTCGGTTTTGCGCTTGCCGAGGGCATCGCGGATCAGCGCCAGCGAGGCTTCCGGGCCGTCGACCGACAGGCCATGCAGACTCTGGCTTTTCATACCGAGGTCCTCCGGCTCGACCCAATATTCGCTGATCTCGTTGTTTTTCAGCTCGGCGACAAAGGTCGGTGCGGCGAGACTGAATTCATCCAGGCCGTCCTTCGAGTGCACCACCAGCACATGCTTGCTGCCCAGACGCTGCAAGACTTCGGCCAATGGCCGGCACAGCGCCTTGTTGAATACGCCCACTACCTGATGTTTCACACCGGCCGGATTCGTAAGCGGGCCGAGCATGTTGAACAGCGTACGCAGGCCGAGATCGCGGCGCGGGCCGGCGGCATATTTCATGGCTTTGTGGTGGGTCTGGGCAAACATGAAACCGATGCCGACGTTGTCGATGCAACGGGCGACCTGCACCGGCGTGAGGTTCAGATAGATGCCAGCCGCTTCCAGCAAGTCGGCGCTGCCGCTCTTGCCCGACACCGCACGGTTACCGTGTTTGGCCACGGTGCAACCGGCTGCCGCGACGACGAACGAAGAAGCCGTCGACACGTTGAAGATGTTTGCACCGTCACCGCCGGTACCGACCACATCGACCACGCCATCAAGGGTCTTCAGTTCGACCTGATCGGCCAGCTCACGCATCACCGACACGGCGCCGACGATTTCGTCGATGCTCTCGCTCTTCATGCGCATGGCCATCATGAACGCGCCGATCTGCGCATCGCTGCATTGGCCAGTCATGATTTCGCGCATCACATCGCGCATTTCCTCGGTGCTGAGGTCGAGGTGATCGACGATACGGCTCAGGGCTGTCTTGATATTCATGGGAAGTCCTTAGCGCGTGCCGCCGGTTTGTTTGAGGAAGTTGGCAAACAGTTCATGCCCCTGTTCAGTCAGGATCGACTCGGGGTGGAACTGTACGCCCTCAATGTTCAGGGTCTTGTGCCGCAGGCCCATGATTTCGTCGACTGAACCGTCGTCGTGTTGGGTCCACGCAGTCAGTTCCAGGCAATCGGGCAAAGTGTCGTGCTTGACGATCAGCGAGTGGTAACGGGTGACGGTCAGCGGATGATTGAGACCGGCGAAAACGCCCTTGTCCTCGTGGAATACCGGACTAGTCTTACCGTGCATCACTTGCCGGGCGCGCACTACATCGCCGCCAAAGGCCTGGCCGATGGACTGGTGACCCAGGCAAACGCCGAGGATCGGCAGTTTGCCGGCAAAGTACTTGATGGCTTCGATGGAAATGCCGGCTTCGGTCGGCGTGCACGGACCCGGGGAAACCACGATGCGCTCAGGCTTGAGTGCTTCGATTTCGGCGATGGTCAATTCGTCGTTGCGCACGACTTTGACCTCGGCACCCAGCTCGCCAAGGTATTGCACAACGTTGTAAGTAAAGGAGTCGTAGTTGTCGATCATCAGCAACATGGCGTTTCGAACCTCTTGAATTCTGATTTGAAAACAGCCTTCAGATCACTTGCCCGCAGGGCGCTGCACGATGTCGGACGCAGGAAGACGCGTCGGCACAGCGGCATTTCAAACAGGCAAGGAAGGCAAAGCGATACAGATCCGGCGGGGCCGGCAGAAAAGATTCAGGCGCGCCAACGCCAGCGGGCGTGTGCCTTGATGACTTGATCCAGAAGTTTGCTGGTGATCAACACGGGGGAGGTCTCGTTCATACGTTCCGGCACAGTAACTTAGCTGGGCGGAGCGTGCAATATGGCCGGGCCTTTGGGGGATAAATCCAGGGGAGGATTCGCGACCGATGGCAAAACGCCGGGAGTTTTTGGTACTGTCGTTTCGTTCACCTACAACAATAAATAAACGGACTTGCTCATGATCAAACAGACGTTGTTTGTACCGCTGGCTGGCTGCCTGCTCGCACTGGCTTGTGCTCAGGCCAATGCAGCGCCCAATCCTTATTCCCGTTTCATTGTGTTTGGCGACAGCCTCAATGATGCCGGTACCTTCACCGACGCCGGCGGACCGGCCGGCTCCACCGAGCGTTACACCAACCGGACCGGGCCGGTGTATCAGGATGGCAGCGGCGAACTGTATTCATTGAACTCCACGCAGTTGCTCGGCGGACGCCTTGGCTTTTCGCCAGATCAGACAGCCTCTTCCAGCTCTGCCGTGCGCGCCGAAAACGGCCAACCGGACGGTAACAACTGGGCGGTGGGCGGCTATCGTACCGACCAGATCCTCGACTCGATCACCACGCAATCCGCTACCGGCGAACGCACTCGCGCCGGTTACCTGCCATCGAATGGCTTCCGCGCCGATCCGAATGCGCTGTATTACATTTCCGGCGGCGGCAACGACTTCCTGCAAGGGCGCATTCTCAGCCTGCCGCAAGCCAACGCCGCCGCCGATCGACTGGCCGACAGCGTGCAAACCCTGCAAACCGCCGGCGCCAAATACGTGATGGTCTGGCTGTTGCCTGATGTGGGGCTGACGCCGGCCATCAACGGTACGCCACTGCAAGCTTTCAGCAGCCAACTCGCCACCCAGTTCAACAGTCAGTTGGTTACGCGCCTGCAAGGCATCAACGCCGAGATCATTCCGCTGAACATTCCGGTGCTGCTGTCGGAAGTGTTTGCCGATCCAGGACGTTTTGGCCTCGCGACCGATCAGAACCTGACCGCGACCTGCTTCAGTGGCAATAGCTGCACCGAGAACGCCCGTTACGGGATCAACAGTGCGACACCTGACCCGAGCAAGCTGATCTACAACGACGGCGTACACCCGACCGAAGCCGGACAAAAACTGATCTCCGACTACGCCTACTCCCTGCTCGCCGCACCTTGGGAACTGACGCTGTTACCGGAAATGGCCCACGCCACGGTACGCGCGCACCAAGACGAACTGCGCAACCAATGGCAAGCGGACTGGGAAAACTGGCAAGCGGTCGGCCAATGGCGCGCGATTGTTTCCGCGGGTGGCCAGCATCTGGATGTCGACAGCCAAAGCAGCGGCGTCAGTGCCGATGGCAGCGGTTACAACCTCAACATCGGTGGCAGCTATCGCTTGAATGAAGCCTGGCGCGTCGGTGTGGCGGGCGGTGTCTACCGGCAGAATCTGGAGGCCGGTCATAACGATTCGGACTACAAACTCAACAGCTACATGGCCACGGCATTTGCCCAGTACCAGCAAAATCGCTGGTGGGCTGACGCTGCTTTGACTGGCGGCAAACTCGACTACGACAACCTCAAGCGCAAGTTCGATCTCGGTGCCAGCGAAGGCGCAGAAAAAGGCGACACTGACGGCAGCCTCTGGGCCTTCAGCGCCCGTGTCGGTTATGACATTGCCCAGCCGGGCAGCGAGTGGCACCTGTCGCCATTCGTCAGCGCTGACTACGCCAGCGTTGATGTCGATGGCTATTCAGAGAAGAGCAACCGCGCCACAGCGCTGACCTTCGATGATCAGACTCGCGATTCGAAACGTCTGGGGTTGGGCTTGCAGGGCAAATACAACATCACCCCGCAAACGCAGGTGTTCGGCGAGTACGCTCACGAGCGTGAGTACGAAGATGACGTGCAGAAGGTCCGCATCGCGCTCAATACTCTGCCGGCAAACGACTTCAAACTTGAAGGCTATACGCCGCAGAGTCATTTGAATCGCTTGAGTCTGGGCGTCAGCCACAAGCTCACGGCGGATCTGGCGCTGCGTGGCGGTTATTCGTTGCGCAAGGATGATGACTTTACCCAGCAGGGCGTTAATGTCGGGGTTGTGTTGGACTTCTAAATCCCACGCACAAAAAAGCGGCGCCCTCACAGGCGCCGCTTTTTTATGGCTGAACACAGATCAAAATGTAGGAGTGAGCCTGCTCGCGATTACGGTGGTTCAGACAACATATCCGTTGAATGTTAATCCGCTATCGCGAGCAGGCTCACTCCTACAAAGGTTTTGTGTGAACTCAGGCTTCCGGAGTTTGCTCGGCCAGGGCCACGGCGCGGAACATCGCGCGGCGTTTGTTCAGGGTTTCTTCCCATTCCAGGGCCGGCACCGAGTCGGCAACGATGCCGCCGCCAGCCTGCACGTGCAGCTCGCCGTTTTTGATCACTGCCGTGCGAATGGCAATCGCGGTGTCCATGTTGCCGTTCCAGGCGAAGTAACCGACCGCCCCACCGTAGACGCCACGCTTGACCGGCTCCAGTTCGTCGATGATTTCCATCGCGCGAATCTTCGGGGCGCCCGACAAGGTGCCCGCCGGCAGAATCGCCCGCAGTGCATCCATCGCCGTCAGCCCTTCTTTCAACTGACCGGTGACGTTGGAGACGATGTGCATCACGTTGGAATAACGCTCGATGACCATTTTCTCGGTGAGCTTCACCGAGCCGATTTCCGAAACGCGGCCGGTGTCGTTGCGACCGAGATCGATCAGCATCAAGTGCTCGGCGATCTCTTTGTCATCCGACAGCAGATCTTCTTCCAGCGCCACGTCCGCCTCTTCGGTCGCGCCACGAGGGCGAGTACCGGCAATCGGACGCACGGTGATCAGGTTGTCTTCAACGCGCACCAGCACTTCCGGCGAACTGCCAACAACATGGAAGTCGCCGAAGTTGAAGAAGTACATGTACGGCGTCGGGTTGAAGCAACGCAGGGCGCGGTACAGATCGATCGGTGCAGCCTTGAAGTCGATCGACATACGCTGCGACGGCACAACCTGCATGCAGTCGCCAGCAAGGATGTACTCCTTGATGGTGTCGACGGCTTTTTCGTAATCGTTCTGGGTGAAACTCGAACGGAACACCGGATCAGCCGCTTGCTGCTTGCTGAAGTCCAGGCCACGACGCGGAGTGATTGGCTGGCGCAGTTTCTCCAGCAATGCTTGCAGTTGCGCCTGACCTTGTTCGAAGGCATCCACCTGCGCAGGGTCGGCCAGCACGATCGCGTGCATCTTGCCGGCGAGGTTGTCGAACACCACGACAGCGTCGGAAACCATCAGCAGAATGTCCGGTACGCCCAGTGGATCCGGGTTCGGGCACTTGCCCAAGCGCTTCTCGACATAACGCACGCAGTCGTAACCGAAGTATCCGACCAGACCACCGTTGAAACGCGGCAGACCGGCGATAGTCGGCACGTTGTAGCGCGCCTTGAAGGTTTCAACGAACGCCAACGGATCTTCAACATCGTGGCTTTCGGTCTCGACACCATCAACGGTGATGCTGACGTGATGGTCGTGAACCCGCAGCACAGTGCGGCACGGCAGGCCGATGATCGAGTAACGGCCCCACTTCTCGCCGCCCTGCACCGATTCGAGCAGGTAGGAGTTGGGCTGGTCGGCCAGTTTCAGGTAGATCGACAGCGGCGTGTCGAAGTCGGCCAGGGTTTCGCAGGCCAACGGAATGCGGTTGTAGCCGTCAGCGGCCAAGCGCAGGAATTCTTCGCGGATCATAAGGTGCCTCGTGGTGTGAGGGGCAAATCAGTCAGGTATGCAAACGCGCCGGCAGGCCGGCCAGGAACAAGTCAGGCGCGCCAACGCCAGCGGGCCAGGGCCTTGATGACTTTCATCCAGAGTTTGCGAGTGACCACCACGATGGCGTTTCCAGAATGGGAGTGAGAAGCGTCGGGCAACGTTATCTCAGCGGCCGAACCGAGGCAACCGGGAATTAGCTTGCGCAGATCGTCGATCACCAGCGCCGGCGACTCTTCGGCAATTGGCCGGCCATGGTTGTAACCGTAACTCAGCGCCACGCATTTGACCCCCGCCGCTTTCGCCGCCAGTACGTCGCTGCGCGAGTCGCCGACGAACAACGATTGCGAGGCCGGGATGTTGGCCATTTTCATGACAAAGAACAGCGCTGCCGGGTCAGGCTTTTTCTGCGGCAAGGTATCGCCACCGATGATCCACTTGAAGTAGCGGCCGATTTTCATCTGATCCAGCAGCGGCGCGACGAAACGCTCCGGTTTGTTGGTGATCAGCGCCATGGCCACGCCTTGCTTGTGCAGCCACTTGAGGGTGTCGCGCACGCCGGGATAGACCACGGTCAGCTCATGGCTGGCGCCGTAGGCTTGCATGAACACTTCCAGCGCATGTTCGGCCTCGACGTCATCCACCGCCGAATGATCGATGCCACCGGCCAACGCCCGACGCACCAACACCGGCGCGCCGTTGCCCACCCACTCGCGCACCGATTCGATGCCCGCAGGTTGGCGGCCAAGGGAGAGCAGCATGGTGTCCACCGCCGCTGCCAGGTCTGGAACCGAGTCGATCAGCGTGCCATCCAGATCGAACATCACCAGCCGTGGCAGTTTTCCCGGGAACAACTGCTCAAATCCGCTCATGGGCGCGCCAGCGCCAGTTCGGAACGCATCTTGTCGATGACTTCCTGATAGTTCGGCGCATTGAAGATCGCCGAGCCGGCAACAAAGGTGTCAGCGCCAGCCGCGGCGATTTCGCGGATGTTGTTGACGTTGACGCCGCCGTCGATTTCCAGACGGATGTCACGGCCCGAGGCATCGATGATCGCCCGCGCTTCGCGCAGTTTGTCGAGGGTGCCGGGAATGAATTTCTGCCCGCCGAAGCCCGGGTTGACGCTCATCAGCAAGACCATGTCGACCTTGTCGATCACGTACTTGAGCACGTCCAGCGGGGTCGCCGGGTTGAACACCAGACCGGATTTGCAGCCGCCTTCACGGATCAGCTGCAGCGAGCGATCAACGTGCAGCGTGGCTTCCGGGTGGAAGGTGATGTAGGTGGCGCCAGCCTCGATGAAGTCGCCAACAATGCGGTCCACCGGGCTGACCATCAGGTGAGCGTCGATCGGCGCGGTGACGCCGTACTTGCGCAACGCGGCGCAGACCATCGGGCCGATGGTCAGGTTCGGCACGTAGTGGTTGTCCATGACGTCGAAGTGAACGAAGTCGGCACCAGCGGCCAGAACGTTGTCGACTTCCTCGCCGAGGCGGGCGAAGTCGGCGGAGAGAATCGACGGAGCAATTACGAAGGGCTGCATGACGCACCTTTTCTGAGCTAAATCACGATGGCGCGCATTGTATACCTCAAGTTTCCAAGCGCGCACCGTGACCGCGATGATTGGGTTGTGCCATGACGGATGACCGACGCTGACTCAATACGCCGCGCGGTAGATCTTCTCGATGTCCACGGCGCTGAGTTTGCGCGGGTTGTTGCGCATCAGCCGCTCGATCCCTGCCGCTTCCACGGCCATGGCCGGGATCGCCTCTTCCGGGACACCGAAACTGCGCAGCCCGGCCGGGATTTCCACGGCCGCGCACAGATCGCTCATCGCCTGCACGGCTTTGTCCGCTGCTTCGGCGGCACTCAGATGAGCGGTCTTCACCCCCATCGCTTCGGCAATATCCTGCATGCGTTCGACGCAGGCCATCTTGTTCCAGGTCATGACATACGGCAGCAGCAAGGCGTTGCTCACGCCATGGGCAATGTTGAAGCGCCCGCCCAGCGGATACGCCAGCGCATGCACCGCGCCGACCCCGGCATTGCCGAACGCCATACCGGCCATCAGGCTGGCGGTGGCCATGTCTTCGCGCGCTTGCAGGTTGGCGCCGTTGGCGTAGGCCTTGGGCAGGGCTTTGGCGATCAGCTTGATGGCGCCGATGGCCAGCGAGTCGGTGATCGGCGAGGCATTCACCGACAGGTAGGATTCGATGGCGTGCACCAAGGCGTCGACGCCACTGGCGGCGGTGACGCTGCGTGGGCAGGTCAGGGTCATCTGCGGGCTGACCAGCGCCACGTCCGGTAATAGAAAGTCGCTGACGATGCCTTTCTTCAGTTGCGCGACTTTGTCCGAAAGGATTGCAACATTGGTGACTTCAGAACCGGTGCCGGCGGTGGTCGGGATGGCGATCAGCGGCGGGCCCTTGCGCGGCACTTGATCGACGCCGAACAGATCTTCCAGTGCGCCGTGGTAACCGGCGTACGCAGCAACACTTTTGGCGATGTCGATGGCGCTACCGCCACCGAGGCCGATCAAACCGTCATGCCCGCCCTCGCGGTAAACGCGCATGCAGTCTTCGACGATGGCGATTTCCGGATCGGGCAGCACGCGGTCGAAAATCTCGTAGTCGCGCCCACCGAGTTGCACCAGCGCCAGCTCGACCGTGCCGGATTTGACCAGCGCGGCGTCGGTGACGATCAGGGGGTTGTCGATGTCGAGGCGGCTGAGCTCGGCGGCCAGTTGCTCGATGGCTCCGGCGCCGGTGATCAGTTTGTGAGCGATTTTGAACTGGGACAGACTCATCGTGCGCAGCCTCTTATAGATGTGGGAGCTGGGCACAAGATTAGCTGGGGATTTGGGGTTGTCTGCTATTCAGGTGGTGAATGACCCATCGCAGGCGAGAGCAAGAGCAAGAGCCCCTCACCCTAGCCCTCTCCCGGAGGGAGAGGGGACTGATCGAGGTGAATGTGAGAGGTACACCGACTTGAGATACCGAGTCGAACTCAGGCTTTGAAAAGCACGACGATCTGCTCCCTTCCCCCGAAGGTAAAAAGACTGACCGAGGTGGATGGGAGAGGTGCACCGACTTGCGATATCGAGTCGAACTCAGATTCTGAACGGCACGAATATCTGCTCCCTTTCCCCTCTACCCCTTGGGGGAGAGGGCTGGGGTGAGGGGGTGGCTTTTGATCTGGCCCTTAAACCTGAGCAGTACGCAGTTTCTCGCTACGCCCACGCAGCCATTCCAGGGTCAGCAGCAGGATCACGGAGAAGGCAATCAACAATGTCGCCGCAGCCGCAATCGTCGGACTCAGGTTTTCGCGAATCCCGCTAAACATCTGCCGAGGCAAAGTCGCCTGCTCAGGCCCGGCCAGAAACAGCGTCACCACCACTTCATCAAACGACGTCGCAAAGGCAAACAGCGCCCCCGAAATCACTCCCGGCGCAATCAGCGGCAAGGTCACCCGGCGGAACGCCGTCAGCGGCGAAGCCCCCAGACTCGCGGCAGCCCGCACCAGATTGTGATTGAAGCCCTGCAACGTCGCCGACACCGTGATGATCACAAACGGCACGCCCAACACCGCGTGCACGACAATCAACGAGAAGAAACTGTTGCCCAGCCCCAACGGCGCGAAGAACAGATAACTCGCCACACCGATGATCACCACCGGCACCACCATCGGCGAAATCACCAGCGCCATCACCAAAGACTTACCGGGAAAGTCACCGCGAGTCAGGCCAATCGCCGCCAGCGTGCCGAAAACCATCGCCAGCACTGTCGCCGCCGGGGCGACGATGATGCTGTTCTTCAGGGCGCGCATCCATTCCGCCGAGGCGAAGAAATCCTGATACCAGTGCAACGAAAAACCCTGCAGCGGATAGACCAGAAAACTCCCCGAGTTGAACGACAGCGGAATAATCACCAGCACCGGCAAAATCAGAAACAACAGAATCAGGCCGCAGAGGATCCGCAGGCTGTAGAACCACACCCGTTCAATGGGCGACATGTAAGGACTCAGCATTTCGAATTCCCCTTAGCTCAGGCGCAGGCGACTGGCGCCGACCAGCCAGCTGTAAATCAGATAAAGCACGACAGTCGCCAGCAACAACAGCCCGCCCAGCGCGGTGGCCATGCCCCAGTTGATGCTGGTGTTGGTGTAGAAGGCGACGAAGTAGCTGACCATTTGATCGTTCGGGCTGCCGAGCAGCGCCGGGGTGATGTAGTAGCCAATCGCGAGGATGAACACCAACAGGCAACCGGCGCCAACACCGGCATAGGTCTGCGGGAAGTACACCCGCCAGAAACTGGCGAACGGGTGGCAGCCGAGGGAGATCGCCGCGCGCATGTAGGTCGGCGAGATGCCTTTCATCACGCTGTAGATCGGCAGAATCATGAACGGCAGCAGAATGTGCACCATCGAGATGTACACACCGGTGCGGTTGAACACCAGTTCCAGCGGTTTATCGATGATGCCCATCGCCATTAGACCGCTATTGATCAGGCCGCCCGATTGCAACAGCACGATCCATGCGGCGACGCGCACCAGAATCGAGGTCCAGAACGGCAACAGCACCAGAATCATCAGCAGGTTGCTTTGCCGCGATGGCAGGTTCGCCAGCAGATAAGCCAGTGGATACGCCAGCAGCAGGCAGATCACGGTGATGACCAGACCCATCCAGAACGTGCGGGCGAAGATGTCGAGGTAGATCGCCTGATCCGGGGTGGCCGGGGCGATTTCGCCGAGGTCGTCGATGCGATGATCGACGGACGCCAGCAGGTAATACGGGGTGATGCTGCTGGTGTTGCGTTTGACCGCCTGCCAGTAGGCCGGGTCGCCCCAACGTTCGTCGAGAGCTTCCAGCGCCTCTTTATAAGAGGCCGGTTCGCTGGCGAAGGGCAGCGCCCGGGCGGTTTTGGTCAACAGGCTGCGATAGCCGGCCAGCTCCATGTTCAAGCGCTTGGACAAATCGCCCAGCGTCTGGTTTTTGCGCGCTTCGGCGAGGTCTTCGCCGGCGGCTTTGTAGACCGGTTCAGCGGGCAGGCCGCGGCCGTCCCAGCTGGCGATGGCCGCCACGGTGCGCGGCATGCCGCCAACCACTTCGGGGTTGCCGACGCTTTTGTAGAGCAGCGCCACGATCGGCACCAGAAACACCAGCAACAGAAACAGCACCAGCGGCGCAATCAGCGCTTGAGCCTTCCAGCGGTTGACCCGCTCGGCGCGCTTGAGCTTCTGCTTCAAGGTGGGGCTGTTGCCCTCGTTCAGGGGAACGGCGATGGCCATGACGTACTCCGCAAATCTTTGATCGTTACAGAGGTGGTGAACCACCGCTGTTGTGTTGAAACACAGCTACCTGTGGGAGCGAGCCTGCTCGCGAAGAAGCCAGCACATTCAACATCCATGCTGGCTGATCTACCGCTTTCGCGAGCAGGCTCGCTCCCACAGGGGTGGGCAAGCCCACCCTCACCAGTTCCTGGTTATTTCGCAGCCCAGGAGTTGAAGCGCTGCTCCAGTTGCTCGCCGTTGTCAGCCCAGAAGCTGACGTCGATCTGCACCTGGTTGGCGATGTTTTCCGGGGTGGTCGGCATGTCTTTCAGGACATCCTTGGCCAGCAGCGGTACGGCTTGGGTATTGGCCGGGCCGTAGGCGATGTTTTCCGAGTAGGTCTTCTGCTGCTGCGGCTGCACCGAGTAGGCGATGAACTTCTTCGCCGCTTCGGCGCGCTTGGCGTCCAGACCTTTCGGGATAGCCCAGGCGTCGAAGTCGTAGATGCCACCGTTCCACACCACTTTCAGGTTGGATTCTTTCTGCACCGCCGCGATGCGACCGTTGTAGGCCGAGCTCATCACCACGTCGCCGGAAGCCAGGTATTGCGGCGGTTGCGCGCCGGCTTCCCACCACTGGATATTCGGTTTCAGCTCATCGAGCTTCTTGAACGCGCGATCCTGCCCACCCTTGCTCGCCAGCTCTTTGTAGACGTCTTTCGGCGCCACACCATCGGCCATCAAAGCGAATTCGAGGGTGTACTTGGCGCCTTTACGCAGGCCACGCTTGCCCGGGAATTTCTTGGTGTCCCAGAAATCAGCCCAGCTGGTGGGTGCGGTTTTCAGCTTGTCGGCGTTGTAAGCCAGTACGGTCGACCACACGAAGAAGCCCACGCCGCATGGCTGAATTGCGCCTTTGACGTAATCTTCGGTTTTGCCGAACAGTGCCGGATCGAGCTGTTCGAACATGTCTTCGTCGCAACCACGGGACAGCTCTGGCGATTCAACTTCGACCAGATCCCACGACACGCTCTTGGTGTCGACCATGGCTTTGACCTTGGCCATTTCGCCGTTGTATTCGCCGGCGACGATCTTGCCGTTGCCCGCCGCTTCCCACGGTGCATAGAAGGCTTTGACTTGCGCCGCCTTGTTCGCCCCGCCAAACGACACCACGGTCAAATCCGGGCCAGCGGCCATTGCGCTGGCCGCACCCATCAGGCCCAGGGTCAGGGCGGTGAACTTCAGGGATCTCAACATTTATTGTTCTCTCCACGTGCAGGGTTGGTGTTGGTATTGCCGGGGCGATTAATGCGCCTCAGGGGACGCTCTCACTTAGTGGGTCGAGCGCGCGAACATGCTCGACCTGCCAGCCAAGCGGAACCACGTCACCGACCGCGAGCGCAGGATCGAGCTCGGCAATCGGTTGTTTCACGAAGAAGTCGGTCTTGCCGCAGACTTCCAGGCGCACCCGGACGTGGTCGCCCAGATAGATGAATTCCGCCACCCTCCCTGAGAAGCGGTTAACGCATTGATCGCTCGAACCGTTGAGGCTGACGCGCTCAGGACGGATCGACAGGGTCACCGGTTCGCCGGTCTGGCCGACATTGACCGCCAGCGCCTCGACCTTTTCGCCACGGCCCAACTCGACCACGCAACGCTCGCCGGTCTGGCTGAGCAAGCGGCCGTTGAGGCGGTTGTTTTCGCCGATGAAATTGGCGACGAAGGTATTTTTCGGTTCTTCATAAAGGGTTCGCGGCGGCGCAATCTGCTGTATTTCGCCTTGATGGAACACTGCGACGCGGTCAGACATGGTCAGCGCTTCACCCTGATCGTGGGTCACGTAGACCACGGTCACGCCGAGGCGCTGGTGCAGGTGTTTGATTTCCATCTGCATGTGTTCACGCAATTGTTTGTCGAGGGCGCCGAGCGGTTCATCCATCAGCACCAGTTGCGGTTCGAACACCAGCGCACGGGCCAGTGCCACGCGTTGCTGTTGACCGCCGGACAGTTGCGCCGGATAGCGCGAAGCGAACGCATCGAGCTGAACCATGCTGAGGACTTTTTTCACACGGTCGCTGACGTCGCTTTTGTTCAGGCCACGCACGGTCAGCGGGAACGCGAGGTTTTCCGCCACGGTCATGTGCGGGAACAGTGCGTAGTTCTGGAACACCATGCCGATGTCGCGCTTGTGTGGCGGCACGTTGTTGATCGAGCGCCCGGCCAGCAGAATCTCGCCGGCAGTCGGTGTTTCGAAACCGGCGAGCATCATCAGGCTGGTGGTCTTGCCGGAACCGGACGGCCCGAGCAGGGTGAGGAATTCGCCTTTGCGAATATCGAGGTTGAGGTCTTTGACGATCAGGTTCTCGCCGTCGTAGCTCTTCTGCACTCCACGAAAGCTGACCAGCACATCACTGGCCCCTGCGTTTGTATCGACCTGGCTCATACCCACACCTTTGTTGTTGATGACTGCTTGTGGGTTAAGCCTAGTGGTTGCTGACAGGCGCGCAAATCGGGGCGCAGGAGAGAATCGCCTCAGCCGGATGGAAGGTTGGGGGTAGGGATTGCCCTACAAGGATGGCGCTCATGGATAAGGCAGTGGCGAGGGTTGAGCTGCAAGCTGCAAGAACAAGCAAAAGCGGCTGTCGCTAACAGATATGCCCACATTCCCCGAAGGCTGAGGAGATCCCTTGTAGGAGTGAGCCTGCTCGCGATAGCAGTGGATCAGCCAACACTGCAGTGAATGATCCACCGCTATCGCGAGCAGGCTCACTCCTACAATTTTTGATCGCGGTGACTGTTAGAGGAGTTTGTGTTCCATCGCATATTTGACCAGTTCGGCCAGCGAGGTGATGTTGAGCTTTTGCATCAGCCGCGCCTTGTGGGTGCTGATGGTCTTGCTGCTCAGCGCCAGTTGCTGGGCGATGTCGTTGACGTTGGCGCCTTGGGCCAGGCGTTCGAACACCGAGAATTCGCGTTCGGATAGCAGCGAATGCAGGGGGCGTGCATCGGTCAGGCCGACTTCGAAGACCATGCGATCCGCCAGATCCGGATCAATGTAGCGCCCACCGGCCGCGACTTTTCGAATGGCGGTGAGCAACAGCGCCGGATCACTGTCCTTGGTCGCATACCCTGCCGCGCCGACTTTCAGCGCCCGCGCGGCCATCTGCGCCTCGTCGTGCATCGACAGCACCAGAATCGCCGGCGGGTTGTTCAGCGCACGGATGCGCGGGATCGCTTCAAGTCCATTGACGCCGGGCATGGAGATATCGAGCAATACCACTTCGCACGGAACATGGCGCAGCGTCTCCAGCAGTTGCTCGCCATTGCTCGCCTCGCCCACCACTTGCAGATCTTTGGCCAGGCCGATCAATTGCTTGATGCCCTCACGCACGATGGTGTGGTCTTCGGCTACCAGTACACGGATCAAATTCTCTCTCCAGATTTCAGGTACACACCATTCCCTGTAGGAGTGAGCCTGCTCGCGATAGCGTCAGCCCAAACACTACAGACTTTCAGACCTCACTCACCGGCACTCGCACCATCAGACTGGTGCCCTCCCCCGGCTCACTCTCCAGCACCAGCCGCCCGCCCATGATCAGCACCCGCTCACGCATGCCCACCAGCCCAAACGAAGTCGGCCGACCGGCAGCGGGGACAAATCCTACGCCATCATCGCTGACTGTCAGACAAAGTTCGTCACCTTCCAGCGCCAGCGTCAGTTCCACAGTATGCGCCTGAGCATGGCGCATCACATTGGTCAGCGCCTCCTGCAGGATCCGGAACAGGCCAATCGCCTTGGCATCACTGAGCGCCGGAAGATTGTCCGGCACCTGCACCAGACACGGAATCTGCGTCCGCGCTTCAAACCGCCGCGCCTGCCATTCGATCGCCGACGCAATCCCGGCATCGAGAATCGGCGGTCGCAGCGCCGTCGCCACATCGCGCACCAACTGGAACAATTGGGCGATCAGGCGTTTCATGCTGTGCAGCCGCTCGTTCAGACCGGGATCGAGTTGCGCGTAGGCCAGTTCGCACATCGATGTTTCCAGCTTCAGCACGGTCAACATCTGCCCCAATTCATCGTGAACCTCGCGGGCAATTCGCGCCTTCTCTTCTTCACGCACGCTCTCAAGGTGCGCCGACAGTTCGCGCAGTTGCTCACGGGAGGCGGCCAGCTCCAGCTCGATACGCTTGCTCTCGGTGATGTCCCAGACGATGCCGTCCCAGACGTAGGCGCCATCCTCCAGTTGCCGGGTGATCGCCTTGATCTCGGCCCAGCGCTGCTGGCCCTGACGCGTAAGGATTCGGCCCTGCCACGACCAATCGCTGTCGGTGTCCAGCGCCTGATCCTGAGTACGGTGATAACTGGCCTTGTCATCCGGATGCACCAGACTGCGCAGGCCCATGTCGCGATGAGCGATAACGGCCGGCGCGTAGCCGACCAGACTTTCGCTGCCTTCGCTGATGTAGGCAAAGTCGATCTGCCCGGTCACCGGTGCCCGCTCCAGACGGAACACCAATCCCGGCACGTTGGCGGCGATGCCTTGCAGACGCGCCTCGCTTTCCTGCAACGCGGCGAGGGCGCGACGGCGATCGGTGACGTCGGTGAGGTAAACCACCAGGTACTCGCTGTCGCGAAAACGAAGGAAACTTAGCGAGACATCCGCCGGCAAAATACTGCCATCGGCGCGCACGCAGCTGGTTTCGAAACTCAGCGGCCCTTCTTCGCTGGCCCGCGCGCGTTTCCACAGGTTAAGCCAGCGATCCATGTGCAGACCCGGTTCGAAGTCGATCAGCGGTCGCTCGATCAACCCGCCCGAGGGATAACCGAGCATGATTTCCGCCGCGCGATTGGCGTAGCGCACATGGCTGTCCCAGTTGACCCAGAGAATGCCGACGGTGCTTTGGTCGATGGAAAATTGCGTCAGCCGCAGCGCTTCTTCACTGGCGGTGCGCAAGGCAATGTCTTCACGGGCGGCGAGCAAACGCTGCTCGAGGCTGTGCTGTTGGCGCCGTTGCCAGAACACAATCGCCACGCAACTGAACAACATCACCGCGAACAACAGCGCGAGGTTTTGCCAGAAGCCCGGCGACTCCGACAGTCGCGGGTATTTCGGTTGCAGCCATTGGTTATGCAGTTGCTCCAGATCCTTGGCCGGGATTGCACGCAGCGCACTTTGGACGATGCCGGCCAACTCTGGCCAATCGCGGCGCGAGCCGACTCGCAGCAGTTGCGGCAGGCCAATATCGCCAACCACCACCAGTTCGGCGAACTCCGGTTCTACCGACAAGCGTCCGAGTTGCGCCTCATCGACCACGGCGTAGGCAGCCTGCTGACTCAACAGCAACTGCAAGGCCTGACGTTCGAGCGGCACGCCTTGCAGATTCAGATGGGGATAGTTGCCGCGCAGGTAATCGGCCGTGCTGCTGGGCATGCGCACGGCGACGCGGACCTGGCTATCGAGCTTTTCCAGATCGACTACGCCACTGGCTTTCTGATCACTGACCACCAGTTGCGGCACGCGCATATAGGGATCGGAAAACTGCCACAGACGCAGGGCGCTCGGGGTTTGGCTCAGGCCCGGGGCGATATCGATCTCGCCCTCGCGCACGGCGGTTTCCAGTTGCGCGAGATCCTGAAAATTGCGCCAGCTCAGTTCGACATTGAGCGACTTGGCCAGCAACTTCATCAGTTCGACGTTGGCCCCGGACAGCTTCTGCAAACGCCGGTCGTATTGCGCAAACGGCGCTTGCAACACCAGACCGACGCGCAATTCATTGTGCTGCGCCAGCCATTGCTGCTGGCCCGCCGACAATTGCGCAACATGCGCCGGGGGCGCAGGCGCCGCCCAGCCCATCAAGGGAAACCACAAACAGCCGATAACCCACAGGCAGCAAAATCGCTTCATTGAAGTCTCATACACTGACAAATTCTGACCAACCCATTAGGCTGCCGGGATACTTTCTGGCCTGGAATGACCGATGCCCTCTGTTTACCGCCTGGCAATGCCAGCATTGTGCCTGTCGCTGCTCCTGCCTTGTGCATTTTCCGTCGAAGCCGCCGATCCGGCACCCGCCGCCACGGCGGAAAAACCGGCCGAAGAAAAACCGACCGAACGCCAGCCACTGCTTGAGCGTAGTCAGGAAGAAGCCGCTGCACTGGAACGTAAAGTCCCGGCACAAGAACAGCAACAGTTGCAGGCCGGCAGCGACACCTTCCTCGCCCTGTGGAAACCGGCCAACACCGCCGAGCCCAAAGGCGCGGTGATCATCATCCCCGGCGCCGGCGAAACCGCTGACTGGCCGCAGGCAATCGGCCCATTGCGACAAAAACTGCCAAACGCCGACTGGAGCAGCCTGAGCATCACGCTGCCTGACCTGCAAAGCGATACCATTGCCCCGCGCGTCGTCGAAGCAGCTGCGGCGCCGAAGGCACCGGAAAGCGGCAGCAAGGACGCCACCACCGCACAGCCAATCGAGCAAGCCGCTGGCGGTGAAGCCGAAGTGGCGGATCAAGTGGTCGCCGAAACCACTGAAGAGCAATCCAAGGCTGACGCCGAACGAATCTTCGCGCGCATCGACGCGGCGATTGCCTACGCCGAGCAGCAGAGCGCGCGCAGCATAGTCGTGCTCGGACACGGCACCGGTGCTTATTGGGCCGCGCGCTACTTGAGCGAAAAACAAACTTCGCAGGTCGAAAAGTTCGTCATGGTTGATGTGCTGACACCGACCAAGGCCAAACCGGCGCTGGTAGAACTGACGCCGACGTTGAAATTGCCGACCGTGGATATTTTCTACATGGACAAGCCGCTGGATCGCAACGCAGCGCTGGAGCGCATGCAAGCGAGCAAGCGCTTGAAGACCTCGGCGTTCAGCCAGGTCGCGCTCAAGGCTTTGCCGGATAACAAGGCTGAACAGGAACAGTTGTTCCGCCGGGTGCGTGGCTGGCTGAATCCGCAGAATCCGGACTGACCGAATAAGACCGAGGCGCCTTCATTCGCGAGCAAGCTCGCTCCCACACTTGATCGCGTTCCCTGAGCTGGAATGCGTTCGAATGTGGGAGCGAGCTTGCTCGCGAAGGGGCCATCACTGACAACACAGCTCTAACGGTTAGCGAAAATCCCGCCGCTCACGAATCAACGTGTAGGCATTGTGCAGCTCGCGGGTTTTATCGGTCGCTTCGCGCACCTGCGCTGGCGTCGCCCCCGTACCGGCAATCTTGTCCGGATGATGACGACTGAGCAGACGCCGATAGGCTCGCTTGATCTGCGCCGGTTCGCTGGACGCCGACACGCCCAATAAACGCATCGCCTCCTGATAACTCACCGCAGCGCTGACGATCGGTCGTTTGCCCGGCTCGTAATCATTGGCCAAGGCCTGAACCTGCTGCGATGTCCAGCCCAGCCATTTGCCCCACTGCGCCAACAATTCCCGCTCGCTGACGCCCGCACGACCATCGGCCCAGACCATCCGCCAACACGCCCGCAACACCCCTTCGGCCGCGTGGGGTTGTCCGCTCAGACGCCGCAAATAGCCGCGCAGATTGTCATTTTCCGACTTGCCACGGTTGAACGCGGTAATCGCCCGACGCGTCGCCGGCTCGCTCATCTCTAGCGCACGCATCTCGTTGCGCGCCTGCTGGATATGGCCATCGGTGACTCGACCGTCACTTTTGGCCAGACGTCCGAGCAACACAAACAACAGTTCGTCGTTACGCAGCATCGGCCGACCGCCGAGCTTTTCCCGCAAGTGTCCCCAGCTCTGCAAGTGCAAGCGCCGATCCAGCGCCTGCCCCAACAATGCCCCAAGCATGGCCCCCGGAATGCTGGCGATCGCAAAACCCGCTCCGGCTCCAATCAGAGTCCCTGGCCACAACATGTCAGCGACTCGCTTCTATCAAGGTTTCAGCTTCAGCCAGACGCTCGTGCGTACCGACATCCACCCAGTGACCTTTCAGTCGCTCGCCCGTGACCTCGTCAGCCGCCATGGCGTTGCGCAACAGCGGTGCCAGTTTGAAAGCACCGTCGGCGCAGCCGTCGAACAACTGAGGATGCAGCACCGCGATGCCGCTGTAGGTCAGGGTCGCAGCGTCCGGCTGACCGTCGTGCACCTTGCCATCGACCAAAGTGAAATCTCCACTCGGGTGATGCGCCGGATTGTCGGCCAGTACCAGATGTGCGAGCCCGTTGATCGGCTGATGCAGCACGCTGAAGTCGTAATCGGTCCAGATATCACCGTTGACCACCAGGAAGGCGTCATCGCCGAGCAACGGCAGCGCACGGAAAATCCCGCCGCCGGTTTCCAGTGGCTCACCTTCCGGCGAGTACTGAATGTTCACGCCAAATTGCGAACCGTCACCCAGGTAATCTTCGATCTGCTGACCGAGCCAGGCGTGATTGATCACGATCTCGTTGAACCCCGCAGCCGCCAGGGCGTGCAGGTGATATTCGATCAGGGGAACACCGCCGGCACGCACCAGTGGTTTCGGCGTGGTCAGGGTCAGCGGGCGCATACGCTCGCCTTTGCCTGCCGCCAGAATCATTGCCTTCATGCTGTTGCTCCACCCCGCAGGCTGGTGAACAGCGCTTGCAGCTCCGCCAGTTCCGGACGACGCGCAATCACCGCTTCTATATAAGAGAAGAAACGCGGCACGTCGGCCAGATAACGCGGCTTGCCGTCGCGATGGCAGATGCGCGCGAAGATGCCAATGACTTTCAGGTGACGCTGCACGCCCATCAGGTCGCTGGCGCGCAGGAAGTCCTCGAAGTCCGGCTGCACCGGAATATTCAGCGCCGAGGCTTGCTGCCAATAACTTTCCAGCCAGCCACGCACGCGTTCTTCAGGCCAACTGAGGAAGGCGTCCTTGAACAGGCACGTCACGTCGTAGGTCACCGGGCCGTAAACTGCATCCTGGAAATCCAGCACGCCGGGGTTCGGCTCGCTGAGCATCAGGTTGCGCGGCATGTAGTCGCGGTGCACCAGCACTTTGGGCTGGGCGAGTGCGCTGTCGATCAGCAGATCGCTGACCTGCTGCCACTGCTGTTGCTGAGTCGAATCGAATTCGACGCCAAGCTCATGTTTCACATACCACTCGGGGAACAGTTCCAGCTCACGACGCAGCAACGCAACGTCGTAACTCGGCAACGGTGCAACCATCGGCAACTGCTGAAAAGCCAGCAGCGCTTGCAAGGCATCGTTGAACAATGCGTCGGCATTTTCGCCATCGATCACGTCGAGATAGGTCTGGTTGCCCAGGTCATTGAGCAAAAGAAATCCGCGCTCGAGGTCTTCGGCGTAAATTTTCGGCACATTTATTCCGGATTTCGCCAGCAAAAAAGCGATATCCACGAACGGTTTGCAGTTTTCCTGGGGCGGCGGAGCGTCCATCACGACGAAGCTGCGACCTTCACCTTCCCAACGGAAGTAACGGCGGAAACTCGCGTCGCTGCTGGCCGCGGTCAACGTGGCCGGGGGCACGGCGCCCCAGCCCTGATCTGCAAACAGGTTTACCAACTGCTCATCGAGCCAAACTTTCAGGTGTTGCAAGCGTACATCTTGGTCAGGCATTGCAAGGGTCTCCGACGGCGCTAGCCGTCAAGCGGGTCATGCTTTATTATCCAGCATCTTTTTCAGACCATCGAGAGGCGTGCGGCCCACACCGCGGGCAGATGGCACGCAGGAAGCCCGGACTAATAAGATGGCATTGAAATCCCCCGCGTTTCGTAAAAAATTTCCGTTGTTGGTAACCGGCAGTCTGCTGGCTATGCAACCTCTGGCCAGTCAATTCGTTGTTGCCGCCGAGCAGTATGACTGCTCCGTCTCGGCTTCGGGTGGTTGGGCCTGTGCGCCCAAATCAACCGCTGCTGCGTTGCCGCCGCGTCCGGTGCATGACGGCAGTGCCGTCAGCGCTACCGGCGAAGCTGCGACCGAGACCGGTTCGGCTGCCGACGCAGCGCCTAAAACGGCGCTGGTCACCGAAGCCAAGGGCCGCGGTTTGAAATCCCGTAGCGAAGACTTCAGTCACCTCGACTGGGTTCCGCGCGAGAAGCTTACCGCCGCTCAATTGGCCGAGACCGGGCCTTACTGCTCTGGTGCCTATATCGAACCCACTCGTCCTGGCATGAATGACAAGACGAACAAAAGCGATGCTCCGACCTTTATCGGCGCAAAAGCCTCGCGCTATAACACCGATGATCAAGTCGGTACGCTGGCCGGTGATGTCGTCCTGCGTCAGGGCAGCATGCAGGTCGAGTCCGACGAGGCCAGCCTGTATCAGGCCGAGAGCCGCGCCGAACTCAATGGCGATGTACGTATCCGCGACAACGGCGCGCTGATCGTCGGCGACCACGCCGACGTGCAGCTCGACACTGGTGAAGCCAAGGTCGACAACGCCGAATACGTGATGCACAAATCGCGCATTCGCGGTAACGCGCTGTACGCCAAGCGCGCCGAAAACGCGATCATCCGCTTGAAGGACGGCACGTACACCACGTGCGAACCGAACAGCAATGCCTGGCAGCTCAAGGGCAACAACATCACCTTGAACCCGGCCACCGGTTTCGGTACCGCGACCAACGTGACGTTGCGCGTAAAAGACATTCCGATTCTGTACACGCCGTACATCTACTTCCCGATCGACGACCGTCGCCAGTCGGGCTTCCTGCCGCCGACCATCGGCACCGGCAGCGATACCGGCTTCATGCTGGTCACCCCTTACTACTTCAACCTGGCGCCGAACTACGATGCCACGTTGTACCCGCGCTACATGAGCAAGCGTGGCATGTTGGTGGAAGGTGAGTTCCGTTACCTGACCAAGTCGAGTGAAGGTCAGTTCGGTGCTGCGTACCTCAATGACGAGGACGATGATCGCAAGCGTCAGTCCGACTACAGCGAGACTCGCTACATGTACAACTGGCAGCACAAGGGCGGTCTCGACTCCCGCGTGCTCACCCAGGTTGACTACACCAAGATCAGTGATCCTTATTACTTCCAGGATCTGCAAACTGACCAGATCGGCGTCAAGAGCTCCGATTACGTCAACCAGCAGGGTTCGGTCACCTATCGCGGCGACAGCTACACGGCGCGCCTGAATGCCCAGGCTTATCAGCTGGCGACCGTATCGAACATCACGCCTTACGACCGTCTGCCGCAGATCACTTTCACTGGTCAGCTGCCGTATCACCCGGAAGGCCTGAACTTCAACTACGAGACTGAGCTCGTTCGCTTTGACCGTGATCTGGAAAACGGCAATTTCACCAACGAAGACGGCACCGTCGAGCCTCGCCTGGACAACAACGTTCAAGGTCTGGCCCGTGCCAACGGTGACCGCCTGAACCTGGCGCCAAGCGTCAGCCTGCCGCTGAACTGGACCTATGGTTTCCTCAAGCCTACGTTGAAATACCAGTACACCCAGTATCAACTGGATCTGGACGGTACCGGTAAATCGCAGATTGACGCGATGACCGCAGAGCAGCGCAAGCTCAACGGCAAATTCGACAGTAATCAGAACCGTGGCGTACCGATCGCCAGCATCGATAGCGGCCTTTACTTTGACCGCAACACGTCGTTCTTTGGCAAGAACTACCGCCAGACACTGGAACCGCGTCTCTTCTACCTCTATGTCCCTGAGGTGGATCAGGAAGACATTCCAATTTTCGACACCAGCGAATACACCTTCAACTACGCCTCGCTGTTCCGCGACAACCGCTTCTCCGGCTCCGACCGTGTCGGCGACGAGAACAAGCTGTCGCTGGGCGTGACCAGCCGCTGGATCGAAGACGACGGCTTTGAACGTCAACGCATCAGTGTCGGCCAGGCTCTGTACTTCAAGGATCGTGAAGTTCAACTGCCAGGTATCGATGCCAAAACCCGTGACGATGCCCAAGCCAACGTCTCGCCATACGCACTGGAATACGAATACCGCTGGAACCGCGATTGGCGCACCACAGCCGACTACAACTGGGATCCGGACAGCCGCAGCCCACGTTCCGGCAGTGCGATGTTCCACTACCAGCCTGAAGACAACCCTAACAAGGTCGTCAACGTCGGCTATCGCTATCGCAACGACCAGGTTCGTTATGACCAGAACACCGGTAAATGGTCGGTGGGTGGTGGTGACTATGGCACTCCGGGCCAACCTGGCTACGTGAAGGACTACTACAAGATCCAGCAGCATGATTTCTCGGTCATCTGGCCGATCGTTCCACAATGGAGCGCGATCAGCCGCTGGCAGTACGACTACAACCGCAACCGCACGCTGGAAGCCTTCGGTGGTTTCGAGTACGACAACTGCTGCTGGAAACTGCGCCTGATCAACCGTTACTGGGTCAGCTATGACGAATTCAGTCAGAACGCCCCGGAAAACGAAAAAGGCGACCACGGCGTCTTCCTCCAAATTGTTCTGAAGGGACTCGGCGGCCTCACCGGCGCCAAGGTAGAGAGCTTCCTCGACAAAGGCATTCAAGGTTATCGTGAACGTGAAGACCAAGCTTTCTGATTGTCTGCGCCCGCTGATGCTGGGCGCGCTGTTCCTGGGTACTGCGGCTAACGCCGCGGTACAGTCCATCGACAAAGTGGTAGCAATCGTCGACAACGACGTGGTCATGCAGAGTCAACTGGACCAGCGCGTCCACGAAGTGCAGCAGACCATCGCCAAGCGTGGCGGCGGCCTGCCGCCTCCTGGCGTACTGGATCAACAGGTGCTTGAGCGCCTGATCGTCGAAAACCTGCAACTGCAGATCGGCGACCGCTCCGGCATCCGCATCACCGATGAAGAACTGAACCAGGCGGTCGGCACCATTGCCCAGCGCAACAACATGACAGTTGAGCAGTTCCGTGCAGCGCTGGCTCGCGACGGCCTGAACTATGACGACGCCCGTGATCAGATCAAGCGCGAAATGATCATCAGCCGTGTGCGTCAGCGTCGTGTGGCAGAGCGCATTCAGGTCTCCGAGCAGGAAGTGAAAAACTTCCTCGCCTCCGACCTGGGCAAGATGCAACTGTCCGAAGAGCTGCACCTGGCCAACATCCTGATCCCGACGCCGGAAAGCGCCAACTCTGATGCGATTCAGAGTGCTGCCCGTCAGGCCATGGAGGTTTACCAGCAGCTCAAGCAAGGCGCTGACTTCGGCCAGATGGCCGTGGCCAAGTCCGGTAGCGACAACGCTCTGGAAGGCGGCGACATGGGCTGGCGTAAAGCCGCACAATTGCCACCGCCGTTCGACCGCGAGTTGAGCAGCATGGCCGTCGGCGACATCACGCAACCTGCACGCACACCGGGTGGCTTCATCATCCTCAAGCTGCTGGCAAAACGCGGTGGCGAAGCGCAGATGCGCGATGAAGTGCATGTACGCCATATTCTGGTGAAGCCAAGCCCGATTCGTGATGAAGCGAAGACCAAGGCGCTGGTTCAATCTTTGTATGAACGTATCCTCGCAGGTGAAGATTTCGCCACTCTGGCGAAAAGCTACTCCGAAGACCCGGGCTCGGCGCTTAACGGCGGCGACCTGAACTGGATCGATCCGAACGCATTGGTACCGGAATTCCGCGAAGTGATGGCCAAGACCCCACAAGGTCAGCTGTCCAAGCCATTCCAGACCCAATACGGCTGGCACGTTCTGGAAGTCCTTGGCCGCCGCGCCACCGACAGCACCGAACAGGCCCGCGAGCAGCAAGCCATGACCGTACTGCGTAACCGCAAATACGACGAAGAGCTGCAAACCTGGCTGCGTCAGATCCGTGACGAAGCGTACGTAGAGATCAAACTCCCTGGTGCAGACCAGGCAGCGCAGTGAAACCCCAGCGTTTCGCGTTGACACCCGGCGAACCAGCCGGCATCGGTCCCGACCTGTGCCTGCTGCTCGCCTCGCAAGCCCAGCCACATCCCCTGATTGCCATCACCAGCCGCGACCTGCTCTCCGAGCGGGCCGTGCAGTTGGGGCTGGCCGTCACTTTGCTGGATGTTGCGCCTGGCAGTTGGCCGGATGCTCCGGCGCCCGCCAACAGCCTGTACGTTTGGGACACACCGCTCAGCGCCCCCGTGGTAGCCGGGCAACTGGACAAGGCCAACGCCGCGTTCGTCCTCGAAACCCTAACCCGCGCCGGTAATGGCTGCCTCAACGGCGACTTCGCCGGGATGATCACCGCCCCTGTGCACAAGGGCGTGATCAACGAGTCAGGTATCGCCTTTTCCGGGCACACGGAATTCCTCGCTGACCTGACCCACACCGCCCAAGTGGTGATGATGCTCGCCACCCGCGGTTTGCGTGTGGCACTGGTGACCACTCACCTGCCCCTGCGCGAGATTGCCGACGCAATCACACCAGAACGGTTGGAACGGGTGACACGGATTCTGCACAGCGACCTGCAAAACAAGTTCGGCATCGCCCAGCCACGCATCCTCGTCTGCGGACTCAACCCGCACGCCGGTGAAGGCGGACACCTGGGCCATGAAGAAATCGACATCATTGAACCGACATTAGAGCGCCTGCGCGGCGAGGGCATGGACCTTCGTGGCCCGCTGCCCGCCGACACTCTGTTTACCCCCAAATATCTGGAGCACTGCGACGCAGTGCTGGCGATGTACCACGACCAGGGCTTGCCTGTGCTCAAGTACAAAGGCTTCGGCGCTGCCGTCAACGTGACCCTGGGTCTGCCGATCATCCGCACATCGGTCGATCACGGCACTGCCCTGGATCTGGCCGGCAGCGGCAAGATCGACACCGGCAGCCTGCAAGTCGCCCTGGAAACCGCCTACCAGATGGCCGAGACCCGTTTATGACCGAGCAATACCAACACAAGGCGCGCAAACGCTTTGGCCAGAACTTCCTGCACGATGCCGGGGTTATCGACCGCATCCTGCGCTCCATCAGCGCCAAGCCTGAAGACCGCCTGCTGGAAATCGGCCCGGGCCAGGGCGCATTGACCGCCGGCCTGCTGAACTCCGGCGCGCAACTCGATGTGGTGGAACTGGACAAGGATCTGATCCCGATCCTCAACCAGCAGTTTGCCGGCAAGAGCAATTTCAACCTGCACCAGGGCGATGCGCTGAAGTTCGACTTCAACACGCTCAATGCCGCACCAAACAGCCTGCGGGTGGTCGGCAACCTGCCGTACAACATCTCGACGCCGCTGATTTTTCATCTCCTGAACAACGCCGGCATCATTCGCGACATGCACTTCATGCTGCAGAAAGAAGTGGTCGAGCGTCTGGCGGCAGGCCCGGGTGGTGGTGACTGGGGTCGCCTGTCGATCATGGTTCAGTACCACTGCCGCGTCGAACATCTGTTCAACGTCGGCCCGGGCGCGTTCAACCCGCCGCCGAAGGTCGATTCGGCGATCGTCCGTCTGGTGCCGCACGCCGTACTGCCGCACCCGGCCAAGGATCACAAGTTGCTGGAGCGCGTTGTGCGCGAAGCGTTCAACCAACGCCGCAAGACCCTGCGCAACACCCTCAAGCAACTGCTCAGCAATGCCGAGATCGAAGCCGCCGGCGTCGATGGCAGTCTGCGTCCGGAGCAACTGGATCTGGCCGCGTTCGTACGCCTGGCCGACCAGCTCGCAGTACAAGTCCCGGCCTCCCCTGCCGCCGACTGATAAACGATGAACGCTATCGGGCAGGACGCCACTCTGGTTTACTGCCCGATACTTGCCTAGACTGACTCCCCATCAGCTACGCCCCGCGTTCCGCTTCGTTTAAGGCCTCTTGCATGTCCGATTCCCGTTACCAGGTCGATGTCAGCGTCGTTACCCACTATCTGGCAGACCAATCGCAACCCGAGCACGACCGCTTCGCCTTCGCCTACACAATCACTGTGCAGAACAATGGCGAGCAACCCGCACGCCTGATGTCACGGCATTGGGTGATCACCGATGGCGACGGGCATGTCGAAGAGGTGCGCGGCGCCGGCGTCGTCGGCCAACAACCCTTGATTGATGCCGGCCAGAGCCACACCTACAGCAGCGGCACGGTAATGACCACCAAGGTCGGTACCATGCAAGGCACCTACGAAATGGTCGCCACTGACGGCAAGCATTTCGACGCGATCATCAAGCCCTTCCGCCTCGCCGTCCCCGGAGCCCTGCACTGATGGCGACGTATGCCGTCGGCGACCTGCAAGGCTGCCTCGAACCGCTGAAATGCCTGCTCAGGCAAGTCGCGTTCGACCCGAAAATCGATCGACTGTGGCTGGTGGGTGATTTGGTCAACCGAGGCCCGCAGTCGCTGGAAACCCTGCGTTTTCTGTATGGCATGCGTGAGTCGCTGATCTGCGTACTCGGCAACCACGACCTGCACTTGCTTGCTGCCGCAAAGAATATCGAGCGTTTAAAGAAGTCCGACACCCTGCGCAAGATTCTCGAAGCGCCGGACAGTGCCGAACTGCTTGAATGGGTGCGCCAACAAAAGCTGATGCACTACGACGAGACGCGTGATGTCGCCATGGTTCACGCCGGTATTCCACCGCAATGGTCACTGCGCCGCGCCCTGAAATGCGCTGATGAAGTCGAAACCGCGCTGCGTGACGACAATCTGTTTCCGGCCTACCTCGACGGCATGTATGGAAATGAGCCGGCGAAATGGGACAACGATCTCAAAGGTGTGGCCCGCCTGCGCGTCATCACCAACTATTTCACGCGCATGCGTTTCTGCACCGCCCAAGGCAAGCTCGACCTCAAGAGCAAGGAAGGCCTCGACACCGCCCCTCCCGGTTACAAACCGTGGTTCCAGCACCGGGACCGCAAGACCAAGGGTCTGCGCATCATCTTCGGCCACTGGGCGGCACTCGAAGGCAATATCCATGAGCCAGGCATCTCGGCGCTGGACACCGGTTGTGTCTGGGGCGGCAGCCTGACCCTGATGAACGTCGACAGCGGTGAACGCCTGTCATGCAAATGCGATGAACACGGCGGCCTCGCCCCGACCGTCGCACCACTTATCCCCGAAACTTCGCCAGTCAGCGTCCCGCGTTAGACTGCGCTTTCAGCCGAGCAACAGGAACCCGCCATGAGCGAATTCAAACGAATCCCCCCGGAACAGGCCCAGGCCCTGCGTGAACAAGGCGCCGTTGTCGTCGACGTCCGCGATCCGGCGACTTTTGCCGCCCTGCATATCAGCGGCTCGAAGCATCTGGACAATCATTCGCTGCACGCCTTCATTCAAGGCGCCGATCTTGACGCTCCGACCGTTGTCGTCTGCTACCACGGCAATTCCAGCCAGGGTGCTGCGGCCTACCTGATCAGCCAAGGCTTCTCCGACGTCTACAGCATGGACGGTGGCTTTGAGTTGTGGCGTACGACTTATCCCGCGGAAACCGCGCAAGGCACCGCCGAATAATTTTTTTGTCACGCGCAGGCCCCGGCTGACGCGGGCCTGCGCGGGCAGACGAACGGTCTTGCCACAACTAATTACGTATCTCGCCTTTACCTCCTGAATTCCCAACTATCCTTAAGCCCAGGCCATCCAAAACAGGGGAGAGCCGGTACACCGGCGCACGGGTCATCGGGAGTGACTTTCACGATTGTCGATCGTGGAAGTGTTCTGGGGGGTAAACAATCGGCTGCTACTGCGGCTGCTTGCCAGCATCGACTGAGTGATCCGGCGTCGGCTCCACGTATCGAGCGAGGTGACGTCATGAGTATCTTTAGCCACTTCCAACAACGCTTCGAGTCCACACGCCAGGAAGAACTCTCGCTGCAAGAGTACCTGGAGCTGTGCAAGAAAGACCGTAGCGCCTACGTTTCCGCCGCCGAGCGTCTATTACTGGCCATCGGCGAGCCGGAACTGCTCGACACCTCGACCAACTCGAGGCTGTCACGCATCTTCTCCAACAAGGTGATCCGTCGCTATCCGGCCTTTGAAGACTTCCACGGGATGGAAGAATGCATCGACCAGATCGTTTCGTATTTCCGCCATGCCGCCCAAGGCCTGGAAGAGAAGAAACAAATCCTCTATCTGCTCGGCCCCGTCGGCGGCGGTAAATCGTCGCTGGCCGAGAAGCTGAAACAGCTGATTGAAAAAGTGCCCTTCTACGCGATCAAGGGCTCGCCGGTATTCGAATCGCCACTGGGTCTGTTCAACGCCACTGAAGATGGCGCGATCCTCGAAGAAGACTTCGGTATCCCGCGGCGCTACCTGAACACCATCATGTCGCCATGGGCGACCAAACGCCTGGCCGAGTTCGGCGGCGACATCAGCCAGTTCCGCGTGGTCAAACTGTACCCGTCGATCCTTAACCAGATCGCCGTGGCCAAGACCGAACCGGGTGACGAGAACAATCAGGACATTTCCGCACTGGTTGGTAAAGTCGACATCCGTAAACTCGAGGAATACCCACAGAACGACGCCGACGCCTACAGCTATTCCGGTGCGCTGTGCCGGGCCAACCAGGGCCTGATGGAATTCGTCGAAATGTTCAAGGCACCGATCAAGGTGCTGCACCCATTGCTGACCGCGACTCAGGAAGGCAACTACAACAGCACCGAAGGCCTCGGCGCGATTCCGTTCACCGGGATCCTGCTCGCCCACTCCAACGAATCGGAGTGGCACACCTTCCGCAACAACAAGAACAACGAAGCGTTCATCGACCGGATCTATATCGTCAAAGTGCCGTACTGCCTGCGCGTTAGCGACGAAGTGAAGATCTACGACAAACTGCTGTTCAACAGCTCCCTGGCCAAGGCCCATTGCGCGCCGGACACCTTGAAAATGCTCGCGCAGTTCACTGTCCTGTCGCGCCTCAAGGAGCCGGAAAACTCCAACATCTATTCGAAAATGCGCGTCTACGACGGCGAAAACCTCAAGGACACCGATCCGAAGGCCAAGTCGATTCAGGAATATCGCGACTCGGCAGGCGTCGACGAGGGCATGAACGGTCTGTCGACCCGCTTTGCGTTCAAGATCCTGTCCAAGGTCTTCAACTTCGATCCGCATGAAATCGCCGCCAACCCGGTGCATTTGCTCTATGTACTGGAACAGCAGATCGAACAGGAACAATTCCAGGCCGAAACCCGCGAGCGCTATCTGCGCTACCTGAAAGAGTATCTGGCACCACGTTATATCGAATTCATCGGCAAGGAGATCCAGACCGCGTACCTCGAGTCTTACAGCGAGTACGGCCAGAACATCTTCGACCGCTACGTGCTGTACGCCGACTTCTGGATTCAGGATCAGGAATACCGCGACCCGGAAACCGGCGAGATCCTCAACCGCGTCGCTCTGAACGAAGAACTGGAGAAAATCGAGAAGCCGGCCGGCATCAGCAATCCGAAGGATTTCCGCAACGAGATCGTCAATTTCGTATTGCGCGCACGGGCCAACAACAACGGCAAGAACCCGACCTGGCTCAGTTACGAAAAACTGCGGGTGGTCATCGAGAAGAAAATGTTCTCGAACACCGAGGACCTGCTGCCAGTCATCAGCTTCAACGCCAAGGCCAGCAAAGAGGATCAGCAAAAGCACAACGACTTCGTTACACGCATGGTCGAACGTGGCTATACCGACAAACAGGTACGACTGCTGTCCGAATGGTACCTACGGGTCCGGAAGTCGCAGTGAAGCAGCAGCAAGCTTCCAGCTACGAGCTGCAAGAACAAAGCGCGTAACCCAGTGATCCCCGGGAACCTGCTTTTACTTGCAGCTTGAGGCTCACAACTTGAAGCTGCCCGGAGGGCTTCCTATGAGTTATGTGATCGACCGACGTCTCAATGGCAAGAACAAGAGCACGGTAAACCGCCAGCGTTTCCTGCGGCGCTACCGTGACCACATCAAGAAGGCTGTCGAAGAGGCGGTCAGCCGGCGTTCCATTACCGATATGGAACACGGCGAACAGATCAGCATTCCCGGTCGCGACATCGACGAACCGGTGCTTCACCACGGCCGTGGCGGCAAGCAGACCGTGGTTCATCCCGGCAACAAGGAATTCACCGCCGGCGAACACATCGCTCGCCCGCCGGGAGGTGGCGGCGGACGCGGCCCGGGCAAGGCCGGCAATTCCGGTGAAGGCATGGACGAGTTCGTCTTCCAGATTACACAGGAAGAGTTTCTCGAATTCATGTTCGAAGACCTCGAGCTGCCGAACCTGGTCAAACGCAATTTGAGCGGTACTGACACTTTTAAAACCGTTCGTGCCGGGATCAGCAACGAAGGCAACCCGTCGCGCATCAATATCATCCGCACGTTGCGCTCAGCCCATGCTCGACGCATTGCGCTGTCCGGCAGCAGCCGGGCCAAACTGCGTGAGGCCAAAACAGAACTTGAGCGTCTGAGACGCGAAGAGCCAGACAACTTCGGCGATATCCAGGAACTCGAGGCGGAAATCGAAAAACTCAGCGCGCGCATCCATCGCGTGCCGTTCCTCGACACCTTCGACCTGAAATACAACTTGCTGATCAAGCAGCCCAACCCCAGTTCAAAAGCGGTGATGTTCTGCTTGATGGACGTTTCCGGCTCCATGACTCAGGCGACCAAGGACATCGCCAAACGCTTTTTCATCCTCTTGTACCTGTTCCTGAAACGCAATTACGACAAGATCGACGTGGTGTTCATCCGCCACCACACCAGTGCCCGGGAAGTCGACGAAGAAGAGTTTTTCTATTCGCGGGAAACCGGCGGCACCATCGTTTCCAGCGCTTTGAAACTGATGCAGGAGATCATGGCCGAGCGTTACCCGAGCAACGAGTGGAACATCTACGCGGCGCAGGCTTCCGACGGCGACAACTGGAACGATGACTCGCCGATCTGCCGCGACATCCTGATCAACCAGATCATGCCGTTTGTGCAGTACTACACTTATGTGGAGATCACCCCGCGCGAACATCAGGCCCTGTGGTACGAGTACGAACGCATCGCCGAAGCCTTCTCTGACACTTTTGCCCAGCAGCAACTGGTCTCGGCCGGGGATATCTATCCGGTCTTCCGTGAACTCTTCCAGCGCAGGTTAGTGACATGACCGCCAAAGAGCAGAAGCGCCAACCCATTTCCACCGGCTCCGAATGGACGTTCGAGCTGATCCAGACCTACGACCGCGAAATCGCCCGGATCGCGGCCCGCTACGCCCTGGATACCTATCCCAACCAGATCGAAGTGATCACCGCCGAGCAGATGATGGATGCGTACGCCTCGGTGGGCATGCCGCTGGGTTACCATCACTGGTCCTACGGCAAACACTTCCTCAGCACTGAAAAGTCCTACAGCCGTGGACAGATGGGTCTGGCCTACGAAATCGTGATCAACTCCGACCCGTGCATTGCCTATCTGATGGAAGAAAACACCATCTGCATGCAGGCCCTGGTGGTGGCGCACGCGTGCTATGGCCACAACAGTTTCTTCAAGGGCAACTACCTGTTCCGCACCTGGACCGACGCCAGTTCGATCATCGATTACCTGGTGTTCGCCAAGCAGTACATCATGCAGTGCGAAGAGCGCCACGGCATCGATGCGGTGGAAGACCTGCTCGACTCCTGCCATGCGCTGATGAACTACGGCGTCGACCGCTACAAGCGTCCGTATCCGATTTCCGCCGAAGAGGAACGCCGGCGGCAGAAGGATCGCGAAGAGCACCTGCAGAAGCAGATCAACGATCTGTGGCGCACGATCCCCAAAGGCGCGGACAAGTACAGTGACAGGGACAACGCTCGCTTCCCGGCCGAGCCGCAGGAAAACATCCTGTATTTCATCGAGAAACACGCGCCGTTGCTGGAGCCGTGGCAGCGCGAAATCGTGCGGATCGTGCGCAAGATCGCTCAGTATTTCTATCCGCAGCGTCAGACCCAGGTGATGAACGAAGGCTGGGCAACGTTCTGGCACTACACGCTGATGAACGACCTGTACGACGAAGGCTTGGTCACCGAAGGCTTCATGATGGAGTTCCTCACCTCGCACACCAGTGTGGTGTTTCAGCCAGGCTTCGACAGCCCCTACTACAACGGCATCAACCCTTACGCGCTGGGCTTTGCGATGTATCGCGACATTCGGCGCATGTGTGAGGAGCCTACCGAAGAGGATCGTCGCTGGTTCCCGGAAATTGCCGGGACTGACTGGCTGTCGACCATCAAGTTCGCCATGAGCAGCTTCAAGGATGAGAGTTTCATCCTGCAGTATCTGTCGCCGAAGGTGATCCGTGACCTGAAACTGTTCAGCATCATGGATGACGATCAGAAGGACGACTTGTTGGTGCCTGCGATTCATGACGAACCCGGCTACCGGATCATCCGAGAAACCTTGGCCGCGCAATACAACCTCGGCAATCGTGAACCGAACGTGCAGATCTACAGCATCGATCGGCGCGGCGACCGCTCACTGACCTTGCGTCACCAACAGCACGATCGCAAACCGCTGGGAGACTCCACTGACGAAGTGCTTAAACATCTGCATCGCCTGTGGGGCTTCGATATCCATCTGGAAACCCTGCAAGGCGACCAGATCATGAAAACCCATCACGTTCCGCCACGCAGTGAACACAGCGAAGGGGATTACGGTCGACTTGATCTGGCCGTCATTCATCTTTGATCCGGTTGCGACCTCCGAAAGTCTGACGCAAGGGTTATCCTGTCGGGCTAACGGAGGTTTTTTATGCAGATTTTCAAGGTTGGCGGCGCGGTTCGTGATCGCTTGCTGGGCAAACCGGTCACGGACATCGATTGGGTGGTGGTCGGTGCCACCACCGAAGAAATGCTCGCCCAGGGTTATCGCCCGGTCGGTGCGGATTTCCCGGTTTTTCTTCATCCAAAAAGCGGCGAGGAATACGCCCTCGCCCGCACCGAGCGCAAAAGCGGGCGCGGTTATGGCGGTTTCACTTTTCACGCCAGCCCCGAAGTCACGCTTGAAGAAGATCTGATCCGTCGCGACCTGACCATCAACGCCATGGCCGAGGACGATCAACAGAATCTGACCGATCCGTACCATGGTCAGCGCGATCTGGAAGATCGAATACTGCGCCATGTTTCTCCGGCATTCGCCGAAGATCCCCTCCGTGTATTGCGCGTTGCCCGCTTCGCTGCGCGTTATGCCGGACTCGGTTTCACGGTCGCGCCAGAGACGCTCGAACTGATGCGTCAGCTCAGCGACTCCGGCGAACTCGAAGCACTGACTGCCGAACGCAGCTGGAAGGAAATCTCCCGTGCATTGATGGAAGATCAGCCGCAGGTGTTCATTCAGGTGCTGCGCAACTGCGGCGCACTGAAAGTATTGATGCCGGAAGTCGACGCGCTTTTTGGGGTGCCACAACCGGAAGCGCATCATCCGGAAATCGACACCGGCCTGCACACGCTCAGCGTGTTGGAGCAATCGGCGCTGTACAAACAACCGCTGACCGTGCGTTGGGCTTGCCTGCTGCACGATCTCGGCAAAGGTCTGACCCCGGAAGAAGAATGGCCGCGACACATCGCCCATGAGCACACGGGGTTGAAGCTGATCAAAGCGGTCAACGAACGCTTCAAGGCACCCAAGGATTGTCAGGAATTGGCGTTGCTCGTCGGCAAGTACCACACCCATGGGCACCGCGCGCTGGAGCTGAAGGCTTCGACGTTACTGGAGTTGTTGCAGAGTTTTGACGTGTATCGCCGGCCGCAACGATTTGAAGAGTTTATCGTTGCGTGCGAGATGGATGCGCGGGGCCGCAAGGGGCTGGAGCAGAGAAGTTATCCACAGGCCGATTATTTGCGTGGTGCGGCGAAGGCAGCACGGGAAGTCGCGGTGCAGCCATTGCTAGAGAAGGGATTCAAAGGCCCGGAGCTGGGCGAAGCGCTCAAGCGTGAGCGACTGAAGGCGCTGAAAGCCTACAAAGACGCGGCGTCCGCTTGAAAAGCTTCGCGAGCAGGCTCGCTCCCACATTTTGGAATGCATTTCCCTGTGGGAGCGAGCCTGCTCGCGAAGACGTCAGTCGATTCATCACAAATCTGAGGGCGTAAGCTGCTGCCCGCGCCACTCAAACCCAACCGGCGCCAGCACCTGATCAATCTGCGCCTCTGCCCACAACGTCGCGAAGCTTTTTCCCGCACCCGGATGCACGCGATCCGGCGCAATCAGCGACAACGGCCAAAGCACAAAAGCATTTTTCAGAATCTCGGCACGCGGCAAAACCAGCCCGTCGAAATTCCCCGCCAGCTCGCCATACAGCAGCACGTCGATATCCAGCGGCAAGCCTTTGCGATCAGGCGCGTAGCGACCGTTATCCGCCTCGATGAATTTCAAGCGTCGATCCAGTTCCATCAACGGTAGATCGGTAAACGCCGACACCACAAAGTTGAAGAACGGCCCGCTCTTGATCCCCACAGGTGCGCTCTCGAACACCGCCGAACAGCGGATATCCACCAGAAATGTCGCCAAAGCGTCGAGTCCGGCACGCAAATGGGTTTCGCGCTCGATATTGCTACCGAGCCCGAGATAGACCTGAGTCAGCGACATCCGCGCTCGATCTCCACACCCACGCCGCCCTTGGCAGCCGGAACGGCGCCAGGCTTGGTCAGCTTCAGACGCACCCACGTGATGCTGAATTCGCTCATCAGCACTTCGACCAGACGCTCGGCAAAGGTCTCGACCAACTGAAACTGCGCCTGCTCGGCAAAAGCCTGAATCCGCGTGGAAACGCTAGCGTAGTCGAGCGCCAGGGTCAGGTCGTCACCGGCGGCGGCCGGGCGATTGTCCCAGGCGAAGCTCAGATCAAGTCGCAAGCACTGTCGGATGCCGCGCTCCCAGTCGTAGGCACCAATGACGGTGTCGACTTCCAGGCCCTCGATAAACACTCTGTCCAAGCACTTCTCTCCGCTGCACGACAAGGGCGCAATGCGCCGTTAGAATCAGGGCGTCCTCGCCCGGAATAGTTAGCATGTTTTGGTTACTGGCGACTTTCGCCTACCTGCTCGGCTCGCTGTCCTTCGCCATTTTGCTCAGCCGCCTGACCGGTAACCCGGATCCGCGAATGAGTGGCTCGGGCAATGCCGGTGCCACCAACATGCTGCGCCTGGCCGGTCGCAAACTGGCGATCCTGACCCTGCTGGGTGATCTGTGCAAAGGCCTGGTGCCGGTGCTGATCGCCTCGGCTGTCGGCCTTTCGTTGCAGGATCAGGCGTGGATCGGCGTGTGCGCCGTGATCGGTCACCTGTTCCCGCTGTATTTCCGCTTCCGTGGTGGCAAAGGTGTCGCCACCGCTGCCGGGATGCTGCTAGGCCTGTATCCGCCCGCTGCGCTGTTGGCCGTGTGCGCCTGGCTGCTGACGTTCTACCTGACCCGCACCAGCTCGCTGGCCGCGCTGATTGCCACGCCGCTGACCTTGCCATTGCTGGCCTGGCAGGAACCGGAAGCACTGTTGCCGATGAGCGCGCTGACCTTACTGATCGTCTGGCGCCATCGCGGCAATCTACGCGACCTGTTTGCCGGGCGCGAACGGCATTTTTAAATAGCGCCCATGAGCGCCTCTCATCACAACGGCGACAATTGCTCCATTGGCCAGCGCGCCTGCACGCTGATTGCCAGACTTTCCTGCTGACCGGCCTGCAAGCGCTGGCAACCGGCAAACGCGATCATCGCGCCATTGTCGGTGCAGAACTCGGGACGGGCGTAAAACACATCGCCCTTCATGTCGCCGAGCATTTTCTCCAGCGAGACGCGCAAGGCCTTGTTGGCACTGACGCCGCCAGCGATCACCAGACGCTTCATGCCCGCCTGTTTCAGGGCACGCTTGCACTTGATGGTCAAAGTCTCCACCACGGCCTGCTGGAACGCCAGCGCGATGTCGCAACGGGCTTGCTCGTTGTCGTCCCCGGCGCTGACGCACTGCTGCCAGGCGTTGAGCGCAGAGGTTTTCAGACCACTGAAGCTGAATTGCAGACCCGGGCGATCGCACATCGGACGCGGGAAGGTAAAACGTCCTGCGACGCCCTTCTCGGCCAGTTTGGCGATTTCCGGGCCACCCGGGTAATTGAGGCCCATCATCTTCGCGGTCTTGTCGAAGGCTTCGCCGGCGGCGTCGTCGAGCGTCTCGCCGAGCAGGCTGTATTGGCCGATGCCATCCACCTGAACCAGCTGCGTATGGCCGCCGGACACCAACAAAGCGACGAACGGGAATTCCGGTGGTTTCGGCTCCAGCATCGGCGCCAGCAAATGCCCCTCCATGTGATGCACGCCGAGCGCCGGAATGCCCCAGGCAAACGCCAGCGCCTGAGCGCAGGAAGCACCGACCAGCAGCGCGCCAACCAGCCCAGGACCCGCGGTATAGGCGATCGCATCGATCTCGGTCGGTACGCAGTCGGCCTCGGCCAACACCTGACGAATCAAGGGCAGCATGCGTTTGACGTGGTCACGCGAGGCCAGCTCCGGCACCACACCGCCATAAGCGCGGTGCAGGTCGATCTGGCTGAACAGCGCGTCGGCCAGCAGGCCCCGTTCACTGTCATATAATGCGACGCCGGTTTCGTCGCAGGAGGTTTCTAATCCCAGTACTAGCATGGGTTTGCGCCTTGTTTAGGCTGAATTCGAAGGCGCGCATAATAGTCGCCGCGTGATGCCCCGACCAGCGGTTTTCGATCAGAGGCTTTGCATTCCGAGCGATGAGGGGTTAACATCCGCAACCCTTAAAAACCGACGTCTTCAAGTGCTCTTTTGCCGCGAGGATGTTGACCCCGGTAATGAATGAAGGTAGCTCTGGATGCCAGCCGTCAAAGTTAAAGAGAACGAACCCTTCGACGTAGCTCTGCGTCGTTTCAAGCGCTCCTGCGAAAAAGCCGGTGTACTGGCTGAAGTTCGTAGCCGCGAATTTTACGAGAAGCCAACTTCTGAGCGTAAGCGCAAAGCAGCAGCCGCTGTTAAGCGTCACGCCAAGAAAGTTCAGCGCGAACAGCGCCGCGCCGTTCGTCTGTACTAATACACAGACGTTCGTTGCAAGCTTCTTTGCCTAAGCCCGGCTCTCAGCCGGGCTAATGGCATTTGCGTAAAACGCTTGATGCTTCAACGTCGAAGCCGCAGACGCGACCAAGACGAATCTGCTTTACACGTCAGACCTGGCTCTTTTGCCAGCGGTGCACGTCTTTTCTGACGAGCCTTTCAAGGCTACTGACGAGCACACCCACTGATTCCTCTTACGACGATCAGCCCAAGGCACCTGCATGCGTGCCCGCTTTATTGAGCTATCCGAGGTCCTTAACCGGCCGTCAGCGGATTCAGCGCAACACTTTCAAATAGTCGAAGACTGATGAGTACTAACGTCAGGGGATTTTCGGCAGATACACTTCCCGACAGCGATTACGCAGACGACACCGGTCGAGCCGCATATTTTGCGCGCTTCAAACAATGACCCGCGTCCGCCAGCCTTACGCATCGGACTTATTACAGCGCAGACGACGAGTACGCCATGGCCGGGCTGATTCCCCAGAGCTTCATTGACGACCTGCTGAACCGCACCGACATCGTCGATGTGGTCAGTTCGCGCGTGCAATTGAAGAAGGCCGGCAAGAACTACACCGCCTGTTGCCCGTTTCACAAAGAGAAAACCCCGTCTTTCAGCGTCAGCCCCGACAAGCAGTTTTATTACTGCTTCGGCTGCGGCGCCGGCGGCAATGCCCTCGGCTTTCTCATGGATCACGACAACCTGGATTTCCCCCAGGCCGTCGAGGATCTGGCGAAAGCTGCCGGTATGGAAATCCCTCGCGAAGAAAGCGGCCGACCGCACAAGCCGCGCCAACCGACCGATTCGCCGCTGTATCCGCTACTCACCGCTGCTGCCGACTTTTACCGGCAGGCGCTCAAGAGTCATCCATCGCGCAAAGCTGCAGTGGATTACCTCAAGGGCCGCGGCCTGACTGGCGAGATCGCCCGGGATTTCGGGCTCGGCTTCGCGCCACCCGGCTGGGACAACCTGTTCAAACACTTGAGCAGCGACACGCTGCAGCAGAAGGCCATGATCGACGCCGGCCTGCTGATCGAGAACGCCGAAACCGGCAAACGCTATGACCGCTTCCGCGATCGCGTGATGTTCCCGATCCGCGACACCCGTGGGCGCATCATCGCCTTCGGCGGCCGCGTACTCGGCGACGACAAGCCCAAGTACCTGAACTCACCGGAAACCCCGGTATTCCATAAAGGCCAGGAACTCTACGGCCTTTATGAAGCACGCAAGAACAACCGCAACCTCGACGAAATCATTGTCGTTGAGGGTTACATGGACGTCATCGCCCTAGCCCAACAAGGCCTGAAGAATGCCGTCGCGACGCTGGGTACAGCGACCAGCGAAGAACATTTGAAACGTCTGTTCCGCGTGGTACCGAACGTTTTGTTCTGCTTCGACGGCGACCAGGCTGGTCGCAATGCTGCGTGGCGTGCCCTTGAAGCAACGCTTTCAAGCCTGCAGGACGGGCGTCGTGCACGCTTCCTGTTTCTACCCGAAGGTGAAGACCCGGACACCCTGGTACGCGCTGAAGGCACTGACGCCTTCAAGGCACGAATCAATCAGCACGCTCAGCCGCTGGCGGACTATTTCTTCCAGCAACTGACCGAAGAAGCCGATCCGCGCTCGCTCGAAGGCAAGGCGCACATGGCCACCCTCGCTGCGCCACTGATCGACAAGGTGCCGGGCGCCAACCTGCGGATTCTGATGCGTCAACGCCTGACCGAAATTACTGGTCTGAGCAGTGAAACCGTCAGCCAGCTTGCACAAAGTGCGCCGCAGGAAGCACCGCCCGCCTACGATCCGGGCATCGATTACGACGCGATGCCGGACTACAGCGACTACCATCAGCCGCAGGCACAGGACATGTATGTGCCGCAGCAGGAGTGGACGCCAAAGAAACCCGGCGCTGGCGGCAAAAAATGGGACAAGAAACCCTGGGACAAGAATGGCAAACGTGGCGGTGATCGCGAACAACAGCGCCCGCGCACGCCGATCGGTGTCGAATCGCCTACCCTGACTGCCCTGCGCACCCTGCTCCACCACCCGCAACTGGCCGAGCGCGTCGAAGATGCCGGGCACATTGCGGACGAGAATCAGACCAACGCCCAGTTACTTGTGGCGCTGCTCGAAGCCGTACAGAAGAATCCCAAGCTAAACTCATTTCAGTTGATCGCGCGATGGCACGGCACTGAACAGGGTCGTTTGCTCAAGGCGCTGGCAGAAAAGGAGTGGCTGATTGACGGAGATAACCTTGAACAACAGTTTTTCGACACCATTACTAGCTTGTCAGCCCGCCAACGCGAGCGAAATCTGGAACAGTTGCTCAGGAAAGCGCGTCAAAGCGAACTGAGTATCGAAGAGAAAAATCAACTGCGCGACCTATTAAGTCGCAATGTTTCCGCATCAAACCCGACCTCAACTGGCGCGTGAGGTCATAGCTCAGGTATAATCCTCGGCTTGTTTTTTGCCCGCCAAGACCTTCAGTGGATAGGGTGTTATGTCCGGAAAAGCGCAACAGCAGTCTCGTATTATTGAGTTGATCAAACTGGGTCGTGAGCAGAAGTATCTGACTTACGCCGAGGTCAACGACCACCTGCCCGAGGATATTTCAGATCCTGAGCAGGTGGAAGACATCATCCGCATGATTAACGACATGGGGATCCCCGTACACGAGAGTGCTCCGGATGCGGACGCCCTTATGTTGGCCGACGCCGATACCGACGAGGCCGCTGCGGAAGAAGCAGCCGCTGCGTTGGCAGCGGTGGAGACCGATATCGGTCGCACCACTGACCCAGTGCGCATGTACATGCGTGAAATGGGTACGGTCGAGCTTCTGACTCGTGAAGGCGAAATCGAAATCGCCAAGCGTATCGAAGAGGGCATCCGTGAAGTGATGAGCGCAATCGCGCACTTCCCTGGCACGGTTGACCACATTCTCTCCGAGTACACTCGCGTCACCACCGAAGGTGGTCGCCTGTCCGACGTTCTGAGCGGTTATATCGACCCGGACGACGGCATTGCGCCGCCTGCCGAGGTGCCGCCGCCTGTCGAAGCGAAAGTGGCGAAAGCCGACGACGAAACCGACGACGATGAAGCCGAATCTTCCGATGACGAAGAAGAAGCCGAAAGCGGTCCGGATCCGGTCATCGCTGCCCAGCGCTTTGGCGCCGTGGCTGACCAGATGGAAATCACCCGCAAGGCTCTGAAAAAGCACGGTCGCAACAACAAGGCAGCGATTGCCGAGTTGCTCGCACTGGCCGAGCTGTTCATGCCGATCAAACTGGTACCGAAGCAATTCGAAGGCCTGGTCGAGCGTGTTCGCGGTGCCCTGGATCGTCTGCGTCAGCAAGAGCGCGCGATCATGCAACTGTGCGTACGTGATGCACGTATGCCACGCGCCGATTTCCTGCGTCAGTTCCCGAGCAACGAAGTCGACGAAAGCTGGTCCGACGCCCTGGCCAAAGGCAAGAGCAAGTACGCCGAAGCCATTGGTCGCGTACAGCCGGACATCATTCGTTGCCAGCAGAAACTGATCGCGCTGGAAACCGAGACCGGTCTGACCATCGCAGAAATCAAGGACATCAACCGTCGCATGTCGATCGGTGAGGCCAAGGCCCGCCGCGCGAAGAAAGAGATGGTTGAAGCCAACTTGCGTCTGGTGATCTCGATCGCCAAGAAGTACACCAACCGCGGCCTGCAATTCCTCGATCTGATCCAGGAAGGCAACATCGGCCTGATGAAAGCGGTGGACAAGTTCGAATACCGTCGTGGTTACAAGTTCTCGACTTATGCCACCTGGTGGATCCGTCAGGCGATCACTCGCTCGATCGCCGACCAGGCCCGCACCATCCGTATTCCGGTGCACATGATCGAGACGATCAACAAGCTCAACCGTATTTCCCGGCAGATGTTGCAGGAAATGGGTCGCGAACCGACCCCGGAAGAGCTGGGCGAACGCATGGAAATGCCTGAGGACAAGATCCGCAAGGTATTGAAGATCGCTAAAGAGCCGATCTCCATGGAAACCCCGATCGGTGATGACGAAGACTCCCATCTGGGTGACTTCATCGAAGACTCGACCATGCAGTCGCCAATCGATGTCGCCACTGTTGAGAGCCTGAAAGAAGCGACTCGCGAAGTACTGTCCGGCCTCACTGCCCGTGAAGCCAAGGTACTGCGCATGCGTTTCGGCATCGACATGAACACCGACCACACACTCGAAGAAGTGGGCAAACAGTTTGACGTAACGCGTGAGCGGATCCGTCAGATCGAAGCCAAGGCGCTGCGCAAGCTGCGCCACCCGACGCGAAGCGAGCATCTGCGCTCCTTCCTCGACGAGTGATACCAGAACCCCCGGCCCAGGCCGGGGGTTTTGTTTATATGGCAGATTAAATCCTTCGCAACGCCCCTCCCCCGCATACCCCGTCTACACTCGAAACAATCATCCCCGAGCCATAACGAGAGCGTTATGCCCAGATTGGCGTCCGTGCTTTTTTTGCTGTCACTGATGATCTGGACCGCAACGGCTGACGCGCTGACTCTGACCGATGAAGAACGTAGCTGGCTGGCGGCTCACCCGGACTTGCGCCTGGGTGTCGATGCGTCGTGGCCGCCCTTTGAATTTCGCGACGATCAGAACCGCTACCAGGGCCTGGCGGCGGACTATATCGACGTGATTCGCCAACGCCTGGCGATCAAGTTGACGCCGATCGAGCCCGTGAGCTGGACGGTGGTACTGGAACAGGTCAAATCGGGCAAGATCGACCTTCTGCCCGGCATCATGTCCACCCCTGAACGCCAGACCTACCTGTCGTTCACTCGCCCCTATCTTGATTTCCCGATCGTGATCCTCGCGCACATCGGCGGCGCGCAACCGCGCAAACTCGACGACCTGTACGGTTTGAAAATCGCCGTGGTGGAAAACTATGCGCCCCACGAACTGCTGCGCACCCACCACCCCGATCTGAATCTGGTCGCCATGCCCAATGTCAGTTCGGCGCTGCAGGCGTTGGCGACCGACGAAGTGGACGCTGTGGTCGGCGACCTCGCTTCGAGTGTCTGGAGCCTGCGCCAGCTCAAGCTCGACGGCCTGTACGTCAGCGGCGAAACCCCCTATCGCTACCAACTGGCAATGGCCGTGCCCCGCGACAACAAAGTACTGGTGGGAATTCTCGACAAAGTGCTCGCGGACATGAGCCCTGATGAAATCAGCAGCATTCAGGAGCACTGGGTCGGCAACGTCCTTGATCATCGGACATTCTGGTCGGATCTGTTGATCTACGGTTTGCCGGGGCTGTTGCTGTTGGTGACGATTCTTGCCGTGGTAATCCGCATCAACCGCCGCCTGAGTTCGGAAATCGCCCGACGCATCGACCTCGAACAGGAACTGCGCAGCAGCGAATATCACTATCGCGGCCTGGTCGAGAGCCTGTCGGCCATCGCCTGGGAAGCGCGGATAAGCGACTTCACCTACAGCTATGTCTCGCCCCACGCCGAAGACCTGCTCGGCTACCCACAATCCCATTGGCTGATCCCCGGCTTCTGGCACAACATCATTCACCCGGCAGATTTGACCCGTACGCAAAGCTACTGCAAGGAAGCCCTGCGCGAAGGCCGTGATCACATCGTCGACTATCGAGTGATCACCGCCGATGGTCGCTGCTTGTGGGTGCGCGACATCGTCAGCCTGATCGAACATGGTCATGAGCCGGTAATGCGCGGCCTGATGATCGACATCAGCGAAATCAAGCGCACTGAAGAGGCGTTGCAGCTCTCGGAGCAAAAGTTCGCCTCGGTCTTCCAGCAATGCCCGGACATTCTGGTGATTGCACGGCTGTCCGACGGTTGCCTGCTGGAGGTCAACGAAGCGTTTGAAGAACAGATCGGGCTGAAAGCCGAGGAAGTCCTTGGGCAGACGGCGACCGAGCTGAATATCTGGGGCATTCCCGGCGTCGGTCCGGGGCTGCTGCAACGTTTGCAGGCGGGCAGCATTCGCAACCTGGAGATGCCCTTTCGCCGCAACAACGGCCAACTGTTCACTGGCCTGATTTCCGCCGAGCCGTTCGATCTGGACACCACGCCAGCCTTGGTGGTCGTTGTACGTGACATCACCCAGCTCAAGGAAACCCAGCAGCAGCTGCAAACCTCCGAAGAGAAATTCGCCAAAGCCTTCCATGCCTCGCCGGATGGTTTGTTGTTGTCACGCCAGAGCGATGGCCTGCTATTGGAGGTCAACGAGGGTTTCAGCCGCATCACCGGTTTCAATAGCGCCATGTCGGTGGATCGTTCGGCGCTGGATCTAGGGATCTGGGTCAACCTCAACGAGCGCAAACAGATGCTCGATCTGTTGCATCGCGACGGCTTCGTTCGTGACTTCACCTGCCATATCCGCCGCAGTGACGGGCAGATTCGCCTCTGTGAAGTCTCCAGCCGTCCGCTGCCGATCGGTGAAGAAGACTGCATGCTGACCATCGCCCGCGACATCACCGAGCGTCATCTGATGCAGGAAAAACTGCAACAGGCCGCCACCGTATTCGAAAGTACTGCCGAAGGCGTGCTGATTACCGACACCCAACAGCACATCAGTGCGGTCAACCGCGCCTTCACCGAGATTACCGGTTACAGCGAAAGCGAAGCGCTCGGGCATACGCCGCGCCTGCTAGCCTCCGGCCTGCACGACAGCGCCTTTTACGCGGCAATGTGGCACCAGTTGACCGACGAAGGTCACTGGCAGGGCGAGATCTCCAACCGGCGCAAGAACGGCGAGTTGTACCCGAGCTGGCTGACCATCAGTGCCGTACGCAATCGCGACAAGTTCATTACCCACTTTGTCGCGGTGTTTGCCGACATCTCCAGCCTCAAGCATGCGCAAGCCAAACTCGACTATCAGGCGCACCACGACCCGCTCACTGGCCTGCCGAACCGCACGCTGTTCGAAAACCGCTTGCTGATGGCACTGAACAGTCAGCAGGAAAACGGCGGTCAAGGCGCCGTGCTGTTTCTCGATCTCGACCGTTTCAAACACATCAACGACAGCCTCGGTCACCCGGTCGGCGACCTGCTGCTCAAGGGCATCGCCGTGCGCCTGAAAGAGCAACTGCGCGACATCGATACCGTGGCGCGTCTGGGTGGTGACGAATTCATCATCCTGCTGCCCGGCCTGCAACAGGCCAGCGACGCCGACAACATCGCCACCAAACTGCTCAATTGTTTCGGTGCGCCGTTTCAGGCCGGCGAACATGAGTTCTTCATCAGCGCCAGTATTGGCACCAGCCTCTACCCACGGGACGGTTGTGACGTCGCCACCTTGGTGAAAAACGCCGACGCGGCCATGTACCGCTCCAAGGCCAAGGGCCGCAACCGCGTCGAGAGCTACACCCGCGACCTCACTGCCCAGGCCAGCGAGCGCATCGCGCTGGAGCACGAACTGCGCCGGGCCATCGAGCGCGATGAACTGTTTCTCTACTACCAGCCGAAAATCAGTCTGGAGGATCACAGCCTGGTCGGTGCCGAAGCGCTGATCCGCTGGCGCCATCCGACCTTCGGCGACGTGCCGCCTGAGCATTTCATTCCGCTCGCGGAAGAGAACGGCATGATCCTGCAGATCGGTGACTGGGTGCTGGAGACCGCGTGCCGGCAGATGTTCGAATGGAATCAGGTCTACGACAGCCTCGGCCCACTGTCGGTGAACCTCGCCGGCGCGCAACTGCGTCAGCCAAATCTACTCGGACGCATCGAACAACTGCTCAACGACAACGGCCTGCAGCCGGATTTACTGCAACTGGAAATTACCGAGAACTTCATCATGAGTCAGGCCGAAGAGGCGCTGGCCGTGTTGCACCAGCTCAAACACCTCGGCGTACAACTGGCGATCGATGATTTTGGTACCGGATATTCTTCGCTCAGTTACCTCAAACGGCTGCCACTGGATATCCTCAAGATCGACCAGTCATTCGTTCGCGGACTGCCCGACGATCCCCATGACGCGGCCATTGTCCGGGCCATTATCGCGCTGGGCCGGAGCATGCAATTCACGGTCATCGCCGAAGGTGTGGAAACCCAGGCGCAACAACAATTTCTCGCCGCCGAAGGCTGCGAACAGATCCAGGGCTACATCGTCAGCCTGCCGCTGCCACCGGAAGAATTCGCAGCAACGTTTCTTCGTGTAACCGTATCGGATTATTCGGATAGCACAGCCGAGAAACCGTCGCTATAATCCGCGACCTACTGAGGGCCTATAGCTCAGTTGGTTAGAGCAGAGGACTCATAATCCTTTGGTCCACGGTTCAAGTCCGTGTGGGCCCACCAAATTGAAAGCCGCGCTAAATGCGCGGCTTTTTCTTGGGTGATGGTTTGGTCTTTGCGAGTGCAATATTCGGAAGACTTCCCCGAGGACTGTAGGCAACTTCCGAAGCTATCGTTTGAGGCAGTTTGGCGCCTGTTGGTCTTTTCTTTGGCGGGATACTCTCAATACGTCGCTGCTCATCAGCGGCCGGGCTTGGAAACCCGTCGAAATCAGTAACCAGCAACAGCGCTTGCACTTGAGTCATGGCGGCTGTGCGTGGGACGTCTTCGGACGTGCCGGTTCCTGGTTTCCGGTTTTCCAACCTGCGCATAGCTGCCACCCATTCGATTGGAAACGAGAGTGGTAGCTCCTCACACCAGGAGTAAGACCATGACCGAATCAACTAAACCCCACCCTTCTGACCTGAAAACAATCGGCCTCACCCCCTTCATCTACTGCTCCAACCAACCCCTCTTCCATGTCAGCGCCGGCATCCCGATTGGCGATGCCCTGTCTCAAGCTTCGGACCTGCTGTTTCTGGTCAAAGCCTTCGCTGAAGACGCCGCCTACGACAAAAAAAACGACCGTCATGCCTGGGGCGCTTATTTCCTCGCGGCGATGAGCAAAGCGGTGATTGATGATGTGATGAAGGTCATCAACCATCAAAGCTTTACGACACGGAATCAAACGCAGGTTTAGCGCTACTTTCCTCGACACGCGCCCCGTTGAATCGGGGCGCCGATGCCACTACAACCTGATATCCAATGATATGTAGCCTGGAAATGATTACGAGGCATGGTGCATCGAGAAGTAGACCAGTATTGTCTGCCAAGCAGATTTATAAGGGAGCCATGAATGGCCGTCAGTAACTACATAGAAGCGGTGGAGATCATTCGTCGACTGGAAGGAGGGATCACACGCCCATTCCTGTGTCGTGCAAACAATGACAAGCACTATGTGGTCAAAGGCTTGGAACTACCGCCCGCCGAACGCATTGCCGAACTACTCTGCGCCCGTTTGGCTGCTCAGTTCGGCCTACCGATCCCCGAGCACGGCTGTATCTATGTCGATCCAGCCTTGTTGCGTTATAACCCGGAAGCTCGCAGTGATCTCGGACCAGGGGACAGCTACGCCCTTGCCTACGTCGCCGATGCTGCTGACCTGCTGTATTCACAAGCACTACAGGTTCCGAGCAGCCTTCAAAAAGCCGTCTTCGTTTTTGATTACTGGGTCGGTAACAGTGACCGCCAGTTGGGACCATTTGGTGGGCGTCCAAATCTGCTGATGTGCAGTACCAACAACCAGCTACAACTGATCGATCACAATCAGGCATTCAAATGGCCACTGGACGCTAAAAAGTTCGCTGAGAGCCATGTATTTGGTCCCGAGAATCGAGCATGGCAATTGGATCTGGTCGACAAAGTTGAATACGGTCAGCGTATGCATGACACTGCTGGACGGTTTAGTGACCTATGCTCAGACATTCCTGCCGAGTGGCGTGACTCCATCAGCGCAGCCGGACTTGAAAGGTTACTTGAGGAAATACTTAGCAACCTGATGCTTTGCCAATCGGACGAATTCTGGAGCGTCCTGAAATGAAATACACCTGTCTTTACAGCATCGTGCGCTTCGCGCCATTTGCGGAAACCGAAGAGTTTGCCAATGTCGGCATTGTTCTTTCGGCTCCCGCAATTGGCCGTATGGAGTACAGGCTCGCTCGTAAAAACCTGAAACGGGTCAATCATTTCTTTGAGTGCAGCAACCTTTTCGCTAAGGCTATGGAAATAGCCCAAACCGAATTGGACAGCATTCGCCTCATGACATCCGGCGCTCAAGAGTCGCAGATCGTTAACCACTTTCGATTCATGACAGAGCCGAAGGAATCGATGATCCGCTTCAGCCCCATGCGCTCGATTCTTGTGGAAAATCTCGACGACACCCTCACCACGCTGTTCAACCGCTACATTGATCGCCAAGGCATCGGCCGCGATCGTCGCGAGGAGGTGATGGTCAGAGAGATCCGGGAGATGTTTTCGCAGGCATCAATTCGTAGTTTCCGGGATGACACGCTGACCGGCGACCTGACCAAACTGCATCTTCCCTTGGTACATCGCAACAAGGTCGTGGCTGCTATCAAGCCTTTGGCTTTTGATCAATCAGAGCCCAGCGCAATACTCGATCACTGCGACCAGTGGCTGATGAAGTTCGTGCGAGCAGAGCAGGAAGGCATTATTCAGCTGAAAAATGTGCTTATTCCCGTCAGTACACCTGCAGAGACTGAGTCATCTCGCCATCGCAAAGCTATCGAGATTGCCAAGCAAAGCATTGAGGCACGCGGCCTACAATTGGTGGACTTTCAGGCCATACAGAAAATTGCCGACTTCGCACAGCGCTACGCTCAATAGTCGTTTTACTCTATATAAGAGCCGCGCGATTGCGCGGCTCTTTCGTTCTGCGTTCAACCGACATTACGAAAACCCACTTTCATATCGAATAGGTTGACGCTGTAACATGCTCCCCCAAAGATCTGCGCCCCATGGAGCCGCCCCCTTGCCCGACACCCGCCCGCCCGTGCTTGATGAAATCGACCGTCAACTAATCGCCGCCCTGCAGATCAACGCCCGTGAGAGCGTGGCCATGCTCGCCCGGCAATTGGGCATTGCGCGCACCACCGTGACGTCGCGTCTGGCGCGGCTGGAAAAGGCCAAAGTGATCACCGGCTATGGCGTACGCCTCGGCCAGCGAGTGGTCGACGGCGGCTTGCAAGCGTATGTCGGGATCAAGGTACAGCCACGCTCTGGCAAAGAGGTGCTACGCCGGTTGAGTGCAATGGCGCAGGTGCAGCAGTTGTGTGCGGTGAGTGGGGAGTTTGACTATGTCGCTTGGTTGCGTACGGATTCGCCGGAGCAACTGGATCAGTTGCTGGATCAGATTGGCGGGGTGGATGGGGTGGAGAAGACGACCACGTCGATTATTTTGAGTAGCAAGATTGATCGAGGGCAGCCGGTTTAAGGTTTTGATCGGGCTTCTCGGGCGAGTTTCAGGGCCTCTTCGCGAGCAGGCTCGCTCCCACATTCTGATCGGTGTGTAGTATCCGTTCGTCATATTGATCGCTAATTTGGCAAAACGACGACACTTTGCGTCTTATTAACGTGTTCTACGCTCCCTAGAATGGCTGGCATCTTTTCCTATACTCAGACGCGCATCCCGCGTCGGGTCGCCAGCAAGGTCAGCCATGAACAAGAACAATCGCCATCCTGCAGACGGTAAGAAACCAATCACCATTTTCGGTCCGGACTTTCCGTTTGCGTTCGACGACTGGATCGAACACCCGGCCGGACTCGGCAGCATTCCTGAGCACAATCATGGCGCTGAAGTGGCGATTGTCGGCGCGGGCATCGCTGGTCTGGTGGCGGCTTACGAGTTAATGAAACTCGGCCTGAAGCCTGTGGTTTATGAGGCATCGAAACTCGGTGGGCGTCTGCGTTCGCAGGCCTTCAACGGCACTGACGGCATCGTCGCTGAACTCGGTGGCATGCGTTTCCCGGTGTCTTCCACCGCGTTTTATCACTACGTCGACAAGCTTGGCCTTGAGACCAAACCTTTCCCGAACCCGCTGACGCCGGCCTCCGGCAGCACCGTGATCGACCTGGAAGGCAAAACCCATTACGCACAGAAACTGGCGGATCTTCCTGCGCTGTTTCAGGAAGTGGCTGACGCCTGGGCGGATGCACTGGAGGCCGGCTCGCAGTTCGCCGATATCCAGCAAGCCATTCGCGACCGCGATGTGCCGCGCCTGAAAGAGCTGTGGAACACGCTTGTGCCGTTGTGGGACGACCGCACCTTCTACGACTTCGTCGCCACCTCCGAAGCCTTCGCCAAACTGTCGTTCCATCACCGCGAAGTGTTCGGTCAGGTCGGTTTCGGCACCGGCGGCTGGGACTCGGATTTCCCTAACTCGATGCTGGAAATCTTTCGCGTGGTGATGACCAACTGCGACGATCACCAACACCTGGTGGTCGGCGGCGTCGAGCAAGTGCCGCAGGGCATCTGGCGGCATGTGCCGGAGCGCTGCGTGCACTGGCCCGAAGGCACCAGCCTGAAATCCCTGCACCGTGGCGCGCCGCGTTCCGGCGTGAAGAAAATCGCCCATGCACCAGATGGCCGTTTCGCCGTCACCGACAATAACGGCGATACCCGCGAATACGCCGCCGTGCTGACCACTTGCCAGAGCTGGCTGCTGACCACCCAGATCGAATGCGACGAAAGCCTGTTCTCGCAGAAAATGTGGATGGCCCTCGACCGCACGCGCTACATGCAGTCGTCGAAGACTTTCGTGATGGTCGACCGGCCGTTCTGGAAGGACAAGGACCCGGAAACCGGTCGCGACCTGATGAGCATGACCCTCACCGATCGCCTGACCCGGGGCACCTATCTGTTCGACAACGGCGACGACAAGCCGGGGGTGATCTGCCTGTCGTACTCGTGGATGAGTGACGCGCTGAAGATGCTCCCGCATCCGGTGGAAAAACGCGTTGAGCTGGCGTTGAACGCGTTGAAAAAGATCTATCCGAAAGTCGACATCGCCGCGCGTATCATCGGCGACCCGATCACCGTGTCGTGGGAAGCCGACCCGTACTTCCTCGGCGCCTTCAAAGGTGCTCTGCCCGGCCACTATCGCTACAACCAGCGCATGTACGCGCACTTCATGCAGGATGAGATGCCGGCCGAGCAGCGCGGAATTTTCATCGCCGGCGACGACGTTTCGTGGACTCCAGCATGGGTCGAAGGCGCCGTGCAGACGTCGCTCAACGCGGTGTGGGGGATCATGAAGCATTTCGGCGGTTCGACACATAAAGCGAACCCGGGCCCGGGTGATGTGTTCAAAGACATCGGCCCTATCGCCCTGCCCGAGTAAGAGGAATTCCTGATGCGTGTAGCCCTTTACCAATGTCCACCGCTGCCCCTGGACCCCGCCGCCAACCTGCAACGCCTGCATCAACTGGCGATGGAGGCCAAGGGTGCTGACCTTCTGGTGCTGCCGGAGATGTTCATGACCGGCTACAACATTGGCGCCGAAGCGGTCAGCACATTGGCCGAGGTCTACAACGGTGAATGGGCGCAGCAGATCGGGCGAATCGCCAAAGCCGCAGGTTTGGCGATTGCTTACGGCTATCCGGAGCGCACCGCCGACGGGCAGATCTACAACGCCGTGCAGTTGATCGATTCGCACGGCGAGCGCCTGTGCAATTACCGCAAGACGCATCTGTTTGGTGATCTTGACCGGTCGATGTTCAGCCCGGGCGATGATGATTTCCCCATCGTCGAACTCAACGGCTGGAAAATCGGCTTCCTGATCTGCTACGACCTCGAGTTTCCGGAAAACACCCGCCGTCTGGCACTCGCCGGCGCCGAGCTGATTCTGGTGCCGACGGCGAACATGATTCCGTTCGATTTCGTCGCCGATGTCACCGTGCGTTCCCGTGCTTTCGAAAACCAGTGCTACGTGGCCTACGCCAACTATTGCGGTAACGAAGGCGAGATCCACTACTGCGGGCAAAGCAGCCTCGCCGCACCGGATGGCAGCCGCATCGCTCAGGCCGGACTCGACGAAGCATTGATCATCGGAGAACTGGATCGGCAGTTAATGATCGATTCGCGCGCGGCCAATCGTTACCTCAGCGACCGCCGCCCGGAGCTTTACGGCGCGCTGAACCAGCGCTAATCCGCTAGCATTGGCACTTCACTGTTCTGGAAGTGCCCATGCCTGCGCCGACTCACCCCCGCCCCCACTCTGAAACCCTGGCCAATGGCTTGCGCGTGACCCTGCGTCATGTGCCTGACCTGAAGCGCTGCGCGGCTGCTTTGCGCGTGGCCGCCGGTAGCCATGACGTGCCGCTGGCGTGGCCGGGGCTGGCGCATTTTCTGGAACATTTGCTGTTTCTCGGCACCGAGCGTTTTCCGGCGGACGAAGGGCTGATGGCTTACGTGCAAGGTCACGGTGGCCAGGTGAATGCCAGCACCCGCGAACGCACCACTGATTTTTTCTTTGAGTTGCCGACACAAGCGTTCAGCGCTGGGCTGGAGCGCTTGTCAGACATGCTCGCCAAGCCGCGTATGAATCCGGACGATCAGCTGCGTGAACGCGAAGTGTTGCAGGCGGAATTTATCGCTTGGTCGCAGGATCCTGCGGCTCAGCAGCAGTTTGCGTTGTATGAAGGTTTACCGGCAGAGCATCCGTTGCGCGGGTTTCACGCGGGGAATCGGGACAGTCTCAGAGTGGAGGATCCGACGTTTCAGCAGGGGTTGAACGATTTCCACCAACAGTTTTATCAGACCGGGCAAATGACCTTGAGTCTGGCGGGGCCGCAAAGTCTTGAAGAACTAAAAGCGCTGGCTGAGCATTTCGCGTCTATGTTGCCGGTTGGGGATAAAGTTGCGCAGGTCATGCCCCTGCCGCTGGCGGTGAAAAGTTATCAACAGGTCGGCAAACAGCGCGGCAACCTGATGTTTGCGTTCGATGCCTTGCCTGAGTCTTCTGTCGAGGCTTTGGCGTTTCTTTGCCATTGGATGAACAGCGCCAAACCCGGCGGGTTACTGGCGCATTTGCAGCAGCAGAATCTGGCTGATGGTTTAAAAGCTGCGCCGGTCTATCACTTTGACCGCCAAGCGTTGCTGCATCTGGAGTTCATCGCAGCTCCCGAATCGTTAAACGCCATTGGCGCGCAGGTGCTGGATTGGCTGAGTTTCTTTGCTCAACAAGATTGGGCGCCACTGCGCAAAGAATACGCAGTTATGCTTCAGCGCCAGCAGCAAGTCAGCGGCGCGCTGCAGTTGGCGCGACTCGACAGTGAACAGTTGGAAAATGGCCTGTCCGAGGCAGGCGTTAAGGCCCTTGTTCACATCCTCGGCAAAATCGGCACTGTGGATAACTTCAGCGCTCACTGGCACCTGCCTGCCGCCAACCCATTCCTGCGCGCCAGCGAACCCTTGGCCAACGCCGGACTGATTCGCGGCCAGACCAGCGCCCACCGGGGGCTGCGCACATTCGCTCAGGATCGCTCACGCGGTCGTCGTGAGCGTTCACCGATGCAATTCAGCCAGGCGCTGCCAGACACTGGCGATGAGGGTGCGATCTATCTGCGCTGGCAAGTAGAGGCTGCCGCCAGTGCTGATCTGCTCTCAAGGTTGCAGCGCAGTCTTCGGCAAACTCAGCAGGACGCGCGCCAAGCCGGGGTCGATTTGTGTTTCAGCGCCTCTGGCAATCAATGGCTGCTGAAGCTCACAGGCCTGACAGAACCAATGCCTAGCGTCCTTGAGCACGCGCTGAAATCTCTGACGCAAATTGACGCCGATTCGCCGCGCAATGAGCCGGAAGCGCCGTTGATCCCCATCCGCCAACTGCTCAAAGCGCTGCCGGAACATGTGTTGGAATCAGCCAAAACCGGCGACGACGCCAAACACCTGTGGACAACTTCACGCTGGGACGGCCTCGCTCTGGATCTTGACCAGCAGACGCAATCCGCCATGGGCCCGGCCCTGAGCCGTATTCCCGGGATCCCGGACAATCAGTTACCTGCGCCGACAGCCGTGGCTGCGCACAAACATTGGAGCCACATCGACACCGCGTCCAGCGAGCATGCCTTGCTGCTGTGCTGCCCGACTGCCAGCCGCGACATTGCCGTTGAAGCCGCATGGCGACTCCTCGCGCAGGTGTGCCAAACGCCGTTCTATCAGCGTCTGCGGGGCGAATTGCAATTGGGCTATGCGGTATTCAGCGCACTGCGCCAGACTCACGGCCAAACGGCCATGCTGTTCGGCGTGCAATCCCCGAACACCCAACCCGTGGAACTGCTTGACCACATTCAACAGTTTTTCGAAAGCCTGCCAAGGCTGGTCGAAAAGATGGATGAGTCGAGCTTCGAGCAACAGCGCCAGAGCCTCGCCGATCAATTCGACGACACCAATCTGTCCAGCAAAGACGCCGCCGAACTGCTCTGGCAGGCAAAGCTCGCGGGCCACTCGTCGGATTATCTTGAGCAGTTGACCGCCGCCATCCTTCAACTGGATCGCCAGTCATTGCTCGCAGCTGCTCAGCGTTTGATCAACGCAGACCACGGCTGGCTCTGCCTCGCCAGCGATCAAGCGCCCGCAACCCCATGACGAGCGACAAATTGATCATTACCGAGGCTGCAAGGAGCTTTCTCAAAGATTCACGGGCATTTGTCTGGAAATTTTGAGTAACATAGCAGCCTAACTATTTGGAACATCTTTGCGCTGCCGTGGACTATACCTATGGACAGCGCTATCCCACCCACCCTGAGGAGACACACCATGTCCTGGACAAAACCGGCTTACACCGACCTGCGTATCGGCTTCGAAGTCACCATGTACTTCGCCAGCCGCTGAGTTCTGCTTACGTAGAATTGCAGTGCAACGCCTCGGCTCGCCGGGGCGTTTTATTTTCCGCGTTGAAATGATGGAGTGTTCATGTTCGTCCAGATTCTGGGTTCGGCCGCTGGCGGCGGTTTTCCGCAGTGGAACTGCAACTGCGTCAACTGCGCAGGCTTTCGCGACGGCAGCCTGAATGCCAAGGCCCGCACCCAATCGTCCATCGCGATTTCCGATGACGGCGTGAACTGGGTGTTGTGCAACGCCTCGCCGGACATCCGCGCGCAGCTGCAAAGCTTCGCCCCGATGCAACCGGGCCGCGCTCTGCGTGACACCGGCATCAGCGCGATCATCCTGATGGACAGCCAGATCGACCACACCACCGGTCTGCTCAGCCTGCGCGAAGGCTGCCCGCATCAGGTCTGGTGCACGGACATGGTTCACGAAGACCTCAGCACCGGTTTTCCGCTGTTCAAGATGCTCACCCACTGGAACGGCGGGCTGGACTGGAATCGCATCGAACTCGACCAGAGCTTCACCGTGGCCGCGTGCCCGAACCTGCGTTTCACCCCGCTGCCATTGCGCAGCGCCGCGCCGCCGTACTCGCCGCATCGCTTTGATCCGCACCCGGGCGACAACATCGGCTTGATCGTTGAAGACCTGAACACCGGCGGCAAGCTGTTCTACGCGCCGGGGCTGGGCAAGGTCGATGCGCCGTTGCTGGAGATCATGGCGGGCAGCGATTGCCTGTTGGTCGACGGCACGATGTGGGATGACGATGAGATGCAGCGCCGTGGCGTTGGCACTCGCACCGGTCGCGAGATGGGCCATCTGGCACAGAACGGGCCTGGCGGCATGCTCGAAGTGCTGGAGCAGTTGCCTGAGCAGCGCAAAGTGCTTATCCACATCAACAACACCAACCCGATTCTCGACGAAGATTCGCCGGAGCGTGCCGAGTTGGCGCGGCGGGATGTTGAAGTGGCGTATGACGGCATGAGTATTGTGTTGTAAGCATTTGAGACCGCTGCGCGGTCTATCGCGAGCAGGCTCACTCCTACATTGGAATGCGATCACCTGTAGGAGTGAGCCTGCTCGCGATAAGGCCGGCACAGACACCAGCTATTTCTAGGGTTGTTCCCCGGAGAACCGCAATGACCGACACCCCGCTGTCCCCCACCGAATTCGAAGCGGCCCTGCGCGCCAAAGGCGCCTTCTACCACATCCACCACCCGTATCACGTGGCGATGTACCAAGGCCGCGCCACTCGCGAGCAGATTCAGGGCTGGGTCGCCAACCGCTTCTACTATCAGGTGAACATCCCCCTGAAAGACGCGGCGATCCTCGCCAACTGCCCGGATCGGGAAATCCGTCGTGAGTGGATCCAGCGCCTGCTCGACCACGACGGCGCCCCCGGTGAAGACGGCGGGATCGAAGCCTGGCTGCGTCTCGGCCAAGCGGTCGGTCTCGACCCGGATCAACTGCGCTCCCAGGAACTGGTGCTGCCCGGCGTGCGTTTCGCCGTCGATGCCTACGTCAACTTCGCCCGTCGCGCCAGTTGGCAGGAAGCCGCCAGCAGTTCGTTGACCGAACTGTTCGCGCCGCAGATCCACCAATCGCGCCTCGACAGTTGGCCGCAGCATTACCCGTGGATCGACCCGGCCGGTTACGAATACTTCCGCACCCGCCTCGGTCAGGCACGGCGTGATGTCGAGCACGGTCTGGCGATTACGCTGGAGCACTACAAGACGCGCGAAGGTCAGGAGCGCATGCTGGAAATTCTCCAGTTCAAACTGGACATTCTTTGGAGCATGCTCGATGCCATGAGCATGGCCTACGAACTGAACCGCCCGCCGTACCACAGCGTCACCGAACAACGGGTCTGGCATAAAGGAATCACCTTATGAGTTTCGACCGCAGCAAAGTCCCGACCTGGCGTCCCGGCTACCGCTTCCAGTACGAACCGGCGCAAAAAGGCCATGTGCTGCTTTACCCGGAAGGCATGATCAAGCTCAACGACAGCGCCGCATTGATCGGTGGTTTGATCGACGGTGAGCGCGACGTTGCGGCGATTATTGCCAAACTCGATGAGCAGTTCCCCGGCGTGCCCGAGCTCGGTGACGACATCGAGCAATTCATGGAGGTTGCCCGTGCGCAGCACTGGATCGAACTTGCCTGATCTGCCGGCCAAGCCTGAAATCGGCCTGCCGCTGTGGCTGCTCGCCGAGCTGACCTACCGCTGCCCGCTGCAATGCCCGTACTGCTCCAATCCACTGGATTTCGCCGAGCAGGGCAAAGAGCTGAGCACCGAGCAGTGGATCAAGGTGTTCCGCGAAGCGCGGGAGATGGGCGCAGCGCAACTGGGCTTTTCCGGCGGCGAGCCGCTGGTGCGTCAGGATCTCGCCGAGCTGATTCATGAAGCGCGGCAATTGGGTTTCTACACCAACCTGATCACCTCCGGCATCGGTCTGACCGAGCAGAAAATCAGCGACTTCAAAAAGGCCGGCCTCGATCACATCCAGATCAGTTTTCAGGCCAGCGACGAGCAAGTGAACAACCTGCTCGCTGGCTCGAAAAAGGCTTTCGCGCAGAAGCTGGAGATGGCCCGCGCGGTGAAGGCCCACGGCTATCCGATGGTGCTGAACTTCGTCACCCATCGGCACAACATCGACAAGATCGACCGCATCATCGAGCTGTGCATCGCGCTGGAAGCCGACTTCGTCGAGCTCGCCACCTGCCAGTTCTACGGATGGGCGCAGCTCAATCGTGTCGGCCTGTTACCGACCAAAGAGCAACTGGTGCGTGCCGAACGCATCACCAACGAATACCGCGCAAAACTGGAAGCCGAAGGGCATCCGTGCAAGCTGATTTTCGTCACCCCGGATTACTACGAAGAACGCCCGAAAGCCTGCATGAACGGCTGGGGCAGCATCTTTCTGACGGTCACCCCGGACGGCACCGCCCTGCCCTGCCATGGCGCCCGGCAGATGCCGGTGCAATTTCCCAATGTGCGCGATCACAGCATGCAGCACATCTGGTACGACTCGTTCGGCTTCAACCGCTTTCGCGGTTACGACTGGATGCCCGAGCCATGCCGCTCGTGCGATGAGAAAGAAAAAGACTTCGGCGGCTGCCGCTGCCAGGCGTTCATGCTCACCGGCGACGCGAGCAATGCCGATCCGGTATGCAGCAAATCCGAACATCACGGCGTGATTCTCAAGGCCCGCGAAGAAGCCGAGACCGCCACCCAAACCATCGAACAACTGGCCTTCCGCAATGAACGAAACTCACGCCTCATCGCCAAAGGCTGAGCCTTTCAGCGCTTCGCAAGCCGTCGCTGCCGGCATGGACTTCGCCGAGCTGCAGCTCGGCGCCAATGGGCTGTTCTGGAATGAATATCGCCCCGAAGATGCCGCCTGCCGGATCTGGCATTGGCGCGATGGCGTGGCGAAATGTCTGACGCCGGATGGCTTCAGTGTGCGCAGTCGGGTGTACGAATATGGCGGTGGCGCGTTTTGTCTGACGCCGGACGGGGTGGTTTTCGTCGCTGAGGCGGATCAGCAGTTGTACCGCCAGAAGCTCGGTGGCGAGCCGGAAGCATTGACCTCGGGCGAGTGCCGTTATGGCGATCTGCATTTTACTTTCGGCCAGGTTCTGGCGGTTGAAGAACAGCAGGATCAGCATCGGCTCGTCGCCATCGATCTGGCTGACGGAACGCGGCATTTATTGGCTGAAGGCGCGGATTTTTATGCGGCGCCAATCCTTAGTGTGGATGGCCAGCGTTTGGCCTGGATCGAGTGGAGTCGCCCGCATCAGCCGTGGACGTCGACCCGGTTGATGGTGGCTGAGCGTTCGACTGACGGTGCATTTGGTTCGCCGCAATGCGTGGCTGGCGCCGAGCTTGAAGAGTCCATACAACAACCGCGATTCGATGCCGAAAATCGCCTTTATTGCCTGACCGATCGTGGTGGATTCTGGCAGCCGTGGGCTGAGACTTCCCACGGTTTGGAGCCATTACCTGCTGCGCAAGCCGATCACGCGCCGGCACCGTGGCAACTGGGCGGCTGCACTTGGTTGCCTGTTGAAAATTCGGTTTTAGCCAGTTGGAGTGAGGGCGGTTTCGGCCGTCTGACATTAGGCAATGACGACCTCACCGGTGACTACAGCCGTTTCCGGCATTTGGCTTTGGATGCGCAATTTATCTACTGCATCGCCGCCTCGCCGATCAGCCCTTCGGCGGTCATCGCTATTGATCGAACGAGCCGCGAAGTGAAAGTGCTGGCCGGTGGTGTTGCTCCCCTGCCCGCTGAACGCATCAGCCGTCCGCAAACCCTGCGCTACCCAAGCGGTTCGGGCCAAGCTCACGGGTTCTTCTATCCCGCCATGAGCGGCGAGACGAAACCACCGTTGGTGGTGTTCATCCATGGAGGCCCGACGTCGGCCTGCTACCCGATGCTTGATCCGCGCATTCAGTACTGGACGCAACGCGGCTTTGCCGTCGCCGATCTCAACTATCGCGGCAGCAGCGGTTATGGCCGGGAATATCGACAGGCCTTGCATCTGAGCTGGGGTGAAGTGGATGTCGAGGATGCTTGTGCGGTGGTCGCGTATCTCGCCGAACAAGGCTTGATCGACGGTGAACACGCATTCATTCGTGGCGGCAGCGCAGGCGGCTACACCACATTATGTGCGCTGGCGTTCAAACAGGTTTTCCGCGCCGGAGCGAGCTTGTACGGCGTCAGCGACCCGGTCGCGCTAGCTCGGGCAACGCACAAATTTGAAGGTGATTATCTGGACTGGCTGATCGGCGATCCCGAGCAAGACGCCGAACGCTACGCCGCCCGCACGCCGCTATTGCACGCAAACAAAATACGCGTGCCGGTGATCTTCTTTCAGGGAGAACTGGACGCCGTGGTTGTCCCGCAACAAACCCGCGACATGGTCACGGCGCTGGAGCAGAACGGCATCGCGGTCGAAGCGCATTACTACCCCGACGAACGCCACGGTTTCCGCCGCGCGGCCAATCAGGCGCATGCGCTGGAGCAGGAGTGGAGGTTCTATCGCCAGGTAATGGGATTGGCGGACTGATCACCGCACCCCGTTCAAAACCGAGTTGCCCCATTCGCGAGCAGGCTCGCTCCCACATTGGATCTGTGTCGTTCACAAATCCCCTGTGGGAGCGAGCCTGCTCGCGAAAGCTATCTATCAGGCGCTACGTTATTCAGCGCTTGGCGATGATATACACCGCATGCACGATCCCCGGAATATACCCGCACAACGTCAGCAGAATGTTCAACCAGAACGCCCCGCCAAACCCGACCTGCAGAAACACGCCCAGTGGTGGCAACAGAATAGCGATGATGATGCGAATGAAATCCATGGGGCAGCTCCTGTATGGGGGTTGGCTCACCTGAGCCATACAAGCTAATCGACCTGCGCCGCTCGTCAGGGTTCAGTGCTAATCACGGTGTCGGTATCAAACTGATAGCTCAGCCAAGAATTTGCAGTCCGTGCTTCTGCACGATGCTCAGTAACTTCAGCGCCATTCCGCTGGGGTGTTTGTCTCCCGACTCCCATTGTTTGACTGTCGACGCGCTCGTGTTCAAGTAGCGAGCGAATACCGGCTGGCTAACGTTATTGCGTTCGCGCAGAGCCTTGATCTGTTCCGCCGGGATCGCTTCAGGAACCGTTGCCAGACACGACTCATCAAACTCCCGCATTGTTGCCTTGCTGATTGCGCCGACAGCCAGTAGAGCGCCGGCTGATTCGTGTATCGATCCAAAAACTTCACTTTTGAATTTCTTACTCATGAAATATCTCCACAAACTCCTTCATTGCCAACAAATCCCGGATCTGCTCCTCGGTCAGCTGAGCATAGGCTTTGGCTAACTTTCGTAAATCCTTCAATTCAGATGTTGTGATGTTGCTCTGATCTTTCTTGGCGAACAGCACTTGATAGATCCAGTAACGCCCGCCCTTAGCCAAAACAATCGAACGATGACGGTTGGCGTTCAACCGCTTCTTCCAGACGCCACCACCAAGATCGTCAGCCTGACCTTCAAGCATCTCGCAAAATGCTTCCCGGAGCTCTGCGTCGCTGATCCAAGCCTTGCCGGCTCGTATCGCAAAACCCTTGGTTTTGAATAGCCTGAATGACATCGGTATCCCTTCCAAAAAACATACCACCCAGTGGTATAGATTACAAAGCCACCCGTCTCGAAAATATCGATCGGTCTGCCCCCGCATTCCCTGCAGGGACTTTCTAAAAAACCATTCGCACGACGAACTCTCAAGCTCTAAACACCATCTGCAAAACCCGGCCACAAAAAAACGCCCCACGCCAAAAGAATCAGGCGTGGGGCGTGCGTTATACCGCGAGACGGTTCTGGAAATCCGGTAGGAAACTTCAGCTCAGACGGCAATCCCTTTGCGGCATTGCAGTTGTGCGGTGCGCACTCGCGAAAAGGCGCGGCCCAGGCGCAGGAGCATTTCGTCGATGTTGGTTTTGCTCACGGTAAGGGCCGGGGTGAAGCGCAGGCAGTTGGCTTGCGGGGCGTTGAGCAGCAAACCTTCGTGCAGGGCGGCGTGGACCACGGCCTCTGCGGAATCGTCTGACAGGGTCAGTCCGTAGAACAGACCCTGGCCGCGCAGTTCGCCGTGGTCGTAGCGGTGTGCCAATCGGGCCAGGCCTTCGCGCAAATGCTGGCCGTTGTCGTTGATCTGCTGCAGGAAGCTACGGTCGTGCACGCTGTCGAGCACGACCAGACCGGCCGCCGTCATCAATGCATTGCCGTGATGCGTGCCGCCGAGTTCGCCGGCTTCGAAACAGCAGGCCTTGCCCCGCGCCAGCAGCGCCGCCAACGGCACACCGCCGCCAAGCCCTTTGCCGAGCACAACGATATCGGCGCGCACGCCGTAGGATTGTTCGGCGAGCAAGGTGCCGCAGCGACCGATGCCAGTTTGCACTTCGTCGAGGATCAGCAGAATGCCCAATTCGCGGCACAGTCGTTCGACACCTTTGAGGTAATGCTCGGTCGCCGGAACAACGCCAGCATCGCTCTGGATCGGCTCCAGCATGATCGCTACAGTTTGCGCGTCGACCGCCGCGTGCAGGGCCGACAAGTCGTTAAACGGCACCGGATCGAAACCCGGCAGCAACGGCGCAAAACGGTTGTGCAGGTTGCAACTGTCGGAGGCGGAAATCGTTGCCAGGCTGCGACCATGACAACCCTGCTTCGCAACGATGATCCGCGAGGCGCCGCCGCGATGCAGTTGGCCCCATTTGCGCGCGAGTTTGATCGCCGCTTCACAGGCTTCGCTGCCGCTGTTGAGCAGGTAGGCCTGATCGCTGGAGGTAGCGGCGCACAGACGCTCGGCAAGGCTGAGCATGCCGCGATTATGCAGATTGAAACCGGGATTGATCAGCGCCTGCGCCTGACTGCTGATAGCTTTCACCAGCGCCGAAGGACTGTGACCAAGGCTGTTGGCGCCACCGGCCTGGGAAAAGTCGAGATACGCGCGGTCGTTACTGTCCCATAGCCACGACCCCTGACCACGGACGAATACCTGTTGCGGCCGTTCGACGCTGGGCATCAGGCGCTCGGCGCTGAGATTTTCGTTATGGTCAGATGGATTGGCCTCAAAGGCGAGGTCATCAAGACTCGGCGTCTGACGCCGCAAACTGAACAGATTCATTGAAAAACACCTCGTTTCAGGTGTTTTGAACTGCCTATGCAAACACTGTCGAAGCGAACGCTATTCATCGCGCTTTCTGGCCCTGTAAGCCTTGTGAATGCGGTTAGACTAGGCTCACCGAGGCTTGCGGGCCATTTCGATTTACCAGCATTTTCGATAAGCATTACTTATGGATTTCAAACAACTGCGTTATTTCGTCGCGGTCTACGAAGAGGGCCATGTCGGGCGGGCGGCGGAACGCCTGTCGATCTCGCAACCGGCACTGTCACAGCAGATCCGCCAGCTCGAACAGAACCTCGACGTCACTCTGTTCGAACGCAGCAGCAAACGTCTGCTGCCGACCCTCGCCGCTCACACTTTGTACAACCATGCCCTGCCGCTGCTTGATGGTTTGCAACGGGCGCGCGAGGCGTTGGGGAATTTCAAAGGACAAGCCTTGCGCACGCTGGCGATCGGCGTGCTGCAAACGGTTCACACCAGTCTGGTGCCGCAAATGCTTGAGCGGGTGCGCAAGGCGCAGCCGCATCTGGTGGTGCAGATTTATGAATTGACCGGACTTGAGATCGAGCGGCGCCTGCTCAACGGTTCATTGGACATCGGCATTAGTTATCTGCCGCCGCGCCAACCGGGTCTGCACGGCGTAATGCTCTACGAAGATGAACTGACGCTGGTGATCCCGGCGGACCACCCATTGCGCGAATTCAAGAAAGTCTCGATGCGCCAGGCCGCCGAACTGCCCATGTTGCTGCTGGGTGAAGAGTTTCAGATCCGCCAGATCTGGCAGGCGCAACTGACCGCTCTGGGGCGACGTCCACAGGTGCAGGCAGAGCTGAACAATATGGTGGGGATTCTCGACAGTCTGCCGCATACCAAACTGGCGACGGTGCTGCCGGGGCGTTCACAGAAGGAATACGATGATCAGGATCTGCTCTGGAAACCGCTGAGTGAACCACGGGTGCCGCTGAAAGTGGGCTTGGTCTGTCGCGATGTGCAGCGCCAGCAGGCGCCTTTGGCGCTTTTGCAGACGTTGCTGGAAGAAGTGATGGAGCGCGAAGTGAAACCGGCGCTGGATCCGTTGGCCTGACTACTTTTCTGCAGGCAAAAGAAAACCCCGCCGAAGCGGGGCTTTGCAGACTGTTTCCCTGACATCCATTTCACTCCGCCACCCTGGCAGAATCCTACGTGTCCGTGTTGTTGCTTTGCGCTTCCTGCGCGACGTCCATGAAATGTAGATTAGCCGTGGATCCAATCCGCGCATATGGGAGAACAGCAGCACGTCATGTAAGAGAATGCTTACATGACGCTATCACATCAGAATTGCGCCGCATCCAGCAGGAACAGCGACTCGCTACCCGCCTTGACCGACGCGCTCAGCGAGTGAATGCGCGGCAGCAAACGGGCGAAATAGAAGCGCGCAGTGCCGAGCTTGCTGGCATAGAAATCGTCCTGCGCTTCTTTGCCCATTGAGGCTTTGGCCATCAATGCCCACATGTAGGCGTAGGAAACGTATCCAAATGCTTGCAGATATTCGACCGAAGCCGCGCCGATTTCGTTCGGGTTGGTTTTCGCCCGATCCAGCAGCCACGACGTCAGCTCGTCGAGGGTGCCGACGGCATCGTTCAGCGGCTTGGTGAATTCGCCCAGATCGGCGCTCGCGGTAGCGGTGAAGTGGCGGATCTCGTCGGCGAACAGTTTGTAGAACGCGCCGCCGCTGCCGACGATCTTGCGCCCGACCAGGTCCAATGCCTGAATACCGTTGGTGCCTTCGTAGATCTGGGTAATGCGCACGTCACGCACCAGTTGCTCCTGGCCCCACTCGCGGATGTAGCCGTGGCCGCCGAAAATCTGCTGGCCGTGCACGGTGGTTTCCAGACCCAGATCAGTGAGGAATGCCTTGGCCACCGGCGTCAGCAGTGCAACCAGATCTTCCGCACGTTTGCGGGTGGTGGCGTCTTCGCTGAACTTGGCGGTGTCGAGTTGCATTGCCACGTAGGTGGAGAATGCACGACCGCCCTCGTTCGAGGCTTTCATGGTCAGCAGCATGCGCCGCACGTCCGGGTGGACGATGATCGGGTCAGCGACTTTGTCTTTGTTTTGCGCGCCGGTTGGCGAACGGCTTTGCAGACGGTCGCAGGCGTATTCAACAGCGTTCTGATACGAACGCTCGCCAGTCGCCAGGCCTTGAATGCCAACACCGAGACGCTCGTAGTTCATCATGGTGAACATCGCGGCCAGGCCTTTGTTAGGCTCGCCGACCAGATAACCCACGGCTTCGTCGAAGTTCATCACACAGGTCGCGGAGGCCTGGATACCCATTTTGTGTTCGATCGAACCGCAGTTCGCCGGGTTGCGCGCGCCCAGACTACCGTCGGCATTGACCATGAACTTCGGCACGAGGAACAGCGAAATGCCCTTAGGACCGGCCGGGGCGTCCGGCAGCTTGGCCAGCACCAGGTGAATGATGTTTTCGGTGAGGTCGTGTTCGCCACCGGTGATGAAGATCTTGGTGCCGCTGACCTTGTAGGAACCGTCGGCCTGAGGCTCGGCCTTGGTGCGAATAATCCCCAGGTCGGTGCCAGCGTGCGGCTCGGTCAGGCACATCGAACCGGCCCAGACGCCGGCGTACATGTTCGGCAGGTAGGCTGCTTTCAGCTCTTCGCTGGCGTGGGCGTTGATCGACAGGCAGGCGCCGGCGGTCAGCATCGGGTACAGACCGAAGGACAGGCTGGCGGAGTTGACCATTTCTTCAACCTGCGCCGATACGGCTTTGGGCATGCCCATGCCGCCGTATTGCGGATCGCCACCGACGCCAACCCAGCCGCCTTCGGCATAAGTCTGATAAGCCTGTGGGAAACCTGCCGGTGTGGTGACGGCACCGTCGGCCCAATGGCAACCTTCTTCGTCAGCGGCGCGGCTCAGTGGCGCGATGCTTTTGCTGGTGACCTTGCCGGCCTCTTCGAGAATGGCTTCAACGGTTTCGGCGTCGACGGTCTCAGCCAGCGCTGGCAGTTCGGCCCAGAGTTTGGCGACCTCGAACACTTCATTGAGGACGAAGCGCATATCGCGCAGCGGCGCTTTGTAGTCAGCCATGGCAAACCTCGCAAGATCTAAACAGGTGATTCGTGGAATGGTGTTTTCGTTGAGCCGGAGTGTACCTCAACAACTTTTGCGACACATAGGGTCAACCGGTGACTGTTTTGTTATTTTTAGTCACCAAAAAAGATCGCAGCCTACGCCAGCGCCTACAGGTAAAACGCGATCCTATGTAGGAGCTGCCGAAGGCTGCGATCTTTTGATCTTCCTTAAAGCGCAAACAGTTCCGCAGGCAACTTCATCAAACAATCACTCCCCGCCTCGATCGCCATCCGATGCGCTGCCGTACGCGGCAACAAACGCTTGAAGTAAAACTCGCACGTCGCCAACTTCCCGCGCAGGTAATCCGCCTCACCCTCGCCCGCCTCCAGTTGCGCCTGCGCCACCAATGCCATACGCAACCACAGATAGCCGAGGATGATGTAACCGCTGTACATCAGATAATCCACCGACGCCGCGCCCACTTCATCCGGGTTCTTCATCGCCGCCATGCCGACCTTCATGGTCAGGTCGCCCCACTGCTGGTTCAGCTCATTGAGCTGCGCAACAAAACTGCCCAGTTGTGGATGCTCAGTGTTGGCCGCGCAGAACTTATGGACGATTTTGGTAAACCCGCGCAGCAACTTACCCTGACTGCCCAGCACCTTGCGACCCAGCAGATCCAGCGCCTGAATGCCGTTGGTACCTTCGTAGATCGGCGCGATCCGACAGTCGCGCACCAGTTGCTCCATGCCCCATTCACGAATGAAGCCGTGGCCGCCAAACACCTGCATGCCATGGTTAGTCACTTCCAGCCCGGTGTCGGTCATGAACGCTTTGCAGATCGGCGTGAGGAAGGCCAACAGATCTTCGGACTCCTGACGCGCGTCGGCATCGCTGCTCAGATGCGCGGTATCGAGCAATTGTGCAGTGAAGTAAGTCAGCGCGCGGTTGCCTTCGTTGAAGGCTTTCATGGTCAGCAACATGCGCCGCACATCCGGATGGACGATGATCGGATCCGCCGCTTTGTCCGGGGCTTTGGCACCGGTCAGCGAACGCATCTGCAAGCGGTCGCTGGCGTATTTGATCGCGCCCTGAAAACTCGCTTCGCCCAGACACAAACCCTGCATGCCGGTACCGAGGCGGGCATGGTTCATCATGGTGAACATGCAGTTGAGGCCCTTGTTCGGCTCGCCGATCAGGTAGCCCTTGGCGCCGTCGAAGTTGAGCACGCAGGTGGCGGAAGCCTTGATGCCCATCTTGTGCTCGATCGAACCGCAGGACACGCCGTTGCGCTCGCCCGCTTCGCCCGCCGTATCTGGCAAGAACTTCGGCACGATAAACAGCGAAATGCCTTTGGTCCCGGCCGGCGCGTCCGGCAGTTTGGCCAGCACCAGATGGATGATGTTGTCGCTCATGTCGTGCTCGCCGGCAGAGATGAAAATCTTGCTGCCGGTGACCGCATAACTGCCGTCAGCCTGAGGCACGGCGCGGGTCTTGATGATGCCCAGGTCGGTGCCGCAATGGGCTTCGGTCAGGCACATGGTGCCGGTCCATTGCCCGGCGGTGAGTTTGCTCAGGTAAGTCTCTTTCTGCTCGGCGCTGCCGTGGGCGTGGATCGCCGACATCGCGCCGTGGGTCAGCCCTGGGTACATGCCCCAGGACGTGTTGCTGGAGCCGACCATCTCGCTGATTACCAGCCCGAGCGAACTCGGCAGGCCTTGGCCGCCGTAGGTCGGGTCTGCGGCCAGACCGTGCCAGCCGCCCTCGACGTATTGTGCGAAGGCCTGCTTGAAGCCTGCGGGCGTTGTCACCACGCCGTTGTCGAAATGGCAGCCCTCTTCGTCACCGCTACGATTGAGCGGCGCCAGAACGTTCTCGCAGAACTTCGCGCCCTCTTCGAGGATCGCGCTGATCATGTCGGGGCTGGCGTCGTGGGCGCCGAGAGCGGCGTAATTGGCGTGGAAGTCGAAGACGTGATCGATCAGAAAGCGCATGTCGCGCAGGGGAGCTTTGTACTCAGGCATGGTGGCTTCTCCGTCAGCAGATTGCTCCAACCTACTGCTGGCCACCACGCCCGACAATCATTGTGCAGACGCTGAATGCGCCGTCATCACTCAACCTGCGGCCGTGTCCATGCGCACCGCGCCGCGGCGGTTCTGGCCGAATGCGACAACGCAGTTACGTCCTGCGCCTTTAGCCGCGTAGAGCGCTTCGTCGGCGGATTTCAGCACTTGTTCCGGATTGCGTTGTTCCACTCGTTCGGCGACGCCGATGCTCACCGTCACCGAAACGCTAGAGGCACCGGAACCGGCCCGGCGCTGACGACCTTGCTGGTCATCCTGCGGCCGGTTTTCCTGATTGCGCAGTTGAATGCTGTAGGAAGCAATCGACTCACGGATCACCTCAAGATGCGGCATGCACTCCTCAAGGGTTTTGCCTGCAAATACCAGGGCAAATTCCTCGCCACCATAGCGATAGGCCCTACCGCCACCGCTGATTTTCGACAGTTTGCTGGCGACCAGGCGCAGCACCTGGTCACCCACGTCGTGGCCGTGGGTGTCGTTGAATTTCTTGAAGTGATCGACGTCGCTCATCGCCAATACATAGTTGCGACCGAGGCGTTGCATACGTTCATTGAGCGCGCGACGGCCCGGCAGACCGGTCAGTTCGTCGCGGAAGGCCATTTGATAAGCCTCGTGCGCAACGGCGGCGGCAATCATCAACATCACTTGGCTGCACATGATGTTCAGGGTAAACGGCAGGATGAAGGTTTTCGGCAGCATCCAGAACACGCCGAGCAAACCGACCAGTTGCGCCGCGTGCAATGGGCGCGGATTGCGCCAGTATTGCCAGGCGAGCAACAGGAATGCCGAGATAAACACCGGATAGGACAGCTGGATCAGGCTCATCCACGCGCCGTGCAGCGCCGGCCAGCGGATCTCCGACAGCCAGATCAGCAACGCCTGCGGATAACTTTGCTCCAGGCCCAACGCCACACTGCCAAAAGCCAGCAACACGGCGAAGCGCGCAACCATGTCCTGGAACAGATGCGTGCGCTCCTGCCACGCCGCAAACAGCCCAAACAACAACGGCAGCAGCAAACAGACGAGGTGGAACACCACCGCAGCGTCTTCGCGGACCTTGCCGTTGTCGCGGTAATAATCGGTCTGGGTATCGAGCAAGAAGTAGGCGATGTACACCGTGAGCATCAGAAACAGTTCGCGCTGACGTCGGTAAACCGCGCAATACGCGCCGCCCAGCAACAGCACCAAGGTCGGCAACACGTTGAACAGCGAAGTGAAGAACACGCTGAGGTCTTTGACGTACGCAGCCGCCAACCCCGCTAGTAACAACAGCAGTGAAGGTAGGAAATGGCTGAAACGTACAGCGGAAGAACGCGGCAAGGGTAAAGCTCCGACCCGTCATATCAAAGAGATGGCATTGTGCCTGCAATGTGGCCAGTTAAGCACACACAATGTGATCCAGATCACACGCAGTCTCTTTAACGGCAGAAAACCTGACTATCTGAGCGATTTGCCAAGTTTTTTGCCCGATTTGCCGTGCTGGCCACCATCACTGATGGCCAGGCCTGAAAATATCCCTCACAGATCGTTGTAGAACGGCAACAACGGCCCTTCCGCCGAACTCCGTCCCTCGGCCCCGTATGGCTTGAGCGAGAACAAAGCGTCCGTCGCTTGCCGGGTGGTGACTTTCGGACTGGCCGGCCGCTGGGTCACGGCGTTTTCATCGCCGATCTCGCCTTGCGGAAGGACCAGCGAAGGATGATCGAACGGCGCTCGCTCCCAGGCCACGCGCGGATCGGTGAGGCCGACTTCCATGAATTTCACCAGTGCATCGATCTCATCCGGCGTCAGGTTGAGATTGGTCATGTCCGGATCGAGATTCGACGTATTGTGCTGATTCGCCGCCGGGTGCTCGAAGCCACTGGTGTTGTTGGCGTCTTCGCCACGGCGGTCGCCGCCACGGTTGTAGAATTCCATCACTTGTTTGAGCGTGGCGCGGCTGCCGTTGTGGAAGTACGGCCCGGTCAGCGCGATGTTGCGCAGGGTCGGGGTTTTGAAAGCACCATCGACCGAATCGCGGAAGCCAACGTTGGGTTTAAGCGTGGCGTCGCAAGGGATCGCTGCGCTGAGTGGCGCTTCAAAGGTGCACACGTCGACGTCCAGCGGATCGGGAATGCTGCCGCCTTGCAACAGCTTGTTGTACTGACGACTGAACGACCATGGGTTGCCCCAGGCATCCGAGCCACCGAGCGCCAGATCCTCGGAGGTCGGGCGCACGCCGGTGTTGTAGAAACCGTTGTCGTAGAGGGTGGTCAGGTTATCGGCCATAACCATGCGTTCGATGCGTTCACGCGGATGCATCAGCAGGCGGCTGGCCGCGTTGGTCAACTCCGGGCCGCCATGGCAGCTGACACATTTGCCTTTGCCGAGGAACAGGTTCATGCCTTGGACCTGCTGCGCGTTCATCGCGGTTGAATCGCCTTGCAGGTAAGCATCGATGGGGGCCTGATCGGAGACCAGCGTGGCTTCGTACATCTGAATCGCCAGACCGAAGAACAGTGGGAAGTTGGCCTCCATCTGCGTATACGGCGCACCGCCCACCAGCACATTCTGCGTGGCATTCCACAGGCGTGGCTGGAAGGCGTTCTTGATCAGCTCGCGATAGGTCGGACGTCGCGCGCCGGATACGGGGGCGAGCACGGAATCGTTGGAGGAAATCCGCTGTTGCTTGAGCATCAACTGATCGAGCATGCGCCGGCCAATGTCGGCGAAGGTGCGACCACCGCAGGACATTTCCACCGCGCTGCCGGGTGGGCCCACGGCTTGCGAAGCGGCAGACGCGTCATTGAGTGCGAGTCTGACTTTGGTCGCCACGGTGTTGCGTTCGCTGGTCACGTAAATGCCCGCATCCGGATCACGATTACCGAACGGGGAAAAACCGTTGAACACGTTGTTGGCCCGACCATCCCAGAAATTGCGCACGTTGAACGCGGCGTTGATCACCGACGGCGCATTACGCCCGGTGCTGCGGCGTACGTTGATGCCGCCGACCTGGAAGATGCCGTCAGGCTGCTGCGTGCATTTGTCGAAACGTGGCTGATTGGGTTTGACGAAGTTGGCGTCGAACACGCCTTGTGAGCCGACGACGTCGTCGCTCGAATAAACAATCGGCGAGTTGCGCTCCAAAGGGTTGCTCAGCACATGGGTCGGGAAATCGGTTTTCTTCAGCGTGTAGTTCGGCCCGCCCTTACCACCGGACAACGTCGCGTAGGACGCCACATCACCGGGGATATCTGACGCAATGAAAGGTTTGTTGAAGATCGAGGCGACGTTGGCGTTGGTGTGCGCCTGGCCGGGGTTGAGCTGGTTGGTGATGCGGTGATCGACGCCCGCGTGGTAGTGGCAGGACGCGCACGCCGTGGCGCCATCGCTGCCGACTTCCATGTCCCAGAACAACGCCTTGCCCAGCAGGATCGCGGCGGAGCGGTTGAGCACGTAGTCGGTCATCAGGTCGACCTTGCGTCCGCCCTCGGTTCCGGAGGGATCGGGCGGCACCATGCCACGCAAGGATTGCAGGCTTGGCACTTCCGGTACGGGCGGATCGACTTCGGCCGGTGTAGCGGCCATCGTGTTGAAAGTGGCGAGTGCAAAGGCTAACCAGACAAGTCGGCAGATGTTCATGTGCTTCACCCTGACGTTGTTGTTATGCGTTTTGCCGGGCGAGAGGCGTCGTGGAACAGCACAGGATTTCTCGTGAGCGCCGGTTAATCTGCGCAGTGCAATTAATTGGCCATCCTTTCGAGAAACATTTTGAATCAATAAACACGAGGGCTGCGCGCTGTCTGCTTACCGTTTCTGCTGGGGATTCCCCCCCAGAGTTGGGGACAAATTCAACGCGAAAAAAAAACCGCTGCCCCCGAAGGCGCAGCGGTTTTTCAAAAGACCGCGTTAAGGCTTAGTAGCCCAGTGCGAAGTCTTCTTCTTTCATGTCCATCAGGTTGTTGGCGCCCGACAGCATGGTGGCCACGTGCGTACGGGTACGCGGCAGGATGCGCTGGAAGTAGAAGCGCGCGGTTTGCAGCTTGGCGGTGTAGAACGCCGCGTCGCCGGTACCTTCTGCCAGCTTCTCTGCAGCCAGACGTGCCATGTCGGCCCAGAAGTAAGCCAGGCAGGCATAACCGGAGTACATCAGGTAATCCACGGAGGCCGCGCCAACTTCTTCGCGATCCTTCATGGCGGCCATACCAACCTTCATGGTCAGCTCGCCCCATTCTTTGTTGATCGCGGCCAGCGGTGCAACGAATTCTGCAACGGCTTCGTTGCCTTCGTTGTTCTGGCAGAACTTGTGGACGATCTTGGTGAAGCCTTTCAGAGCTTCGCCTTGAGTCATCAGCACTTTACGGCCCAGCAGGTCGAGTGCCTGGATGCCAGTGGTGCCTTCGTACAGCATCGAAATGCGGCTGTCGCGAACGTTCTGCTCCATGCCCCACTCAGCGATGAAGCCGTGGCCGCCGTAGATCTGTACGCCGTGGTTGGCGGATTCGAAACCGACTTCGGTCATGAACGCTTTGGCGATCGGGGTCATGAAGGCCAGCAGTGCGTCGGCTTTCTTTTTCTCTTCTTCATCGACGCCGTATTTGACGATGTCGACCTGTTTGGCAGTGAAGTAAACCATCGCACGGTTGCCTTCGGCGAACGCCTTCATGGTCAACAGCATGCGGCGTACATCCGGGTGCACGATGATCGGGTCAGCAGCTTTGTCCGGCGCTTTCGGGCCCGTCAGGGAGCGCATTTGCAGACGATCACGAGCGTATTTCAGGCCACCCTGGAAACCGATTTCGGCGTGGGCCAGACCTTGCAGTGCGGTACCCAGACGTGCGGTGTTCATAAAGGTGAACATGCAGTTCAGGCCTTTGTTCGCCGGGCCGATCAGGTAACCGGTGGCGCCGTCGAAGTTCATCACGCAGGTGGCGTTGCCGTGGATGCCCATCTTGTGTTCCAGCGAACCGCAGGTCACTGCGTTGCGTGCACCGACGCTGCCATCAGCATTCGGCATGAACTTTGGAACGATGAACAGCGAGATGCCTTTGGTCCCAGCCGGTGCGTCCGGCAGGCGGGCCAGCACGATGTGGACGATGTTGTCGGCCATGTCGTGTTCGCCGGCCGAGATGAAGATCTTGGTGCCAGAGACTTTGTAGGAACCATCAGCCTGAGGTTCGGCCTTGGTGCGCAGCATGCCCAGGTCGGTGCCGCAGTGCGGTTCGGTCAGGCACATGGTGCCGGTCCATTCGCCGGAAACCAATTTGGTCAGATAGGCTTCTTGCTGCTCAGGGGTGCCGTGCTCGGAGATGGTGTTCATCGCGCCGTGCGACAGGCCTGGGTACATGCCCCACGACCAGTTGGCTTCGCCAACCATTTCGCTGACTGCCAGACCCAGCGACTCAGGCAGGCCTTGGCCGCCATGCTCAACGTCGTGCGCCAGGCTTGGCCAGCCGCCTTCAACGAATTGCTTGTAGGCCTCTTTGAAGCCCGTCGGGGTTTTCACGCCAGACTCGCTCCAGGTGCAACCTTCGAGGTCGCCCACGCGGTTCAGCGGTGCCAGTACCTGCTCACAAAACTTGGCGCCTTCTTCGAGAATGGCGTCAACCATGTCCGGAGTTGCGTCTGCGCAAGCCGGAAGGCTCTGATAGTGCGCTTCGTAGCCGAGCAGTTCGTCACGAACGAAGCGAATATCACGCAAGGGGGCCTTGTAGTCAGGCATAGCGATAAACCTCTGCTGATGTAACCGGGAATGAACGACCGTGTTGATTTGTTGTGACGGTCAAACAGTTGTTTGAAACATACGTTTACGCCGAAATCTTGTCAAGCATCGATCTTTTGCCGTTCGTCATCGGACTTTTCAAACACCGCACACAGCGAACCGCCATGAGCTGGAACGAGCCATGGGCGCTGAAAAAAGATTAGTTGAGGGAGAAGGACTTACAACGAAAAACGCCGCGACAAGGCGCGGCGTTCAAGATGCAGATTACGAAAAAATCAGGCGAAGGTGTCGATGATCGTACCCAGCACTTCGTCGGAAGCTTTGGCGACTTTCACCCCCAGCTCCACTTGGAATTTACCTTGGGCCATCTGAACCATGTCGCTACCCAAGTCCATTTGCTGGCTGCGATCGACACCACGCAGACGATCGACCTGTGCCTCCGAAGACTGGCTGGTGACCGAACGTTCAATGGTGTTGTTGGCAATCTGGCTGGCAGCCTGATCGACGCGGTTCTGCCCGCTCTGAATCGAGCTCAGGCCTGCATAAAAAGCTGTGTTACCGGAGATTTCCATAACGGCTCTCATCCTTGGGAAGGATCAATGGCGCCATTGAAGCAGAGGCGCCAGAAAAACACCCGTCAAAAACACTAATGGCACAGTGCCTGCCCATAGAGAAAAGCTTAGTCGAGCAAATCCAGTTGCAAATGATCGGCCACCGCCTCTGCACTCAAGGCCTTGAGTTTAGGCACGCGCCCGAGGCACGGCGCCGGAATTCGCTCGGCCAACGTCGCGAGATTTTCTTCCAGCCGCGAAGTCTTCGGATCGATGATATTCGCCACCCATCCAGCCAATTGCAGGCCATCACGGGCAATCGCCTCGGCCGTCAGCAAAGCATGACTGATGCACCCCAATCGCACACCCACCACCAGAATGACCGGCAGCTTCAGCGCAATCGCCAGATCCGACAGATTATCCTGATCGGCCAACGGCACCCGCCAGCCGCCCGCGCCTTCGATCAGAGTGAAATCGGCATTCATCGCCAGAATCTCGCGCATCGGCGCCAGCAGCGATTGCACGGTCAAGGCCACACCCGCTTCACGCGCCGCCAGATGCGGAGCAATCGCCGGCTCGAACGCCACCGGATTGACCTGTTGATAAGTCAGCGGCAGCGAACATTCGGCCAACAGCGCCAATGCATCCGCATTGCGCAATCCCTTCGGCGTCACTTCGCACCCGGACGCCACCGGTTTGCCCGCCGCCGTACTTAGCCCTGCCGAACGAGCTGCATGCAGCAACCCGGCGGCAACGGTGGTCTTGCCGACATCGGTGTCCGTTCCGGTGATGAAATAGGCTGCGCTCATACGGGTTTCTCCAACACGGCGTAGACCACCTGATAAGTCGCCGGCAACCCCGACGCCTGACGGAACTGCTCGTAAGCTTCGACCAACCCGAGAATCCGCGCCCGCCCGGTCAAACCGCCCGGCCGGCCCGGATTCAGATTGTGCGCGCCCAATGCCTTCAATTCGTGGGTCAGACTGCGCACATCAGGGTAATGCAGCACGTGAGGCTGATTCTCCAGACTCAGCGTGCGCAAACCACTCACCGCACATAACTGCTCATAGCGGGCGAACTCGCGGAAGCGGTTGACGTGCACCAGCCCATCGACCTTCCGCCAGCTGTCGCGCAACTCAAACAACGTCCCTACACAAAGACTAGCAAACGCAAAAATCCCACCTGGTTTCAGCACGCGAAAGGCTTCGCTGAGCACCGCATCGAAGTCCGCACACCACTGCACGGCGAGGCTGGAGAAAATCAGATCGCAGGTTGAATCCTGCAACGGCAGACGCTCCGCATCGCCAGCAATGAAATACTCAGCGCCGCCCAGCGGGCGCGCGTGATCGAGCATGCCCTCGGCAATGTCCAGGGCCACACCGTGGCCCTCGGCAAACCGCGAAGCCAACGCGCGGGTGAAGTAACCCGTGCCACAACCCAGATCCAGCCAACGCGCCGGCACAAATTCCTGCGGCAAACGCTCAATCAACTGTGTACCGACATCACGTTGCAACTCGGCGACGCTGTCGTAACTGGCCGCCGCGCGGGAGAAAGAGGCTGCGACCTGGCGTTTGTCAGGCAAGCCGCCAGGCAGCACAAGAGACAAATCAGTCATCACCGCACTCATGTAAAAAAGCCTGGATAGCACCCGCCAGTCCGTGGGGGTCTTCCAGAAGAAACGCATGACAGGCCTGTTCGATCAGACCTATTTCGATATCCGGCAACAGGGCGAACAACGCCCCCGCCGCTTCCGCCGGGACCAGAGCGTCCTGTCCGGCGAACAGATGAAATTGCGGACCGCGAAATGCTTGCAGTGCTTCGCGGGTGTCCAGTTGCGCGAGCAATTCCAGTCCCGCCATCAGCGCCGCCGGCGCGGTGTTCGGCGCGCCGCCCAACAGCAATCTCGACAAGCCGCGCGGGTCTTGCGCGCCTTGAGCACAGAGCAGCGAGAAGCGTTTGAGAGTTGTGCGCGGATCGGCCTGGCAACCGGCAAGAAACGCGTCGAAAGTTTCGCCGGGCATCGCGTTCGGCCACTGCTCATGGGCAACGAAAGAAGGATTGCTCGCCAACGTCAGCAAACCGCAGCAACGCTCGCCACGCCGTGCCGCCAGCTCGGACGCGAGCATGCCGCCCAACGACCATCCACCCAGCCAGACGTCCTGAGGAATGCTTTCATCAAGTTCGTCGAGCCAGTCCTGCAGGTCGCTGGAATCCAGTTCCGGCAACGGCTCGATGTCGACTTTCAGATGCTCATCAATACCTTGCAATGCGGCGGCCAGCGGCTCCATCGGCGACACGCCGAGGCCCCAGCCGGGCAGCAGAATCAGGCGATCACGCATGGCTTGGCTCCGACGACAGTTGGGCAAAGCAATCGGCCAGTCCCTCTAACAATAGCTGCACCTGCGCCTCGCTGTGCGCGGCGGTCAGGGTTACGCGCAAGCGAGCGCTGCCGGCAGGCACGGTCGGCGGACGAATGGCGGTGACCATCAGTCCGCGCTCGCGCAGCATCTGCGACAGGCGCACCGCGCGCCCGGCATCGCCAATCATGATCGGCTGGATCGGCGTAAAGCTGTCCATCAGCTCCAGGCCGATCTGCTCGGCGCCCTGGCGGAACTGGCGAATCAACGTCTGCAGATGTTCACGACGCCAGTGTTCAGTGCGCAGCAGCTCCAGACTTTTCAGGGTCGCGCAGGCCAGCGCCGGTGGCTGGCTGGTGGTGTAGATGTACGGACGGGCGAACTGAATCAGGCTTTCGATCAGCTCTTCGCTGCCCGCGACGAATGCGCCAGCGGTGCCGAAGGCTTTACCGAGGGTGCCGACCAGCACCGGCACATCCTCCTGAGTCAAACCGAAATGCTCGACGATGCCGCCGCCATTCGCACCGAGCGGCCCAAAACCGTGAGCGTCATCAACCATCAACCATGCACCTTTGGCCTTGGCTTCACGAGCCAATGCCGGCAGGTCAGCGAGGTCGCCGTCCATGCTGAACACACCGTCGGTGACCACCAACGTGTTGCCGGTGGCTTTCTCCAGGCGTTTGGCCAGACTCACCGCGTCGTTGTGCAGATAGCGATTGAAACGCGCGCCGGACAACAGCCCCGCGTCCAATAACGAAGCGTGATTGAGGCGGTCTTCCAGCACTGTATCGCCCTGCCCCACCAGCGCGGTGACCGCGCCGAGATTGGCCATGTAACCGGTGGTGAACAGCAACGCACGCGGGCGACCGGTGAGGTCGGCCAATGCTTCTTCCAGTGCGTGATGCGGGCCGCTGTGGCCGATCACCAGATGCGATGCACCGCCACCGACGCCCCAGCGTTCAGCACCGGCGCGCCAGGCTTCGATGACCTGCGGATGATTGGCCAGACCGAGGTAATCGTTGTTGCAGAACGCGAGCAGCGGTTTGCCGTCGACCACCACTTCAGGCCCCTGCGGGGACTCGAGCAGCGGGCGCTGGCGATAGAGGTTTTCGGCACGACGGGCAGCAAGGCGTGCGGCGAGATCGAAAGACATGCAGGCCTCGACTTTCAAGTGACACAGATCCCTTGTGGGAGCGAGCCTGCTCGCGAATAGGCCTTCACATCCAACATCAATGTCGACTGAGGCACCGCTTTCGCGAGCAGGCTCGCTCCCACAAGGGGTTTTGCATTCCTTCAGAGGAATTTGCGCACGTTTTTACACCGCGGCGTTATAGAACTGCTCGCTGCTCTTCTGCTCAACCAATGCCTGCTCGATCGCGGCCTGGTGAACCTCATCGGAATGTTCTTCACGAGCTTCCGGCTGAATGCCCAGACGCGCAAACAGTTGCATGTCCTTGTCCGCCTGTGGGTTGGCGGTGGTCAGCAGCTTGTCGCCGTAGAAAATCGAGTTGGCACCGGCAAAAAACGCCAGAGCCTGCATCTGCTCATTCATCGCTTCGCGGCCGGCGGACAGGCGCACGTGGGATTGCGGCATGAGGATGCGAGCCACGGCGAGCATGCGGATGAAGTCGAACGGGTCGACGTCTTCGGCGTTTTCCAAAGGCGTACCCGCGACCTTCACCAGCATGTTGATCGGCACCGATTCCGGATGCTCCGGCAGGTTGGCCAGTTGGATCAGCAGGTTGGCGCGGTCATCCAGCGACTCGCCCATGCCGAGAATGCCGCCGGAGCAGATTTTCATCCCCGACTCACGCACATAGGCCAGGGTTTGCAGGCGCTCGCTGTAAGTACGGGTGGTGATGATGCTGCCGTAAAACTCGGGCGAGGTGTCGAGGTTGTGGTTGTAGTAATCGAGGCCGGCCTTGGCCAGCGCTTCGGTCTGATCCTGATCGAGACGACCGAGGGTCATGCAGGTTTCCAGGCCCATGGCTTTCACGCCTTCAACCATCTTCAGCACGTACGGCATGTCTTTGGCCGACGGGTGCTTCCACGCCGCGCCCATGCAGAACCGTGTCGAGCCGATAGCCTTGGCGCGGGCAGCCTCTTCGAGGACTTTCTGCACTTCCATCAGCTTTTCTTTTTCCAGGCCGGTGTTGTAGTGACCGGACTGCGGGCAGTACTTGCAGTCTTCCGGGCAGGCGCCGGTCTTGATCGACAGCAGGGTCGACACCTGAACGCGGTTGGCGTTGAAATGTGTGCGGTGCACCGTTTGCGCCTGGAACAGCAAGTCGTTGAAAGGCTGTACGAAGAGTGCTTTGACTTCGGCCAGAGACCAGTCGTGACGCAGGGTGGCGGTGGTGCTCGCGCTCATGGGTAATTCCTTGGTTATGCTTGGCTGGCGGCTGCGGGAACGGAATACCCACAGGCGCGACACGGATGTTCGGCATATTTAAGGAAGAGTCATGCGCTGTCAACCACGATACGAAGGACAGGTTTACATCTGTTTAAATAATGTACAGACCTGCTTGCTTTGCGATGAGCCGGCAGACGCAGAAATGCCAATCTGTGTGGCCTGCGAAACCGAACTGCCGTGGCTTGGCGAGCAATGCAGCACCTGCGCTTTGCCTTTGGCCGCGACGGGCCTGACCTGCGGAGAGTGCCTGCTAGAGCCGCCAGCCTTCGAACAGGTCGTTGTGCCGTGGACGTATGGCTTCCCGGTGGACAGCTTGATTACGCGCTTTAAACACAACGCAAAATGGCCGTTTGGCCACCTGCTCGCCGACGTTCTCGGGCAATACCTGCAACATCGCTTCGATGAGGGTTTGCCAAGACCCGATGCGTTGTTGCCGGTGCCGCTGGCGGGTAAGCGTCTGCGCCAACGGGGGTTCAACCAGGCGTCGATGTTGGCGCGTTGGTTGAGTCAGTCGCTGGATCTGCCGTGCGAAGAACAGGTTCTGCGGCGAGTCAAGGAGACCGACGCACAGCAGGATCTCGACGCCAAGGCGCGTAAACGCAATCTGCGTAATGCTTTCAACCTCATGCCGGATGCGCAGGTGAAAGGCCGGCATCTGGCGCTGGTTGATGATGTGCTGACCACTGGCGCCACTGCGCAGGCGCTTGCGCGTCTATTGATGGACGCTGGCGCCGCCCGGGTCGATGTCTATTGTCTGGCGCGCACGCCAAAACCCGGAAGCTGAAGCCAACACACCCCCCCCTGTAGGAGTGAGCCTGCTCGCGATAGCGTCATCATTGCCAACATTTATGCTGACTGATCCACCGCAATCGCGAGCAGGCTCACTCCTACAAGGGATCTCGGCTCGACTTGACTCTCGCGTCGCTAGCGGCCAACTTCCACGCCACCGCCACAAAAAAGCATCCATCCATGTCCATGCCTTCCCTGTTGTCCCAGCACATCGTCCGCCGTCCGCAGCGCATCGCTTTGCTGCAACACATCGCCGAACAGGGCTCGATCACCCGCGCGGCGAAAAGCGCTGGCCTGAGCTACAAAGCCGCGTGGGATGCCATCGATGAGTTGAACAACCTCGCGCAAAAACCATTGGTCGAGCGCGCCGTCGGTGGCAAGGGCGGTGGCGGCGCGAAACTCTCCAGCGAAGGCGAGCGCGTTTTGCGTCTGTACCAAAAATTGCAGGCCTTGCAGGCGCAGGTGCTGGAGGCAGCGGAAGATGCCAGCGACCTCGACCTGCTCGGTCGCTTGATGCTCAGAACCAGCGCGCGCAATCAGTTGCACGGCAAAGTCGTGGCAATCGCAGCGCAGGGCCGCAATGACCTGATACGCCTCGAACTGGCCGAAGGGTTGTGCCTCGACGCCCAGATTACCCACGACAGCACCGTGCACCTGGAGCTGCAAGCCGGCACCGAAGTGGTCGCGTTGATCAAGGCCGGCTGGCTGGAATTGCTGAGCAGCGAGCAATCTGCAACGTCTGGTCACAATCTTCTCAAAGGCACCATCGAAGCGATTCTCGACGCCGAGGACGGCCCGAGTGAAGTGCGGATTACCCTGCCCAACGGCCATACCCTCTGCGCTCTGGCTGAGCCACTCGATTTGCGCACTCGCGGGCTGACGGTCGAACAACCGGTGCAGGTGCAGTTTTCGCCGTCCAATGTGCTGATCGGCACGCCGCTGTAATCCGGCGCTGCAACGAAAGCGTCATCGACGCTCATTAAGGTAGCTGCCAAAACCAAGCAGGGAGCCTGATGTGAGCCTATTAGAAGAAAACCAATCCACTGACCTGGAAAAAATGGTCGGCCTCAGCCGTCGCGGTTTCATCGGCGCAGGCGCACTGTGCGGCGCGGCAATGTTCCTCGGCGGTAGTCTGTTGAGCCGCAGCGCACTGGCCACCGGCGTCAGCGCCGGCAACAGTCGCTTGCTCGGTTTCGAGAGCATTCCCGCTGCGACCACCGACGTCATCACGCTGCCCAAGGGCTACAAGTCTTCGGTGTTGATCAGTTGGGGCCAGCCATTGCAGAAAAACGGTCCGGCCTTCGACCCGAGCGGCAACGGCACCGCCGCCGCACAGGAAGTGCAGTTCGGCGACAACAACGACGGCATGAGCCTGTTCGCCTTCCCCGACGACCGCAACCGCGCGTTGATGGCGATCAACAACGAATACACCAACTACCGCTACCTCTACCCGCACGGCGGCATGCCGCAATCGGCCGAAGACGTGCGCAAGGCACTGGCCTGCGAAGGCGTGTCGGTGATTGAAGTGCAGCGCAAAAACGGTCAGTGGCAGTTCGTTCAGGGTTCGCGCTACAACCGCCGCATTCACGGCAACTCGCCGCTGCGCATCAGCGGCCCTGCGGCCGGTCATGACCTGATGAAAACCGCTGCCGACAAACATGGCAAGAAAGTCCTCGGCACGTTCCAGAACTGCGCCAACGGTAAAACGCCGTGGGGTACCTATCTGACCTGTGAAGAAAACTTCACCGACTGCTTCGGCAGCAGCAACGCCCAGCAGCAGTTCGACCCGGCGCAAAAGCGCTACGGCGTCTCGGTTGCCAGCCGCGAAATCAACTGGCACCCGTACGACCCGCGCTTCGACATGGCGAAAAACCCCAACGAACTCAACCGTCACGGCTGGGTGGTCGAGATCGATCCGTTCGATCCGCAATCGACCCCGGTCAAACGCACCGCGCTGGGCCGCTTCAAGCATGAAAACGCCGCCCTGGCCGAGACCGACGACGGTCGCGCCGTGGTGTACATGGGCGACGACGAGCGTGGCGAATTCATCTACAAATTCGTCAGCCGCGACCGCATCAACCACCGCAACGCCAAGGCTAACCGCGACATCCTCGACCACGGCACCCTGTACGTGGCGAAATTCGACAACGGCGACAGCAACCCCGATCACCCGAAAGGCCAGGGCCAGTGGATCGAGCTGACCCACGGCAAAAACGGCATCGACGCCAGCAGCGGTTTCGCCGATCAGGCCGAAGTGCTGATCCACGCACGCCTCGCCGCCAGTGTCGTCGGCGCGACGCGCATGGACCGCCCGGAATGGATCGTCGTCAGTCCGAAGGACGGCCAGGTCTATTGCACCCTGACCAACAATGCCAAGCGCGGCGAGGACGGCCAGCCGGTGGGCGGGCCGAACCCGCGCGAGAAGAACGTTTACGGGCAGATCCTGCGCTGGCGCACCGACCGCGACGATCACGCTTCGAAGACATTTGCCTGGGATCTGTTTGTGGTCGCCGGCAACCCGGGTGTGCATGCCGGGACACCGAAGGGTGGCTCGAAGAACATCACCCCGCAGAACATGTTCAACAGCCCGGATGGCTTGGGCTTCGACAAGGCCGGGCGTCTGTGGATTCTCACCGATGGTGATTCGAGCAACGCCGGGGATTTTGCCGGGATGGGCAATAACCAGATGCTCTGTGCAGATCCGAAGACCGGTGAAATTCGTCGGTTCATGGTCGGGCCGATTGGTTGCGAGGTGACGGGGATCAGCTTCTCGCCGGATCAGAAAACCCTGTTTGTCGGGATTCAGCATCCGGGTGAGAACGGCGGTTCGACCTTCCCTGAGCATTTGCCGAATGGCAAGCCGCGGTCTTCGGTGATGGCGATTACTCGGGAGGATGGCGGGATCGTCGGCGCCTGATACACCGCTTTCGCGAGCAGGCTCGCTCCCACAGGGATCGCATTCCAAATGTGGGAGCTGGCTTGCCAGCGATGGCGTCAGCACAGACACCAACCACCTCTCCCGCTGCCATCTGCGCTACCATGCTGGGCCGGACGCGGCAGCCTGCTGCGCGCAGGAGTCAGCATGGCCCACCCGTTTGAAACCCTCACCCCCGACCTCGTCCTTGATGCCGTTGAAAGCATCGGTTTCCTCAGTGATGCGCGCATTCTGGCGCTCAACAGCTACGAAAACCGTGTCTATCAGGTCGGCATCGAAGACTCCGAACCGCTGATCGCCAAGTTCTACCGTCCGCAACGCTGGACCAACGAAGCCATCCTCGAAGAGCACCAATTCACCTTCGAGCTGGCCAACGTCGACATCCCGGTGGTGGCGCCGCTGATCCACAACGGCGAAACACTGCACGAGCATGCCGGTTTCCGCTTCACGCTGTTCCCGCGTCGTGGCGGTCGTGCGCCGGAGCCGGGCAATCTTGATCAGCTGTATCGTCTCGGCCAGTTGCTCGGGCGGATTCACGCGGTCGGCGCGACCAAGCCGTTCGAACACCGTGAAGCCCTCGCCGTGCAGAACTTCGGCCATGCCTCGCTGAACACTTTGCTCGAAGGCAATTTCATTCCGAAAAGCCTGCTGCCGGCCTACGAGTCCGTCGCCCGCGACCTGCTTAAACGCGTGGAAGATGCTTACGCCAACACACCGCACCAGAACATCCGCATGCACGGCGACTGCCACCCCGGCAACATGATGTGCCGCGACGAAATGTTCCACATCGTCGACCTCGACGACTGCCGCATGGGCCCGGCGGTGCAGGACATCTGGATGATGCTCGCCGGCGACCGCCAGGAATGTCTCGGGCAGTTGTCGGAATTGATGGACGGCTACAACGAGTTTCACGACTTCGACCCGCGCGAACTGGCGCTGATCGAGCCGCTGCGCGCCTTGCGCCTGATGCACTACAGCGCCTGGCTGGCGCGGCGTTGGGATGATCCGGCGTTCCCGCACAGCTTTCCGTGGTTCGGCACCGAACGTTATTGGGGCGATCAGGTGCTGGCGTTGCGTGAGCAACTGTCCGCGCTGAATGAAGAGCCACTGAAACTTTTCTGATCACCACCTCCCCCTTGTAGGAGTGAGCCTGCTCGCGATAGCGCTTTGTCAGTCGACGTAAATGTTAAATGTCAGACCGCGATCGCGAGCAGGCTCACTCCGACATTTGCTCGGTGTTCACAATTTCCCGACCATTGTGCTACGGCACTCGCCGGCAAACCTCCTTACAATCCCTCCTTTGTTAGCTGCCTAAGCAAGGATTCTGCATGCAAGCCGCCAACCCGCGTCGCGGGTACATTCTGGGCCTGAGTGCCTACATCATCTGGGGCCTGTTCCCGATCTACTTCAAAGCCATCGCCGAAGTGCCGGCCGTCGAGATCATCATCCATCGGGTGTTGTGGTCGGCGCTGTTCGGCGCGCTGTTGCTGATGGTGTGGAAACACCCGGGCTGGTGGCGCGAGTTGCTCGACAACCCCAAACGCCTGGCGATTCTGGCCCTGAGCGGCACACTGATCGCGGCCAACTGGCTGACCTACGTATGGTCGGTGAACAACGGACGCATGCTGGAAGCAAGCCTCGGTTACTACATCAACCCGTTGGTCAACGTGCTGTTGGGCATGTTGATTCTCGGCGAACGCCTGCGGCGGATGCAGTGGCTTGCGGTCGGTCTGGCGGCGGTCGGTGTCGCGCAACAGGTGTGGCAGGTCGGCAGTCTGCCGTGGGTGTCGCTGGTGCTGGCGCTGACGTTCGGCTTCTACGGTCTGATCCGCAAACAGGCGCCGGTCAAGGCGTTGCCGGGGCTGGTGGTGGAGACCTGGATGCTGGTGCCGATCGCGATTGCCTGGCTGCTTTTCAACCAGACCGCGACCAGCGCTCAACCGGAGTTCTGGACCACTTCCCAAGCCTGGTGGCTGGTGGCAGCCGGGCCGGTGACGTTGATCCCACTGGTGTGCTTCAACGCCGCCACGCGTCACTTGCCGTACACCACGATAGGCTTCCTGCAATACCTGGCGCCGACCCTGGTGCTGTTGCAAGCGGTGCTGTTGTTCGGAGAGCACTTGTCGTCGAGCACGTTAGTCGCGTTTATCTTCATCTGGGCCGGTCTGGCCGTTTACAGCGTCGATGCGGTGATCAGTTTGCGTCGGCGCAGCTGATCAAAAAACGCACAAACCCTCGCAGGCTACGGTTCTCGTGGCCTGCAACGTTCCTTCCCAAGGTTATCCACAGCGTGATCCCCGCCGTTTGTGTGCAAGTCACTGAATGTTGGCGGTTTTTTGATCAGTTCCGCGCAAGCCCCGGCCGGCTTGACGCTGCGCCCGGTCTCTACAGGTTATCCACAGGCAGGTGCACGTTTAAACTGGATAACCCGGCCAGCGCTTAAACGTCTGTGCGTAACACCAGTTCGACCATCAGATCGTCGGCCAGGGTTTCCAAGCGCGACTGCAAGACGTCGAGCGACAAGGTCAGCGGCACCGCGAGAATCGCCTCGGCGTGGAACAGTGGTTCACTACTCATCGGCGCTGGGCGCACTTCGGTTACCAGCCGCTCAAGATTGACGCCCTGCTCGCTCAAAAGCCGTGTGATGTCGCGGACGATGCCGGGCCGATCATTGCCCACCAACTCCATGGAGATCGGCTTCCACGTGCAGGATTGCTCGATGCCACTCTCGGCAATCAATACGCGGATGCCATGCGTCGACAGTGCTTGTAAGGAATCGACTAATTCGTCGTAAGCCTCCGCCGGCACGCCCACCTGAAGAATCCCGGCGAACTGCCCGGCCATCCGCGACATGCGGCTTTCCAGCCAGTTACCGCCGTGCTCGGCGATGCATTGGGCGATGCGCTCGACCTGTCCGGGCTTGTCCGGGGCGAAAACAGTGAGTACGAGATGGTCCATGGCGTCGCCCTCTTGTCATGACTTTTGTTATAGAAGGGGAAGTATAGGCAAGGGTCGAATTTGCGTTGAGGCGAGCGACGCTTTCGCGAGCAGGCTCGCTCCCACATAAACCGCTGCCATAGCAGCCAATTACTATTTATGTGTACAACTTTTTATATTTAGCTGGAACAATCCATCTGTTTTTTGAGAACATCCCGTTCCGCGATGTGACCGCAATGCGACATGAGGTCGCAGAACGACGTAATTAGTCTGATTTTCACAAGCGCAACTCATCATGTAGTATGCCGCAGCGCGCACTACATAACGCTGGATCGATGTCTGCCCAAGGCCTGTTCGCAACCCTGAAAGCCCCGTCAGCAAGGCCCCAAGCCTTTGATTGGTCCCAGCCCAGCCGCCCGCAATGGCATGTACTGGTCGGCAGGATTGTGGTTTAAATGGCCAGAGGCTTCATTGTCAAAATTGAAGAGCTGAAAAGCGAAATAGCTGAGCAGAGTGAGGCAAGCAATGACTGAACACGTTCAAGTCGGTGGCCTGCAGGTCGCCAAAGTCCTGTTCGACTTCGTGAACAACGAAGCCATTCCCGGTACCGGCCTCACCGCCGAAAAATTCTGGGAAGGTGCCGACAAGGTCATTCATGACCTGGCGCCGAAGAACAAAGCCCTACTCGCCAAACGCGATGACTTCCAGGCTCGTATCGATGCCTGGCACCAGGAACGCAACGGTCAGGCGCACGACGCCGTGGCCTATAAAGCCTTCCTGCAAGAAATCGGTTATCTGCTGCCAGAAGCGGCTGATTTCCAGGCAACGACACAAAACGTCGATGATGAAATCGCCCGTACCGCCGGCCCGCAACTTGTTGTGCCGGTGATGAACGCCCGCTTCGCTCTCAATGCCTCGAACGCCCGCTGGGGTTCGTTGTACGACGCCCTCTACGGCACCGACGCGATCAGCGAAGACGGTGGCGCAGAAAAAGGCAAAGGCTACAACAAGGTGCGTGGCGACAAAGTCATCGCCTTCGCCCGTGCGTTCCTCGATGAAGCTGCGCCATTGGCTGCTGGCTCCCATGTCGATTCGACCGCCTACAAAATCGCTGACGGCAAACTGCTGGTCACCCTCAAGGGCGGCAGCAACACTGGCCTGCGCGATGACGCACAACTGATCGGTTTCCAGGGCGACGCCAACGCGCCAATCGCGATCCTGCTGAAACACAACGGTCTGCATTTCGAAATCCAGGTCGACGCCACCACCCCGGTTGGCCAGACCGATGCCGCCGGCGTCAAAGACATCCTGATGGAAGCGGCGCTGACCACCATCATGGACTGCGAAGACTCCGTGGCCGCTGTCGATGCCGACGACAAAGTGGTGATCTACCGCAACTGGCTCGGCCTGATGAAGGGCGACCTGGCGGAATCCGTGTCCAAGGGCGGTCAGACCTTCACCCGCACCATGAACCCGGATCGCACCTACACCGCGCCGAATGGCGGTGAAGTGACTTTGCACGGTCGTTCGCTGTTGTTCGTGCGTAACGTGGGTCACCTGATGACCATCGACGCGATCCTCGACAAAGACGGTAACGAAGTGCCGGAAGGCATTCTCGACGGTCTGGTCACTTGCCTCGCGGCGATGCACAACCTCAACGGCAACACCTCGCGCCGCAACACCCGCACCGGTTCGGTCTACATCGTTAAGCCGAAGATGCACGGTCCGGAAGAAGCGGCGTTCACCAACGAGCTGTTCGGCCGCATCGAAGACGTGCTGGGCCTTACGCGCAACACCCTGAAAGTCGGGATCATGGACGAGGAGCGCCGCACCACGGTCAACCTCAAGGCCTGCATCAAGGCAGCCAGCGAGCGCGTGGTGTTCATCAACACCGGTTTCCTCGACCGCACCGGCGACGAAATCCACACCTCCATGGAAGCCGGCCCGGTTGTGCGCAAGGCTGACATGAAGGCTGAGAAGTGGATCGGCGCCTACGAGAACTGGAACGTCGATATCGGTCTGAGCACCGGCCTGCAGGGTCGTGCGCAAATCGGTAAAGGCATGTGGGCAATGCCGGATCTGATGGCGGCGATGCTTGAGCAGAAAATCGCTCACCCGCTGGCCGGCGCCAACACCGCTTGGGTTCCATCGCCGACCGCTGCTGCGCTGCACGCGCTGCACTACCACAAGGTCGACGTGTTCGCCCGTCAGGCCGAACTGGCCAAACGTGCTCGTGCTTCGGTGGACGACATCCTGACCATCCCGCTGGCGGTCAACCCGAACTGGACGCCAGAGCAGATCAAGAACGAACTGGACAACAATGCCCAGGGCATTCTCGGTTACGTAGTGCGCTGGATCGACCAGGGTGTCGGCTGTTCGAAAGTGCCGGACATCAATGACGTCGGCCTGATGGAAGACCGTGCCACGCTGCGTATCTCCAGCCAGCACATCGCCAATTGGCTGCGCCACGGCGTGGTCACCGAAGCGCAAGTGATGGAAAGCCTCAAGCGCATGGCACCGGTGGTGGATCGTCAGAACGCCAACGACCCGCTGTACCGTCCGCTGGCACCGAACTTCGACAGCAACATCGCCTTCCAGGCGGCGGTCGAACTGGTGATCGAAGGCACCAAACAGCCGAACGGCTACACCGAGCCGGTATTGCACCGTCGTCGTCGCGAGTTCAAGGCTGCGAACGGCCTGTAAATTTGCGCTGATGTGAAAAAGCCCTGGTCGAGAGATCAGGGCTTTTTTGTTTGTGCGGTGTGGGCTGGTATTTGTGGTGGGCTTGAGATCGATCCCCCTCACCCCAGCCCTCTCCCCCAAGGGGTAGAGGCGGGAAAGGGAGCCGATCTATATGCTTTTCAAAATCTGGGCTCGGCTCAGGAACTGCCAAGGGTAGAGGAGTAAGGGGGCCGATCTTTGTGTTTTTCAAAACCGGAGTTCGACTGAGGAATTTCAGGTCGGTGTACCTCGAATATTCACCGCGGTCAGTCCCCTCTCCCTCTGGGCGGTCCGACGTTTCGGGAGGGCTAGGGTGAGGGGCTTCTAAGGCTCAATCCCCAATTCATGTTTCACCAACGCCAACAACTTGCCCGTATCAATCGGCTTGAGCAAAAAATCCACCACGCTCAAATGCATCGCCGCAATCGCGTCCTTCACATCGGCATCGCCGGAAACAATGATGATCGGCAACTCTGCCCGCTCCGATTCGCGCACTTGGCGAATCAGCTCAAGCCCATCGACATTGCCCATGCGCAGATCCGTGATCACCAGCCCAATCGAGGGTTTTTCCGAAAGCATCTTCAGCGCCGTTTCGCCACTGGCTGCGGTCAGGCAACGAATGCCGTCCAACGCGAGAATCTCCGACAACAGCTCCCGGGCGTCCTTGTCGTCATCAACGATCAATACACGCTGAGGTGGAAGATCAGGTTCGAGCATGACTGCACTGAGCGCTTCTCGCTCGGCATCGCTCAAAATATCGTGGTCGGACATGGCATTCTCTAAGTATTCAAAACAGTCCCTTGGCAAGTGGTCAGACATCGCGGGGCAGAGCTTCAATGTGCACTTCGTCGGATTTTTTTCCAAGGGGGCAAACAAGGGAATTTCCGACTGTTTGTGTAGGGCATCTCCGAAACCGCGCCAATGGTGGCAAAACCTAGACTTACGTCCAATGGGCACCCTGTCCGTAGGGGTCGACCATGGCCGTAACGATCCGACAACAACAATTCGAAAAAGACTGCGGTAATGGTTATGAGTAAAGCGGACGCCTTCACCCAGGCAGGGAAAACCGCGGTATTGCAGAACATTCAGGGTACCCTGCAATTCCTTCAGCGCTTCCCGCCCTTCAATCAGATGGAACACGCCCACCTGGCTTATCTGGTGGAGCAATGTCAGCTGCGTTTCTACGGCCAGGGCGAGAGCATCATCAAACCCGCCGACGGCCCGGTCGAACACTTCTATATCGTCAAGCAAGGTCGGGTGGTCGGCGAACGTCAGCACATCACCAAGCCCGGCACCGAAACCACGTTTGAAATCACCACCGGCGAATGTTTTCCGCTGGCCGCACTGCTCGGCGAACGCGCGACGCGCACCGAACACCTGGCCGGCGAGGACACCTTCTGCCTGCAATTGAACAAACTGGCCTTCATCAAACTGTTTGCCCTTTCCAACGCCTTCCGTGATTTCGCCTTGCGCGGGGTCAGCAGCCTGCTTGATCAGGTCAATCAGCAAGTGCAGCAGAAAGCCGTGGAAACCCTCGGCACCCAGTATTCGCTGAACACCCGACTGGGCGAACTGGCGATGCGTCACCCGGTAACCTGCAGCCCCGACACGCCACTGCGTGAAGCGGTGAAGCTGATGCACGAACAGCAGGTCGGCAGCATCGTTGCGGTGGATGAACACAAGGCACCGCTGGGGATTTTCACCCTGCGCGATTTGCGCCATGTCGTGGCCGAAGGCATCGGCGATTTCAGTGAGGCCATCGAGCGCCACATGACGCCTTCGCCCTTTTATCTGTCGCCGGATCACAGTGCTTTCGATGCGGCGATTGCCATGACCGAACGGCACATCGCCCACGTCTGCCTGGTCAAGGATCAGCGTCTGTGCGGCGTAGTCTCCGAGCGCGATCTGTTTTCCCTGCAACGGGTCGATCTGGTGCATCTGGCGCGGACGATTCGCAGCGCCCAGCGCGTCGAACAACTGGTCAGCCTGCGCGGCGAGATCGGCCAACTGGTCGAACGCATGCTCGCTCATGGCGCGTCGTCGACGCAGATCACCCACATCATCACCCTGCTCAACGACCACACCGTGTGCCGCGTGATCGAGCTCACCCTCGCGGAAAAAGGCGATCCCGGCGTGCCGTTCAGCTGGCTGTGTTTCGGCAGCGAAGGCCGCCGCGAGCAGACGCTGCACACCGATCAGGACAACGGCATTTTGTTCGATGCGAGAGACGCAGCACATGCGGCGGAAATTCGCGGAAAGCTGCTGCCGGTCGCCCAGCAGATCAACCAGAGTCTGGCGCTGTGCGGTTTCACTCTGTGCAAGGGCAACGTCATGGCCGGCAACCCCGAGCTGTGTTTGTCGCGGGCAGAATGGGCACGGCGCTTTGCGGCTTTTATTCGTGAGGCGACGCCGGAGAATCTGTTGGGTTCGAGTATCTACTTTGATCTGCGCGTGGTCTGGGGCGATGAAAAAGGCTGCGATCAATTGCGCCAAGGCATTCTCGATCAGGTCGGCGACAACCGTTTGTTCCAGCGCATGATGGCCGAGAACGCCCTGCGCAATCGTCCGCCAGTTGGGCGTTTCCGCGAGTTTGTGCTGGCGCGCAAGAATGGCGAGAAAGCCACGCTGGACCTCAAGGTGCAGGGGCTGACGCCGTTCGTGGATGGCGCACGATTGCTGGCGCTGGCCAACGGCATCGACGCCAACAACACCCTCGAACGTTTCCGTCAGTTGGTCGAGAAAGAAGTCATCGAGCGACTGGATGGCGCGGCGTATGAAGAGGCGTATCACTTCATTCAGCAAACGCGCATGCAGCAGCATCAACTGCAGACGCGGGAGAACCTGCCCTATTCCAACCGCGTCGACCCGGACAGCCTCAATCACCTCGACCGGCGCATCCTGCGAGAATCCCTGCGCCAGGCCCAGCGCCTGCAAAGCAGCCTGACGTTGCGGTATCAGCTATGAGCCTGTTTTCGTGGCTGCGTCCGGCGAGTGCGGTGGTGCCGGTGGATTTTCAGCAGCGTCTGGCGCAGTTGCCGACGATTACCGAACTGCGCGAATGCACGTTGCGCGAACAACGTTGGGTGGTGCTGGATCTTGAAACTACCGGGCTGAATCTGAGCAAAGACCGTGTGCTGTCGATTGGCGCGGTGGTGATCGAGGACGGCGCGATCGACTTCAGCCAGCAGTTCGAACGCACGCTGCAATGTCGCGAATTGAAGCTCAGCCCCAGCGTGTTGATTCACGGATTGGGGCCGAATGCGATTGCCGCCGGCAGTGAGCCGGCCGAGGCGCTGCTGGAGTTATTGGAGTTTATCGGTGAAAGCCCGGTATTGGCGTTTCATGCGCCGTTTGATCAGCACATGCTCGGGCGCGCGTTGAAGGAGCATTTGGGGCACAAGTTGCAGCAGGTGTTTCTTGATGTCGCCGACATTGCACCGCTGGTGTGTCCGCAGGCGAATATTCGTGAGGCCGGGCTGGATGAGTGGATCGACTGGTTCAAGCTTGAGGTGTTCGAGCGGCATAACGCGAGCGCCGATGCGCTGGCGACGGCGGAACTGGCGTTGATTCTGTTCAGCCGGGCGCGGGGACAGCAGATTCATAGTCCGTTGAATTTGCAGCAGCGGTTGAGTCAGTGGAAGCGTAGGCAGCAGGTGCCTTCGTTTTAAATCAAAAGCCCCTCACCCCAGCCCTCTCCCAGAGGGAGAGGGAGCCGACCGAAGTGTCTGACGCTTTATATCGACCTGAAAGATCGAGTCGATTATGGATTCACCAAAGATCGCTCAGGTCGGAGTACCTCCAGAATATCCCCCGATCGGTCCCCTCTCCCTTTGGGAGAGGGCTAGGGTGAGGGTCTGCCTTTAACCGCCCACCTGACCAGTGGCCAATTGCTAACCATTCCCACCTCTGCCACAATCGCGAACAATTCGCGTTAGTTAACATTTCCCAATCGGTGATGTCCGGTGTCGTCAGTCCCAAGCCCTAACAGTGAGCTCGTCGGTGCGATGTATCGCGACCATCGCGGTTGGCTGCTGGCTTGGCTGCGGCGCAATGTAGCGTGCCCAGAGCGCGCCGAAGACCTGAGCCAAGATACCTTTGTGCGCCTGCTCGGTCGCGACGACATGCTGACACCGCGCGAGCCGCGCGCTTTTCTGGTGGCGATCGCCAAAGGTCTGCTGTTTGACTACTTCCGCCGCGCGGCCCTGGAACAGGCCTACCTCACCGAGTTGATGCTGATCCCCGAAGGCGAACAACCGTCGGTGGAAGAACAGCAAATGATCCTCGAAGACCTCAAAGCCATCGACCGCTTGCTCGGCAAGCTGTCGACCAAGGCCCGCGCCGCGTTCCTTTATAACCGCCTCGATGGCCTCAGCCATGCCGAGATCGCCGACAAGCTCAGCGTCTCGGTGCCGCGCGTTCGGCAATATCTGGCGCAAGGCATTCGGCAGTGCTACATCGCCCTGTACGGGGAACCGACATGAGTCCGGCCAGTTCCAGACCGGTGCCGGCCCATGTGCTGGACGCAGCGATTGCCTGGCAACTGACCCTCGACTCGAGCAGTCCGCTGGAGCGCGAAGAGTTCGCCAAATGGCACGCGGCCCATGAAGAGCACGCCCGTGCCTGGCGGCAGTTGGGCACGCTTGATCAGCGTTTCAGCGTGGCCAAGGGCCCGGCCCGCAGCGCCTTGCTGCAATCGCGCGAAGGTATTCGGCGGCGTGTACGCAAGCTCGGCAGTGGGCTGGCCAGCGTTGTGGTGCTTGTCGGTCTGGGGCTGTTTGCCAGCGAACGGTTTATACCGCTGGATTACTGGCTCGCCGATCAACGCACTGCTACGGGCGAACAGCGCACCGTGCGCCTGGCTGACGGCACTGTGCTGAATCTCAATACCCACAGTGCGGTGGACGTGCGTTTTGATGAAAAACGCCGATTGATCGTCCTGCAGGAAGGCGAAATTCTCGTCGAAACCGGTCATGGCGATGCGCGCCCGTTCATCGTCGAAACCCGCGAAGGCAGCATGCGCGCCTTGGGTACGCGGTTTCTGGTCAAGCGTGAAGACGAAGGCACGCGTCTGAGCGTGTTGCAGTCGGCGGTCGCGGCGCACCCGCTATCCAGCCCTGAAGAGCAAATCCTCCATGAAGGCCAGCAAGTGCTGCTGCGCAGTGACGGGTTGGGCTCGATTGTCGCGCTCAATCCCGGCGCAGATGCCTGGACCCGAGGCATGTTGGTGGTGGATAACGCGCGACTCGGCGATCTGGTGCATGAGCTCGGGCGTTATCGTCGTGGGCATCTGGGCGTGGCGCCGGAAGTCGCGGATTTACGCATCACCGGCAGCTTCCCGCTGCATGACACCGATAAAGCCTTGAGCGCATTGCTGCCGACTTTGCCGGTGCAGATCGAGCGGCATACGCCGTATTGGGTCACAGTCGCGAAGGCTGATATCAAGCCTGAGTGAGGTGGCGGCTGAGCTATTGCTATCGCGAGCAGGCTCACTCCTACAGTTGAAATACGTTCCCCTGTAGGAGTGAGCCTGCTCGCGATGGCGTCATCCGCTACAACGCTATTTTCCCTAAATCGAAATTATTTTCATCCAGCCCTATCACTTTCTGCTTTTCATCCGGCACACAGGCAATTGAGAAATATTTCCATTCAGGAGCCGCCGTATGTCCCGTTCGCTAGACACCTTGTTGCGCCCCAGTCTGCTGGCCGTCGCCATCGCGCTCAGCGCACCGCTGATCAGCAGTCCGTTGCTCGCCGCTGAACAAGCGTCCAGCGTGCGCGCCTACAACCTGCCGGCGGCGCCACTGTCGACCACCCTGAACCAGATCGCCAGCCAGGGCGGCATCGCGCTGTCGCTGAATCCGTCGCTGGCGGCGGGCAAGACTTCGGCACCGGTCAACGGCCAGTACGATGCGGCAGGCGCTCTGCGCGCGGCGCTGCGTGGCACCGGTCTGCAACTGGAGCAAAGCAGCACCGGCACCTACAGTCTGGTCGCCGTGCCTGAAGGGACGTTGGCCCTGCCGGAAACTTCCGTCATCGGCGTAGAAAACCTGGAAAGCGCCTGGGGCCCGGTCGAAGGCTACACCGCCACCCGCACCGCCGCCGGCAGCAAGACCGACACCGCGCTGGTCGAAGCACCGCGTTCAATCTCCGTCGCCACTCGCCAGCAAATGGACGACCGCAGCGTGCACAGCCTCGATGATGCCGTGCGCTACATGCCAGGCATCACCGCCAGCAGCTACGGCAGCGACACCCGCGCCGACTGGCTGCGTGTGCGCGGTTTCGAACCGACCCAGTTCCTCGACGGCCTGCCGCTGCCAAAAGGCGTGTACGCCAACCCGAAACAGGAAACCTGGAACCTCGACCGCCTCGCCCTGCTGCGCGGCCCAGCCTCTTCGGTTTACGGCCAGACCCCGCCGGGCGGCCTGCTGGACATGGTCAGCCGTCGCCCAAGTGCTGAAGCCAGCAACGAAATCCAACTGCAATACGGCAGTGACAACCATCGCCAGATCAACTTCGCCAGCACCGGCAAGATCGATGACGCCGGTCAGTTTCTCTACGGCCTCAGCGGTGTGGTGCGCGACAGCGGCACCCAGGTCGATCACGTCGACAACAAGCGCTACAACATCGCGCCGAGCCTGACCTGGAACATCAACGACGACACCAAGCTCACCCTGCTGAGCCAGTTCACCCGCGACGATACCGGCATCACCAGCCAGTTCCTGCCGGTGCAGGGCACCAAGATCAAGTCACCGCTCGGCGATATTTCCCACCACAAGAACCTGGGTGATCCGGACTGGGAATATTACGATCGCACCTACTACGCGCTGGGCTATGCCTTCGAACATCGTCTGAACGATGTCTGGCAGTTCAAGCAGAACCTGCGCTACACCAAGTCGAATCTGTCGTTCCAGTCGCTGACCCCGGGGTCCTACCCATTCACCGAAGTGGATGATCAAGGCAATGTCGGGCGCACCAGCACCAGCGTCGAAGAAGACATCAGTCAGTTCGCCGTGGACAACAACTTCCAGGCCGACTTCGCCACCGGCGACATCCGCCACACTCTGCTGCTGGGCCTTGATCACCAGCGCAGCAACACCAACTACACCTCTATCTTCGGTGATGGCCTGCCCACCAACGTCATCACGCCGATCTACGGTCAGCCGATCGTGCGCCCGGCACGCTCGACGGCGTTTTACGATTACGACCAGAAGACCTACCAGACCGGCCTGTACATCCAGGACCAGATGGCCCTCGACCAGTGGCGCCTGACCCTCGGCGGCCGTGAGGACTGGGTGCACACCAGCACCAAATTCCTCAACAAGGGTGATGCCACCAACACCCAGCGCGACAAGGCCTTCAGTGGCAACGCAGCGCTCAGCTACGTGTTCGACAACGGTTTCGTGCCGTACCTGTCGTACGCCGAATCCTTCCAGCCGACCACGGGCGCCGACGCTACTTCGACCGGCTCGCTCAAACCGACCGAAGGCAAGCAGTGGGAACTGGGCATCAAGTACCAGCCACCGGGCAGCAAAACCCTGCTGACCGCTGCCGTATACGACCTCACTCAGAAGAACGTTTCGGTCAACACCTTCGTCAACAACGTGTCGATCACCAGCCAGACCGGCGAAGTGAAAGTCAAAGGCCTGGAGCTGGAAGCGGTTTCCGACGTCACCGACAACCTGAAAGTCATCGCTGCCTACACCCTGGCCAAATCGGAAGTGCAGAATGGCGTCGACAAAGGCAATCGCCTGCAACTGATGCCGAACCAGCAAGCGTCGCTGTGGACCGATTACACCTGGCACGCCGGCGTGCTCGACGGCTTCGGCATTGGCGGTGGCGTGCGTTACACCGGCAACACCTACGGCGACAAGGCCAACACCTGGCTGGGCAAGGCGGATGCCTACACCGTGTTCGACGCTTCGGTGCATTACGACCTCGGTCGTCTGGACAACAGCCTCAAAGGCGCGTCGCTGGCGGTCAACGCGACCAACCTGTTCGACAAGGAATACATTTCCACCTGCGACAGCTTCTACTGCTACTACGGCGACACGCGCAGTGTCGTCGCCAGCGCCACTTACAAGTGGTAAGCGATTGAGCTGAAACAGGCCCTGTGACCAGGCCGTCCCTCGTGGACGGCTTTGGTGTTTTTGAAGGTCATGAAATGAAAAGTAAAACAATTCGTCGCTGGTCGTTCATCCACACCTGGACCAGCCTGATTTGCACCGTGTTTTTGTTGCTGCTGGCACTGACCGGTTTGCCACTGATTTTCCATCACGAGATCGAGCACCTGCTCGGCGACGCACCCGAAGTGCGCGAGATGCCGGCCGACACGCCGCGCCTGAATCTGGCGCAACTGGTCGAGGCTGCCGAAAAGCATCGCCCCGACGAAGTCGTGCAGTACTTCGGTTTCGATGACGATGAGCCGAATGCCGTTCTGACGATCATGGCGAAAACCGCCGGCACCGAGCCGAATTCGTCGCACACCTTCATGCTCGATGCGCGTACCGGTGAAGCACTGGAAACGCCGTCGGCCAACGGCGGCTTGATGCTGTTCATCCTGCGCCTGCACGTCGACATGTTTGCCGGATTGCCGGGTAAATTGCTGCTGGCGTTCATGGGCATGTTGTTTGTCGTGGCCATCGTGTCTGGAACGGTGCTGTACCTGCCGTTCATGCGCCGCTTGAAGTTCGGCACGGTGCGTCAGGACAAATCAACCCGCTTGCGCTGGCTCGACCTGCATAACCTGATCGGCGTTGTCACCCTGACCTGGGCGCTGGTGGTCGGCGTGACTGGCGTGATCAGCGCTTGCGCAGACCTGTTGATCGCCGCTTGGCGCAACGATGCACTGACTGCGCTGATCGAACCCTACCGCGATGCGCCACCGCTGACCCACCTGGCGCCGGCCACGGGTTTGCTCGATATCGCCGCCGAAGTGGCACCGGACATGAAAGCGGATTTCATTGCCTTCCCCGGCACACGGTTTTCCAGCGAACACCACTACTCGGTGTTCATGAAGGGCGGTACGCACCTGACCTCGCATCTGCTGACGCCGGTGCTGATCGATGCCACCACGCTGCAGGTCACCGCCGTGGCCGAACGGCCGTGGTACATGGACGCCATGGGCGTGTCGCAACCGCTGCACTTCGGTGACTACGGCGGCATGCCAATGAAAATCCTCTGGGCCACGCTTGATGTGCTGACCATCATCGTGCTCGGCAGTGGCGTGTATCTGTGGGTGGTGCGGCGCAAAGCGGCCAAGCCTGTGCTGGAAACGGCGGAGGCGTCTGCATGAAGCCACGTCAGTCGAATTTCTGGAAGGTATTCAGCACGCCGATCGTGATTGCGTTGCTCAGTGCTGCAGGGTTGTTTGCGGCGTTGCTTGGGGATGGGATTTGGGATGCGCTGAGCTGGATCGGGCTGGGTGTGCCGGCATTTCTGGCCATAAGAGGATTGCTGCAACGAAGCTGAAAAACCTTTGTAGGAGTGAGCCTGCTCGCGATAGCGGTGGATCAGTCAACATAGTTGTTGAATGTTATTACGCTATCGCGAGCAGGCTCACTCCTACATTTGGATCGGCGCAAGGCTTGAGCTCGTGCACTGACAGGCTATGCTGCTCCCTCATCGTACTGATCGAGACCCTGCCAATGTCCGCCCCCAGCATGACCCTGTACCACAACACGCTCTCCCCGTTCGTGCGCAAAGTGATGGTGTTGCTGCACGAAACCGGCCAGCAGGATCGCGTCGCCCTGCAAGACTGCGTACTCAGCCCGGTCAGCCCGAGCGCCGAGCTCAATGTCGACAACCCGCTGGGCAAGATCCCTGCCCTGCGCCTGGCCGATGGCAATGTCATCCATGACAGCCGCGTCATCCTCGATTACCTCGACCAGCAGCACGTCGGCAACCCGCTGATCCCGCGCGAAGGTTCGGCGCGCTGGCGGCGTCTGACCCTGGCCTCGATGGCCGACGGGATCATGGATGCGTCGGTGATGGTGCGTTATGAAATGGTCCTGCGTGCTCCGGAAAAGCATTGGGACGAATGGCTCGAGGCCCAGCGCGACAAGATCCGCCGCGCCCTCGCTGTACTGGAAAAGGATGCGATTGCCGAGCTGACCAGCCATTTCGATGTGGCAGCGATCAGCGTGGCATGTGCGCTGGGTTACCTCGACCTGCGTTTCCCTGATCTGGGTTGGCGTGAGGCCAACCCGCAATTGGCCAACTGGTTCTTTGAAGTGAGTCAGCGACCGTCCATGATCGCCACGATGCCCAAGCCTTAAATCGGCGGCGCCTGTTCCGGCCTCTTCGCGAGCAGGCTCGCTCCCACATTGGTTTTGGGTGTGGCAGAGAACTCTGTTTCAGCACAAATCCTGTGGGAGCGAGCCTGCTCGCGAATGCACCACCTCGGTTCCGGCGGCAGCGCTGCAAAAATCAGTGTCACCAAAACCTCCACCTCTCGCTGATCTTCACGCAACCCGCTCATTGCATCGCCCCCACATCAAACTCCAACGGCTTGGCCGGCTTCTGCCCGATCCCGTACCAATCCAGTTTGCGCGTCAGCACCATAAACACGCCGAGCAAGCCAAACAGCAACAGCGAGCCCATCAACAACGCGTAATCCTCGGCGCTCAGCAAGCCATAGAGCAGGCCGTACAGGGCCGCCAATCCCGCCGAAAAACTCAAACCATGGCGCACACTGCGCAACACGTGGCAGACATAAAACCCGATCAACAGCACACAAGCACTGGCCGATAACAAATACGCCGGGGCAAAACCAATGTGCTCCGACAACGACAGCAACAACAGATAAAAGAACGCCAGCGCCACGCCTACCAATGCGTATTGCACCGGGTGCACGGCCAGGCTCTTGAGTACTTCGAACAGAAAGAAACCGGCGAACGTCAGGACGATGAACAGCAGCGCATATTTGATCGCCCGATCGCTCTTCAGGTACTGATCCACCGGATCGATGAAGCTCACGCCAAAGCTGCGGCCGTTGAATGCCTCGCAATCATTGCTGCTCACGCAGCGGCTCATAGCGTCTTGCAGGTTGGTGGAGAAGAACGTGGTCTGCCAATCGGCGCTGAAACCCTGATCGTTGATCTCGCGTTTGCCCGGCAGGAAGTTGCCGACAAAACTCGGGTGTGGCCAGTTGGCCGTGAGGCTGACACTGCTGGTCTTGCCCACCGGCAGCACTTGCAACGAGCCGGTGCCCTGCAGGCGCAAATCGAAGCCAAAGCCAAGTTCCGTGGCTTTGCTGGTGTCGAGCAGCGGCAACGTCACTCGCACGCCTTCACCGAGCCAGCCGACTTGAGTGCCTGGCACGAAGTCCAGACGCTGACCATCGAGTTCCAGTTTCAGCGCATTTTCGATACCGCGAATGTCGCTGATACCGACAGCGAGAAACGGTGCATCGAACTGGTAGTCACTGAAATCTTCTTTGATGCCCAACTGCGCTGGCAACGAGAAATGGCCGTTGATACGGTTATCGGCGTGGAACAGCCGCGCCTCATAAATACCCCGCGCACGCAGTTCGGTCTGCACTTGGCCGTCGAGTTCGAAACGCTCCGGCAGGAAGTACAAACGACCGCGCTCTTCGCTCGGCTCGTCGTAACGCTGGTTGGTCTTGTCGTTGGTTTTCCAGTTGTGAATCACTTTGCGATACGGCACCACCATCAACGGCCCACTCAGTTGCTGGCTGGAGCTGGAACTGCGGGCGATGTCTTCGAGCACGCCATCACGCAACTGTTGGCGCTCGTCGATAACGCCGTCGATCATCAGCAGCGGGATCAGCAACAGCAGGATCAGCACGGCGATAGCGCCGAGCTTTATCGTCAGATTCTTGTTCATGGGACTCTCCCTGTTTGGATGGGAAAGTCTGGTGGTGCTGTATGAGGGGAATGTGGGGGGAATATGGAGATTGTGTGGGGAATTCACCGGCCCTATCGCGAGCAGGCTCGCTCCCACATTGGATCTGTGCCGTTCACAAATCCCCTGTGGGAGCGAGCCTGCTCGCGATAGCCGCGCCTCGGTATCAAGACAGGCGCAATGTCACTTCCACACCGTTCTCGACATTGCGAATCTGCATAGATCCACCATGCAACTTGACCACTTCTTCAACGAAGTTAAGCCCCAACCCCGTGCTTTTTCGCCCACTGTCCGGGCGCGGCAACGAGTAGAAGCGCTCGGTCAGACGCGGCAAAGCGTAGTCCGGAATCGGCGCCGTTTCATTGAACATTCGAAATTCGATCTGCTCGCCAACCCGCTCGGCACTGAACCGCAGCAGCCCCTCAACCGGGGTGAAATCCAGCGCATTCTCCAGCAGATTACCCAACGCCTGACGCAGCAAAAACGGCTCGCCAATCAACAGCAGATCCGCCGCAATGGTCTGTTCGATGCGCAATTGCTTGCCTTCAATCCGCGCCGCCTGACCTTGCAGTAACTCATCGACCAAGACCGTTAACGGCACCGCGACCCGTTCCTCCAGGCCCTGACGTTGCTCCACCTGCGCCAGATTCAGCAGTCGTTCGATCAACTGCTGCATCCGTGCACTTTCGCTGTCGATGTTGCCGACAAAGCGCAGCCGCTGAACCGGTGACATGTCCCCTTGCAGCAACTCCGCGGCGCCACGAATTGCCGCCAGCGGACTTTTCAGTTCATGGGTCAGCGTGTGCACGTAGCGCTCGACGTAAGCCTTGCCTTCCAGCTGCGTGCGCATCTGCTCCACAGCGTTAGCCAGTTGTTCCAGCTCGCCACCGCGATAGTGCGGCACTTCCACCCGCCGGCCTTCGCTCACCGCTTGGGCATAACCGGTCAAACGGTGCAGCGCGCGGCTCAACCACCACGACAGCAACGCGCCAAACAACAGACCTAAACCAATCAAACCCGCGCCGTAAAACAGCAGACGCCGTTCGGTACGATCCACATAGGGCTGCAATGAACTGTTGGGTTTGGCCACAGTGACCACGCCGATAATCTGCCCGTTATCGCGAATTGGCGCGCCGACGTGCATCACTGACGAACTCGCGTCATCCGCATCGCTGCGGCTCGAACGGGCGCCGTACTCACCGCGCAGGGTCAGGTAGACGTCGTTCCAGCGCGAGTAATCCTGACCGACCGCAACGCCACTGGAGTCGAGCACGACTATTCCTTTGGCATCGGTGACGTAGATGCGATGGTTGACCTGATTTTTCGGCAAACCCCAAATGGTCGCTTGCGGCTGGCGCTCGCCATAGGCGCGCAGCAACTCAGGCCAGCGGTTCTCACTGAGCGTGCCGGCCTTGAAATCATCGCGCAGGATTTCCGCCATCAGGTTGGCGGTATCGACCAGGGTTTCTTCGGTGGACTGACGCACGCCGGGGCGGATTTCTTCCATCACCGTGTTGAGCACGAAATACCCGGTGAGGCCGACAAACAGCACATACACCAGAAAGATCCGCAGCCCCAGCGACATCAGCTGTGCCCCGGGCTGTAGCTGTAACCGAGGCCGCGATGGGTCTGGATCGGCTCGGCATCGGCGCGGACCAGACGCAATTTGGCGCGCACGCTTTTGATATGGCTGTCGATGCTGCGTTCATAACCGGCGTCGGCCGCTACGCCCAACGCATCAAGCAGTTGTTCGCGACTGAACACCCGCTCGGGTTGTTCGAGCAGGCATTGCAGCAGGCGGAATTCGTGGCGAGTCAGGTTCAGGGTCTGGCCGCGATAAAGGATTTGAATCCGCTCCGGATCGATACGAAACAGCGCTGAACTGGCTTCAATCACAGGACGCGGTGCCATGCGTTTGAGGATGGCCTTGACCCGCGCCGCGACTTCACGCGGGCTGAATGGCTTGACCACGTAGTCGTCGGCGCCAATTTCCAGACCCACCACGCGATCAATCTCGGCATCCCGGGCGCTGAGAAACAGCACCGGCACTTCGCTGAAGCGCCGCAGTTGTTTGCAGGTTTCGAAACCGCTGATGTCCGGCAGGCCGATGTCGAGGATGATCAGATCGGCCGGCGTTTGCCGCTGATGCTCCAGCGCAGCAGCGCCGAGGCTCAGCCACGTCGTGCTGAAGCCCTCGCCTTGCAGGGCAAAAATCAGCGTGTCGGCAATCGCCGCTTCGTCTTCGACAATCAGGATATGAGGCATGGCGTCCGAGCCCTTGGGTTAAGTGCGCGAACGGTGCCCCAAGCCTGACGTTACGTCAATGAGACCACTTGGCTCAGCAGTCCGGCTTATCGGCCGTGAAGCGCCTTGCCGGGTTCACTGCCGCGCCGAATTCGCGCAAGGCCTTGGCACCGATCAGCAGCGGATAGTTGAAGTTGCTGCGGTCGGTCAGGTTGACCTCGACGGTACGCTTGACGTTACCCAGACACAGCTCCAGATCGACCACCGGGCGTTTGGCGACTTCGGTGCTTTCGCCCTCGTCCTCTTCATCCGAACGGCTCTTGATCTTGCTGATGCGCGCGACCTTGTGTTCGTAGACCTTGTTACTGGCGTCCTTGGTGCCGAGGCGGAACCGTACCCATTCATCGCCATCGCGGGTGAAGGTTTCGATGTCCTTGGCCGACAGCGAGGCGGTCAGCGCGCCAGTGTCCATCTTGGCCTTGAGCACTTCACCGCCGATTTCCGGCAGCGCGATGTATTCATAGCGCCCGTACAGGGTCGGCTCGGCGGCCATGACTGGCAGGGCGACGAGGGCAAACAGTGCAAGGAGGGATTTCACGTAAGGGGCTTCCTTGGAAATTGAGGGCGGCAGACTGGGATTTTAGACACCCATTGAGTCATTCGTTCGCCTTGAAATCGCTTTCGCGAGCAGGCTCGCTCCCACAGGGTTTTGTGCTGAGCAGACATTTTTAATGCACCTGAATCCAGTGTGGGAGCGAGCCTGCTCGCGAAGAGGCCAGCATATTCAACACAACGCTTGAGCAAAGCATACCGGCCCAAAAGTGAAACATTCGTCACCACCGATTTGGCCTGCCGCGCGAAGCTGCTTATCATGGCGCGCCCATCCGTTTGCAAAGAGTTGCTTATGCGCCGCCTGCTCACCGGCTGTTTCGTCACCCTGCTGCTGTTGCTCAACACCCTGATCCTGATCGGGCCGTTGCTGGTCTTCGCCCTGCTCAAACTGATCGCACCAGGTCGCTGGCGCGATTACGCGTCGGGGGCGGTGATGTGGATCGCCGAGACCTGGGCGGAAATCGACAAGCTGATTTTCCGCCTGTGCATTCCCACCCAATGGGACATTCGCGGTGGCGAAGATTTGCGCGGTGACACTTCGTATCTGGTGGTCAGCAACCACCAGTCGTGGGTCGATATTCCGGCGCTGATTCAGACGCTGAACCGGCGCACGCCATTCTTCAAATTCTTCCTCAAGAAAGAACTGATCTGGGTGCCGTTTCTGGGGCTGGCGTGGTGGGCGCTGGATTACCCGTTCATGAAGCGCTACACCAAGGCCTTTCTGGCGAAGCACCCGGAGCTGGCCGGCAAGGATCTGGAAATCACCAAGCAGGCCTGCGAGCTGTTCAAGCGTCAGCCGGTGACCGTGGTCAATTATCTGGAAGGCACGCGCTACACCGCTGCGAAAAGCGCGCAGCAGCAATCACCGTTCAACCACCTGCTCAAGCCCAAGGCCGGCGGCGTGGCGTTTGTCCTGGCGGCGATGGGTGAACAACTGGATGCGATTCTCGATGTGACGGTGGTTTATCCACAGGCGAAAATCCCCGGGTTCTGGGATTTGATCAGCGGCAACGTGCCGCGCGTGATCATCGACATCAAGACCCGCGAACTCGACCCGGCGCTGTGGCAAGGTGATTACGAGAATGATCCGGCGTTTCGCGAGAAGGTCCAGAGCTGGGTCAACCAGCTCTGGAACGAGAAGGATCAGCGCATCGCCGAACTGCGCAGCGAGCGCGGCTGAATCAGCTACCGGTGCCGGCGCCCCAGATGCTGCCCAGGCTTTGCAGCAGCGGGCCGCCGACGCCTTGATCACCCAGATACTTGAGCAGCACCGGAGCAAACTGGCCAACCATGCCGCTGTCCATGCCCAGCGCACCGAAGGCGTTGTTCAGGTCATTGGTGTCCTTGACGTTACCCAGTGCGTTTTCCAGACCGGCGGACTTGCCGGACTGACCGAGCAATCCGCTCAACGCCGCCAGATTGCCGCTACCGCCCGACAGTTTGTCGATGCCCGGCACTTCTTTGGCCAACTGTGAATAATCGGTGCTGCTCAACTGGTTCTTGGCCAGGCCCAGCATGGCGCTGGTGCCGCCGACGGCTTGCTGCGGCGTCACACCCAGACCGGTGACGGCTTGCAGCAGACCGGCGGTTTCCGAGGTCGGAGCCGCAGCGGTGGCCGCGTTGCCGCCCTGCATGCTGGCAGCAGCCTTGGTCACGTCGTCGAGGCTGAAACCAGCAAATACCGGGCTGGCCGCAAGGGTCATCAGTGAAGCCAAGGCAATACCGCGTGAAATCTTCATTCAGACATCCTCTTGCGCTGTGAAAACCACCCGTTGAACGGGCAGTGAAACTGCCGGTTTGACCGGGTATCCGCCGGCATGTTCCGGCGCGGCGCATCCATTTTCATCCGGCTCACGTATATAAAACGTGAAATCCCGGACACCTTCGCGATGAATGGCACAACCGCTGTCGCTGAACTAGCCTGTGAACAGTCCGAGTCTCGCCCTCGTCGCCCGACCTTTGCCTGGAGAGTCGTCATTCCCATCGCCGACACCGATCAGCTGCGACAGCTGTTGGCCCAGTGTTCACTGGGTGATCGTCGCGCCTTCGAAACGCTCTATCGCAGCGTCGGCCCGCGCCTGCATGGCGTCGCCCTGCGCTTCATGGGTCGCGCGGATCTCGCCGAAGAAGTGCTGCAGGAAAGTTTCGTGCGCATCTGGAACAACGCCTCGCGCTACGAAGCGCATCTGTCGGCACCGCTGACCTGGATGATCAACATCACCCGCAATCAGGCCATCGATCAGTTGCGCAAACATCGTGACCGGCCATTGACCGATCTGGAACAGGACGCGCTGCCGGACGAAAGCCCCTCGGCTCACGAGCAACTAAACAGCGCACGCGAGGCTCAGACGTTGAACCGCTGTCTGGACACCCTTGAAAGCATGCAGCGCCAATCGATCACCGTGGCCTACTTTCAGGGATTGTCGTGCACGGAACTCGCCGAACACCTGGCCACGCCACTGGGAACGGTGAAATCGTGGATCCGCCGTGGCCTGGAACGTCTGCGTCGGTGCCTTGAATCATGAACTACCAGACCCCTGCCCTGCGCCGCGCGCTGGCTGCCGATTATGCGATTGGCCTGATGCCTGCGCCTGCGCGGCAGCGGTTTGAACAGTTGCTGCTGGATGACGCGGCATTAAGGGCTGAACTTGCGCAATGGCAGGAAAGCCTGAGCTCTTTAACTGAATCGCTGCCGGAACATCCAGTGCCTGACCGCGTCTGGCAAGGCATCACCGCGCGAATCGAACCGCAAGTGCTGCATGTGCCTGAGAAACGGCCGTTCTGGAACTGGCTGCGCGTCACCGCTGCACTGTGTTCGATCGTGGTGTTGGTCTTCCTCGGCTCGCTGTACAACCGCGACGACGCCCGCTACCACGCCACCCTGCTGACCGCCGATGCGCAACCGGCGCTGAAGGTCGAGGCGCATGCGGATTATCTGCAGGTCGAGCCGTTGACGCTGGCGGCGGTTGATGCGGATCGTAGCCTGGAACTGTGGGCGATTCCGGCTGACGGCAAACCGATCTCGCTTGGGGTCATTCCGGCGGGGGGCAAAGGCAAGGTTGAGTTGAACGAGGCGCAGAAAGCCTTGATCGGTAAACCGATTGCGCTGGCGGTCAGTCTTGAGCCTAAAGGTGGTTCGCCGACCGGGCAGCCGACTGGACCGGTTCTTTATCAGGGTGCTTTGGCAGCCCTCTAATTGCCAGGCTGCGATCTTTTAGGCCCTTTAGTTGCGCACCAGGCGAATCGATATTTCAAAACGAACTATAAACCTGTCAGATCTGACAGTAGGCGACAATCATCATCCACGCGAACATTGCGGCTCCCACTTATGTAACGGAGTACAAATGATGAAGCTGAAAGTTATCACGGGTGTCCTGATGAGTCTGGCCATGATGAGTACCACCTATGCCGCTACTTGCCCGACAATCTCGGTGACCCACCCTACAAATGCCGAGGATCTCACCTTCACGTCCGCACGCATCAAGGACAAAAACACGGCCAATTCGGTGGTCATCTGCCGGTATGAAGGCAAAAACGACGTTGACGTCTCGGCTGGTTACCGGAACGGCACCCCGGTCAAAGCCACCGGAAGCGGCTGGGAAGGTGATGACTGTAAAACGTCTGACGGTGACGCCAGCAAATGCGCGTTCGCAGAATAGAAAAAGTAAGGAACAAAAAGGGCAACCCGCCGGGTTGCCCTTTTTAAAGCTAGAAACTCACGCCGCACTAAACAACTTATGCGGATCAATCACAAACTTCTTCGGCACGCCCGCATCGAACTCGCCATACCCTTCCGGCGCCTGATCCAGACTGATCACCTGCACCCCCACCACTTCGGCGATGTTGATGCGATCCCACATGATCGCCTGCATCAGTTGGCGGTTGTACTTCATCACCGGGGTCTGGCCGGTGTGGAAGCTGTGGGACTTGGCCCAGCCCAGACCGAAGCGAATGCTCAGGCTGCCCATTTTCGCGGCGGCATCCACGGCGCCCGGATCTTCAGTGACGTACAGGCCCGGGATACCGATCTTGCCGGCAACGCGTACTACGCCCATCAACGAGTTGAGCACGGTGGCCGGCGCTTCGGCTTTGACGCCGTCGTGGCCGTGGCCGCGTGCTTCGAAGCCGACGCAGTCCACCGCGCAATCCACTTCCGGCTCGCCCAGCAGTGCAGCGATCTGTTCGTGCAGCGGCGTGTCCTTGGACAGGTCGACGATTTCAAAACCCTGAGATTTGGCGTGAGCCAAGCGGATGGTGTTGACGTCGCCCACGATCACCACAGCCGCACCGAGCAAACGTGCGGAAGCGGCAGCGGCCAGACCGACCGGGCCGGCGCCCGCAATGTAAACGGTGCTGCCCGGACCAACGCCGGCAGTGACGGCGCCGTGGTAGCCGGTTGGGAGGATGTCGGAGAGGCAGGTCAGGTCGCGGATTTTCTCCATGGCCTTGTCGCGGTCCGGCAGTTTCAGCAGGTTGAAGTCGGCGTACGGCACCAGCACGTATTCGGCTTGGCCGCCGGTCCAGTCCCCCATGTCGACGTAGCCGTAAGCGCCACCGGCACGGGCCGGGTTGACGGTCAGGCAGACGCCGGTGTGTTGCTCTTTGCAGGAACGGCAGCGCCCGCACGCGACGTTGAACGGTACGGAGACCAGGTCGCCGATTTTCAGGTTTTCGACGTCGGAGCCTTTTTCGATCACCTCGCCGGTGATCTCGTGACCCAGCACCAGACCGGTCTGCGCCGTGGTACGGCCGCGCACCATGTGCTGGTCGGAGCCGCAGATATTGGTGGAAACCACTTTGAGAATGACCCCGTGCTCGATCTTGCGACCGCGCGGGTCCTGCATTTTCGGATAGTCGATTTTCTGTACTTCGACCTTGCCAGCGCCGAGATACACCACACCACGATTGCCAGACATGCTTTCACCTCGCTGTTGTTTTTATGGAACCGCGTTGCCCAGGCAGGCAGCGCGTTAAGTGCTCGGGTTATTGCTTGTTGGTTTTGCGTTGTTTGTTATGGCCCCTTCGCGAGCAGGCTCACTCCTACATTGGAATGCGTACCCCTTGTAGGAGCGAGCCTGCTCGCGATAGCTATCTAAAGAACGACCGTGCGATTGGCGTTGAGGAAAACCCTTCGCTCAATGTGATACCCAACCGCTCGCGCCAACGTCAGGCCTTCGATATCGCGCCCCTTGGCAATCAGGTCCTCAGGGTAATGACTGTGATCCACCGCCTCGACGCCCTGGGCAATGATCGGCCCTTCATCGAGGTCGTTATTGATGTAATGCGCCGTCGCGCCCACCAGTTTCACGCCTTTGTTGTAAGCCTGGTGGTACGGTTTGGCGCCCTTGAAACCCGGCAGCAACGAGTGATGGATGTTGATCGCCTTGCCATCGAGCTTGCGGCACAGCTCCGGCGACAGCACCTGCATGTAGCGGGCGAGGATCACCAGTTCGGCGCCGGACTCTTCGATCACCTGCCACACCTGACGCTCCTGCGACGGTTTGTCGTTGGGGTCGAGGGGGAAATGGTAGTAGGGAATCTGGTGCCAGTCGGCCAGCGGTTTCAAATCCGGATGGTTGGAGACCACCGCCGCCACGTCCATCGACAACTGGCCGATGCGCTGGCGGTAGAGCAAGTCGTTGAGGCAGTGATCGGCCTTGGAGACCATGATCACCACTTTTGGCCGGTAGTTCGGCGCAGTCAGCTCGAAGATCATGCCGAAGGCCTGACCACGTTCGGCGAGGCCGGCGCGGAAGGCTTGTTCGTCAAAACCGTCGGGCTGGCGGAATTCCACGCGAATGAAAAAACGCCCGGAGAGGCGGTCATCAAACGAATGGTGCTCGGTGACGTAGCAGCTCTGCTCGAACAGAAAACGCGTGACCGCGTCCACCGTGCCGAGGACGCTGGGGCAGTCGGCGGTCAGAATCCATGTGTCTGGGGCGCGGCTCATGGTGCGGTGACTCCTGTTCTTTGTGCGGGGTGTCAGGTTTTTCCCTCACCCTAGCCCTCTCCCAGAAGGAGAGGGGACTGACCGAGGTGTTCTTTCGTGTTACGTCGACCTGAAATACCGAGCCGAATTCAAGCTCTGGAAAATCTATCGCCAGCCAGACTCGGCTGTTGAAATCGCCCGAGATCAGCTCCCTTTCCCCCTCTCCCCCCTGGGGGAGAGGGCTGGGGTGAGGGGGTAGCTCTTGATCTTTCAGGCCTGAACGCTCAACCCGTACTCAGCCGAAGCATCCTGCAACCACAACCACCAGTAATCCGAGAAGCTTCGACGAATCAGCAGTTCCCAGGTGTCTTCAGCGGTGTGGCGAATCATCAGCTGCGACTTGGCGAACACCGTGCCGACCGCTTTACCCACCGGAAAATTATTCGGGTGCACGTCGTAGCTGGTCGACTTCATCAGCACCTGGCGCACGTTCGGCCCGCTCAGTTCGAGCACTTGCTGGCCGCCGCTGACGTTGACGATCGCGATGTGCAGATCGCCCAGCGCTTCACGCAGTTTCTGTTCGGCGGCGAATTCTTCACCGCTTGGCACGATCAGCAGCCACTCATCCGGGCCCATCCATTGCAGGCTGGTTTCACCTTTGACGATGACGCTGAGGGCGCCGGGCAGTTCGATGCCCAGCGCTTTATGTACGCCAGCGGCAAACGCGGCATCGTGGCCATCACCACGAATGGTCAGGTGACCGAGGAGTTTCTTTTCACGCACGATCACGCCGGCGTTCTTGCGACCCTTGCCGACCAGGCTGGCGAGGTCGGCATGGTGCAGCGACGACTCGGCACGGGCCCCGGTGGTCGGGCGTTGTTGGTAAACATTGGCTGTGGTCATAAAGCACCTTTGCTGAATTCTGACTTGAGCCCTGTGTAGGCAGATCTACCGCTATCGCGAGCAGGCTCACTCCTACAAGGGGTACGCGATCACCTGTAGGAGTGAGCCTGCTCGCGATGAAGTCAACGCGGTGCAACTGCACTCCCCAGGCGCCGAACCATCAAATATTCTGGCGATCCCCCTTCGGATCGAAGAACACCGAAGAAACAATCTCCGCCTCGATCACGCTGCCATCGGCCAACGGTGCAAACACCCGCTCACCGAGGCGCTTCAGACCGCCCTTGACCACACCCATGGCAAACGAATAACCGAGGGAGTTGTGCGCGTAGCTGGAGGTCACGTGGCCGACCATGGTCATCGGAATCGCCTGCTTGGTGTTGAACACCAACTGCGCACCTTCCGGCAGCCACACGTTCGGATCGATCGGCTTCAACCCGACCAGTTGCTTACGCTGATCTTTCACGCAGTCTTCACGGTTCATGCCACGCTGGCCGATCCACGAGAACGGTTTGGTGCGACCGACGCACCAGCCCATATTCAGATCGTCCGGAGTCATCGAGCCGTCAGTGTCTTGGCCAACGATGATGAAACCCTTCTCGGCACGCAGGACGTGCATGGTTTCAGTGCCGTACGGGGTCAGGTTGTACTGCTTGCCGGCCTCGACGATTTTCTCCAGCACGCCCATCGCATAGTCGGCCTGCACGTTGACTTCGTACGACAGTTCACCGGTGAACGAGATACGGAACACCCGCGCCGGCACACCGCCGACCAGACCTTCTTTCCAGGTCATGAACGGGAAGGCTTCGTTGCTCAGATCAATGTCGGTCACGGCGCTGAGCAGCTTGCGGCTGTTCGGTCCGGACAGGGTCATGGTCGCCCAGTGGTCGGTCACGGAAGTGAAGTAAACCTTCATGTCCGGCCATTCGGTCTGGTGGTACAGCTCCAGCCATTGCAGCACGCGAGCCGCGCCGCCGGTGGTGGTGGTCATGACGAAATGGTTGTCGGCCAGACAAGCCGTGACACCGTCGTCGAAGACCATGCCGTCTTCTTTGCACATCAGACCGTAGCGAGCCTTGCCCACGTCGAGTTTGGTCCAGGCGTTGGTGTACACGCGGTTGAGGAAGTCGCGGGCATCCGGGCCTTGGATGTCGATCTTGCCGAGGGTCGAGGCATCGAGCAGGCCAACGCTGTCGCGCACGGCTTTGCATTCGCGCTTCACAGCGGCATGCAGGTCTTCACCGTTTTTCGGGAAGTACCATGGACGTTTCCACTGACCGACGTCTTCAAACTCGGCGCCATTCTTCACATGCCAGGCATGCAGCGCGGTGTGACGCACCGGTTCGAAGATGTGCCCACAGTGACGACCGGCCACCGCACCGAAAGTTACCGGCGTGTAGTTCGGGCGGAACATCGTGGTGCCCATCTGCGGGATGGTCACGTTCAGCGAGCGAGCGGCGATGGCCAGACCGTTGACGTTGCCGAGCTTGCCCTGATCGGTGCCGAAGCCCAGCGCGGTGTAGCGTTTGACGTGCTCGACCGACTCGAAACCTTCGCGGGTTGCCAGCTCGATCGCCGCAGCGGTCACGTCGTTTTGCAGGTCGACGAATTGCTTCGGCGCCCGTGCGGTGTTCTTTTCATGCGGCACCTGGAACAGCGCCAGCGTCGGTTCTTCGTGACGGCTCAGGGCTTTCGGCAGCACGCCTTCGACGGTCTGGAAACCGGCTTCAGCGGCCGCGCGCACGCCACCTTCGAAACCGTCAGCCAGCGAATCGCCGAGACCGTAGACGCCGTTGATGCCACCGACGCACACGCGCTTCTGCGGTGCTTCGCCCGGCACGAAACCGAGGATGTCTTCACGCCAGGTCGGCTTGCCACCGAGGTGCGAAGCCAAGTGGACGACAGGGCTGTAACCACCGGAACTGGCAATCACGTCGCAGTCGAGCCATTCGCCCGGGCTGGTCACGGCATGAGCCTTCACATCAATCGCGGCAACGCGGGCAGCGGTCACGCGCTTGCTGCCACGGGCTTCGATCACAGCGCTGCCAGTGAGAATGCGGATGCCTTTGGCGCGGGCTTCTTCGACCAGTGCGCCACGCGGATTGCTGCGCGCATCGGCGATGGCCACCACTTGCAGGCTGGCGTCGAGCCAATCCAGTGCCACGCGATAGGCATGATCGTTATTGGTCGACAGAACGAGCTTCTTGCCCGGCGCTACGCCGTAGCGACGTACGTAAGTCGACACCGCACCGGCGAGCATATTGCCCGGCACGTCGTTGTTGCCGTAAACCAGCGGTCGCTCGCAAGCACCGGTCGCCAGCACCACACGCTTGGCGCGAACCCGGTGAATGCGCTGACGCACCTGGCCAATCGGGGCGCGGTCACCGAGGTGATCGGTAAGGCGTTCGTGAATGGTCAGGAAGTTGTGGTCGTGGTAACCGTTGACCGTGGCGCGCGGCAACAGCAGCACGTCCGGGGTGTTCTTCAGTTCAGTGATGACACTGGCAACCCAATCCATCGCCGGTTTGCCGTCGAGGCTTTCACGCGAGTCGAGCAGGCTGCCGCCGAACTCTTCCTGCTCATCGGCAAGAATAACTCGGGCACCGCTGCGCGCAGCGGCCAGGGCAGCGGCGAGACCGGCCGGGCCAGCGCCGACGATCAGCACGTCGCAGTGCTGGTTCATGTAGTCGTAGGTGTCCGGATCGTTCTCGGTCGGCGAACGGCCGAGACCGGCAGCCTTGCGAATGTACTTCTCGTAGGTCATCCAGAACGATTGCGGGTACATGAAGGTTTTGTAGTAGAAACCCGGCGGCATCAGCTTGCCGCCGACCTTGCCAAGAATGCCCATCATGTCGTTGTTGACGCTCGGCCAGCCGTTGGTACTGGTCGCGACCAGCCCTTGATACAACGCCTGTTGCGTGGCGCGCACGTTGGGGATCTGCGTAGCTTCGGTGGCACCGATCTGCAGCACCGCGTTCGGCTCTTCGGCACCGGCGGCGAAGATCCCGCGAGGACGCGAATACTTGAAGCTGCGGCCGATGATGTCGACGCCGTTGGCGATCAGCGCGGCGGCCAGCGAGTCACCCTCGAAGCCTTTGTAGCTCTGACCGTTGAAGGTGAAGCTCAGCACTTTGTTGCGGTCGATCCGTCCACCGTTGGACAGGCGATTGGTCTGGCTCATACCTTCTCTCCCAGCGCCGTCGTGGCTGTTTTCGCCGTATCAGCCTTGTCGGTGAATTGCGGCTTGGTGCCGATCTTGTAGGTTTCGAGAATCTCGTAGGTCACGGTGTCGCGGGTGACGTTGAAGTACTGGCGGCAACCGGCGACGTGATCCCACAGTTCGTGGTGCAGACCGCGCGGGTTGTCGCGGAAGAACATGTAGTCGCCCCACTCCTCGTCGGTGCAGGCGCCGGGATCCAGTGGACGCGGAATGTGCGCCTGGCCGGATGCGTGGAATTCCTCTTCGGAGCGCAGTTCGCCGCAGTGAGGACAGAAGATATGCAACATGGGGATTTCTCCTGTTAGTGGGCGACGGCAGCAGCGCCGTGTTCGTCGATGAGTGCGCCGTTGTGGAAACGGTCGATGGAAAACGGTGCGGCCAATGGGTGCATTTCACCCTTGGCCAGACTCGCGGCAAACACGTTGCCCGAGCCAGGTGTGGCTTTGAAACCGCCGGTGCCCCAACCGCAGTTGAAGAACATGTTCGGTACCGGGGTTTTCGAAATGATCGGGCAAGCGTCCGGGGTGGTGTCGACGATGCCGCCCCACTGACGGTTCATGCGTACGCGGGACAACACCGGGAACATCTCGACGATGGCCTGAATGGTGTGTTCGATCACCGGGTACGAACCGCGCTGGCCGTAGCCGTTGTAGCCGTCGATACCGGCACCGATCACCAGGTCGCCCTTGTCGGACTGGCTGATGTAACCGTGCACGGCGTTGGACATGATCACGCTGTCGATAATCGGTTTGATCGGCTCGGACACCAGCGCCTGCAGCGGGTGGGATTCGATCGGCAGACGGAAACCGGCGAGTTTGGCCATGTGCCCGGAGTTACCGGCCGTGACCACGCCGACGCGCTTGGCGCCGATGAAACCCTTGTTGGTTTCAACACCGATGCATACGCCGTTTTCCTTACGGAAACCGATGACTTCGGTCTGCTGGATCAAGTCCACGCCCAAGGCATCGGCGGCACGGGCAAAGCCCCACGCCACGGCATCGTGACGGGCGACGCCGCCGCGACGCTGCACGGTCGCGCCCAACACTGGGTAGCGGGTGTTTTTCGAGCAGTCGAGGTACGGAATCTCGTCAGCGACTTGCTTGGCGTTGAGCAGCTCGCCATCGACGCCGTTGAGGCGGTTGGCGCTGACCCGACGCTCGGAATCACGGATGTCCTGCAGGGTGTGACACAGGTTGTAGACGCCACGCTGGGAGAACATCACGTTGTAGTTGAGATCCTGGGACAGGCCTTCCCACAATTTCATCGCGTGTTCGTAGAGGTGCGCCGACTCGTCCCACAGGTAGTTGGAGCGCACGATGGTGGTGTTGCGCGCGGTGTTACCGCCGCCCAGCCAGCCTTTCTCGACCACGGCCACATTGGTGATGCCGTGCTCTTTGGCCAGATAGTAAGCCGTCGCCAGACCGTGCCCGCCGCCGCCGACGATAACCACGTCGTAGACCTTCTTCGGCGTCGGCGTGCGCCACATGCGCTGCCAGTTTTCGTGGTGGCTGAGGGAGTGTTTGAAGAGGCCGAAGCCCGAATAGCGTTGCATAGTCAGTTACTCCAGAACACTCAGCGATAAACCGGGAAGTCTGCGCACAGGGCCGACACTTGCTGGGCAACATTGGCCTCGACATCGGCATCGCCAAGGTTGTCGAGGATGTCGCAGATCCAGCCGGCCAACACTTCGCACTGGGTCACTTTGAAGCCGCGAGTAGTGACCGCAGGGGTGCCGATGCGCAGGCCCGAGGTGACGAACGGCGATTGCGGGTCGTTCGGCACGGCGTTCTTGTTGACGGTAATGTGCGCGCGGCCAAGGGCGGCGTCGGCGTCTTTGCCGGTCAGGCCCTGACGGATCAGGCTGACCAGGAACAAGTGGTTGTCGGTGCCGCCGGACACTACATCGTAGCCACGTTTGATAAACACGCTGGCCATCGCCTGAGCGTTGTCGATCACTTGTTGCTGATACGCCTTGAAGCCTGGCTCCAGCGCTTCCTTGAAGCACACGGCTTTACCGGCGATGACGTGCATCAGCGGGCCGCCCTGAGCGCCGGGGAACACGGCAGCGTTGAGCTTCTTCTCGATCTCTTCGTTGGACTTGGCCAGGATCAAGCCGCCACGTGGACCGCGCAGGGTTTTGTGCGTGGTGGTGGTAACGACGTCGGCGTACGGCAGCGGGTTCGGGTACAGACCGGCGGCGACCAGACCGGCGACGTGGGCCATGTCGACGAACAACAGCGCACCGACCTTGTCAGCGATCTGACGGAAGCGCGGGAAGTCCAGAGTCTTCGAGTATGCGGAGAAACCGGCGACGATCATTTTCGGCTTGGATTCAACGGCCAGACGCTCGACTTCGTCGTAATCGATCAGCCCGGTGTCAGTGTTGATGCCGTACTGCACCGCGTTGTAGAGCTTGCCTGAGGACGACACTTTGGCGCCGTGGGTCAGGTGACCGCCGTGGGCCAGGCTCATGCCGAGGATGGTGTCGCCCGGCTGGATCAGCGCCAGGTACACGGCGCTGTTGGCGGAGGAACCGGAGTGCGGCTGGACGTTGGCGTAATCGGCGCCGAACAGTTGCTTGGCGCGTTCGATGGCCAGCGCTTCGACTTTATCGACGTGCTCGCAGCCACCGTAGTAGCGCTTGCCCGGATAGCCTTCGGCGTATTTGTTGGTGAGGCCGCTGCCTTGCGCTTGCATCACGCGTTTGCTGGTGTAGTTCTCCGACGCGATCAGCTCGATGTGATCTTCCTGACGTTGCTCCTCGGCATTCATCGCCGCCAGCAGTGCATCGTCGTAACCCTGGATCTGGTCTTGCTTGCTGAACATCGCGTCTCTCCCAGCGGCATCTGTGCGCCATTCGTCTCGGTAAGGCACTGGCAATGAAGGCAGTGCCCTTTGATGCCGATGGTATGACCGGCGCAGACAGCTCAAATGCCTGCGCGCGCCACGCAAAGGTGCGTTTACGACATGGCCTGAAATGGCTTGTTGAATCTGCACAGATCCCCTGTAGGAGTGAGCCTGCTCGCGATGGCGGTGGGTCAGCTAAGCAAATGTTGGCTGATACGCCGCCATCGCGAGCAGGCTCACTCCTACAGGGGGTTATGCGATCAACTGGCGAACCGTGAGCAGGAGGAGAAAATGCGCGGGATAGAGGGCATAGGCCCAGCGCCGCATCGGTGGCGGCTGAAGATGTCGCGCATGTCGCAACAGGAACATTCCGAGCATGGGCGCAAACAGACAGGTGGCAATGCCAAGAATGGCGACGCTGCTACCGAACCTTGCCGAGTCGTAAAGCACTTGCCACTGATTCGCTGCGAGGCATATCAAACCCGGCAGCAAGCTGAAGTACCAAGGGCGGCGAAACACCAACAGCATCGCCAGCGGCAGCAACACCCCGAAGAAACCAAACATAAGCCGCTCCGGGAAAACTATCGCCAGCACCAGCGCAGCAACGCCCAGCAATCGCGACATGATCGAGGGATCCTGCCACCCCCGCGCCACTAGCAAACCCAACGCCAACGTCGGCATCACGTTCAACGTGTCCGGCTCTGGAATGTACAACCGGTAAGGAATTTCACTCACCGCACTGAACAGCAACAACCAGCCCAGATACCGCCATTCCATCCTCCGCGAACCATCGCGCGAAAGATTCGCCGCCATCGCCAGACAAAACCACGGAAACGCCAGCCGCCCCGGCACGTACAGCCAATCGGCGGAGAACCCGACATATCGCAGGTGATCGAGCAACATGCTCAGCAGCGCCAGCCACTTGAGCAGATCCAGCGCGCCGTCGCGTTTTCTCAGGTGCATAATCGGCCTGCGTCCATGTAATGTTCTGCCAGCGACATCCCGTGTGCTCCCCGGAAGATCTTCGGTAAAGTGCGCATCATCATTGACCACGAGCCTTCACAAGAGTCTCGACCACGGAAGCCGGCCATGACCGACAAGAGCCAACAATTCGCCAGCGACAACTACTCCGGTATCTGCCCTGAAGCCTGGGCTGCGATGGAGCAGGCCAACCACGGCCACCAACGCGCGTATGGCGACGATGAATGGACCGCTCGCGCGTCCGATCATTTCCGCAAACTGTTCGAAACCGACTGCGAAGTGTTCTTCGCCTTCAACGGCACCGCCGCCAACTCGCTGGCCCTGTCGTCGCTGTGTCAGAGTTACCACAGCGTGATCTGCTCGGAAACCGCTCACGTCGAAACCGACGAATGCGGCGCACCGGAATTCTTCTCCAACGGTTCGAAACTGCTGATCGCTGGCACCGAAAACGGCAAGATCACCCCGCAATCGATCCGCGAAGTCGCGCTCAAGCGTCAGGACATTCACTACCCGAAACCGCGCGTGGTCACCCTGACCCAGGCCACCGAAGTCGGCAGCGTCTACACCCCGGAAGAAGTCCGCGCCATCAGCGCCACCTGCAAAGAGCTGGGCCTGCACCTGCACATGGACGGCGCACGCTTCTCCAACGCCTGCGCCTTCCTCGGTTGCTCGCCGGCAGATCTGACCTGGAAGGCCGGTGTCGACGTGCTGTGCTTCGGCGGCACGAAAAATGGCATGGCCGTGGGTGAAGCGATCCTGTTCTTCAACCACAAGCTGGCGGAAGACTTCGACTATCGCTGCAAACAGGCCGGGCAACTGGCGTCGAAAATGCGCTTCCTCTCGGCACCGTGGGTCGGCATCCTCGAAACCGACGCCTGGCTGAAATATGCGCGCCACGCCAACCACTGCGCGCAATTGCTGGCAGAACTGGTCAGCGACATTCCCGGCGTCGAACTGATGTTCCCGGTACAGGCCAATGGCGTGTTCCTGCAACTGTCGGAACCGGCGATTGCCGCGCTGACCGCAAAAAACTGGCGCTTCTACACCTTCATCGGCAAGGGCGGCGCACGCTTCATGTGCTCCTGGGACACCGAAGAAGAACGCGTCCGCGAACTGGCTCGCGACATCCGCGAAGTCATGTCCGCCTGATAGACCCCCTCCCCTGTGGGAGCGAGCCTGCTCGCGAAGAGGCCGTGTCAAACAACACAGATGTTGAATGACACACCGCTTTCGTCGGAACGCCGCCCGGAGCTGGCTCGCTCCCACAAAAACTCGCCCACTCAGCCCTCCTCGTTCGCACCTGAAGACTTGGTCTACATTGTCTGTCGAGCCATCCGCTGACATAACAATAAGCAGGAGCACCGGCATGTCGTTACAAGGCAAAACCCTGTTCATCACCGGCGCCAGCCGTGGCATTGGTCGTGAAATTGCGCTGCGGGCCGCCAGGGACGGGGCCAACATCGTGATTGCGGCGAAGAGCGCCGAACCCCACGCCAAGTTACCCGGGACCATTCACAGCGTCGCGGCGGAAGTCGAGGCGGCGGGCGGCAAGGCTCTGGCCCTGCAAGTGGATGTGCGTGATGAAGAGGCTGTGCGCAAAGCGCTTGCGCAGGCCAATGAGCACTTCGGCGGCATCGATGCACTGGTGAACAACGCCGGGGCGATCAAGCTCACGGGTGTGCAACACATCGAACTCAAGCGTTTCGACCTGATGCACCAGATCAACACCCGCGCGGTGCTGCTGTGCAGTCAGGCTGCCCTGCCCTATCTGAAGAAATCCGCCGGGCACATTCTCAATCTGTCGCCGCCGCTGAATCTGGCGAACAAGTGGTTTGCGCAGTTCAGTCCGTACACCGTGACCAAGTACGGCATGAGCATGCTGACGCTGGGGATGAGCGAGGAATTTGCCAGTTACGGGATCAGCGTCAATTCACTGTGGCCGCAGACGATGATTGCCACGGCGGCGATTGAGTTTCAGTTGGGCAGCCGGGAGTCGTTCAAGCAGGCGCGGACCCCGGCGATCATGGCGGATGCGGCGCATGTGATTTTGGGTAGCCGCGAGCGGCAGATCACTGGGCGGTTGTTGATTGATGAGGAGATTTTGCGGGAGAGCGGTGTGGCGGAGTTTGATCATTATCGGTTTGATCGGGAAAGCGAGGCGGCGTTGATGCCGGATTTGTTTGTTGACTGAAAAAGCCCCCTCACCCTAACCCTCTCCCGGAGGGAGAGGGGACTGATTGGGGGATATTTGAGAATTACGCCGACGTGAAACTGCTTTGCCGAATCCATAATCGATAAGGTCGTTCAGGTCGATGCAGAACGCCAGACACCTCCGTCGGCCCCCTCTCCCTCTGGGAGAGGGCTGGGGTGAGGGGCAAGCCGTACGCAAAAATCCCCCCCACTCAAAAATCGATGCGCACATCCCCCTTCGGCACACTGCAGCACGACAAGATAAACCCTTCAGCCTCATCGTCCTCGGTAATCCCGCCGTTGTGCTCCATCTCCACCTCGCCACCCAGCTTGAGCACCTTGCACGTCCCGCAAATCCCCATGCCGCACGCCTTCGGAATCATCAACCCCAGCTTGGCCGCCGCCGCGTGCACGGTCTCGCCCGGTGCCACACGAATGCTCTTGCCGGACGAAGTGAATTCGACCTGATGCAGATCCGCCGCATCGATTTCCGGCGCATCCGCAGCCTGCTCGGCCTGTTCCACCGCATCGGCACGGGCCTCGGGCGGCGTGGCACCGAACGATTCCTCGTGATAACGCGACATGTCGTAACCAGCCACTTCCAGCAGGCGCTTGACCGCATTCATATACGGCGTCGGCCCGCAGCAGAACACCTCGCGCTCGAGGAAGTCCGGCACCATCAGTTCGAGCATCTTGTGGTTCAGATAACCGCGATAACCGGCCCACGGTTCACCCAAGCCGTGCTTCTCGCAAATCAGGTGCAGGCTGAAGTTGTCGATCCGCGACGCCATGTGCTCCAGCTCGCGGTGGTAAATGATGTCTTTCGGTGAGCGCGCGCTGTGGATAAAGGTCATGTCGACGTTGGCGTTGGTGTCGTAAAACCAGCGCGCCATCGACATGCACGGCGTGATACCAACGCCGCCGCTCAGGTAGAGCACTTTCGGGCTCGGGAAGTCGATGGCATTGAACAGCCCGACCGGCCCGTGCACCGCCAGTTCTTGGCCTTCATGCAGCGTATCGTGCAGCCAGTTGGACACCTTGCCACCCGGCACCCGTTTGATCGTCACCGAAAAACTGTACGGCACCGACGGCGAACTGGAAATCGTGTACGAGCGCATGATCGGCTGGCCTTCGATTTCCAGCTCCAGGGTGACGAACTGCCCGGGTTTGAAGAAGAACAGGATCGGCTGGTCAGCCATAAAGCAGAAGGTGCGCACGTCCCAGGTTTCCTGGATGACTTTGACGCAACGGACGATGTGTCGGCCATTGGCCCAGGTCTGGGTGGTGACCGGATTCAGGAAGCTGTTGGACATGCTGTTCTCCACGGCCGACTGTCGGCCTCATGTCGGCGATTCTGCGTATAGCGCGAACCGCCCGTTTACCTATCCGCGACATCGGCATACTTATCGCGACCAGCCCCCAACCACCGGGTGTTGCGCGTCGGGAACAGATTGCACCATGTCGCCCATGGATAAGGTTGCGCCCTGCGCCGGGCCCACACTCGCCCCAACACCAAGACAGCTTCTTTACACCTTGCGTAGCAACCGTTAGCAGCACACCTGATCAGCCACTTTTCGCCGGCCACGCAGATGGCCATGAGGATCACATCGATGGACGTCACCGCAAAAATCAGCCTGGGCGATCCGCTGGAACCCGCACGCAAGGCCACCGCACAAATGCTCCAGGAGCGCGAGCGGACGTTTTCGCTGCCGCAACCGTTCTACAGCGATGAGCGGTTGTTCGATATCGACATGCAGGAGATCTTCCAGAAAGAGTGGTTGATCGCCGGCATGACCTGCGAGATCCCGGCCAAGGGCAACTACTTGACGCTGCAGATCGGCAAGAACCCGATCATCGTCATTCGTGGCGCCGAGGGCGTGGTCCATGCGTTCCACAACGTCTGCCGCCACCGTGGCTCGCGTCTGTGCACCAGTGAAAAAGGCAAGGTCGCCAAACTGGTCTGCCACTACCACCAGTGGACGTACGAGCTGGACGGGCGCCTGCTGTTCGCCGGCACCGAAATGGGCGCCGACTTCGACATGAAGCAGTACGGCCTCAAACCGGTGAACGTGAAGACTGCCGGCGGTTACATCTTCATCAGCCTGGCCGAGAACCCGCCGGCCATCGATGACTTCCTGTCGACACTGAACCATTACATGGAACCGTACGACATGGAGAACACCAAGGTGGCGATCACCACCACCTTGATGGAAAAAGCCAACTGGAAACTGGTGCTGGAAAACAACCGCGAGTGCTACCACTGCAACGCGTCGCACCCGGAACTGTTGAAAACCCTGCTGGAATGGGACGACGTCACCGACCCGCGCGCCGATCAGGCGTTCAAGGATCACGTTGCTGCGTCCGCTGCTGCCTGGGAAGCCGAGAAGATTCCTTACGCCCACGCCAGCTTCGGCCTGCGTAACCGCATCGTGCGCATGCCGCTGCTCAAGGGCACCGTGTCGATGACCCTCGACGGCAAACAGGGCTGCGCGAAACTGATGGGGCGGATCAAGAACCCGGATCTGGGTTCGATGCGCATCCTGCACCTGCCGCACTCGTGGAACCACTGCATGGGCGACCACATCATCGTCTTCACGGTGTGGCCGATCAGCGCGCAGGAAACCATGGTCACCACCAAGTGGATCGTGCACAAGGATGCGGTTGAGGGCGTCGATTACGACGTCGAGCGCATGCGTCAGGTGTGGGACGCGACCAATGATCAGGACCGCCGACTGGCGGAAGAGAATCAGCGCGGGATCAACTCGACGGCGTATCAGCCTGGGCCTTATTCGAAGACCTATGAATTTGGCGTGGTCAACTTTGTCGATTGGTACAGCGAGCGTCTGCTGAGCAACCTCGGCGCCGAGCCTGCGCCGTACCTCAAAGGCGTCCCCGTTCAGGGCTAAAAGCAAAGGCATCGTCGGATCGCCGCCCGGAGCAGGCTTACTCCTACATTTGGAATGCGTTCCCCTGTAGGAGTGAGCCTGCTCGCGATAGCTATTTCACATTCACCACAGCCCTACACCTTGATTGCACAATTTCTGATCAATCACCCCACACCCTATACCCACCAAGCCTCCCAGCCTTCCGCAAACAAGTTATCCACACACCCACCCACAGCAAATGGGGGTAACTGTGGATGAACGAAAAAATAACTGACTGATTTGTGAAGAAAAATCGTGACTTATCCAGAAGCACGGTTTGCAAGGCGCATTGGTTGATTTTTGATCATATTCTTGTAACCCACGTTCTGTATGGCCTGTAGAGGATGGCAAACACGTTATCCACAGAAGCGCCAACAGAGTTCGGGGGTAACTTTGCATCTTCTGTGGAAAAGCGCTGAAGGCTGTGAAAAATCAGGCGCTACGGGTGATTTAATCGGTCAAAAGCGTAGATTGATCAGTTATTGATCAAATCTCTAGAAGCCACGTCTTATATAGCTCTCAGCGGATAGCGAACATCTTATCCACAGAAGCGCCAACAGAGATTGGGGGCAACTTATAAAGTTATCCCGCGGAAAAATCCCGTAAAAACCGTTAGTTAGGTTGATCGTTTTTTAATCGGGTGGCTGCAGGGCTTGATTGGCGTGGGGTCTGGAGAGGGGCGAACATGTTATCCACAGATCCGCCAACAGGGATTGTGGGTAAGCAGTTGCCCTCATCGGAACGCCGCCCGCCCAGCCCTCTCCCGGAGGGAGAGGGCTGGGGTGAGGGAGCCGCTTATGCGAGGTACGCCGACCTGAACGTTCAGTGTGATCTCAGGCTTGGCCAAACCAAGGTCACCGCGCAATCGCAGGTCGATGTAATTAGCCAATACCACTCGGTCGGTCCCCTCTCCCTCCGGGAGAGGGCTAGGGTGAGGGGGCTTTTCAGCGAACAACACCCTCTTCAATCAGCAACTTGAGAATCGCTTCAGCACCGGCCTGTGCGGTGACTCCCTTGAGCACCTGCCCCCCGCCACCACTGGCCTTGGCCGTCGCGGCCTTCATCCGGTCCGCCCCGCTTTTGGCCTTGATCACCTTCAAGCGTTTCGGCCGTGGCTTGGCCGCTTGCAAAGTGGCAACCGCGAGCAACTCATCGTCCACCACTTCGACGTCTTCAGCCTGCAAAACACCCCGGCGCGCCGGCCCGTAGGCACTCTGCCGAGGTTTCGGCGCAGCGTTATCCACAGTCGCGAGAAACGGCAGCTTGACCTTCAACCGTCGCCGCTGTCCACGCGGCAAGGCTTGCAGCACCAGCGCCGAACCGTCATTGATCGACTCGACCTGCGCCAGCCCAACCACCAGCGGCCAACCCAAACCTTCCGCCAACAAGAACGGCAGCATCCCCGAACCCTCGCCGGTTTCCGCCTGGCTGCCGGTCAGCACAACTTGCGCACCGGCATCGCGCAGATACGCGGTCAGCGCCGGCAGCGCATCGGCGCCAGCCGGTTGCTCCAGCACATGCATCTGTTCCAGACCCATGCCCAAGTAGGCGCGCAACGCCGGTTCCGCGACGTCGCCGGCATGCAGCACTTGCAGGTTATCCCCAGCCAATTGCAAACCGAGTTCCACCGCGCGGGCATCCTGGTCGGCGCGGCGTGGCCTGCCGGAAGTCGGGTGGGCGCCGATTGAAACCAGACTGATAACTTTCGTGTTCATAGCGTTTCCTTAAGCCGCATCGCGCTTGGCTTCGTTGCGGTAAGCCGCGACCGCTTCGATCAACGCCTGCAGAATCTCTGCGCTCTCGCCGATCACCGACAAATCGGCACGCTTGATCATGTCGCAGCCTGGATCAAGGTTGATTGCCACCACCTTGTCGCAAGCACCAATGCCTTGCAGGTGCTGGATCGCGCCGGAGATACCCACAGCCACATAGACCCGCGCGGTGACCCAGGTGCCGGACGCGCCGACCTGACGATCACGGGCCATGAAGCCATCGTCGACGGCGACCCGCGAAGCGCCTTCGGTAGCGCCGAGTGCCGCCGCCGTTTCGTGGAACAGCTGCCAGTCCTTGACGCCGTTGCCGCCGGAGAAAATGAACTCCGCTTCGGCCATCGGAATCGCCGCCGGGTCGACCGCCACCGCGCCGAGATCTTCGATCCGCGACAAGCTGCGCGCGACACTTGTGGATAACTCCACCGGCAACGCTTCATGACGGGTTTCGCTGACCGGCTCGGCGCATTCGGCGGCAGCCAGAATCAACCTTGCAACGGGACGGGCGAGGTCTTGCAGCCCAGCACCAGCGCGGCCGATGCACTCCTGATCCTTGACCTGCCAGACCCGCGTGGCCGGGCGCTCGCCCAGTGCCGCCGCAAAGCGTCGACCGAGTTCGCCGCCACCGCTGCGGCTGTCCGGTAGCAGCCAGTGACGCGGGTTGAACTGGTTATCCACAGCGCGCAAACCTTGCACTCGTTGCTCCGGTGCATAACCGCTGAATTCCTCGCCTTCCAGCACCAGCAAGCGATCGACGCCTGCGGTGGCGAAAGCGTTTTCCTTGTGCTCGCCAAAGACCACCGCCAACACCGCACCGTCCTGGCCGGCGAGTTGATGGGCGAGGCCAAGCAAATCACGGTCGTGACTGCTCAAGCGGCCACCGACCATGTCCGGTACCACGCTGATATAGAACGCCGGGGCCGGTACCTGATGCAGCGGCAATTGCACTTCAACCGCGGCCGAACGTTTGACCGCCCCGCCCTGTTGCGCGCCGCTGCGGTCGATCCGCTTGATGCCGTTGGGGCCGGTAAAACCGATGCCGTGCAGGTTCTTGCGGATGATGCCGTTGGGACCCATCCAGCTGTGTTGCGCCGGTTGCATGGCCGCGTGCAGCGGGTGCAGGCGGTTACGCGCAATCCATTCGGCGCGGGGGTCGCGGCGGATAATGTCGCTCATCAGTGGGCCTCCGCAGGTTCACGTTTGGCCGGGGTGGCAGGCTTGCTCGGCGCGGCGTCTTCGAGCAGCGCGTCGGCCACCAGTTCGGCGATGTCCTTGATCAGCGGACGCGGTTCGACCACGCCTTCGAGCATCGCCGTGCATTGTGGACAACCCACCGCCACCAATTCGGCGCCGGTCTCGCGGATGTCGTCCATGCGCATGTCGGGAATCCGCTGCTTGCCCGGAATGTCGGTGATCGGCGCCCCGCCACCGCCACCGCAGCAGCGCGAGCGGAAGCCGGAACGTTGCATCTCTTTGACTTCGATACCGAGCGCACGCAGCACTTCGCGCGGCGCTTCGTATTCGCCGTTGTAGCGGCCGAGGTAGCACGGGTCGTGATAAGTCACGCTGTTGCCTTTGTGCTGACCGAGGTTCAGCGCGCCGGCCTGAATGATTTCTGCCATGTAGGTGCTGTGGTGCTGCACCAGGTAGTTGCCGTCGAACGCGCCGTACTCGTTTTTCAGCACATGGAAACTGTGCGGATCACAGGTGACGATGCGGTTGAAACTGTATTTGGCCAGGGTCTGGATGTTGCGTTTGGCAAGCAACTGAAAGGTTGCTTCATCGCCGAGACGCCGGGCTACATCGCCGCTGTCGCGCTCTTCGAGACCGAGCACTGCAAAATCGATCTTTGCCGCTTTCAGCACTTTGACGAACGCGCGCAAGGTGCGCTGGTTGCGCATGTCGAAGGCGCCGTCGCCGACCCAGAACAGCACGTCGGTGGATTTCTTTTCGCTGAGCAGATTGAGGTTCAAATCCGCCGCCCAGTTCATCCGCCCGCCCGGTGCAAAACCGCCAGGGTTGTCGGTGGCGATGAGGTTTTCGAGGACTTCGGCGCCCTTGTTCGGCGTCGCGCCTTTTTCCAGGGTCAGGTGACGGCGCATGTCGACGATGGCGTCGACGTGCTCAATCATCATCGGGCACTCCTCGACGCAGGCGCGGCAGGTGGTGCACGACCACAGGGTTTCCGCATCGACCAGACCATTGACGATCGGTTGATGTGGATTGCCCGAGTGTTCGCCGATCGGTTTGCCGGGATAAGGACTGCCGGCGAACTTCGCGTCGGTGCCACCGGCGAGGCCGACGACCATGTCCTGAATCAGTTTTTTCGGGTTCAGCGGCTGGCCGGCGGCGAAAGCCGGGCACGCCGCTTCGCATTTGCCGCACTGCACGCAGGCATCGAAACCGAGCAACTGGTTCCAGGTGAAATCCTTGGGTTTTTCCACACCCAGTGGCGCGCTCGGATCGTTCAAATCCAACGGCTTCAAACCCGTGGAACGACCACCACCAAAACGCTCGGCGCGACGGTGCCAAGCCAGGTGCAAGGCACCGGCGAAGGCGTGTTTCATCGGCCCGCCCCAGGTCATGCCGAAAAACAGTTCCGACACACCCCATAGCACACCGATGCCCAAGATCGCCGCGAGCACCCAGCCACCGAAGTTCTCCGGCAGAATCCCGGCCACCGGCAAGGTCAGCAGAAAGAACGACGCCGAGAACGCCAACAGGCTTTTCGGCAGGCGCATCCACGGGCCTTTCGACAACCGCGCCGGCGGGTTGCGCCGACGCAGGTAAACGAAAATCGCACCAACAAACATCACTGCCGTCATCAGCAGCAAGGCGTAACCGAGAATGCGGCTGTGCAGGCCGAAACCGTGGACCAGCAGCGCCAGTACAATCGACGCCACCGCACCGCCCGCTGTAGCGACGTGGGTGTTGGCGATGTATTTGTCCCGCGCCACCACGTGGTGCAAGTCGACCATGTAACGCTTGGGCATGGCCAACAGGCCGCCGATCAGATCGACCTTCGAGGCCCGGCCCCGGCGCCACATGGCCACCCGCCGCAGCGCGCCGAGGACACCAAGGCCCAGAGCGGCGAACAACAGGATTGGAAGAAGGGTGTTCAACATAGGTGAAGCTCCCAAAGACCGCAGGGTCTTGCAGGCCAAACTACCTGGATGCCTTGCCCGATTCCTGTAGGAGTGAGCCTGCTCGCGATTCAGTCTCCACGGTGTATCAGACAGACCGCGTTATCGTTCATCGCGAGCAGGCTCACTCCTACAAGGGGATCCACAAGCCGTTAGAAATCCTTGCAGAGCCGCAGGGCGTCATAGATCGCGGCGTGCGTGTTGCGCTGCGCCACGCAGTCGCCGATGCGGAACAGCAAGTAGCCGTCGCCCGCCTCGCTCAGCGAAGGTTGCGGCTGGATCGCGAACAACGCTTCGACGTCGATCTGGCCCTTGTTGCGCGAACCTTCTTTGAGCGCGTAGTAGATTTCCTCATCCGGCCGCACGCCGTTTTCCACCACCACCTGATCGACCACCCGCTCCTCCTTGGCGCCGGTGTATTCGTTCTCCAGCACCGCGACCAGTTTGTCGCCTTCGCGGTAGACCTTCTCCAGCATCATGTCGCCGGTCATGATCACTTCTTTCGGGTACATGCTGCGGTAGTAGGTCGGGAACGACGTACCGCCGATGGCCACACCCGGTTTGATGTCGTCGGTGACGATCTCGACCTGGCTGCCTTTGTCGGCGAGGAAATCGGCAACCGACATCCCGGTGAACTCGCAAATCGTGTCGTAGACCAGCACGTTCTTGCCCGGCGCGACCTTGCCGTCGAGCACGTCCCAACTGCTGACCACCAGCCCTTCGGCGGCGCCCCAGTGTTCGTTCTGCTCCAGATACGGATGCCCGCCGACCGCCAGCACCACTACATCCGGACGCAAGTCCATGATGGTCTCGGCATCGGCCGCCGTGCCCAGGCGCAGATCGACTTTCAGCCGCGCCAGTTCCAACTGGAACCAGCGGGTGATGCCGGCGATCTGATCGCGCTGCGGCGATTTCGACGCGGTGGTGATCTGCCCGCCGATGAATTCCTTCTTCTCGAAAAGGGTCACGTCGTGGCCACGCTCGGCAGCAACACGGGCCGCTTCCATCCCGGCCGGGCCGGCACCGACCACAACGACTTTGCGTTTCGGTCCGGTGGATTTCTCGATGATGTGCGGCACGCCCATGTACTCACGGGACGTCGCGGCGTTCTGGATGCACAGCACGTCGAGGCCTTGATACTGGCGGTCGATGCAATAGTTGGCGCCGACGCACTGTTTGATCTGGTCGATCTGGCCCATCTTGATCTTGGCGATCAGGTGCGGGTCAGCGATGTGCGCGCGGGTCATGCCGACCATGTCGACGTAACCGCCCTCAAGAATGCGCGTGGCCTGGTTCGGGTCCTTGATGTTCTGGGCGTGTAGCACCGGCACCTTGACCACTTCCTTGATCCCGGCGGCCAGATGCAGGAACGGCTCCGGTGGATAACTCATGTTCGGAATCACGTTGGCCAGGGTGTTGTGAGTGTCACAACCCGAGCCGACCACACCGATAAAGTCGAGCATGCCGGTGTCGTCGTAATACTTGGCGATCTGCTTCATGTCCTCGTGGGACAAGCCGTCCGGGTGGAACTCGTCACCGCACAGACGCATGCCCACGCAGAAGTCGTCACCGACCTCGGCGCGCACGGCTTTCAGTACTTCCAGACCGAACTTCATCCGGCCTTCGAAGGTGCCGCCCCACTCATCGGTACGCTTGTTGACGCGCGGGCTCCAGAACTGGTCGATCATGTGCTGGTGCACCGCCGACAGTTCAACGCCGTCAAGACCACCGGCCTTGGCCCGGCGCGCGGCCTGGGCATAGTTGCCGATCACCCGCCAGATTTCTTCCGGTTCAATGGTTTTGCAAGTTGCGCGGTGCACTGGCTCACGGATGCCCGACGGCGACATCAGGGTCGGCCAGTTGAAGCCGTCCCAACGCGAACGGCGGCCCATGTGGGTAATCTGAATCATGATCTTGGCGCCATGCTTGTGCATGGCGTCGGCCAGATTCTGGAAATGCGGAATGATCCGGTCGGTGGACAAGTTCACCGAGCTCCACCATTCCTGCGGGCTGTCGATAGCGACCACGGAGGAGCCGCCGCAGATTGCCAGGCCGATGCCGCCCTTGGCTTTCTCTTCGTAATACTTGACGTAGCGGTCGGTGGTCATGCCACCGTCCGTTGCGTAGACCTCGGCGTGCGCGGTGCTGAGCACGCGGTTGCGGATGGTCAGTTTGCCGATCTGGATCGGCTGGAACATTGCTTCGAAAGCCATGGCGGGTTCCTCGACTTACAACGGCTTGACGGTGAACAGGCCGTCGTCGTGGCCTTCTTCGGAGCCACCGTAGACTTGCTCGGCAACCGTGCGAATCTTGCTGCCGCGCGCCTCAAGAATCTGATCCATGGCCCCGGCAAACCAACCGGTGAACATGTAATCGACCTTGCGCCCGACCTTGCCGTAGACGTAGACGAACGCCGAGTGTTCGAGCTTGACGCTGGCGGTGCCTTTGTCGAGGTCAATGTCCTGGATCTTGAACAGGCCCCAGCCGCGTTGCGACAGGCGCTTCATGTAGTGCTCGAACACCGCGACGCCTTCCAGGCCGTGGCATTCAGCTTCCTTTTCGCACCAGTGCCAGGCGGATTTGTAGCCGGCCTTGTAGAGGATCTCGGCGTAGGCGTCAGCGCCCAAAACCTCTTCGATGCCCATGTGGTTGTTGACGAAGAAGTGACGCGGTACGTAGAGCATTGGCAGGGCGTCGGAGGTCCAGACACCGGTCTCGCTGTCGACTTCGATTGGCAATTGCGGGGCGATCTTGGCCATGGAAACTTAACTCCAGAAAAAATAGTGGATTCAGTGGTGACCGCTGCCCTCACCCCAGCCCTCTCCCACAGGAGAGGGGGCAGATCGGCGGCGGTCTTGAGTCAGCGTTACTCGCCCCAGACGTCTTTCAGGACGTTGACCCAGTTTTCGCCCATGATCTTGCGCACGACGCGCTCGGGATGGCCGCGCTTGAGCAGGGTTTCGGTCAGGTTCGGGAACTCGCCGACGGTGCGGATGCCCAGCGGGTTGATGATCTTGCCGAAGCTGGTCAGACGGCGGGCGTAGCCCTTGTCGTGGGTCAGGTATTCGAAGAAGTCCTGGCCGTGACCCTGGGTGAAGTCGGTGCCGATGCCGATGGCGTCTTCGCCGACGATGTTCATGGTGTATTCGATCGCTTCGGCGTAGTCGTCGATGGTCGAATCGATGCCCTTGGCGAGGAACGGCGCAAACATGGTCACGCCGACAAAACCGCCGTGGTCGGCAATGAACTTCAGCTCTTCATCGGACTTGTTGCGCGGGTGCTCTTTGAGACCCGACGGCAGGCAGTGGGAATAGCAGACCGGTTTTTTCGATTCGAGGATGACTTCTTCGGACGTCTTCGAGCCGACGTGGGACAGGTCGCACATGACGCCGACGCGGTTCATCTCGGCGACGATTTCGCGACCGAAGCCCGACAGGCCGCCGTCACGCTCGTAGCAACCGGTGCCGACCAGGTTTTGGGTGTTGTAGCACATCTGCACGATGCCGACGCCGAGCTGCTTGAACACTTCGACATAGCCGATCTGGTCTTCAAAGGCGTGAGCATTCTGGAAGCCGAAGAGGATGCCGGTCTTGCCTTGTTCCTTGGCGCGACGAATGTCGGCGGTGGTGCGCACTGGCATCACCAGGTCGCTGTTTTCGCGGATCAGCTTCTGGCTGGCAGCAATATTGTTCACGGTCGCCTGAAAGCCTTCCCACACCGACACAGTGCAGTTGGCTGCCGTCAGACCGCCCTTGCGCATGTCTTCGAACAGCTCGCGGTTCCATTTGGCAATGATCAGACCGTCGATAACGATGCTGTCGGCGTGTAATTCGGCTGGGCTCATCAGGCGTCCCCTTATTGGCGATTCATGCGCCGAATCGTCTGCCGGCGCTTTGGGGCCAGCATATGCCTCGGTGCCGGGGCGACCGGGTGCAAAAACGACAGGGGAATTGCCGAAAGCGTCAATCCGCGACAAAGGGTCGCCAGACGCTCCGATCAGCTACCTGTTCAAGCCCGCAAGCTTGAGCCAGAATCTGCGGCATCTTGGAAACACCACTGGATTAGAGCGGCGACAACAATGAAATCGATCTTCCTGGCTTTGGCTTTGCTTGCGACCGGCGTACACGCCGCTGAGGAATCCGACAACAACCCCTGCGACGCCGTCGAAAACGACGTCCAGACCCTGGAATGCTCGACTTACAGCCGCACCACCGCCGAAGACCTGCTCAAGGACAACTACGCCAGCCTGACCGAACGCATGCAGACCGCGTATGGCAAGAACCCGACGCAATTGGCGGACATTACCGCCAAGATCAAGACGGCTCAGCAGCAGTGGTTGAAGACGCGGGACGCGGATTGCGCGGTGGAAGCATTCCCGGCCACTGCTGGCAGTAAGGCGTTCACGATTGCGCAGAATGATTGCGTGGCGCGGATGAGTGATGAACGGTCGGAGTTTTTGGAGTCGATTGGGCAGGAGTGAGTGTCTGAGCTGTAAGCTGCCCTTCTATAGCCAATCTAGGTAAGCACATGAACATCTGCGGCATCGAAATCAAAGGCAGCGAAGCGATCATCGCCGTGGCCGCCCTCGACGGTTCGACCCTGAGCCACATTCCCCTTGCCACCAAGAAGATCGCCCTCGAAGACGATGACGAAGCGGCAAACGTTAAGCTCTTTGCGGCGCAGGTGGCGTCGTTTGTGCGGGAGAATTCGGTTGACCGGATTGCGATCAAGAAGCGCAGCAAGAAGGGTGAGTTTGCCGGTGGCCCGACGACGTTCAAGATTGAGGGGATTTTGCAGTTGCTGGATGGTTGTGAGGTGACGTTGTTGTCGCCGCAGACGATCAATGCGCAGGCGAAGAAGCACAATTTCGAGCTGCCGGGGACGTTGAACAAGTATCAGCATGAGGCTTATAAAGCGGCGTGTTCGGCGTTGCTGAAGAAGTAACCCGATCAAACTGTAGGAGTGAGCCTGCTCGCGATGACGAAGTGTCAGTCGACATCAGTGTTGTCTGACTTACCGCTATCGCGAGCAGGCTCACTCCTACAGGGGTTTTGGGTGCATCCATTCAGGCTTGGGCGGTACGCCGGTCTTCGCGGGGACAGCGGGCGAACTTCGCGCGGTAGCTGCGGGTAAAGTACGACGGTGATTCAAACCCGCAGGCGATGCTGACTTCGAGCACGCTCATGTCGGTCTGGCGCAGCAGCTGCCGGGCTTTTTCCAGTCGCAAGCGCAGATAGAAATTGCTCGGCGTATCGTTCAGGTGCAGCCGAAACAATCGCTCCAGTTGCCGTCGCGTCACTTTGATCGATTCCGCCAGTTGCAGCGTGGTCAGCGGCGGTTCGCTGTGCTGCTCCATCTCGCCGATCACTTGCACCAATTTCTTGTTGTTGATGCCGTAACGCGTGGCGACTTCCATGCGCTGGTGGTCTTTGCGTGGACGAATGCGCCCCAGCACAAACTGCTCGCTGACCTGAATCGCCAGTTGCGGGCCGTGGGCCTGGGCGATCAGATCGAGCATTAAATCGATGGACGCGGTGCCGCCCGCCGAGGTGATGCGCCGACGGTCGATCTCGAACAGCTCCTGAGTGACGCTGAGCTGTGGATAAGATTCCTTGAAAGCGTCGATGGCTTCCCAGTGCAAGGTCAGGCGATGGCCATCGAGCAGGCCCGCTTCAGCGAGGACAAAGCTGCCGGTGTCGATGGCGCCGAGGGTCACGCCTTCGTTATCCAGCCGCCGTAACCAGTGTTCAAGGGTTGGCGTGGCGAACTTCAACGGCTCAAACCCGGCCACCACCAACAACGTTGCGCCTTTCTTCAACGGCTCCAGCGCCGCGTCGGCGTTGACCGACATGCCGTTGCTCGCCAGCACCGCGCCGCCGTCGGCACTCAACACATGCCAGCGATACAACTCGCCACGGAAGCGGTTGGCCACGCGCAGCGGTTCGATCGCGGAGATAAAGCCAATTGCGGAGAACCCCGGCATCAGCAAAAAGTAGAAGTCCTGGGACATGGGCGCCCTCGGTCGGCGGGTAGCGTGGGATGTTGATACGCCGATTGTCGTCGGCGTTCAAGGGCACAGGTCGCTACAGTGCAAATGCCAGTCGCCGCAGTGCGCTTTCATGGGCGTATAGCTGCGTAACTTTGCATCACCGGCACGACAGATGCCGGAACTCACAATAAACGACCTGCCGAGGAACCCGACATGAAACGACTGATCAGCAGCTGTGTTCTCGCACTCAGCGGTACCGCTTTCTTCAGCGCCAGCGTCATGGCGGCCGAACCCGCCTCGTGCCAGAACGTGCGCATGGGCGTGGTCAACTGGACCGACGTGATCGCCACCAGTGCCATGACCCAGGTCCTGCTCGACGGCCTCGGCTACAACACCAAACAAACCAGCGCCTCCCAGCAAATCATCTTCGCCGGGATCCGCGATCAGCGCCTGGACCTGTTCCTCGGTTACTGGAACCCGCTGATGACCCAGACCATCACGCCGTTTGTCGACGCCAATCAGGTCAAAGTCCTCGAAGCGCCAAGCCTGAAAGATGCCCGTGCGACCCTCGCCGTGCCGACTTATCTGGCCGACAAGGGCCTGAAGACCTTCGCCGACATCGCCAGGTTTGAAAAAGAACTGGGCGGCAAGATCTACGGCATCGAGCCAGGCTCGGGCGCCAACACGCAGATCAAGGCGATGATTGCCAAGAACCAGTTCGGCCTCGGCAAGTTCCAACTGGTCGAGTCCAGTGAGGCCGGCATGCTCGCCGCCGTCGACCGCGCCGTACGCCGCAAAGAGGCCGTGGTGTTCTTCGGCTGGGCGCCGCACCCGATGAACGTCAACGTGCAGATGACTTATCTCACTGGCAGTGAAGACGCCCTCGGACCGAATGAAGGCATGGCCACGGTGTGGACCGTCACCTCGCCGAAATACGCCGAGCAGTGCCCGAACATCGGTCGCCTGCTGACCAACCTGACGTTCACCGCCGAAGACGAAAGCCGGATGATGCAGCCGCTGCTCGACCACAAGGACGCCTTTGAATCCGCCAGGCAATGGCTCAAGGATCACCCTGAAGACAAGCAGCGCTGGCTGGAAGGTGTGACCACGTTCGATGGCAAACCGGCCGCTGAAAACCTGCAGTTGACCAGCAAATAACCCTCTATTGAAAAGCCCCTCTCCCAGATTGGGAGAGAGGACTGACCGACGCTTCGCAGCCCCGAAAAAGGCTGCGGACAGACCCATCACGCCTGAAGGAAACCGCACCATGAACCACGACGTCATCATCACCTGCGCACTCACCGGTGCTGGCGACACGACCGCCAAGAGCCTGCATGTGCCGGTCACCCCGAAACAGATCGCAGCAGCCGCCGTTGAAGCGGCCAAGGCTGGCGCCACCGTCGTGCACTGCCACGTGCGTGATCCGCAGACCGGCAAGTTCAGCCGTGACGTGGCGCTGTACCGCGAAGTGATGGAGCGCATCCGCGAGGCGGACGTCGACATCATCGTCAACCTCACCGCCGGCATGGGCGGCGACCTGGAAATCGGCGCTGGCGAGAACCCGATGGAGTTCGGCCCGAACACTGATCTGGTCGGCCCGCTGACCCGTCTCGCCCACGTTGAAGAGTTGCTACCGGAAATCTGCACCCTCGATTGCGGCACGCTGAACTTCGGCGATGGCGACACCATTTACGTCTCCACCCCGGCGCAACTGCGTGCCGGTGCCAAGCGCATCACCGAGCTGGGCGTGAAGGCCGAGCTGGAGATTTTCGACACTGGGCACCTGTGGTTTGCCAAGCAGATGATCAAGGAAGGTTTGCTCGATAACCCGTTGTTCCAGCTGTGTCTGGGGATTCCATGGGGTGCGCCGGCAGACACCACCACGATGAAAGCCATGGTCGATAACTTGCCGGCCGATGCGGTGTGGGCCGGGTTTGGCATTGGCCGCATGCAGATGCCGATGGCCGCGCAAGCGGTATTGCTCGGCGGCAACGTACGGGTCGGGCTGGAAGACAACCTGTGGCTGGACAAAGGCGTGCTGGCGACCAATGGCCAATTAGTGGAGCGCGCCAGCGAAATCCTCAGCCGCCTCGGCGCCCGCGTGCTCACGCCTGCCGAAGGCCGCAAAAAAATGGGCCTGACCCAGCGCGGCTAAACGACCACTCATTTCCCCCTGTGGGAGCGAGCCTGCTCGCGAAGAGGCCGGTACATCCGAAGCATCTTCAGCAGCAGAGCCACCGCATTCGCGAGCAGGCTCGCTCCCACAGTTCTTTCCAGCCGAATTCAGGAAATCACCATGAGCTTTATCACCGAAATCAAAACCTTCGCCGCGCTGGGCAGCGGTGTCATCGGCAGTGGCTGGGTCGCCCGCGCCCTCGCCCATGGCCTGGATGTGATCGCCTGGGACCCGGCACCCGGCGCCGAAGCGGCACTGCGCAAACGCGTGGCCAACGCCTGGGGTGCGCTGGAGAAAAACGGTCTGGCGCCGGGTGCTTCGCAGGATCGTCTGCGCTTTGTCGCGACCATCGAGGAGTGCGTACGCGATGCCGACTTCATTCAGGAAAGCGCCCCGGAACGTCTGGAACTGAAACTCGATCTGCACAGCAAAATCAGCGCCGCGGCCAAGCCGAATGCGTTGATCGGCTCGAGCACTTCGGGCCTGTTGCCGAGTGAGTTCTACGAGAGCTCGACGCACCCGGAGCGCTGCGTGGTAGGCCACCCGTTCAACCCGGTCTATCTGCTGCCGTTGGTCGAAGTCGTGGGCGGCAAGAACACTGCGCCGGAAGCCGTGCAAGCGGCGATGAAAGTCTACGAATCCCTCGGCATGCGCCCGTTGCATGTGCGCAAGGAAGTGCCCGGATTTATCGCCGACCGCTTGCTTGAAGCGTTGTGGCGAGAGGCGCTGCACCTGGTCAATGACGGTGTCGCGACCACTGGCGAGATCGACGATGCGATCCGTTTTGGCGCTGGTTTGCGCTGGTCGTTCATGGGTACGTTCCTGACTTACACCCTGGCCGGTGGTGATGCGGGCATGCGCCACTTCATGTCGCAATTCGGCCCGGCGTTGCAGTTGCCGTGGACCTATCTGCCGGCGCCGGAGCTGACTGACAAGTTGATTGATGATGTGGTCGATGGCACCAGTGATCAGCTTGGTCGTCACAGTATTTCGGCGCTGGAGCGCTATCGTGATGATTGCTTGCTGGCGGTTCTGGAGGCGGTGAAGACCACCAAGGAAAAGCATGGGATGAGTTTCAGCGAGTGATGTGTCTGGCATGACATCGCTGCCCTCACCCTAACCCTCTCCCGGAGGGAGAGGGGACTGACCGCGTTGATTGTTCGAGTGACGCCGACTTGCACCACCGAGCCGAACTCGAGTTTTGAAAGGCCTCCGATCTGCTCCCTTTCCCCCTCTGCCCCCTGAGGGAGAGGGGACTGACCGTGTTGATTGTTCGAGTTACGCCGACTTGCACCACCGAGCCGAACTCAAGTTTTGAATAGCATAAAGATCGGCTCCCTTTCCCCCTCGCCCCCTTGGGGGAGAGGGCTGGGGTGAGGGGGTAGCTCTTGATCTTAAAAACCGCCCAATACCCGGAACCCAAGCCATGCCGCACGTCACCACCTACCAAACTCGAATCATCCCCGACTGGGTCGACTACAACGGCCACCTGCGCGACGCCTTCTACCTGCTGATTTTCAGCTACGCCACCGACGCCCTGATGGACCGCCTCGGTATGGACAGCAGCAACCGCGAAGCCAGCGGCCACTCCCTGTTCACCCTCGAACTGCACCTCAACTACCTGCACGAAGTGAAGCTCGACACCGAGGTCGAAGTACGCACGCAAATCATCGGCCACGACAGCAAACGCCTGCACCTCTATCACAGCCTGCACAAGGTCGGTGAGGAGCAGGAACTGGCCGGCAACGAACAGATGCTGTTGCACGTCGACCTCGCCGGCCCGCGTTCGGCACCGTTCAGCGCGGACACCCTGAGCCGCCTGCAAAGCATCGTCGCCGAGCAAAACGACCTGCCCGCTCCCGCTTACATCGGCCGCGTGATCGCGCTGCCACCTGCAAGGTAAATCCATCGATCGCAAGGAGCCCGCCAGGTACACCGCTGCCGCTGTTGCCGACTTCCGTACTTGTCCGTTGATCAGCGCGCTTGGTGGCGTGAAGAGCCAGGGGGGAGTTGTGGTGTTTTGATAACCGCCGCACCTTGCATGCGCGCAATGCCTTTGATCCAGCCACGGGGGCGCGGCATTTCCAGGGCTGCTATATCGACAGAGATGAATTGTTGTCGCGGATTCTGGTGTTGCAGCGTTAGACCGCGTCAGCGTTCTTCGTCGGAACGCCGCCCGGAGACAGGCTCGCTCCCACATTTAATCGCATTCCCATGAATGAACGCGTTCACCTGTGGGAGCGAGCCTGCTCGCGAAGGCGTCAGCGGGAACAACAAATCACTCACTGATTCACAGCAAAAAAAAGCCCCGATACCAGCCGTGACAGGATCGGGGCAGAGGGTACTGTTGAGGAGCTGCCGTGCGAGGGTGACCAAACCTTCGTGTTGCAAGCTGAGTTCAGTGTGCCCACTCCGTTGAGCGGCAAGTTAGCCGAAAACGACCTGTTCATAGCCGTCGCAGCCACTGCGACAAAACGCCCTTGCCGTGCCCCGACGTGGCTACCAGAATCGAGCCACGACCTCCGTTATTGAAGAAGGATGCGCGTCATGATGTATGCCGATTTGATCGATCAGGAAGATTTGTTGGGCCAGCTCAAGGCGTTGGGCATTCAAGTACCCAGTGGCACTACCGCCGATCAGGCTTGCGAGTGTGCGGTGCGCGGTCTGGATAATGTTCGCGCGTTTGAACTGCGCAAGATGGTCAAGGACATGTACACCAGCGGCGCCAGCATTCAGCCGGCGGTGCGTCAGGCGATCGACAAACAGTTGTTGCCGGCACTGGCGGACTACCAGCAAAGCCATAGCGCCTGATAAATCCATTCGCGAGCAGGCTCGCTCCCACATTGGAATGCATTCCTACTGTGGGAGCGAGCCTGCTCGCGAAGAACGATGACTCGGTCTACAGCCTTACGCTGGCAAACGTCGACTCATTGCGCGCCTGACTCAACGCCGACATCGGCCCCGACAGCGGCGACATCACGATTGCCTGCGGCAGCGGCAGCATCGCCACTTGCTGGGTGGTGTTGGAGCCTACGCGCTCGTCACGCGGCGGAATGCCGAAGTACTCGCGGTAGCACTTGGAGAAGTGCGGCGTCGAAACGAAACCACACACCGACGCCACTTCGATGATCGACATCGGCGTTTGCTTGAGCAGTTGCCGGGCGCGGATCAGGCGCAGCTTCAAGTAGTAACGCGATGGCGAGCAGTGCAGGTATTTCTGGAACAGGCGCTCCAGCTGTCGACGCGACACAGCGACGTACACCGCCAGCTCATCCAGGTCGATCGGCTCTTCCAGATTGGCTTCCATCAGCGCAACGATTTCCTGCAGTTTCGGCTGGTTGGTGCCGAGCATGTGCTTGAGCGGCACACGCTGGTGATCCTGTTCATTGCGGATGCGTTCGTAGACGAACATTTCCGAGATCGCGGCGGACAGTTCACGGCCGTGATCGCGGCTGATCAGGTGCAGCATCATGTCCAGCGGCGCGGTGCCACCGGAGCTGGTGAAACGGTTACGGTCGAGGGTGAACAAGCGAGTGCTCATGGCCACGCGCGGGAAAGCTTCCTGCATTGCCGCCAGACATTCCCAGTGCACGCTGCAATCGAAACCGTCGAGCAACCCGGCGCAAGCCAGCGCCCAACTGCCGGTGCACACGGCGCCGAGACGCTTGGACTGACGCGCCTGGCTTTGCAGCCACGAGACGTGTTCACGGGTGACAGTGCGCTGGATGCCGATACCGCCGCAGACAATCACAGTGTCCAGCGGCGGCGCTTTGTGCATGGAGGCGTCGGGAGTGATTTGCAGACCGTCACTGGCCCACACCTGGCCGCCATCGACGGTGAGGGTGCTCCAGCGATACAGCTCGCGACCGGACAATTGGTTGGCCATGCGCAGGGGCTCTACTGCGGAGGCCAGAGAAATCAGCGTGAAATTGTCCAGCAGCAGAAAGCCGATGGATTGAGGCGCACGGTTCTGGGGTTGGGCCCCGGAGTTGAACGACGTCATCGCGGTATCTCCTCACACAAAGCGGGTGATGGCCTCAGGCGGAGGCTCTTGTTATTGCCAGCGTTCTCGCGTGGGAGACGGGCTTTGTTATGACAGAGCAAATGCCATGCCTAAAATTGGATGGCCGTTCAATAACTCCTGAAAACGACGTCGCGACGTGTCTATACGAGACGTCCGACGAAAGGTACTTCGAAGTGCCATCAGCGTGGGTGAAAGCCCTGCCCCGCAGCGTGTGAGCAAATCGGTAGCACTTGTGGGAACTGGCCTGCGCGCAGTTTGTGGGGAGTGTCACCGCAAGCACGGGTGACGGACGGTAGAAGGGCTGAGCGCGTGTAACAGGTGGGAAAGACTCTTATCTGTTTGCGACGCGCTAAAAGGTGGCGCGATTTATCGTCTGTGTTCACTTGATGAGCAATTTTGACTGGTCTAGCGCTATCGCGAGCAGGCTCACTCCTACATTTGGAATGCGTTCCCCTGTAGGAGTGAGCCTGCTCGCGATGGAGGCGACTCGGTCTCAGCACTCAACCGCGCTGACCGCCAATCCACCACGCGATGTCTCTTTATATTTGTCATGCATATCAGCGCCGGTATCACGCATGGTGCGAATCACCCGGTCCAGCGAGATAAAATGCTGACCATCACCACGCAACGCCATCTGCGCCGCGTTGATCGCTTTCACCGCCGCAATCGCATTGCGCTCGATGCACGGCACTTGCACCAGGCCGCCGACCGGATCGCAGGTCAGCCCAAGGTTATGTTCCAGGCCAATTTCCGCCGCGTTGCACAACTGCTCCGGCGTAGCGCCAAGAATCTCCGCCAGCCCCGCCGCCGCCATTGCGCAGGCCGAACCGACCTCACCCTGACAGCCAACCTCAGCGCCCGAGATCGAAGCATTCTTCTTGCACAGAATCCCCACCGCCGCTGCACCGAGGAAGTAATCGACCACGTTGGCGTCAGTCACCGCTTCACTGAACTTCATAAAGTAGTGCAACACCGCCGGAATGATCCCCGCCGCGCCATTGGTCGGCGCCGTGACCATGCGCCCGCCCGCCGCATTCTCTTCATTAACTGCCAGGGCGAACAGGTTGACCCACTCCATCGCGCTGAGCGTCGAGCCGATCACATTGGGCTTGCCCAATTCCTGAAGACTGCGATGCAACTTCGCCGCACGCCGCCGCACATTCAAACCGCCCGGCAGGATGCCTTCGTGCTTGAGCCCCTGCTCGACGCAGTCCTGCATCGCCCGCCACAGCTTCATCAGCCCGGCGCGGATTTCTTCTTCACTGCGCCAGACCTTTTCGTTGGCCATCATCAATTCGGCAACGCGCAGGTTGTTGTTCTTGCACAACTCCAGCAGCTCGACCGCACTGGAAAAGTCATAAGGCAATTCAGTGCGATCCAGATCGACCACACCGCTGGAGGCCTGCGCCTGATCCACGACAAAACCGCCACCCACCGAATAGTAGGTGTCGCGATGCAGCTCGCCGTGATCGCCCTCGGCAACAATCGTCATCGCATTGGGGTGGAACGGCAGGTTCTCGTCGATCAGGCGCATGTCCCGCGCCCAGACAAACGGCACCGACAAGCGACCATCCAATAACAGTGTGTGAGTTTCACGCAGCGCCTGGATACGCGGACCGATCTGCGACGGGTCGATTGCGTCCGGCCACTCGCCCATCAAGCCCATGATCACCGCGTTGTCGCTGCCGTGACCGATACCGGTCGCCGACAGCGAACCGTATAGCTGCACTTCGATCCGCCCCACCTGTTCCAGTTGATGCTTGCCCCTTAACGACTCGACGAACAATGCCGCCGCGCGCATCGGCCCGACGGTGTGGGAACTGGAAGGGCCGATGCCGATTTTGAACAGGTCGAAAACGCTGATAGCCATTGCTGCAGAGCTCCTGAGGATGCCGGTCCGGGGCGCAAAAGCGCCCGCTGGCGGAGCTGCTACGCTCAAGCTGCGATCCGCCGGAATGCCCGCATCATCAGGCTTTTGTCGGAGCGCACGGCGTCTGACACCGACGCACTCATGTCCACCAGCGCCGCGCCGTTTTCGCCCCGGTTTTTCGCCGTTTTTGTGCGGTTCAGATGGCCATTCGGGGCTGAAAAAAGCTGTAAACGACGTCACTGACACTGGATGCGACCATCCCTGTACTGGATACGACCCCCCCTGTAGGCGTCAGATTTTCACTGGTACATGATCGTTATGACTCGATTGCAAGGCGCCGTGGTAGAGCTGTCTCCAGAACGCCATCCAACCGCAACCTATAAGTGCGGTGGTCCACAGTCGGAACACTGCCAAAAAAAACACCAAGGAGTCCATCCATGAAAGGTTCCCCGTCGTTGTTGTTGGCCGCCATGCTGAGTCTGCCGTTACTGGCGCAAGCTGCAGAACCGGCGCAGTGCAGTACCGTTAACTTCTCCGATGTCGGCTGGACCGACATCACCGCCACCACCGCTACCACTTCTGTTGTGCTCAACGCCCTCGGCTACAAGACCAAGACCACCATGATTTCCGTGCCCGTCACCTACAAGTCGCTGGCCGACGGCAAGAACATGGACGTATTCCTCGGCAACTGGATGCCGACCATGGAAAACGACATCAAGGCCTACCGCGACGCCGGCACCGTGGAAACCGTGCGCACCAACCTCAAGGGCGCCAAGTACACCCTCGCCGTGCCGCAAGCCCTGTATGACAAAGGTCTGCATGACTTCGCCGACATCGCCAAATTCAAGAAAGAACTCGACGGCAAGATCTACGGCATCGAGCCTGGCAACGACGGCAACCGTCTGATCCAGAGCATGATCGACAAGGACGCTTTCGGCCTGAAGACCGCCGGTTTCAAAGTGGTTGAGTCTTCGGAAGCGGGCATGCTCTCGCAAGTGGATCGCGCGCAAAAACGCGACACAGCGGTGGTCTTCCTCGGCTGGGCGCCGCACCCGATGAACAAGCGCTTCAAGATTCAATACCTGACCGGTGGCGATGATTTCTTCGGCCCCGATTTCGGTGCGGCGACCGTGGCGACCAACACCCGCAAGGGTTACGCCACGGAATGCAGCAACGTCGGTCAGTTGCTGAAGAACCTGGAGTTCACCGTCGACATGGAAAGCGAACTGATGGGCAACATCCTCGACGACAAGATGAAGCCTGACGCGGCCGCCAAGGCCTGGCTGAAAAAGAATCCACAAGTGCTCGATACCTGGCTCGCTGGCGTGACCACCATTGACGGTAAACCTGGCCTGGAGGCCGTGAAAGCCAAGCTTCAGTAATCGCTTATGCCGGACGGCTGCGGCCGTCCGGGCTGTTTATTTCCTTGCATGCGGACGTTCACTACCATGCTGATTGATCAGAAAATACCTTTAGGCCAGTACATCGCGGGCTTCGTTGAATGGTTGACGCAACACGGCGCCAACACCTTCGACGCAATCGCCGTGACACTGGAAACGATGATCCACGGCGTGACGTTTGCGCTGACCTGGTTCAACCCACTGGTCTTGATTGGCCTGATCGCCCTGCTCGCGCACCTGATCCAGCGCAAATGGGGATTGACCGCTTTCGTGATCGCCTCCTTCCTGCTGATCCTCAATCTGGGGTACTGGCAGGAAACTATGGAAACCCTCGCCCAGGTCATGTTCGCGACCCTGGTCTGCGTGGTCATCGGCGTGCCGTTGGGCATCGTCGCCGCGCATAAACCGATGTTCTACACTGTCATGCGTCCGGTACTCGATCTGATGCAGACCGTACCGACCTTCGTTTACCTCATTCCTACCCTGACCCTCTTCGGGCTGGGTGTGGTCCCGGGCCTGATCTCCACGGTGGTGTTCGCCATCGCTGCGCCGATCCGCCTGACCTACCTGGGCATCCGCGATGTCCCGCAAGAACTGATGGACGCCGGCAAGGCCTTCGGCTGCTCGCGTCGCCAACTGCTCTCACGGATTGAACTGCCTCACGCCATGCCGAGCATCGCGGCCGGCATCACCCAGTGCATCATGCTGTCGTTGTCGATGGTGGTGATCGCGGCACTGGTGGGCGCCGACGGACTCGGCAAACCGGTGGTCAACGCACTGAACACTGCTGATATCGCCCTGGGCTTCGAAGCGGGCCTGGCGATCGTACTGCTGGCGATCATGCTCGACCGTATCTGCAAACAACCCGACGCTAAAGTAGGGGGTGACGCATGAGCATAATTCGCTTCGAAGACGTCGACGTAATCTTCTCCAAGGATCCGCGCGAGGCGCTCAAGCTGCTGGATCAGGGCATGACCCGCAACGAGATCCTGAAAAAGACCGGACAGATAGTCGGTGTGGAGAAAGCCACGCTGGATATCAACAAAGGCGAAATCTGCGTGCTGATGGGACTGTCCGGTTCCGGCAAGTCGAGCCTGCTGCGCTGCATCAACGGCCTCAACACCGTGAGCCGCGGCAAACTGTTCGTCGAGCATGAAAACCGCCAGATCGACATCGCCTCCTGCACCCCCGCCGAGCTGAAAATGATGCGCACCAAACGCATCGCCATGGTGTTCCAGAAGTTCGCCCTGATGCCGTGGCTGACAGTGCGCGAGAACATCAGTTTCGGTCTGGAAATGCAGGGTCGCCCAGAGAAGGAACGCAAAAAACTGGTCGATGAAAAACTCGAACTGGTTGGCCTGACCCAATGGCGCAACAAGAAGCCTGACGAACTCTCCGGCGGCATGCAGCAGCGTGTCGGTCTGGCGCGGGCACTGGCGATGGACGCTGACATTCTATTGATGGACGAACCGTTTTCGGCTCTCGACCCGCTGATCCGTCAGGGCCTGCAGGATGAACTGCTGGAACTGCAACGCAAGCTGAGCAAAACCATCGTGTTCGTGAGCCATGACCTCGACGAGGCGCTGAAACTCGGTAGCCGCATCGCGATCATGAAAGACGGCCGGATCATCCAGTACAGCGTGCCGGAAGAGATCGTGCTGAACCCGGCGGACGATTATGTGCGTACGTTCGTGGCGCACACCAATCCGCTCAACGTGCTCTGCGGCCGCAGCCTGATGCGCACACTGGACAAGTGCAAACGTATCAACGGTTCGGTGTGTCTGGATCCGGGCGGTGATTCGTGGCTGGACCTGGCCGAAGGCAACACCATCAAGGGTGCGCGGCAGAATGGTTCGGTGCTGAACCTGCAGAACTGGGCACCGGGGCAAGCGGTTGAGGGCCTGGAACGCAAGCCGACGCTGGTGGATTCGAACATCGGCATGCGCGATGCGTTGCAGATTCGTTATCAGACCGGCAACAAGCTGGTGCTGCACGATGACAATCATGTGGTGGGGATCTTGGGCGACAGTGAGCTGTATCACGCGTTGCTCGGCAAGAACCTCGGTTAAGGCGGGATAAAAAAAGGGATCGCGGTGAGCGATCCCTTTTTTATTGGGTCAGGGAAAAGCCCCTCACCCTAGCCCTCCCGAAACGTCGGACCGCCCAAAGGGAGAGGGGACTGACCGAGTTGTATTTTCGAACTACGCCGACCTGAATGACCGAGTGGAACTCAGATTTGGAGAAGCTCGCAACCTGCTGCAGCCAATCCATAATCGACTCGATCTTTCAAGTCGGCGTATAGCGCAAGACACCTCGGTCAGCTCCCTCTCCCTACGGGCGGTCCGACGTTTCGGGAGGGTTGGGGCGAGGGGCTTTTGACTGGCATTGAAATATCGAGTCGAACTCAGGCTTTGAAAAGCCCCCGATCTGCTCCCTTTCCCCCTCTCCCTTGGGGAGAGGGTTGGGGTGAGGGGGCTTTTGACTGGCATTGAAATATCGAGTCGAACTCAGGTCTTGAAAAGCCCCCGATCTGCTCCCTTTCCCCCTCTCCCTTGGGGAGAGGGCTGGGGTGAGGGGGCTTTTGACTTTAGCTGTACACCCGGCCAAGGAGCTGCCGATGGCTTTCAAACTGATCGAGCACATCGCGTGTGATCTGATCCTGCGTGAAGCCCATCAGGTCGTAATCCTGGCTGCCGTTGTGCAGATACACTTCAGCGCGGTAGTAACGCTGGCGCGCTTCATCGGACTGCGCCGATTCGGTCGGGGTCGCCAGATAGCCGTCCAGGCTGACTTCGTAAACGAAAGGGTTGCCCTCTTCCATCTCGACGCGCACGCCCATGCAACGCTTGGATTTACCCAACAGCGTCTGCACTTCCAGCCCCTGCGCACGCATCTGCGCGGTCGCATCTTCCAGCGCCGGGCTGACCTGCTTGTCCATGAAGCGCTGCACTACCGATTGGCTCGGTTGCAGATCCAGCTGCGTCAGACGCTCGCTGAAACCACGACGACCGCGCTCCGCCAGTTGCGCCTGCTCCTGTTCGATCTGCACGTCCTGACGCATGGCCTTATGCAGGCCGAACATGAAGAACACCAGCACCACCGAGAACGGCAGACCGGCCAGCACCACCATGGTTTGCATGGCTTCGAAGTTACCGGCAAACAGCAGACCGATGGTCACCAGAGTGATCACCACCGACCAGAAGATCCGCAGCCAGTGCGGCGCATCTTCGTCGACGTTGCCGCCCTTGCAGGACAGATTCGCCATCATCACCGCGCCGGAGTCGGCCGGGGTCAGGAACAGCACGAAGCCGACAAAGATCGACACACCGATGACGACTTTCGACGCCGGGTAGTGTTCAAGCAATTGATAGATCGCCATCGACGGCTGTTCCAGCGCCGTCTTGCCGAGTTCCACCGCGCCATGGTTCATCACCAGATCCAGCGCCGAGTTACCGAAGATCGACAGCCAGGCCAGGGTGAAGCCCAGCGGAATCAGCAGCACGCCAGCGACCAGTTCACGCACGGTACGACCACGGGAGATACGCGCGATGAACATGCCTACGAATGGCGCCCAGGAAATCCACCAGGCCCAGTAGAACAGGGTCCACAGGCCCATCCAGCGTTCGGACTTGGCGTTGTCGCCTTCGTACACATAAAGGTCGAAGGTTTTCAGCACGATGCCATTGAGGTAATCACCGATGTTCTGCACGAAGCCGTTGAGCAGGTGCAGGGTCGGACCGAACAGCAGCACGAAAATCAGCAGACCGCTGAACAGCACGATGTTCAGGTTGGACAGACGGCGGATGCCGTTTTCCACGCCGGACACGGCAGCGATGGTCGCCACGGTGCTCATCACGATGATCACGATCAACAGGTTAGTGTTGCTGTGCTCCATGCCGAACAGGTTTTCCAGGCCCGACGACACTTGCAGCGAACCAATCCCCAGGTTGGTCACCAGACCCAGCAGGGTCACGAACATGCCGAAGCCGTCCACCGCGTGTCCGGCCGCGCCTTTGACCCAACGCTCGCCGACCAGCGGATACAGCGCCGAACGCAGGGCCAGCGGCTGGTTATGACGGTAAGCAAAGTACGCCACGGCCAGACCGACCAGTGCGTAGATTGCCCAGCCGTGCAGGCCCCAGTGCAGGAACGTCAGCTGTACAGCCTGACGCGCGGCCAGGTTGCTGGCCGATGCGCCTTCCGGCGGATTGAAGTAGTGATCCAGTGGCTCGGATGCGCCGAAGTACAGCAGCGAAATACCGATACCCGACGAGAACAGCATCCCCGCCCAGGCGCCGTAACTGAAATCCGGGGTGTCATCCTTGCTGCCCAGTTTGAGTTTGCCGTACGAGGAAAACGCCAGACCGACGACAAATACCAGGTAGGCGGCGATCACCACCATGTAGTACCAGCCGAAGCTGCGCGACAACCAGGCCTGAGCGATACCCAACAGTCTGCCGGCCTCTTGCGGGGCGATAATCAGAATGGCGGTCAACAACAGAATCAGCGCGGTAGAGGTGTAAAACACCCAACCGTTGACCGTCACCTTCTCGGGCGGGGTCTTTATAAGCGAGGCAGAACTCATGGCACAAATGCTCCAGGCAGTGCGAGAGAAGAACACAAGGCAACACGGAACCCGACCAATCGGTTAGTTGGCAGCCGACCGGCGGGTGATATAAAGACACCCCGAAAAAAGCCCGAACCTGCCGAAATGGCGCTGCGAATCGCTTTCGTGGCCGAAGGTGGACGGACGTTCATCCGAAACCTGGCCCTGAGCGTCTTGCCCTTTCAACACGTCCATCGAATCGCGAACCGCGCCATGCCCCACGCAGGTTTCGAGCTTTTTCGGATGTCGGTTTTATCGCCACTTACACGTAGGAAAAATCTGTAGGCAGCGACGATTTGTCGCAGATCTTATTCTTTGTTGATTGAACGTTCAATCAAAACAAAATAGACTGGCCGTCAATCCGATAGGCGTCATTCGCCACTCGGAAGGCCTAAGGAGATGTGCAAGATGCCCAAGGTCGGTATGCAACCCATCCGCCGCCAACAACTGATCGAAGCCACATTGCAGGCGGTCGATCAGGTCGGAATGGGGGACGCCAGCATTGCGCTGATCGCCCGTTTGGCCGGTGTCTCGAATGGCATCATCAGTCATTACTTTCAGGACAAGAACGGCCTGATTGCCGCCACGATGCGGTATCTGATGAACGTCCTCAGCGAGAACGTCACCGCGCGCCGGCAGGCGCTGGCAGATGACAGCCCACGGGCGCATCTGCAGGTGATCATCGAAGGCAACTTCGACGCCAGCCAGGTCAATGGCCCGGCAATGAAAACCTGGCTGGCCTTCTGGGCCACCAGCATGCACCAGCCGTCTTTGCACAGGTTGCAGCGGATCAACGATCACCGTCTGTATTCCAACCTGTGCTGCGAGTTCCGCCGTGTGTTGCCGCTCGAAGATGCGCGCAGCGCAGCGCGGGGGCTGGCAGCGTTGATCGACGGCTTGTGGTTGCGCGGCGCTTTGTCGGGAGACGCTTTCGACACGGCGCAGGCGCAACAGATCGCTTACGAATACATGGATTTCCAATTGGCCAAGAAGGTGAGCTAGAGCACACAGAAAACGCTCGGCCCCTGAACGCCACCGCAGCCTCACCGCGGTGGTCAACGCCAACCACCAATGCACTTGCGAGGACACTATGGCCCGTTTCGAACTGCAAAAACTTTACATCGATGGCGCGTACTCCGACGCCGGCAGCGATGCCACCTTCGAAGCCATCAACCCGGCTAACGGTGAAGTCCTCGCACTGGTGCAACGTGCGACCAAGGAAGACGTCGAGCGCGCCGTGGTCAGCGCTGAAAAGGGCCAGAAAATCTGGGCCGCGATGACCGCCATGGAGCGTTCGCGCATCCTGCGTCGTGCCGTCGACATCCTGCGCGAGCGCAACGATGAACTGGCCGCGCTGGAAACCCTGGACACCGGTAAATCCTTCTCCGAAACCAAATACGTCGACATCGTTACCGGTGCTGACGTGCTGGAATACTACGCAGGCCTGGTGCCAGCGATCGAAGGCGAGCAGATTCCTCTGCGCGACACTTCGTTCGTCTACACCCGTCGCGAGCCACTGGGCGTGGTTGCCGGTATCGGCGCGTGGAACTACCCGATCCAGATCGCCCTGTGGAAATCCGCACCAGCCCTGGCGGCCGGTAACGCGATGATCTTCAAGCCAAGCGAAGTCACCTCGCTGACCACCCTGAAACTGGCCGAGATCTACACCGAAGCCGGCGTTCCAAATGGCGTGTTCAACGTACTGACCGGCAGCGGCCGTGAAGTCGGTACTTGGCTGACCGAGCACCCGCGCATCGAAAAAATCTCCTTCACCGGCGGCACCGACACCGGCAAGAAAGTCATGGCCAGCGCTTCGGCTTCGTCGCTGAAAGACGTGACCATGGAACTGGGCGGCAAGTCCCCACTGATCATCTGCGACGACGCCGATCTGGATCGCGCTGCCGACACCGCGATGATGGCCAACTTCTACAGCTCGGGTCAGGTCTGCACCAACGGCACTCGCGTGTTCGTACCGGCGCACCTGAAAGCCGCTTTCGAAGCCAAGATCGTTGAGCGCGTTGCACGCATCCGCGTCGGCAACCCGGAAGACGAGAACACCAACTTCGGCCCACTGGTCAGCTTCGCGCACATGGAAAGCGTGCTGGGCTACATCGCCAAAGGTAAAGAACAAGGCGCTCGCGTGCTGTGCGGCGGCGACCGTCTGACCGATGGCGAATTCGCCAAAGGCGCATTCGTTGCTCCGACCGTGTTCACCGATTGCACCGACGACATGACCATCGTCCGTGAAGAAATCTTTGGCCCGGTCATGGCGATCCTCTCCTACGAAACCGAAGAAGAAGTGATCCGCCGTGCCAACGACACCGACTTCGGCCTGGCCGCCGGTATCGTCACCAAAGACCTGAACCGCGCCCACCGCGTGATTCATCAACTGGAAGCCGGTATCTGCTGGATCAACGCCTGGGGCGAGTCCGACGCAAAAATGCCGGTTGGCGGTTACAAGCAGTCGGGTGTTGGCCGTGAGAACGGCATCAGCTCGCTGAACAACTTCACCCGCATCAAATCGGTACAGGTCGAGTTGGGCGATTACGTCTCGGTGTTCTAAGAGCCGAGTCTTGTATTGCTCGTGAGGCCGTCTTCGCGAGCAGGCTCGCTCCCACAGGAGATCCCATTCCAATGTGGGAGCGAGCCTACTTGCGATTCGAGTGCAAAGCACTCGTCAGGCCCGACCTGACCACATCTAAAGAGGGTGCATTCAATGTCCCAAGAATTCGATTACATCATCATCGGTGCCGGCTCGGCCGGTAACACCCTGGCGACCCGTCTGACTGAAGACGCCGGCGTCACCGTTCTGCTGCTCGAAGCCGGCGGCCCTGACTACCGTCTCGACTTCCGCACGCAAATGCCGGCTGCCCTGGCATTCCCGCTGCAAGGTCGTCGCTACAACTGGGCCTACGAAACCGATCCAGAGCCACACATGGACGGTCGCCGGATGGAATGCGGTCGCGGCAAAGGCCTCGGCGGTTCTTCGCTGATCAACGGCATGTGCTACATCCGCGGTAACGCGATGGACTACGACGGCTGGGCAAAACTGCCAGGCCTGGAAAACTGGTCGTACCTCGACTGCCTGCCGTACTTCCGCAAAGCCGAAACCCGCGACATCGGCCCGAACGACTACCACGGTGGCGAAGGCCCGGTCAGCGTGACCACGCCGAAGGCTGGGAACAACCCGCTGTTCCACGCCATGGTTGAAGCTGGCGTACAGGCCGGTTATCCGCGCACCGAAGACTTGAACGGCTACCAGCAGGAAGGCTTCGGCCCGATGGACCGTACCGTCACGCCGAACGGCCGTCGTGCTTCCACCGCCCGTGGTTATCTCGACGTCGCCAAGAAGCGCTCGACCCTGACCATCGTCACCCACGCCCTGACCGACAAGATTCTGTTTGAAGGCAAGCGTGCGGTTGGCGTGCGTTACCTGGTCGGCGACGCTGAAGAGCGCGTTGAAGCCAAAGCCCGTAAAGAAGTCCTGCTGTGCTCCGGCGCCATCGCTTCGCCGCAGATTCTGCAGCGTTCCGGTGTCGGCCCTGCCGAGCTGCTGAAGTCGCTCGACATTCCAGTGGTTCACGACCTGCCGGGCGTCGGTGAAAACCTGCAGGATCACCTTGAGCTGTACCTGCAATACGCTTGCACCCAACCGGTTTCGCTGTACCCGTCGCTGCTCTGGTACAACCAGCCAGCCATCGGTGCCGAGTGGCTGTTCAACGGCACCGGTATCGGCGCCAGCAACCAGTTCGAAGCCGGCGGTTTCATCCGTTCGCGTCCGGAATTCGAATGGCCGAACATCCAGTACCACTTCCTGCCGGTAGCGATTAACTACAACGGCAGCAACGGTGTGAAAGAGCACGGTTTCCAGGCGCACATGGGTTCCATGCGCTCGCCAAGCCGTGGTCGCATCCAGGCCAAGTCGAAAGACCCGCGCCAGCACCCGAGCATCCTGTTCAACTACATGGCCACCGAACAAGACTGGCAGGAATTCCGCGACGGCATCCGCCTGACCCGTGAAATCATGCAGCAGCCGGCACTCGACGCCTTCCGTGGCCGCGAAATCAGCCCGGGCATCGAAGTGCAAACCGATGAGCAGCTGGACAAGTTCATCCGCGAGCACGCCGAAACTGCGTTCCACCCGTCCTGCTCGTGCAAGATGGGCACCGACGAGATGGCTGTGGTTGATGGCGAAGGTCGCGTGCACGGCATGCAGAGCCTGCGTGTGGTCGATGCTTCGATCATGCCGATCATCACCACCGGCAACCTCAACGCGCCGACGATCATGATCGCCGAGAAAATCGCCGACAAGATCCGTGGTCGCCAGCCGCTGCCGCGTAGCACCGCTGCTTACTATGTGGCGGGCGATGCGCCGGTGAAGGGCAAGCCGATGCGTGATATTACGCCTGCTGCTCAGTAATTCAGTTACACCGTATCAAGGCTGATCGCGAGCAGGCTCACTCCTACAAGGATCTCCAGTGAACACACATCCATGTGAACACTGGAGATTAACTGTAGGAGTGAGCCTGCTCGCGATGAGGCCCCACAATTCAGCACAAATCCCTCTGCTTCAAGTAAATCCCCCTACACCCCCTCTTCACTTGATCCTACCCCCACGCAGGCCTACTCTAGACCTCGCGCAACCGTTTCACCCCCTCCCCGCCGCTGCTCTACCGCTTCCCCCTGACAAGGAGGTTCCCGAATGTTCGATTTCCACCCCCAGCTCAAGCAGCGCTTCGCTGCCTTGCGCACGGGCGCTGAGTTTTTTTCCCTGCGATACGTACGCGAATCCGGTCAGTACCTGTCGGTGCGTAAAAACGTCGCCGAACCGCCGAGCCTGAGCCGCGACGAAGGCGCGATGCTTACCGTGCGCGTCAACGGCGTTGAGGCCTACGCGGCAACCAACGACCTCTCGCAACAAGGTCTGCAGGCCGCCCTCGAGCGCGCCGAGCAGCAAGCGCGCCGGCTCAAGCCGCACGCCTTGCTCGACCTGCGCGATCAGCCAGTGTCCAGCGATCGCGCTGATTACTTTTCGGCCAATCTCGAACAAGCCTTCCCGTCCCTGAGCGAATGCTTCGAGCTGCTCGGCGCGGAATCCGCCTCGGTGCCAAAGGATGAGCGCCTGGTGAACTGGCAGGTGAGCATTGGCATTACCCACGTCGAACAGATCTACCTGAGCAGCGCCGGGGCTGAATTGCGCCAGGCCCAGCGTTTCGTCTACCCGGGCCTCGACGTTACCGCCTACGATGGCAACGACAGCCAGACCCGTAGCCTCGGTCGCGAGAACTTCGGCCAACAGGGCGGCGCGGACGTGATCAGCCGCTGCGGCCTGATCGGCGCCGGCCCGCAAGTCGCCGACCAGGCATTGCAACTGCTGCTCGCGCCGAACACCCCGCAAGGCCCGCGCGATCTGCTGCTGATGCCGGATCAAATGATGCTGCAGATCCACGAATCCATTGGTCACCCGTTGGAACTCGACCGCATCCTCGGTGATGAACGCAATTACGCCGGCACCAGTTTCGTCAAAGCCAGCGACTTCGGCAGCCTGCAATACGGCTCCAAGCTGCTCAACGTGACCTTCGATCCGGGCATTCCCGAAGAACTGGCCAGCTATGGCCACGATGACGACGGCAGCAAGGCCAGCAAACAATTCCTGATCCGCGATGGTTTGCTGCTGCGCCCACTGGGCGGTGCACTGTCGCAGTTCCGCGCTGGTCTCGATGGCGTTGCCAACAGCCGCGCCTGCGGCTGGAACCGGCCGCCGATCGACCGCATGGCCAACCTCAATATCGAACCGGGCGATCAGCCACTGAACAAACTGATCGAAGGCATCGAGAACGGCATCCTGATGAGCACCAACCGTTCTTGGTCGATCGACGATGCGCGCAACAAATTCCAGTTCGGCTGTGAATGGGGCCAGTTGATCGAAAACGGTGAACTCAAAGGCGTGGTAAAAAACCCGAACTACCGGGCGATTTCCGCGCACTTCTGGAAAAGCCTGCGCGCCGTCGGCGACGCCAACACCGTCAAGGTGCTGGGCACGCCGAACTGCGGCAAGGGCGAACCGAACCAGGTGATCCGCGTCGGCCACGCTTCGCCGGCCTGCGTATTCAGCAACGTTGATGTGTTTGGGGGAGACGCCTGATGAGCATTTCGAAGAGTCAGTCCGACGCCTTCAAGGTCATGGTCGAGTGGCTGCGCGACAGCGTGCGCGAGCCAGAACAGTTCACCCTCAGCTATGCCGCCGAGTCCTCGGCGTTTGTGCGTTTCAATCACGCCAAAGTGCGTCAGGCCGGCCAAGTGCAGCAGGCCAATATCGTTCTGAAACTGATCAACGACGGGCGTCATGCCGACCTGCAAGTCACCCTCTCCGGTGATCAGGAAGGCGATCTGCGACGCCTCGCCGAAGGTCTGCAACAACTGCGTGAAACCCTGCCGTTGCTGCCGCAGGATCCGTATCTGTTGCTCAACCACAACGGCTGGCAGAGCCAGAACGTGCAGGAACATCCGCTGCCGGATACCGAACAGGTGGTCGATGAAATCTGTGCTGCCGCTGAAGGTCTGGACTTGGTTGGCTTCTATGCCGCCGGCCCGATCAGCCGTGGCTTCGCCAGTTCAGCGGGGGCGTTTGGCTGGCATCAGGCCAACAGCTTCAACTTCGATTTCAGCCTGTTCCACGACAACGGTGAAGCGGTTAAGGCCAGCTACGCCGGGCATGACTGGAGCAGCGAAGGTTTCGCCAAGCGCTTCGGCCAGGCACGTGAGCAACTGGAGTTTCTCGGCCGCCCACTGCGCACCTTGGCGCCGGGGCAGTACCGCGCGTACCTGGCACCGGCGGCGCTGGAAGAAATCATGGGCATGTTGAGCTGGGGCGGTTTTTCGGCGCAGTCGATTGCCAGCAAGAGCAGCCCGTTGCAGAAGCTGTATGTCGGCGATCAGGCGTTCAGCCCACTGCTGTCGCTGGACGAGAAAGTCAGCGAATCGTTGAGCCCGGCGTTTTCCGGCGAAGGTTATCCGCGCAGTGATTTGCGTTTAATCGTCGAAGGCAAGGCTGGCGATCAACTGGTCGGCTCACGCAGTGCGGCCGAATATGGGCTGACCGCCAACGGCGCCGGCGGCGGTGAAATGCCCAGTGCATTGAACATGGCGGCGGGCGATCTGTCGCAAGCAGAGATCCTCAAGCAGTTGGGTACCGGGCTGTACATCAGCAACCTGTGGTACCTGAACTACTCGGATCAACCGGCCGCGCGCATGACTGGCATGACCCGCTTCGCGACTTTCTGGGTCGAGAACGGCGAGATCCAGGCGCCGGTCAGCACCATGCGCTTTGACGACAGCGCTTACAGCTTGCTCGGTTCGCAGCTGGAAGCGTTGACCACCGAGCGTGAGTTGCTGCTGTCGGCGAGTACGTATAGCCAGCGCAATACGTCGTCGGCGTTGCTGCCGGGGGCGCTGGTCAGCCGACTCACGCTGACTCTGTAAACGTAAAACCTGTGGGAGCGAGCCTGCTCGCGAAGAGGCCATGTCATCCAACATTGATGGCGACTGACCTACCGCTTTCGCGAGCAGGCTCGCTCCCACACTGACCGTGCTCGACCTTGGATTTGTATTAACTCCAACAACAGAGGTTCCATGCCCAACCGCCCGCCTCTCGACGCCATCACCGCCCGCTGGTTGCCGTGGGTCGTCGCTATCGCTTTCTTCATGCAGTCCCTCGACGGGACCATTCTTAACACTGCCCTGCCCGCCATGGCTCGCGATCTCGCCGAAGATCCGTTGCGCATGCAAGGCGTGGTCATCTCTTACATGCTCACCGTGGCGCTGCTGATCCCCGCCTCAGGCTGGATCGCCGACCGTTTCGGCACCAAGAAAATCTTCTTCGGCGCGATCCTGCTGTTCAGCTTCGGCTCATTGCTTTGTGCACTGTCGAGCAGTCTGAGCATGCTGGTCGGCGCCCGCGTCATTCAGGGCCTGGGCGGTGCACTGATGCTGCCGGTCGGACGGCTGGTGGTCCTGCGCGCCTATCCGCGATCGGAACTGGTGCGGATCATGGGCTTCATCACCATCCCCGGCCTGCTCGGCCCGTTGATCGGCCCGACCATGGGCGGCTGGATGGTCGAATACCTGACGTGGCACTGGATCTTCCTGATCAACCTGCCGGTCGGCGTGATCGGTTGCTACGCGGTGTGGAAATTCATTCCCGACCTGCGCGGCACCGAGCGCACACGTTTCGATAGTCTGGGTTTCCTGCTGTTCGGCGCGGCAATGATCCTGATCACCATCGCCATGGAAGGCCTCGGCGAATTGCACCTGCCGCACCTGCGGGTAATGTTGCTGCTGTTCGGTGGCATGGCTTGTCTGGCGGCGTACTGGTTGCGCGCCGGGCACATCGAAAACCCGTTGTTCGCACCGTCGCTGTTCAAGACCCGCACCTTTGCCGTCGGAATTCTCGGCAACCTCTTCGCGCGTTTGGGCAGCGGTGCTCTGCCGTTTCTGGTGCCGTTGCTGCTGCAGGTGGCGCTGGGTTATTCACCGTCGCAAGCGGGGATGAGCATGCTGCCACTGGCTGCTGCGGCGATGATTGCCAAGTGGGTGGCACGGCCGCTGATTGAGCGGCTCGGTTATCGCATCGTGCTGACCGGCAACACGCTGGCGCTGGGGATTATGTTGGCGAGCATGGGCCTGGTCAGCGAGCAGACGCCGTACTGGCTACTGCTGTGTCTGCTGGCAGTGCTAGGGGCGATCAACTCGCTGCAATTCACCGCGATGAACACCGTAACGCTGATCGACCTCGACGATGCGAGCGCCAGCAGTGGCAACAGCTTGCTCTCGGTGGTGGCGCAGTTGTCATTGAGTCTGGGCGTTGCCTGCGCCGGTGCGTTGCTTGGCGGGTTTACCGCAGAGATCGGTAACGATGGCGTGGAAACCGTACTCGGCGCGTTCCAGCTGACCTTCGTCACCGTCGGCATCATGGCGATGCTCGCTGCGACGATCTTCTCGCAACTGTCGAAACAAGACGGTCGGCGTGCCAAACGCCCGGAAGAACACATCGAACATTAACCACTGTTCGTCCAGAACTTTCGAAGAAAGTGGCACGGGGCTGCTACACTGCGCGACATTTTGTTTTGCAGGCCAGTCCCGTGACCACCATCGCCACCGCTTTTAATACTCTGCCGCTGTCCGCCGCCATGCTGGCTAACCTCGAATCCCTCGGTTATGCCCAGATGACGCCGATCCAGGCGCAGAGCTTGCCGGTGATCCTCAAAGGGATGGACCTGATCGCCCAGGCCAAGACCGGCAGCGGCAAGACTGCCGCATTCGGCATCGGCCTGCTCAACCCGATCAACCCGCGCTACTTCGGTTGCCAGGCACTGGTAATTTGCCCGACGCGCGAGCTGGCCGACCAGGTCGCCAAGGAAATCCGTCGTCTGGCCCGTGCCGAAGACAACATCAAAGTCCTGACCCTGTGCGGCGGCGTGTCCTTCGGCCCGCAGATCGCTTCGCTGGAGCACGGCGCGCACATCATCGTCGGCACCCCGGGCCGCATCCAGCAGCACCTGCGCAAGGGTTCGCTGGTCCTCGATGGCCTGAACACGCTGATCCTCGACGAAGCCGATCGCATGCTCGACATGGGTTTCTACGACGCCATCGAAGACATCATCATCAAGACCCCGGAGCGTCGTCAGACCCTGCTGTTCTCCGCGACTTACCCGGTGGGCATCAAGCAACTGGCGTCGAAGTTCATGCGTGATCCGCAAACGGTGAAAGCCGAAGCGTTCCACGATGACACGCAGATCGAGCAGCGCTTCTACGAGATCTCCCCGGAAGATCGTATGAGCGTGGTGACCAAAGTCCTGCACCACTTCCGCCCGGCGTCGTGCGTGGCGTTCTGCTTCACCAAGCAGCAAGTGCAGGAAACCGTTGATCACCTGACCGCCAAAGGCATTTCCGCCGTCGGCCTGCACGGCGACCTGGAACAGCGTGATCGCGATCAAGTGCTGGCAATGTTCGCCAACCGCAGTACTTCGGTACTGGTTGCCACCGACGTCGCCGCACGCGGTCTGGACATCGATGCGCTGGACATGGTGATCAACGTCGAACTGGCGCGCGATTCGGAAATCCACATTCACCGCGTTGGCCGTACCGGTCGTGCTGGCGAGAAAGGCATCGCGATCAGCCTAGTTGCACCGGGCGAAGCGCACCGTGCACAGGCCATCGAACAGCTGCAAAAAACGCCGCTGAACTGGGATCAGGTCGATAACCTCAAATCCCAAGGCCTCGCCCCATTGCAGCCGCCGATGACCACGCTGTGCATTGGTGCCGGTCGTAAAGACAAGGTTCGTCCGGGCGACATTCTTGGCGCGCTGACTGGCGATGCCGGGATTCCCGGTGCACAGGTTGGCAAGATCGCGATCTTTGACTTCCAGGCTTATGTAGCCGTGGACCGCACCGTGGCCATGCAGGCCTTGCAGCGTTTGAACGACGGCAAGATCAAGGGCCGTTCGCTGCGCGTCCGTATTTTGTAAGAACAACGTAACTCCCCTGTAGGAGTGAGCCTGCTCGCGATAGCAATCTGTCAGCCAACCTCTATGTTGAATGACACACCGCCATCGCGAGCAGGCTCACTCCTACAGTTCGTTTTGTGGTGACATTTCAGAGGACACCGTTTTGCGCTCTACCGAAGTCGTGATCATTGGCGCTGGCGCCGCTGGGTTGATGTGTGCACTGACCGCCGCCGGGCGTGGGCGTCAGGTATTGCTGCTCGACCACGCGAACAAGGCCGGCAAGAAAATCCTGATGTCGGGCGGTGGCCGCTGCAATTTCACCAACATGTACACCGAGCCGAGCAATTTTCTCTCGCAGAACCCGCATTTCTGCAAATCCGCGCTGGCGCGTTACTCGCAGTGGGATTTCATCGGCATGGTCGGCAAACACGCCGTGCCCTACCACGAGAAGAAACTCGGCCAGTTGTTCTGCGATAACAAATCCAGCGACATCCTCGAAATGCTCCTCACCGAGTGCGATCAGGCCGGCGTCGAGCTGCATCTGGACACGTCGATCCAGACGATCGAGAAGGTCGAAAGCGGTTACCTGCTCGACACCACCCTCGGTCAGGTTCAATGCCAGTCGCTGGTGATCGCCACTGGTGGTCTGTCGATCCCGACGTTGGGCGCCACCGGGTTCGGTTATCAGGTTGCCAAGCAGTTCGGCCACGAGCTGCTGCCGACTCGCGCCGGGCTGGTGCCGTTCACCATCACCGATCAGCTCAAGGAACTCTGCACCGAGTTGTCCGGGACCTCAGTGGATTGTCTGGTCAGCTGCAACGACCAGAGCTTTCGCGAGAACATTCTGTTCACTCACCGTGGCCTTAGCGGCCCGGCGATTTTGCAGATTTCGTCGTTCTGGGAATCCGGCGATACAGTGGAGATCAACCTGCTGCCGGATCATGACGCGGCGAGCTGGTTGCAAGAGCAAGTGGCCGAGCGCCCGAACAGCGAGTTGAAAACCCTGCTCGGTGAAATCTTCACCAAGAAGATGGCCAATTTGCTGGCGGACAACTGGTTCGTGTCCAAACCGATGAAGCAATACACCCACGCTGAGCTGGCGGAAATCGCCGAGAAGCTGGGCAGCTGGAAAGTCGTGCCGGCGGGGACTGAAGGTTATCGCACGGCCGAGGTCACACTGGGTGGCGTCGACACTCGCGAAGTTTCCTCCAAGACCATGGAATCGCTGAAAAGCCCCGGCCTGTACTTCATCGGTGAAGTGCTCGACGTCACTGGCCACTTGGGCGGTTTCAACTTCCAGTGGGCCTGGGCCTCGGGCTACGCTGCCGCGCAGTACGCCTAACTCAGAGCCAAATACAAAATTCTGTAGGAGTGAGCCTGCTCGCGATAGCGGTGTGTCTGTCACCGAATTTATTGGCTGACAGGCCGCTATCGCGAGCAGGCTCACTCCTACAGTTGTTATGTGTGATGCAGTAAGGAACACTTTTTGCTGTCAGATGTGATCGGCGCCATTGCGTCGGCGTCATTACTGGCTCAATTTAGCGGCATCGCCTCGGAAGGCCTTCGCACTTCATGTCCTCGACCTCGTTTCGTCAGTCTTTGCGGCGCCTGTGGGCGCTGGATAAATTCAGCTACAGCGTGCGGGTGTTCATCGCCCTGACCGGCAGCATGGCGCTGTGTTGGTATCAGGATGAAATGGGCCTGCTGATCCCGTTGTTCCTGGGGATTATCGCCAGCGCCCTGGCCGAGACCGACGACAGTTGGCAGGGCCGCCTCAATGCACTCGCGGTGACGCTGGTCTGTTTCAGCATCGCCGCGCTGTCGGTGGAATTGCTCTTCCCCTACCCCATCGTGTTTGCCATTGCTTTGGCGCTGGCCAGTTTCGGCCTGACCATGCTCGGCGCCCTCGGCGAGCGTTATGGGGCGATTGCTTCGGCGACGTTGATTCTGTCGGTGTACACGATGATCGGCGTTGATCAGCGCGGCGGTGCGGTCACCGATTTCTGGCACGAACCGATGCTGCTGGTCGCCGGTGCGGCGTGGTACGGCTTGCTCTCGGTGGTGTGGCAGGCGCTGTTTTCCAACCAGCCGGTGCAGCAGAGCCTGGCGCGGCTGTTCCGCGAACTGGGGTTTTACCTGAAGCTGAAATCCTCGCTGTTCGAGCCGATCCGGCAGATGGACGTCGAAGCCCGGCGCCTGGAACTGGCCCAGCAAAACGGCCGCGTGGTGGCGGCGCTGAACAGTGCCAAGGAAATCATCCTGCACCGCGTCGGCAATGGCCGCCCCGGCTCGAAAGTCAGCCGTTACCTGAAGCTGTACTTCCTCGCTCAGGACATCCACGAACGCGCCAGTTCTTCGCACTATCCGTACAACGCGCTGGCCGAAGCGTTCTTCCACAGTGACGTGCTGTTCCGCTGCCAGCGCCTGTTGCGCCAGCAAGGCAAGGCCTGCCGCGCGCTGGCCGAATCGATCCAGATGCGCCAGCCATTTATTTATGACGCGAGTTTCGCCGAAGCCCTGAGCGACCTCGACGCCTCCCTCGAACATTTGCGCATCCAGAGCAACCCGGCGTGGCGCGGATTGCTGCGCTCGCTACGTGCCTTGGCAGCGAACCTTGGCACCCTCGACCGCTTGCTCAGCGACGCGAGCAACCCCGACGCCTTGGCCGATGCGACCGACAGCAGCCTGCTCGACCGCTCGCCGCGCAATCTCAAGGATGTGTGGATTCGCCTGCGCACGCAGCTGACGCCGACCTCTTTGTTGTTCCGTCATGCCCTGCGCCTGCCACTGGCGCTGAGTATCGGCTACGGCATGGTGCATTTGATTCACCCGTCGCAGGGTTACTGGATCATCCTCACCACCCTGTTCGTCTGCCAGCCAAACTACGGCGCGACCCGGCGCAAACTCGGTCAGCGAATTTTCGGCACCGCCATCGGCCTGACCGTGGCGTGGGCGCTGTTCGATCTGTTCCCGAGCCCGTTGGTGCAGTCGTGTTTCGCCATCGCCGCCGGCGTGGTGTTCTTTACCAACCGCACCACCCGCTACACCCTGGCGACGGCGGCGATCACCATCATGGTGCTGTTCTGCTTCAACCAGGTCGGCGACGGCTACGGGCTGTTCCTGCCACGCCTGTTCGATACGCTGCTGGGCAGCCTGATTGCTGGCCTGACGGTGTTCCTGTTCCTGCCGGACTGGCAGGGTCGACGCCTGAACAAAGTGCTGGCCAACACCCTGACCTGCAACAGCATCTACCTGCGCCAGATCATGCAGCAATACGCCGCTGGCAAGAGCGACGACCTCGCCTATCGTCTGGCACGGCGCAATGCGCACAACGCCGATGCGGCGCTGTCGACGACGCTGGCGAACATGCTCATGGAGCCGGGGCATTTCCGCAAGGAAGCGGATGTCGGTTTCCGCTTTCTGGTGTTGTCGCACACCTTGTTGAGTTATCTGTCAGGGCTCGGCGCGCATCGCGAGACGCAGTTGCCGGCGGATGTGCGTGAGCATTTGATTGATGGCGCCGGGGTGAAACTGGCAACGAGCATCGATGAAATCGCCCAAGGGCTGGCGAACAAGCAGCCGGTGGCGATTCAGAGTGATGAAGAAGAAGCGCTGGCCAATGAGCTGGAGCAGATGGCTGATGAGATCGATGAAGGGCAGCGGTTGGTGCAGACGCAACTCGCGTTGATTTGCCGGCAGTTGGGGCCGTTGCGGACGTTGGCGGCGCATCTTATCAAGGACACCAGTGAGGTTAGTGCTGGCTGACAGGATGCCTTCGCGAGCAGGCTCGCTCCCACAGGGGCACCGCATTCCAAATTGTGGGAGCGAGCCTGCTCGCGAAGAGGCCATCAGCAACAACACAACTCTGGGATCAGAAACTCACATCCCATGCTGCCTCAACAACTTGTCATAACTCCCATCCGCCTTCATCGCCGCAATCGCCTTATCAAACCCCGCAACAATCTGCTCATGCTGCGGATTCTTCAGGCTCACCAGAATGTGCAGGCTGTTCTCACTCAACGGCTTGGGTAAAAACTCCACCGAATTGCGCACCTTGGCGGATTCCCGCGCCAGGTAATACTTGGCCACATACTCATCTTCCAGCGTCAGCTTGACCCGATCCGCTGCGAGCATGCGCACGGCCATGGCGAAGTTATGCACAGGGACTTTCTGCAACGCCGTGTCGGCATCGAACGGCGCCGAATAGGCGTAACCGCGCACCACAGCGATCGGATAGGTGTGCAGTTGCTGCAGATTTGAATACTCGAGCGGCGTGTCTTTGCGCTTGAGAAAGCGGATGCGATTGAGCAGGTATTCACCGGAAAACTGGCCGAGCTTGGTCCGTTCGTCGTTGTACCAAGCGTTGACCAATACATCGTAGCGGCCCTCGCCAACGCCAAGCAGCGCCCGCGCCCACGGCACCTGTTCGTAACCGCTGGCATAACCGGCCCGGGCCAGCGCAGTGCTGACGATGTCGGTGGCCAAGCCGCCGTTGACCAGCGTGTCGTCGGTAAAGGGTGGCCAGATATCAAACACCAGCCGCAGCTTGTCCGCTGCGGCGGTCGGGGCCAGCAAGAGCAATCCGGTCAAAGCAAAGGCTCGATGCAAACGCGGCATGCTTGAAAATCCTTAGCGGGCGAGTTGCCCAGCATGTTTTCAGTCAAAACCCCAAGGCCCCTTACCGGCAAAACCCAGGCCCTAACATTAGCTCATTGCAGCCAGTGCACAGGGCTCTCCTGCAGATTACACAAAGTCGCCGGGGCTGCGAGAAAGGAATGATGGCATTTTGACCTTTGTCACAGACTCTTACGCCATCAAGACATCTTTGCCGCAGGCGCTTAGTATCGGGCGACACGTTCAAGGAATCGGCAAATGACAATCGAATGGGTCTGCAAACATCACAGTGATCTGGGCAAGGAGCAGCTGTACGCGCTGTTGAAACTGCGCTCGGACGTGTTCGTGGTCGAACAGAAATGCGCCTATCCGGACCTCGACGGTCAGGATCTGGAAGGCGATACCTATCACCTGATGGGTTGGGAAGATGACCAGTTGATGGCGTACCTGCGCCTGCTGGATCCGGAATCCCAGGGTGGTGATGTGGTGATCGGCCGCGTGATTACCGCACCGCAAGGGCGCGGCAAAGGGCTGGGGCACGAAATGATGGAGCAGGCGTTGAAACAGGCGGAGAAGCATTGGCCACAAGTGCCGATCTATCTGTCAGCGCAGGCGCATTTGCAGGGGTATTACGGTCGGTACGGGTTTGTAGTGGCGGGTGAGGAGTATCTGGAGGATGACATTCCACACATTGGGATGCGTCGCGCCTGAACAGCCCTCACCCTAGCCCTCTCCCAGAGGGAGAGGGGACTGACCTTATCGTCTTGCGTCAGACATCGACCTGAAAAACCGAGTCGATTATGGATTCACAGCAATTCGCTCAAGTCGGCGAACTTCTCCAATATCCTCCAATCGGCTCCCTCTCCCTCTGGGAGAGGGCTGGGGTGAGGGGCTTTCAGGGATACTCAAGCACAGCCTTGATCTGCCGCAAATTACGCTCGATCCACCCGCGATCAATCGCCCCCCACTCGCGAATCCGATAGCGCCCCGCATGGTTGCGTGCGCCCTCTTCCTGCTCGAACTCACAAACGATATCCAGATCCGCCAACGCCGCGATCGTGTCCTGCGCCGTGCGCCGGGGCATGCCGGTCACTTCGGTCAGCGTCGGCACACTCGGCGCCAGACCGCTGTCGATCAGGTACGCCACATACAAGCGGCGGTAGAAACTGCTTTTGGTCTTGCTGACGTCCATCCACACCTTCCTGGTTGCGTACTGTTAAGCCTGCATATCCCGCCATGTCAGGTACACGCGCAGATCAAACTCGACCTGGTGATACCCCGGCAGCATGTGCTCGCACAATTTATAGAACGCCTTGTTGTGATCCGACTCCTTGAAGTGCGCCAGTTCATGCACCACGATCATTTTCAGAAAGTCCGGCGCGGCGTCCTTGAACAACGAGGCGATACGAATCTCTTTCTTGGCCTTGAGCTTGCCGCCCTGCACCCGTGAAACCGTGGTGTGCAGACCGAGGGCGCGGTGGGTCAGGTCGAGGCGGTTGTCGAACAGCACCTTGTCGATGGCCGGCGCGTTGCGCAGGTATTCCTGCTTCAAGTCCAGCGCGTAGCTGTACAAGGCCTTGTCGCTCTGCACGTCGTGGCGCCCCGAATAGCGTTGATTCAGGTATTCACCCAGACGCCCTTCGGCGATCAGTTGGCGCACCTGATCCTGCAATTGCGCGGGATAGGCCTGGAGGTACTTCAACACAGTCATGGACGAGCGACACGGTTCGAAAAAGGTGCGCCAGTGTAGCGAATTCAAACGGGCAGCGCGCTCCAGTCAAACGGCTCGGCGAAGCTCGCAGCGTCCTCGGCGATCAATGGCCGCGCCACGAGGAAGCCTTGCACGTACTCGCAGCCGTGGGCTTGCAGCCATTGGTATTGCTCGATGGTTTCAACGCCCTCGGCGATCACCAGCAAACCGTATTGCTTGCACAGACTGATCACCGTGCTGACCAGTGAGGCGTCGCGTTTCGAGTCCGGCAATCGCGCAATGAGATGGCGATCAAGCTTCAGGGTATCCAGTTCCAGATCACGCAGATGCGCCAGCGAACACGGCCCGGAACCGAAGTCATCCAGCGCCACGCGCACCCCAAGATTGCGCAGCAAACGCAACTGCTTACGGGTTTCGTCGGGGTTTTGCATCAACGCTTCTTCAGTGACTTCGACCTCCAGCTGCCGGGGTTGCAAGGAATGTCGCTCCATCACCTGACGCAACTCGGTGACCAGATTCGGCAGGCTGAACTGGGTGTTGCTCAAACTCACGCCCAGCACCAGATCTTCGGCAAACAGGGTTTCCCAGGCTTTGCGCTGGCCGGCGCCACGATGATAGATCCAGCTGCCGAGGCGACTGATCAACCGCGCCTCTTCCAGCAACGGCAGAAACAGCCCCGGCGGCACATCGCCCACGCTCGGGTGCTGCCAGCGCAATAACGCTTCGAAGCCACGAATCTGGCCAGTGTCGATGGCCACTTGCGGCTGATACACCAAGTTGAAATCGCGGTTTTCGATGGCTGCACGCACGCTCTCCTCGAGCATCAACCGCGAGCGCGCCCGGCCATTCATTTCATGATCGTAGAAACGATATTGCTGGCGCCCGGCGCGCTTGGCTTCGTACATAGCGATGTCGGAGGCGCGCAGCAATCCGTCGAGATTCGAGCCGCAGTCCGGATAGGTGGCGATACCGATGCTGGCGCCGAGGGCGATGTCCAACCCTTCGATCTGCTGACAGATCGACACCCGCTCAATGAGCTTTTCGGCGATCTTCGCCGCTTGCTCGGGGAATTCCAGATCGAGCAGCGCGGTAAATTCATCACCGCCCATGCGCGCGAGAATATCGAACGGTCGCAGGCAGGCTTTTAACTGCTCGGAGACCCAGCGCAGTACACGATCGCCGGCATCGTGACCGAGTGAATCGTTGACCCGTTTGAAGCCATCAAGGTCCAGATACAGCAAGACCCAACTGCTGTCGCTGCGCTCACCACGCAACAGCAGGTTTTCAACAGTCTGGTAAAAGCCGCGCCGGTTAAGCAACCCGGTCAGTGGATCGGTCACCGCTTGAAATTCCAGTTGCTGGTGCAAGTGGCGCACCACCGACATGTCCAGCACAGTCACCACCATCGCGTGTTGCTCAGCAGGCAACGCCGCACAGGACAGCGCCACCGGCACCTGCTGGCCGGGCGCGGTACGCAGCAAGGCATCGTGCAGCCTTAGCGTCTCGCCACGTTTGTAGCCGGCATAAAACTCGGAATCGGCCCACAGCGGAATGTGCGGCTTCTGTAGAAAATCGAGAAACTCCTTACCTTCGAGCTCCTTCACCGGCGCATTCAGCAACCGCGAAATCGCCGGATTGGCAAAGCGGATCAAACCGTCCTCGCCCACTACCAATATCCCCTCGGCGGCGTTATCCAGCACCGAGGCATTGAAGGCGCGCGCCACTTCCAGGTCATGACTCAGGCGCTGCAATGCGCGGCGATTGCGCTGGTGTTCCAGCAACGCCTGCACCTTGGGCTTGAGGATCTGCGGGTCGAACGGTTTGAACAGGTAATCCACCGCGCCACTGGCATAGCCCTTGATCACGGCGTCCTGGGATTGCTCGTTGGCGGTCAGAAAGATGATCGGCGTCAGGCGCGTGCGTTGGCTGCCACGCATCAACCGCGCCACTTCAAAGCCGTCCATGCCCGGCATCTGCACATCCAGCAGCACTAGGTCGACGTCATGCGAGAGCAAAATATTGAGCGCTTCGAAGCCGGAGGCTGCGGTGAGGACGTGCCAATCCTGACGCTGCAGCAACGCGCGCATGCTGATCAGATTTTCAGGGTAATCATCAACGATCAAAAGGACAGAGCTGCCTTCACCTGGCGGGGGTTGCGCGCATTCCATGCTGCTTCTCTTGTCGGGACTTTCGGTCGGTTTCCGGTAAAAACCGCACACATACTGAGGCTTCACTCTAGTACTGGATCCAAGAAAGCAGAAGCTGTCATCAGGCCATCATTTAACCAAAGCGTGAATTTGCCGACTAACGGTCACCGCTGAAGCCCCCGGAAACCGGCAGAGATGGCATTTCGACAGGATGTTGACGTCAATCATCTGCCAAACGGGCATTAACAAAAAATCCCTCTACGCTTATAAAGGCCGCCCCAAAACGTGCGGGCTAGAGCTTCTGGCACGTGCGTGCAGTGAAACTTGAGTGGAAGAACCGACATGATCGATCTCGCAACCTGGAACCTCAGCGTTCCCGTTGGCAGCCCGCCATACACCGTCGAAACCTCCAAACTGGTGAACGGCTTCAAAGATCAGTACTTCCATTCCGACACCGGCACCTTGTTCTTCTGGTCACCGGTTACCGGGTCAAAAACCGAAAACGCCATTTATCCGCGCACTGAACTGCGCGAGACCTACAGCAACGGCACGCTGCGCAATTGGTATTACCCGGACGCCGACAATTCGTTGCGCGCGACCGTCACGGTGAACAAAGTCCCTAGCTCCGGCAAGATCGTCATTGGCCAGATTCACGCCTACGAAAGCCAGAAGCCGATGGTCAAACTTGAATATCAGTACAAGACCAAAACTGAAACCGGCAACCTGGTGATCAAGGTGCGCATGCACCCGGACGAGGATGAGAGCCGGGTTATCACCCTGGCGACCGGGATCAAACTGGATCGCGAATTCAACTACCTTATTCACCTGAGCCCTGGCGGTGCATTGGGCGTGAGCGCGGCGGGTTATCAGTGGGATTCACAGATCAGCGCGACGTGGCGCAACAAGCCGCTGTATTTCAAGGCTGGGGTTTATGTGCAGGACAACACCGGGTACACCAGCGAGGGTGGCCAAGTGACCTTCTCCAAACTCGACATCGATCACGACAAATAACCCAATCCCGACGGTAGGAGCTGCCGAAGGCTGCGATCTTTTGATCTTGTTTTTGATTCTAAAAAGACAAAATCAAAAGATCGCAGCCTTCGGCAGCTCCTACCTTTAAACAGCGCTGTTTAGATCTGTCAGCAGTTACTTCCGGGTGCCTACAACAGCTTGCGTCGTTGCCTACGGGTACGCCAGAATCCGCCGGCTTGTGCGCCTGGCGGGCCATCGGTAACTTGATTCGCGTCACTGATTTCCAGTGATCGGGTTTAGTAGCCCGTGGTTACGCGATGCGCATTGGCACCATTCAGTCGGGCATAACCCGCGCTTGATGGTAGCTGTTCGCAGGGCGCCTTCGGGTGCGCCGGTCGCGTCTCCCCGGTCTACTAACCTGCGTTCAGCTGCCACCCCTTCGTTTAGTAGCGATCCGGTGTCGGCTCCATTTACCGGAGACGAAACATGATCAAATCAACGCCGCACCCGCCAGAAACAGATCCCGCATCCCCTTACGATTCCCTCGATTCCAAAAAACTCAACGACGCTGCCGAGCGCGCCCTCGACCATTACCTCAAACCCTCCGCCTTCATCATGGCCTGCACGCATAAACCCGAACCCATGTACCTCGCCAACCCGAAGTACAACACCGAATCCCTGCTGGCCAACGCCAGCGAAACCCTGGGTTCAGCCAGCGAAATGCTCAACAACTTCGCCGCCATGCTCGACACCTCACACCGCAAGACTGCGCTGGGAATTGCGCAGGTCGTCATGCTCGGTGAACTGGCGGTGAATCAGGCACTGGATCATGTCGAACTAAAGGAATAACCGCCCACAAAAAAACCCGCCTCATGGCGGGTTTCTTAAGCCAAATGGACTAAATGTTCCGCATACGCAACATCGACATCAAAATGTGCCGGTAACGCAACATGGATTACTCTCTTTTAATTACCCGTCTCGGCATTCAATTACGTGAAAAACGTATAAATCGTGGCCTGACGCAGGCGCAGCTTGCCGATCTGGCGGGACTGACACGATACAAAGTCATCGCGGTAGAGAAAGGCACCCTTTCTGTCGGCATGATCGCTTACGCGCGCGTTTTGGCTGCTTTGGACTGCGAACTCTCGGTGGTTCCAGCAACGATGCCAACCCTTGAAGAGCTTGGAGATTTATTCGAATGAAAATGTCCTCTCTTCAAGTCAGTACCCATGAAGGTAATAGCGGCAGACTGTTCAGCGATGCCGAGGATTTCACTTTCCGTTATCACGAAGATGCATCGCCACCAATGGCGATCAGCCTCTCGATGCCTGTGCGACATGACGAATTTCGTCGGCGTGAGTTGCACCCTGTATTTCAGCCTCGCGGCGGGTTCCTGAATAGCAATAAGCGCTAAAGGTAGCTAAACGTTGCTATCTCCCAATACAGGCTTACGCTTCAATCCCGACCCAACCGAGTCATTCAAGGCGACTGTACGTCCGACATCCCATTCGCGTTGCATCCCCACAAACAATTCAGCATCCACTCGGGACCGATGGGCAGCCAGTGCCTGGCTCATTGCCTCAGCTATCCGGTCGATGATCAATGCCGGCCTATCCACCGCGCAGTGTTTGCGACCGAACTCAATCAGTTGCTGGCGATCCGGGTAGTCTTTGGTTTTATTCATTTTGATTGCCAGGGTACGGTCAACCAGTGACCGCCCGGACTTCGGGTTGTAGTTTTCATAGACCGTGGTGGTCGTAACATCGTAAATCGGGGCCAACTGCACGGTTTCTGGAGCCGCGGGCTGCGTGTATATCACGCCGAAGTTCTTCAAATGTGCATCGCCATTGCGCACCATCACCGAAAGGCAGACTGACGAAAAGTATCGCTCCAGCTCCCGAATCGGATCGGCATGGCGACATACCTGGCGGATGACAGCCGCGAGGGTTTCATAGCTCTGCGAATACTTGTAATTGTCGTGAGGATCTTTGTTAAGACCCAACAGTACCGCCATGTCTTCGAAACCGAGACGGCCGGACGACGTTAGGTCAAACCGCTCCATGACAAATAGCTCACCGCTCTCGGAAAGCCAGAACGGTGGCGTTTCCAATCCTGCCAGCCTCGCCGCCTCCAGACACAGAAACTCGTTCTGGGCCAAGTGCTCATACTCCTCGGCTCCTGATTTGACGATAAGATCGGAGCTGAGCATTGTTTTTCGGCTACCGGTGAGTTTGTCCAGGTCAGGCACCAGTACCTTGGGCTGCACTCCGGAAATACCCGACTCGAAGTAGGTTTCAACCAGAAAGTTGAAAACACCCTGAGAGGCGTCGGCAGACAGAATGTCGTGCAGACCGACCTGTGCGCGCACAGCGGTAGAGGGCTCAGTCGGGTTTTCATAAGTAAGGCGCCCAATCTGATTACCGCCAATGACCGATAGCAGGCGCATTTCATCGACCTGCATATGCTTGGCCATCCGGCGCTTGATCTGATCGGCCAGAAAACCTTCGGGCACATTCATATCAAATATTGGGTGCAGTACATTGCTCACTGCGGGCGTCGGGTCATAGGGCATGACCAACGAGACTTCCCGAGACGCTTCTGCCGTCTGGTAGGCAAACGAGAACTGCGAACCTTTTGATAGCTCGCCCGCGCAGCCTTGCGGCGTCATGACGTTGAGTCGTTTGACCTTATTCATCATGCTCTACCAGATCGGCGAGCGACTTGAGATCGATTCGGTTGTCGACGATTTCAAGCGCCATGCCCAACGCGGCAATCACCCGGAACACGGTATAAAAAGCGACGTTTTCACCGGCCTCAAGATCGATGATGGTTTTGCGACTGCATTTGGCCTTATGCGCCAGCATTAGCTGACTGTAGCCCTTGGCTTTTCGCAGCTGACGAATGCGTTCGGCGAAAATCGCAGGATTATTCAGGATCAAAATGTCACCTATATGGGACTTTAAGCTGATAAAAATCATTAAAGTTCACTATAGGTGACATTTCAAGTACGGAACTCCAAGTATCGCTACCAAAAATTTCACCCACAAAAAACCCGCCTCACTGGCGGGTCTCTTATCGAAGCAGTTTAACGCTCAGGCTTAGTTAACCTTGGCGTTCAACTCACCCTTCAGATAACGCTGGTACATCGCTTCCAGCGAGATCGGTTTGATCTTCGAAGCATTACCGGCAGTACCAAACGCTTCATAACGAGCGATACACACATCACGCATCGCAGTCACGGTCGCGCCGAAGAATTTACGTGGGTCGAATTCGCTCGGGTTAGTGGCCATCAGGCGACGCATCGCACCGGTGGACGCCAGACGCAGGTCGGTGTCGATGTTGACCTTGCGCACGCCGTGCTTGATGCCTTCGACGATTTCTTCAACCGGTACGCCGTAGGTTTCTTTGATGTCGCCGCCGTACTGGTTGATGATCGCCAGCCATTCTTGTGGCACCGACGAGGAACCGTGCATCACCAGGTGGGTGTTCGGGATGCGTTTGTGGATTTCCTTGATGCGGTCGATCGCCAGCACGTCGCCGGTCGGTGGCTTGGTGAACTTGTAGGCGCCGTGGCTGGTGCCGATGGCGATGGCCAGGGCATCGACTTGGGTGCGTTTGACGAAGTCAGCGGCTTCTTCCGGGTCGGTCAGCATTTGGCTGTGATCCAGAACGCCTTCGGCGCCGATGCCGTCTTCTTCACCGGCCATGCCGGTTTCCAGCGAACCCAGGCAGCCCAGCTCGCCTTCTACCGAGACGCCGCAGGCGTGCGCCATGGCCACGGTTTGCTGGGTAACGCGGACGTTGTAGTCGTAGTCGGTCGGCGTCTTGCCGTCTTCGCCGAGGGAGCCGTCCATCATCACCGAGCTGAAGCCCAGTTGAATCGAGCGCTGGCAGACGTCAGGGCTGGTGCCGTGGTCCTGGTGCATGCACACCGGGATGTGCGGGAATTCTTCGATCGCGGCGAGGATCAGGTGACGCAGGAAAGGCGCGCCGGCGTATTTACGGGCGCCGGCCGAAGCCTGGACGATCACCGGGGAGTCAGTCTTGTCAGCGGCTTCCATGATGGCGCGCATCTGCTCAAGGTTGTTGACGTTGAAGGCTGGAACGCCGTAGCCGAATTCGGCTGCGTGGTCCAACATCTGGCGCATGCTGATAAGTGCCATTGTGTGTGTCTCTCCCGGTTGAGGGTCGTTAATCGTGCCAGCCTGCCGGAGCGGCGGCGGCTATTCAAGTGATTGCAGATCGGGGGTTGAGGCCCGGTCTGGTGATTCGGTGTTACCAAAGTCTTGTTAACAACAAAGAACCCCTGTGGGAGCGAGCCTGCTCGCGAAAACGGTCTGACAGACACTGCATCAGCGACGGCAAGATTGCCTTCGCGAGCAGGCTCGCTCCCACATTAGGATCTCCGTACATCAATTCAATCGTGCTACTCGGCTTTGCAGCCGCGGCCGATCAGGTCATTGGTGGCGACCCAGTACACCAGGCCTTCCTCTCCCTTGACGTGAAACGCCAACATGCCGTCGCTGTACAGCGTGCCCGAGGCGCCCGGCTCTTCTTTCAGGCGATAGACCTGATCACCGCCACCCAGTCGCACATCGACTTCCTTCTGGCCGGCATCTGCGTAACGCCACAGCACTTTGGCCTGGCTGTCGCAGGTCCAGGTCGTCCAGTTATCCGCCGGAGCAGACGACTGAAACAGGTTCAACTGCGCGCAACCGCCCAACAATGCCAACGCCGCAATGGCGATCAAGCCTTTCATCCGTGTTCCTCGACTGACGGCACACGCCGCCAGCCCTGAGTTAAAGAGTCAGACCCGTCAAGGACAACCATGTTCCTTGGCCGGGGTTTGCGTCTCGTATTTGTCCAGACCGTCCGGCCCCGAGCGCTTGTTCAGCACCGGGTTGGTTTCGGCCTGCCAGTCGGCCTGATAGCAGCCCTTCTGCGACTCGCTCGGCGCCGGCGTGGCTTCGGCCTTCGGGTTACTCCCGCAGGCCGCCAGCGTACCGGTCAGCAACAACAGCGCTAACGACTTGACCATGTAAACACTCCTTTGCCTGGCCAAACGGGCGGCCTCAGGCCTTGGCCCGGCTTTCCAGGACTTCAACGGCTGGCAGCACTTTGCCCTCGACGAATTCGAGGAACGCGCCACCGCCGGTGGAAATGTAGGAGATTTGCTCAGCCACGCCATATTTATCGATCGCAGCCAGAGTGTCGCCACCGCCAGCAATGGAGAACGCCGAGCTTTCAGCGATGGCTTGCGCCAACACTTTAGTGCCGTTACCGAACTGGTCGAATTCGAACACGCCGACCGGACCGTTCCACAGAATGGTTTTCGACGATTTCAGCAGTTCGGCGAAATTGGCTGCGGTTTGCGGGCCGATGTCCAGAATCATGTCATCAGCGGCGACGTCAGCGATCAGCTTGACGGTGGCCTCAGCGGTTTCGGCGAATTCTTTGGCGACTACTACGTCAACCGGCAGTGGCACGCTGACTTTGGCAGCGATGGCACGCGCGGTGTCGAGCAGATCCGGTTCGTACAGCGACTTGCCAACCGGGTGGCCGGCCGCCGCGAGGAAGGTGTTGGCGATGCCGCCGCCGACGATCAGTTGATCGCAGATCTGGCTCAGGCTGTTGAGCACGTCGAGTTTGGTCGACACCTTGGAGCCGGCAACGATAGCCGCCATTGGCTGAGCCGGTGCGCCCAGGGCTTTGCCCAGTGCGTCCAGTTCAGCGGCCAGCAGCGGGCCAGCAGCAGCGACTTTGGCGAACTTGGCCACGCCGTGGGTCGAACCCTCAGCGCGGTGAGCGGTGCCGAAAGCGTCCATCACAAACACGTCGCACAGGGCGGCGTATTGCTGGGCCAGTTCGTCAGCGTTCTTTTTCTCGCCTTTGTTGAAGCGCACGTTTTCGAACAGCACGATGTCGCCGGCCTTGACGTCAACGCCACCGAGGTAATCAGCCACCAGTGGCACTTCGCGGCCCAAGGCCTTGCTCAGGTAGTCAGCGACAGGCTTGAGGCTGTTCTCGGCGGAAAACTCGCCTTCGGTCGGACGGCCAAGGTGCGAGCAGACCATCACCGCCGCGCCTTTTTCCAGGGCCAGCTTGATGGTCGGCAGCGAAGCCAGGATACGCGCATCGCTGGTGACAACACCGTCCTTGACTGGGACGTTGAGGTCTTCGCGGATCAATACGCGCTTACCTTGCAGATCGAGGTCGGACATCTTCAACACGGTCATGGGTCGCACTTCCTACGGTTTTTTTGAAGTTGCTGTTTGCAGATAGTGTTCTGCAACGTCCAGCATTCGGTTGGCAAAACCCCACTCGTTGTCGAACCAGGCCAGGATGTTCACCAGTTTGGGGCCGGAAACACGGGTCTGACTGGCATCGACAATGGCCGAATGTGGGTCATGGTTGAAATCACAACTGGCGTGCGGCAGCTCGGTATAAGCGAGCAGACCTTTGAGCGGGCCATGGGTGGCGGCCTCGCGCAGGATCCGGTTGACCTCATTGGCGTCAGTCGCGGTGGCGGTCTGCATCGTGATGTCGAGGCAGGACACGTTGACCGTCGGCACGCGTACGGCTTTGGCCTGAATTCGCCCGGCAAGTTCCGGCAGCAGGCGCTCGATACCACGCGCCAGACCAGTGGACACCGGGATCACCGACTGGAACGCCGAACGGGTGCGGCGCAGGTCTTCGTGGTGATAGGCGTCGATCACTGGCTGATCGTTCATCGCCGAGTGAATGGTGGTGATCGACACATAATCGAGGCCGATCGCCTTGTCGAGCAGACGCAACAGCGGCACGCCGCAGTTGGTGGTGCAGGAGGCGTTGGACACCAGCAGTTCGTCGCCGGTCAGGCAATCCTGATTGACGCCGTAGACGATGGTGGCGTCGACATCTGCCTCGCTGGCCATCGGCTGCGAGAACAACACGCGTGGCGCGCCAGCGTCGAGAAAGCGCTGGCCGTCGGCACGGGTGTTATAGGCACCGGAGCATTCCAGCACCAGATCGACGCCGAGTGACGCCCAATCGATGCCTTCGGGGGTGGCACTGCGCAGGACCTTCACGCAGTCGCCATTAATATGCAGACAATCGCCGTCTACTCGCACTTCGCCCGGAAAACGGCCATGGGTGGAGTCGAAGCGTGTCAGGTATTCGATGCTGGCCATGTCCGCCAGATCGTTGATCGCGACAATTTCAAACCCGGCTTCTTCGCCTCGCTCAAACAACGCACGCAAGACGCAACGACCAATCCGGCCGTAGCCGTTGAGTGCAACTTTGTAGAGACGCGGTTGAGGCATGGGGTTCTCGATTACCGTGGTGAATCACAAAGCTCTTTATTGTCTGAACCGACGCTATCGCGAGCAGGCTCACTCCTACACGGGCAACGTAAAACCCTGTAGGAGTGAGCCTGCTCGCGATGGCGTCAGCCCGGACAACACAACTGTCGGACTTAGTCTTCCAGCAGTTCTTCAGCCTGACCCAGGATGTTTTCCAGGGTGAAGCCGAACTCTTCGAACAGTGCCGAAGCCGGAGCCGATTCGCCGTAAGTGGTCATGCCGATCACGCGACCTTCCAGACCCACGTACTTGAACCAGAAGTCGGCGTGAGCCGCTTCGATGGCGATACGTGCGCTGACCTGCAACGGCAGCACGGCTTGCTTGTAGCCGGCGTCCTGAGCATCGAACACGCTGGTGCACGGCATGGAAACCACACGCACCTTGCGGCCTTGCTCGGTCAGTTTGTCGTAAGCCTGAACCGCCAGACCCACTTCCGAACCGGTCGAAATCAGGATCAGCTCAGGCTCGCCTGCGCAGTCCTTCAACACGTAACCGCCACGGCTGATGTCGGCAATCTGGCCGGCATCGCGTTCCTGATGCTGCAGGTTCTGACGCGAGAAGATCAGCGCCGATGGGCCGTCCTTGCGCTCCAGAGCGTTTTTCCAGGCCACGGCCGATTCAACGGCATCGGCTGGACGCCAGGTGTCGAGGTTCGGTGTGGTACGCAGGCTGGTCAATTGCTCGATCGGCTGGTGCGTCGGGCCGTCTTCGCCCAGACCGATGGAGTCGTGGGTGTAGACGTGGATGACTTGCTTCTTCATCAGCGCCGACATGCGTACGGCGTTGCGCGCATATTCCATGAACATCAGGAAGGTCGCGCCGTAAGGCACCAGGCCGCCGTGCAGGGTCACGCCGTTCATGATCGCGGTCATGCCGAATTCGCGCACGCCGTAATACATGTAGTTGCCGCTGGCATCTTCAGCGCTGACGCCTTTGCAACCTTTCCACAGGGTCAGGTTGGAACCGGCCAGGTCAGCGGAGCCGCCAAGCAGTTCCGGCAACAGCGGGCCGAAGGCGTTCAGGGTGTTCTGGCTGGCTTTACGGCTGGCAATGGTTTCGCCTTTGGCCGCAACTTCAGCGATGTAAGCCGAAGCTTTTTCCGAGAAGTCAGCTGGCAGCTCACCGCTCAGACGACGCACCAGTTCGTTGGCTTCGGTCGGGAATGCAGCGGAGTAGGCAGCGAAACGCTGATCCCACTCGGCTTCAGCCGCGCGACCTTTTTCCTTGGCATCCCACTCGGAATAGATGTCAGCCGGGATTTCGAACGGGCCGTGGTTCCAGTTCAGCGCCTTGCGGGTCAGCGCGATTTCCGCGTCGCCCAGTGGAGCGCCGTGGCAGTCTTCTTTGCCCTGCTTGTTCGGCGAGCCGAAACCGATGGTGGTCTTGCAGCAGATCAGGGTCGGCAGCGGGCTCTTGCGCGCGGTTTCGATGGCAGTCTTGATCTCTTCCGGGTCGTGACCGTCAACGTTGCGGATCACTTGCCAGTTGTAGGCTTCGAAACGCTTCGGGGTGTCATCGGTGAACCAGCCTTCGACTTCGCCGTCGATGGAGATGCCGTTGTCATCGTAGAAAGCGATCAGCTTGCCCAGACCCAGCGTACCGGCCAAGGAAGCAACTTCGTGGGAAATGCCTTCCATCATGCAGCCATCGCCCAGGAACACGTAGGTGTGGTGGTCGACGATATTGTGGCTCGGACGGTTGAACTGCGCTGCCAGAACTTTTTCAGCCAAGGCGAAACCGACGGCGTTGGCCAGACCCTGACCCAGTGGGCCGGTGGTGGTTTCAACGCCCGGGGTGTAACCGAATTCCGGGTGACCCGGGGTGCGGCTGTGCAGTTGACGGAACTGCTTGAGGTCTTCGATCGACAGGTCGTAACCGGTCAGGTGCAGCAGCGAGTAGATCAACATCGAGCCATGGCCGTTGGACAGCACGAAGCGGTCACGGTCGGCGAACGATGGATTGCTCGGGTTGTGCTTGAGGTAGTCGCGCCAAAGCACTTCGGCAATATCTGCCATACCCATTGGGGCACCGGGATGGCCGCTGTTGGCTTTTTGCACGGCATCCATGCTGAGGGCACGAATGGCGTTGGCACGCTCACGACGGCTAGGCATCGCTGATCTCCTGGGTTCTGGTAAGTCGAAACGGAAAAAAGGAGGGCATTTTCCCTCACCGGAGCGCCTCGGGGCAATGACAGATAGTCATCGAGGGGCGTTTTTCCAATGGATAGCGGCGCTTTCTGTTGGTGAAACCTTTCCGCTACTCGTTTGTAGAGTTAACCGGTGAGTGAGAAGTGCAATAAAAAGCGCCATTGATCGAGCAATATCAAAACTTTTTGATATTGGCCTTGCGATGAATTCCCCCCATCACTAGACTGCGGCCCTATGAATTTACGCGTGCCTTCCATTCGCCATGACGATTGCGACGAGCTGGCGGCCCTGTGCAAGGCCGGCGGCGATCCGTTGCGGCTGAATGTCTTGCGCGCGCTGGCCAACGATTCGTTCGGTGTTCTCGAGCTGGCGCAGATTTTCGGCATCGGTCAGTCCGGCATGAGTCATCACCTCAAGGTACTGGCACAAGCCGACCTGGTGGCGACGCGCCGCGAAGGCAACGCGATTTTCTATCGCCGCGCCCTGCCCCACACCGAACTGCTCGGCGGCAAGTTGCACGCGGCATTGTTAGAAGAAGTCGACAATCTGGATCTGCCTGACGACGTGCAAGCGCGCATCGAGCAGGTTCACGGCCAACGTGCCGCGGCCAGTCAGGACTTTTTCGCCCGGGTGGCGGAGAAATTCCGTGCCCAGCAAGACTTGATCGCAGGCCTGCCGCAGTACCGTGACAGCGTGCTGGCCCTGCTCGACAAACTGAACTTCGATGGTGCTGCCACGGCCATTGAAGTCGGCCCCGGCGATGGTGCTTTTCTGCCGGAACTGGCCCGCCGCTTCGGCACCGTAACCGCGCTGGACAACAGCCCGGCGATGCTCGAACTGGCGCGTCAGGTATGCGAACGTGAACAGCTGGCTAACGTCAGCCTGCAATTGGCCGATGCATTGAATGGCACCAGCCTCAAGGCCGATTGCGTGGTGTTGAACATGGTGTTGCACCATTTCGCCGCGCCGGCCGATGCGCTCAAGCACATGGCCGACCTGCTGCAACCGGGCGGTAGCCTGCTCGTGACAGAGTTATGTAGCCACAACCAGAGTTGGGCCAGGGAGGCCTGCGGTGATCTGTGGTTGGGGTTTGAACAGGACGATTTGGCCCGTTGGGCCACCGCTGCGGGACTCGTTCCCGGGGAAAGCCTCTATGTAGGCTTACGTAATGGTTTCCAGATCCAGGTTCGCCATTTTCAGCGACCGACTGGCGACACTCACCATCGGTAAATTCAGGAAAACATCGAGATGAGCGAATACTCCCTCTTCACCTCCGAGTCCGTGTCCGAAGGGCATCCGGACAAAATCGCCGACCAGATTTCCGATGCGGTGCTGGACGCCATCATTACCCAGGACAAACACGCACGCGTTGCCGTGGAAACTCTGGTCAAGACTGGCGTGGCCATCGTTGCCGGTGAAGTGACCACCAGCGCCTGGGTCGATCTGGAAGAGATCGTGCGTAACGTGATTCTCGACATCGGCTATAACAGCTCCGACGTCGGCTTCGACGGCGCGACCTGCGGCGTGATGAACATCATTGGCAAGCAATCCCCGGACATCAACCAGGGTGTTGACCGTGCCAAGCCTGAAGATCAGGGCGCCGGCGACCAGGGCCTGATGTTCGGCTACGCCAGCAACGAAACCGACGTTTTGATGCCAGCACCGATTACCTTCTCGCACCAGTTGGTACAGCGCCAGGCCGAAGCCCGTAAATCGGGTCTGCTGCCTTGGCTGCGTCCGGACGCCAAGTCGCAAGTGACTTGCCGTTACGAAGGCGGCAAGGTTGTCGGTATCGACGCTGTAGTTCTGTCGACCCAGCACAACCCTGAAGTGTCGTACAAAGACCTGCGCGAAGGCGTGATGGAGCTGATCGTCAAGCACGTGCTGCCTGCCGAACTGCTGAGCAAAGACACCCAGTTCCACATCAACCCGACCGGCCAGTTCATCATTGGCGGCCCGGTAGGTGACTGCGGCCTGACCGGTCGCAAGATCATCGTCGACAGCTACGGCGGCATGGCCCGTCACGGCGGCGGCGCGTTCTCCGGTAAAGATCCATCGAAGGTTGACCGCTCGGCTGCCTACGCTGGCCGTTATGTCGCCAAGAACATCGTCGCGGCCGGCCTGGCCGAGCGTTGCGAGATTCAGGTTTCCTACGCGATCGGTGTGGCTCAGCCTACGTCGATCTCGTTGAACACCTTCGGCACCGGCAAGATCAGTGATGACAAGATCGTCAAACTGGTGCGTGAAGTGTTCGACCTGCGTCCATACGCAATCACCACCATGCTCGATCTGCTGCACCCGATGTACCAGGAAACTGCAGCGTACGGCCACTTCGGTCGCACGCCAGAGACCAAGACCGTTGGCGAAGACACCTTCACCACGTTCACCTGGGAAAAAACCGACCGCGCCGACGCCCTGCGTTCTGCTGCTGGTCTGTAAGACTTTCCCCGCGGTACAAAAAAGCCCCGCACGGTTAGCGCCGTTCGGGGCTTTTTCATGCCTGAAACCGGGAGTTCAACTCAGAACGTTCAGGTCGATGCATATCCAGCAAACCACTCGGTCAGTCCCCTCTCCCTCCGGGAGAGGGTTAGGGTGAGGGGCTGTTTTCACTGCACAGAAACAAGCCGTAAAACACCCATCCGGCGGAGTAGATATCTTCGCCTAACCTTCAAACATTCCCCTTGAGCAAGGACGCTCACGATGCTTGCCACGCTGCGCCTGTTATTTATTTTCCTGCTGATGCCCGCAACATTCAGCGCGCAAGCCACCTGCCCAAACTGGCCCGCTGCACACGCCCAACGCGAAATCGGCGCCCTGCAAAAACAGATCGACCATTGGGACGACACTTATCACCGCGAAGGCCGCTCGCTGATTGCCGACGAACTTTACGATCAGTCGCGTCTGCGCTTGAGCCAGTGGCGGCAGTGCTTCGATTTGCCGTCCGCGCCCGAGCCTTTGCGCACGGCCTCGGGCTCAATCGCACACCCCATCGCCCATACCGGTCTGGATAAGGTGCATGACGCAGCCGCCGTGGAAACGTGGCTGCGCGACCGCCAGGATGTCTGGGTACAACCTAAAATCGATGGCGTCGCAGTGACACTGATTTACCGCGCGGGCGTTTTGCATCAGGCCATCAGTCGCGGTGACGGGGTGCGTGGCCAAGACTGGACGCCGTCAGCACAGAAGATCGGCGCTATCCCTCAACGCCTGTCACAACCATTGGATCTGCTGGTGCAAGGTGAACTCTACTGGCGCTTGAATGAACACGTGCAAGCCCGCTCCGGCAGCGTCAACGCCCGTGCCACCGTTGCCGGACTGATGAACCGCAAATCCTTCACTGCAGAACAAGCCGCCGGGATCGGGCTGTTCGCTTGGGACTGGCCACAAGGGCCTGTGGATTTGCCCGAACGGATTTCACGATTGGCAGCGCTGGGCTTTGCCACAACTGAACCGTACAGCCAGCCCGCCAGTGATTTCGCAGAGGCACAGAAATGGCGCGAGCACTGGTATCGCTCGCCTCTGCCATTTGCCACCGACGGTGTGGTGTTGCGCCAGAGTCTGCGCCCGCCTGCTGAGCGCTGGCAGGCTCGCGCACCGTACTGGGCGGTCGCCTGGAAGTACCCGTTTGCTCAGGCATTGGCTGAAGTCCGCAAGGTCAATTTCAAGATCGGTCGCACCGGCCGCATCACACCGGTGATCGAGCTGATCCCGGTCACACTCGATGACCGCGAAATCAAACGAGTCAGCGCCAGTTCGTTGAAGCGCTGGCAAGAGCTGGACATTCGCCCCGGCGATCAGGTTGCGATCAGCCTCGCCGGCCTGACCATTCCTCGGCTCGACAGTGTTGTACTGCGCACCACCGAACGCACAGATATCGATATCCCCAACGCCGATGACTTCCACGCCCTGAGCTGCTGGCAACCGACCCACGGTTGTGAAAGCCAGTTTCTCGCCCGTTTGACCTGGCTCAGCGGTAAAAACGGGCTGGCGATGCAACATGTCGGTCGTGGCACTTGGGAGAAACTTTTCGAAACAGGCCGCGTGAACAACCTGCTGGATTGGTTGACCCTCGACGCGCCAGAGCTTGCTAACATTGCCGGCTTCGGCGAACGCAGCAGCGAACGCCTGATGAACAGTTTTCACAGCGCGCGCCAACGGCCCTTCGCCCAATGGCTCAAAGCCCTGGGCTTGCCGCCAACCGGTCAGGCACAACTGCCTGATTCGTGGCAGGCGCTGGCACAACGTGACACCGAACAATGGCAGGCCGAAGCCGGTATCGGCCCGGGACGTGCGGCGCAACTGAGCGCATTCTTTCGCGATCCGCAGGTACTGGCTTTGAGCGAAACCTTACATGCCGCCGGAATCGACGGTTTCTGACTACGCAATCCCGGCGCGCCGGGAACCCATCGGCCACCTAGGCGCTCCAACTGCGCAGTGCCTGACCGACCCGATTGCCTTTGCACATGGAGCTTTTATGAAATTTCTCGCACCGCTCGCCATGCTCACTCTTTGCGGCATGCTGGCCGCCCCCGTCATGGCCGACGAAGACGCCCCGGGCTTGACCGGTTGCGCTGCCAAGAAGCAGGGCATCATGAATCAGATCGAACAGGCCAAGTCGCGCGGTAACGCCGATCAGCAGGCAGGCCTGGAAACGGCCTTGCGTGAAGTGACCGAACACTGCACCGACGCCGGCCTGAAGAAAGAACGCGAAAACAAGGTGCTCGAAGCCAAGCACGAAGTGAGCAAGCGTCAGGCTGATCTCGACAAGGCCATGAAGAAAGGCGACCCGGAAAAGATCAACAAGCGCAAAGACAAACTGGCCGAGTCGCGCAAAGAACTGCAGGATGCGCTGGACGAAATCGATAAGTAAAAATCAAAAGATCGCAGCCTGCGGCAGCTCCTGCATTGATCAGGGTAGGAGCTGCCGCAGGCTGCGATCTTTTAACTATCAATGATCGCGAAACTGTTTATGGCAAGCGCTGCAGGCATCCTCAACTTTCTGCACCGCCGGCCCAAGGTTGCTGGCCTTGTATGGCTGAACCTGACTGGCGATCACCAATTCACCGGTGGCCGCTTCAAGGGTGCGGGTCATTTCCTGAAACTGCGCCTGCTTCTGCCAGACATCGTCCTTGGCGCTGGTGTGATCTTCTTCGCGAACCTGCGGAAAATGCTTCCACGGTTCATGGGACAGCGCATCGAGCTTGACCGCGCCTTCGGCGAACTTCGGCCCGTCGAACGGAATGCGTCCACGCAACATGCCGCCCAGGTCTTCGCCGGTCTTGAGCATCTGTTTGAAAATGGCCTTGCGCTGGCCCAGCGGAGAATTCGGATCGACACCGCCACAGGCGGACAAGGTCAGACAGGCCAGCAATACAACAGCAATGCGTTTAAGAGTCATGGTGGCTTCAGGTCACGGAATTCGGCGGCCAGTATCCTCGCGTCACCACCAAACACCAATAGCCCTATTAAAAATACGGGTTGTTCGAGCGCATGGAGCACTCAGACAACCGGCACAGGAATCACTCCATGAACAGCCGTCTCAAGGCCTGGTTTCACCCGCTCATAGCCACCCTTCCAGTGTTGGCAATTCTCGCCGGCTGCACCGGTGGCGAAACCGCCAAGCCAAAAACCCACGCGCTGGCCACTTATTCCAGCGCGACCTGGGAAGCCTTGCCGGCGGTATCCGATAGCGATCTGGTCGCCGGTTTCGGTTCGTGGCGCAGCGCGTGCGCCCGACTCAAGGCAGATGCGGTCTGGAGCACTACCTGCGCAGCAGCGGCCAATGTTCCGCAGAGCGCCTCCGAGATTCGTGCGTTTCTCAAACAGAATCTCGATGTCTACGGCCTACGCGCTGAAAACGACAACCCCAACGGTTTGATCACCGGCTACTACGAGCCGGTCTACCCCGGCAGCCTGACGCCCACCGACGCGGCCAACGTGCCGGTGTATGGCGTGCCGGAAGACATGATCATCGTCTCGCTCGACAGCATCTATCCCGAACTCAAAGGCAAACGCCTGCGCGGTCGCCTCGAAGGCCGCGTGCTGAAGCCATACGACGATGCCGCGACCATCGAATCCAAAGGTGTGAAAGCCCCGGTGGTTGCCTACCTGACTGACCCGATGAATCTGCAATTTCTACAGATACAGGGTTCCGGACGGATTCAGACCGAGGACGGCAAACAACTGCGCATTGCCTACGCCGATCAGAACGGCCATCCATACCGGCCGATTGGCCGCTGGCTGGTCGAACAAGGTGAGCTGAAGAAAGAAGACGTGACCATGAACGCGATCAGCAATTGGGCCAAAGCCAATCCGTCGCGCATCCCCGAACTGTTGGGTAGCAACCCGAGTTATGTGTTCTTCACCCGCAACCCGGACAGCAATGAAGGCCCGCGCGGTTCGCTGAACGTACCGTTGACTGCCGGCTACAGCGCGGCGGTGGATCGCAAGGTGATTCCGTTGGGCAGTCTGTTGTGGCTGTCGACCACAAAACCGGATGGCACGGCACTGGTGCGCCCGGTGGCGGCGCAGGACACCGGCGGCGCGATTGCCGGCGAGGTGCGTGCGGATCTGTTTTGGGGCACCGGGGAGGCGGCCGGGCAACTGGCCGGGGACATGAAACAGCAAGGGCAGATCTGGATGCTCTGGCCAAAAGGCGCGGCGTTGCCGCAAGTGCCACAGGTGGCCGATACAGAGAAGAAGTAAGCCTTGGAATCTGCTGAGGTAATCAGATAGCTATCGCGAGCAGGCTCACTCCTACAGGGGAACGCATTCCAAAATGTAGGAGTGAGCCTGCTCGCGATGAGGCCATCAGCAACACCAGTAAAATAATCAGACCGACACAAAGAAGAACGAAGCAATCAGCCCCATCCCCACAAACCAGACCAGTGAACGCAGGATCGCCCAGTCCGCCAGGTAGCAGATGATGTACAGCAGGCGACTGGTAATAAACATCACCGCCAGCACATTGACCGTCACCAACTGCGCGGTTCCCACCAGGTGCGCGACGATCACCGCCGCTGCAAACGCCGGCATCACTTCAAAGCTGTTCAGTTGCGCCGCGTGCGCCCGACGGGCCACACCGTTGAGGCTTTCAAGAAAGTCACGCGGATCGTGGTTGTCACTCAACCGGTAGCCGCCCACGGCTTTCGCCACGCCAGTGCAGACATACGGCAGAAAAATCGCAATCAACACACACCACAGAGCCACCGTCATAACGCCGTCCTTTTTTCGAGTTATAGAATTCGCGGGCCGTTAGAACTTCATCACCAGCATGCCGATCAGTACCAACCCACAGGCTAAGAGCCGCGGACGGCCGAAAGGTTCTTTCAAGTAGCGCATGCCGAACAGCACCACCAGAATCACGCTGATCTCACGCAATGCCGCCGCCTCGGCAATCGAGCCCAATTGCATCGCCCATAGCACCAGAGCGTAGCTGGCCAATACGCAGACGCCCACCGCCAACCCCAGCTTCCATTGCTCACGCCAGAACAACATGAACGCCGGACGCTTGGCGACCCACGCCAACAGCGGAAACGGCCAGGCGCTGAGCAGCGTGACCCAGACCAGATAATCCAAAGGATGCGACCAACGCCGCAACGCCTGGCCATCGATGTAGGTATAGCAACCGATGCACAGGCCAATCAGCGCCACCACCGGCAGCATCGACCACGGCAAATGCTTGCCGCCACCGCCCTGCCACAGCAGACAAATCATGCCGAACGGGATCAGCATGATGCCGAAGATTTGCTGCGTGGTGAGCACTTCACCGGCGAAGATCAGGGTCAGCGCCAGCACTACCAGCGGCGACAAACCACGCATCAGTGGATAGACCAACCCGAGATCGCCGACCCGATACGCCTGAATCAGCAGGTAGCGATACAGCAATTCAAACGCTGCCGACGCCAGAATCCACGGCCAGATTTCCATGGGCGGCAAGCTCACGAATGGCAACGCGATAGCGACGACCAGCAGCGCCACGGTGTCCATGCACGCCACCACCAGCAACCGCTCGGCGCTGAACTTGATTAACGTATTCCACGTCGCATGCAACAGCGCCGCCATCAATACCAACCCCGTCGCCAGCACGTCTTACCCCTTATTTTTATGAGTCCCCATGTAGAAGCTGCCGCAGGCTGCGATCTTTTGATTTTTAACAGCAAGATCAAAAGATCGTCCGAACGCGGCCCGAGCCTGCGGCAGCTCCTACAGTGAATCGTCGAATAGTCAGATTATTGATTCGCGATGTGTCAGCAGCTGTTTATACTGCAAGTGACCACGCCGCACTCAGTTGCGCACAGAAAAACACCAATAATTCCTGCCTGCACCGCCCTCCATAGAGAGCGGTCGTCGGCCTGCGTATGCCTGATCAAAGCGTCAAGACTACCGACAGAGACCTTGCGCATGCCACTCGCCTTGCTTGCCCTCGCTGTTGCCGCGTTCGGCATCGGCACCACTGAATTCGTCATCATGGGCCTGCTGCCCGATGTTGCCCGCGATCTTTCTGTGAGCATTCCCCACGCGGGTCTGCTGATCACCGGTTACGCGCTGGGCGTGGTGTTCGGCGCACCGATCCTGGCGATCGGCACCGCGAACATGCCGCGCAAAGCGACCTTGTTGGGGATGACGCTGATGTTCATCCTCGGCAACGTGCTCTGCGCACTGGCGCCGAACTACGCGACGCTGATGGCCGCCCGCGTGGTCACGGCGCTGTGTCACGGAGCATTTTTCGGAATCGGTTCGGTAGTTGCCGCCGGACTGGTCGCGCCGAACAAACGCGCGCAGGCGATTGCGATGATGTTCACCGGCCTGACCTTGGCCAATGTTCTCGGCGTGCCGCTGGGAACAGCGTTGGGTCAGTACGCCGGTTGGCGCTCGACCTTCTGGGCGGTCTCGGTGATTGGTGTGATCGCCGCTCTCGCGCAGTGGTTGTGGTTGCCGAAACACATCCCCATGGACAAGGCCAACCTCGCCAGCGAGTTCAAAGTGCTGGGTAAGGTCAACGTGCTGCTGGCGCTGGGCATGAGTGTTTTGGCGTCGACCAGCCTGTTCAGCGTTTTCACTTATATCGCGCCGATCCTGCAAGACATCACCGGCGTCAGCCCACACGGGGTAACGGTGATGCTGCTGTTGTTCGGCGTCGGCCTGACCGGCGGCAGCATGCTCGGCGGACGCCTGGCTGATAGCCGTTTGTTGCCGTCGCTGGTCGGTGTGGCCCTGGCCGTGGTGGTGATTCTGGCGGCGTTCAGCCAGACCAGTCACTCGGTGGTGCCGGCGGCGATCACGCTGGTGCTGTGGGGGATTTTCGCCTTTGCGCTGTGCCCGATTCTGCAACTGCTGATCATCGATCAGGCCCATGAAGCGCCGAACCTCGGCTCGACCTTGAATCAAAGCGCTTTCAACCTCGGTAATGCGGCGGGTGCGTGGATCGGCGGGCTGGTAGTTGCCAGTGGCGCGGATCTGGCGGACTTGCCGTGGACCGGTGCGCTGGTCGGTGTGTTGACGGTGCTGACGGCGCTTTTGTTTATTTATCTGCAACGTCGTGAGGCGGCTGCGGTCAATGTGTCCGGCTAATCGGGTTTAGCCTGCAAGAGCCCTCACCCTAGCCCTCTCCCAGTGGGAGAGGGGACTGAATGGGGGATATTTGAGAGATACGCCGACGTGAAACCGCTTTGCTGAATCCATAAGCGATAAGGTCTTCCAGGTCGATGTCTGACGCCAGACACCTCGGTTTGCCCCCTCTCCCTCTGGGAGAGGGCTGGGGTGAGGGGCTCTTGATCTCCCCATCATTTGAACTGTGCCCTCAATCGCCCTCAACCCATCCAACCCCTGCGCCAAAGATTCGGTGCGCTATCTTCCACACCTCATCCAAAGGACCCCGGATGCTTGAACTTGTCGCCGCTTTCATCTGCCTCACCACCCTCCTGACCTTCGTCAACTTCCGCTTCATCGGTCTGCCGCCGACCATCGGCGTGATGGTTACCGCACTGTTGTTCTCGCTGATCCTGCAAGGCCTGAGCGTGCTCGGCTACCCCGGTCTCGAAGAACGCGTGCAGCAACTGATCGGTCAGATCGACTTCGGCGATCTGCTGATGAACTGGATGCTGTCGTTCCTGCTGTTCGCCGGCGCCTTGCACGTCAACCTGAATGACTTGCGCAGCTACCGCTGGCCCATCGGCCTGTTGGCGACTTTCGGCGTGTTGATTGCCACTGCGGTGATCGGCAGCCTCGCCTATTACATTTTTGCCCTGTTCGGCTGGCACGTGAGCTTCTTGTATTGCCTGCTGTTCGGCGCGCTGATTTCGCCAACCGACCCGATCGCGGTGCTCGGCGTGCTGCGTACCGCCAACGCCTCGAAGCCGCTGAAAACCACCATCGTTGGCGAATCGCTGTTCAACGACGGCACAGCTGTTGTGGTGTTCACCGTATTGCTGGGCATCGCCCAACTCGGCGAAACCCCGACCGTCAGCGCCACCGCGATGTTGTTCGTTCATGAAGCCATCGGCGGTGTGCTGTTCGGCGGGCTGATCGGTTATCTGGTCTATCGAATGATCAAGAGCGTCGAGCAGCATCAGATCACCGTGATGCTGACGCTGGCGCTGGTCATTGGCGGTTCGGCGATGGCCACGGAGATTCACGTTTCCGCGCCGATCGCGATGGTAGTGGCCGGTCTGATCATCGGCAACCTCGGGCGCAATCTGGCGATGAACGACATGACCCGCCGCTATCTCGACGGCTTTTGGGAGTTGCTCGATGACATGCTCAACGCGCTGCTGTTCGCGCTGATCGGCATGGAGCTGTTGCTGCTGCCGTTCAATTGGCTGCACGTGGCGGCAGCGAGTGTATTGGCGGTGGCCATTCTGCTCTCGCGCCTGCTCACGGTGGCCCCGGCGATTCTGCTGCTGCGCCGCTGGCGGACAGTGCCCGCCGGCACGATCCGGATTCTGACCTGGGGCGGTTTGCGCGGCGGTGTCTCGGTGGCACTGGCGCTGGCCCTGCCGCTGGGCCCGGAGCGTGATCTGTTGCTGAGCATCACTTACATTGTGGTGCTGTCGTCGATCCTGTTGCAGGGGCTGACCATCGGCAAACTGGTCAAGCACGCGACGCGCAACGAGCCCGCGACCACCAGCGAACCCGCTCACCACTGATCATTTTTTGATCTGCTGCGGATCCGGTTTCTCGGCCTGATCCGCAGACTCCTTCGGCGCCCCGCTCTCGCTTCGAATCTGCGCATGGCTGATCAGCGCAAAGATAAAGCTGCCACCAATGATGTTGCCCGCCAGCGTCGGCCCCGCGAAGACCATCCAGAAATCACTCCACGGCAACTCGCCGGCAAACACCAGATATGACACCTCCGCCGAACCCACCACGATATGGGTGAAATCGCCGAGCGCCATCAAATAGGTGATGAGGATGATGATCCACATCTTCGCGCTCTCCATGGACGGGATCATCCAGACCATGGTGGCAATCATCCAGCCGGAAACGATGCCTTTGGCGAACATCTGGCTGGCGTGGTTCTCCATGACCTTGCGGCCTATTTCGAGGAAGGCATGATCCGTCTTGCTGTCGAAGATCGGCAGCTCGAGCATCACGTACGCGACCAGAATCGTGCCACACAGGTTGCCAACGAGCACCACCGTCCACAGGCGGATCAGCCGTCCGAAGTTTTGCAGGGTCGGCTTGGTCATGACCGGCAGCACTGCCGTCAGGGTGTTTTCGGTGAACAGTTGCTGGCGGGCGAGGATCACCGCGAGGAAACCGGCGCAGTAGCCGAAACTGGCGATCACTTTGAATTCGTCACCGTCGGGCAGGCGCGAGTTGAGCAGGCCCATGCCCATCAGCGACAGGCCCATGGTCAACCCGGCCGCCAATGCCGACCACCAGAGTGCGGCGATGCTGCGCTCCAGTTCCTGATCGCCTTGAGAGCGGATGATTTCGTGCAGAACGGCCGCGCGAGGCGGCTGGTTTTTCTCGACTTCGTGCTGCTCTTTGGCCGAGAGGTCGGGGGTTTTGCCGTCGGTAGGGGTGGTCATGGCGTGGGAACCGTGGGGGTGGTGTTTACCTACGACCCCGGCGGTTCATGGCTGTTCAGTGGCCAGATGATTCTTCGCTGACTTTGAAACCGTCATCGCGAGCAGGCTCACTCCTACATGGACTGCGCTGTACCTGTAGGAGTGAGCCTGCTCGCGATGAAGCCGACGCTGATGTCACTTGGTAACTAACTCATCTTCCTGAAACTGGTCTTTCACATATTTGATTTCAGTGCGCCCATGCGGTGCTGGCAAGCCGTCTTCGCCCAGATTCACAAACACCATCTTCTCGACGGTCAGAATGCTCTTGCGGGTGATCTTGTTGCGCACTTCGCAGGTCAGGGTGATCGAGGTGCGGCCGAACTCGGTGGCGGTGATGCCCAGTTCGATGATGTCGCCCTGGCGCGAGGCGCTGACGAAGTTGATTTCGGAAATGTACTTGGTCACCACGCGCTGATTGCCCAACTGGACGATCGCGTAAATCGCCGCTTCTTCGTCGATCCAGCGCAACAGGCTGCCACCGAACAGAGTGCCGTTGGGGTTGAGGTCTTCGGGTTTTACCCATTTGCGGGTGTGGAAATTCATCTTCACTCCTGAGTGTCTTGCCGAACGATGGACGGTATCTTGGCAGACTGAGCGGTCAGGCTCCATGCGGCTTCGACTATGGTCGTCATTAACGATCTTCATCTGGCCGACAGAAACCCTTTGGAAGATCAGTCTAGACGGCTATAATCGCCCCCGTTTCAAAACGGTAACGTTCACTTGCTACCGTTTTCCCGCCACCTGTCCGAGGGGCGCTGCAGCAGGTTCAACCTGTCAGGCTCGGATGGGGCGTTGACCGGCCTTAGGCTGGACACTAAACGCACAACGGCGCCCATTCGCATACATTACGAATGGAGGCTCTTCATGAGCGCTGTTATCACGCCTGCAGATTTTAACGATTACAAAGTTGCCGACATGTCCCTGGCTGCCTGGGGCCGTCGCGAAACCATCATCGCCGAATCGGAAATGCCGGCTCTGATGGGTCTGCGTCGCAAGTACTCCGGCGAACAGCCGTTGAAAGGCGCCAAGATCCTCGGCTGCATCCACATGACCATTCAGACTGCCGTGCTGATCGAAACCCTGGTTGCCCTGGGTGCCGAAGTACGCTGGTCGTCGTGCAACATTTTCTCGACTCAGGATCAGGCTGCTGCCGCTATCGCTGCTGCCGGTATCCCGGTTTTCGCCTGGAAAGGCGAAACTGAAGAAGAGTACGAGTGGTGCCTGGAACAAACCATCCTGAAAGATGGCCAGCCATGGGACGCCAACATGATCCTCGACGACGGCGGCGACCTGACTCAGCTGCTGCACGACAAGTACCCACAAGTACTGGATCGCGTTCACGGCGTGACCGAAGAAACCACCACCGGCGTACACCGTCTGCTGGACATGCTGGCCAAGGGCGAGCTGAAAATCCCGGCCATCAACGTCAACGACTCGGTGACCAAGTCCAAGAACGACAACAAGTACGGCTGCCGTCACAGCCTGAACGACGCGATCAAGCGCGGTACCGACCACCTGCTGTCCGGCAAGCAAGCGCTGGTCATCGGTTACGGTGACGTGGGCAAGGGTTCGGCTCAGTCGCTGCGTCAGGAAGGCATGATCGTTAAAGTCTCCGAAGTTGACCCGATCTGCGCCATGCAAGCGTGCATGGACGGTTTCGAACTGGTTTCGCCGTTCATCGACGGTATCAACGACGGTTCCGAAGCAAGCATCGACAAAGCGCTGCTGGGCAAGATCGACCTGATCGTGACCACCACCGGTAACGTCAATGTTTGCGACGCGAACATGCTCAAAGCCCTGAAGAAGCGCGCCGTGGTCTGCAACATCGGTCACTTCGACAACGAAATCGACACCGCTTTCATGCGCAAGAACTGGGCATGGGAAGAAGTGAAGCCACAGGTACACAAGATCCACCGTACCGGCCCGGGCGCTTTCGATGCGCAGAACGACGACTACCTGATCCTGCTGGCCGAAGGCCGTCTGGTTAACCTGGGTAACGCCACTGGCCACCCAAGCCGCATCATGGACGGTTCGTTCGCCAACCAGGTTCTGGCGCAGATCTTCCTGTTCGGCCAGAAGTACGCCGACCTGTCGCCCGCCCAGAAAGCCGAGCGCCTGACCGTTGAAGTACTGCCGAAGAAACTCGACGAAGAAGTGGCCCTGGAAATGGTTCGCGGCTTCGGCGGCGTGGTCACGCAACTGACCAAGCAACAGGCTGACTACATCGGCGTGACCGTCGAAGGCCCGTTCAAGCCGCACGCTTACCGCTACTAACAGGCGCTCGCTCGCTCTCCCTGTGGGAGCGAGCCTGCTCGCGAAGGCGTCTCAACATTCAACATCCGTGTTGTCTGACCCAGCGCTTTCGCGAGCAGGCTCGCTCCCACACGGGATTGCAGCGCCTCGAAGGTTCTTGTTTCCAAGGGTATGACCATGTCCCAAGACCGTCGCTACAGCTTCGAGTTCTTCCCGACCAAGACCGATGCTGGGCATGAAAAACTGCTCGCCACTGCCCGTCAGCTGGCCACTTACAATCCCGACTTCTTTTCCTGCACCTATGGCGCTGGTGGTTCGACCCGTGATCGCACCCTCAACACCGTTCTGCAACTGGAAAGCGAAGTCAAAATCCCGGCCGCTCCGCACTTGTCGTGCGTCGGCGACAGCAAGGACGACCTGCGCGGCCTGCTGAACGAGTACAAGGCCGCCGGCATCAAGCGCATCGTCGCTCTGCGCGGTGACCTGCCGTCCGGCATGGGCATGACCAGCGGTGAGCTGCGTCACGCCAATGAACTGGTGGAATTCATTCGTGAAGAAACCGGTGACCATTTCCACATCGAAGTTGCCGCTTACCCGGAGATGCATCCGCAAGCACGCAACTACGAAGACGATCTGGCCAACTTCGTGCGCAAGGCTCGCGCCGGCGCCGACAGCGCGATCACCCAGTACTTCTTCAACGCCGACAGCTACTTCTACTTCGTCGACCGTTTGCAGGCGCAGGGTGTCGATCTGCCGATCGTGCCGGGGATCATGCCGATCACCAACTACAGCAAACTCGCGCGCTTCTCCGATGCCTGCGGTGCGGAAATCCCGCGCTGGATTCGCAAGCAACTGGAAGCCTACGGCGATGACACGCAAAGCATTCAGCGCTTTGGTGAGCAAGTCGTCAGCGAGATGTGCGAGCGCCTGTTGCAGGGCGGCGCACCGGGGCTGCACTTCTATTCCATGAACCAGGCTGAACCTAGTCTGGCGATCTGGAATAACCTGAAGTTGCCTCGTTGAAGCAGCTACAAGCTTCAAGCTGAAAGCGACAAGCAAGATCAAAAGATCGCAGCCTTCGGCAGCTCCTACAAGGGTTGTTGAGGCTGCGATTTTTTGCGTTTAAAGGCCCGAAACAGAGCTTGTGCAGGCACTTTCTGGCTCTTTCGCGTTTCTCGTCGTAATCTCAAGCCATGCCTTTGATCACGCAGTTATTCGCCGTGCTGGTTTTTGCTTGCCTGAGCTTCGCCGCTCGAGGCGAAAAGCTGCGTATTGTCACCGAGCCATGGGCGCCTTATGTGTATGAGGAAGGCGGCAAGAACCTCGGGCTGGACTATGAAACCACGGCCATCGTCTTCAAGCGTCTGGGCATTGAAGTCGAATGGCAATTCCTGCCGTGGAAGCGCTGCCTGTCGATGCTTGAGACCGGTCAGGCCGACGGCGCGCTGGATATCTTTCACAGCGACGAGCGCGACGCCACCCTGCTCTACCCGAGCGAACCGCTGTCGGACGTCGAGTTCGTGATGTTCTACGCCAATGACCGGCCGCACCCGTTCAGCAAACTGGAAGAGCTCAAAGGCCTGACCATCGGCACTTCGCCGGGTTATCTGTACAGCCCCGATTTCCGCGAATCAACGTTGTTTAGCCGTGAACCGGCACCGACCCACGAAGCCAACTTCGGCAAACTGGTGCGCGGTCGCATCGACTTGCTGATTACTGATCGCCGCGTTGGCCAGCACTTGCTCGATGAGCTGAATATTCGCGATCAAATCACTGAAAACCCTACCGTCATTAGCCGTCAAAGCCAGTTTCTCGCGGTTCGGCGCAATGCCGGCATGGATTTGCTGGTGCAGCGGTTTGGCGCCGAACTCAAGCGCTTCAAGCGCGAACCGGCCTACGCCGAGCTGAGCGCACGCTACGGCGCTGCGCCCGCCGGCAGCCCTTCACTGAACTCAGTCACGGCCAACCGCAAAACCGTTGAGCAGCAGGAAAGCAGCGCGCAGTGATTGCTCTGTTATACTCCGGCGTTCCCGCCAGGCTCACGCCCGGACGCCCGGAACCGTAACAGGCCTCTCGACCCGCTACAGCGCAGCTTTGCAGCCCGCGCGAGCGCTCCAGACGTGCCTTCGGAACCGCAGCAGGACCGGACGGGATTGCGTCCTCTTAAACGCCATTCGCGCCAGGCAAGACTCCCATTGGGCCAAGCCCTAACTAAAACAGGATTACTCATGTCCTTTGCTTCCCTCGGTCTCTCCGAGGCTTTAGTCCGCGCCATCGAAGATGCGGGCTATACCGAGCCTACTCCGGTGCAACAGCGGGCCATTCCCGCCGTGTTGCAAGGTCGCGACCTGATGGTTGCGGCACAGACAGGTACCGGTAAAACCGGCGGTTTCGCCCTTCCGATCCTGGAGCGGTTGTTCCCCAATGGTCACCCGGACAAATCCCAGCGTCATGGCCCGCGCCAACCGCGCGTACTGGTCCTGACCCCGACCCGCGAACTCGCGGCCCAGGTTCACGAGAGCTTCAAGATCTACGCCCGTGACCTGAAATTCGTCAGCGCCTGCATCTTCGGCGGCGTCGGCATGAACCCACAGGTTCAGGCCATGTCCCGTGGCGTCGACGTGCTCGTCGCCTGCCCGGGTCGTTTGCTCGACCTCTGCGGCCAGGGCAGCGTTGACCTGTCCCACGTGGAAATCCTCGTCCTCGACGAAGCCGACCGCATGCTCGACATGGGTTTTGTGCACGACGTGAAGAAAGTCCTCGCGCGCCTGCCGTCCAAGCGTCAGAACCTGCTCTTCTCGGCAACCTTCTCCAAAGACATCACCGACCTCGCCGGCAAGCTGCTGCACAACCCGGAACGCATCGAAGTGACGCCGCCGAACACCACGGTCGAGCGCATCGAACAACGCGTCTTCCGTCTGCCGGCCAGCCACAAGCGTGCGCTGCTGGCGCACCTGATCACCGCCGGCGCGTGGGAACAGGTGCTGGTCTTCACCCGCACCAAGCACGGCGCCAACCGTCTGGCCGAGTACCTGGACAAGCACGGCCTGCCGGCTGTGGCGATCCACGGTAACAAGAGCCAGAACGCGCGCACCAAAGCGCTGGCCGACTTCAAGGCCAACCAGGTACGCATCCTGGTCGCCACCGACATCGCCGCACGCGGTCTGGACATCGATCAGTTGCCACACGTGGTCAACTTCGAACTGCCGAACGTCGATGAAGATTACGTTCACCGTATCGGCCGTACTGGCCGTGCCGGTCGTTCGGGCGAGGCGATTTCGCTGGTTGCCCCGGACGAAGAAAAACTGCTGAAAAGCATCGAACGCATGACCAAGCAGAAAATCGCCGACGGCGACCTGATGGGCTTCGATTCGAGCACCATTGAAGCCGAGAAGCCGGAAGTGCGTGAGCGTCCGGACGTGCGTAACCCGCGCAATCCACGTGGCCCACGCGGCGACGGGCCGAATGGCGGCGGCGGTGGCGGCGGTCGTAAAGACAAAGGCAAGGACAAAGGCAAAGAGAAGCCGGCCGGTGAACGTGGCGAGCGCCCTGCCCGTCAGCAGAAACCACGCGAAGGCACCCCAGCCCGCGAACAGCGTCCGAGCCAACCGCCACGTGCGGCGGCTGATCGTGCACCGGACGAGTTCCTCGACGACGATGTGGATAACTTCGGTAACCGCGTTGACTACGTGCCCAAGCCTGCCCCGGCTGGCGGTCGCGGCCGTCGTCCAGGCGCACCGGCTCAAGGTGCTGGCGCAGGTTCGGGCGCACCACGCGGCGGTCAGTCGCAGGGTCGTCAGAACGGTCCGCGCAACAGCAACGGCTCGAGCACCGGCACCCCGCCCGCCAAACGCAGCGGCGGCCCGCGCAACGGCGCACCGCGTGATGGTCAGTCGGGTCGTCGCGACGACTCCGCCTCGTCCTCGCGCAACCGTCGTCCGGCCCGTGACGATCAGCCACGCAGCGAGCCAGCCGTGCAGAACCCGCGCAGCAACGGCCCGAAGATCATGCACAAAGAGTCGAAGGCAGACCGCTTCCCGACGCCTGAGCAGCTCGATCAACTGCCAAGCCGCCCGCGTGGCGAAAAACCAGCGCTGCTGACCCGCAATCGCTGAGTTGACGCTGCAATGAAAAATGCCCCGCCTCCGCAAGAGCCGGGGCATTTTTTATGGCGCCACAAATCCCCCTTAATCACCGCAAACTCCCTGTGGGAGCGAGCCTGCTCGCGAAAGCGGTCATTCAGCCAACATCATTGCTGACTGACCCGCCGCCTTCGCGAGCGGGCTCGCTCCCACAGGGGATGTGTGTGACGGACAATAAAAAACGCCCCCGGCCTTTCGACCGGGGGCGTTTTTGTGTGTCGGGTGCGAAAGTTATTTAACTTTCACGCCTTCCAGCGAGATGTCCAGATCCGCGGTTTGCGAGGTAGGACCTGGGCCCTTGATCCCGAAATCGTTCAGGTTCAGGGTGGTCTTGGCATTGAAGCCAGCACGCTCGCCGCCCCATGGATCCTTGCCTTCGCCATTGAACGTGGCCTTGAAGGTCACAGGCTTGGTCACGCCGTGCAGGGTCAGGTCGCCGGTCACGTCAGCCGTCTTTTCACCGGTCGATTTAACGGCGGTGGAGACGAACTTGGCATCAGCAAACTTGCCCACGTCGAGGAAGTCTTTGCTGGCGATGTGCTTGTCACGTTCAGCGTGGTTCGACCACAGGCTGGCGGTTTTCACATCAACCGAGATCTTGCTGGCTTCAGGCTTGGCCGAATCCCACGAGAAAGTACCGTCGAAATCTTTGAAGGTACCGTGGATGAAGCTGTAACCCAGGTGGCTGATTTTCCAGTCAACGAAGGCGTGCTGGCCTTCCTTGTCGATTTTGTAGTCCGCAGCCATGGCCTGACCAGCCGAGAGCAGTGCAGAACCGATTGCCAGAGCGGCCAGAGTCTTTTTCAACATGCTTTCTTTTCCTTTGAGTCGAGGTTGAATTTCAGGCTTTGCGACCGAGCATTCGCGTCAGGGTCGCATCACGATCGATAAAGTGGTGCTTCAATGCTGCCAACGCATGGAGACCGGAAAAAATTACCAGTGCCCACGCCAGCCAGAGATGAATCACCCCAGCGGTATCTGCCTGATCCGGTAGCCCGGAAACCAGTGCAGGAACTTCAAACAGGCCAAACACCGGGATCCCGACACCGTCTGCGGTGGAAATCAGGTAACCGGCAAGCATCACAGCGAACAGCGCCAGATACAGAAACCCGTGGCCGAACTTGGCGCCGATACGGGTCATGCGACTGTAGCTTTGCAGCGTCGGCGGCGGCGGGCTGATAAAGCGCCACAGCACCCGCAACACCATCACACCCAGCAACACCAGTCCGATGCTCTTGTGCAGATCCGGCGCCTCTTTGCGCCAGCTGCTGTAGTAATCCAGCCCGACCATCCACAAGCCCAGCGCGAACAGCCCGAAGACCACCAGCGCCACGCCCCAGTGCATGAAGATGCTGACCCAACCATAGCGCGAAGAAGAGTTACGTAGCTGCATTGCCCAAATCCTGTGAGAACTGCGAACCAAGACTAGCGAGTTATCTATCGAATTAAAGCGGAAAATTTCGCTTTGAAATATCGAGAAATACGATCAAGAGTCTGGAAGTGGCGTGTTAAGGAAAGATTAAAGGCGACTTGTCCGCACAGCGCTCGGGCCATGCTGCTCGATTCTCGCTGGCAATCCGACGCTCCCCGAAGCAGGTGGCGATCACAGAAAGGTCGTCGCCAGAGAAATTCTCAATCGATAACTATGTATCGCTAGTTGTAAGTCTGCACCTGCTCAAATGATGACTCAATCATTCTTTGAGAAGGTCAACAATATGGCTCTTCGTTACAGCCCCTTTCAAGCAAGTGGTACTTCCGAGTTACCGCCCAACCAGACCCTGACCCCAGGCCAATATCTGCAATCCGAAAACGGGCGATTTCGCCTGATATTGCAGAGCGATGGCAACCTGGTGATGAAAGAAGGCGAAGCAGTAGTCTGGATTGCCGATAACAAGCAGCCTTACAGTTTGACTTTGCATCCAAAAAAGATGCGTGAGCCACTGCAGTTTGTCATCAGCAATAACGGTTTTCTCTACGACCCTTCCCGACGGCGCCTATGGATTGCTGAAAGCACTCACAGCCTCGACAAATCGCTCTGGTACAACACGTACATGACGCTCCAGGACGATGGCAACCTGGTCATCTACGATCAGTGCAACGGGAATCTGCGCTGGGCTCGCTCCGGATTTGTACCCGGACGAATTCGAAAACCCAAGCAAAGATGGCTCAGGAAGTTGCCGAGCGGCACGGAGTTCTTCAAATGGGACTTTTAACAGGCCTGAATGTTTGTGATTGATTAGTTTTTGAAAACTGCTGGAGGCTGTAAACAATCAGCACTATAGGGATCTATCTTGCATTGATGAGCAAGTTCAGCGCCGTAACCCCCAGGAAAGAAACGCCCATTGGCACAACCAGAAAGTGTCATCAACAGAAGTATTGCCATTAGCCTTTTCATCAAGCACCTCCAATTTTTTCAAGCATAAAGTTGGAGATCAGGCACCCGCTATCGTTTCGTTCTGATTGTTTTGTGGGAAGTGTCCTGCGCAAAGGTAAGCCTTGAGACTGCACCGGCAAGGATTGAAGTGCGCGCTTTTGGCAAAAAAAAACGCGGCCCGTGGTATGGCCGCGTTTTTTATTGAAGAAGGCTTACTGCGCCTTGGTCTCAGTGGTGGCTGCCGGCTTGGCCGCCGGCTTCTTCGCCGGTTCGGCCTTCTTCGCTGCCGGTTTTGCCGCAGGCTTTTTAGCCTCAGTCTTAGCTGCAGGCTTCTTCGCCGCAGGCTTGGCTGCTGCTTTCTTCGCCGGTTCGGCTTTCACCGGGGCCGCTGGCTTCGGCGCTTCCACCGGGGCTGGCGCAGGGGCCGGCGCAGGCGCTGGTGCTACCGGGGCTGGAGCCGGCTCTGGCGCCTTCACAGGTTCTGGCTTCTTCTCGTCATCCGAACCGCCGAACAGATTAGTGAAGAAGTTGCCCTTCTTCGCCGCCACGGCACCCGCCGCGCCCGCCGCTGCTGCAGCCGGCACCACTTTGGCTGGCTCGAACGATTTGCCCGCCGCCAGATCTTCAACCTGACTGGCCGCACGTTGACCGGTGCGCAATGCACCTTCCAGGGTGCCCGGGTACAGGGTGTCGGTGTGTTCGCCAGCGAACGTCACGCGTTGCAGCGGACGTTCCCACAGGCGCCAGAACTTGCTGATCTGGCCCGGGCCATAAGCCAGGTAAGCGCCGCCCATCGACGGGTCGGTGCTGTAGCGACGGATTTCATAACCGGTGAACGAGCCACGGGCCTGTGGATAAAACGCGTGCAGACGAATCAGCACCTGATCGACCATCTGCTTGTCGCCGAACGCCTGCATCACGCGAGCGTTGTCGCCGGACAGGTTGATCACCACATTGGCGCCGCCCTTCAGCGCAGGTTCGATCCAGAGCATGCCGAGACCGGTGTTGCTGTAGATCTCGCCGGACATGCGCGCCTTGCTTTCCCACACCGGCGTCTTGAACTTCAGCATGATCTGGTCGCGCCAGCCGTAGTTGGTGCCCTTGATCGCAGCCAGATGCTGGGCATCCAGTGCCGGGGTCAGGGCAATTTTGTTCAGTGCGCGCAATGGCACGGCCAGTACGACGTAATCAGCCTGGTAGCCAACACTGCCGACCTTGACGGTCACGCCGTCCTTGTCCTGAACGATCGCCGACACCGGCGAGTTGGTCTTGATGGTTTTGATCTGTTTGACGAACGCCTGCGCCAGCACCTGGCTGCCGCCGACCAGACGCGAAGCGCGCAGGTCGCGGTCGGAGATGCCGCGATACACGCGGTTCTGCTGAGCGAAGTACAGCAGCGACAGACGCGAAGGCTCGTCGTAGTGCGTGCGGATGTCCTGGTTGATCAGCTGACGCGCGGTGGCCGGCAGGTTCTGCTTGTCGAGCCAGCTCGATACGGTGATCTGGTCCAGCGCGTGCAGGGTGCTGGTCGCCGCCGGGTTTTGCGGATCGTCGATCGAACGTGCCAGATCGTCGAGGGTTTTCTGATAGCGCTTCAGAGCATCGGCGGTGGCCGGCTGCTTGGTCGCCAGATCGGCAGCAGAGAAGTACTCGCCGTCGATCAGGTAGCCCGGGGTCCGCACGAATTCCGGCGCAGGCGTGGTACCGAGTTTGAAGGTCGAGACGTACTTGTTCAGCACTGGCTGCGTCTTGTCGTTGCCGATCCACTCGCTGGTGGCCATACCGGAGCGACCGCCCAGGCTCGGCTTGGCTTCCAGCAGGGTGACCTGCCAGCCTTTGTTTTGCAGTTCGTAAGCGGCGGTCAGGCCCGACAGGCCGCCGCCGATCACGATTGCAGTTTTATCCTTGGCCAGCGCTGTAACGCTGAACAGCCCCAACATCACCAGCGCACAGGCGCGCAGCCAACCGACAGACATTCAGCGAACTCCGGAAATACACGTAGGAAAAAGCACTTTTGCGGGTCAGACGACCCAAAGAACCGCGAAGAATACGTTAGCCATCAAAACGCCGCCAGCGACGTCTATCGGCTCATACAAAGTAGCTCAATCGACACAATGGGTTGTCCCCGCGCGACGCATTGCATAGGCTTGCGCGATTGTTTGCCCGCGCCTGACGCGAGCCGCCTCGAGGAGACTGTAAATGGGCCTGAATAATCAGTGGATGCAACGCGACCTCGCGGTGTTGTGGCATCCCTGCACCCAGATGAAAGACCACGAACAGCTGCCGCTGATCCCGATCAAGCGCGGCGAAGGTGTCTGGCTCGAAGACTTCGAAGGCAAGCGCTACCTCGACGCCGTCAGCTCGTGGTGGGTCAACGTTTTCGGCCATGCCAACCCGCGGATCAACCAGCGCATCAAGGATCAGGTCGATCAACTGGAGCATGTGATTCTGGCCGGCTTCAGCCATCAACCGGTGATCGAGTTGTCCGAGCGTCTGGTGAAGATGACGCCGGAAGGCCTGAATCGGGTGTTCTACGCCGATAACGGTTCGTCCTGCATCGAAGTCGCGCTGAAAATGAGCTTTCACTATTGGCTCAACCGCGGCCAACCGAACAAGAAGCGCTTCGTCACCCTGACCAACAGCTACCACGGCGAAACCATGGCGGCGATGGCGGTCGGCGACGTGCCGCTGTTCACCGAAACCTACAAAGCCCTGCTGATGGACACCATCAAGGTGCCGAGCCCGGATTGCTACGGGCGCCCCGAAGGCATGAGCTGGGAAGAGCATTCGCGCAACATGTTCGCCGCCATGGAACAGACCTTGGCTGATAATCATGACAGCGTCGCGGCAGTGATCGTCGAGCCGCTGATTCAGGGCGCCGGCGGCATGCGCATGTATCACCCGGTGTATCTGAAGTTGCTGCGCGAGGCCTGCGACCGTTACGGCGTGCATCTGATCCTCGACGAAATCGCCGTTGGTTTCGGTCGCACCGGAACCATGTTTGCCTGTGAACAGGCTGGCATTCGCCCGGACTTCCTCTGCCTGTCGAAAGCCCTCACTGGCGGCTACCTGCCGCTGGCCGCGTGCCTGACCACAGACGAGGTCTACAGCGCGTTCTACGATGACTATCCGACCCTGCGCGCGTTCCTCCATTCGCACAGCTACACCGGCAACCCGCTGGCGTGCGCGGCGGCACTGGCAACGCTGGATATCTTCGAGCACGACAACGTCATCGAGAACAACAAGGCGCTGGCCCAGCGCATGGCCTCGGCGACGGCGCATCTGGTCGATCATCCGAATGTGTCGGAAGTGCGCCAGACCGGCATGGTCCTGGCCATCGAGATGGTCAAGGATAAAGCCACCAAACAGGCCTACCCTTGGCAGGAGCGTCGTGGTTTGAAGGTGTTCCAGCATGCGCTGGAGCGTGGCGCGCTGCTGCGCCCGCTCGGTAGCGTCGTGTATTTCCTGCCACCGTACGTGATCACCCCGGAGCAGATCGACTTCCTCGCCGAAGTGGCTAGCGAAGGCATCGACATTGCCACCCGTGACAGCGTAAGCGTGGCCGTGCCGAAAGACTTCCATCCTGGTTTCCGCGATCCGGGCTGATTCGGCTTGCTTGAGATTTGCGGTGTTTTAATGACCGCGTTCGCGAGCAGGCTCGCTCCCACAGGGGAATGCATTCCAAATGTGGGAGCGAGCTTGCTCGCGAATGAAGTCGACACCGATCCACCTGATTCACATCTTTCCAGAGACCCGAAATGAGACTGTCCCGCTTCTTTATCGACGCCCCGCTGAGCACCGGCGAACACGAATTGCCGGAGGCCCAGGCGCATTACATCAGCCGCGTGCTGCGCATGGCCGAGGGCGATGCGGTGCAGCTGTTCGACGGTTCCGGCAATGAATTTCGCGGTTCCCTGCTGGAAGTCGGCAAGAAGCGCGTGACCGTGCAGATCGACGAGCAATTCGCCGGTCAGGCCGAATCGCCGCTGCACATTCACCTCGGCCAGGGCCTGTCCCGAGGCGAGCGCATGGATTGGGCGATTCAGAAAGCCACCGAGCTGGGCGTGAATGAAATTACGCCGATCTTCAGCGACCGCTGCGAAGTCCGTCTCAAGGACGAACGCGCCGACAAACGCCTGCTGCACTGGCGTCAGGTGGCGATCAGCGCGTGCGAGCAATGTGGGCGCTCGCGGGTGCCGGTGATTCATCCGCCAGTGTTGTTGGCGGACTGGATCAAACAGACCGAAGCCGAGTTGAAGCTGGTGCTGCACCCGGTGGCCGAGCCGTTGGTGAGTCATGCCAAACCCGCGACTTTGGCCTTCCTGATCGGGCCTGAAGGTGGGCTGACTGACGCCGAAGTCGAGCAAGCCAAAGGCAACGGCTTCCACGCCGCCCGCCTCGGCCCACGGGTGTTGCGCACCGAAACGGCGCCGGTGGTTGCACTGGCTGTGGCTCAACAGCTTTGGGGTGATTTCTAAATCCACAATTGGAATACGTTCCCCTGTAGGAGTGAGCCTGCTCGCGATAGCGGTCTATCAGTCAAAAACACTGTTGACTGACCGGACGCAATCGCGAGCAGGCTCACTCCTACAGGGGGATGGTGGCGTCTCTAGAGGACATAAAACAGAATCGCGACAAAGTGCAGCAAACTCCCGGCAATCACGAACAAATGCCAGATCCCGTGCGCATGCCGCAACCGGTGATCAAGGGCAAAAAAGATAATCCCCACCGTGTACAAACCCCCGCCCGACGCCAGCCAGGCAAACCCTGTCGTACCCAGCGCCGCAATCAAAGGCTTCACCGCCACCAACACAATCCAGCCCATCACCGCATAAATCACGATCGACAGAATCCGCGCCTCCGAACGCGGTTTGATCTCTTGCAGAATGCCGATCAACGCCAGCCCCCAGACAATCCCGAACAGCGTCCAGCCCCACGGCCCGCGCAGGGTCACCAGACAGAACGGTGTATAGCTGCCGGCAATCAACAGGTAGATCGAAAAGTGATCAACCTTCTTCATGATCGCTTTCTTGCGCCCGCGCACGCTGTGGTACACGGTGGATGCGCTGTAGAGCACCAGCAAGGTGAACGCGTAAATCGCCACACTGACAATCTTCCACGGGCTGCCGTCAAGGCAGGCGATCACCAACATCCAGACGCCGCCGACAAAAGCCGCCACTGCCCCGACCAGATGGGTCCAGGCGTTCAATCGTTCTCCGTGATACATGTATCGCTTACCTCATATTCATTACCGCAGCGCGCAAGGCTCGGGCCTTGAGCGTAAAAGCGCAATCAAAAGATCGTAGCCTTCGGCAGCTCCTACCTTCGAACGCATTCCAATGCAGGAGCTGCCGAAGGCTGCGATCTTTTGATCTTCAAGGCACAATCGACGCATTCCAAAAAGAGTCCGCGCCATGCTGATCGACGAAGAATTGACCCTGAAAAAACTCGAGGTGTTCCTCGCTTTCATGCGCACCGGCAACCTCGCCCGTGCTGCTGCCGAGCTGCAGACCAGCAATGTCAGCGTGCACCGCGCGATTCACTCGCTGGAAAGCGCCCTGCGCTGCCCACTGTTCAAGCACGAAGGCCGCAACCTGACGCCGCTGGAAAGCGCTTATGTGCTCGAAGAGCGCGCACAGAAGCTGATCAACGACGTCGTCGAAAGCGTACGCCTGACCCGCGAAGCCGCCGGGTTCTCGGCTGAACGCTTCAAACTTGGCTCGCTGTATTCGCTGACGGTGAAAACCGTACCGCAACTGATCATGGGCCTGAAGATCCGCCGCAGCGAACTCAACATCGACCTGATCCTCGGCTCGAATATCGACCTGCTGTACAAGCTGAAAAACATGGAAGTCGACGCGATTCTGGTGTCGCTGGACGACAGCATCAACGACCCGGATTGCGAGCAGATTGCGCTGTTCTCCGACGACATCTTCCTCGCCACCCCGGCGGATTCGAAGTTTGCTCAGCGAAGTGAAGTGGATCTGGCTGAGGTGCGCGATGAAACATTTATCACCCTGACCCAGGGCTTTGCTACGCATCAGGACGGTAACCGGGTGTTCAAGCAGGCGGGGTTCGAGCCGAAAGTGGCGATGCAGGTGAATGACATTTTCACGCTGTTGAGCATGGTCAGCTCGGGGGTGGGTTATGCGTTGCTGCCGGGGCGGATTGCGGCGGTGTATGAGAATCGGGTGAAGCTGATCCCGTTGCAGGAGAAGTATCGGTTGCAGCAGCACATTGGGGTGGTGTTTTTGAAGGCCAAGGAGAGGGATCCGAATTTGCTGGCGTTGTTGGCGGAGTGTCGGATGTATGCCAATCGCCAGACTGGGGTTTAGATCAAGATCAAGATCAACAGCTACCCCCTCACCCCAGCCCTCTCCCCCAAGGGGTAGAGGGGGAAAGGGAGCAGATCGCCATGGATTTCGAGTCCTGAGTTCGACTCAGGACTTTCAGGTCGGCGTACCTCCAACATCCACCTCGGTCAGTCCCCTCTCCCTCAAAGGGTAGAGGGGAAAGGGAGCAGATCGGGAGCTTTTCAGAACCTAAGTTCGACTCAGGAATTTCAGGTCGATGTATAACGCCAAAACACCGCGGTCGATCCCCTCTCCCTCCGGGAGAGGGCTAGGGTGAGGGGCTCTTGATCTTCAGCCCACAATCCCGCGAACAATGAAAAACAACAGCGATGGCCCAAGCAAGCACCCAAGCCCGGTATGGAACGTCGCCGTCAACGCCCCATAAGGCACCAACCGCCGATCCGTCGCCGCCAACCCAGCAGTCACGCCGCTGACAGTCCCGGCCAGCCCACCAAATACCATCGCCGAACGCGGGTTATCCAGGCCCATCCAGCGCGCCGCGACCGGCGTGCCGACCATCACAAGAATCGCCTTGATCAACCCGGTGGCAATCGACAACGCCATCACATCCGACGTCGCGCCAATCGCTGCACCGGTCACCGGCCCGACAATGTAGGTCACCGCGCCCGCGCCGATGGTGGTCATGCTCACCGCATCGCGATAACCGAACGCCCAGGCCATGCACGCGCCGACAATAAACGGCAGAATCGTGCCCAGCAGCAGCGCAACCACACCAATCATCCCGGCCTTCTTCGCCTCGGTCGCCTGCACTTCAAACGCCGTGGCCACAATCGCAAAGTCACGCAGCATCGCCCCGCCCATCAGGCCGATACCGGAGAACAACGTCAGATCCGCCAAGCCTTTCTGGCCACCGGTCATGGTGCCGCCGACCCACGCCAGTACCAGCCCGATGACGATGGCAATCGCCGAGCCGTGAATGCGCCCGAATGTCAGGCGCTTGGAGAGCACCACTGACACCCACATGATCACGCCGACGAAGGCGAATGCGGTAACCAGCCCGTTGTGTTCCAGACCTTTCTCGATGAGATCCCACATATCAGCGGCCTCCTACTGGGGTGCCGACCGGGGAGATTTCCGCCGGTTCGTCGGGCAATGGCTCGCCTTTATGCGTGCGGCTAATCAAGGCAATCGTGCAACCACAGACCACCACCGAACCAATCGCCGCCAGCACCGCCACAGGCCCGCCGTGCAGCGCAGTGACAACGTTCTGTTGCGCCGCCATCGCCACCACCACCGGAATGTACATCGCGCCCCAGAAGCCGACGCCCATCTCGCATTCCTTGGTCATGCCGCCGCGCTTCTGCATCCACAACCGCGCGCAGATCAGCAGGATCATGGCGATGCCGACCCCGCCGACATTGGATTTGACGCCCAACAACACGCCGAGCATGTCACCCATGATCACCCCTGCCAGCGTACAGATCGCGAGCAGCGCCACACCGTAAATAATCATTGTTGTAGTCCTCAAAGTGCATCGTCGAATGTTGTTTTTGTTGTTCGAAGCTTGAGTCGGCGGTTTTAGAGTTGGCGGCCACCCTCCTCACGCAACAGCGCTTGCAGGGTGTCGAGACGAGCACTGTCGAAGGCAGTGACCGTGCCCTGTTCGAACACCCGGCGCGCCAGCCCGGTCAGCACCGCACCGGGCGGCAGTTCGATCTGTAAACGTACGCCGCGCTCGTAGGCGCTTTGTACGGTGCCGCGCCAATCCACCACGCGGCACATGTTGAAGGCGAGGTCGTCGCGCAGCGCTTCGACGTTGGTCACAGGGCGCGCGCGGCTACCGCTCAGGTAAGCGATTTTCGCGGTTTTCAGCTCGACCTTGGCGAAGGCTTCGGCGAGGGTTTGCGCCGGTTTTTCCAGCAATGGGCAGTGCGACGGCACGCTCACTGCCAAACGTTTTGCCAGACCGGCGCCACGACTGCGCGCCAGTTCGGCCACCGCTTGCATCGCCTCGTCACTGCCGGCAATCACAACCTGATTGTCGGCGTTGATGTTGGCGAGATACACCGGCGAATCTTCGCTATGTACCTGCGCCAGCAGCGTTTCGACTGTGGATAATTGCAGGCCGATGATCGCGGTCATGCCGTAGCCTTGTGGATAAGCTTGCTGCATCAACTCACCGCGCAGGCTGACGAGATGCAGTGCATCGCTGAAGCTCAAAGCGCCGGCAACCACCGCTGCCGGGTAAGCGCCGATGGACAGGCCGGCGACGTAATCCGCCGTGAGTCCGTCCTGCAACAGCTGCCGTGAAGCAGCAACTCCAGCGATTAGCAGGCAGAGCTGAACCGCCCTTGTCGTGCGCAATGCTTGAGCAGAATCCAGCAACAAAACATCTTCGCCAAGCACATCACTGGCTTCGACCAAGGTTTCGCGAGGCAAGCGCTGAAGCATGCCCGCTTGCTGCGCGCCCTGGCCGGGGAGTACCAACAAGCTGCTCACGCTGCCTGCTCCTGAGGGTTCCACGGATCAATCACCAGACAGGCCTGATGAGCATTTTTCAGCAGCACGCGCGCCGAGCCGCTGGCCCATTCACGCAACGCCACAGCACCGAACGGCGTCTGCAATTGCAGGTCGACCCGGCACACGGCCTGATCGAAAAGCTCGACCAGTTTGCGTGCCTGATTGCGGGTGATCAGTTGCGGCGTACGCAGGATCAGATCGAGATCGCTGGCCGCGTGCATCGCGATAAAACCACTGGCCAATTCAAACCCGACACTGCCACTGACACCCCAGACCCAACCGCAATCGTCGAGCATTGGCCGCAGTTGTTTGAGCGCGTGCATGACCGGCAAATCACGCTCGCAATCGATATGACAAAGCGCCTCGGGACTGACCCGACAGGCAATAGAATCGACCGGCATAAACGCCGCCAACCGCTGCTCGCGCAACACTCCTCGTACGCCCACTGCGATAAAACCCTCTTCGCTCAACGCCCGCCGCACCACCACCGGTTGCCCGGCGGCCAGCGACTCGACTGCCCACTGCGGCGCATCCGCCGGCAACTGCGCCGGGGTCATGCCCCATAGCAGGTCGTGGGCCAGAGGCGTGCTCACCACTGCGCACTCAGCAGTTCGCGAACCTTGCTGGAGGCCGCACGATTTTTCGCGCCGAGGCGATTGCTCAAGTCAGTGCTGGAGACATCGCTGATGGCTTGCTTAAGGCATTCATTCACCCTTAAGAGATCATCCGCGGTCGGCTGTTCAATCTGCTCCACCGACAGGGTTTCCCAGAGCAATCCGAGACTCGCATAACTGTCGATGTCATAAGCCATCGGCGGCACACTGGCGGCCAGCGCTTCCAATTCTTCAACACTACGCAACGTCACCCGCGCCGCCGACGCCTTGCCCATCGCGTGCACCATCACACCCGGATCACGCAGCGCAATCAAACGATTGGCCTGATAACCATGCGCCAGAAACGCCCCGGACATCGCCTTACCGACCAACAACGCAATCACCGGATGCCCGGCCAAACGCGCACGGGCATAACTGTCCGCCGCACCGGCCAGCGCCTGATGAATGCCGAGGGCTTCTTCGCGCCGACCATAAGCCTGGCTCGGCACATCGACGATGGCGATGATCGGACGTTTCTGCGCTTTATCGCGATCAACGCTGATCGCATCATCCACAGCCTTGGCCAGACCCCAACCTTCGAGCAAGCCGACTTCGCCATTGCGAGCGCGAGGAAAACGATTGTCCGGGTCAGCGACCACAGCGATAAAACGCCCCAGCTCACTGTCAGCAACCCTCAACGATGGCGGCAGCCCTTCGACCGCGACAGCGCCCGCGCTCAAGGCGTTGAACCAGTTCAAACCACGCAGCGAATAACCGCTCATGAGCGCTCTCCTTGATACAGATCGCGAACCACCGACGGTTCGATTTGCGGGTCAGTGTTCAGACTGCTCAGGCGTTGCAGGAACCAGTCGGCGCGCTGGCTACGCGGTTGCGCTGGCAAACCTTGCTGCAGTAATTCACCGACCTGCTGACGAATCTTCGCCACGTCATCAGCGACATAACGATCCACCAGACCACTGGCAAACCGCTGCTCGCCGCCAGTCAGGCTCCAGATGAATGGCCGGTCGCGAGAATCGTATTCTTCGATCCCCGCCTCCTGTTCAATCACCTGCGGGCCGTTCAAACCGAGTCGTGCTTCCTGAGTCACCAGCAAATAGCTGCACAGCGCCGCCGCAATCGACATGCCGCCAAAGCAACCAACGCTACCCGCCACCACGCCAACCACCGGTTGGTACTGCTGCAAATCGACAATCGCCGCATGAATATCAGCAATCGCCGCCAGCCCGAGATTGGCCTCCTGCAAGCGCACGCCGCCGGTTTCCAGCAGCAACACCGCGCGCGTCGGGATGCCTTTGCGATTGTCTTCAGCGGCCAGTTCCAGCGCGCCGGCAATCTTCGCCCCGCCGACTTCGCCAAGGCTGCCGCCCTGAAACGCGCCTTCAATCGCGGCAACAACCACCGGCAAACCGTCGAGACTACCCTTGGCAATCACCACGCCGTCATCGGCTTGCGGTACCACGCCCTGACGTTCGAGCCACGGCGACATCACCCGTTGAAACGGATCGAGCAATTCGCGAAAGCTGCCGGCATCGAGCAAGGCTTTCGCCCGTTGTCGCGCGCCGAGTTCGACGAAGCTGTGTTTGTTCAAAAGCGCTGCGCTGTCAGTCATGGCCGATCTCCTCGAAACCTTGTTCCAGACGCAAACGCACCACCCCCGGCGTCGCGTCGAAATCGTGGATATCGATGGCCATCGCCGGCGGCGTGGTGCCGTCGAACATCCGCGCAAACAGATGCTGCCAGCGCAGCTGCGCGCCGTTGACCGAGGTCTGCACATTGATCGTCAGCTTGCCGGCCAGGCCCGGTTCGATCAGCACTTCCAGATCACCCGAGCCGACACAACCGACCAGCGCACGACCGCGTGGCGGCTGCCCGGCGGGGAATTCAAACGATAGGGTTTCCATCAAAACGCTCCCTGAGAGATACCGTCGCGCTCGATGCGATCAAGCAGCAGCGTGGCGGCGAGCAAGTCGGCGGCGCCACCGGGCGAGGCATTCAATGCGATGAGTTGTTGATCCAGTTCGTGCAGGCGTCGACGCCCGCTGAGGCTGGCGCTGCCACCGGCGTCGAGCACCGCTTGCGCGCCGTGTTGCATGGCTTGCAAACCCTCTTCGCCCGCGCGGTAGAGCACGCAGGTGTCGGCCAGGTCAGTCATGATCGCGAGCAAGGCGTCGAGCCTGGCGTTCTGTTCGCCGTGGCCGTTGCCGCGGCTGCGTTTGAGTTGTGGCAGGCCGCGTTGCAACACCGAGGGGAAGCCGAGCTGCGCCTCTTCTCGGGCACCGCGTGCGCCGTAACGCAGGGCGACTTGGGCGCCGTGGCTCAGTGGTTTTGGTGCGTAGCGGTCATCTAGTAAGGCTAGGCGCGCGGCGCGCAGAGATACCGCGTTGGCGCTGGAAGATTGCGGTTCCAGTGCAGCGGCCGTCACCAATAATCCCAGCGCCCAAATGGCGCCGCGATGGGTGTTCACGCCGTTGGTGGTCGAAAGCATGGCTTGCTCGCCTTCACGACCGATGCGGCCAATCGCTTCGCGCAACGTTGAATCGACTTCACCGATTGCAACCGCCGCTTCAGCCATCTCCTTGAACGCCGGCCACAACGACAGCGCCGAAGCGTGCATCAGGCCCAGGTGCAGATCGGTGTGCGCGCCGTTGCCGCGACGGTCGACCAACGCCGGTTTCGGCGACAGATCGGCTTCGTCGATCAACGCGTCCACCGCCAGATCGGCCAATCGATCAGCCAGAGAAAGCGGTTTCGCTTGCAGGTTAAATGCGTGCATTACCAGCTCCTGAATTTGGCGGGCGGGTTGTACAGGCCGCCGGACCACTCGACCAGATCGGCCACGCTCTTCGCCGCGAGCAATTCGCGAGTGGCGTCGGTGCGGCGGATGCCGAGGTCTTCGGGCAAGGCGATCAGGCCTTCGCGGCGCATACGTTCGGTGTCTTTCGGGTTGTGGCGCAGGCCGATGGCGGTGACTCCCGCGACCGCAGCGATCATCGCCTGGCGCTCTTCCAGCGAGCGCGCCTTGTACAGGTAGGCGATGCCTTCTTCGGTGAGCAGGTGGGTGACGTCGTCGCCGTAGATCATGATCGGCGCCAGCGGCATGCCGCTTTTCTTCGCCACTTCGACCGCGTCGAGGGTTTCGACAAAGGTCGGTTTGCCGCCCTCCTGGAAGGTCTCGACCATTTGCACCACGAGTTTCTTGCCGCGTTCGAGCATCGGTTGCTGCGAGTCGTCATGACGCATATCGAGCCACGCTGGGGTGCCGTGACGGCGACCGCGCGGGTCATGGCCCATGTTCGGCGCGCCGCCGAAACCGGCGAGGCGGCCACGGGTCACGGTCGAGGAATGGCCGTCGCCATCGACCTGCAAAGTCGCGCCGATAAACAGGTCCACCGCGTATTGCCCGGCGAGCTGGCAGAACATCCGGTTGGAACGCAGCGAACCGTCGCGGCCGGTGAAGAACACGTCCGGGCGCGCGGCGATGTAGTTTTCCATACCCAGTTCGGTGCCGAAGCAATGCACGCTTTCGACCCAGCCGCTCTCGATCGCCGGGATCAAAGTCGGGTGCGGGTTGAGCGTCCAGTTGCGGCAGATCTTGCCTTTGAGGCCGAGGGATTCGCCGTAGGTCGGCAGGATCAGTTCGATGGCGGCGGTGTTGAAACCGATGCCGTGGTTGAGCGATTGCACGTTGTGTTTTTCGTAGATGCCACGGATCGCCATCATCGCCATCAACACGTGCACCGGTTTGATGTGGCGTGGGTCGCGGGTGAACAGCGGTTCGATGTAGAACGGCTTGTCGGCCACCACGACGAAATCGACCCACGACGCCGGGATGTCGACGCGCGGCAGTTCGCTGACGTCGTCGACCAATTGGTTGACCTGGACGATGACGATGCCGTCGCTGAATGCGGCGGGTTCGATCAATGCCGGGGTGTCTTCGGTACTGGGGCCGGTGTAGATGTTGCCGGCGCGGTCGGCCATGAAACCGGCCGAGAGCACGACGTTGGGGATCAGGTCCACCACCAGCCGCGCGTAGAGTTCGATGTAGGTATGAATCGCGCCGATTTCCAGCAGGCCGTCTTCGAGCAACTGGCTGATGCGCAGGCTCTGGGTGCCGGCGAAGGAGAAATCGAGCTTGCGGGCGATGCCGCGCTCGAACAGGTCGAGGTGCTCGGAGCGACCGACGCTGGGCATGATCATGTGCAGGTCGTGGAGCTTTTCCGGGTCGGCTTTGGCCAGCGAACGGGAGAGGAAATCCGCCTGCTTCTGGTTGTTGCCCTCCAGCACCACACGGTCGCCGGGATGGATCAGCGCTTCGAGCGCGGCGACGATCTTGTCGGTGGGCAACACCACACCGTCGGCCAGCCCGCGCACCTTGTCGAGGCGGCGCTGCTTCTCATCGCGCCGCCGCGTCCAGCGCGAGTCGGGGGAAATTGTTGTTGTCATGCTCACTCCACGGGGTTCGCTGTCGTGGAGCTAAGGTAGGCGTGTGGGGTGGGGGCATCAATCAAGCGCGGTGGTGAATCGTTACGCTCAGGGTAACGATCAAGAGCACCCTCACCCTAGCCCTCTCCCGGAGGGAGAGGGGACTAATTGGGGGATATTCGGGAATTGCGCCGACCTGATCGCGCTTTACCGAATCCATAATCGACTCGCTTTACCAAACCCATAATCGACTCGTTTTTTCAGATCGATGTATAGCGCAAGACACCTCGGTCGGCCCCCTCTCCCTCCGGGAGAGGGCTGGGGTGAGGGTCAGCTTTTAAGTCACTCCGTCGGCACCAACCTATCCAACAAACGATTGACGGCCATCTCCGCCACCATCACCACCTGCGCAATTCCTTGCACAGTCTTGCGGTGCGTACCTTCCACCATTGCCGCATGGTTGTTGAGCATTACCGTAGCCGAGCCGAGGGTTTCACTGGCGTCGGCCAGCAGGGATTCGGTGTCGGCATTGGGATTGGCCATGTACAGCGTGTTGGGGGTGTAAGGCGTGGCCATCAGGTCGGCGTTGGTCGGGCCGAGGTAATGGTCGAGGGCGCGTTCGGCGGCTTCGTGGAATTTCTTCGAATCGGGGGATTCGTAGGGGGATGCGGGATCTGCGAGCGGGGGGTTAGGCGTAGGTTTAATCATCTTCAGGTTCCGAAATAAAGCTGGAACCACTTCTCTGCTAAAAGAAGGGGTGGCAGCTGAACGCAGGTTAGCAGACCGGGGAACCTAAGGAAGCCGGCGCGCCGAAGCGCCCTGCGCACAGCCGCCATCGAATGCAGGCGCTGAGCCTGACGATGATGTATGTGCACCCTTAGATTAACCACAGGCTGCTAAACCCGATCACTGGAAATCAGTGACGGAATCAAGTTACGCAGCATGCCCAAGGCGCACAAGCCGGCGGATTCTGGTGCATGCGTAGGCAGCGGCGCAAGGATTTGTAGGCTAGGGAGCCGTAACACCGGGTGTCTTTAAACAGATGTGCCTGGATGCGTTTATTGCACTGCGGGGATTGAGGATTTGTCTGTCGGATTTTGGTGGATGCCGCAGGCGCTATCGCGAGCAGGCTCACTCCTACAGGGGAATGCATTCCAACTGTAGGAGTGAGCCTGCTCGCGATGAGGCCAGTCAGGCCAATGAAAATTCTGAATCAGTGGATCTGCCCAGCATCCACCAACAACTTCTCCAACCCAAGCAAATCCGGCACCTTCGCCACTTGCTCCCCGACCTGCACCGCCGCCAGCTCCAGCGCACACAACGGCACGTCGACATAACTCAACTGACTATCAAGCTTGTACGACCGCGGAATCCCCTGCACCAGCAGCGCAATGAACTTCAACTCCGGCAACCCACCGAGCGCATTCAAAATCACAATCCGCGCCCGCTCGCCAATGACGATTTTCTGCCCGCACGCCGACTCGAAACTCAGCAACGGAATCTGCCGCTCACGCCACGTAACCTTGCCGAGATACCACGGCGGCGTATCCAGATCGAAGGCACTGGCCTGATAGTCGATCAACTCAGCGACAGCGACGTTAGGCAGGATCAAATTGCGATCCGCCAACGGCAGCAGCAACCCGGTCAGCTGACTGCTGCGCTGATTATGCCGGCGCTCATGCATGTTTCTTGCTCCAGTGGGCAATGCTTTCAAGCAGCACCGACTCTTGATACGGCTTGCCGAGGTAGTCGTTGACGCCGATGGCCATCGCGCGGTCGCGGTGTTTCTGCCCGGTGCGCGAGGTGATCATGATGATCGGCAGGTGTTGCAGACGTTCGTCGTTGCGCACCTGGGTGGCGACTTCGAAGCCGTCCATGCGCGGCATTTCGATGTCGAGCAGCATCAGGTCAGGCATGTGTTCTTCCAGCAGCAGCATGGCATCGACACCGTCCTTGGCGGTCAGCACGTTCATGCCGTGGCGTTCGAGCAAACGGCTGGTGACCTTGCGCACGGTGACCGAGTCGTCGACCACCATCACCAGCAGCGGTTTGTGCGGTTCGCTGTCGATCTCCGGCAGCGTCGGCGTCTGCGCAACCCGCGCTTGCATCGCGCGGATCGGCGCGAGCAAATCGAGAATCAGCACCACCCGGCCATCGCCGAGAATCGTCGCCCCGGACACGCCCTGCACCGCCGCGAATTGCGCACCGAGGCTTTTGACCACGATCTCGCGGGTACCGGCCATGGTATCGACCAGCACCGCGATGCGCCGGTCGTTGTAGTGCACCAGCAGCACCGGCAATGGCAGGTTCTGGCCGAGCAGTTTCGGCCGTGGCGCGGTTTTCAGCAGTTCACCGAGATAGCACAGTTCGTAGGTCTGGCCGCCGTACTGATAGCGTGGCGGATCAACGCGGAAGTGCGCTTCCAGATCATTCGGCAACACGCGAACAATGCCTTCGATGGTGTTCAGCGGAATCGCGTATTGATCCTCGCTACACTGCACCATCAGCGCACGGTTGACCGACACGGTGAACGGCAGTCGAATGCGAAAATGCACGCCCTGCCCCGGTACCGAGTCGATGCTCATGCTGCCGCCGAGTTGCCGCACCTCTTCATGCACCACGTCCATGCCGACGCCGCGCCCGGAAATCTGGGTGATCTTTTCCGCTGTGGAAAAGCCCGGCTGAAGGATGAACTGCAACACGTCGCGGTCGCTGATCTCCGCTTCCGGCGCGAGCATGCCACGCTTGATCGCCTTGCGCCGCACCGCTTCCAGCGGCACCCCGGCGCCGTCATCGCGAATGTCGAAAACGATGTCGCCGCCCTCGCGCGACAGGTCGAGGCTGATCTGTCCTTGCGCCGGTTTACCCGCCGCCAGCCGCACCTCGGCGGACTCCAGACCGTGGTCGACGGCGTTGCGCAGCATGTGTTCCAGCGGCGCAGCCATGCGTTCCAGCACGTTGCGATCCATCTCGCCTTCAGCGTTGCCGACGACAAATGCGACGTCTTTGTTCAGCTCTTCAGCGACTTGGCGAACGATGCGTTTCAGGCGCGGCAACATGCGCTCGAACGGCACCATGCGCGTGCGCATCAGGCCTTCCTGCAATTCGGTGTTGATGCGGCCTTGTTGCTGCAACAGGTTCTCGGCGTCGTGATTGCGGCGGTCGAGGGTTTCCTTGAGATCGAGCAGGTCGGAGGCCGATTCGAACAGCGCCCGCGACAGTTGCTGCAACTGCGAATGGCGGTCCATTTCCAGCGGATCGAATTCTTCATAGCCGAGGCGTTCGGCGTCGACTTGCTGACGGCTGAGAATCCGCCCCTGGGTTTCAGTGTCGAGGCGGCGCAATTGATCGCGCATGCGTTCGATGGTGGTTTCCATCTCGTTCAGGGCGATCTGCGCATCGTTGACCTGCTGTTCGATACGGCCACGGAAGATTGAAGTTTCGCCAGCCAAATTGACCAGCTCATCGAGCAATTCGGCGGAGACTTTGACCATGTCCGCGCCAGCCTCGGCAGCCGGCGGTGCCGCGTCAGTCTTGACAGGCACAGGCAGCACTGGCGGCGTTTCTACCGTCACCGGATGACTGAAATTCTGGATCGCGTTGATCAACCGATCCGCCGGCGGGCACGGTTGCCCGGCGCGCACGCCATCAAGCATCTGCGCCAAACGATCATGCCCACGCTGCACCAGCGCAAACAGCTCCGCCGATGGCTGCAACGCGCCGCTGGAAAGACTTTCGTAAAGGTATTCCAGCTCATGCGCGAGGTCGCCGATCGGGCCGATCTCGACCATCCGCGCGCCACCCTTGAGCGTGTGCAGATCGCGCAGCAGGGTTTCCACTTCCTGACGATTGCCGGGCTCGGCCTGCCAGCGCAGCAGCGCGGCGCCGGAGTTTTCGATGATGTCGAAACCTTCTTCGAGGAAGATCTCCAGCAGCTCGGGATCATGGCCAGCGCTGTCGTGCTCGGCTATTGCTGGCGGCGCTTCAGCAACGCTGTGGCCCTGACGTACCTGACGAATCGTGTCGATCAGATCCTGCGCCGGGGTCAGCGGCTGATGATTTTGTAGTTGATCAAGCAACAGCGCCAAGCGGTCATGGCTCTTGAGCAGCAAGCGCCCCAGGCTTTCGCTGTAGTGATAGCGACGATCGACCAGACCTTCGTAAAGGCTTTCCAGCTCTTGAGCCAGATCGCCGATGGCCTCGACTTCGGCCATCCGCGCGCCGCCCTTGAGCGTATGCAGATCACGTTGCAACGAGGACAGCGGCGCGGCGTTGTCGGGATCGCTCAGCCAGCGCTGCAGGGCTTGGCCGGAGCTGTCGAGAATGTCGATCGCCTCTTCGAGGAAGATCTCGACAATCTCGTCATCGGGTTCAAGCGCCGTTGCCTTTTGCTGCAACTCAGCGGTGGCGCTGCCCAGTTCACGGATGCTCAAAGTGCGGCTGCCATCGCTGCGAATCAGGCCCATGGAAGAAGGATCGAGGCTCTGATCGAGCAGATCATGCAGCGCCCGAATCCGAGCCGGTTGCGGCGTGACTTCCTGACCGGCGGCCAGTTCGTCGAGCATGTTGATCAGTGCTTCGTGGGCGTTCTGCGCTTCCTGGAAAAACCGTTCGCTGACCGCCAGACTGCTTTCTTCCACCGCGCCATACAGGTCGAGCAAGGCTTCACAGAGCACGTCGACCGGCAGCAGATCGGCCATGTGTGCGCCTTCGCCAAGCGTCGTCAATTCATCCAGCAAGGCGCTGAGTTCCTGACGTTCGCCGGGGTGTTGCTGCCAGCGCTGCAAGAGGTTTTCGGCGTCGAGGAGGATGTCCATGCCCTGGGCGAGGAAGTTGTTGATCAGTTGCGGATCGCGCTTGATCCGCAGGCCGGTGTTCGGCGCATCGAGGATCGACGCCAGACGCTCGGCAAGCAGGATTTCCGAGCGTTTGATCAGCGACTGCGCACCGACAATCGGCGCCAGCGGATCATGCTTGAGCTGACGCAGGCCGACGCGGAACAGGCCCTCGGCTTCGAGCAGCAACTCCACTTCGTCGAGGTCCAGCGGCAACTGGTGCGCCTTGAACTCGCGGGCCAGTTGATCGAGCGGCGCAGCGAGTTCGGCAATCGGCAATACGCCGGCCATCGAGGCACTGCCCTTGAGCGTATGCAGTGCGCGCTGCAACTCGTCGCTGGCCTGCAACGGCACATGCTCGGCGGCCTGATCGAGGAAACGGTTGAGGCTGGCGAGGTGGGTTTCCGCTTCGTTGCGGAAGATCTCCAGCAACAACGGATCGAGCGCGGCAACGTCGTCGAGGTCTTCGGCGGCCAGCGGCTCGTCACCTTTGGCCAAAGCGTGGGCGCGGGCGGCGAGTTGATCGACATCGCTGCGCTGACGTTGGCTGTTAGTGGCGAATTCATTGATCAGTTCCGGCAGCAACAGCACCGTGTCGGTGAGCAGTTGTGGCACCACCGCGCCCGGTTCGACGCTTTGTTCGAGTACACGGTTAAGCAGGTTCTCCACGGCCCACGCCAACTCACCGAGGATCAGCGCGCGGACCATGCGCCCGCTGCCCTTCAAGGTGTGGAAGGCACGGCGCAGTTCGGTCAGCGCATCGCGGTCCTGCGGATTGGCGGTCCAGCGCGGCAGATATTCGTGGAGGACTTCGAGGACTTCGTCGGTCTCTTCGAGGAACACTTCGCGCAATTCGTCGTCGACCGGTTCTTCATCGGCCGGTGGCGGCATCAGGCTGCCCGGGGTGATCAGGGCCGGTGGATTCAGCGCCGAAACCGGGCTCGCCAGTACCTCAGCCAACGATTGGACAATATCGGGGTCGTCCAGCGCCTGCATGTCCTGCATCACCAGCGCTTCGCTGGGGCTGAGCACGTCTTCGAGCACCGGCACATGCGGCTCATTTGGAAAGAAACCCAGACTGGCGAGGGACTTCTGCGCGACGTCCAGCAATTGTTCGCCCGGGGCCTGAGGGTCATCGCTCAAGCGTTCGAGGTAATACTCGAGGCTGCTGATGACGTCGGCCAGATGATCGAGTTGTTCCCAACCCGGCTCATGCGGATCGAGCAGCAAATGTTCGCGGATAAAACCGTTGCACGCTTCGACCAGACTCGCCGCCCGGCTGAGCGGAATCATCGCCAGCGCACCGCGCACCTGAGTCAGCAGCGCCGGCAACGGTTGCAGGTGCTGGCGATCCCAATCGGCGTCGATGTAGTCGACGATCATGTCCTTGGCCTGTTGCAGGCAGATGCGCGCTTCCTTGATCACGATCTGATGGATCTGCGTCAGGTCGGTGGTCGGCAAACGCGCGTCTTCCAGGCTTTCCGGCTCTACGGTGCCGACCATCCCGGCCAGCGTCGCTTCGACGTAGAGCAGCGCGCCGGCAACGTCCATCAGGATCGCATCGTTCGGTTCGCGCTGGCCTTGGGCAAGGCTGAGCACCACGGCCAATTGATCGATGATGACTTTGCGCGGCTGGCCGAAACCGAGCACGGCGAGGGTGTCGGCGATCTGCCGCAACGGCGCCAGCAGGCTTTCCAGATCCGAAGTGTGCTGGCGGTCGCTGCGCACGAACAGGTCGAGGCGTTCCTTGACCCGCACCAGCTCTTCGCACAATGCCGCCAGCACCGAGCGCATCGCATCGCGGTCGGGGCCGGCCAGGCGCGCGCGTTCTTCGTCGACCATCGCGCTGTCGGGCAACGCGTCGTCCAGGGAGTAGCGATCTTTCATGGTCAGCATCTGCCCGGTGGGATGTTCGGCTTTGGCAATATAGAACAACAGGCTTTTCAGCAGCTCCGCAGGTGGCGGCTGGTTGAGGCCGGCCATGCCCTGATCGAGCAGGCGTTTGAGTTCTTTGTCGGCATCCTTGAACAGGCTGCGCAGCGCCGGACTGTTGGCGATGACGCCTTCGCGCATGCCTTCGACCAGCGCCGAGGCGACTTGCCACAACGGGCTCAGGGGTGAATCGCCGCTCAGCGCTTCGAGGCGGGTGAAGACCTTGGCCAGATAACCGAGGTGGGTCTGGTCATCCTGCTCGCGCAGCAAACCGACCAAGGCCATTTGCAGCATCTGACGCAATTTGCGCAGCACGTTCGCCAGCTCTGCCGGCTCGAGCAGCGCCAGTGCTTCGGCGCTCAGGGGCGGGAAGTCGGGCAACTGCGGGCTGAACAGGCTGGTTTCAGACAACAGGCTTTCGCCACGGGCGCTGCGCAGATCGTTGAGCAGCGGCAGCACCACCAGCGGCAGATCACGCCGGGCGCTCTGCACGCGGTCGAGGTATATCGGCAATTGCCCGAGCGCTTGCAACAACAGGTGCAGGGCTTCGTCGCGGTGGCTGACGCGTTCGTGTTGCAGGGCTTCAACCAGATGCTCCATTTCTTCGGCGAGCAAGGCTGCGCCGTAGAACTCGACCATCTGCAGGCTGCCATGGACCTGATGGATGTAATCCAGGCACTCGTCCAGCCCGGGAAAAGCCTGCGGATCATCGAGCACGGCTTCAATCGCCTGATGCGCCAGCTTCAGCGTTTCGGCAATTTCGCCTTTGACCCATTCCAGGGCCACATAGTCGTGCCGATCACCCATAACCACTCCACTCACGCTTTATCTGTCGCCGCCGGCAAGGTGAAGCCGGACACCGAACGCCGTAACTGACTGGCCATTTTCGTCAGGTTGCCGATGCTCTCGGCCGTGGCCGTGGAGCCGGACGAAGTCTGCGAGGTGATCTGCTGGATCACGTTCATCGTCAGGGAAATCTGCCCGGCCGACGTCGTCTGCTGCTGCGCCGCGTTGGAGATGCTTTGAATCAGCGCCGCGAGGGTTTTCGACACGCCTTCGATTTCTTCCAGGGCCACACCGGCATCCTGCGCCAGTCGCGCGCCGCGCACCACTTCGGTGGTGGTTTGCTCCATGGAAATTACGGCTTCGTTGGTGTCGGTCTGAATCGCCCGCACCAGGGTTTCGATCTGCCGGGTAGCGGCGGACGAGCGTTCGGCCAGCCGCTGCACTTCATCGGCGACCACGGCAAAACCGCGCCCGGCATCACCGGCCATCGACGCCTGAATGGCCGCGTTGAGGGCGAGGATGTTGGTCTGGTCGGCGATGTCGTCGATCAGGCTGACGATGTCGCCGATTTCCTGCGACGACTCGCCCAGACGCTTGATGCGTTTGGCGGTGTCCTGGATCTGTTCGCGAATGTTGTCCATGCCGTGGATGGTGTTGTGCACCACCTCGTTGCCCTTGTTGGCGATCTCCACGGAGCGCTCGGCGACCGCTGAAGACTCGGCGGCGTTGGCCGAAACCTGATCGATGGACTCGGCCATGTCGCTGATCGCCGTCGAGGCTTCGGAAATCTGCTGGGCCTGATGTTCCGAGGCCTGCGCCAGGTGCATGGCGGTGGCCTGGGTTTCCTGCACCGCAGCGGCGACCTGGCCGGCGGTGAGGTTGATCGTCGCGACGAGATCGCGCAGTTGGTCGACGGAATAGTTGATCGAGTCAGCAATGGTGCCGGTGAAGTCTTCGGTCACCGAGGCGGTCACGGTGAGGTCGCCATCAGCGAGGTCTTCGATTTCGTCGAGCAGACGCATGATCGCGTTCTGGTTGCGCTCGTTCTTCTCGGCAGTTTCACGCAGTTGCCGGTTGGTTTCACGAACCATGACCATGCCGATCAGGATGATCGAGGCCAGCGCCAGCAAACCGAGGACGTAACCGCCGATGGTGTCGGTGTTGCGCCCACCGGCAAGGTTCTCAAAGCGAGTGGCCAGGTGCGAGGCTTCGTCGAGCAGGGTTTGCGAGAGGCTGAAGATATTGCTCGCCGATTCACGAACCTTGAACAGCTCCGGCGAGGTCTCGAGGATTTCATCGACGGAGCCGGAGACAAACTGGAACAGCTCGGAAATCTCACTCAAACGGGCACGGGCGTCGCGGTCTTCGACCTGGCTGATTTTCAGGGTCGGGTTGCCTTGCAGCATGCCGTTGAGCACTTGGCCGAAACGGGTGGCGTCGCGGCCGAAGGCATCGGCGGCTTGCTGCGAGTTTTCGTCGCCGGCGAGTACGGTATTGACCGCGCCAAGGATGCGCTCGGCCAGCAACGATTGACGCTGAGCCATCGCCACTTGCGCCGCCGGGGCGCCGCGTTGCAGGAGGATTTCGACAACTTTTTCGTATTCGATCTGCAACTGCGGCACGGTTTCGGCCAGGGTCGCGGCGACCTGATGCAGCGACAGCACGGTCTGTTCGCTGGAAAGAATCGCGTCGGTGTTTTTCAGCAGGCGTTCCCAATCCAGCTGCACAGCGCGCATTTCCGGGCGCACGGTGGCCGGGGCTGGCGGCAGGCCGGTGGCCGGGTCGCCCTTTTTCAGGTAACCCCAGCGCTGGGCGAAATCGTTGCGCGCATCGCTGAGCAGCTTGAACGCGGCAGCCTTGCCGGCGGCGGCTTCGGTGGCGTTCTTGGCGATGCGCTGCGAGAGCACGCGCAGTTCACCGGCGTGGCCGATGTACTGTTTGTCGTAGTTCGCCTGGGTATTGAGGTACGCGAAGTTGGCGAACAGCAGCATGATGAACACGATCAGTGCGATGAACAGCACGATGATCTGCGAGCGACTGCGCGAGCCTTCCGCCGGCTTGCCTGTTTTTGCTTTTGTCATCGGTCCTCGCCTGTTTGAAGCTCACCGGTAGAACCTGTAGGAGTGAGCCTGCTCGCGATTGAACGATAACGCGGTGTACTTGATACACCGCGGTGCCTGAATCGCGAGCAGGCTCACTCCTACAAGGGATCTTTGTTGTAACGGCTATATCGCGACGCTCATGAACACCGGGGACTTGGCCAGCGCAAACAGGCTGAACACCCGCCAGTTCTGCTCGCGCCGAAAATAGCCTTTGACGAACTCGGCCTTGGAGCCCTGGCGCTTGCTGATCGAGATCGGTTCGAAGCTGTCCTGCTCGAAATGCTGCAGACCAATCACCTCATCGACCATCAACCCGGCAAACACATCGCCATGCTCGACCACCAATACCCGCCGTTGTTTACGCAGCGGCGACAGTTCATGGCCGAAAAATCCGCACAAATCCATGATCGGCAACAGCCGCCCGCGCAGGTTAGCCACGCCTTTGACCCACGGCTTGACCCCGGGCAACTGGGTGAAGCGCGGTTCGTGGAGCACTTCGCTGACTTCGCCCATCGGCGCCACATACCAATGCTCGCCGAGGCGAAAGCCGATGCCGCTCCAGCGATCCTGGCGCGCTGGTTGCGACGGCAAATCCGCCGCCAGCAAGCGGCAACGCTGGTCGATTTGCCAGAGCAGTTCGAACGCGGTCAGCGATTCGCTCATGGTCGCGCGATCAGCCTTTGAGCACGTTGTTCAGGGTCTTGATCAGGGTGTCTTCGTCGACCGGTTTGGTCAGGTAGTCCTTGGCGCCCTGACGGGTGCCCCAGACCTTGTCGGTTTCCTGATCCTTGGTGGTGATGATGATCACCGGGATGTGGCTGGTGTCGGCGTCTTTGGTCAACTGGCGGGTGGCCTGAAAACCATTGAGACCGGGCATGACGATGTCCATCAATACCGCGTCGGGTTTTTCCTGACGGGCCAGGGCCACGCCGTCGGCGCCGTTTTCGGCCTTCAGCACTTCATGGCCGTGCTTTTCGAGCATGCCGGTCAGTTTGTACATTTCAGTCGGCGAATCATCGACGATCAGGATACGTGCCATGGTTTTCCCCATTTTTCTTGTCGACCCCCGGCCCGCTGGCCGAGCGTCACTGTACGTGTCTTACTGCGGCAAAACGGCGGCGAAGCCCGGAACATGGGCCTGGATCGCGCTGAGCAGCTCTTCCTTGCTGAACGGTTTGGTCAAAAATTGATCGGAACCGACAATCCGCCCCTTGGCCTTGTCGAACAGCCCGTCACGCGATGACAGCATGATCACCGGCGTCGCCTTGAACGCACTGTTGTTCTTGATTAAAGCGCAGGTCTGATAACCATCCAGACGCGGCATCATGATGTCGACAAAAATGATCCCGGGATGGTTATCGGCGATCTTGGCCAAGGCGTCGAAACCGTCGATCGCCGTGATCACTTCGCAACCGACATTCTTCAACAATGTTTCGGCGGTGCGACGAATCGTTTTCGAGTCGTCGATCACCATGACCTTCAAGGCGCTGGACTGCTGTTCCATAAGAGGGCTCTACCGTCGCCTTTGCGAATCAAATTGTCCGTTTTGCGATGACTGATGGCTGGAAACCCTTGATGCTCAAGGGCCAGCACCGCTTGGCAGTCTTTTTAGCACAGTCTCCAGATGCAATCTATCGACGGGTTTTTCCTTGACCGAAAACCCGCCCGGCGCCACTCTGGCGGCACTTTTTCAATACCGATCCGGTAGCCAATTTTCGAGGAAAACCCAATGAGCGTTCGCGTCGGGATTGTCATGGACCCTATCGCCAGCATCTCCTATAAAAAGGATAGCTCGCTGGCCATGCTGCTGGCCGCGCAGAAGCGTGGCTGGGAACTGTTCTATATGGAACAGCGCGACCTGTATCAGGGTGAAGGTCAGGCTCGGGCGCGCATGAAGCCGCTGAAAGTCTTCGCCAACCCGGAAAAATGGTTCGAACTGGACGACGAGCAGGACAACCTGCTGAGCGATCTGGACGTGATTCTGATGCGCAAGGATCCGCCGTTCGACATGGAGTTCGTCTACTCCACCTACCTGCTCGAACAGGCCGAAACCGCTGGCGTGCTGGTGGTAAACAAGCCGCAGAGCCTGCGCGACTGCAATGAAAAGCTGTTCGCCACGCTGTTTCCGCAGTGCACACCGCCAACCATCGTCAGCCGCCGCGCTGACGTGCTGCGTGAATTCGCCGCCAAGCACGGCGACGTGATCCTCAAGCCGCTGGACGGCATGGGCGGCACGTCGATCTTCCGTCACCGCGCAGGCGATCCGAACCTGTCGGTGATCCTCGAAACCCTGACCGCCCTCGGTGGCCAGCAGATCATGGGCCAGGCTTACCTGCCGGCAATCAAGGACGGCGACAAACGCATCCTGATGATCGACGGCGAGCCGGTGGATTACTGCCTGGCGCGAATTCCGGCGCAGGGCGAAACCCGTGGCAACCTGGCGGCCGGTGGCCGTGGCGAAGCGCGTCCGCTGACTGAAAAGGATCGCTGGATCGCTGCCCAAGTGGGCCCGACCTTGCGTGAGAAAGGCCTGCTGTTCGTCGGTCTCGACGTGATCGGTGAAAGCCTCACTGAAATCAACGTCACCAGCCCGACCTGCATCCGTGAAATCGACAACGCCTTCGGCACCGACATTGGCGGCATGTTGATGGATGCAATCGCCAAGAAGCTGCAAGCCGCCGGCAAATTGCCACAAGCTTGATGCACGTCACATGCAGTCTGTCGCTTGAAGCGTGAAGCCCAAGGCGTGAAACCAACATTGCGTTATCATGCGCAGCCTCTGAAAAACGCGATGTTGGTTTTCTTGTCATGACCCTCCCGTCCGATCTGCCCGCAGAACTCGCCCACCGTGGCGTGCGCCCGGCCGATCGCCTCGGTTTTACCCTGTTTCTCGCAGCGCTGATCCATTTGGCGCTGCTGCTCGGCGTCGGCTTCACGATGGTCGAGCCCAAGCAAATCAGCAAAACCCTGGAAATCACCCTCGCTACCTTCAAGAGCGAAAAGAAGCCGGAGAAGGCTGACTTTCTCGCCCAAGAGCATCAGGAAGGCAGCGGCACGCTGGACAAGAAGGCGATCCCCAAAACCACTGAGGTGGCGCCGTTCCAGGACAATCAGGTCAAAAAAGTCACCCCGCCACCGGCCGCCAAACCGGAAGTGCAGGAGGCCGCGCCGAAGGCTGCGGTGACCACCGTCGCGCCAAAGCCGAAAAAAGCACCGACCAAGAAAGAAGAAAGCAAGACCGAGGTCAAACCGACGGTTGATGCGCCGGAATTCGACAGCTCGCAGCTGTCCAGCGACATCGCCAGCCTCGAAGCCGAACTGGCCAAGGAACAACAGCTGTACGCCAAGCGCCCGCGTATTCACCGCTTGAGCGCGGCATCGACCATGCGCGACAAGGGTGCCTGGTACAAGGACGACTGGCGCAAGAAGGTTGAGCGCATCGGTAACCTCAATTACCCCGAGGAAGCGCGGCGCAAGCAGATCTACGGCAATTTGCGCCTGATGGTCTCGATCAACCGCGATGGTTCGCTGTATGAAGTGCTGGTGCTGGAATCCTCCGGCCAGCCGCTGCTGGATCAGGCGGCGCAGCGCATCGTCCGGTTGGCAGCACCGTTTGCCCCGTTTACCGGGGACTTGTCGGATATCGACCGTCTGGAAATCATTCGTACCTGGAAATTCGCCCGGGGCGACAAACTCTCGAGCAACTGACACACCACAACCCCTTGTAGGAGTGAGCCTGCTCGCGATAGCGGTGTATCAGTCAACAATTTCGATTCTGGCACACCGCTATCGCGAGCAGGCTCACTCCTACAATGGATCTGTGTTGTTGTCAGCATCTCCAGCTTGTCAGTTCGCCCCCCGAACGCCACACTAGCGCACATGAAAAACGTCAGCCCCAGCTACCTCAAGCATCAATTCCTGATCGCCATGCCTCACATGGCCGACCCGAACTTTGCCCACACCTTGACCTACATCGTCGAGCACACGGCCAATGGCGCTATGGGGATTGTGGTCAATCGACCGCAAGAGCTGAATCTGGCCGACATCCTTGAGCAGCTGCGCCCGGACATCGACCCGCCAGCACTGTGCCAACACGTACCGATCTTTATCGGCGGCCCGGTGCAGACCGATCGCGGTTTCGTGTTGCACCCGGCGGGCAAGACCTTTCAGGCCACCGCGCAACTGGACGGCGATCTGGCCCTGTCGACCTCGCAGGACGTGCTGTTCGCCATCGCGGACGGCGTCGGCCCGGCGAAAAGCCTGATTGCCCTCGGTTACGCCGGTTGGGAAGCCGGGCAACTGGAAGCCGAGTTGGCGGACAACGCCTGGCTGAACTGCCCATACGACGCCGACATCCTGTTCAACACCAGCAGCGAACTGCGCCTCGAAGCAGCGGCCAGGCACTTGGGGATCAACCTCAGCCTGCTGACCAGCCAGGCAGGTCACGCCTGATGGCCCTGCGCCTGATTCTCGGCTTCGACTACGGCACCAAACAGATCGGCGTCGCGGTCGGCCAGGTGATTACCGGCCAGGCCCGCGAGCTGTGCACCTTGAAGGCACAGAACGGCGTTCCCGACTGGAACCAGGTCGAAGCCCTTATAAAGGAATGGAAGCCCGACGCCGTGGTCGTCGGCCTGCCGCTGAACATGGACGGCACGCCGAGCGAAATGTGCCTGCGCGCAGAGAAATTCGCCCGCCGCCTCAATGGCCGCTTCAATGTGCCCTTCTATACCCACGACGAACGCCTGACCACCTTCGAGGCCAAAGGCGAGCGTCTGGTGCGTGGCGGCCAAAAGGGCAGTTACCGCGACAACCCGGTGGACGCCATCGCCGCCGCTCTGCTGTTGCAGGGCTGGCTCGATGAAAACACTGCATTGTTTGAATCCTGACAAGCGCTTCGGCGCTTTTCTTTTGAGTGAAAAACCGAGTTGCGTCCAAGGACCTGACTCGCCCCCAACAAGGAGCAACCATGAGCCTGCCAAATCCCGCCGATCTGATCAGCCAGATGGCGACCCGCCTCAAGGCGCACCTTGCCCAGCGTGACATCACTGAACCGCGTTACATCGGCATTCGCACTGGCGGCATCTGGGTCGCGCAGGCCTTGCTCAAGGAACTGGGCAGCGACGCGCCACTGGGCACGCTCGACGTGTCTTTCTACCGCGACGACTTCAGCCAGAACGGCCTGCACCCGCAAGTGCGCCCGTCCGCCCTGCCCTTCGAAATCGAAGGCCAGCATCTGGTGCTGATCGACGACGTACTGATGAGCGGCCGCACCATCCGCGCCGCCATGAACGAATTGTTCGACTACGGCCGCCCGGCCAGCGTGACCCTGGTCTGCCTGCTCGATCTGGACGCCGGCGAGCTGCCAATCCGCCCGAATGTGGTGGGCGCGACGCTGTCGCTGGCCGCTCACGAACGGGTCAAGCTGTCCGGCCCCGAGCCGCTGACGCTGGAACTGCAAGACTTCAACCTTTAATCCGCCCTATTGAGAGTCCCCTTCGCGATGACGCCTCTAGATACCAAGCGCCCGCTGCAGCTCAATGATCAGGGCCAGCTGCGCCACTTCCTCTCGCTCGACGGCCTGCGCCGCGAGTTGCTGACGGAAATCCTCGACACTGCCGACTCGTTCCTCGAAGTCGGTGCCCGGGCGGTGAAGAAAGTCCCGTTGCTGCGCGGCAAGACCGTGTGCAACGTGTTCTTCGAAAACTCCACGCGCACCCGCACCACCTTCGAACTGGCCGCCCAGCGACTGTCGGCAGACGTGATCACCCTGAACGTGTCGACCTCGTCGGCCAGCAAGGGCGAAACGCTGCTCGACACCTTGCGCAACCTCGAAGCCATGGCCGCCGACATGTTCGTCGTACGCCACGGTGATTCCGGTGCCGCGCACTTCATCGCCGAGCATGTTTGCCCGCAAGTGGCGATCATCAACGGCGGCGACGGCCGTCACGCGCACCCGACGCAGGGCATGCTCGACATGCTCACCATCCGTCGGCACAAGGGCGGCTTTGAAAACCTCTCGGTGGCCATCGTCGGCGACATCCTGCACTCGCGGGTGGCGCGCTCGAACATGCTTGCGCTGAAAACCCTCGGTTGCCCGGACATCCGCGTGATCGCGCCGAAAACCCTGCTGCCGATCGGCATCGAGCAATACGGCGTGAAGGTTTACACCGACATGACCGAAGGCCTGAAAGACGTCGACGTGGTGATCATGCTGCGCCTGCAGCGTGAACGCATGACCGGCGGCCTGCTGCCGAGCGAAGGCGAGTTCTACCGCCTGTTCGGCCTGACCACCGCGCGCCTGGCCGGGGCCAAACCCGATTGCATCGTCATGCACCCGGGGCCGATCAACCGGGGGGTGGAGATCGAGTCAGCAGTGGCCGACGGCCCGCACTCGGTGATCCTCAATCAGGTGACCTACGGCATTGCCATTCGTATGGCCGTGCTGTCCATGGCCATGAGCGGGCAAACGGCCCAGCGCCAATTCGAGCAGGAGAACGCCCAGTGAAGCTCAGCATTCTCGGCGCACGCGTCATCGATCCAAGCAGCGGCCTGGATCAAATCACCGACATTCACGTTGAAGCCTGCAAGATCGTCGCCCTCGGCGCGGCCCCAGCGGGTTTCACGGCAGTTGAAACCATTGATGCCCAAGGCCTCGTTGCCGCTCCGGGCCTCGTTGATCTGAACGTAGCCCTGCGCGAGCCGGGTTACAGCCGCAAAGGCTCGATCATCAGCGAAACCCGCGCCGCGGCTGCCGGCGGTGTGACCAGCCTGTGCTGCCCGCCGAAAACCAAACCGGTGCTCGACACCTCCGCTGTGGCTGAGCTGATCCTTGATCGCGCTCGTGAGGCCGGCAACACCAAAGTCTTCCCGATTGGCGCGCTGAGCAAAGGTCTGGATGGCGAGCAACTGGCTGAGCTGGTTGCGCTGCGCGACGCCGGTTGTGTGGCGTTCGGCAACGGTCTCGAAAGCTTCCGCAACACCCGCACCCTGTGCCGGGCGCTGGAATATGCGGCGACTTTCGACCTGACGGTGATTTTCAATTCGCAGGATCACGATCTGGCCGAAGGTGGTTTGGCTCATGAAGGCGCGGTGGCCAGTTTCCTCGGTCTGCCGGGGATTCCGGAAACCGCTGAGACCGTGGCCTTGGCCCGGGATCTGTTGCTGGTCGAGCAGACTGGCGTGCGTGCGCACTTCAGCCAGTTGACCAGCGCTCGCGGCGTTGCCCTGATCGCTCAGGCGCAGGCGCGTGGTTTGAAAGTGACGGCGGATGTCGCGCTGTATCAGCTGATTCTGACCGACGAAGCGCTGATCGACTTCAGCAGCCTGTATCACGTGCAACCACCGCTGCGTACGCGTGCTGACCGCGATGGTTTACGTGCAGCGGTGAAGTCCGGTGTGGTCTCGGCGATCTCCAGCCATCACCAGCCGCACGAACGTGACGCCAAACTGGCACCGTTCGGCGCGACCGAGCCGGGCATCAGCAGTGTTGAGCTGTTGCTGCCATTGGCGATGACGCTGGTGGAGGATGGGTTGCTTGATTTGCCGACCTTGCTGGCGCGCCTGAGCGCTGGCCCGGCTGAAGCGCTGCGTCTACCGGCTGGCAAACTGGCGGTGGGTGGTGCGGCGGATATCGTGCTGTTCGATCCGCAGGCATCGACGGTGGCTGGTGAGAACTGGTTGTCGAAGGGTGAGAACTGCCCGTTCATTGGGCACACTTTGCCGGGTGTGGTTCGCTACACGCTGGTGGATGGGCGGATCAGCCACCAGGCTTGATAACGGGTTGAGCCGATCGCGAGCAGGCTCACTCCTACAGGGGATTTGTGTTGTTCACAGATCCAGTGTGGGAGCGAGTCTGCTCGCGAAGACTTACTGGAAGGCGCCTCTGCCTTCGGCGTTACGCACCGACACCTGATCATTCAGCGTCCAGAAGTCATACAGCACACCCAGAAAGAACAACCCGCCCGTCAGCAGATAGATCAGGCCGCTGATCCACTTGCCCTGATACATCCGGTGCACGCCCAATGCTCCGAGGAACGTCAGCAGAATCCACGCCACGTTGTACTCGATCGGCCCGGCGGTAAAACGCAGATCCGCTTCGCGATCCATTGCCGGGATCAGAAACAGGTCGATCAGCCAGCCAATGCCGAGCAAACCGAAGGTGAAGAACCAGATCGTCCCGGTCACCGGTTTACCGTAGTAGAAACGGTGGGCGCCGGTAAAACCGAAAATCCACAGCAGATAGCCGATGATTTTGCTGTGCGTATCTTGCTGCTGAACAACTTGTTGATAGGGGTTCATGAAGACCTCGATTCACGCGATAGATAAATATTCTTGAATTCTTTGTGACTTTTTTACAGGTAGCCGACGTACGGCAAATGTTACCGTTGCTACCGTCAAAGCCTTATAGCACCTGACTTCTGTCCGACAATTGCGTCCATTTGCCGCTTATTTGGTTCCGTTGGCCGCCAACTGAATCGACCAACGGACTCGGAATGAAAAAAAACTCTGTTATAAAGTTGCGCGCTATCACTGAAGAGCCACGCCTAATGCGACCATTTTTCAAGACATGGCTGACCATCTGCCTATTAATGCCACTGGCCGCCCACGCCACCAATCGTGAGCAACGTCTTCCTAACGTTAACGGCTTTACCCCTAAATCCCATGCTTCGGCTCCATCGAGCAAAAGCAGCAAAAGCAAAACCACCACGCTGAGCAGCAAGAGCCACAGCAAGCTGGTGCCACCGATGGCGAGCAAGGAAAGCAGCAACGTGCTGAGCCGTGCGGTAAACGTCCTCGGTACACCTTATCGTTGGGGCGGCAGCAGCCCAAGTAAAGGTTTCGATTGCAGCGGTCTGGTGAAATACGCGTTCAACGACGCCACGTTCGACCTGCCACGCACCTCGAACGCCATGGCCAGCGGTCACGGCGAGAAAGTCGAACGCAAGGATCTGAAGCCGGGCGATCTGATTTTCTTCAACATCAAGAGCCGTCGGGTCAACCACGTTGCCATCTACCTGGGCAACGACCGCTTCATCCACGCGCCTCGTCGTGGCAAAGCGGTGAGCATCGATACGCTGAACAAGCCGTACTGGCAGCAGCATTACGTAGTGGCCAAGCGTGTGTTGCCGAAAGAACAGAGCCAGATGCGCGTGGTTCAGCGCTGAGCTGACTGATCCGGAATCTGCTCAAGCAGTACTGGCCCCTTCGCGAGCAGGCTCGCTCCCACATTGGAATGCATTTCCATGTGGGAGCGAGCCTGCTCGCGAAGAGGCCGGTAATAGCGACACACCCCCCCCTCAAAAGTTATCCGGCGTACGCGCCTTCTCCCGCGCATGCTCGCGGCTGATCAAGCCCTTGGCCACCAGATCCTTCAGGCACATGTCCAGTGTCTGCATGCCCAACGACCCACCGGTCTGAATCGCCGAATACATCTGCGCGACCTTGTCCTCACGGATCAGGTTACGGATCGCCGACGTGCCCAGCATGATCTCGTGCGCCGCCACCCGCCCGCCGCCGATCTTCTTGATCAGCGTCTGCGAGACCACCGCCAGCAACGACTCCGACAGCATCGAGCGCACCATCGACTTCTCGTCACCGGGGAACACGTCGACCACCCGGTCGATGGTTTTCGCCGCTGAGGTGGTGTGCAGCGTGCCGAACACCAGATGCCCGGTTTCGGCTGCGGTCAGCGCCAGGCGAATGGTTTCCAGGTCACGCATCTCGCCGACCAGAATCACGTCCGGGTCTTCACGCAACGCCGAACGCAAAGCCGTGGCGAAACTGCGGGTATCACGATGGACTTCGCGTTGATTGATCAGGCATTTGCGCGATTCGTGAACGAATTCGATCGGGTCTTCAATGGTCAGGATATGGTGATGACGGTGGGTGTTGAGGTAATCGATCATCGCCGCCAGCGTGGTCGACTTGCCGGAACCGGTCGGCCCGGTGACCAGCACCAGCCCGCGCGGCGCATCGGTGATCTTGCGGAAGACGTCGCCCATGGCGAGGTCTTCCATGCTCAGCACTTTCGACGGAATGGTACGGAATACGGCGCCGGCGCCACGGTTCTGGTTAAAGGCGTTAACCCGGAAACGCGCCACACCCGGCACTTCAAAGGAAAAGTCGGTTTCCAGATGTTTCTCGAAGTCGACCCGCTGGGTGTCGTTCATGATGTCGTAGATCAGCTCATGCACTTGCTTGTGATCCAGCGCCGGCAGATTGATCCGCCGCACATCGCCATCGACACGGATCATCGGCGGCAGACCGGCCGACAGGTGCAGGTCGGAAGCGCCTTGTTTGGCGCTGAAGGCCAGCAGTTCAGTGATATCCATAGCGCTCCTCAATTCCAGTAGAATGCCGCGAACCTTCAGACCGCCGGCGCCTCTTGATGTCCACGATAGCAGACAACATTCTCCAGGTTGGTTCGCGCATCCAGACCGCGACCCAAGCCGCACACCGTCCTGAAAACAGCGTCCAGTTGCTCGCCGTGAGCAAGACCAAACCCGCCGCAGCCCTGCGCGAAGCGTATGCCGCCGGCCTGCGTGACTTTGGCGAGAACTACCTGCAGGAAGCCTTGGGCAAACAGCTCGAACTGGCGGATCTGCCCTTGATCTGGCACTTCATCGGCCCCATTCAATCGAACAAGACTCGCGCCATCGCCGAGCATTTCGACTGGGTGCATTCCGTGGATCGCCTGAAAATCGCTCAACGCCTGTCCGAACAGCGCCCGGCTGAACTGCCGCCGCTGAACATCTGCATTCAGGTCAACGTCAGCGGCGAAGCCAGTAAATCCGGCTGCACTCCGGCTGACCTGCCGGCATTGGCCGAGGCTATCAACGGCCTGCCCCGGTTGAAACTGCGTGGGCTGATGGCAATTCCCGAGCCGACTGAAGATCGCGCCGAGCAAGACGCGGCGTTCGCCGCCGTGCAGAAGCTGCAAGCGAGCCTAGATCTGCCGCTCGACACACTTTCCATGGGCATGAGCCACGACCTCGAGTCGGCCATCGCCCAAGGCGCCACTTGGGTTCGTATCGGTACGGCCCTGTTTGGCGCCCGCGACTATTCCCAATCTTGAACGTTTCCAGATAAGGACCACACATGAGCAACACACGTATTGCGTTTATCGGTGCGGGCAACATGGCGGCCAGTCTGATCGGCGGCCTGCGCGCCAAAGGTCTGGAAGCTGCACACATCCGTGCCAGCGACCCGGGTGAAGAAACTCGCGCCAAGGTCAGCGCCGAGCACGGCATCGAAACGTTTGCCGACAACGCCCAAGCCATCGACGGCGTCGATGTGATCGTGCTGGCGGTCAAGCCGCAAGCCATGAAGGCTGTGTGCGAGGCGATTCGCCCGAGCCTGACACCCAATCAACTAGTGGTGTCGATTGCCGCTGGCATCACTTGCGCGAGCATGACCGCGTGGCTTGGCGAGCAGCCGATCGTGCGCTGCATGCCAAACACCCCGGCGCTGCTGCGCCAAGGCGTCAGCGGTTTGTACGCGACCAGCGAAGTGACCGCCGAGCAACGTCAGCAAGCTGAAGAGCTGCTGTCCGCCGTCGGTATCGCCCTGTGGCTGAAAGAAGAACAACAACTCGACGCCGTGACCGCTGTGTCCGGCTCCGGCCCGGCGTACTTCTTCCTGCTGATCGAAGCCATGACCGCCGCCGGCGTCAAACTCGGCCTGCCGAAAGACATCGCAGAACAACTGACCCTGCAGACCGCACTGGGCGCCGCGCATATGGCCGTCTCCAGCGACGTTGACGCTGCCGAACTACGGCGCCGTGTGACCTCGCCAAACGGCACAACCGAAGCCGCGATCAAATCATTCCAGGCCAATGGCTTCGAAGCCCTGGTCGAAACCGCACTCGGCGCCGCCGCGCACCGCTCGGCCGAAATGGCCGAACAACTGGGCAAATAAGGAGCCTTACATGATTGGATTGAACACTGCAGCGGTTTACGTGCTGCAAACCCTCGGCAGTCTGTATTTGCTGATCGTGCTGCTGCGCTTCGTGCTGCAACTGGTACGGGCGAACTTCTACAACCCGCTGTGCCAGTTCATCGTCAAAGCGACCCAGCCACTGCTCAAACCACTGCGCCGGATCATTCCGAGCATGTTCGGTCTGGACATGTCGTCGCTGGTGCTGGCGATTCTGGTGCAACTGGCGCTGATGGCGCTGACCCTGCTGCTGACTTACGGCACCACCGGTAACCCGCTGCAACTGGTGATCTGGTCGCTGATCGGGGTGACCGCGCTGTTCCTGAAGATCTTCTTCTTCGCCTTGATCATTAGCGTGATTCTGTCGTGGGTTGCACCGGGCAGCCACAACCCGGGCGCTGAACTGGTCAACCAGATCTGCGAGCCGGCCCTGGCACCGTTCCGCCGCTTTCTGCCGAATCTCGGCGGCCTGGACCTGTCGCCGATCTTCGCCTTCCTCGCGCTGAAGCTGATCGACATGCTGGTGATCAACAATCTGGCGGCGATGACGATGATGCCGGAAATCCTCCGTCTGCTGATGTGAGCTGGTTTCGATGGGACGGTGACGACTTGATCCTCGAGTGTCACCTGCAACCAGCAGCCCGCAGCGATGACTTCGCCGGGCTGCACGGCGATCGTTTGAAGATCCGCCTGACCGCGCCGCCGGTCGAGGGCAAGGCCAATGCGTATCTGATGGGCTTTCTGGCCAAGGCGTTTGGGGTGTCCAAAAGCCAGGTCAGTTTGCTCAGCGGCGAGTTGAACCGGCAGAAGCGCGTGAAGATTTGTTCGCCGAAGAAGTTGCCGGATTTGCCGGGGTTGGTTGGGCGCTTGTCTTGAGTTTTGCGGCGTCTGTGCCCCTCACCCCAGCCCTCTCCCCCTGGAGAGGGAGCCGATCTATGGTGTTTTCAAAACTTGAGTTCGACTCGATATCCCACGTCGGCGTATCTCGAACATCCACCCCAGTCAGTCCCCTCTTCCTCCGGGAGAGGGAGCCGATTTGGGTGGTTTTCAAAACCTGAGTTCAACTCGATAGATCAGGTCGGCGTAGCTCAAAAGAACACCCCGGTCAGTCCCCTCTTCCTCCGGGAGAGGGAGCCGATTTGGGTGGTTTTCAAAACTTGAGTTCGACTCGATATCCCACGTCGGCGTATCTCGAACATCCACCCCAGTCAGTCCCCTCTTCCTTCGGGAGAGGGAGCCGATTTGGGTGGTTTTCAAAACCTGAGTTCAACTCGATAGATCAGGTCGGCGTAGCTCAAAAGAACACCTCGGTCAGTCCCCTCTACCTCTGGGAGAGGGCTAGGGTGAGGGCCGCTTGCCGCTAACCCCCCCGGTCTTTAGACTTACGCCTCATTTCAACGAGAGCAGGGTCGATGCCAACTGCCTTTCCCCCCGATTCTGTTGGTCTGGTGACGCCGCAAACCGCGCACTTCAGCGAACCGCTGGCGCTGGCCTGTGGCCGTTCGCTGGCCGCCTATGACCTGATCTACGAAACCTACGGCACGCTGAACGTACAAGCGAGCAACGCCGTACTGATTTGCCACGCCTTGTCCGGCCATCATCACGCGGCCGGCTATCACAGCGTCGACGACCGTAAACCCGGTTGGTGGGACAGCTGCATCGGCCCCGGCAAGCCGATCGACACCAATAAATTCTTCGTGGTCAGCCTGAACAACCTCGGCGGCTGCAACGGTTCCACCGGCCCGAGCAGCGTCAACCCGGAGACCGGCAAACCGTTCGGCGCCGACTTCCCGGTGCTCACCGTGGAAGACTGGGTGCACAGCCAGGCGCGTCTCGCTGACCTGCTCGGCATCGGCCAGTGGGCGGCGGTGATCGGCGGCAGCCTCGGCGGCATGCAGGCGCTGCAATGGACCATCACTTATCCGGATCGCGTGCGGCACTGCCTGGCCATCGCCTCGGCACCGAAGCTGTCGGCGCAGAACATCGCCTTCAACGAAGTCGCACGTCAGGCGATCCTCACCGACCCGGAGTTCCACGGCGGTTCGTTCCAGGAAGCCGGCGTGATCCCCAAGCGCGGCCTGATGCTGGCACGGATGGTTGGCCACATCACTTACCTGTCCGACGATTCGATGGGCGAGAAATTCGGCCGTGGCCTGAAGAGCGAAAAGCTCAACTACGACTTCCACAGTGTCGAGTTCCAGGTCGAAAGCTACCTGCGTTATCAGGGCGAAGAGTTCTCCGGACGCTTCGACGCCAACACCTATCTGTTGATGACCAAAGCGCTGGACTACTTCGATCCGGCGGCGAACTTCGACGATAACCTGGCGAAAACCTTCGAGAACGCCACGGCCAGGTTCTGCGTGATGTCGTTCACCACCGACTGGCGCTTCTCCCCGGCCCGTTCGCGAGAACTGGTGGACGCGCTGATGGCGGCGCGCAAAGACGTCAGTTATCTGGAAATCGACGCACCGCAGGGCCACGACGCCTTTCTGATTCCGATCCCTCGCTACTTGCAGGCGTTCGGCAATTACATGAACCGCATCACGTTGTGAGAAAGCCATGAGAGCTGATCTGGAAATCATCCAGGAATGGATCCCCGCCGGCAGCCGCGTCCTCGACCTCGGTTGCGGTGACGGCGAGTTGCTGACCTGGCTGCGCGACAACAAGAATGTCACCGGTTATGGCCTGGAAAACGACGCCGACAACATCGCCCAGTGCGTGGCCAAAGGCGTCAACGTCATTGAGCAGGATCTGGACAAGGGACTGGGCAACTTCGCCAGCAACAGTTTCGACATCGTCGTCATGACCCAGGCCCTGCAAGCCGTGCACTACCCGGACAAGATCCTCGACGAAATGCTCCGCGTCGGCCGTCAATGCATCATCACTTTCCCGAACTTCGGTCACTGGCGCTGCCGCTGGTACCTGGCGAGCAAGGGTCGCATGCCGGTCTCCGAGTTTCTGCCGTACACCTGGTACAACACCCCGAACATCCACTTCTGCACCTTCGAAGACTTTGAAGAACTTTGCCGCGAACGTGATGCGAAGGTCATTGATCGGCTTGCCGTGGATCAACAGCACCGTCACGGGTGGGCCAGTAAGCTATGGCCTAATCTGTTAGGTGAGATCGGTATCTACCGCGTCAGCAGCCCGCAGCTTGCAGACCACAAAGTCGCGGTCTGAATCCCGTCATTTCGAGGAGCACGATCATGGGTCGTTTAGCGTTGTTGTTATTGACCGCCTGCCTGAGCGCCAGCGCTCTGGCGGCGGATGTCATCAAGGGTGAGCGCAAGGAAACCTTTGGCGACGTCACGGTGCACTACAACACCTTCAACTCGACGTTCCTGCAACCGGACATCGCCAAGGCCGCCGAGCTGATCCGCAGCAAGAATCAGGGCGTGATCAACGTCTCGGTGATCAAGGACGGCAAACCGCTGATCGCCAACGTCACCGGCACGGTCAAAGACCTGACCAGCCAGAGCGTGCCGCTGAATTTCCGCCAGATCACCGAACAAGGTGCGATCTACTACATCGCCCAGTACCCGGTGGAACAGCAGGAAACCCGCACCTTTGAAATCAAGGTGCAGAACGGCGACAAGATCAACACCATCAATTTCAACCAAGAACTCTTTCCCGGCGAATGATGAACATCAAGCAGCTCGTACTGGCCAGCCATAACGCCGGCAAACTCAAAGAACTCCAGGCCATGCTCGGCGACTCGGTGCAACTGCGCTCGATTGGCGAGTGGAGCAAGGTCGAGCCGGAGGAAACCGGCCTGTCGTTCGTCGAGAACGCTATTCTCAAGGCACGTAATGCCGCACGTATTTCCGGGTTGCCGGCGCTGGCCGACGATTCCGGTCTGGCAGTGGATTTCCTTGGCGGCGCGCCGGGCATCTATTCGGCGCGCTATGCCGACGGCAAGGGCGATGCGGCGAACAACGCCAAACTGCTCGACGCGCTGAAGGATGTACCGGAAGCCGAGCGCGGCGCACAATTCGTTTGCGTGCTGGCGCTGGTGCGTCACGCCGATGATCCGTTGCCGATCCTCTGCGAAGGCCTGTGGCACGGACGGATTCTGACCGCCGCCAGCGGCGAGCACGGCTTCGGCTATGACCCACTGTTTTGGGTGCCGGAACGTGAGGTGTCCAGCGCCGAACTGAGCCCGGCCGACAAGAACCAGATCAGCCACCGCGCCCGTGCAATGGATCTGCTGCGCCAGCGTCTGGGCTTGAAATGACCCGTGACTCTTCTGCGCCGTCGCTGATTATCGGCGGCGCCGCTTCTTCGCCTCGGGCGCCGTTGCCAACGCTGCCGCCCTTGGCGCTGTACATCCACATCCCATGGTGTGTGCGCAAATGCCCGTATTGCGATTTCAACTCGCACACTGCCAGCCCGGTTTTGCCGGAGCAGGAATACGTCGACGCGTTGCTGGCCGATCTCGATCAGGACCTGCACGCTGTTTATGGGCGTGAAATCAGCTCGATCTTCTTTGGTGGCGGCACGCCAAGCCTGTTCAGCGCCGAAGCGCTTGGGCGACTGCTGGAAGGCGTCGAGCAGCGCATTCCGTTTGCCGCCGACATCGAAATTACCCTGGAAGCCAACCCGGGCACCTTCGAGCAAGAGAAGTTCGTCGCGTATCGCAAGCTGGGGATCAATCGCCTGTCGATCGGCATCCAGAGCTTCCAGCAGGAAAAGCTCAAAGCGCTGGGCCGCATTCACAACGGTGACGAAGCGGTGCGTGCTGCCGGGATGGCGCGGCAGGCCGGGTTCGATAACTTCAACCTCGACTTGATGCATGGCTTGCCGGATCAGTCGCTGGACGATGCCTTGAGCGATCTGCGCCAGGCCATCGCACTGAATCCGACGCATATTTCCTGGTATCAGCTGACACTGGAGCCGAACACGGTGTTCTGGAACCAGCCGCCGGTGCTGCCGGAAGACGACACGCTGTGGGACATTCAGGAAGCCGGGCAGGCATTGTTGGCCGAGCACGGTTACGCGCAATACGAAGTGTCGGCTTATGCACAGGCCGGGCGCCCGGCGCGGCATAACCTCAATTACTGGAGTTTTGGCGACTTCATCGGCATCGGCGCGGGTGCGCATGGCAAGCTCAGCCACCCGGACGGGCGCATCGTGCGTACCTGGAAGACCCGTTTGCCGAAGGACTATCTCAACCCGGCAAAAAGCTTTCAGGCCGGCGAGAAAGCGCTGACCAATGACGAGATGCCGTTCGAGTTTCTGATGAACGCCTTGCGCCTGACCGCAGGCGTCGAATCGCGCCTGTATCCGGAGCGCACTGGTCTGTCGCTGGAAAGCCTCGCTGAAGGCCGGGCCGCGGCAGAACAAAGCGGTCTGTTGCAGGTCGAACCGTCACGTCTGGCGGCCACCGAGCGCGGACAGCTGTTTCTCAATGACTTGCTGCAACAATTTCTGAACTGAGCCCAACCCTCAACTTCAGCCCCAAGGAAAAACCCATGGATTTGATACTCGACCTGCTCGCCACCGTCTCCCGCTGGAGCCGCAGCAACCTCTCGGAAATCGCCCTGGCCTTGGTGGGCTGCCTGCTGGTGCTGTTCGGCGCCGACTTCAAAGGCTGGGTCGAGCAACGCCTGGGCAGCATCGCCGGCGCCCTGCGCATACCGCTGATGTCGCTGCTGTGCGTGATCGGCAGCGGCGCGGCGCTGATCTACGCCACGCCTTGGGTGATCAAGGGTTTGAGCCAGTTCAACAACTACAGCCTGGCGCCGGTGCTGCTGGTGGTTCTCGTCCTGATCGGCGTAGTTGCCGATCGTCGCTGATCCCGCAAACACCCCAAAACGACTGTGGGAGCGAGCCTGCTCGCGAAGGCGTCATTTCAGCCAACATCACTGCTGAATGACCTATCGCTTTCGCGAGCAGGCTCGCTCCCACAGTTGATCGCAATGACAGGGAAGCTCATGAGTAAAAAACTGCTGGATGAGACGAGCAAATTTCTTAGCTACGTATTGCGCCACGAGCCTCAGGCGATTGGGCTGACGCTGGATTCGGAGGGTTGGGCAGATATCGAAGCACTGATCAGCGGCGCTGCGCGTGATGGTCGAAGCCTGGATCGCTCACTGATTGAAAACGTCGTAGCGAGCAGCGACAAAAAACGCTTTTCGATCTCGGAAGACGGCCAGTCCATTCGCGCCGTTCAGGGCCATTCGACGAAAAGCGTAGCGCTTCAACTGGAGGAAAAGCAGCCACCGCAAACGCTGTATCACGGTACGGCGACGCGCTTCATGGACTCTATCAGCCAGCAAGGCTTGATCCCGGGATCGCGTCACCACGTGCATCTATCGGAAGAATCCGCCACCGCCTCAGCCGTCGGGCAACGCTACGGAACCGTGGTAATCCTGAAAGTCGCCGCACAGCAAATGCAGGAGCAAGGCTTCAAGTTTTATCAGGCTGAAAATGGCGTCTGGCTGACAGAGCAAGTGCCAGTGCGCTTCATTTCCACCCTGTAACTTCTGACGAAACCGAAAACAACTGTAGGAGTGAGCCTGCTCGCGATAGCGGTGTGTCAGTCGGCATAAGTACTGACTGATCCACCGCTATCGCGAGCAGGCTCACTCCTACATTGGGTATTGCGTGATGCTTAGGACTGTTTTTCGAACTTCAGATCCCACACGCCATGGCCCAGTCGTTCGCCGCGGCGTTCGAACTTGGTGATTGGGCGTTCGGTCGGGCGTGGCACGCACTTGCCGTCTTCGGCGAGGTTGCGGTAGCCCGGGGCGACGTTCATCACTTCCAGCATGTATTCGGCGTACGGTTCCCAGTCGGTGGCCATGTGCAGAATGCCGCCGACCTTCAACTTGCTGCGCACCAGTTCAGCGAACGAGGCCTGAACGATACGACGCTTGTGGTGACGACTCTTGTGCCACGGATCCGGGAAAAACAGCATCAGGCGATCGAGGCTGTTGTCGGCGATGCAGCGGTTGAGCACTTCGATCGCATCGCAATCGTAGACCCGCAGGTTGGTCAGGCCTTGGGTCAGCACGCCATTGAGCAGCGCGCCAACACCCGGACGGTGAACTTCAACACCGATGAAATCCTGCTCCGGCGCCGCCGCGGCCATTTCCAGCAGCGAGTGGCCCATGCCGAAACCGATCTCCAGCGAGCGCGGCGCTGAACGGCCGAAAATCTGATCGTAATCCACCGGCGCGTCGGCCAGCGGCAGCACGTACAGCGGCGCGCCCTGATCCAGACCGCGTTGCTGGCCTTCGGTCATGCGCCCGGCGCGCATCACGAAACTCTTGATGCGGCGGTGTTGGCGCTCGTCGCCTTCTTCCGTCTGGATAGGCGTGTCGTTCGATTCAGTCATCAATGGCTCTTACTTGATCAGACCATCCAGCGGCGAAGAGGCGCTGGCATAGAGTTTTTTCGGCATACGGCCAGCGAGGTAGGCCAAGCGGCCTGCAACGATGGCGTGTTTCATGGCTTCAGCCATCATCACCGGTTGCTGGGCGTGGGCGATGGCCGAGTTCATCAGCACCGCATCGCAACCCAGTTCCATGGCGATGGTCGCGTCGGACGCAGTGCCGACACCGGCATCGACCAAGACAGGAATCTTGGCTTCTTCAAGGATGATCTGCAGGTTGTACGGGTTGCAGATCCCCAGACCGGAACCGATCAGACCGGCCAGCGGCATCACCGCGATGCAGCCGATTTCTGCCAGTTGCCGGGCGATGATCGGGTCATCGCTGGTGTAGACCATCACGTCGAAACCTTCTTTGACCAGCGTTTCGGCGGCCTTGAGGGTTTCGATGACGTTCGGGAACAGGGTTTTCTGGTCGGCCAGAACTTCCAGCTTCACCAGGTTGTGGCCATCGAGCAGCTCACGGGCCAGGCGGCAGGTGCGCACAGCTTCGATGGCGTCATAGCAACCGGCGGTGTTCGGCAGGAAGGTGTAGCGCTCCGGCGACAGCACGTCGAGCAGGTTCGTCTCGCCTTCGATCTGGCCCAGGTTGGTACGGCGCACGGCGAAGGTGACGATCTCGGCACCCGAGGCTTCGATGGCCTGACGGGTTTCGTCCATGTCACGGTACTTGCCGGTACCGACCAGCAAACGCGACTGGTAAGTACGACCGGCCAGAACAAAAGGCTTGTCGCTACGAACGATGCTCATGGGAAATCCTCTTTAGGAGTGAGGGTCTTGCAGAATTCTGTGCCCTTGCGGGCCGGGCGATCAGCCGCCGCCGATGGCGTGCACCACTTCAACGTTGTCGCCGTCGTTGAGGGTGGTGTCGGCATGCTGGCTGCGCGGGACGATATCCAGATTGAGTTCGACTGCCACCCGGCGTCCAGTCAGCTCCAGACGGGTGATCAGGGCCGCAACGGTCTCGCCGTCGGGCAGTTCAAGGGATTCACCGTTCAACTGAATGCGCATGCGTAACGCCGCCATCATTTTTAGGGGCTGGCATTCTAGCCCGATCATGACCTAAAGGTCAGTACCAAGCGTCAAGCAGTTGGTTGCAAGCGCCAGGCGGCGAGCCCCAGGCAAACCCATCCGGCCAGAAATGCCAGACCACCGAACGGGGTGATGATGCCGAGCTTGCTGATGCCGGTCATGGTCAGCACGTACAGGCTGCCGGAGAACAACAGAATGCCGACGGTGAACGACACGCCGGCCCAAGCAACCAGCCGACCCTGAATCTGCGTGGCCAACAGCGCCACACCAAACAGCGCCAAGGTGTGCACCAGTTGATAGGTCACGCCGGTGTGGAAAATCGCCAGGTACTCGGGTGTCAGGCGATTTTTCAGGCCATGGGCGGCAAATGCGCCCAAAGCGACTCCGGTGAAACCGAAAAAAGCAGCCAGCATCAAAAAGCCACGCAGCATTGGGAACTCCAGTCAGACGCGATCGGCAGGGTCTGTATAATGGCCCGCTCCACCGGTTCGGCCAAGCCATCTCTATGCTGCGTACTATTTTCCGTCGTCTCACGAAGGCCCTGCTCTGGTTCGCCGGTGGCAGCGTTTTGCTGGTGCTGGTGTTTCGCTTCGTGCCGCCGCCGGGTACCGCGCTGATGGTCGAGCGCAAGGTTGAATCCTGGGTCGATGGTGAACCGATTGACCTGCAACGCACGTGGAAGCCTTGGGATGAGATCTCCGACGATCTTAAAGTCGCGGTCATGGCCGGTGAGGATCAGAAGTTTCCCGAGCATTGGGGTTTTGATTTCAGCGCAATCCAAGCTGCACTGGCGCACAACGAGCTCGGCGGCTCGATTCGCGGGGCCAGCACCTTGAGCCAGCAAGTGTCGAAAAACCTGTTTCTGTGGGCCGGTCGCAGCTACCTGCGTAAAGGCCTGGAAGCCTGGTTTACCGCGCTGATCGAAGTATTCTGGCCCAAGCAGCGGATTCTTGAGGTGTACCTGAACAGCGTCGAGTGGGATGACGGGGTGTTTGGCGCCGAAGCCGCAGCCCGCCATCACTTTGGCGTTAGCGCGAAATCGTTGTCACGGCAGCAGGCGAGTTATCTGGCTGCCGTTCTACCCAATCCGCGTGTCTGGAGTGCCAGCCATCCGACCGCTTATGTGTCGCGTCGGGCCGGGTGGATTCGGCAGCAGATGAGTCAGTTGGGTGGGGATAGCTATCTGTTGGGGCTCAATGATTCACGGCGGGCACCGTGGTCTCGATGACACCGAGGATCGAAATGTAGGAGTGAGCCTGCTCGCGATAGCGGTGCATCAGTGACGGCAATGCTGACTGTCACACCGCTATCGCGAGCAGGCTCACTCCTACAATGTTTTGTGTTGAAGCAGAAATGAAAACGCCCCGATCATCGCTGATCGGGGCGTTTTTTTTATTGCCGAGGCGCCGGTTACGCGGCGATCGACAACTTGAGCTTGTTCATCGCGCTCTTCTCGAGCTGACGGATTCGCTCGGCCGACACGTTGTACTTCTGCGCCAGGTCGTGCAGCGTGGCTTTCTCTTCTGCCAGCCAGCGCTGGTAGAGGATGTCACGGCTGCGCTCGTCCAGCACTTCCAGCGCTTCGTGCAGGTTGCTGTTGGAGTTGTCGCTCCAGTCGGCATCTTCCAGTTGACGCGCCGGGTCGTACCGGTGGTCTTCCAGATAGTTGGCCGGCGACTGGAAAGCACTGTCGTCGTCCGCTTCCGCGGCCGGGTCGAAGGCCATGTCATGGCCGGTCAGGCGACTTTCCATCTCGCGCACTTCCCGCGGTTCAACGCCGAGGCTTTCCGCCACACGGTGGACTTCCTCGTTGTTCAGCCACGCCAGACGTTTCTTCTGGCTGCGCAGGTTGAAGAACAGCTTGCGCTGGGCCTTGGTGGTCGCGACTTTCACAATGCGCCAGTTGCGCAGAATGAACTCGTGAATTTCCGCCTTGATCCAGTGCACGGCGAACGACACCAGACGCACACCCATTTCCGGGTTGAAGCGCTTCACGGCCTTCATCAGGCCGACGTTACCTTCCTGGATCAGGTCAGCCTGAGCCAGACCGTAGCCGGAATAGCTACGGGCAATGTGTACGACAAAACGCAGGTGGGCGAGCACCATCTGCCGAGCCGCCCCCAAATCCTGCTCATAGTAGAGACTCTCGGCCAGTTCACGCTCCTGCTCCGGCGTCAGCAATGGAATGCTGTTGACGGTGTGCACGTAAGCTTCCAGGTTCGCACCCGGAACCAACGCATACGCAGGTTGCAAAGAATTGGTCATACGAAAAAACCTCCCACTTACATACTCGTGCCTCTCGGCACTGCGAAAAATTGACCGGGAATTCAAGTGCAAGTTCCCAAAAAAACCGCGAGGTCAATCACGCGCAAAAAAGATTCTACTTCGGCGCCAACTCCCTGAGATGGCGTGCGACTGCAATCCATGCACCGATATAACCCAACAGCACCGCGCCAAGCAAGAGCGACAGACCGTCGGCAACTGGCACTCCGGCCAGCGCGAAATCACTGCCGTACAAGCCGGCCAGTCCAACCACCGCATCGTTCAGCCAGTTCAGGCCGAACGCCAATACACCCCAGGACAACAGTCCCGCACCGAAGCCATACAACGCGCCCATATAAAGGAAGGGACGACGCACATAGCTGTCAGTGCCGCCGACGAGTTTAATCACTTCTATCTCGGTGCGGCGGTTTTCAATATGAAGACGAATGGTATTGCCTATCACCAAAAGTAATGCGGAAACCAAAAGCACCGTCAGACCGAAGACAAAACGATCGCCAAGCTTGAGGATGGCGGCCAGACGCTCGACCCAGACTAGATCAAGTTGCGCCTGTTGTACCTTGGGCAACTCGGAAAGTTTTTGTCTTAATGCTTCCAGCGTTGGCTTGTCGACTTCGTTCGGGGTGACCAGCACCACGCCCGGCAACGGGTTCTCCGGCAGCTCACGCAGGGCTTCGCCCAGTCCGGACTGTTGCTGGAACTCCTCCAGCGCCTGATCGCGACCGACATATTCAGCATCAGCTACGCCGGGCATGCCTTTGATCTGTTCACGCAACGACTCGCCTTGCTCAGGGCTGGCGTCGAGTTGCAGGTACAGTGAAATCTGCGCCGCCCGCTGCCACGAACCGCCAAGACGTTCGACGTTGTTAAGCAACAGCGAAAGCCCCATCGGCAGACTCAGCGCGACCGCCATGACCATGCAGGTGAAGAAGCTGCCAATCGGCTGTTTGCCCAAACGACGCAGGCTGTCGAGCAGGCTGGCGCGATGGCTTTCGACCCAGGCACGGAACAACGTGGCAAAGTCCGGGCCGTCGTCTTCGTCGTGCTTTTTCTTCTTTGGCGGCTGCGGATCGGCGGCCTTCGGGGCCACGCGTTCGGAAACCTTCGGACTGCGTGTGGCACTCATTCGCCGGCCTCCCCGTCGCCAATCAATCGGCCGCGTTGCAGGGTCAGCATGCGGTGACGCATGCGTGCGATCAGCGCCAGGTCGTGACTGGCGATCAGCACGCTGGTGCCCAGACGATTGATGTCTTCGAACACGCCCATGATTTCCGCCGCCAGACGCGGGTCGAGGTTACCGGTCGGTTCGTCCGCCAGCAGCAAGGCCGGACGGTGAACGATGGCGCGAGCAATACCGACACGCTGCTGCTGACCGGTGGACAGGTCGCCCGGATACAGATCGGTTTTATCCGAAAGTGCCACGCGCTCCAGCGCCGAATCGACACGCTTGGCGATTTCGGCTTTGGACAGCCCGAGAATCTGCAGCGGCAAGGCGACGTTGTTGAACACCGTACGATCGAACAGCAACTGGTGATTCTGGAACACCACGCCGATCTGCCGACGCAGGAACGGAATCTGCGCGTTGCTGATAGTGCTCAGGTCTTGCCCGGCCAGCAGCAGTTTGCCGCTGGTCGGACGTTCCATCGCCAGCAACAGGCGCAACAACGTGGATTTACCGGCACCGGAGTGGCCGGTGACAAACAAGAACTCGCCACGACGGACTCGAAAGCTCAGCTCATGCAAGCCGACGTGACCGTTCGGGTAGCGCTTACCGACCTGTTCGAAACGAATCATGAACGCTCCCGCTCGGCAAACAGTGCCTGGACAAAGGGTTCGGCTTCAAAGGTACGCAAGTCGTCGATGCCTTCACCGACGCCAATGTAGCGGATCGGCAGGCCAAACTGCTTGGCCAGGGCGAAAATCACCCCGCCCTTGGCGGTACCGTCGAGTTTGGTCAGCGCCAGACCGGTCAGTTCGACGGTCTGGTTGAATTGCTTGGCCTGGTTGATGGCGTTCTGGCCAGTACCGGCGTCGAGCACCAGCAGCACTTCGTGCGGGGCGTCGGCGTCGAGCTTGCCGATGACCCGGCGAACCTTTTTCAGTTCTTCCATCAGGTTGTCTTTGGTGTGCAGACGACCGGCGGTGTCAGCGATCAATACGTCGATGCCACGGGCCTTGGCGGCCTGCACGGCGTCGAAGATCACCGAAGCCGAGTCGGCGCCGGTGTGCTGAGCGATCACCGGGATCTTGTTGCGCTCGCCCCAGACCTGCAATTGCTCCACAGCGGCGGCGCGGAAGGTGTCACCGGCGGCGAGCATGACTTTCTTGCCTTCCAGTTGCAGCTTCTTCGCCAGTTTGCCAATGGTGGTGGTTTTGCCGGCGCCGTTGACGCCAACCACCAGAATCACGAATGGCTTGTTCTGCGAAACGATCTTCAGCGGTTGTTCCACCGGTTTGAGCATCGCGGCCAGTTCGGCCTGCAGGGATTTGTACAGCGCGTCGGCATCGGCCAGCTCTTTGCGGGCGACCTTCTGGGTCAGGCGCTGGATGATCTGCGTGGTGGCTTCGACACCGACGTCGGCGGTGAGCAGACGGGTTTCGAGGTCATCAAGCAGATCGTCGTCGATGGTTTTACGGCCGAGGAACAGGCTGGCCATGCCCTCGCCGATGCTGGCGCTGGTTTTCGACAGGCCTTGCTTGAGACGGGCGAAGAAACCGGCTTTGGTTTCTTCGGTGCGCGGGGCTTCGACGGGGGCCTCGGCAATCACTTCAACTGGAGTAACAGGAGCAGCGACAACCGGTGCAGGTGCAGGTGCAGGTGCAGGCTCGGGTTGTTGAATGACCGGGGCAACGGGGGCGACAACCACCGGAGCAACAGACTCAGGAACAACAAGTTCAGCAACCACAGGCTCTGCAACAACCGGCGCAGGCTCGACAACCGGTTCAACCACAGGCACCGGCGCCACCTCGGACACAAACGCAGCAGGCGCAGGAATCACTGGCGTAACGTGCGGCGCAGCCTCTTCAACCAACGCCACCGGCTCTTCCGCCACTGGCAAAGTCAGCCACGGCTCGGCCGCCGGGGTCAGCGGCAGTTCAGCCGCCACAGGCGCTTCGGGCTCGGGTTCTGGCTCAACCGGCTGCAGCACCGGCTCGGCAATCGGCAGCACAATCGGTGCCGGCTCTTCTTCTATGACTGGAGCCGGCGCAGGGGCTGGCTCAGGAATCACCGGCGGCTGTTCGACGACGGGTTCCTGCGGTTTCTTACGCAGCCATCCGAACAGGCTTTTCTTCTCGCCAGCCGCAGCTGGGGTCTTCTTGTCGTCGTTGGAACCAAACATGGAGGACGGCTATCTCACGGTAGCGACGCGCCATAAGGGCGCCCCGGCAAATAAATATTCGATGCAGAACAGACTGTGTTTCATCCAGCTTGTTCACGCGCAACATTTTGTCGAGGCGCCACAGGCACCTCAAAGGTCGATTAATACGAAGGACTGGAACGGCATCGTCGGCGAAAACGCAGAGTTTAGCTGACAAACTCAAAGCTTCTTCCGGGAACCCATACAACCTATCGACCGATCAGTGGCTTGATAGGCGTGGCCGCCAGTAAAACGGATCAGTATCCTAGCACCCTCTCGCCCGCTGACGCTAAGACCAAGCGGGCAGCCCAACAGGTTAAAAAACGAATGAATGCTCTAGCCCGCCGCGCCGCAGGCCTGCTGCTCAGCACAGTCTGCCTGCCCCTTTCGGCCTTGGCGGCCGACCCGCAACCGACCCACGAATTCACCCTCGACAACGGCCTCAAGGTCGTCGTGCGCGAAGACCATCGCGCGCCGGTGGTGGTCTCGCAGGTCTGGTACAAGGTTGGTTCCAGCTACGAAACCCCGGGCCAGACCGGTCTGTCCCACGCGCTTGAGCACATGATGTTCAAGGGCAGCGAGAAAGTCGGCCCCGGCGAAGCGTCATTGATCCTTCGCGATCTGGGCGCCGAAGAGAACGCCTTCACCAGCGACGACTTCACCGCTTATTACCAAGTGCTGGCGCGCGACCGTCTGGGCGTAGCCTTTGAACTGGAAGCCGACCGCATGGCCAATCTGCGCCTGCCGGCCGACGAGTTCGCCAAGGAAATCGAAGTCATCAAGGAAGAGCGCCGCTTGCGCACCGATGACAAGCCAATGTCCAAAGCCTACGAGCGCTACAAGGCCATGGCTTACCCGGCCAGCGGCTACCACACGCCGACCATTGGCTGGATGGCCGACCTCGACCGCATGAAGGTCGAAGAACTGCGCCACTGGTACCAATCCTGGTACGTGCCGAACAACGCCACGCTGGTCGTAGTCGGTGACGTTACTCCGGACGAAGTGAAAACCCTCGCCCAGCGCTATTTCGGCCCGATCGCCAAGCGCGACGTGCCACCGGCGAAAAAACCACTGGAATTGGCCGAACCCGGCGAACGCCAGATCACCCTGCATGTGCAAACGCAGCTGCCTAGCTTGATGCTCGGCTTCAACGTACCGAGCATTGCCACCGCTGAAGACAAGCGCTCGGTCAACGCTCTGCGTCTGATCTCGGCGCTGCTCGACGGTGGTTACAGCGGGCGCATCCCGACGCAACTGGAGCGCGGCGAAGAGCTGGTCTCTGGCGGTTCGTCGAGCTACGACGCTTACACCCGTGGCGACAGCCTGTTCACCCTGTCGGCAACCCCGAACACGCAGAAGAAAAAGACCATGGCGCAAGCGGAGGCTGGTCTGTGGAAACTGCTGGAACAGCTGAAAACCACCGCGCCGTCCACCGCAGAACTGGAGCGCGTGCGTGCGCAAGTGATTGCCGGTCTGGTCTTCGAGCGTGATTCGATCACCAGCCAGGCCACGGCGATTGGCCAACTGGAAACCGTCGGTCTGTCGTGGAAGCTGATGGACACCGAACTCGCCGATCTGGAAAGTGTGACCCCGCAAGACATCCAGAACGCCGCCAAGCTGTATTTCACCCGCGAACGTCTCAGCGTCGCCCACGTCCTGCCACTGGAGACGACTCATGAGTAAGCGCAAATCCCCACGCCTGCTGCTTGGCCTGATCGCCGTAGCGGTGATCGGCTCTGCCGCGCTGTACCTGACGCCAGGCGCTGACAGCAATGCCAGCGAAGCCTTGGACAACGCCAAGTCCAGCCAGAAGCTGCAATCACTCACCGAACTCGACGGCAAGGCCCCGGCCAGCCGCAAGCTCGACGTACAGACCTGGAACACCGCCGAGGGCGCCAAGGTGTTGTTCGTCGAAGCCCACGAGCTGCCGATGTTCGACATGCGCCTGATCTTCGCCGCCGGCAGCAGCCAGGACGGCAGCGCGTCGGGGCTGGCGGTGCTGACCAACGCGATGCTCAACGAAGGTGTCGCCGGCAAAGACGTCGGCGCCATCGCTCAGGGCTTTGAAGGCCTGGGTGCGGATTTCGGCAACGGTGCGTTCAAGGACATGGCGCTGGCCTCGCTGCGCAGCCTGAGTGCTGCCGACAAGCGCGAGCCTGCTTTGAAGCTGTTCTCGGAAGTCATCGGCAAACCGACCTTCCCGGCCGACTCGTTCGCGCGCATCAAGAACCAGATGCTCGCCGGTTTCGAATACCAGAAACAGAACCCCGGCAAACTCGCCAGCCTTGAGCTGATGAAGCGTCTGTACGGCGATCACCCGTACGCGCATTCGAGCGACGGCAATCCGCAAAGCGTGCCGAAGATCACCCTCGCGCAATTGCGTGAATTCCACGCCAAGGCCTACGCGGCCGGCAACGTGGTGATCGCGCTGGTCGGCGACCTGTCTCGCACCGAAGCCGAGGCGATTGCCAATCAGGTCTCCTCGGCCCTGCCGAAAGGCCCGGCGCTGGCGAAGATCGCTCAGCCGCAGGAACCGAAAGCCAGCACTGGCCATATCGAATTCCCGTCGAAGCAGACCAACCTGATGCTCGCGCAACTGGGCATCGACCGTGATGACCCGGATTACGCGGCGCTGTCGATGGGCAACCAGATCCTCGGTGGCGGCGGTTTCGGCACGCGCCTGATGAGCGAAGTGCGTGAGAAACGTGGCCTGACCTACGGCGTGTACTCGGCCTTCAGCCCGATGCAGGCACGCGGCCCGTTCATGATCAACCTGCAGACCCGCGCGGAGATGAGCGAAGGCACCCTGAAACTGGTGCAGGACGTGCTCGCCGACTACCTGAAAACCGGGCCGACGCAGAAGGAGCTCGACGACGCTAAACGCGAATTGGCCGGCAGCTTCCCGCTGTCCACCGCGAGTAATGCCGATATCGTCGGCCAACTCGGCGCGATGGGCTTCTATAATCTGCCGCTGAGCTATCTGGACGACTTCATGCGTCAGTCGCAGAGCCTGACCGTGGAGCAAGTCCGCGACGCCCTGAACAAACACTTGAGCACGGACAAAATGGTCATCGTCACCGCTGGCCCGACCGTGCCGCAAAAGCCGTTACCGGCCCCATCTGATAAACCTGCCGAGCAACCGCTCGGGGTTCCGGAGCATTAATGGCGACTCGTACCCCTAAAAAGCCTGCGCATAACGTCCACAACGGCGTGAACCAGTTGCGCATCATTGGCGGCCAATGGCGCAGCCGCAAGCTGAGCTTCCCCGACGCGCCGGGCCTGCGCCCGACGCCGGATCGCGTGCGTGAAACCCTGTTCAACTGGCTCGCACCGTACGTTGAAGGGGCCAAGGTGCTTGATCCGTTCGCCGGCAGCGGCGCGCTGTTTCTCGAAGCGTTGTCGCGTGGCGCCGCCATGGGTCAAGCGCTGGACGCCAGCAACATTGCGGTGTCCAGCCTGAAAGAACACCTCGGCACCCTGCGCTGCACCAACGGTCAGGTACAAACGGCTGATGCCCTGCGTTATCTGGAAACCCAGACCGCCAGTGCGTTCGACCTGGTGTTCCTCGACCCGCCGTTCAACCAGAACCTGCTGCCAACCGTTTGCACCTTGCTCGAAGAGCGTCAGTGGCTGGCGCCCGACTCGTGGATCTACACTGAAAGCGAAACGGCGCCATCGACGCTGGGCCTGCCGGGCAACTGGCGCCTGCACCGCGAACAGAAATCCGGCCGGGTTTACTACGCGCTGTGGCAACGTACGGCAGAGATCGCCGGTTAACCGACCGGCCTGAATATGCGGCGCCCCTTCCAACAGGGTCGCCGCTCTGCATCGAGAACCATCGTGCCCCCTTCGTCAGAACGCTTCACCCCCGCCTTCGGCCTCGGCAATCCGCACCTGCAAACCTTGTGGGGACCGCTGTGGCGCAAAACCGTGCATATCGAGCGTGAACGCGAACGCCTGTGGCTTGAGGATGGCGACTTCCTCGACCTCGACTGGCACGGCCCGCACACCGCCGATGCGCCCCTGGTGCTGGTGCTGCATGGGCTGACCGGCTCTTCCAATTCGCCTTATGTAGCGGGTATCCAAAAGGCCTTGGCCGATCAAGGCTGGGCCAGTGTCGCGCTGAACTGGCGCGGCTGCTCGGGCGAGCCGAATCTGCTCCCGCGCAGCTACCATTCCGGTGCCAGCGAGGACCTCGCCGAAACCATCAAGCACCTGCGCGCGAAACGACCGCTGGCACCGTTGTATGCCGTCGGCTATTCGTTGGGCGGCAACGTGCTGCTCAAACATCTCGGGGAAACCGGTAGCGCCAGTGGCGTACTCGGCGCGGTGGCGGTGTCCGTGCCGTTTCGCCTTGATCAATGCGCCGACCGCATCGGCCAGGGATTTTCCAAGGTCTATCAGGCGCACTTCATGCGCGAGATGGTCGCCTACATCAAGAACAAGCAACGGCAGTTTCAGCATGACGGTCGCGAAGACGGACTCGCCGCGCTGGCAGCCCTTGGTTCGCTGGAAAACATGCGCACCTTCTGGGATTTCGATGGCCGGGTAACCGCGCCATTGCACGGTTTCAATGATGCCGAGGATTACTATCGCCGCGCTTCGAGCCGTTACTTCCTCGGCGAAATCCGCACGCCGACCCTGATCATTCAGGCGGCGGACGATCCGTTCGTGTTCCCGCACAGCTTGCCGCAGGCCAGTGAGCTGTCGGCCTCGACAGCCTTCGAACTGCAGGCACGTGGCGGACATGTCGGCTTCATCGACGGCTCCATTCGTCAGCCCGGCTACTATCTGGAACGACGCATCCCGCAGTGGCTGGCTCGCGTGCCCGCATGAGCGATCAGGGCGAGTCGATCCGTTTCTGGCAAACCGCGCCGCTGGCCGGGGTCGAGTTGCTGTCGGCGCGTTACATCGAGCAGCGCTTTGCACCGCATGTGCACGACGGATTCGTGATCGGCATGATCATGGCCGGCGCCCAGCGTTATCGCTATCGCGGCGCCGAACATCTGGCCGGCAGCGGCACACTGGTGTTGATCAATCCGGACGAGCTGCACACCGGGCACAAGGGCACCGAGGACGGCTGGCTGTATCGGGCGTTTTATCCCGATACCGCGCAAATCGTTTCGCTGCTGGATGAGCTTGAACTGTCTACCAGCAACCTGCCGGCGTTTGGCGCCACGCTGTACCGCGATGCGGATCTGGTCAACGGCTTTGCCCAGTTGCACCGTTTGCTGGAAAGCCCGGCCACCGCGCTGCAACAGCAAACGCTGTGGCGCGAGATGATGTTGCTGCTGTTGCAGCGCCATGCAGCGGTGCCGGTGCCCGGTCGGGCTGGCAAGGAACACCGCGCGGTGCTGTTGGGCAAAGAACTGCTGCACGCACAACTGGCAGCGCCACCGTCACTGGAAGAGCTGGCAGCGGCGGTCAATCTGTCGCCGTTCCATTTCGCCCGGGTGTTCCGCCGCGCCACCGGCATGCCGCCGCACAGCTGGCTGATGCAGCAACGCATCGCTCAGGCGCGCGCACTTCTGCAACACGGCTGCCTGCCCGTGGAGGTCGCCACACAATTGGGTTTTGCCGACCAGAGCCACTTGAGTCGGCAGTTCAAGCAGGCTTATGGCGTCGGACCCGCCGCGTACCGCAGCGCCCGACAATTTCCTTCAGACAACGCCGTTCCCTTGTAGGAGTGAGCCTGCTCGCGATAGCGGTGTGTCAGTAAAGGTAAAGGTGACTGACACACCGCTATCGCGAGCAGGCTCACTCCTACAGGGATGTGTGGTGACTATTCGCCAGTGGCGATGCCGCGAGCCGGTTCGTTGATCCATTCGCTCCACGACCCGGCATACAACGATCCGAGCGGATAACCCGCCAGACACAATGCAAACAGGTTGTGACACGCCGTCACGCCAGAACCGCAATAAGCAACCAGATCCGCTGGCGAACGCTCGCCGAGCTTCGCAGCAAAACGCTGCTTGAGCTGATCCGCCGGCAGGAATCGCCCATCGCTGCCGAGGTTGTCGGTGAATGCCGCGCATTGCGCGCCAGGAATGTGCCCGGCAATCGGATCGATCGGCTCAACTTCACCCTTGAATCGCGGCAAAGCCCGAGCATCAATCAAGGTCAACGCAGGTTGGCCAAGACGCTTTTGCAATTTTTCGGCGCTGATCAGCAGGCTCAGATCCGCCTGACCACTGAAACTACCGCGACTGACCGTCGGCGCATCCAGGCTCAGCGGCAGCCCCGCCGCATGCCACGCCTTGAGCCCGCCATCGAGAATGAACACGCCATCGCGCTTGCCCAGCCACGCCAGCAACCACCACGCCCGCGCCGCGTAGGCACCGGGACCGTCATCGTACAAAACCACGTCGCTGTCAGCGTTGATGCCCCACGCTTGCAGCCGCTCGATCAACGCCGCCGGCTCGGGCAACGGGTGACGGCCAGTCACGCCTTTGACCACTTTACCGCTGAGGTCTCGCTCAAGATCGGCGAAGCTCGCCCCGGCAATGTGCCCTTCTGCATAGCTGCGCTGACCGTAGTCCGGGTCTTCGAGGGCAAAACGACAATCGAGAATCACCAGCCCCGGCTGCGCCTTGCGGGCATCCAGTGCTTCGGGGCTGATCAGTTGCGCAATCGGCATAACGGGCTCCTGGGGGATTTCAACAGAACGGTTTATTTCACGTCTTCAAGGGCCTGGGCCAGCGGCACGTAGAACTCCTCGAACAACGCATTGACCTCGTCTCGCGCCTGCTCGGTGACAAATCCAGCTTCCAGCACCAGCACCTGATACACGCCACGTTTAATGGCTTGTTCACTGAGGTGGTTGGAGTTTTCGCGGGTGGTGCACAGGAAGCGCACCCACGACGTCAGGATGATCCAGGCATTGAGGGTCAGGGATTCGATCTGCACGCGATCCATGTCGAGGATCCCGGCAGCGACGAAACCTTCGTAGATCGCCGCGCCCTGAATCACGCAGCGCTGGGAAAAGCGCCGATAACGGGCGGCCAGTTCCGGATCGCTGTCGAGCAGATGCTCCAGATCGCGGTGCAGAAAACGGTAGCGCCACATCGCCGAGAGCAGTTCCTTGAGATAGAAACGCTTGTCCTCGACCGTCGCCGCGCGCCCCTGCGGTGGGCGCAGGAAGCTGTCCACGAGGCTTTCGTACTCACTGAACAAGACGGCGATGATCGCCTGCTTGTTGGGGAAGTGGTAGTACAGATTGCCCGGAGAAATCTCCATGTGGGCGGCAATGTGATTGGTGCTGATGCTGCGCTCGCCCTGCTGATTGAACAGCTCAAGGCTGTTCAGCACGATACGCTCGCTGGTTTTTATTCGTGGGGCCATGGCTTGAGCTTTAATTCAGAGTGCGTTGGGGGGCATCTTACGACCTAACCGGAAATGGATAAAACAATGCTGTGCAAGGAAGTCATTTGACTTTCTAGAGCATAGACTCTAAAAAGTTCATCACTACAATAAATCCGGAGCAGACCATGACTGCCGACATTGCTTACCTGCAAACGCTGCAACAACCGCTGGCCGAGCTGGACCGGTTGTTCGAGGCGCAGCGGGCCGCGTATGCCGCCAATCCGATGCCACCCGCCGCCCAGCGTCAGCAATGGCTCAAGGCACTGAGTGATTTGCTCAGCAACGAGCGTCAGGCATTGATCGCGGCGATCAGCTCCGATTTCAGTCACCGCAGCGCCGATGAAACCCTCCTCGCCGAGCTGATGCCGAGCCTGCACGGCATTCACTACGCCAGCCGCCATCTCAAAGGCTGGATGAAAGCTTCGCGGCGCAAGGTCGGCATGGCGTTCCAGCCTGCTTCGGCAAAAGTGGTCTATCAGCCACTCGGCGTGGTTGGCGTCATCGTGCCGTGGAATTACCCGTTGTATCTGGCGGTTGGCCCGCTGGTCGGCGCCTTGGCGGCGGGCAACCGGGTGATGCTCAAACTCAGCGAATCGACCCCGGCCACCGGCTTGCTGATGAAAGAGTTGCTGGCGCGAATTTTCCCCGAAGACCTGGTCTGCGTGGTGCTCGGTGAAGCCGACATCGGCGTGGCGTTTTCCCGTTTGCGCTTCGATCACTTGCTGTTCACCGGCGCCACCAGCATCGGCAAACACGTGATGCGTGCCGCCGCCGAAAACCTCACCCCGGTGACACTGGAACTGGGCGGCAAATCGCCGGCCATCGTCTCCCGCGACGTACCGCTCAAGGATGCCGCCGAGCGCATCGCCTTCGGCAAAACCCTCAACGCCGGGCAGACCTGCGTCGCCCCGGATTACGTGCTGGTCCCGGAAGACCGGGTCGGTGGCTTCGTCGAAGCCTATCGCCAGGCGGTGCAGGGTTTTTACCCGACACTGACCGACAATCCGGACTACACGGCGATCATCAACGAACGCCAATTGGCGCGGCTCAACGGCTACGTCAGCGACGCGACCAGCAAGGGCGCGCTGTTGATTCCGCTGTTCGAACAGGGCCAGGGCCGACGCATGCCGCACAGTGTGCTGCTGAATGTCAGCGACGAGATGACCGTGATGCAGGACGAAATCTTCGGCCCGCTGCTGCCGATCGTGCCGTATCAGGATCTCGAGCAGGCATTTGCTTACATCAATCAGCGGCCACGTCCTCTGGCTCTTTACTACTTTGGCTACGACAAACGCGAACAGAACCGGGTGCTGCACCAAACCCATTCCGGCGGCGTGTGCCTGAACGACACGTTGCTGCATGTCGCTCAGGACGATATGCCGTTCGGCGGTATCGGCGCTTCGGGCATGGGCCACTACCACGGTCACGAAGGCTTCCTGACCTTCAGCAAAGCCAAAGGCGTGCTGATCAAACAGCGGTTCAACGCCGCCCGACTGATTTACCCGCCTTACGGCACATCGATTCAGAAACTGATCCAGAAGCTGTTCATTCGCTAAACCTTCGTCACCGCCGGGTAATAAAAATAATGCACCCAAGCCTGACCGAAACACCCGCACTGTCGCGCCGTGGCCTGCTGAAGTTCAGCCTCGGCGCCACGGCGTTTCTCGCCACCGCCGGACTCGGCGCCAGCCTCAGCGGCTGCTCGTCGAGCGTCGCGGCCAACGGTTTTGTCTCGTTGCGTGACGGCGATCTGCTGTTTCTGCGCGCACTGATTCCGGTGATGCTCGACGGCGCCGTGGTGGCCGAAAAGATGCCGGCCGCTGTCGATGGCACGCTCAAGTCGCTGGACTACAGCCTTAATCACCTGTCGCCGGAAATGCTCAAACTCACCCGGCAGCTGTTCGACGTCCTCGGCATGGCGGTGACGCGCGGGCCACTCACCGGGATCTGGGGCAGTTGGGAAAATGCCAGTGCCGAAGCCATGCGGCATTTTCTTGATCGTTGGGAAAACAGCTCGTTGAGCCTGCTGCGCATGGGGCATAGCTCGCTGCAGCAGATGGTGATGATGGCCTGGTATACCCGCGCAGAATCGTGGGCGCATTGCGGCTATCCCGGCCCGCCTTCGGTCTGAGACCGAGTCGCACCTATCGCGAGCAGGCTCACTCCTACAGGGGGTCGCATTCCAAATGTAGGAGTGAGCCTGCTCGCGATGAGGCCCGCCAGAACAACAAAAACAAGAGAACCTGACCGATGCCCGTACCCGACCCGTTCCGCGAAGGCCTCGCCCGAGGCTGGAAAACCTACAACGGCGCACAGTTGAGCGACGACCTCACCCTTGAGGCCGACGTGGCGATCATCGGCAGCGGCGCCGGTGGCGGCACCACGGCGGAAATCCTCAGCGCTGCCGGCTACAAAGTCCTGCTGATCGAAGAAGGCCCACTGAAAACCAGCTCCGATTTCAAAATGCTTGAAGACCAGGCCTATAGCAGCCTCTATCAGGAAGGCATCGGCCGCATGAGCAAGGACGGCGCGATCACCATCCTGCAGGGGCGCGCGGTCGGTGGTACCACGCTGATCAACTGGACATCGAGTTTCCGCACCCCGGAGCCGACCCTCGAGCACTGGGCCAAAGAACACAACGTCAAAGGCCATAGCCCCGCCGAGATGGCGCCGTGGTTCGAGAAAATGGAACAACGCCTCGGCGTCGCGCCGTGGATGGTCCCGCCCAATGCCAACAACGATGTGATCCGCAAAGGCTGCGAACACCTCGGTTACAGCTGGCACGTGATCCCGCGCAATGTGCGCGGCTGCTGGAACCTCGGCTATTGCGGCATGGGCTGCCCGACCAACGCCAAGCAATCGATGATGGTCACGACCATTCCGGCGACCCTGGAAAAGGGCGGCGAGCTGCTTTATCTCGCTCGCGCGGAGAAACTGCTGATCAACGGCGACAAAGTCACTGGCCTGCAATGCGTGGCGATGGATGAGCGCTGCGTCGAACCGACCGGGCGCACGATCAGCGTCAAGGCGCGGCATTACGTATTGGCCGGCGGTGGTATCAACAGCCCGGCGCTGTTGCTGCGTTCGGACGCTCCGGACCCGCATAAAACCCTGGGGAAACGTACCTTCCTGCACCCGGTGAACATGTCCGCCGCGCGCTTCGACGAAGTCATCAACCCGTTTTACGGGGCGCCGCAGTCAATCTATTCCGACCATTTCCAGTGGAAGGACGGCACCACCGGGCCGATGGCCTTCAAACTTGAAGTACCACCGCTGCACCCGGCACTGGCGGCCACCCTGCTCGGCGGCTTTGGCGAGGAAAGCGCGCAACACATGGCTGACCTGCCACACACCCACGCCATGCTGGCCTTGCTGCGTGATGGATTTCACCCGGACAGCACGGGCGGTGCAGTCGAATTACGTGGCGATGGTTCGCCGGTGCTCGACTATCAGGTTTCGCCCTACGCCTGGGAAGGCCTGCGCCGGGCCTTTCAGGTCATGGCCGAAATCCAGTTCGCCGGCGGTGCGAAATCGGTAATGCCGATGCACGCCGACGCCCGTTACGTAAAAACTTTGGCCGAAGCGCGCACGCTGATCGACGGTTTGAGCCTTGAGCTGTACCGCACTCGGTTGGGCAGCGCGCATGTCATGGGCGGCTGCGCGATGGGCGAAGACCCGAAAAGCGCGGTCACCGACAGTCTCGGACGGCATCATCAACTGGCTAATCTGTCGATCCACGACGGCTCGCTGTTCCCCACCAGCATTGGCGCCAACCCGCAGCTGTCGGTGTATGGCCTCACTGCGCAACTGGCGACATCCCTCGTCGATCGGCTGAGAAACCCGTGAAAAAACCGATTATTGCCATCGTCTATAGTGCTTTCTTACCCAACAGGCGACTTGGCCGACCGGGACGGCTGCGATACCATCCGACTCCCCAACGGACTCCCGCCAGGACGACGCGATGAACCGAGTGTTGTACCCAGGTACCTTCGACCCTATTACCAAGGGCCATGGCGATCTGGTCGAACGCGCCTCGCGCCTGTTCGACCACGTGATCATTGCGGTCGCTGCCAGCCCGAAGAAAAACCCGCTGTTCCCGCTGGAACAACGGGTCGAACTGGCTCGCGAGGTCACCAAACACCTGCCGAACGTGGAAGTGGTCGGCTTCTCGACACTGCTGGCGCATTTCGCCAAAGAGCAGAACGCCAACGTGTTCCTGCGTGGTTTGCGTGCGGTGTCGGACTTCGAATACGAATTCCAGCTGGCCAACATGAACCGCCAGTTGGCCCCGGATGTGGAGAGTCTGTTTCTCACCCCGTCCGAGCGTTATTCGTTCATTTCCTCGACGCTGGTACGGGAAATTGCTGCGCTGGGCGGCGATATCAGCAAGTTCGTCCACCCGGCCGTGGCTGACGCGCTGACCCTACGCTTTAAAAAGTAGGAGCTGCCGAAGGCTCGGGCTGCGATCCTGGCTGTTGATTACAGCCCTTGATCGCAGCAGCGTGCACTGCGCGCGCCAATGCGGCACAATTGCGCGCATTGATTTATAGCGCCCGGGCCTGCCGCCCCGGCTGGAGTTAGCATGTCCCTGATCATCACCGACGATTGCATCAACTGCGACGTCTGCGAACCCGAGTGCCCGAACGCCGCCATCTCCCAGGGCGAAGAGATCTACGTGATCGACCCCAACCTGTGCACCCAGTGCGTCGGCCACTACGACGAACCACAGTGCCAACAGGTCTGCCCGGTGGATTGCATTCCGCTGGACGAGGCGCATCCGGAGACTGAAGAACAGTTGATGGAGAAGTACCGCAAGATTACCGGCAAGGCCTGATTTTTCAGCGCCTGTACCGACGCCATCGCGAGCAGGCTCACTCCTACATTGGAACGCATTTCAATTGTAGGAGTGAGCCTGCTCGCGATGAGGCCGTCAGCCTCACAGTTAAACCCTGATCAGCTCACTCGCGCTGCTCAAACCCTTCCCCGATACACCCCAGGCACCGCACAAAAGCGGCCTTCGCCGGATCGACCACCAACGCCTGCCCGGCATCGCCAATCCCGCCACCCAGTGCGGTAAACGGCAACGACACGACAAACGCCCCCGCACCGATCACCGTCGCCACCACCAATAAAGGTCGGGCAATCAGCAAGTCGCCGATCATCGCGTAGGCCGGTGGATTCTGGATGGTGTAGCGCGGGTCACCGCTGCCGTTTTCCGTGGCCTGAACAGCCAGACTGGAACACAGCAGCAGCGCAGCAAAGAGGGCTTGCAAGGATTTCATGGCACGATCCTTCGGGCTGAACAGTGAGACAACTCACTATAGACCGTAGGACTTTTTCAGCTTTTTGCCTCAGCTCTGGCAGCGCGGGCAGAACACACTGGCACGCTGGCCCAGCTTCACTTCCCGCAGCCCGGTGCCACAGACCTTGCAGTGTTCGCCGCCACGGCCATAGACAAACAGCTCCTGCTGGAAATAACCCGGCTGACCGTCACCGCCGATGAAATCACGCAACGTCGTACCGCCTCGCTCAATGGCAGCGGCAAGAATGCGTTTGATCTCGATCGCCAGTTTCAGGTATCGCCCCCGGGAAATCCCTCCCGCCTCGCGACGCGGGTCGATCCCGGCAGCAAACAGCGCTTCGGTCGCGTAGATATTGCCGACGCCCACGACCACTGCGTTGTCCATGATGAACGGCTTGACCGCCATCGAACGCCCGCGCGACAGCTGGAACAAGCGCTCGCCATCGAACAGATCGGTCAGTGGTTCCGGGCCGAGACGAATCAGCAGTTCATGATTGAGTGGATCATTGCTCCACAACATCGCGCCGAACCGTCGCGGATCGGTGTAGCGCAGGGCCAGCCCCGATTCCAGCTCGATATCGACATGTTCATGCTTGAGCGCCGGCAAGCCGACCTCGACCAGACGCAAGTTGCCCGACATGCCCAAATGACTGATCAACGTGCCGACTTCGGCGTTGATCAACAGGTACTTGGCACGACGCTCGACCAGCACGATGCGCTGCCCCGACAGGCGCACATCGAGGTCTTCCGGGATCGGCCAGCGCAGGCGCCGATCACGCACGATCACCCGACTGACGCGCTGGCCTTCCAGATGCGGAGCAATCCCGCGACGGGTGGTTTCGACTTCCGGCAGTTCAGGCATAGCGTCCTCGAATCAATGCGCGCCGAGGTCGCGGATCGTTTGTTTGAGGGTTTCGAAGTCGTAATCCGACAGCCCTACATAGTCGAGTACCAACGGCCCGACGGCGTTCCATTCGAAATCTTCGGTCTGGTTGCCCAGCACGCGATACGAAGCGCAAATGTGTTCGGCCATTTTCAGGATCGCCAGCAGGTTTTTCATCTGGCTGTTGCGCGAAGACTCATCGCTGAAAATTGCCAAGGCGTTGTGGTGATTGGCGATCGCCGCACTGACGTGTTCCGGCAAGCGCCAGGACTTGGCGGTGTAGTAGCCGACCACGGCGTGGTTGGTGTTGAACTCGCTGTTCTCAGTGTCCACTACGCGACATTCGGCGCCGGCATTGGCGTAGGCCTTTTCCAGAACCGTCATGTAATTGGGGAACCGCTGCAACATCAACGGCACGCCGCAATCGTGGAACAGACCCAAGGCGTAAGCCTCGTCGCCGGCTTGAGTACCGATACGTTTGGCCAGCGTCAGACAGGTCATCGCCACGTCCTGGGCGGTGTCCCAGAAACGGTTGAGGGTGACGATGGTGTCGTCGTTCATCTCGCCCTTGATCGACTGCGCGTTGATCAGGTTGATGATCGATCGGCTGCCCAGCAGGTTCACTGCGCGCTGAATCGAGGTGATCTTGTTGCTCAGACCGTAATACGGCGAGTTGACGATTTTCAGCAGCGAGCCGGACAACCCTGGATCCTGGGCGATCAGTTTGGCGATCACCTCCAGGTCGGGGTCGGGCATGTACTGCTCCATTTGCAGATCCACCATGATCTGCGGTTGCGCAGGCACACTGATGCCTTGCAGCGATTGTTGAATCTGTTCGGTGGTCAGCTCTTGGGACATAAGTACACACTCTGGGACAGGCGGCGATTCTAACCTCTAAAAACCGCGCGACGACACACCAGTGGGCAATTGTCAGGAACTTTCATTCAGGCCACGGCTTCGGAATCTGTAATGCCCAACGGATCACTCCGATCCCTTGCGGCGGCAAACTCCCACAGACTCAGGAGCTTATCGATGGCCACTTCCCTCAACGGCAAGCGCGTCGCTTTTTTGGTAACAGACGGTTTCGAGCAGGTCGAACTGACCGGTCCCAAGCAAGCGTTGGAGCAAGCCGGCGCCCAAGTCGACATCCTTTCCACCGAGGCCGGCAAGGTCAAAGGCTGGAATCACGACAAGCCGGCGGATGATTTCAAGGTCGATCAGACCTTCCAGAGCGCCAGCAGCGAACAGTACGACGCGATCGTCCTGCCGGGCGGCGTGCAGAACTCCGACACCATTCGCATCGACCAGGACGCCCAGCATCTGGTCAAGACTGGCGCGTCTGCCGGAAAACCGATTGCAGTGATCTGCCATGGCGGCTGGTTGTTGATCTCGGCGGGGCTGGTCAACGGCAAAACCATGACCAGTTACAAGACGCTCAAGGATGACCTGGTAAATGCCGGGGCCAATTGGGTCGACAAGGAAGTGGTCAAGGACGGTCACCTGATCAGCAGCCGTCAGCCGGATGATATTCCGGCGTTCAACAAAGAGCTGATCGACGCACTGTTGGCGTAGCATTGGGGACCGCATTCGCGAGCAGGCTCGCTCCCACATTGGTCTTGTGTCGGTCACAAGCCCTTTGTGGGAGCGAGCCTGCTCGCGAAGGGGCCATCAGCGTTTCATCGCTCATCAAACCCGACACAAGTCGCAACACGCTATACTCCCGCTCTTTTTTCCGGAGCGACGTCATGTCCCTGCCTAGCTTGCGCCTCAAAGCCAACGCCGACCGTCGCCTGCGCGCCGGTCACCTGTGGGTCTACAGCAACGAAATCGATGTAGCCGCCACCCCTTTGCACGGCTTCCAGGCCGGCGATCAAGCCATCCTCGAAGCTGCCGGCGGCAAACCGCTGGGCATCGTGGCGGTGAGCCCGAACAACCTGATCTGCGCTCGCCTGCTGTCGCGCGACATCAAGCTGTCGCTGGACAAGTCGCTGCTGGTGCATCGCCTGAACGTCGCTTTGTCGCTGCGCGAGCGTCTGTTCGACAAGCCGTTCTATCGTCTGGTCTACGGCGATTCCGACTTGCTGCCAGGCCTGGTCGTTGACCGTTTCGGCGACATCCTTGTGGTGCAGATCGCCTCGGCGACCATGGAAGCACATAAAGTTGACGTGATCGCGGCATTGACCCAAGTGCTCAAGCCAAGCGGCATTCTGTTCAAGAACGACTCCGCGGCCCGTGATGCTGAAGGCCTCAACCGCTACGTCGAAACCGTGTTCGGCCTGGTGCCGGAGTGGGTGGCGCTGGAAGAGAACGGCGTGAAGTTCGAAGCCCCGGTCATTCAGGGTCAGAAAACCGGCTGGTTCTACGACCACCGCATGAACCGCGCCCGCCTGGCCCCTTACGCCAAAGGCAAACGCGTCCTTGACCTCTATAGCTACATTGGTGGTTGGGGCGTACAGGCTGCCGCATTCGGCGCCAGCGAAGTGTTCTGCGTCGATGCCTCGGCTTTCGCCCTCGATGGCGTTGAGCGCAACGCAGCGCTGAACGGCTTCGCCGACAAGATGACCTGCATCGAAGGCGACGTTTTCGAAGCGCTGAAAGAATTGAAAGCCAGCGAAGAACGCTTCGACGTGATCGTTGCCGATCCGCCGGCATTCATCAAACGCAAGAAAGACATGAAAAACGGCGAAGGCGCCTACCGCCGCCTGAACGAGCAAGCCATGCGCCTGCTCAACAAGGACGGCATCCTGGTTAGCGCATCATGCTCGATGCACCTGCCGGAAGATGACCTGCAGAACATCCTGCTGACCAGCGCCCGTCACCTGGATCGCAACATCCAGTTGCTCGAGCGTGGCGGTCAGGGCCCGGATCACCCCGTGCACCCGGCCATCGCCGAAACGCGCTACATCAAGAGCATCACCTGCCGCCTGCTGCCCAACAGCTGATACACGCGGATAAGAGGGGAGCCAGCAGGCTCCCTTTTTTTTGCACGCTGCCCTGCCTCTTCGTTATCCCCCAACACTTCCTACAATTATTTTCGCGTTAACGTGCAGGATATTTCCTTACGTCTTTTAATTGCTGAAACTTTCCCTACAAGTTTATTTCCGACTAAAGACTGCTCCGACAAAAATACTGGAAATTTCCTACCTAATATCCTCTTGCCAATAATCCATTACAAACTATTATGAAGTTGTCACCACGAGGTGACTTCAACCATCAATGAACAAGGAGTTCACATCATGAAAAGTATTTCTCTGGAAAGTAAAAAAATCGCGAACCTGGCTTTTCTGGTTGCCCCTAAAGCCCGCTAAGTAAGTCAGGACGCTGGGAAGTGCCGGCATCCCGGCGTCCTTTTGACTTTTTCCAGAGTGAACTGACAGATATGTACATCAACCCTTACTTATTTATATTGCCGCGCTCACCCGGGCAAATTGTGTGGAACTATAAAAACCATACTCAGCATGAACTCGATCTGAATTATGCCAATCGACTTGCACAACTAATCCACAACCCGAAACTTTTCGACACCCACAACATAATAGACACACAACTATTAAGCGCGGGCATTCTAACCATTTCAAAAATAGACAGTCCGCAATGGGGTTGGGATGAACTGTCGAAGATTTATCACATCGGCACGCAAAACATTCCCTGCGAACAGACCCCACAGAATATTCACGAGTGGTCCAGACAATATCTGGCGCACTGCAACGAGGTACTGGCCACCCCTCAGCCCACTACAGCCCGCCCGACGCCCGCACCCGAGCAGCGTATCGCCCTGCCCGCGCCGTGCGCATTGAATGACAACAGCCTTGGAAATGTTCTGCTCCAGCGCAAAACCTGCCGCAGCTACACAGGCGCAGCAATAACGCTGAATGACGTCGGTACCCTGCTCTACCTTTCCCTCGGTTATCTCCACGAACGTGACAATGATCGCGACGACAGTATCGCCGTCGGACTCAGCGCTCGTCGCAGCAGTCCTTCCGCCGGCGGCCTGAACGCTTGCGAAGGCTTCCTGCTGGTGCAGAACGTCGACGGCCTGGATCCCGGCATCTATGTCTATCATCCGGCCGACCATACCTTGAGCCGGGTCAGTCCATTACCTGAACCAGCGCTGGGCCACCTGCTCGGCGGTCAGCATTTCATCAACAACCTGCCGCTGGGGTTGTTCATCACCCCCGTTTTGACCGGCTCTGGTGGAAGTACGAACACTCGCGCGCCTATCGCATGGCCTTCGTCGAGGCCGGTCACCTGTCGCAAACCTTCCAGTTGGTCGCCACAGCACTGGGCCTCAATACCTGGCTGACCGGCGCGTTTGCCGACCAGCAGGTCGAAGCACTCCTCAATATCGAAGGCAGCGCTGAACAACCGCTGTTTTTTGTTGGCTGCGGAGAAAGCGACGGGCAAGTGATGTGTCACGAAATGCGCGAACTGTTGCACGAGAGGTCAGCATGACCCAGTCGATTACCGACGCAGATCAAGCACCGGTGTCCTGGGCGCTCAAATTCACCCTGGGAGACTGGGACAGCCGTGCCTCCGTGCGCAGCAGTACCCATGATTATCAATTGCCCGACGATGTGCCGCTGCAACTGCAAACCCGCCATTGGTTTCCACCGGCGTTTCTGCCTTATCTGGCACATCCGGCCATTCAGGCGGCGGGGCGCGATGTATTGCACCGGCTGTCAGCCAACCACCTGGTGCACTTTCTCGATTACACCACCCTGCTCGAACACCGCATCGTCAATCGTGCCGTGGAAGTCATCGTGCACCGCGAACTGCCCATTTATGTGCCTCTGCCGATGAAGCACGCGGCGCTGCAGCTCTACACCGACGAGGGTTACCACGCGCTGTTCTCCAATCGGCTCGCTGAGCAGATCGCCAATTTCTATGGAATCACCGGACGGCCGGCGACTCCGCAGCGCATCACCCGCCTGAATGCGCTGATTGCCCGCACGCCAGAAAAGAGCCGGGCACTGGCATGGTTTCTGCTGGGTTTCGTCTCGGAAACCATCATTGCCCGGGAGCTGCTGGACGTCTGCCGAGACAGTCTGGTGTCCAGCGTCAACGACATGCTGCGTGACCATCTGGCCGACGAAGCCCGCCACAGTCGCTACTTCGCCGAAGCGTTCCATTACTTCTGGCTGTCGATGAACAGCCGCCAGCGCACCTTTGCGAGCAGAACACTGCTGGAAATCATCGGGATTTTTTTCGAGGCGGACGAACGCTGGCTACAACAGAGCTTGCGTGGAGCCGGCATTGCTGACAGCGACGTGATGGAAATTGTCGGCAGCATGGCAACGGTGCACGCCAATCGTGCGCGTGCACGATCAGGTTCCATCGCTACGCTGGATGCACTGCGCAAGGCCGGTTTTTTTGCCCTTCCCCATAACCAGAAACTTTTCGCCAAGGCAGGACTGATCGATGGATAAAGGAAAATCCGTGGCAACCACTCGACAGCGCCGCGCCGCTGTCAGCCTGTTACTGGCCATGGTGCTGTTGGGCGTGTTTCCACTGGATGTGCTACTTCCTTCCTTTCCGGCACTGGCGACGCACTTTCGCCATTCACCGGCAGACATCGCACTGTCAATCAGTCTGTTCGCCGTGGGGATCGCATTTGCTCAGGTCCTGATCGGCCCACTCTCGGACGTGATCGGGCGCAAGGGCTTGTTACTCGCCGGCATGAGCGTATCGATGCTTGGCGCGCTCGGTTGCGTGATGACCTCCGATTACTCGCTGTTCCTGGTCTTTCGAGTGATGCAGGCCTTGGGCTGTGGATGTTTCGTGCTGTCCCAGGCGCTGGTGCAGGATCTGTTCGAAGGTGAGGAACGCGATCGTTTGCGGATTCTGATGGTCACCGCCACCGGGATTTTCATCTCGGTATCGCCGCTGGCCGGCACCTTTCTCCAGGCCACACTCGGCTGGCGCGGCAGCTTCTGGGTATTTACCGCGCTGTCCGCCATGGTGCTGATCAAGGCCTGGCTGTTTTTACCGAACAGCCGACCGGCTAACAGTGGCGTGCGGCTCGGTTTCATTCAGTCCTACCGCCGCGTGCTGGGGGACTTCGAGTTTGTCGGCTACTGGCTGATTTCAGCGTTTGCCTTCGCCTGCCACTTCTCCTTCATCGTGATTTCGCCGTTGATCTTCATGGATCAATTGCAGCTCGCGCCGTATGACTTTTCACTGATCCTGCTGGTTTACGGCGCTGCCTACGTTGTCGGTGGCATCCTTGCCGCCGTACTCAATCGACGCATCACGCCGGTTCAGCAAATCCTCACCGGACTGAGCCTGATACTGCTGTCGGGGCTGGCGATGCTGTACCTGGCGGCCAATCATGCGCTGGCGCCGGCCACTGTGTTGATTCCGATGCTGATCTGCACGGCGGGCACCACCATCGCCCGTCCCGCTGCCACCTCTCGGGCCATGGGCCTGTTTCCTGAAAACGCCGGCACCTCGGCCTCGGCGGGCAGCACGATCATCTTTATTTGTGGCGGGCTTATCAGCGCATTGATCAGCCTCAGTCCGACCAATCTGCAATCAACGCTGGGCTACAGCTTTGTGCTATTGAGCGCGACAGCGCTGGTGCTCAACAACAGGCTCAGCCGCCGCGCAAGAAACGTAGAGGCCAATGTCGTTGCACAGACCGGCGGTGATTAAACCCGCCGGTCGTCATCCCACACACGCCGTCTGCACTGGAACAATGCTTTGCGCCATTCCCTCCAGACGCCAGCGGTGTAGAATCGGCTGATTCATCGCCATTCATCCCCCGGCGGGTTTATGAGCTCAGGCTGAGACCAGCGGCGATCCCGCAACGTCATCGGCAACTTCACGGACACACGGTCATTTCTGAGTGTTCCAGACGTCAATAGAAGCTCACTCCCCTTTTGCACCTGATTAGTAAGTGATTAGCCGCCCGGAGTGCTCCATGCCAGATTACCGCTCGAAAACATCCACCCACGGCCGCAACATGGCCGGTGCCCGCGCATTGTGGCGCGCCACGGGGATGAAAGATGACGACTTCAAAAAGCCGATCATCGCGATTGCCAACTCGTTCACCCAGTTCGTACCGGGTCACGTGCACCTGAAGGATCTGGGCCAACTGGTCGCCCGCGAAATCGAACGCGCTGGCGGTGTAGCGAAAGAATTCAACACCATCGCCGTGGATGACGGCATCGCCATGGGTCACGACGGCATGCTGTATTCGCTGCCGAGCCGCGAAATCATCGCCGACTCCGTCGAGTACATGGTCAACGCCCACTGCGCCGACGCCATCGTCTGCATCTCCAACTGCGACAAGATCACCCCGGGCATGTTGATGGCTGCCTTGCGCCTGAACATTCCGGTGATCTTCGTTTCCGGCGGCCCGATGGAAGCCGGCAAGACCAAACTCGCGTCCCACGGTCTCGACCTCGTCGATGCCATGGTAATCGCCGCCGACGAAAGCGCTTCTGACGAGAAAGTCGCTGAGTACGAGCGCAGTGCCTGCCCGACGTGCGGTTCGTGCTCCGGCATGTTCACCGCCAACTCGATGAACTGCCTGACCGAAGCATTGGGCCTGGCATTGCCGGGCAACGGTTCGACCCTCGCCACCCACAGCGACCGCGAACAGCTGTTCCTGCAGGCCGGCCGTACCATCGTCGAACTGTGCAAACGCTACTACGGCGAGAACGACGAATCGGTATTGCCGCGCAACATTGCCAACTTCAAGGCGTTCGAGAACGCGATGATGCTCGACATCGCCATGGGCGGTTCGACCAACACCATCCTGCACTTGCTCGCTGCTGCCCAAGAGGCGGAAATCGATTTCGACCTGCGCGACATCGATCGTCTTTCGCGCACCGTTCCGCAGCTGTGCAAAGTCGCGCCGAACATCCAGAAGTACCACATGGAAGACGTACACCGCGCCGGCGGCATCTTCAGCATCCTCGGTTCGCTGGCCCGTGGCGGCTTGCTGCACACCGACCTGCCGACCGTGCACAGCCGCAGCATGGAAGAAGCCATCGCCAAATGGGACATTACCCAGACCACCGATGAAGCGGTGCATCACTTCTTCAAGGCCGGCCCTGCCGGTATCCCGACGCAGACGGCGTTCAGCCAGTCGACGCGCTGGGAAACTTTGGATGACGACCGTGAAAACGGCTGCATCCGCAGCTTCGAGCACGCCTATTCGCAAGAAGGTGGCCTGGCCGTGCTGTACGGCAACATCGCCCTCGATGGCTGCGTGGTGAAAACCGCCGGTGTTGACGAGTCGATTCACGTTTTCGAAGGCAACGCGAAGATCTTCGAAAGCCAGGACAGCGCCGTACGCGGCATCCTCGCTGACGAAGTGAAGGCTGGCGACATCGTCATCATTCGCTACGAAGGCCCGAAAGGCGGCCCGGGCATGCAGGAAATGCTCTACCCGACTTCGTACCTGAAATCCAAAGGCCTGGGCAAAGCCTGTGCGTTGCTCACCGACGGGCGTTTCTCTGGCGGTACTTCGGGTCTGTCCATCGGCCACGCTTCGCCAGAAGCCGCCGCCGGTGGCGCTATCGGTCTGGTGCAGGACGGCGACAAAGTGCTGATCGACATTCCGAACCGCTCGATCAACCTGTTGGTCAGCGACGAAGAACTGGCTGCACGCCGTGCCGAGCAGGACAAGAAAGGCTGGAAACCGGTTGAAGTGCGTCCACGTAAAGTGACCACCGCACTGAAGGCCTACGCCCTGCTGGCGACCAGTGCCGACAAGGGTGCTGTGCGTAACAAAGCGATGCTCGACGGGCTGTAAGCGTCAAATCGCCGAGACAAAATGCCCCGCCAATGTGCGGGGCATTTTTTTGTCGGGCTAAAGTTGTTGGTGAGCATGAGGGCCCCATCGCGAGCAGGCTCACTCCTACAGGTGAACGCATTCCAATTGTAGGAGTGAGCCTGCTCGCGATGGGAGCGACCCGGTCTTACTAAATCTCTTCAGGCTTGACGATCACCCAGTTCTTGTCCGCCGTCACCGGCAAACCTTCCTTGGCCTGCGCCGCCGCATGCTTGGCCATCATGCCGTTCAACTGCGTCATGTACTTGTCCTTGCGGTTGATCCACAAGTGAATCCCGCCCTTGGCCACGTCAACATCGTGGAACAGCATGTAACCGTCACTGGTCGGGGTATCGCCGCCAACCAGTACCGGTTTTTTCCACTCGTCGATGTAGGTGAGAATCGCCGCGTGCTTGCCGGCCATCCACGTCGCTGGGGTCCACAGGTACGGCGTCAACTCCAGGCCAAGGTTGGCCTTCTCGTCATACTTCCCAGCAGTGATCTGCTTGCGTGCAGTGGTCAGTTCGTTGGTTTCGCGGTTCTTCAGCAGCGTGGTCACGCCAATGACGTTCTGCGGTTTGACGTTGTAGCCATACTTCGGATCCGCCGCGACCATGCGCACCAGCTCTTCCGAGGCTGCGGTCATCACGTAGACCTCGATGCCGTTCTCCATCAGCTTGTTGTACAGCTCTTGCTGGCCGGTGAAGATTTTCGGCGGATTGACGTCGAGTTTCTTCACCACATCGCCTTCGTAATAGGTCGCGGGCACCGGTTTGCCCGAAGCCATCAGCTCGTCGACGTAGCCTTTGAGTTCCTTGAGGGTGAAGCCGGAGAACACCTGCGCCACCCATGGGTAGCAGACCATGTCGTCGACTTCGCAAAGACGATAGTAGTAACTGAACAGGCTTTCCTTATGGTCGGCGGTGTCCTTGAACGGCATCAGTTTCAGGGAAGGATCGAGTTTGTCGCGGGTGATCAGGCCCTTGTTTTCCATGAACGGTAACAACGACTCTTCGAGGTCGTAGCGGTAACTGGTGTTGTCCATGTCGAACACCGCGTAGTTACCCTTGTTGGCGTTGGCCGCGATCATCGCGTCCAGCGCTTTGGCCTGATCGGCCGGCCAGTGTTTCAGGTCGGTGGCGAAAGCCTGAGTGGCCAGACCCATGCCCACAGCCAGTGCGACAGCCAGAAATTTCGGTGCGAACTTCATAAGCCTCTTCTCCCTGATTCAAAGAGATCGACGCTAACAAATAAGTGTGACAGTCCTCGTCTGTCAGCGACCGCCCACGTCCCTATTGCGCCAGATGCATTGCCGAGAGCAACACAGCCTTATTCCAAAAACGACGGACGACCTGCGATTTTGGTATTAATTCATTGCAAATCAAACTGTTAGGCTTGCCGGTTCGCAGTTGCCCAAGAACGCGACTGGCACAAGTCTTATCGGAGTTTTCATGAATCTGCCGCTGATCCTCAATCTGCTGGTGTTCCTCGCCCTGCTCTTCGGTCTGGCACAAACCCGCCACACCACGTGGAGCCTGGCGAAAAAAGTCCTGCTCGCGCTGGCGATGGGCGTCGCGTTCGGCGTGGCCCTGCACACCGTTTACGGTGCCGGCAACCCGGTGCTGAAAGCCTCGATCGGCTGGTTCGATCTGGTCGGCAACGGCTACGTGCAGTTGCTGCAAATGATCGTTATCCCGCTGGTGTTCGCCTCGATCCTCAGCGCCGTGGCGCGCCTGCACAATGCTTCGTCGCTGGGCAAGATCAGTTTCCTGACCATCGGCACCCTGCTGTTCACCACCGCGATTGCCGCGCTGATCGGCATCGGCCTGACCAACCTGTTCGGCCTCACCGCTGAAGGTCTGGTCGCCGGTACCCAGGAAATGGCCCGTCTGCAAACCATTCAGACTGACTACGCCGGCAAGGTTGCCGACCTGAATGTGCCGCAACTGCTGCTGTCGTTCATCCCGCAGAACCCGTTCGCCGATCTGGCACGGGCCAAGCCGACCTCGATCATCAGCGTAGTGATTTTCGCCGCATTCCTCGGGGTTGCCGCGCTGCAACTGCTCAAGGATGACGTCGAAAAAGGTCAAAAAGTGATCAACGCCATCGACACCCTGCAAGCCTGGGTGATGCGTCTGGTACGTCTGGTGATGAAGCTGACCCCTTACGGCGTGTTGGCGCTGATGACCAAAGTGGTCGCCGGTTCCAACCTGCAGGACATCATCAAGCTCGGCAGTTTTGTCGTCGTGTCGTACCTCGGTCTGGGCCTGATGTTTGTCGTGCACGGTTTGCTGGTGTCGGCGGCCGGGATCAACCCGCTGCGTTTCTTCCGCAAGATCTGGCCGGTGCTGACGTTCGCGTTCACCAGCCGTTCCAGTGCCGCGAGCATTCCGCTGAGCATTGAAGCGCAGACGCGTCGTCTGGGCATTCCGCAATCGGTGGCGAGTTTTGCCGCGTCGTTCGGTGCGACCATCGGCCAGAACGGCTGCGCGGGTCTGTATCCGGCGATGTTGGCAGTGATGGTTGCGCCGACCGTGGGCATCAACCCGCTGGATCCGCTGTGGATCGCGACGCTGGTGGCGATTGTGACGTTGAGCTCGGCGGGCGTGGCCGGGGTCGGTGGCGGCGCGACGTTCGCGGCGCTGATCGTGCTGCCGGCGATGGGTTTGCCGGTGTCACTGGTGGCGTTGCTGATTTCGGTTGAGCCGCTGATCGATATGGGCCGTACGGCGTTGAACGTGAGTGGTTCGATTACCGCTGGTGCGATTACCAGTCAGGTGATGCAGCAGACCGATAAAGAGCTGCTGGATGCTGATGAGCATGCGGAGTTGGCTCAGGCTTAAGTAGCGCCTGACAGACCGCTATCGCGAGCAGGCTCACTCCTACAATTGGAATGCGTTCCCCCTGTAGGAGTGAGCCTGCTCGCGATGCTTTTAGGCTTTTTCCCAAATCTCAAAGTTGTACGCGGGTTTGTCGCCCTCAGCCGGATTCGGCACATTCGACACCAGCTTCCACTGCTCCAAATCAAACTCCGGAAACCACGCATCCCCTTCCGGGCTCAACGCCACGCGCGTCAGATACAGACGATCCGCCTGCGCCAGCCCTTGCGCATACAACTGCGCACCGCCAATCAGCATCAGCTCATCGACGCCTTGGGCTTTCGCCCACTCTTCGGCGCGAACCACGGCAGCTTCCAGCGACGGATACACCTCGGCACCTTCGAGCACCAGACCGGCCTGACGACTGACCACAATGTTCAAGCGCCCCGGCAATGGCCGACCGAGCGAATCCCAGGTCTTGCGACCCATGATGATAGGCTTGCCCAAGGTCGTGGCCTTGAAGTATTTGAAGTCCCCCGGCAGGTGCCAGGGCATGCTGTTGTCGACGCCGATCACGCGGTTTTCACCGAGGGCTGCGATCAGGCTGAGGGGGAGTGATTTAGTCATGCCGGCGAGGATACCAGAGCCGCGCTTACCCCGATAAGCGCCACAGCGGTTATGCTCAGCGCTCATTTAAGCGACGGGACGCCGCGTGACTGAACTGACTCCACTGCAAAACCTCTGGCTGACCGAGACCGTGCGCCTGCGCGAAGAACACGCAGGCCCCCTGGAAGATCTGGAAGCCAACCGACTGGCGCGCACGGCCGGCGGCGATCTGCCGAGCCGCATTCAGCGCCGGGCGTTATGGCTGGCCGAACGTGACGGACTGACGGCTGCCCTCAAACACTGGCTGCAAGGCGCGCGTCTGGCACTGCTATTGATGGTGGTGCTGGCCTGCGTCACTGGCGCAGGCATGGCATTTTCTGCGCTGGGCGACGGTACGCGAGCGGTGAACATTTTCTGGGCGCTGGGCACTTTGCTCGGGGTCAATCTGATCCTGTTGCTGAGCTGGGCATTCGGCCTGCTATTCGCTGGCGAACACGCGGCAGCGCTTGGCAGGTTGTGGCTGTGGCTCAGCGAGAAATTTGCCCGGGACGCCAAAGCCGCGCAATTACCCCCCGCATTACTGGTCCTGCTGCAACGCCACAAACTCAATCGCTGGGCGATTGGCTCACTGGTCAATGGCCTGTGGCTGCTGATCATGTTCAGCGCGCTGAGCATGCTGATATTGATGATGGCCACTCGGCAATATGACTTCATCTGGGAAAGCACGCTGCTGGGCGCTGACTTCTTCGCGGCACTGACTGATGCGTTGACGGTCGTTCCCCATGCGCTGGGCTGGAGTGCGCCGAGCGTGGACATGATCCGCGTGACACTGGATACCGATTACAACCGCGTTCTGGTTCGCCAGATGTGGGCGATATGGCTGGTCGGCGCGGTGCTGATCTACGGCGTGCTACCCCGCCTGCTGCTGATGCTGTTCTGCCGTTGGCGCTGGAAGCATGGACGTGATCGATTGCGTCTGGAGCTGAACCTGCCCGGCTACGCGCAACTGCGCGAACGCTTGATGCCGACCAGCGAACGCCTTGGCGTCAACGATCCTGAGCCGGCGCAACTGCACCGTGTCGAAAGCGGCGTTGGCGAACTGGTTAGCGAAGGCGCGTTGTTGGTCGCGATTGAACTCGATGAGCAGCGCCCATGGCCGCCCGCGCTGCCGAAAACCGTCAGCAACGCCGGCATCCTCGACAGCCGCGAATCGCGGCACAAACTCCTCGAACAACTCAGCCGTTTTCCACCGGCACGTCTGGCCATTGCCTGCGACCCGCGACGCTCGCCGGATCGCGGCAGCCTCGCCTTGATCGCCGAACTGGCGCGCAGCGCTGGCGAAACCCGCGTGTGGTTGCTGCAAGCGCCGCCCGGCGAAGCGCTGGATGCCGAGCGTCTCGGCGACTGGCACGTGGCGCTGCAACAGCTTGATCTGAAGTTTGCCGATTGCGCGCCGTTGAACTGGTTGGAGACGGGTCATGACTGATGCCAGGAAAGCGCCGCTGAAACTCGCGGTGGTCGGCCACACCAACGTCGGCAAGACCTCACTGCTGCGCACGCTGACCCGCGACGTGGGTTTTGGCGAAGTGTCCCATCGCCCGAGCACTACCCGGCATGTCGAGGGCGCGCGGTTGTCGGTGGACGGCGAACCGTTGCTCGACCTCTACGACACGCCCGGCCTGGAAGACGCCATCGCCCTGCTGGATTTTCTCGAACGCCTGGAACGCCCCGGTGAACGCCTCGACGGCCCGGCGCGACTAGCGCGGTTTCTCGACGGCAGCGAGGCGCGCCAGCGCTTTGAGCAGGAAGCCAAAGTGCTGCGACAACTGCTCGCCTCGGACGCCGGTTTGTATGTGATCGATGCGCGCGAACCGGTGCTGGCCAAGTACCGCGATGAGCTCGAAGTGTTGGCCAGTTGCGGCAAACCGCTGCTGCCGGTGCTGAATTTCGTCAGCAGTGCCAATCATCGTGAGCCGGATTGGCGCGAGGCACTGGCACGGCTCGGGCTGCATGCGCTGGTGCGTTTCGACAGCGTCGCGCCGCCCGAGGATGGCGAGCGCCGGCTGTATGAAAGCCTTGCGCTACTGCTGGAAAATGCTCGTCCGCAATTGGAACGATTGATTGCTGATCAACAGGCCCAGCGCCTCGCCCGCCAGCAAAGTGCGGCGCGGTTGATTGCTGAATTGCTGATCGACTGCGCGGCTTGTCGGCGCAGTGTGGTCAGCGAAGCTGCGCAGGAACAGCAAGCGATCAGTGAACTGCGCAAGGCTGTGCGCCAGCGTGAGCAGAAGTGTGTTGAGGCGCTGCTCAAGCTGTATGCGTTTCGCCCGCAGGATGCGGCGGCGAGTGATTTGCCATTGCTCGATGGGCGTTGGGGTGATGACCTGTTCAACCCGGAAACCCTCAAGCAACTCGGTGTGCGCGTGGGCGGCGGTATTGCTGCCGGTGCGGCGGCGGGGGCTGGTGTGGATCTGCTGGTTGGCGGGATTACCCTCGGCGCGGCGGCATTGGCGGGGGCGATTGCCGGGGGGGCGCTGCAGACGGCGCGCAGTTATGGCAGTCGCTTGCTGGGCAAGATCAAAGGGCAGCGCGAGTTGACGGTGGATGACGGAGTGCTGCGGCTGTTGGCGTTGCGTCAGCGGCAGTTGGTGTTGGCGCTGGATCAGCGCGGGCATGCGGCGATGGATGCGGTTCAGGTGGCCACGCCCCAAGACAAGACCTGGCGTGAGGGCAAGTTGCCGGAAGCGCTGAACAAGGCGCGGGCGCATCCGCAGTGGTCGTCGTTGAATCCCCATGCAAAGTTGAATCAGGGGGAAAGGCAGGAGCAGATTGAGGCGTTGGTTGATCGGGTGCTTGAGCTTTAGATCGCTACCCCCTCACCCCAGCCCTCCCGAAACGTCGGACCGCCCCCAAGGGGTAGAGGGGGAAGGGAGCAGATCTCCAGGCTTTTCAAACCTGAGTTCGACTGGATATCTCAGGTCGATGTATGGCCCCAAAACAACACGGTCAGCTCCCTCTCCCTCCGGGAGAGGGCTGGGGTGAGGGCGACAATCACTCAGCCAACAACAAAACCTCAGCCTTGCGCTTGAGCACCGCCAGATCCATCACCGGCACCGCCCTCTCCTTGGCCAACTCATCCCACTGCCGCATCCGCAAGCTGACCGCACACAACGGATCGCGCTCAAACACATTCGCCTCCGCCTCGCTCATCACCCCACCCTGATACCCCAGCGTCCGCCGACTCGCCTCACTCAGCCGATCAAAATACCCCGGCTCACGCAACGTCAGATACCGCTTGGCCTGCACGTGATATTCCACCAGCCTCGCCATACGTTCGCTGAAACCGGCCTCACGCAAATAGTCCGCACCCAGCCGTTCATGACTGACCACGCCAAAGCCGCCCATGTTCTCAGCGCCCTCGGCACACAGATGACCGATGTCATGAAAGAACGCCGCCAGCACCACTTCATCATCAAAGCCCTCGGCGATAGCCAGTTCAGCAGCCTGGGACATGTGCTCGATCTGCGACACCGGCTCGCCGATGTAATCGCTGGTGCCAAAGCGCTCGTACAGTCCGAATACCCGTGCGACGACTTGCTCGTGACCCGTCATCAAATGTCCTCCAGCAACTGCGCAATGTTGCGCTCGGCCATGGCCGGGCCGACGCTCATGCCGACGCCGGTGTGCATCAGCGCCACACTCAACCCGGGTGCCGGGCGCAAGAACGAAAACGGCCCCGGCCCCCGGGAACCATAGACGCCCTGCCAGCGCTCGACCACTTGCACCTTGCAGCCCAGCGTCTGCTCGGCCAGTTCGAGCATCCAGTTATCCACTTGCTCAGCGTTGAACGGTGAAGGGTCGCTGCCGTAATGGTGCGAGTCGCCGATGATCAATTCGCCGTACGGCGTGGGGCTGATCAGCAGGTGGATACCGTTGTCGTGCAGGTGCGGTTGCTCACGGATGATTTGCGCCTGCACCGCCGCCGCTTCCGGCAGATCGGCGAAGGCGCCGTAGTGCACGCAGCTCAGGCCGGTGAGCAAGGCGTGTTGCAGATTCAGCTCGGTCGCAGGTTTGGCGCGGAGCATTTGCAGGCGGCAGATTTGCGGATCGAGGGCGGCGATCGGCTCGGCGAGCAAGGTCTGATAATCGTGGCCGGAGCAGACGATGATCTGCTTCGCCGTGAAGCTGCCGACGGTGCTGTGCAGACGTCCGGGTTCGACGTCGCGCACCAGCGTCGAGAAGTGGAACTCGACGCCGAGGTCGCGGCGCAGGTAATCGATCAGCGCTGGGATTGCTTCACGCGAGTACAGCTGTTGATCGTCGATACCGTGGAGGGCGGCGCGGTGGTGACTGAACTGGCCGTTGTAGAGGTCGCGCAGCGCGGCGCCGCGCAGCAATTGAATATTGTAACCGTGTTCCACGGCGCGACCGTTGCAGAAGGTCTCGAGCAGGTGTTCTTCGGCTTCGGTGCGGGCAAACAAGTAGGAGCCGTTGCGTTTGATTTGCAGCCCGGCGAGTTGCGCCCAGTCGCCCCATATTTCGCGGCTGGCCTTGGCCAGTTCGAGCATTGGGCCCGGCGGTTGGCCGGTGACCAGGGCCTGGCCGAAGTTGCGCACCGAGGCGCCCAGCGGCGTGGCGGTGCGTTCGAAGACGGCGACCTTGAGGCCGCGTTTGGCAGCGGCGTAGGCGTGGGACAGGCCGAGGATGCCAGCGCCGACGATGAGCAGGTCTTGGTGTTGTGTCATCTGGATGATGTCCTGAATGAAAGACCGCAATCGCGAGCAGGCTCGCTCCTACAGTTGGAATGCGTTCCCCTGTAGGAGTGAGCCTGCTCGCGATGAGGCCCTGTCAGCTTGCGAAGATTTACTTGGCAGCCACTTTCTCGGACTTGCCGTCATAACGCTTGCGCCACTCGGTCAGGATCTCGTCGCGATTCTTCGAGGCCCAGGCGAAGTCGTTCTTGATCAAACGCTGCTCGTAATCCGCCGGCAATTCGGTCTGCGGCTTGGCGATCCCCGGCTGCGCAAGAACAGCGAAGTTCTCCTTGTACAAATCCATCGCCTCAGCGCTGGCAGAGAAGTCAGCCAGTTTCTTCGCCGCCTCTTCATGCGGCGTGCCTTTGATCACGGCAGTCGCTTCGATCTCCCAGCCCAGGCCTTCCTTCGGCAAGATGATGTCCAGCGGCGCGCCCTGACGCTTCAGCTGTACCGCCGGGTATTCAAAGGAAATCCCGATCGGGAACTCGCCCGCCGCTGCTAACTTGCAAGGCTTGGAACCGGAGTGAACGTACTGGCCGATGTTCTGGTGCAGACCGTCCATGTAGGCCCAGCCCTGCTTCTCGCCAAAGGTTTGCAGCCAGGCGCTGACGTCGAGGAAACCGGTGCCGGACGACGCCGGATTCGGCATGACGATCTTGCCCTTGTACTCAGGCTTGGTCAGATCCTGCCAGCTCACCGGTTTGCTCAAACCCTGCTTCTCGGCTTCGACGGTGTTGAAGCAAATGGTCGCGGCCCACACATCCATGCCGACCCAGGCTGGCGGGTTGGCGGCGTCGCGGTAGTTCGCGCCAATCTTGCCGAGGTCCTTCGGCGCGTAGCTTTGCAGCATGCCTTGCTGATCGAGGATCGCCAGGCTCGAAGCCGCCAGACCCCACACCGCGTCAGCCTGCGGACGGGCCTTTTCGGCGAGCAGTTTGGCGGTGATGATCCCGGTGGAATCACGCACCCATTTGATCTCGACGTCCGGGTTGGCCTTTTCGAAGGCTTCTTTGTAGGACTTCAGTTGCTCGGCTTCGAGGGCGGTGTACACCGTCAACTCGGTTTTTGCCGCAAAGGCATTCAGGCTGAAAGTAGCGAGCACAGCAGCGGCCAGGGCCATAGGCTTGAACATGATCGTTTTCCTGTAATGAGTTGAACGGGGTTGGAATCAGTGACCGGGCGCGGTTTGCCGCCAGGCTTGAGAACGGCGCAGCAAGCCGCGCGAAGCCCACGCCAGCAGCAAGGACACGCCCGCCGAAGTGAACAGAATCAGGGTCGACATCGCCGCCGCGCCGCCGACGTTGCCGGCGTCATCCATGTTCAGCACCGCGACCGCCGCAAGGATGGTGTCGGGGCTGTAGAGGAAGATCGCCGCCGACACCGTGGTCATCGCCGAGACAAACAGGTAGCGCACGATGTCGAGCAGCGCCGGCAGGCAGATCGGCACGGTGACGCGCAGGTAATGCCGGTACAGCGGCGCTTTGAGCGACAGCGCGGCGGCTTCGAACTCGGCGTCGAGCTGGCGCAACGCGGTGGTCGCGGTCATTTGTGCGGTGGTCAGGTAGTGCGCGATGGTGCAGACGATCAACAGCGTCATCGTTCCGTAGAGCACATGCAGCGGGTTACCCGTGAGGTTGAAGAAGAAGACGTAACCCAGACCAAGCACCAGCCCCGGCACCGCCATCGGCACAAAACTGAGCATGCGCAACGCCAGGTTGAGGCCGCGCTGATCGCGGGTTTTCTCCATGAGATAAGCGCCGGTGAAAATCAGCACACTGCCGATCAGCGCCGTGCCCAAGGCCATTTTCAAACTGTTGCTGTAGGCCAGCCAGCCACCGCCGGCGGTTTCGTTGAACTGATAGTGATTGAGCGACAGCGACAGGTTGTACGGCCAGAACTTCACCAGCGACGAGAACACCGCCATGCCGAACACCAGAATCAACGCCGCGCTGATCAACAAGACAATCGCCAGATAGCAGCCATCGCGCAGTGTCGACGGCGCCGGTTTGAACACTTGAGCACGCCCGCTCATGGAGTCGCCGTGACGCCGACGCAGCCAGGCATCGACGCCGAAGCTGAACAGCGCCGGCAGCAACAGCACCATGCCGATCAACGCGCCGCGACCGAATTGTTGCTGACCGACCACGGCTTTGTAGGCCTCCAGCGCCAGCACTTGGTAGTCGCCACCAACCACCACTGGCACACCGAAATCGGTGATGGTCAGGGTGAACACCAGACAGAACGCGGCGAACACAGCCTGACGCGTCGCCGGCCAGGTGATGCTGCGAAACGCCTTGGCCGGACTCGCGCCCATGCTCGACGCAGCGTCGAACAATCGCGCATCAGCCAGCGACAACGCCGAGAGCAAAATCATCAGCGCATGCGGGAAGGTGTAGATCACCTCGCCCAGCACAATCCCCCAGAACCCGTAGATGTTGTCCGAGAGCAGCCCGCGCAACATGCCCTGATTGCCGAACAGATAGACCAACGCAATCCCCGGCAGCATCGACGGCGCCATCAGCGGCAACAGAGAAATTCCGCGCCAGATGCCTTTCGCCGGAATCAGCGTGCGTTGCAGCGCGTAGGCAAACAGGTAGGCCAGCGGTACGACGATGGCCGCGACGCTGAGGGAAACTTTCAGGCTGTTGCCGAGCAGCCAGTGGAAATTCTCGCTGGTCACCAGTTCCTTCGCCGCGACCCAGCCACCGCCCTGCCCGGCCTCACTGCTGAAACCGCGCCAGAAGATCGCCAACAACGGCAGCAACACCGCGACGCCGAGCAACAGCAGCAAGAGGACTTTGCCGCCAACGACAAAAATGCGGTCGCCGATCTCGGCTTTCGAAGACTGTCGCACCTGCTTGTGCGGTAGCGGCAGCGCGAGGTTGCTGTTCATCAGGCAAACACCTGCAGGCTGCGCGGCGGCAAGGCGACCATGATCTGCTGGGCGCCGAGGCGCGGCATGGCTTCCGGGGCGAGTTCAGCGAGCAGTGCGTGGCCCGGCAGTTGATCGAGTTCGAAACTCATGCGGCAGCGATTGCCGAGAAAGGTGATCTCGCGGACTTTGGCCGGGAACAGGTTTTCTTCGTGCACCGGTGGATTGACGTTGATCGCTTCCGGGCGGCAAAACAAACGGCCCGAGGCGCGCTGAATGCTGCCATCGCTGAGGCGCAGGTTCATCCCGCCGACCTGCGCGTGAGTGTCGCTGCTGCGTTGGAACGGCAACCAGTTGCCCTGACCGACAAACTCGGCCACGAACGGTGTGGCCGGGCGGTTGTAGATTTCCTGCGGCGTGGCGTACTGCTCGACGCGGCCGTTGTTCATCACCGCGATGCGGTCGGCCATCAACATGGCTTCGTCCTGATTGTGCGTGACCATCAGCGTGGTGATGCCGAGGTTGCGTTGCAGTTGGCGCAGCTCGGTGCACAGATGCTCGCGGACGCGGGCGTCGAGGGCCGACATCGGTTCGTCGAGCAACAACAGCGATGGTGCCGGCGCCAAAGCACGGGCCAGCGCGACACGCTGTTGCTGGCCGCCGGACAATTGGCCCGGGTACTTTTTCTCGCTGCCGGTGAGGCCGACCAGTTCCAGCATCTGTCCGACACGGTGGCGCACTTCGTCGCGGCCGCTGCCGGCGAGGCCGTAGGCAATGTTCGCTTCGACCGTCAGATTGGGGAACAGCGCGTAAGACTGGAACAGAATGCCGTAGTCGCGGGCTTGCGGGGCGAGGTGTGAGACATCGCGATCGCCGAGGTACAGCTCGCCGCTGTCCTGCTTCTCCAGACCGGCGATGCAACGCAGCAACGTGGTCTTGCCGCAGCCCGAGGGGCCGAGCAGGCACACCAGTTCACCAGCGGCGACGTCGAGAGAAACGTTATCCAGTGCGGTGAACGCGCCGAAGCGTTTCTGCACGCCGCGCACTTTCATCGGCGCACCGGGGTTGGTCAGGGCAGTTGCGATGGCAGGATTCATGGACAGACCTCATCAAGCAGATGGGGCCAATCCTAGAGTTGTAATGCGTCCGTCATGTGGCAACGAGGCAAAAACTGCTGATAGTGGTATTCGGGGATTTTGGTTCAAGTGATGGGGTGACTGATCTGGCGCCTTCGCGAGCAGGCTCGCTCCCACAGGGGATAGTGTTCGCAGCGCAGATCCAATGTGGGAGCGAGCCTGCTCGCGAAGAGGCCAGCTCGCATACTGAAGATCTCAGGCCGGGGACATTTCCTGGGCCAAACCGAGAAACGCCGCCGGCAACCGCGCGCCTTTGCGCTCTTTCAGGCAATACAGATACTCCGGAATCTGCGGCGCATTCTCGATCGTCAGCACGCGCAACTGCGGATCATGCGGCACTTCCTGCCGCGCAATGATGCTGATGCCAATATTGCGCAACACCGCCTCACGAATCGACTCACGACTGCCAATCTCCAGCAACGGCCCGAAACTCACCCCAGCATTGGCCAGCAACTCTTCAGTCAACCGCCGCGTGGTCGAACCCGACTCGCGCATCAACAACGTATGCCCGGCCAGCGCGCTCAAAGCGACATGCTCCTGCGCCGCCAACGGATGATTGCGATGCACCGCCAGCACCAGCGGATCAGTGCCGAGCACCCGGCGGATCAATCGCGCGTCATCGAGTAATTGCGACGACGCGGCGATGTCCACCCGGTAATCTTCCAGCGCTTCGAGCACCTGCTGCGAGTTGCCGATTTCCACCGACACTTCCACTTGCGGCAGACGCTCGCGAAAGGTTTTCACCAGATCGAGGATGTAATACGGCGCGGTCGCTGCGATGCGCAATGTGCCCTGCACCTGACCGCTGTTGCGCAGGAAAAACTCAATGTCGGCTTCCTGCTGCAACAGGGTCTTGACCATCGGCAGCAGCCGCGCGCCTTCGTCGCTGACACTGAGGCGTCGACCGCCGCGATAAAACAGCTCCACCGAATACTGACTTTCCAGATTGCGGATCTGCGTGGTCACGGTCGGTTGGCTGAGGCCGAGTTTTTTCGCCGCCAGCGTGATGCTGCCCAGGCGGGCGACCATGTAAAACGCTTTCAGCTCGGCACTCAGCACAACCTTTCCTCATTTATTTGCGCAGCAGGCGCAAACCGTTGAACACCACCAGCAGGCTCACGCCCATGTCGGCGAACACCGCCATCCACATGGTGGCGAGCCCGGCGAAGGTTACCGCAAGAAAGATAGCCTTGATCACCAGGGCCAGCGCGATGTTCTGTTTCAGGATGCTGGCGGTGTTGCGCGACAGGCTGATGAACGCCGGGATCTTGCGCAGATCATCGTCCATCAGGGCGACATCGGCGGTTTCGATCGCCGTATCGGTGCCGGCAGCGGCCATGGCGAAACCGATCTCGGCGCGAGCCAGTGCCGGCGCGTCGTTAATGCCGTCGCCGACCATGCCGACGCGATGGCCCTGCTTGTACAGATCTTCAATGGCTTGCAGTTTGTCGGTCGGCAGCAAGTCGCCACGGGCCTCGTCGATGCCAACCTGCGCGGCAATCGCTTGGGCGGTGTGAACGTTGTCGCCGGTGAGCATCAGGGTTTTCACCCCGAGTTCATGCAACTGGCGGATCGCTTCGCGGCTGGTTTCCTTGACCGTGTCAGCCACGGCGAACAGCGCCAGCGGGCCGGAGCTGTCGAGCAGCAGCACTACGGACTTACCTTGTTTTTCCAGCGCGAAGAGTTTTTCTTCCAGTGCTGGCGAGCACAAACCGAGTTCTTCGACCAGACGATGGTTGCCCAAGTGGTAAGTCTGGCCGTTGATTTCGCCTTTGACGCCACGCCCGCCCAACGCTTCGAAGTTATCCACAATCAGCGCTTGGAAGTTTTTATCCACAGCGGCGTTGGCGATGGCTAGCGACACCGGGTGATCCGAGCGACCGGCCAACGCCGCAGCGATTGCCGGTGCCGTGGCGTCGGCCGTCACGTCGAGAGACAGGTAATCGGTCTGCACCGGTTTGCCGTGGGTGATCGTGCCGGTTTTATCCAGCGCCAGATAATCGAGCTTGAAACCGCCCTCCAGGTACACGCCGCCCTTGACCAGAATGCCTTTGCGCGCCGCGGCGGCGAGGCCGCTGACGATGGTTACCGGCGTCGAAATCACCAGTGCACACGGGCACGCGACCACCAACAGCACCAGCGCGCGGTAGATCCAGTCGAACCACACGGCGCCCATGAACAGCGGCGGAATGATCGCCACGGCCAAGGCAAACACGAACACTACGGGCGTGTAGATTTTCGAGAACTGATCGACGAAGCGCTGGGTCGGCGCACGCGCGCCTTGGGCCTGTTCGACGGCATGGATGATGCGCGCCAGCGTCGAGTTGTTCGCTGCTGCGCTGACCGCGTATTCCAGCGAACCGGCCTGATTGATGGTACCGGCGAAGACTTTGTCGCCGACGGTTTTCTCCACAGGCAAGCTCTCTCCGGTGATCGGCGCTTGATCAATGGTCGAGTTGCCGCTGACCACTTCGCCGTCCAGCGCAATGCGCTCGCCGGGCTTCACTCGCACGCGGGCGCCGAGTTCGACACTTTTCACGTCCTGCTCAATCCAGCTGCCGTCAGCCTGCAACACCGTGGCTCGTTCCGGCGTCATCTGCATCAGACCGCTGATCGCGTTGCGCGCACGGTCCAGCGAGCGCGCTTCGATCAGCTCAGCAACGGTGAACAGGAACATCACCATCGCCGCTTCCGGCCACTGGCCGATGAGGATGGCACCGGTGACGGCGATGCTCATCAGCGCGTTGATGTTGAGGTTGCGGTTCTTCAGGGCGATCCAGCCCTTTTTGTAAGTGGTCAGGCCACCGCTGAGAATCGACACCAGCGCGATGATCGCCACCACCCAGGTGGGTGCCGCATTGGTGAAATGAATGACTTCAGCGGCGAGCGCGCCGACACCGGACAACGCCAGCGGCCACCAGTGTTTTTTCACCGGCGCCGGGGCCGGCGAGTCGACGCCCGCCTCCAGTGGCTCGGCGTGCATACCGAGGGATTTGATCGCTTCGGTGATCGGCTCGGTACCCGGCAGATTGTGGGTCACGCCGAGTACGCGATTGATCAGGTTGAATTCCAGCTGCTGCACGCCGGCGAGTTTGCCGAGCTTGTTCTGGATCAGCGTCTGCTCGGTCGGGCAATCCATCGCCTCGATGCGGAAACTGCTCAGCCGCGCATCGGCGGTAGTCTTTTCGCTCAGTTGCACCAACGCAGGCGCGGCGGCTGTCGACGAGCAGCAGGAGTCTTCGTGCGCGTGAACCGGTGCCGGCGCTGCAACTTTCGACCCGCAGCAAGAATCGCCGCCCTGTGAATGCTTATGCACAGGCTGCAATTTATGACTGTGATCGTGGCCGTCGCCGGGCTTGTGGGTGTGCTGGGAATCGCTCATTGGTCGCGTCCATGAAGGTGCCTGTTGCCAAGTAAAGACCCTGTAGCCACTATAGGGTCAAGCACCCTTTTGGAGATTGTCGTCATGAAGATCGGAGAACTGGCCAAACTCACCGACTGCGCCGTGGAAACCATCCGCTACTACGAGCGCGAAAACCTCCTGCCGGAACCGGCCCGCAGTGACGGCAACTACCGCGTCTACACCCAGGGGCACGCCGAACGCCTGACCTTCATCCGCAACTGCCGCACCCTCGACATGACCCTCGAAGAAATCCGCAGTCTGCTGGCCATGCGTGACAGCCCGCAGGATCAGTGCGAAAGCGTCAATACGCTGATCGATGAGCATATCCAGCATGTGAAGGCGCGGATTGATGGGTTGCTGGCGTTGCAGACACAACTGCTCGACCTGCGCCAACGTTGTGGCGAAGGGCCGATGGCCGATCAATGCGGGATTTTGCAGCGGCTGGAAGTGAGTGGCGGGGTTGTCGCGACGGAAGTGGAGCACTCCCATGTAGGCCGCAGCCACGGCCATTAAGACTCACGCAAAACCAAATGTGGGAGCGAGCCTGCTCGCGAAAGCGGTGTATCAGTCGACATCTCTATGACTGACACGCCCTCTTCGCGAGCAGGCTCGCTCCCACAGGGGTTTTATGCAACGGCTTAAACCGCCATTGGCGCGGTCATTGGTGCGTGGTGTTCGTAGCCTTCCAGCGAGAAGTCGCTCGGCTCGACCAGTTCCAGCCATTCCGGCTGGTACACGCCAGTCTTGGCAAACTCCGGTACACGATCGGAGATTTTCAGTTTTGGCATGGCGAACGGCTCGCGCTTGAGCTGTTCGTTGAGCATGTCCAGGTGGTTTTCGTAGACGTGTGCGTCACCGATGAAATAGGTGAACCAGCGTGGCGTGTAGCCGGTCAGGCGACCAATCAGGCTCAGCAGCGCAGCACCTTCGGTGAGGTTGAACGGCGTGCCCAGACCCAGATCGTTGGAACGGATGTAGAGGGTCAGAGAAATCTCTTTGGTCTCGACATTCGGGTGGAACTGGTACAGCAGATGGCATGGCGGCAGGGCCATTTCATCCAGCTGAGCGACGTTCCAGCCGTGGAACAGAATACGGCGGCTGCCCGGATCCTTGATGATCGTGTCGACGCACTGACGCACCTGGTCGATGGCTTTGTACAACACCACGTAGGCCTGGCCGTCTTCTTCGCCCTGGGCGATCTGCTTGTAGCCGTTGCTCAAGGTTTGTTCGATGGCGGCGGTGTTGCTCAGCGGGATCTGCTTGTACGCCGGCCATTTGCGCCATTGCACGCCGTAGATTTCGCCGAGGTCGTCGTCGCCCTGACGGAACGGGTTGGCCAGCCACTGTGCGTTTTCGTTGGCGTTCTGGTCCCAGACCTTGCAGCCCAGCGCCCGGAATTCAGCGGCATTGTTGACGCCACGGAGAAAACCGCACATCTCGCCGATGGCCGATTTGAAGGCCATTTTGCGCGTGGTGATCGCCGGAAAACCTTCCTGCAGATCGAAACGCAGCATCGCACCCGGGAAGCTGATGGTATTGATGCCGGTGCGGTTGGCTTGCTTGGTGCCGTTCTGAATGACGTGCGAGACCAGTTCGAGATATTGCTTCATGAGTTACCTGTGTCCTTTGAGCCCCGGCGTCGCGCGCCGGGGTTCGTAGTTTAAGCCGTCGGTGCGAGCGGTGCTGCCGGCGCGCGACGATAGGCCAGCCAGATCAGGAACAGCCCGCCGACGATCATCGGCACGCAGAGTACCTGGCCCATGGTCAGCCAGTTCCAGGCCAGATAGCCCAGTTGTGCATCCGGCACGCGGACGAATTCGACGATGAACCGGAAGATGCCGTAGAACAGCGCGAACATGCCCGAGACGGCCATGGTCGGACGCGGCTTGCGCGAGAAAATCCACAGGATCAGGAACAGCGCCACGCCTTCCAGCGCGAACTGATACAACTGCGACGGGTGGCGCGGCAGCTGCGCCGGATCGCTGAACGGCGGGAAAACCATGGCCCACGGCACGTCGGTGGCTTTGCCCCACAATTCGGCGTTGATGAAGTTACCGATGCGCCCGGCGCCCAGACCAATCGGCACCATCGGTGCGACGAAGTCCATCAACTGGAAGAACGACTTGCCGTTGCGCTTGCCGAACCACAACGCGGCCAGCATCACGCCGATGAAGCCGCCGTGGAACGACATGCCGCCCTTCCACACTTCGAAAATCAGCGTCGGGTTGGCCAGGTAAGCGCTCAGATCGTAGAACAGTACATAGCCCAGGCGCCCGCCGACGATCACGCCCATCGACATCCAGAAGACCATGTCGGAGAGTTTCTCCTTGGTCCAGGTCGGGTCGAAACGGTTGAGCCGGCGCGACGCCAGCAGCCACGCACCGCCGATGCCGATCAGGTACATCAGACCGTACCAGTGGATTTTCAGCGGACCGATGGCCAGGGCCACCGGGTCGATCTGCGGGTAAGGCAGCATTGCGACTCCTCGTTAGAGTTGAAACCAAAATTCCCGGGCGACGCTGCCACCTCAGGATTAAGCCAGGATTGCGACGCGGTTAAAGCAGAAAGCTCACACCCACGCTGAACAGCAAAGCGGCGAACAGCCGTTTCAGCAAGCGCGGCGACAACCGATGCGCCAAACGCGCGCCGATACGGGCGAAGACCATGCTGGTCAGGGCGATGCCCAACAACGCCGGCAAATAGACAAAACCGAGACTATGGGCTGGCAACAACGGATCGTGCCAGCCCAGAATCATGAAACTTAATGCACTGACCAAGGCAATCGGCAGACCGCAGGCCGATGACGTCGCCACCGCTTGCTGCATCGGCACGCTGCGCCAGGTCAGGAACGGCACGGTCAGCGAGCCGCCGCCCACACCAAAAATCGCCGAGGCCCAACCGATGAAGCTGCCGGCCACGGTCAGACCGAGTTTACCCGGCACCGTTCGACTGGCCTTGGGTTTGATGTCCAGCGCCAGTTGCACCGAGATGATCAAGGCGAACACGCCGATGATCTTTTGCAGGTGCGGGCCGGAGATTGCTTCCGCCGTCAGCGCACCGAAACCTGCACCGAGCAGAATGCCGACGGCCATCCACATGAAGATCGGCCAGCGCACCGCGCCGCGTCGATGATGCTCACGCACGGCGTTGACCGAGGTGAAGATGATCGTCGCCAGCGACGTCCCGACCGCCAGATGGGTGAGAATCGACTGATCAAAGCCCTGCAAGGTGAAACTGAACACCAGCACCGGCACGATGATGATCCCGCCGCCGACGCCAAACAGCCCGGCCAGCACGCCCGCACAGGCGCCCAGCGCCAGATAGAGCAGAAATTCCATGACCGTCTCCCCAGACCGCATCCGCAAAACCGGAGCGGCATGGTAACGGATGCACACCCTTCTGCTCCACTTACGATGGATGCACGGACGCCGGATGCGTAGAGTGAGCAAAAAACACACAAGGACCACCTTATGTGCCTGATTGTTTTCGCCTGGCGCCCGGGCCATGCCCAGCCGCTGATCGTCGCGGCCAACCGTGACGAATTCTACGCCCGGCCGAGTCTGCCGCTGGCGCAATGGCCAGAGGCGCCGCATGTGCATGCCGGGCGCGACCTTGAAGCCGGCGGAACCTGGCTGGGAATTGGCGCTAACGGACGCTTTGCCGCGCTGACCAATATCCGTGATCCGCAGCAGCCGCCGGCACGCAAGTCGCGGGGGGAGTTGGTGGCGCGGTTTCTCACCGGTGATTCGTCGATTGATGATTATTTGAGCGATGTGGTCGGGCGTTCGGCGGAATATGCCGGGTTTAATCTGCTGCTCGGCAACAGTCATGAGCTTTGGCACTTCAATGCGCGGATGTCGGAGCCGGTGATGCTGGAATCGGGCGTCTATGGGTTGTCGAATGCCGGGCTGGACACGCCATGGCCGAAGTTGCTCAAGGCCAAGGCAGCGTTGAGTGGGGTGCTGGATGATCCGCAGCCTGAACGGTTGTTGGGGTTGTTGAGTGATGCGCAGACGGCACCATCTGCCGAATTGCCAGATACCGGGGTGGGTCTGGCGACGGAGTCATTGTTGTCGAGTGTGTTTATTGCCAGTCAGAGTTACGGGACGCGGGCGAGTACGGCGTTGATCGTTCAGGCGGATGGGTCGCGGCGCATGGTTGAGCGGAGTTTTGGGCCGTATGGCGGGCATTTGGGCGAAGTGGAAATAACAGCTTAAAAGCTTACCCTCACCCCAGCCCTCTCCCGGAGGGAGAGGGAGCCGACCGAGGTGTCTTGAGCCATACATCGACCTGAAAGACCGAGTTGATTATGGATTCAGCAGCACCGTCAGTCGCTGTGAGACTAATACGGCTTCAACCCAGCACCTTCGTCGGTGTGGGTCGATTATGGATTCGGCACAGCACTTTCAGGTCGGCGTAAGCCTGCAGCATCCCCCAATCAGTCCCCTCTCCCTCTGGGAGAGGGCTAGGGTGAGGGGCTTTTGATCTTCAGAGCGCTTTGACCACCGCCGGCGGATGCATCTTCGACAACCCAAGGTTCTTCAGCGCCAATTGCAGCGAGCTGTGGATAACTTGCGGGTTATCAATGGTCATCAACTCGGCCAGCAATTCCTTGGCCTTGCTCAGATTGACCTGACGCAACATCCACTTCACCTTCGGCAAGTTGGTGGCGTTCATCGACAGGCTGTCGAAACCCATCGCCATCAACAGCACTGCCGCCGCCGGATCACCGGCCATTTCGCCGCAGATACTCACCGGTTTGCCTTCGGCATGGGCATCGCGCACCACGGTCTGCAAAGCTTGCAGCACCGCCGGATGCAGGTAATCGTAAAGATCAGCCACTCGCGGGTTGTTGCGGTCGACCGCCAGCAAATACTGGGTCAAGTCGTTGGAGCCGACGGACAGGAAGTCGACCATCCGCGCCAGTTCCTTGGTCTGATACACCGCCGCCGGAATCTCGATCATCACGCCAATCGGCGGCATCGGCACGTCGGTGCCTTCGTCGCGTACTTCGCCCCAGGCGCGGTGGATCAGGTGCAGGGCTTCTTCGAGCTCGTGGGTGCCGGAGATCATCGGCAGCAGAATCCGCAGGTTGTTCAGGCCTTCGCTGGCCTTGAGCATCGCGCGGGTCTGCACCAGGAAGATTTCCGGATGGTCGAGGGTGACGCGAATGCCGCGCCAGCCGAGGAACGGGTTGTCTTCCTTGATCGGGAAGTACGACAGCGACTTGTCACCGCCGATGTCGAGGCTGCGCATGGTCACCGGTTGCGGGTGGAACGCGGCGAGCTGCTCGCGGTAGATCGCCAGTTGTTCCTTCTCGCTCGGGAAGCGCTGGTTGATCATGAACGGCACTTCGGTGCGGTACAGGCCGACACCTTCGGCGCCGCGCTTCTGCGCCCGCGCCACATCGGCCAGCAGGCCGGTGTTGACCCACAGCGGCATGCGGTGGCCATCAAGGGTCACGCACGGCAGGTCGCGCAGGGTGTCGAGGCCCAGCGCCAGTTGTTTCTCTTCTTCGACGACTTCGGCGAACTGCTTGCGCAGCACTTCGCTCGGGTTGGTGTAGACCTCGCCGCGGGTGCCGTCGACGATCATTTCGATGCCGTCGACCTTGGCGTACGGCAGGTCGACCAGACCCATCACCGTCGGAATGCCCATCGCCCGGGCCAGGATCGCGACGTGCGAGTTACCCGAACCGAGCACAGAAACCAGACCGACCAGCGTGCCTTCCGGCACCTCGCCGAGCATTGCCGGCGTCAGTTCTTCGCTGACCAGAATGGTTTTTTCCGGATAGACCAGATTCTGCTGGCGCTCTTCCTGCAAATAGGCGAGCAGACGGCGGCCAAGGTCTTTGACGTCCGACGCACGCTCACGCAGGTAGGCGTCGTCCATCAATTCGAAACGGTTGACGTGTTCCGTGACCACCTGACGCAACGCGCCCTGGGCCCATTGGCCGGTCTTGATCACCGTGGTGATTTCGCTGCCCAGCGAGGCATCGTCGAGCATCATCAGGTAGACGTCGAACAGTGCGCGCTCTTCCGGGCGCAACTGCGTCGCCAGTTTGGCGGACAACGTGCGCATGTCGGCGCGCACGCCTTCGATGGCGGTCTTGAACAGCGCCAGCTCGGCGTCGATGTCAGTGATGGTCTTGTCTGGCACCACGTCGAGATCGGCCGGCGGCAGCATGACCACCGCGGTACCGACCGCCGCACCCGGCGAACCGGGCACGCCGACGAACTTGGCCTCCTGAATACCCTTGCCCTGACGGCCCAGACCACGGATCGAACCGGTGGCCTCGGCGTGGGCGATAACCCCGGCGAGCTGCGCGCTCATGGTCACGAGGAAGGCTTCTTCACCTTCGTCGAACTGACGGCGTTCTTTTTGCTGGATGACCAACACGCCGACGACGCGGCGGTGGTGAATGATCGGTGCACCGAGGAACGAGGCATAACGCTCTTCACCGGTTTCGGCGAAGTAACGGTAGCGCGGGTGAACCGAGGCGTTTTCGAGGTTCAGGGGTTCTTCACGCGTGCCGACCAGACCGACCAGACCTTCGTTGGGTGCCATGCTGACCTTGCCGATCGAGCGCTTGTTCAAGCCTTCGGTGGCCATCAGGACGAAACGGTTGGTCTCGGGATCAAGCAGGTAGACCGAGCAGACCTGGCTGCCCATGGCCTCTTTGACGCGCAACACAATAATCCCCAACGCCGCCTTGAGATCCTTGGCGGAGTTAACTTCCTGGACGATCTTGCGCAGCGTATTGAGCATGGCTCGGGGTCGAACTCCGTCGTCAGTCGCGCGCTAAAAGGCGCGGGGCAAGCTCTTTGAGGGCGCGGCGATACACCTCGCGCTTGAATGTCACCACCTGGCCCAACGGATACCAATAGCTGACCCAGCGCCAGCCATCGAACTCCGGTTTACCGGTCAAATCCATCCGCACCCGCTGCTCGTTGGAGATCAGGCGCAGGAGAAACCATTTCTGTTTCTGGCCGATGCACAGCGGTTGGCTGTGCGTACGCACCAGACGTTGCGGCAAACGATAGCGCAACCAGCCCCGAGTACAGGCCAGTATTTCAACATCTTCACGTTCCAGGCCAACTTCTTCGTTCAGCTCGCGGTACAAGGCGTCTTCCGGCGTCTCTTCAGGGTTGATTCCCCCTTGCGGAAACTGCCAGGCATCTTGATTGATACGGCGAGCCCATAGCACCTGGCCGGCGTCATTCGTCAGAATGATCCCGACATTGGGGCGGAAACCATCGGGGTCGATCACGGGCACAACCTCGCAAACGCATGTCGCCGCATTGTTCCACAAAGGTTGATAAGGCGGCAACGAAGCTTCCTACCTTATGTGCACTCTTGTGAAAAGACCGTATTCTTGTCGCCTTTTTACAGACTTATCAGCGGGTAACTGCAATGCGCCTGGCACTCTTCGATTTGGACAACACCCTTCTGGGCGGCGACAGCGATCACGCCTGGGGCGACTATCTGTGTGAACGCGGCTTCCTCGACCCGATTGCGTACAAGGCGCGCAACGACGAGTTCTATCAGGATTACCTGGCCGGCAAACTGGATAACGCCGCGTACCTGAACTTCTGCCTGGAGATCCTCGGCCGCACCGACATGGCCGTGCTCGATCAGTGGCACAACGATTACATGCGCGACTGCATCGAGCCAATCGTGCTGCCGCAGGCGCTGGAATTGCTGAAAAAGCACCGCGATGCTGGCGACAAACTGGTGATCATCACCGCGACCAACCGCTTCGTTACCGCACCGATTGCCGTGCGTCTGGGCGTTGAAACCCTGATTGCCACTGAATGCGAAATGGTCGATGGCCGTTACAGCGGGCGCAGCACTGACATTCCGTGCTTCCGCGAAGGCAAGGTGACGCGCCTGAACCGCTGGCTGGAAGAGACCGGGTACTCGCTGGACGACAGCTATTTCTATAGCGATTCGATGAATGACTTGCCGTTGCTGGAGCAGGTGGCGAATCCGGTGGCTGTCGATCCGGATCCGAATCTGCGGGCTGAGGCCGAGAAGCGTGGCTGGCCGGTGATTTCGTTGCGCGGCTGATACCGCCTTCGCGAGCAGGCTCGCTCCCACATTGGATCTGTGTAGGTTACAAATCCCCTGTGGGAGCGAGCCTGCTCGCGAATCGGGCCGACACGGTCCCAAGCCTTAAACAGGCTTGGCCCCCATCAACCCGGCAATGGCGAGAAATCCGATGCCGCTGACAATTGCCAGCGCCAGCGTGAATTTCCCGTTACCTACCCCGCCAGTCCACAGCCGATTAAGCCGCACCAACAGCCACACTGCACTCAACGTGGCCACGGCATAAATCACGCTGGAACCCAGAATCCAGAATTGCCCCAGTGGCCAGCCGATCAGGTGCACCAACCACCAGCCGGTGAAAGGCATGCTGAGCATACCGATCAGCATCAAACACCAGACAAACAGCCAGGGACGCTGCATCGTGCTGGCCGGCCCTTCGCTGCGATTACGCCAGGTCAGAGCGGCGAGCCCCAGCCCGCTCGCGAGTATGACCACGGTCGCCGCGACGTGAAGGACTTTCAGGGTGGTCAGGGTTTCCATGAATTTCTCTTCCTTGGGCCATGCCCCTTAGCGTAGCCGCTCAGCCAAGAAACAGCTGATAGGCCGGGTTTTCGCTTTCATCCCAATACGGGTAACCGATTTCCTCAAGGGCCGCCGGCACCAGATGGCGCTCATCGTGCGGCACTTGCAGGCCCGCGACCACGCGGCCATCGGCCGCGCCATGGTTGCGGTAATGAAACATCGAAATGTTCCAGCGCCCACCGAGCTTATTAAGGAAGTTGAACAGCGCGCCCGGACGCTCCGGGAACTCGAAGCGGAACACCACTTCATCAATGACGTGCGCCGCATGCCCGCCGACCATGTGGCGAATGTGCAGCTTGGCCAGTTCGTTGTCGGTCAGGTCAATGACCGGGAAACCCTGCTCGGTCAGGCTCGCCAGCAGCGCACTGCGCGGGTCGTTTTCCGGGTGGGTCTGCACGCCAACGAAGATGTGCGCTTCGCTGCCGGTGTTATAGCGATAGTTGAATTCGGTGATCTGGCGCTTGCCGACGGCCTCGCAGAACGCTTTGAAGCTGCCGGCCTTCTCAGGGATGGTCACGGCGATGATCGCTTCGCGGCCTTCACCCAGTTCGGCGCGTTCGGCGACATGGCGCAGGCGGTCGAAGTTGACGTTGGCACCGGAGTCGATGGCCACGAAAGTCTGGCCACTGACGCCGCGCAACTCGACGTATTTCTTGATCCCGGCCACGCCTAAAGCACCAGCAGGTTCGGTGATCGAGCGGGTATCGTCGTAGATATCCTTGATTGCTGCACAGATCTCGTCGGTGCTGACGGTGATCACTTCATCGACGTAGTCTTTGCAGATGTCGAAGGTATGCTGGCCGATCTGCGCCACTGCCACGCCGTCGGCGAAGATGCCCACGGTCGGCAGCACCACGCGCTCACCGGCAGCCATCGCCGCTTGCAGACAGTTGGAATCGTCCGGCTCGACGCCGATGACTTTGATGTCCGGGCGCAGGTATTTCACGTACGCAGCAATACCGGCGATCAGACCGCCGCCACCGACCGGAACGAAAATCGCGTCCAGCGGCTGCGGGTGCTGGCGCAGAATTTCCATCGCCACGGTGCCCTGCCCGGCAATGGTGTGCGGATCGTCGTACGGGTGGATGTAGACGTAGCCTTTTTCATCGACCAGTTTCAGCGAGTAGGCCAGGGCTTCCGGGAACGAATCACCGTGCAGCACCACTTTGCCGCCGCGCGAACGCACGCCTTCGACTTTGATTTCCGGAGTGGTCTTGGGCATGACGATGGTGGCTTTGACGCCCAGCACTTTCGCCGCCAGGGCCAGACCCTGTGCATGGTTGCCCGCCGACGCGGTGACCACGCCACGGGCGCGCTCTTCATCGCTCAGTTGCGTCAGCTTGTTGTAGGCGCCGCGAATCTTGAACGAGAACACTGGCTGCAAGTCTTCGCGCTTGAGCCAAATGTCATTGCCCAGCCGCTCGGAGAGCTGGCGAGCGTTCTGCAGCGGGGTTTCTACGGCAACGTCATAAACGCGCGAGGTGAGGATCTTTTTGACGTACTGTTCGAGCATCGGAAAGCATCACTGAGCGGTTGAGCGGGACCGAGGAGTCTAACCCGGCTTTTGCCCGCACGACCACACGAATCCAGAGGTTTTAGCCACGCTTGCGGCTATAATGCCGGCCTTTCCGTTCTCACCTTGCCCGCTTCCGGAGCCCGCATGACCCAGGATCAACTCAAACAGGCAGTGGCTCAGGCCGCCGTCGACTTCATCCTTCCGAAACTCGACGACAAGAGCATCGTCGGGGTCGGCACCGGCTCCACCGCCAACTGCTTCATCGATGCCCTGGCCCAGCACAAGGGTGCGTTCGATGGCGCCGTCGCCAGCTCCGAAGCCACCGCCGCACGCCTGAAGGGCCACGGGATTCCGGTGTATGAACTGAACACCGTCAGCGACCTGGAGTTCTACGTCGATGGCGCCGACGAAAGCGACGCGCACCTGAACCTGATCAAGGGCGGCGGTGCGGCACTGACTCGCGAGAAGATTGTCGCGGCGGTGGCCAAGACCTTCATCTGCATCGCCGACGCCAGCAAACTGGTGCCAGTGCTTGGCGAGTTCCCACTGCCAGTCGAAGTGATCCCGATGGCCCGCAGCCACGTCGCCCGTCAGCTGGTGAAACTGGGCGGCGACCCGGTTTACCGCGAAGGCGTGCTGACCGACAACGGCAACATCATCCTGGATGTGTTCAACCTGCAGATCACCAACCCGGTGGAGCTGGAAGCGCAGATCAATGCGATTGTCGGCGTGGTCACCAATGGCTTGTTCGCGGCGCGCCCGGCGGATCTGTTGTTGCTGGGGACCAGCGAAGGCGTGAAAACCCTCAAGGCTGAGTAAACCCAGACTGTCCGAAATTAATGGGCAGACGAAATACCCCTGTAGGAGTGAGCCTGCTCGCGATAGCGGTGGATCAGTTGATATTAATGTCGACTGACACATCGCTATCGCGAGCAGGCTCACTCCTACAATGGTTTTGTGGTGTTGGTTAGTTCGGGGTTGGCTTTTTGAAGACGTAAAACAGGTTCGGCTCACTCACCAGATACAACGTCCCGTCATCATCCATGGCAATTCCTTCCGCCTGCGGTACGGTTTTCTTCAAACCTTGTCGGCCGCCACTGATGGACATTGTGCTCAATGGGCGCCCGTCGACATCCAGTTCCAGAATCAATCTCGACTCATCCGACAACGCCAGTAAATGCCCGCTGCGCTCGTCGTACTGCAAACTCGACAGATCGCGCACGAACATCCCGGCATCGCGCTTGGGATCGTTGATCACATGCACCGCGTAGGACTTCTCCGGATTGAAGTGCGGAAAGCCGTGCACTTCGTAGATCAGCATCGGGTTGCGTTCTTTCGCGACAAACAGGCGCTTGCCCACCGAGTCGTACGCCAGGCCTTCAAAACCTTTGTTACTGGCCATATGCACGCCAAGAGTCATCTGCTCGGCGTCCGCCGCGTCGAGGAACGTGGTGTCTGCTTCCAGGTGAATCTTGATCAGCCGCTGCTGACGTTCATCAGTGATCACATAGGTGTCGGCGCTGATGTACTCGACCGCTTCCGGATCGCCAAAACCAATCAGCGCGATGCGCCGCAGGATCTTGCCTTCGAGCGACAGTTCGACCAGCTCGGAATTCTTGTTGGTCACGGTGAACAGGCTTTTGCGCACCGGATCGAAGGTCAGCGCCGAGACATCGTCGTCCAGCCCGTCAATCACCCGCGCTTCAATTTCGACGCGATACTGGTCCAGCCCGATCGACTCGCTACTCTGCGGTTGCCACAGGGTGTGCAAGTTGAACCAGGCGCGCTCGAACAGGCGCATGTATTGACCGATAGCGATTAACGCGATCAAGACAATCACCGACAGGATGATAATCAGAGGTTTGGGACGGGCAAGTCGACGCATTCGGGTGAGCTCGGGATCAAGACAGGCGGATGAAATATCACGCCCGTCTGAACTGAAGCTTAATGGCCACTTGCCTCAAACCACAAGCCAACCCCTGTAGGAGCTGCCGCAGGCTGCGATCTTTTGATCTTGCTGTTCATAAGATCAAAAGATCGCAGCCTTCGGCAGCTCCTACATTGGAATCGGTAAAGGCTGCTATTACTGTTTTTCGAAGCGATAGAACAGGTTCGGCTCGCTGACCATGTACAGCGTACCCGCTTCGTCCATGGTCACGCCTTCTGCGCGGGGAATGGTGTTTTTCAAGCCATTGAAACCGCCGAGCAGGGTCATGAAGCTGACTTGCTCGCCCTTCTCGTCCAGCTCCAGCAGCAGGTGCGAATCGGCTGACAGTACCAGCGTGTGCTGGGTGCGCGGGTCAATCGCCAAGGCCGAGAGGTTGCGAATATCCAGTTCGTCACTGGCAAGTTTCTGCTTGTCACCCTTGAGGGTCTGGCTGCCATCGCTTTTCCAGGTAAACAACGCCGGCGGGCGCTCCTCGCCCAACAGCAATTGCTGGTTGTGCGCATCCCAGGTGATAGCTTCGAAGGCCTTGTTCTGGTCTTTCGACGGACCGAGATCGTATTTCGGGAAGTCGGCGATATTCAGTTCACGGGTATCAGCGTCGACCTTGACGATCGACAGCATGTGCTGGCGCTCGTCGACGATGGCCATCAGGCCGTTTTCCATCATCGTCAGGCCTTCCGGATTGCTCCAGCCCACCAGCGGCATCTTGCGCAGTACATCGCCCTGTAAAGTCAGTTCAGCGAGAAACGGGTTCTTGCCCATCACCGAGAACAGCGTTTTGGTCTGCGGGTTGTACGCCAGATCCGAAGCCTCGTCCTTCTCCATCCCCTTGAGCGGCTTGGCATCGATCACCACGCGATAGTCCGGCAGCCAGATGCTTTCCTTCTGCTCGGCCTGGCTTTCGAAGCGTTCCTGCAGCCACAGCACACCGCGATCATCCCAATGCATGGCAAACGCCACGGCATAAGCGGCAGCAACCACCAGCAAAAGCCAGACATACCAACGCAGGGCGAAACGTGAACGGCGAGTGGGTTTGAGCTGAGTTTGAGATGACATCGAGGGACGCGTTCCGAAAATTCAGGCTATGGGTAATAGCACAAAGAGGCCGGCTCAGACGCCAGAATGAGAGGAATTATCCGTACAGGATGTGAAAAAAACGGCAAATGGCGGGATTGCCCTGCGCCATTGTGGGAGAGATCACAAAACCCTGTAGGAGTGAGCCTGCTCGCGATAGCGTCAGGTCAGTCGAAACAATCGTTGACTGACAGACCGCTATCGCGAGCAGGCTCACTCCTACAAGGGGACCGCGTTAAATCAGCGCACGCTGCTGGTGAAGCTGATCGCACCGACCAGTTCGAGGACGATGTCGTCACCAACGTTCAGCGGGCCGACGCCGACTGGCGTGCCAGTGAGGATCACGTCACCGGCCTGCAGCGAGAAGCAGCCGGCCATGTGCTGGATCATCGGCACGATCGGGTTGAGCATCGCGCTGCTGTTGCCGTCCTGACGCACTTCGCCATTGATGGTCAGGCGGATGCCGATGTCGGTCAGGTCAGCAAAGGTGCTGCCGACCACGAACGGGGCGATCACTGCCGCGCCGTCGAACGACTTGGCGATTTCCCACGGCAGGCCCTTGGCTTTCAGCTCGGCCTGCTTGTCGCGCAGGGTCAGGTCCAGCGCCGGGGCGAAACCGGAGATTGCGTCGAGGACTTCTTCGCGGCTCGGTTTGGTCGACAACGGCTTGCCGATCAACACGGCGATTTCCGCTTCGTAATGCACCGAACCGCGCTCGGTCGGAATGGCGAAACCGCCCTCCAACTCGACCACGCAACTGCCCGGTTTGATGAACAGCAACGGTTCGGTAGGTACCGGGTTGTCCAGTTCCTTGGCGTGTTCGGCGTAATTACGGCCAATGCACACGACTTTCCCGATCGGGAAGTGGATGCGCGTGCCGTCGACGTACTGGTGCTGATAGCTCATTTACCGACTCCTGCCTTCATTGATTCATCAAAGATTGCCGATCAAACCGCGAAAATCTTGCCCGGGTTCATGATGCCGTTCGGGTCGAACACCGCTTTCACCGCTTTCATGTACTCGATCTCAACCGGCGAGCGGCTGTAGGTCAAGTAATCGCGCTTGGTCATGCCGACGCCGTGCTCGGCGGAGATCGAACCGTTGTACTTCTCGACGGTTTCGAACACCCACTTGTTGACGGTCGCGCACTTGGCGAAGAACTCGTCCTTGCTCAGGTTATCCGGCTTGAGGATGTTCAAGTGCAGGTTGCCGTCGCCGATGTGGCCGAACCAGACGATTTCGAAGTCCGGATAGTGTTCACCGACGATCGCGTCGATTTCCTTCAGGAACGCTGGCACTTTCGACACGGTGACCGAGATGTCGTTTTTGTACGGCGTCCAGTGCGAGATGGTTTCGGAGATGTACTCGCGCAGTTTCCACAGGTTCTGCAGCTGGGTTTCGCTCTGGCTCATCACGCCGTCCAGCACCCAGCCCTGCTCGACGCAATGCTCGAAGGTTTCCAGTGCGCTGTTGGCCACTTCTTCGGTGGTCGCTTCGAATTCCAGCAACGCGTAGAACGGGCAATCGGTCTCGAACGGAGCCGGCACGTCACCACGGCCCATGACCTTGGCCAGGGCTTTGTCGGAGAAGAATTCAAACGCGGTCAGGTCGAGCTTGCCCTGGAAAGCGTGCAGCACCGGCATGATCGAGTCGAAATCGGCGGTGCCGAGAACCATCGCGGTGAGGTTTTTCGGCGCGCGATCGAGGCGCATGGTCGCTTCGACGACGAAACCGAGGGTGCCTTCAGCGCCAATGAACAGCTGACGCAGGTCGTAACCGGTGGCGTTCTTGATCAGGTCTTTGTTCAGCTCCAGCACATCGCCCTTGCCGGTGACGACTTTCATGCCGGCCACCCAGTTGCGGGTCATGCCGTAGCGAATCACCTTGATCCCGCCGGCATTGGTGCCGATATTGCCGCCAATCTGGCTGGAACCTGCCGAGGCGAAGTCGACCGGGTAATACAGGCCTTTTTCTTCGGCGACGTTCTGCAAATGCTCGGTGACCACGCCCGGCTGACAAACGGCAGTGCGGTCGGTGAGGTTCACGTCGAGAATCTGATTCATGTAGTCGAACGAGACGACCACTTCGCCGTTGGCGGCCACTGCGGCGGCAGACAACCCGGTGCGCCCGCCCGATGGCACCAGCGCAACCTTGTGCGCGTTGGCCCAACGGACCACCGCCTGCACCTGCTCAATGGTCTTGGGAAACACGATGGCGCTGGGCGCCGGGGCGAAGTGCTTGGTCCAATCCTTGCCGTACGCATTCAGGGAGTCGGCGTCGGTCAGGACCTTGCCAGGCTCGACCAGGGTCTTCAGTTCATCAATCAGGGCAGGATTGGTCATCGACAGAACTCTCGAACAATTCATGGTCATCCTGAGAACGCTTCACGTCGCAGGAATGAGTGTTTAGCGGGGAGGCTATGCTAGCATATCGACCCCGCAGGACAGTGCCCAAGGCCAGATCCGCGGAGACGACTTTCTTGTCGTCCGGGTCAGCGTCTGTTGACCATTTCCTGCCATTTTTCTCCGGGATACAGGTTTACGCAGATGAGCAAGACTTCTCTCGATAAGAGCAAGATCAAGTTCCTTCTTCTCGAAGGCGTCCACCAATCGGCTGTCGACGTCCTCAAGGCGGCGGGCTACACCAGCATCGAATACCTGACAGGTTCCTTGCCGGAAGCCCAGCTCAAGGAAAAGATCGCTGACGCTCACTTCATCGGCATTCGTTCGCGCACCCAACTGACCGAAGAGATCTTCGATCACGCGAAGAAGCTGGTTGCGGTCGGCTGTTTCTGCATCGGCACCAACCAGGTTGACCTGAGTGCTGCCCGCGAGCGCGGTATCGCCGTGTTCAACGCGCCGTACTCCAACACCCGCTCCGTTGCCGAGCTGGTGCTGGCCGAAGCGATCCTGCTGCTGCGCGGCATCCCGGAGAAAAACGCTTCCTGCCACCGTGGCGGCTGGATCAAGTCCGCAGCCAACTCCTTCGAGATCCGTGGCAAGAAACTCGGCATCGTCGGCTACGGCTCGATCGGTACCCAGTTGTCGGTTCTGGCGGAAGGTCTGGGCATGCAGGTGTACTTCTACGACACCGTGACCAAGCTGCCGCTGGGCAACGCGACTCAGATCGGTAGCCTGACCGAACTGCTGGGCATGTCCGACATCGTCACCCTGCACGTTCCGGAAACCGCTGCGACCCAGTGGATGATCGGCGAGAAGGAAATCCGCGCCATCAAAAAGGGCGGCATCCTGATCAACGCTGCTCGTGGCACCGTGGTTGAACTGGACGCTCTGGCGGACGCGATCAAGGACAAGCACCTGATCGGCGCGGCCATCGACGTATTCCCGGTGGAGCCACGCTCCAACGACGAAGAGTTCGAAAGCCCGCTGCGTGGCCTCGACAACGTGATCCTGACCCCGCACATCGGTGGTTCGACCGCCGAAGCGCAAGCCAACATCGGTCTGGAAGTGGCAGAAAAACTGGTCAAGTACAGCGACAACGGTACCTCCGTTTCGTCGGTGAACTTCCCGGAAGTGGCCCTGCCGGCTCACCCTGGCAAGCACCGCCTGCTGCACATCCACGAGAACATCCCGGGTGTGATGAGCGAGATCAACAAGGTCTTCGCCGAAAACGGCATCAACATCTCCGGTCAGTTCCTGCAGACCAACGAGAAGGTTGGCTACGTGGTGATCGATGTCGACGCCGAGTACTCGGATCTGGCGCAAGAGAAGCTGCAGCACATCAACGGCACTATCCGTAGCCGTGTGTTGTTCTGATCAAGCGTTGAACGACAAAAAAGGGAGCCTTCGGGCTCCCTTTTTCATGCACGGCGAAAAGGTTATTCGACGTTGACGGTGATTTTCTTCGAAACGATTGGTGGATCGAACGGCATGTGGCCGCTGTCGCCCAGTTCCAGCTGCAAGGTGTGCTTGCCCGGAGCCAGTTTGATGGTCGCTTCGGTCTGCGCCTTGCCGAAATGCATGTGGTTGGCATCGTTGGGAATCGGCTGACCGGCCGCTGGCAGCTTGTCGACGTCGATCAGCAAGTGATGGTGACCGGTATTCTTGGTGACATCACCGGCCGGTGCCAGCGCGACGTCCTTGGTGCCGAACTTGACCTTGAACTCTTGGGAAACCTTCGCCCCGTCTTCGGGAGAAACGATGAACACTTCGGCGCCTTTCGGGGCCGGTGTCGCCGCACTGGCCAGCACCGAAACGCCCATCAGCACACCCGCGAACGCTGCACGTGACATAAAGCTTTTCATTTTCTTCTCCAGTTTTTCCGTAAAATCCGCACGGTCATGACAACTTCATGACCATTCGTTGTCGAAGGCACTCGACAACCATAGCAAAGCGAGCCTGAATCAGAGCGTCGCGATAATGATTTCAAAGGAGTGACCATGCGTTTTCTGCCTGGCCTGATCTGCCTGCTACCCCTTTTGAGCCCTTTGGCTCATGCCGAACTGATTGATGACGTCAACGACCGTGGCGAGCTGCGCATAGCCCTTGAGGCTAATACACCGCCGTTCAATTACAAGGAAGGCGACACACTCACGGGGTTCGAGGTCGAGCTTGGGCAACTGCTGGCCAACGAGCTGGATGTGCGCGCCGACTTCATCGTCACCGACGAAGCCGACCTGCTCCAGGGCGTTGAAAGCGGCAAGTACGACGTCGCGCTCAACCACATAGCACTGACACCCGAACTCAAGGATCGTTTCGACTTCAGCGAGCCTTACGGCAAGGTCGATTCGCAGTTGCTGGCAAAGAAGGATGAGCAACCACGGCCGATGGTGCTGGTGCAGGCATTGACGGAAGAGAAGCCGAAAGCGGCGGAGCCGGTGGATCTGGCGATTCCGTTTCAGAAGGGTAATCCGGCGTTTCATGCCAGTCTGGCGAGCGCGATGCAGCGGATCAAGGCGGATGGACGTTTGGCAGCGCTGACCGAGAAGTGGTTGAAGCCTTAAAAGCCCCTCACCCTAGCCCTCTCCCGGAGGGAGAGGGGACTGAATGGGGGATGCTTCAGAGATACGCCGACTTGGGATGGCTATACCGAATCCGAAATCGACTGACCATGGCTTCGTCGACGCCATAATCGATCGGTCATGGCTGTGTCGAATCCTTAATCGATCAGTCATGGCTGTGTCGAATCCATAATCGATCAGTTATGGCCTGTGTCGAATCCATAGTCGAAAAGGTCTTTCAGGTCGATGGACAGCGCCGGACAACTCGGTCGGCCCCCTCTCCCTCCGGGAGAGGGCTGGGGTGAGGGCAACGATTCCGGATCAGTCCAAAGCAGCAAGGGCCAGCGCGGCCTGCGGCAATTCCAGTTCACTGAAAACCTGCACACCATGGCGCTTGAGCAACGCCGCCGTCACGCCTTCGCCACTGACTTTGACCCCACTGAACGTCCCGTCGTAAGTCAGCAAATTCCCGCAAGAAGGACTGTTGGCCTTAAGCACCGCCACGCGGATGCCATATTTCTGCACCAGCGCCAGCGCCTGCCGCGCACCATCGAGAAACTGCGCACTGACATCCTCGCCCTCAGTGGTGATCACCGCCGCGACGCCATCGAGCACTTCACCACCCTGCCCGCCCGGAATCTCCGCCGCCGCCCGTGGCGTCGGCAAACCGCCCGCAACCTCCGGACACAACGGCACCACCCGCCCTTCGGCAATCCACTGTTCAAGCAAATCAAACGGCCCGCTCGCGCCACCGTCGTAACGCACGCGATGGCCCAGCAGGCAGCGGCTGACCAGAATCTTGTCCATGTCAGAACGGCTCGTTGCCACGGCGGCGAAACCAACCGGTCAGCGACAAGCGCTCGCGGTTCGCCGGCAACACTTCATGCGGCACTTCGCCGGAGAGAAACACCACCAGACACCCGCCCGTAGGCTGAACGTCGTGCACGCGTTCATCGTTCAGGTACATGCGCAACTGACCGCCATCCTCCGGCAGCCAAGCGTCATTGAGATAGACCACCACCGAAACCATGCGCTTGTCATCGTCGCGAAAACGGTCGACGTGCTTGCGATAAAACGCACCCGGCGGATACAACGCGAAATGGCATTCAAAGTCTTCAAGGCCGAGGAACAAGCCACGGTTGAGTGCCTCGCGCAGGCTCTCCATCAGGTTCAGATAACGGTCGCTGGCCTCGGCCTGACCGGGATCGATCCACTGAATGTGGTCGCCACGAATCCCCTCGCGGATCTCCGAAAAAGGCCCACGCCCCACCGCCGCCGGGGCCAACTCGCCTTCGGCCTCACGTTTACGGCACTCGGCCGCCAGCTCGCGGGTCAAACCGGCGGGCAGGAAAATGTTCTGCTGCGACCAGCCGTGTTCGGCCAGGTCATCGACAATGCGTAACAGCAGTGGGTGTTCAGAGGATATTTGCATGGCGCGCATAGTATGTCGGCGGCAAGAAATCCGACAGAGCCACGCGGCGGCTTGCTACGAATTCTCGACAAGTACCGGCACCGCACGGAGAATAGTCCGCTGCTGACAGGAGTCCCTATGCGCCGTTTGCTTTTTTCACTGTTGATGTTCTGCGTTTTGCCCGCCTGGGCGGACGGCCACGATCAGTTGTACAAGGTCGCCGGCTGGCCAGATCAACGTGCGCATTTCAACGACGCCCTGACGGCCGCACAGCAGCGCTATCAGAACAGCCTGCCGCCCGCGGTGTTCCAGGCCTTGGTCAACAACAGCAACCAGCGCTTTGCCCCGCAGGCTGTGGATCAACGTGCCGAAGCGCAACTGCGACAGAAGCTCGCCGACCCGAAACCGGCACTGACCTTCTTTCAATCGCCGCTGGGCAAGAAAATTGTCGCGGCTGAATTGCTCGCAACCCGTCGCGATCAATTGGCGAAAAACGCCAAAGGCCTGCCGAAGATGCAGGTCAGCGACAGTCGTCTGCTGATCATCGGTCACCTCGCCCAAGCCTTGCCTGCCCGTGAAGCCGGCGCCGAAGTCAGCCTGGCGATTGCCGGCGTGGCAGCGGACAGTTTGAGTTCGATGATTCCGGGGCTGCTCGGTGGCGGTCAGGCGCAAGGCATGCTCAATGGTCAGCGCCAGCGTTTGATGGATCAGATTGGCGCGGACATGAACAACACGCTGCTTTACGTCTATCGCGATCTGTCGGATGAAGAGCTGGAAGAGTTTGCGACGTTTGCCGAGTCGACTGAGGGCAAGGCGTATTACCAGGCGGCGCTGGCGGCGATTCGCGCAGGGTTGGCGGTCGGGCAATGATCTTCGTCGTCTCTTAGACCGCTATCGCGAGCAGGCTCACTCCTACAGGGGTACGCATTCCAAATGTAGGAGTGAGCCTGCTCGCGATAGGGCCCTCACCAACGCTAAAGATTTCGGCCCCTGATCCGCTTGCTCAGAAACTCGAAATACTCCTCACGCATCTCCACCGTCTCATTCGCCAGATGATGCCGCGCCTCGGCCAGCAGCAGAATCTGCGGTCGATCAAACTTCCATTTCAATACCTGCAAATTGTGCTGCCAGTCCACGGTCATGTCCGCCTGCCCCTGAATGATCAGCGGTCGCCGCGGACTTTTTTTCGCGTGCTCGACGCGAATGATCCAACGCGACAACGCCCCCACCCATTTCGTCGGCAAGCGTCGCGGCTGCAACGGGTCAGCCTGGAGAAACGGCAGGAAATCCGGATCGTTGGAATTCTCGCTGAAGCGCCGCGCAACACCTCTGACAAAAGGCCTGAGCAAGTAATAGCTCAGCTGCGACCAGCCCCACGCCCGTGGACGCACCAGCGGCGCCATCAAAATAACCTGGCCCTGTGCGGGGCTGTTTTCGCTATGGTTGAGCAGGTGATCAACCACAATCGCCCCGCCGGTGCTCTGCCCAAACAAATGCCACGGCTGCGGCAACGCGATCGACTGCGCCTCGGCGAACAAGGCTTGCAGGACGTCCTGATATTCAGAGAAATCGCGAATGCTCGCGCGCGGCCCGCTCGACAAGCCATGGCCCGGCAAGTCGCAGGCGATCACCGCGAAGTCCTGATCCAGCGCCCACTCGATCACATGCCGATACAGCCCGGTGTGATCGTAGTATCCATGCAGCAGAAACAGTGTCGCCTTGACCTTCTCCGGCCACCAGCAATGGCTGACCAGCTCATAACCGTCGACTTCGAAACGGCCCATGCCACGCCAGACATCGCGATGGGGAAAATCGGTTTTATAAAACTGCTGGTACGCCTTCGCCTCGTCCGACAACGGCTGCCACTCGGCCAAAGGCTTGAGGCTGGCGCGGATTTGATCGGGGTCGAAAGTGGCAGGCATGCGGGAATTCCAAAGCGGTAAACAGACTTTATAGGCCTGCGATATTCATCTGTAGTGACAGACATGGCAAGCTAGCCGACCTTTCGAGGATCGAAAACCATGCGTTCGCCCTACCGCACCGCACTGTTTGCCAGCCTGCTCGCGCTGATTTGCGCCGGGGTGCTGTGGGCGGCGTACGACTGGTTTCAAGGGCGTTATCTGCGCGCATTCAGCGAACACACGGCGGTGTTCTCCGGTGATCCGTTGCGCCTGCCGGACAATCTCGCCGGTCCCGGCAAGATTCGTCTGGTGCATTTCTGGGACCCGGCCTGCCCGTGCAATGTCGGCAACCAACAACACCTGACCGAGATGGTCGAGCAGTTCGGCGCCAAAGGCGTGGAGTTCTTCGCCGTGCAAAAAACTGGCAGCCACGGGCAGTTGCCCGCGACCCTCAGCAGCCTGAAAACCATCACGATATTGCCCGGTTCCGAACAGGTGCCCGCCAGCCCGGCCGTGGCGATCTGGGATCGCAGCGGCAAACTGGCGTACTTCGGCCCGTACAGCGAAGGCCTGACCTGCAACTCCAGCAACAGCTTTATCGAACCGATTTTGAATGCCCTGACAGAAGATCGCCCGGTCAATGCCACGCACACCCTGGCGGTCGGTTGCTACTGCCCGTGGCCGGTGGAGGCGCAGTAAGGCATTCCGGACTTTTCAAGGACAGCGCTGCACGGCACAGAAGGTCTGTGCTAATTGTTTGCAGCCCGACGGGCGGCAATCCCGCCTGCACAAGGAGTCACCATGAAGCGCGTGTTCACCGTACTTGGCTTGCTCATCGTTGTCCTGCTCGCCGGCGTCGGCTGGTATGTCTACAGCAAACAACCGACGCGCCAGGGCCAGGTCGAACTGCGCAACCTGCAAGGTTCGGTGACCGTGCGCTACGACGAGCGCGGCGTGCCGCACATCCGTGCCGAGAACGAAACCGACCTCTACCGCGCCCTCGGCTATGTGCATGCCCAGGATCGCCTGTTCCAGATGGAAGCCATGCGCCGCCTCGCCCGTGGTGAGCTGGCCGAAGTGCTCGGGCCGAAGCTGCTCGACACCGACAAACTGTTCCGCAGCCTGCGCATCCGCGAGCGCGCCGCCAGTTACGTCGCCAGTCTCGATAAACAGTCGCCGGCATGGAAGGGCCTGCAAGCCTATCTGGATGGCATTAATCAATATCAGGATAGCCACGCCGCGCCGATCGAGTTCGACGTGCTGGGCATCCCCAAGCGGCCGTTCACGGCGGAAGACAGCATCAGCGTCGCCGGCTACATGGCCTACAGCTTTGCGGCGGCGTTTCGCACCGAACCGCTGCTGACTTATGTGCGCGATCAACTGGGTGCCGATTACCTCAAGGTCTTCGATCTCGACTGGCAGCCCAAAGGTGTGCTGGTCAACGGTCACGCCAAACCGACGCCGGCCCTCGCTGCCGGCGACTGGAAAGACCTCAATACCCTCGCCCGCCTCAGCGAACAAGCGCTGGTCGACAATGGTTTGCCGCAGTTCGAAGGCAGCAACGCCTGGGTCATCGCCGGCAGCCGCAGCCAGAGCGGCAAACCGCTGCTGGCCGGCGACCCGCACATCCGCTTCTCGGTGCCGTCGGTGTGGTACGAAGCGCAACTGTCGGCGCCGGGCTTCGAGTTGTACGGCCATCATCAGGCGCTGGTGCCGTTCGCCTTCCTCGGCCACAACCTCGATTTCGGCTGGAGCCTGACCATGTTCCAGAACGACGATCTGGATCTGATCGCCGAGAAGGTCAACCCGGATAACCCGAATCAGGTCTGGTATCGCGGCCAGTGGACCGACATGGTCGTCACGCAGCAGCAGATCAATGTGAAAGGCCAGACGCCGGTAACTCTCACCCTGCGTCAATCGCCCCACGGCCCGATCGTCAACGATGCGCTGGGGACTGCTGCCGGGAAAACGCCGATTGCGATGTGGTGGGCTTTCCTCGAAACGCCAAATCCGATCCTCGAAGGCTTCTACCAGCTCAACCGCGCCGACACCTTGGCCAAGGCCCGCGCCGCAGCGGCGAAAGTGCAGGCACCGGGGCTGAACCTGGTTTACGCCAACGCCAAGGGCGATATCGCCTGGTGGGCATCGGCGTTGCTGCCCAAGCGTCCGGCCGGGGTGCGGCCGGAATTCATTCTCGACGGCAGCAGCAATCAGGCGGACAAGGACGGCTTCTACCCGTTCAGCGCCAACCCGCAGGAAGAAAACCCGGCGCGCGGCTACATCGTCTCGGCCAACTTCCAGCCGCTGTCGCCCACCGGCATGGAGATTCCCGGTTACTACAACCTTGCCGATCGCGGGCAGCAACTCAATCGTCAGCTCAGCGACAAGAGCGTGAAGTGGACCAATGAGGCCAACCAGAAACTGCAACTGGGCACGGCGACCGGTTATGGCCCGCGCTTGCTCGCACCGTTGCTGCCGGTGTTGCGTGAGGTGGTGAGCGATCCGGCGCAACTGAAACTGGTCGAGCAACTGGCGCAGTGGCCGGGCGACTATCCGCTGGATTCGGTCAGTGCAACGGTGTTCAACCAGTTCCTCTACGACCTCGCCGATGCCGCGATGCGTGATGAGTTGGGCAATGATTTTTTCGACACCTTGCTGTCGACGCGAGTGATTGATGCGGCGCTGCCGAAGCTGGCGGCGAATGCCGATTCACCGTGGTGGGATAACCGCGGCACACCGAACAAGGAGACCCGTGCCGATGTCGTGCGCACGGCGTGGCAGGCGAGCATGCAGCACTTGAAGCTGACCCTCGGCGATAACTCCGCCGAGTGGAAATGGGGCACGGCACACACGCTGACTCACGGGCATCCGCTGGGACAGCAGAAGCCGCTGGACCGGATATTCAACGTTGGGCCGTTTGCGGCGCCGGGCAGTCATGAAGTGCCGAACAATCTGTCGGCGAAGATCGGCCCGGCGCCATGGCCGGTGACTTATGGGCCGTCGACGCGGCGCTTGGTGGATTTTGCCGATCCGGCGCATGGCTTGACGATCAACCCGGTTGGGCAGAGTGGTGTGCCGTTTGATAGCCACTATGACGATCAGGCTGAGGCGTATGTCGACGGGATGTATGTGCAGGCGCATTTCAGTGAGGAAGAGGTGACGGCGAATACGCGCAGTACGTTGAAGTTGTTGCCGATGCGGGCACCTTAAAAGCCCCTCACCCTAGCCCTCTCCCAGAGGGAGAGGGGACTGATTGGGGGATGCTCAAGGCTTACAGCGACCTGATCCTGCTTTGCCGAATCCATAATCGCTAAGGTCTTTCAGGTCGATGTAAAACACCAGACACTGCGGTCGGCTCCCTCTCCCTCCCGGAGAGGGCTGGGGTGAGGGTCACAGCTTCAACGCAAAATTCAGCCAAAACTGCTGCGGCGTCACCCCCAACCGCCGGTTGAACACCCCGCGCATATGCTGCGCATCCCGAAACCCGCACTGATAGGCCACGGTCTTCAACGGCGCCATGGTGCTCTCCAGCATCACCCGCGCCGCATCCACCCGCGCCCTTTCGACAAACTCCGCCGGCGTAACTTTCGCCTCCCGAGCAAACACCCGCGAGAAATTACGCGCACTCATGTTCGCTGCACTGGCCAGATCGGCAATCGTCAGATCGCCCGTGAGATTGGCCAGCACATACAACTGCACCATCGCCACCGCCGACGTCGGTTCCGCATGCGGCGTGAGGAACGGGCTGAACTGCGACTGCCCACCAGAGCGCTGAGTAAACACCACCAGCCGCTTGGCCACGCTCAGCGCCACTTCAGCACCGTGATCACGCGCCAGCAGATACAACGACAGATCGATCCCCGCCGTGACCCCGGCCGAGGTGTAGAGCGCGCCGTCCTCGACATACAAACGATCCGCGTCGACCTGCGTCGTCGGACACAACCGCGCCAACGCCTCGGCATCGTTCCAATGCGTGGTGACGGTGCGCCCTTCCAGCAATCCGGCCCGCGCAAGCATGAACGCACCATTGCAGATTGAACCGAAGCGCTGCGCCCGTGCGCAGGCCTCGCGCAGCCACTCGTTGAACGTCGCGCCAAAATCCATGAACGGCAGTTGCGGCCCACCGGCAACCAGCAGCAGGCCATAGGCGTCGAGTGCTTCGCTGAAATGCCGATGGGCATTCAGGGTCAAGCCGTTGGAACAGGCCATTGGGCCGTGCTCGACGCCAATTACCTCAAGCCGATAGTGATCCTCGGGCGGCAGGAAGCGGTTGGCCTCGGCGAACACATCCATCGGGCCGCTGACGTCCAGCGACTGCACGCCTGCGAACACCACGATGGCGATGGTTTTGTTCATGGCTGTGGATTCCCTTTCAAGAGCAAAAGATCGCAGCCTGCGGCAGCTCCCACAGGGGAATGCGGGGTTCTGCAGGAGCTGCCGCAGGCTCGGGCCGCGATCGGACGATCTTTTAGCTTGGCACGATTTGCAGGTGGATTGGCAAGGATCGCAGCCATGCATCGATTGTTCGCTTTCAGCGCCGGGAACAGACTTTCCCCATCAGCGCCACAACGGCGTTTCAGTGAGGAAACCTGCCATGAGCACGACCATCGCCGGCATCAAAATCCCCGACAGCACCCTCGCCCGGGCCACCACCGAGTACATCCGCGACATCGAGTCCGACCTGCTCTACCACCACTCGCGCCGGGTATTTCTGTTCGGTGCATTGAGCGGCGAGCGCCAGCAACTGGCCTACAACCCGGAGTTGCTCTACGTCGGCGCGATGTTCCATGACCTCGGCCTGGTCGAAGGTCACCACAGCGATGACGAGCGTTTCGAAGTAGACGGTGCCAACGCAGCAGCAGCGTTTCTCAAGCCGTACGGGCTCAGCGATGACGATATCGAACAGGTGTGGCTGTCGATTGCCTTGCACACCACGCCGGGCGTGCCCAAGCATCTGCGCCCGACCGTGGCGCTGGCGACCGCAGGCGTGGAGATGGATGTGCTAGGCATGGATTACGCGGCGTTCAGCACCCTACAGCGTGAGGCGGTGGTGCATGCGCACCCGCGTGGAGAAGGTTTCAAGGAGTGCATCATCTGCGCGTTTGCCGATGGCTTGCGCCATCGTCCGCAGACGACGTTTGGTAATGTGAAGACCGATGTGCTGAAGGATCAGGAGCCGGGGTTCAAGCCGATGAACTTTGTTGAAGTCATCCGCAACTCTCCCTGGACTGCGTAAAACCCATGTAGGAGTGAGCCTGCTCGCGATGGCGTCCTGTCAGTTGGAAATTTCCTGACTGACACTCCGCTATCGCGAGCAGGCTCACTCCTACAGTTTGAATTGGGTTGGTCTCGAGAGTGAGGCCAACCCATTAGTGCTTACGCAGCCTCCGGGCTTGGCGCCCGACGCACGTCCGGCTGCTTCCACGAATCGGCTGCGCTTTCTTCGATAGCTTGCTGAATCGCCTTCTTGCGCGCTTCTTCGGCACGGCGGCTGAAGAACCAGACCATGAAGGTCACGATCGACACGGCCAGCAGAATCAGACTGGCCACGGCGTTGATCTCAGGCTTCACGCCCAGACGCACCGCCGAGAACACTTCCATCGGCAGAGTCGTCGAACCCGGCCCGGACACAAAGCTCGCCAACACCAGGTCATCCAGCGACAGCGCGAACGACATCATGCCGCCCGCCGCCAGGGATGGCGCGATCATCGGGATGGTGATCAGGAAGAACACCTTCCACGGCCGTGCACCGAGGTCCATGGCCGCTTCTTCGATCGACAGGTCCAGCTCACGCAGACGCGCCGACACCACCACCGCGACATACGCCGCACAGAACGTGGTGTGAGCGATCCAGATGGTGACGATGCCACGTTCCTGCGGCCAGCCAATCATCTGCGCCATGGCCACGAACAGCAGCAACAGCGACAGACCGGTGATCACTTCCGGCATCACCAGCGGCGCGGTGACCAGACCGCCGAACAGCGTACGGCCCTTGAAGCGGGTGATGCGGGTCAGCACGAACGCCGCCAGCGTGCCCAGCGCCACCGCGGCAACCGCGGTGTAGCAGGCGATTTCCAGCGAGCGCAGCACCGAGCCCATCAGTTGCGTGTTGTCGAGCAGGCCGACGTACCACTTGATCGACCAGCCGCCCCACACCGTCACCAGTTTCGAGGCGTTGAACGAGTAGATCACCAGGATCAGCATCGGCAGGTAGATGAACAACAAACCGATGACCAGCATCAGGCTGGAGAAACGGATGCGCTTCATTCTTTACCCTCCATTTCCTTGGCCTGACTGCGGTTGAACAGAATGATCGGCACAATCAGGATCGCCAGCATCACCACCGCCAGCGCGGACGCCACCGGCCAGTCACGGTTGTTGAAGAACTCTTGCCAGAGCACTTTACCGATCATCAGGGTTTCCGGACCACCAAGCAGTTCCGGGATCACGAACTCACCAACCACCGGGATGAATACCAGCATGCAGCCGGCAATAATGCCGTTCTTGGACAGTGGAATGGTGATTTTCCAGAAGCTGTTGAAGGTGCTCGAACCGAGGTCGGAAGCTGCTTCCAGCAAGCTTTGATCGTGCTTCACCAAGTTGGCGTACAGCGGCAGGATCATGAACGGCAGATACGAGTAAACGACGCCGATGTACACCGCGAGGTTGGTGTTGAGGATCTGCAGCGGCTCGTCGATGAAACCCATGCTCATCAGGAAACCGTTGAGCAAGCCGTTGTTGCTGAGAATGCCCATCCACGCATACACGCGGATCAGGATCGCGGTCCAGGTCGGCATCATGATCAGCAGCACCAGCACCGTTTGCAGCTCTTTACGGGCAGTGGCGATGGCGTAGGCCATCGGGTAGCCGATGACCAGACAAAGGATGGTGCTGATCAGCGCCATCTTCAGCGAGCCGAGGTAAGCGGCGATGTACAACTCGTCGCCCGCCAGCATCGCGTAGTTGCCCAGGTTCAGCAGCAGTTGCAGCTTCTGCTCGGCGTACGTGTAGATCTCGGTGTACGGCGGGATCGCCACGTCGGCTTCGGCGAAACTGATCTTCAGAACGATGAAGAACGGCAACATGAAAAACAGAAACAGCCAGATGAACGGAACCCCGATGACCAACTGCCGGCCATTGGGGATTATTCGGTTGATGCGGCGTTTGAATTTGCGCATGTTCATGAGCGGAGTACCACGCCGCTGTCATCTTCCCACCACACGTAAACCTGATCGCCCCAGGTCGGACGCGCGCCGCGACGTTCGGCGTTGGCGACAAACGACTGCACCAGTTTGCCGCTCGGCAACTCAACGTAGAACACCGAGTGCCCGCCGAGGTAGGCGATGTCGTGGACCTTGCCGCTCGACCAGTTGTATTCGCAGGTCGGTTGATCGGCGGTGACCAGCAGCTTCTCCGGACGGATCGCGTAAGTCACCGATTTGTCCTGCACCGAGGTGCTGATGCCGTGGCCGACGTAGATCTGCCGATCAAGGTCTTTGCAGGTAATGGTTGCGTGGCCTTCGGCGTCGTCGATCACTTCGCCTTCGAAGATGTTGACGTTACCGATGAATTCGCAGACCAGGCGGCTGGTCGGGGTTTCGTAGATATCGATCGGGCTGCCGATCTGGGCGATCCAGCCCAAATGCATGATCGCGATGCGCTCGGCCATGGTCATGGCCTCTTCCTGGTCGTGGGTCACCATCACGCAGGTCACGCCGACGCGCTCGATGATTTCCACCAACTCAAGTTGCATCTGCGAACGCAGTTTCTTGTCCAGTGCGCCCATCGGCTCATCGAGCAGCAGCAGCTTCGGCCGCTTGGCCAGCGAACGGGCCAGCGCCACACGCTGACGCTGACCGCCCGACAATTGATGCGGCTTGCGCTTGGCGTACTGGCTCATCTGTACGAGCTTGAGCATTTCGGCCACGCGGGCATCGACTTCAGCCGCCGGGATCTTGTCCTGCTTGAGGCCGAAGGCAATGTTCTGCGCCACGGTCATGTGCGGGAACAAGGCGTACGACTGGAACATCATGTTGATTGGACGTTCGTACGGCGGCATGTCGGTGATGTCGACGCCGTCGAGGAAAATGCGCCCCTCCGTGGGCCGTTCGAACCCTGCCAGCATCCGCAGCAGAGTGGATTTGCCCGATCCCGAACCGCCGAGCAGGGCAAAGATCTCGCCCTTTTTGATTTCCAGGGACACATCGTCCACGGCAATCGTCTCGTCGAACTTCTTCGTGACCCGGTCGATTTTGACCAACACCTGTTTCGGTGTCTGGTCGCCCTCGAGGGCTTTCTTATAGGCGCCGGAGGCAACTGCCATTTACGAAACTCCCAGAAAAAAACAATGCAGTTCGCCCCGCAAGGCGAACCCAGGATAGTGTGTGCCTTACATCCCCGACTTGACCTTGGTCCAGCTGCGGGTCATCAGACGCTGAATGTTCGGTGGCAACTCGGTCGATACGTAGGCCTTGTCGATAACGGCCTGCGGCGGATACACCGACGCATCGGTGCGGATGGATTGTTCCATCAGCTTGTCCGAACCCGGGTTGGGGTTGGCATAACCGACGTAATCACTGACCTGAGCGATCACCTCAGGTTTCAGCAGATAGTTGATGAAGGCATGAGCCTGCTTCACGTTCGACGAATCCTTGGGGATTGCCAACATGTCGAACCACAACGCGCCGCCCTCTTTCGGTACCGAGTAGGCGATGTTCACGCCTTTCTTGGCTTCTTCGGCGCGGTGCTTGGCCTGGAAGATATCGCCGGAGAAACCGATGGCTACGCAGATGTCGCCGTTGGCCAGATCACCGATGTATTTCGAGGAGTGGAAGTAGGTCACGTAAGGACGCACCGCGAGCAACTTGTCGGTGGCTTTCTCGTAGTCCTTCGGATTGGTGCTGTTGGCATTCAGGCCCAGATAGTTGAGCACGGTCGGCATCATTTCATCCGCCGAATCGAGGAACGCCACGCCACAGCTTTGCAGCTTCTTGATGTTCTCAGGCTCGAACAGAACGCCCCACGAATCAATCTTGTCGACACCGAGTACAGCTTTTACTTTATCGACGTTGTAACCGATGCCGTTGGTGCCCCAGAGGTAAGGAACAGCGTACAGGTTACCCGGATCGTTCTGTTCCAGACGCTTGAGCAGCGCCGGGTCGAGATTGGAATAATTCGGCAACTGCGACTTGTCGAGCTTCTGGAACGCGCCTGCCTTGATCTGCTTGCCAAGGAAGTGGTTCGACGGCACGACCACGTCGTAGCCGGTACGCCCGGCTAGCAACTTGCCTTCCAGTGTTTCATTGGAATCGAACACGTCGTAGACCGGTTTGATCCCGGTCTCTTTCTGGAAGTCGGCCAGGGTGGTCTCGCCGATGTAATCGGACCAGTTATAAATATGCACCGTACCGGCGGCCTGGGCTCCGACAGCAATCGTCAGGCCGGCAGTGGCCAGCAGGGCTTTGCGCAAAGAAGAAAAAATAGGCAAGTGGAGGTCCTCTAAATTAGTTGGGCCCAAGTTGCCCCGCGCTGCATGACAGCCGTGGCTGCCCGGCAACAAAACCGGCGCGCAACTTACCCTCGAAAAACCGTTCCTGCAAAACTTCCTGTCATTTAATTGATCCGCTGGCCGCCCGCGCGGGGCATGACGGCCAGCGGTTACTGCTTCAAACCGGCTTATTTACCCGATTTGATCTTGGTCCAGCTGCGGGTCAGGATGCGCTGGGTCGCGGCCGGCAAGTCGGCAATCGCGTACAGCTTGGCCAGCACGTCAGCCGGTGGATAGACGCCCGGGTCGCTGGTGATGTCTTTATCAACCAGTGGCGTGGCAGCGGCGTTACCGTTCGGGAAGCGTACGGCGTTGGTGATTTCAGCCATGATTTCCGGCTTCTGCAGGAAGGTCATGAACTTGTAGGCGCCTTCGACGTTTTCGGCATCTTTAGGGATGGCGACCATGTCGTAGAAGCTGCCGGCACCTTCTTTCGGAATGTTGTAGCTGACTTTCACCTTGTCACCGGCTTCAGCCGCGCGGGACTTGGCCTGGTAGATGTCACCCGAGTAGCCGATCGCTACGCAGATGTTGCCGTTGGCCAGGTCGGAGATGTACTTGGACGAGTGGAAGTAGGCGATCGAAGGACGCACCTTCATGATCAGCGCTTCAGCCTTGTCGATGTCTTCTTTCTTCTGGCTGTCGGTCGGCAGGCCCAGGTAGTGCAGCGCCACCGGAATCATCTCGGTTGGCGAGTCGAGCAGGCTGATGCCGCAGGATTTCAGCTTGGCCGCGTTTTCCGGCTTGAAGATCAGATCCCACGAATCGACCGGCGCATCGGCGCCCAGTGCAGCCTTGACCTTTTCGGCGTTGTAGCCGATGCCGATCGAGCCCCACATGTACGGGAAGGCGTGCTCGTTGCCCGGGTCGCTGACCGACACGGCTTTGAGCAAATCAGTGTTGAGGTTCTTCCAGTTAGGCAGCTTGGACTTGTCCAGCTTCTGGTACACGCCAGCCTTGATCTGCTTGGCGAGGAAGTTGTTCGACGGCACGACGATGTCGTAGCCGGACTTGCCTGCGAGCAGTTTGGCTTCGAGGGTTTCGTTGCTGTCGAAGACGTCGTAGACGACTTTGATGCCCGACTCGTCTTCAAACTTCTTGATGGTGTCCGGGGCGATGTAGTCGGACCAGTTGTAGACGTGCAACACCTTGTCGTCCGCCTGAGCCGCAGCCGCCATGATTCCCATCAGGGACATGGCGAGCAGAGTCTTGCCAGCGAGCTTTTTGCCTAATGCCTTCATGCGTTAATGCTCCAAATTTTTCTTTTTTGAACCACTTTGTTCAGCGGCCGAACCCGGACAACTGGAACCGCGGCTAGTCTGGCAAGATCCGAGGCGGTCTTTCAAGAAAAGACCAGCCTTTCTGACAGCTTTGAGCGCGAGCGCCACGGCTCCCCCGCTCAAAGCCTAGCACTTAGCCCTGCAACGCACTGAGGGTCAGGTCCAGACACTTGCGTGCCTTTGTAACCAGCTCATCGATCTCCGCTTTGCTGATCACCAGCGGCGGCGCGATGATCATGGTGTCGCCCACAGCGCGCATGATCAGGCCGTTGTCGAAGCAGAACTGGCGGCAGATCATGCCGACGCCCTTGCCTTCATAACGCTTGCGCGTGGCCTTGTCCTGCACCAGCTCGATCGCGCCCAACAGACCGACCCCGCGAACTTCACCCACCAACGGGTGATCGTTCAGTTCCCGCAGACGTTTCTGCAAATACGGTGCCGTTTCGTTGTGCGCGTTCTCGATAATTTTTTCATCGCGCAGGATGCGGATGTTTTCCAGGCCCACCGCCGCCGCCACCGGGTGACCGGAGTAAGTGAAGCCATGGTTGAAATCGCCGCCTTCGTTGAGCACCGCAACAACGGAGTCACGAACGATCAGGCCACCCATCGGGATGTAGCCTGAGGTCAGGCCTTTGGCGATGGTCATCATGTCCGGCTTGAGATCGTAGAAATCACTGCCGAACCACTCACCGGTACGGCCGAAACCGCAAATCACTTCGTCCGCCACGAACAGGATGTCGTACTTGGCGAGGATTTCCTTGATGCGCGGCCAGTAGCTGTCGGGCGGAATGATCACGCCGCCGGCGCCTTGGATCGGCTCGGCAATAAAGGCTCCGACGTTGTCGACGCCGACTTCGAGAATCTTCTCTTCCAGCTGATTGGCCGCCCAGATACCGAACTCTTCCGGGGACATCTCGCCACCTTCAGCGAACCAGTACGGCTGGGCGATGTGGACGATGCCCGGGATCGGCAAGTCGCCTTGTTCGTGCATATACGTCATGCCACCGAGGCTCGCGCCGGCCACGGTCGAACCGTGATAACCGTTCTTGCGGCTGATGATGACTTTCTTGTTCGGCTGACCCTTGATCGCCCAATAGTGGCGGACCATGCGCAGCATGGTGTCGTTGCCTTCGGAGCCGGAACCGGTGAAGAACACGTGGTTCATGCCTTCCGGCGCCACGTCGGCAATGGCCTTGGCCAGCTCCAGCGCCGGCGGGTGCGCGGTCTGGAAGAACAGGTTGTAGTACGGCAGTTCGCGCATCTGTTTGGCGGCCGCATCGGCCAGCTCATCGCGACCGTAACCGATGGCCACGCACCACAGCCCGGCCATGCCGTCGAGAATCTTGTTGCCTTCGCTGTCCCACAGGTAAACGCCCTTGGCGTTGGTGATGATCCGCGGGCCCTTCTCTTTCAACTGCTTGAAGTCGCTGAACGGGGCCAGGTGGTGATCATTGCTGAGTGCTTGCCACTCGCGGGTTTGCGGGTTGTTGCTGGTCATGCCAATTCTCCTTGTTATCGGTGAAGGACGCGGCTGCTGCCAGCCGCGCCCGGCGTATCAGACGGCGAAGAGCAGGTACTCACGCTCCCAGGAACTGATCACGCGCTTGAAGTTTTCATGCTCGGCCCGTTTTACCGCGACGTAGCCAGTGATGAAGGTTTTGCCCAGGTACTTCTCGATGGTCGCGCTGTTTTCCATACGCTCCAGCGCGTCTTCGATGGTCAGCGGCAGGCGCAGGTTGCGGCGCTCGTAACCACGGCCCACCACTGGTGCGCTCGGATTGAGGCCTTCGACCATGCCGATGTAACCGCAGAGCAGGCTCGCGGCGATCGCCAGGTACGGGTTGGCGTCGGCGCCCGGCAAGCGGTTTTCCACGCGACGGTTCTGCGGACCGGCATCCGGAACGCGCAGGCCCACGGTGCGGTTCTCTTCGCCCCACTCGACGTTGACCGGTGCCGAGGTGTCCGGCAGGAAGCGGCGGAACGAGTTGACGTTCGGCGCGAACAGCGGCAACAGCTCAGGAATCAGTTTCTGCAAGCCACCGATGTGGTGCAGGAACAGCTGGCTCATGGTGCCGTCTTCATTGGAGAAGACGTTCTTGCCGGTCTCGATGTCGATGATGCTCTGGTGCAAGTGCATCGCACTGCCCGGCTCGCCGGTCATCGGTTTGGCCATAAAGGTCGCGGCCACATCGTGCTTGAGCGCGGCTTCACGCATGGTGCGTTTGAACACCAGAATCTGGTCGGCCAGCGACAGTGCATCGCCGTGACGGAAGTTGATTTCCATCTGCGCCGTGCCGTCTTCGTGGATCAGCGTGTCGAGGTCCAGCTCCTGCAGTTCGCACCAATCGTAGACGTCTTCGAACAGCGGATCGAATTCGTTCGCCGCTTCAATGGAGAACGACTGACGACCGATTTCCGGACGACCCGAACGGCCAATCGGCGGCTGCAACGGATAGTCAGGGTCGTCGCTGCGCTTGGTCAGGTAAAACTCCATTTCCGGCGCCACGATCGGCTGCCAGCCCTTGTCGGCATAGAGTTTCAACACTTTCTTGAGGACGTTGCGTGGCGACAGCTCGATCGGGTTGCCTTGCTTGTCGTAGGTGTCGTGGATCACTTGAGCAGTTGGCTCGATGGCCCACGGCACCAGGTACACGGCGTTCTGGTCGGGGCGGCAGATCATGTCGATGTCGGCCGGGTCGAGCAGTTCGTAATAGATGTCGTCTTCGACGTAGTCGCCGGTCACGGTCTGCAACAGCACGCTTTCTGGCAGGCGCATGCCTTTTTCGGCAATGAACTTGTTGGTCGGCGAGATCTTGCCCCGGGTGATACCGGTCAAGTCGGCGATCATGCATTCGACTTCTGTGATCTTGTGGTCTTTCAACCAATCGGTGAGCTGGTCGAGGTTGTTACTCATAAATGCCTCTGGGCTGAGTCTCCTGACATGATGTCAGGCAAAGTTTGACGCTATGGGCGTCGCGTTAAAGGGGGCTTGCTCGCGCAGTGCCGGCTTATGCCTGGCACCGCGCATAGACAATGAAAGAAGAGCTTACCTGCCCTTTACGCTGGCGTTGCATTTCCTGTGCACAGTCCAGGCGTGCAGAATCATGAGCACGGCTGAGGAAGCAGCACAGGCTTTGAGGGTGAAAGCGATCTATATTGGAAGGGGACGCCATAAACAGGATGCTTTTCCGTACGTCCAGAATATCGGACGCTGACGCTTGAACGGCCATGGACGGGAACATCGTCGGCAAGCGGCAAGCCTTGCTGGCTGCGCTACTGACGGATTTGTCGCCACTGATGTGATGAGCATGCAGACCGGACTGTTGCGAGCAGTCGGTGATGCCGATTAACGGCAGGCGAGACATGAAGCACCCCGGTATTATTGCTGTTATGGGTTTGATCGGAGCTTAGCCTTGTTCATTTTTTTACACAACACCCCCGTAAAAAATACAACACGGCCTGCTCAAGCCCGCGGGTGCACAGTCTTCCAAGGACAAAAAAAAGCCCGAAAGTGCCCCATAAATGCCCTCACAGCGCTTTTTTAGGGCAAAAAAGGCCTCGCTTGACTTCGGCAGGCCGTTCGGGTTGACTGAAACCAGAAAAGATCAATGATTGATATTTTTAACAACAAAGGTGTTGCATCATGTCGGTACCCCCGCGTGCCGTTCAGCTTAACGAAGCGAACGCGTTCCTTAAGGAACATCCTGAGGTTCTGTACGTTGACCTTCTGATTGCGGATATGAATGGTGTGGTGCGCGGCAAGCGCATTGAACGCACCAGCCTCCACAAGGTTTACGAGAAAGGCATCAACCTGCCGGCCTCTCTATTTGCTCTGGATATCAACGGTTCAACGGTGGAAAGCACCGGCCTGGGCCTGGACATCGGCGACGCCGATCGTATCTGCTATCCGATCCCCGATACCCTGTGCAACGAGCCATGGCAGAAGCGCCCGACCGCGCAACTGTTGATGACCATGCACGAACTCGAAGGTGACCCATTCTTCGCCGATCCGCGCGAAGTGCTCCGTCAAGTTGTTGCAAAGTTTGACGAGCTGGGCCTGACCATCTGCGCCGCATTCGAACTCGAGTTCTACCTGATCGATCAGGAAAACGTGAACGGTCGTCCACAGCCGCCACGCTCGCCGATCTCCGGCAAACGCCCGCACTCGACGCAGGTCTACCTGATCGACGACCTCGACGAATACGTCGACTGCCTCCAGGACATTCTGGAAGGTGCCAAAGAGCAAGGCATCCCGGCCGACGCCATCGTCAAGGAAAGTGCCCCGGCGCAGTTCGAAGTGAACCTGCACCACGTCGCCGACCCGATCAAGGCGTGCGACTACGCGGTACTGCTCAAGCGTCTGATCAAGAACATCGCCTACGACCATGAAATGGACACCACCTTCATGGCCAAGCCGTACCCGGGCCAGGCAGGTAATGGTCTGCACGTACACATTTCGATTCTGGATAAAGAAGGCAAAAACATTTTTGCCAGCGAGGATCCCGAGCAGAACGCCGCGCTGCGTCACGCGATCGGCGGTGTGCTCGAGACCCTGCCCGCGCAGATGGCTTTCCTCTGCCCGAACGTCAACTCCTACCGTCGTTTCGGCGCACAGTTCTACGTGCCGAACTCGCCGTGCTGGGGCCTGGACAACCGCACCGTAGCGATTCGCGTACCGACCGGCTCGTCCGATGCCGTACGTATCGAACACCGCGTGGCCGGCGCCGATGCCAACCCGTACCTGCTGATGGCTTCGGTTCTGGCCGGCGTGCACCACGGTCTGACCAACAAGATCGAACCGGGCGCGCCTGTCGAAGGCAACAGCTACGAGCAGAACGAGCAAAGCCTGCCGAACAACTTGCGCGATGCCCTGCGCGAGCTGGACGACAGCGAGGTGATGGCCAAGTACATCGATCCGAAGTACATCGATATCTTCGTCGCCTGCAAGGAAAGTGAGCTGGAGGAGTTCGAACACTCCATCTCCGACCTTGAGTACAACTGGTATCTGCATACCGTTTAAGCGGATTGCGAACCAGATAAAAACGCCGTCGGCTGTCATAGCCCACGGCGTTTTTTATGGCCGAACACAAATTCCTGGGGTTGGGGTGAATGGCCGCCTGCGGCGGTTCGCGAGCAGGCTCGCTCCCACAAGGTGCTGTGTGTACAAATACCCAAGTTCACTGGAGATCAAATGTGGGAGCGAGCCGGCTCCGGGCGGCGTTCCGACGAAGGCGTACTGGCAGACAACACAAGAGCCGGCTCGTACAATGCCCGCTGCCCCGCAGGAGACTTCCATGACGCGACCCGCCCCCGTCCGCAAACCCCGTGCCCGCAGCCAGGCGCGCATCGACTCGATACTCGACGCCGCGCGCACATTGCTGGCCGCCGAGGGTGTGGCGAGTCTGTCGATCTACAGCGTCGCCGAGCGCGCGCAGATTCCGCCCTCCTCCGTGTACCACTTCTTCGCCAGCGTCCCGGCACTGCTCGAAGCGCTGACGGCGGATGTGCACGCGGCGTTTCGCGCCTGCCTGCAAGCGCCGATTGATCATGAAGCGCTGCGTGACTGGCGTGATCTGTCGCGACTGGTCGAGCAACGGATGCTGGAGATCTACGACGAAGACGCGGCGGCGCGTCAGTTGATCCTCGCGCAGCATGGTCTGACCGAAGTGACTCAGGCTGACCGCCAGCACGATATTGAGTTGGGCGACCTGATGCACAAGCTGTTCGATCATCACTTCGAGTTGCCGAGGCTGCCGAAGGATGTCGATGTGTTTGCCTTGGCGATGGAGTTGGGTGACCGGGTGTATGCGCGCTCGGTGCAACAGCATGGGCAGATTACGCCGCGCATGGCCGAGGAAGGGATGCGCGTGTTTGATGCTTATATCGGCCTGTATCTACCGCCGTATCTACCCAAAAGATCTCTAGTGATCTGACTGACCTCTTCGCGAGCAGGCTCGCTCCCACATTTGGAATGCGATCCCCTGTGGGAGCGAGCCTGCTCGCGAAGGCCGCACCGCAGCTTTCAGATCAGGCACAAAAAACCCCGAAGGGCTCACGCCCTCCGGGGTTGTTTTTTACTCACCGGCTTACAACTTGGCGATCGACACCTCGGTGGATTTCACAAAGGCGATCACTTCGCTGCCGACCACCAGTTCCAGCTCCTTGACCGAGCGGGTGGTGATCACCGAAGTGACGATGCCCGAAGCGGTCTGCACGTCGATTTCCGACAGCACGTCGCCGAGGACGATTTCCTTGATCGAGCCTTTGAACTGGTTACGGACGTTGATGGCTTTGATAGTCATGATATTTCTCCTGAGGTCGAAATAAGCGGCAAGTGGCAAGCTTCAAGCGGCAAGCAAAAGCACAGCGCTTCTACTTGTAGCTTGCAGCTTGAAGCTCGCAGCTGCTTCATTGCGCCCAACGCAGTTGCGTAGGCAGTGGTGAAACAGGTTCCGGCGCCGGCGGTTCGCCGGGCAGGGAGAGAACACGGTTAAGCACTTCGGTTTCCAGCGCTGCCAGTCGGTGCGAACCACGCACTCGCGGCCGCGGCAGCTCCACATGCAGGTCGAGGCCGACTTCGCCGTCCTCGATCAGAATCACCCGGTCGGCAATCGCCACCGCTTCGCTGACGTCGTGGGTCACCAGCAGCACGGTGAAGCCGTGTTGCTGCCAGAGACGCTCGATCAGTTGCTGCATTTCAATGCGGGTCAGCGCATCCAGCGCGCCGAGCGGTTCGTCGAGCAACAGCAGGCGCGGTTGATGGATCAGCGCCCGCGCCAGTGCAACGCGCTGCTTCTGTCCGCCAGACAACGCCGCCGGCCACTCATTGGCGCGATCGGCCAGACCCACCGCGTCCAGTGCTTCGAGAGCTTTCGGACGCCAGTTGCCTTTAAGGCCCAAGCCGACGTTGTCGATGATCTTTTTCCACGGCAGCAGACGCGCTTCCTGGAACATCAATCGGGTGTCTTCCCGCGCATCGCTGAGCGGCGCAGAACCAGCCAGCAAGTCGCCGCCAGTCGGTTGATCAAGCCCAGCGAGCAAACGCAGCAAGGTACTTTTGCCACAGCCGCTGCGCCCGACAACGGCGACAAATTGCCCCGCCGGAATGTGCAGATCGATGTCACGCAGCACCTGCCGCGCGCCGAAGGTTTTCTGCAGGTTGCGCACCGCCAGCGGAATCCCGCGCAGCAGGCGTGGAGGTTGTTGAGCAGTCATGCCGCACCTCCTTTGGCAACCTGATAGGCCGGGTGCCAACGCAACCACACACGTTCAAGTCCACGGGCCGCGAGGTCAGCGAGTTTGCCGAGCACCGCGTAAAGCAGGATCGCCAGCACCACCACGTCGGTCTGCAAAAACTCGCGGGCGTTCATCGCCAGATAGCCGATGCCGGAGCTGGCGGAAATGGTTTCGGCGACGATCAGCGTCAGCCACATAAAGCCCAGGGCGAAGCGCACACCGACCAGAATCGAAGGCAGTGCACCCGGCAGAATCACCTGCCAGAACAAGCTGAAACCGGAGAGGCCATAACTGCGCGCCATCTCCACCAGCGCCGGGTCGACGTTACGGATGCCGTGATAGGTGTTGAGGTAAATCGGGAACAGCGTGCCCAACGCCACCAGAAAAATCTTCGCCGACTCGTCGATGCCGAACCACAGGATCACCAGCGGAATCAGCGCCAAGTGCGGCACGTTGCGGATCATCTGCACCGAGCTGTCGAGCAGGCGTTCGCCCCATTTCGACAGGCCGGTGATGAAACCCAGGACCAGACCGATGCTACCGCCGATGGTAAAACCGAGTGCCGCGCGCCAGCCGCTGATCGCCAAGTGCGTCCAGATTTCGCCGCTGCGTACCAGGCTCACGCCGGCTTCGATCACCGCCACCGGTGCCGGCAGAATCCGTGTCGACAACCAACCGGCCGACACCGACAACTGCCACACCGCCAGCAACAACACCGGCAACGCCCAGGGCGCGAGGCTGTGGATGATTTTCTTCATGGCGCGCCTCAGCTCTGCGACGCGGCTTTGGGAAGAATGTCGTTGGCGACCATCTCGCCGAACGGGCTGACATAACCGGCGCTTTTCGGCAGTTCCGGACGCTCGATGTCGAGGTGCGGGAACAGCAGTTCAGCGACGCGATACGACTCTTCGAGGTGTGGATAACCGGAGAAAATGAAGGTGTCGATGCCCAGATCCGCATATTCCTTCACGCGAGCGGCCACGGTCGGGCCATCGCCGACCAGCGCCGTACCGGCACCACCGCGCACCAGGCCAACGCCGGCCCAGAGGTTCGGGCTGACTTCGAGGTTGTCGCGGCTACCGCCATGCAGCGCAGCCATGCGTTGCTGGCCGACCGAATCGAAACGCGCCAGAGAAGCTTGAGCGCGAGCGATGGTGTCGTCGTCCAGGTGCGAGATCAGCCGATCCGCCGCTTGCCACGCTTCAGCGTTGGTTTCACGGACGATCACGTGCAGACGAATGCCGAAGCGTACGGTGCGGCCGAGCTTGGCGGCCTTGGCGCGAACTTGTGCAATCTTCTCGGCCACCGCTGCTGGCGGCTCGCCCCAGGTCAGGACCATTTCCACTTGTTCAGCAGCCAAGTCCTGCGCCGCTTCCGACGAGCCACCGAAGTACAGCGGCGGCCGTGGTTGCTGGATCGGCGGGTAGAGCAACTTGGCGCCTTTCACGCTGATGTGCTGACCGTCGTAATCGACGGTTTCGCCTTCGAGCACACGACGCCAGATGCGGGTGAATTCCACCGAGGCCTGATAGCGTTCTTCGTGGCTGAGAAACAGACCGTCGCCAGCCAATTCTTCCGGGTCACCGCCAGTCACGAGGTTGAACAGCGCACGGCCGCCGGACAGACGATCCAGCGTGGCTGCCTGCCGCGCTGCCACCGTCGGGGAAATGATCCCGGGGCGCAGGGCAACGAGGAACTTCAGACGCTGGGTCACCGGGATCAGCGACGCCGCCACCAACCACGAGTCTTCGCAAGAGCGGCCGGTGGGGATCAGCACACCGCCGAAGCCCAGACGATCCGCCGCTTGCGCGACCTGTTGCAGATAACCGTGGTCGACGGCGCGAGCGCCTTCGGCGGTGCCAAGGTAATGGCCGTCGCCGTGGGTAGGCAGGAACCAGAAGATATTGAGGCTCATGGAGTGGTCTCCTTAGGAATTCGAATTACTGCGCTTTAGCCACAGCGGCCGGTGGTGTCCAGATCACATCCTTGATGCTCAGCGGCTTGGGAATCAGCTTGAGCTGGTAGAACGTGTCAGCGATTTTCTGCTGCGCGGCGACCACTTCCGGGGTCAGGAACAGCGCGCCGTAGCCCTGGCGTTTCACCGAGGTCAGAGTGATGTCCGCCGGCAGGCCGAGCAGTGGCGCAACTTGTTGGGTCACGTCTTCAGGGTTGGCTTTCGACCACTCGCCAACGGCGCGCACTTCCTCGACGAGGGTCTTGATCACCTGAGGATTTTTCTCGGCGTAAGGCTTGGTCGCGAGGTAGAACTGGTGGTTGTCGACGATGCCTTTGCCGTCGCGCAGGGTGTGCGCTTGCAGTTGTTTCTCGGCGGCAGCCTGGTACGGATCCCAGATGACCCAGGCGTCGACGCTGCCACGTTCGAACGCAGCGCGAGCATCCGCCGGCGGCAGGAATACGGTTTGAATATCGGTGTACTTGAGACCGGCGTCTTCCAGCGCACGCACCAGCAGGTAGTGGACGTTGGAGCCTTTGTTCAGCGCGACTTTCTTGCCTTTGAGATCGGCCACCGATTTGATCGGCGAGTCTTTCGGCACAAGGATCGCTTCGCTGTTCGGCGCTGGTGGTTCATAAGCGACGTAAAGCAAATCGGCGCCGGCAGCCTGAGCAAAAACTGGCGGGGTTTCGCCGGTGACACCGAAGTCGATCGAGCCGACGTTCAGGCCTTCCAGCAGCTGCGGGCCGCCGGGGAATTCAGTCCATTGCACGTCGACGCCTTGGGCGGCCAGACGTTTTTCCAAAGTGCCCTTGGCCTTGAGCAGCACCAACGTGCCGTACTTCTGATAACCGATCCGAAGAGTCTCGGCTTGAGCTTGAGTGATGGCGCCGAAGGTGACAGCCGCAGCAAACAGAGCGACCAGACCACGACGCAAAAATACAGTGCGCATAGCGCTCTCCTTTTTGCTGTTGGGTTTTGGCTGCACCTGCTTGCCCGTTGGCGGGCGAGTAAGGCCAGTACTTCAAATTTCGATGAGGCTTAAATGCTCCAGCGAGCACTCAACAAACGTTCGTTCAACAGGCCCGGTTCCAACGGCTTTGGCCGGCGCGCCATGGCGCCGACAAACTGATCCAGCGCTTCATGCAGTCGCTGCTCCAGCGCCGGTGCCAGTTGTGCTGCGGCACTGCCTTCGCCGTAAGCGATCTGGCTGTCCTCGGCGAAAATCCCCTGGAGCATTTCCTGGGCTTTCAATGCCGACAACACGGGCTTGAGGGCGTAATCGACCACCAGCATGTGGGCGATGCTGCCGCCAGTGGCCATCGGCAAGACAATCTTGTGGTTCAAGGCGCGCTCGGGCAGCAGGTCCAGCAGGGTCTTCAGAGCGCCGGAGAACGACGCTTTGTAAACCGGTGTGGCGATCAGCAGGCCATCGGCGTTTTCAATCTGTTGCAGCAGGTCGAGCACCTTCGGGCTGTCGAAGCGGGCATGGAGCAAATCCTCGGCCGGGAAGTCCCGCACCTGATAACTCACCACTTCCACCCCTTGCTGCTGCAACCAACGTTGCGAGCGTTCCAGCAGCACTCCGGAACGGGAGCGCAGGCTGGGGCTGCCACCGAGTGAGACGACCAGCATTGAGACAATTCCTTAAGCGTTGCAGGCGATTCGCGGGTTGCGATCTCGCTTCGATGGAGTGACCTTACCAGCTGATTTATATATCCATAAATCATATTTATTCATTTGGTTATGCGTTTTGGAGATATGAGATTCACTTTGTTCCGGGCGAAAAAAAAGGCCGTCGAAACGGCCTGAAATCCCCTGCTTAGTGGTTCCGTGGTGACTGGACTAACGCCATCGCGAGCAGGCTCACTCCTACATTTGGAATGCGTTTCCCTGTAGGAGTGAGCCTGCTCGCGATGGCGGTGGTGACTACACCGCAGATCTCACTTGTTCGGCTGTGGCGTCAGGCGCAGGTACGGTTTCACCGCGCGATAGCCTTTCGGAAAGCGCTTTTTGATTTCGTCTTCATCCTTGAGCGAAGGCACGATCACCACCTCTTCACCGTCCTGCCAGTTGGCCGGGGTGGCCACCTTGTAGTTGTCGGTGAGCTGCAGCGAATCGATCACCCGCAGAATCTCGTGGAAGTTGCGCCCGGTGCTCGCCGGGTAAGTGATGGTCAGGCGAATCTTCTTGTTCGGATCGATCACGAACAGCGAACGCACGGTCAGCGTGTCGTTGGCGTTCGGGTGGATCAGATCGTAGAGGTCGGAAACTTTGCGATCGGCATCGGCCAGGATAGGAAAGTTGACGATGGTGTTCTGGGTTTCGTTGATGTCTTCGATCCACTTGTGGTGTGAGTCCACCGGGTCGACCGACAGCGCAATGGCTTTGACACCGCGCTTGCTGAACTCATCCTTGAGCTTGGCGGTGAAGCCCAGCTCCGTGGTGCACACCGGGGTGAAGTCCGCCGGGTGGGAGAACAGCACGCCCCAGCTATCGCCCAGCCATTCGTGAAAACGAATCTTGCCGGCGCTGGAATCCTGTTCGAAATCGGGGGCGATGTCGCCGAGTCTGAGGCTCATGATGCTGCTCCTGATGAGTTGTTCGAGACCTCAACTGTAGCCCGGGATTCACCATCGTGAAAAAGAATAAATAACTAGATATCTATATCATTAACGAATATTAAACATCTGTTCACTGGACGCTGAACGGCATCCCGACGAACATCGGTCGCAAGGTTCGAGAAGGCCTTGAGTTGCAGTAAAGAGGGAAATTCGGGGAAGGCTTACGGGGGTGGGCCTGACTCGAAAACGCAAAAGCCCCGTCCGGCGCGATGCCGGACGGGGCTTTTTTTACATCAACGAATCGAAACGCGCTATTACAGCAGCGGGATCGAGTAGCTGACGATCAGGCGGTTTTCATCCTGGTCACGCTGACCTGGGATGTCGTTGCGCCAGGTAGCGTTTTTCCACATCAGGCCAACGTTTTTCAGCGGGCCTTCAGGTACGACGTAACCAACGGTGAAGTCGCGCTCCCACTCGGAACGGCCGCTGCCGTTCTCAACGCGGTTGGCACCCACGGTGTCGATATTGTCGCCGCGCAGGTAAACCACACCAGCCGTCAGACCTGGAACGCCGACTTTGGCGAAGTCATACGAGTAGCGTGCTTGCCAGGTACGTTCGCCAGCACGGCCGAACTTCTGGATTTGCATGTCGGTGATGGTGTAGTTCGACGAACCGTCGCCCTGGTTCAACCAAGGGAAGTCGCTGCTGCCGTTGGAAACCTGGTAGCCGCCGCCGAAAGTGTGGCCAGCAACGGTGTACAGGAACAGGCCGCTGTACAGGTTGTTGTCAACCGGGCCTTTACCACTGACGTTACCAACGTAGTTACCGTTGCTGAAGTAAGTGGTGGTGTTGCCGTTGTTGCCATCATCGGTGCTGTGGAAGTAGCGCAAGTCAGACTTCAGCACGCCCGGGCCGATTGCCCAGTTGTGGACCAGACCCAGGAAGTGTTGCTTGTAGAAGTCTTCCAAGTTGCCGTAGTAGTACTGGGCAGTCAGGTCTTTGGTGATCTTGTAGTCACCACCGGCGTAGTAGAACTTGTTGCTGTTGGCGATACGCGCGTTGGCGCCACCAATGGACAGGTTCTCGTTGTTGCTGGAGTTACGACCTTTCACAGCTTCGATCTGACCGCCGACCAGGGTCAGGTCCTTGATGTCGCTGGAAGTGATCTGGCCACCCTGCCAGGTTTGTGGCACCAGACGACCATCGTTGGTCACGATCACTGGCAGTTTTGGCTGCAGGGTGCCCAATTTCAGTTCGGTCTGGGAGATCTTGGCTTTGGCAGTCAGGCCCAGGCTGGAGAAGTTATCAACAGCATCACCGTTGTGCTCGCTTGGGAACACGGTGCCGCCGTAGGAGGTGCCGGTAGCGCCGTTAGTGCCGCCGCCCGAATCCAGACGCACGCCCAGCAGGCCGATGGCGTCGATACCGAAACCTACGGTGCCTTGGGTGTAACCGGAGATGAAGCGAAGATCGAACGCTTGGCCCCACTCTTCGTTCTTGCTCTGAACACCGGCAGTCTTGCTGGCGGCGCTGCCGGCAGCGCTGTCACGGTTGTCGTTGTTGATGTAGAAGTTACGCAGCCCCAAAGTAGCTTTGCTGTCTTCGATGAAACCGGCGGCGCCTGCCTGCTGCGCCATAACCCCTACGGCCACAGCCAGGGCCAAGGTGGACTTGTTCATGTAAAGCTCCTCTCGTTTCTAATTCTTGTGTTCCTGGCCCGGGGTCTGATGCCCTGGGTCCTAAGATGCGCGATTAGCGCCAGACCGTGACTGACAAGTCAATCGTAACCTTGTATGTCTACGACCAAGGTCTAATCGCAGTGATTTGGTCCGTGCAGAGTAAAGATTTCCTGATAAACCCAAAAAGAATTTATTCATTCTTTTTCATATCATTTCGGAATATGGCCAGTATCGTGCCACCTCCGCCGGGAAACAGCGTATCGGCGACTAAGCTCATTCCTAAATGGTATTTGTTAGCCTTTTTTTATATCAATTAGCTTTGGCGCAACCGCAATTCGTCAAACCCTATCGAAAAGGCGACGCCATGATGGCCAAACGCGCACTATCTAGTCAATTTGTTACAGTTTGTGTATCAGCACTGATTTCTTTTTCCGCCCATGCCGCCAACCTCACCGTCGGCTATCAAACCGGTATCGACCCGAGCAAAGTCCCGCAAGCCGACGGCGTCTACGAGAAAACCATCGGCGAGAAAATCGACTGGCGTCGCTTCAACAGTGGCCCGGAAGTTGTGACAGCCATTGCTTCGGGTGACGTGCAGATCGGCAACCTCGGTTCCAGCCCGTTAGCCGCTGCCGCTTCGCGCAATCTGCCGATTGTGGCGTTCATCGTTTCGGCGCAGATCAATGCCGCCGAAGCGCTGGTGGTGCGTAATGGCAGCGGTATCAACACCCCCCAGGACCTGGTCGGCAAAACCATCGCCACACCTTTCGTTTCGACCTCACACTACAGCCTGCTCGGCGCCCTCAAGCACTGGGGCCTGGACGCCTCGAAAGTCAAAGTGGTGAACCTGCAACCGGCAGAGATCGCAGCGGCGTGGAAGCGTGGCGATATCGATGGCGCATTTGTCTGGTCGCCGGCGCTGGGGGAAATCCGCAAGACCGGCAAGACCCTGACCGATGCCGCACAGGTCGGTCAGTGGGGTGCGCCAACCTTCGAAGTCTGGGTCGCGCGCAAGGATTTTGCCGAGAAGCATCCAGACGTAGTAGCGAAGTTCGCCAAGGTCACGCTGGATTCATTTGCCGATTACGCGGCGCATAAAGACAGCTGGACGGCTGACTCGGTGCCGGTACAGAAAATCGCCAAACTGACCGGTGCCAATGCCGCTGATGTACCGGATTTGCTTGCAGGTTCGGCGTTCCCGGATGCCAAGGCGCAACAAACCACGGCGCTGCTGGAGGGCGGCACGGCGAAGGCGATTGGCGAGACGGCGAAGTTTTTGAAGGAACAGGGCAAGGTTGAGACGGTGCTGCCGGACTACTCGCCGTACGTCAGCGCGAAGTTTGTGGCGCAATAAAAGCTTCGCGAGCAGGCTCGCTCCCACACTTTGGAATGCATTTTCCTGTGGGAGCGAGCCTGCTCGCGAATGGAGCGACGAGGTTTATAGGGGCTTTTCGAAGATTTTAGAATTACGTTGAAAGTTGTACAGCGACGCCCGCGCCGCTGGCAGGCGTTCAACGCTGCTCGGTTCGAAACCACGCTCGCGGAACCAGTGCGCAGTACGCGTAGTGAGGACGAACAAGGTTTTCAAACCCTGAGCTCGTGCGCGGGTTTCGATGCGCTCCAACAGTTCATCACCGCGACCGCCATGGCGATACTCCGGGTTTACCGCCAGGCACGCCAGTTCACCGGCATCGGAATCAGCAATCTGATACAGCGCTGCACAGGCGATGATCATGCCTTCACGCTCGACCACGCTGAACTGCTCGATCTCGCGCTCCAGCACTTCGCGCGAACGCCGCACCAGAATCCCCTGCTCTTCCAGCGGACTGATCAAGTCGAGCAAGCCGCCGACGTCTTCAATCGCCGCTTCGCGCACCAGTTCGAATTGCTCCTGCGCGACCAGCGTACCGCCACCGTCACGGGTGAACAGCTCGGTCAGCAGCGCGCCGTCTTCGGCATAACTGACGATATGACTGCGCGCCACGCCGCCACGGCAAGCCTCGGCGGCGGCATCGAGCAATTCCGCCTGATAGTTGCTGCCAAGGCGCTGCAAATGTGCCGGCACTTGCTGTGGACGCAACTCACGCACCAGCTTGCCGTTCTCATCGATCAGGCCGAGGTCGGCGCCGAACAGCAGCAGTTTGTCTGCGCCCAGGTCGATGGCGGCGCGGGTGGCGACGTCTTCACAGGCGAGGTTGAAAATTTCCCCGGTCGGCGAGTAGCCCAGCGGCGACAGCAGCACGATCGAACGCTCATCGAGCAGGCGATTGATGCCCTTGCGGTCGACCCGGCGCACTTCGCCGGTGTGGTGATAGTCGACGCCTTCGAGCACGCCGATCGGTCGTGCGGTGACGAGGTTGCCGCTGGCCACGCGCAAACGCGAGCCCTGCATCGGCGACGAAGCCATGTCCATCGACAAACGCGCTTCGATTGCGATCCGCAATTGGCCGACCGCGTCGATTACACATTCCAGCGTTGCCGCATCGGTGATGCGCATGCCGTGGTGGTAATGCGGGGTCAGGCCACGCGCGGCGAGGCGGGTTTCGATTTGCGGGCGCGAACCGTGTACCAACACCAGACGCACGCCAAGGCTGTGCAGCAGGACGATGTCGTGAACGATGTTGCCGAAATTCGGATGCTCGACGCCGTCGCCGGGCAGCATGACGACGAAGGTGCAGTCGCGGTGGGCATTGATGTAAGGGGACGCGTGACGAAGCCAATTGACGTATTCGGGCATGAACCTGGGCCTGTAATAAATAGCAGCCTAAAAAGGGGCGAAACGGAAAACGCACAGCGGGCTGATGGTTATCGTCGGAACAGGCTTGGCGACACGCGCGCTCTCCTCATGAATACGGGTTGGGATGCTGGCAATTTACAGCGTTTGATCAGGCAAAACACAATCCCTGTAGGAGCGAGCCTGCTCGCGAAAGCGCTGTATCTGTCGACATCGAGGTGTCTGAACTGGCGCTTTCGCGAGCAGGCTCGCTCCCACAGGGATGAATCATCGTTCGTCAGCAGTCAGGCAGTAATGTTCAATCAGTTGCCGTAATAGATGCACGGTAGGCTGCAAACGTGACATTTCAAGGTACTCGCCGGGCTGATGCGCACAGGCAATGTCGCCGGGGCCGAGCACGATGGTTTCGCAGCCAAGGCGCTGAAGATAAGGCGCTTCGGTACCAAACGCTACTGCTTCGGCGCTATGACCGGTGAGCTTTTCGGCGATGCGCACCAGTTCGGCGTCTTCCGACTGTTCAAACGATGGCACTTCCGGGAACAACGGCTTGTAATCGATCTTCACCTGATGCCGCTCGGCGACCGGGTTGAGCTTGCGCAGAATCTCCGCGCGCAGGACTTTCGGGTCCATGCCGGGCAGTGGTCGCAAATCGAATTCCAGCGAACACTGACCACAAATACGGTTGGGATTATCGCCACCATGAATGCAGCCAAAGTTCATCGTCGGCTGCGGCACGCTGAACTGCGGGTTATTGAATTCTCGTTGCCACAACAGGCGCAGGCCGCGCAGTTCGCCGATCGCATCGTGCATCGCTTCAAGGGCGCTGTGGCCCAGGCGCGGATCCGACGAATGGCCGCTCTGCCCGAGGATGTCGATGCGCTCCATCATGATGCCTTTGTGCATGCGGATCGGTTTGAGTCCGGTCGGCTCGCCGATCACCGCTGCGCGGCCCAGCGGACGCCCGGCCTCGGCCAGCGCGCGGGCGCCGGACATCGAACTTTCTTCATCGCAGGTAGCGAGGATCAGCAGCGGTTGCTTGAACGGCTGATCGAGCAGCGGCAACACCGCTTCGATGATCAGCGCGAAGAAACCTTTCATGTCGCAACTGCCCAACCCGACCCAGCGGCCATCGACTTCAGTGAGCTTCAGCGGATCGGTCTGCCACAACGCATCGTCGTATGGCACCGTGTCGCTGTGCCCGGCCAGCACCAGCCCGCCGGGGCCGCTGCCGAAACTGGCGAGCAGGTTGAACTTGCCGGGGCTGACCTGCTGGATATCGCAGCTGAAACCGAGGTCACCCAGCCAGCCGGCGAGCAAATCGATCACCGCGCGGTTGGACTGATCGAGGTTCGGTTGGGTACAGCTGACCGATGGCGCGGCGATCAGCGCAGCGAACTGGTCTTGCATGGACGGCAAAGGCATCGCTGACTCCAACTCCCGATTTGAGGTCCATCATAGAACCATCCGGCGTCAGGAATAAACCGCCGCAGGGCGTAGGACGAATCAGTCCTGTACACTGCACGGCCTTGGCAGCCACATATTCCCCGGCTGCGCTCCCGATCCTGGATTTTCCGGCCATGCAGAAAGAAACCGAAATCAAACTCCGCGTCAGCCGCGAAACCCTCGCCGCCCTGCGCGAGCACCCGTTACTGAAAAAACGCAACAAAAGTGGCTGGGAACGCCGTGAGTTGATGAACCAGTACTTCGACACCCCCGAGCGCGATCTGGCCCAGGCCAAAGTTGCCCTGCGCCTGCGCAAGGACGGTGACGAAGTGATTCAGACCCTCAAGACCCGTGGCCAGAGCGTTGCCGGTCTGTCCGAGCGTAATGAATACGACTGGAAGTTGCCCAAAGCCAAGCTCGACGTGAAGAAACTCGACGGCGAATGCTGGCCCGAGTCACTGGCCGAGCTGGACAAGAAAACCCTCAAGCCGATCTTCACCACCGATTTCGTCCGCGAACGTGCGGAAATCGCCTGGGGCCGTGGCAAATCCAAAGTGGTTATCGAAGCCGCGCTGGACCTCGGTCACGTGGTAGTCGGCAAGCAGAAAGAAGAAATCTGCGAGCTGGAACTGGAACTGCGCGAAGGCGAGCCTGCCGCGCTGCTGGAACTGGCTGCCGAACTGGCGGAAACCCTGGCGCTGATGCCGTGCGACATCAGCAAGGCCGAACGCGGTTATCGTCTGTACGACGCCAACAGCTACTCGCTGAGCCTGCCGGCACCGGAGCTGACCGCGGAAACCCAACTCGACGACGCCTTCGCCGCGCTGAGCTGGCACTTGCTCGGCAGCAGCCAGCGTCTGGCTGAACAATATCGCTTCAACGGCCACTGGCGCCTGTTGCTCGACTGGGTCGAGAACCTTGCAGAAATGCGCGCCCTGCTCAGCAGCCTCGGCCAGGCCGCGCCGCGTCAGTCGACTCACGACTTGCGCGTTGCCCTGGATGCGTTGCTGGAAGACTGGCGCCCACTGGTCCAGGCCGGTATCGAAGACGAAGACGTGCGCAAAGCCGCGCCGGAGCAGTTCCTCGAAGAACTCGAAGACCCGCGCTGGGGCTCGTTCTCGCTGAACACTTCGCGTTGGTTGCTGGCTCGCACCTGGACCGCCGAGCGCAATGTGCGTGGCAATCGTCAGGGCGGTGCGCAGTTGCACAGCTGGCTGCCGCGTACCTTGGGCGAAGAAGCCACGGCCCTGCAATTGCAGCGTTATCAGCAGCAGCCGGAAGATCTGGCTGAGCAACTGCCGCGTATCGAGCGCATTCAGGTCTGGCTGCACCACGCCCGTAACGTGCTGGAAATCCCGGAAATGGATCGCTTGTACGGCGAACTGAACAAACTGGCGCAACTGGCCAACGAGCCGACGATCACTGACGAACTGCTCGATGCACGCAAGCAGCAGGCGATTGCGGTTTACCAGAATCGCGCGTGGAAAATGCTCCTGCGCATGTAATACCGCTTTCGCGAGCAGGCTCGCTCCCACATTGGAATGCAATCCCCTGTGGGAGCGAGCCTGCTCGCGAAGAGGCCAGCCGCCTTACCTCAAACCGGCAGGCTGGTGGTGGATTTGATCTCCGACAGCGCCACAATCGAATTCACTTCCTGAATCCCCGGCACCAGCGACAGTTTCTCGAAAAAGAACCGCTCATACGCCTCGATGTCCGCCGCGACAATCCGCAGCAAAAAATCCACCGCGCCCATCAGCACATAACACTCCAGCACTTCCGGAAAGCCGCGAATCGCCTCGGTGAACTCGGTGAAGTTCGAACGCCCGTGCGCGTTGAGTTTGATCTCGGCAAAGATCTGCGTGTTCAGGCCGATCTTCTTGCGATCGAGCAAGGTCACCTGGCCACGAATGATGCCCTCCTCCTTCATCCGCTGAATCCGCCGCCAGCACGGCGACTGGGACAAGCCCACCTGCTCGGCGATCTGCGCGCTGGACAGTGAAGCGTCCTCTTGCAGCAAGGCGAGAATCCTGCGGTCGTAGCTGTCCAGCTCACTGTGCATAGAAAAACCTCGATTACGTATTTCCGCGAATTGATCTTTTCGATCAACCGTCATTAACGCCGATCATAGCCAAGAAATACCCCGCGACGAATGTAAAAATTCCTCCAGAAATTTTGGAGACTCGCCATGCCGCACCTCGAAGCCGTCACCACCCCGCCAACCCGCGCCGATGTCTGGAACGTCAGCAACGTCCATTGCCTGGCGCAGTATCAGATCCTCGCAGAGGCTGAGCCGGACTTGCTGGTGCGGGTGCTCAACCTGTTCGCGTTGCAGTTCCTCACACCCGAGCAGGTCAACGTGCAGCGCATGGACGATCTGCTGTCGATCGACCTGGTCATGGGCGGATTGAGCTGGCATCGCGCGCAAGTGATCGCGGAAAAACTTCGTAACCTGATCAGCGTCTGCACGGTCAATCTGCAAAACGCCGACAGCGCTTGGGATGCGCCTGCGCAAGCGGCCGGCTGACAGATCCGGCAACGGCTTCGTCGGGTAGTGGCCCAACGGTCTGCGGGGCCACGACTATCCTTTTGCGCACTGTCGCTCAAAAGGAAGCCCGCATGTCCGTTCAACTCGCCACTCAGGACCGCTGGCTGGAACTCAACGAGGTGCTGCGTGAACTGGTCGCCCAAGGCTTTATCGGCCAGGACGCGGCGGAGCAGGCGCTGAACGCCCGTCGCCGTCACCCCGCCCACGGCCAGATGCATCCGCTGGAATTCATCGCCAGTCAGCAACTCGACGACCTTAGCCGTCCAGGCAAACACCTCGACCTGGAGAGCCTGACCCTGTGGCTGGCGCAGCAGGCCGGCCAGCCGTATTTGCGTATCGATCCGCTAAAGATCAACGTCGCCGCGATCACGCCATTGATGTCCTACGCCTTCGCACAACGGCACAAGATTCTCGCCGTGGCGGTCGACCGGGATTCGGTCACCGTGGCCAGCGCCCAGCCTTATGTCACCGGCTGGGAGGCCGATCTCACCCATGTATTGAAGCTGCCAATCAAACGGGTGGTGGCCAACCCGGCGGACATCCAGCGCTTCAGTGTCGAGTTTTTCCGCCTGGCGAAATCGGTCAGCGGCGCCAGCAATGCCGACGCTCAGAGCGGTAACCTCGGCAATTTCGAACAACTGCTCAACCTCGGCGCCAGCGACCAGGAGCCGGACGCCAACGACGCGCACATCGTCAACATCGTTGACTGGCTGTTTCAGTACGCCTTTCAGCAGCGGGCCAGTGATATCCATATCGAACCGCGCCGCGAGCAAGGCACCGTGCGCTTTCGCATCGACGGCGTGCTGCACAACGTTTATCAATTCCCGCCGCAGGTGACCATGGCAATTGTCAGTCGCCTTAAAAGCCTCGGGCGGATGAACGTCGCCGAGAAGCGCAAACCCCAGGACGGCCGGGTCAAGACCAAGACCCCGGACGGCGGTGAAGTCGAGCTGCGCCTTTCGACCCTGCCTACAGCGTTCGGCGAAAAAATGGTCATGCGGATTTTCGACCCGGAAGTGCTGCTCAAGGATTTCGACCAGTTGGGTTTCAGCGCCGATGACCTGCGCCGCTGGCAGGACATGACCCGCCAGCCCAACGGCATCATTCTGGTCACCGGGCCGACCGGCTCGGGCAAGACCACCACGCTGTACACCACGCTGAAAAAACTGGCGACGCCGGAGGTCAACCTCTGCACCATCGAAGACCCGATCGAGATGGTCGAGCCGGCGTTCAACCAGATGCAGGTGCAGCACAACATCGACCTGAGCTTCGCCGCCGGCGTGCGCGCACTGATGCGGCAAGACCCGGACATCATCATGATCGGCGAGATCCGCGACCTGGAAACCGCTGAAATGGCGATTCAGGCGGCGCTCACCGGACACTTGGTGCTGTCGACATTGCACACCAACGACGCCCCCAGCGCGATCAGTCGTCTGCTCGAACTCGGCGTGCCGCACTACCTGATCAAAGCCACCGTGCTCGGGGTCATGGCCCAGCGTTTGGTGCGCACCTTGTGTCCGCATTGCAAGGCGCCGCTGACGCTCGAAGAAGAAGACTGGCAAACCCTGACCCGCCCGTGGCAAGCGCCGTTGCCGAGCAACGCGCAACGCGCCATCGGTTGCGTGGAATGCCGCGACACCGGCTATCGCGGCCGCGCCGGGGTCTACGAAATCATGCAACTGAGCGACAGCCTCAAGGCTTTCATTACCCCGGATACCGACCTCACCGCCATTCGGCGCCAGGCCTTCAAGGAAGGCATGCGTAGCCTGCGTCTGTCCGGCGCGCAGAAAGTTGCGGCAGGGCTGACCACGGTTGAAGAGGTGTTGCGCGTGACGCCGCAGAGTGAGCTCAAATGAGCAAATTGCCATCAATCAGTTCTTAACCCCGGGCCACGCCGTTACACTTGCGCCACTGATCTATCCAACAAGGAATCGTTATGCAGACCGGAAGTGTACTTTTACTGTTTGTGGCCCTGGCCGTCGCCATCCTGTTCATGGGCTTCAAAGTCGTGCCGCAAGGGTTCGAGTGGACGGTCGAGCGCTTCGGGCGCTACACCAACACCCTCAAGCCTGGGCTGAACATCATCATTCCGGTGATGGACCGGATCGGGCGCAAGATCAACGTGATGGAAAGCGTGCTGGATATCCCGCCGCAGGAAGTCATCACCGCCGACAACGCCACGGTGCAGATCGATGCGGTGTGCTTTTTCCAGGTAGTGAACACCGCCCAGGCCGCGTACGAGGTGAACAACCTTGAGCACGCCATTCGTAATCTGCTGCAAACCAACATCCGCACCGTGCTCGGCTCGATGGAACTCGATGCGATGCTCAGCCAGCGTGACAACATCAACGAACGTCTGCTGCGCACCGTCGACGAAGCCACCGCGCCGTGGGGCATCAAGATCACCCGGATCGAAATCAAGGACATCAGCCCGCCTGCCGATCTGATGGCGGCGATGTCCGGGCAGATGAAAGCCGAGCGGATCAAACGCGCGCAAATCCTCGAAGCCGAAGGCCTGCGCGCCTCGGCGATCCTTACCGCCGAGGGCAAGAAGCAGGCACAGATTCTCGAAGCCGAAGGTAGTCGTCAGGCCGCATTCCTCGAGTCGGAAGCCCGTGAGCGTCAGGCCGAAGCCGAAGCTCAGGCGACCAAAGTGGTGTCCGAGGCCATCGCTGGCGGTAACGTTCAGGCGGTCAACTATTTCGTTGCACAGAAATACATCGACGCGCTGGGCAAACTGGCGTCGGCCAACAACAGCAAAGTGATCCTGATGCCGCTGGAAGCCAGTTCGATGATCGGCGCCGTGGGCGGGATCGGCGAAATCGTCAAGGCGACCTTCGACGGCAAGAAGGCCTGAGTCATGCCCACCGAACTGTTCACCTTCTGGAGCTGGCTGGGGCTGGGCACCGTGTTGCTGATCCTCGAAGTGTTCGGGGCGGGCGGCTACCTGTTGTGGATCGGCATGGCAGCGGCCGCTGTCGGCGTCACTACGTTCGTGTTGCCAACCCTGCCGTGGGAGATTCAACTGCTGCTGTTTGCCGTGTTTTCGATTCTCACGGCGCTGTATTGGTGGCGCCGTCAGCGCACGGCAGTGCGCAGCAGCGATCAACCACTGCTGAACCTGCGCGGTCAGGAATTGATCGGCAAAGTGTTCGTGGTCAGTGAGGCGATTGTCGACGGTCGCGGCAAGATCAAGGTGGCCGATGGCGTGTGGATCGCTCGCGGGCCGGACACAGCGCTCGGCGAACGCGTGCGCGTGACCGGGCAGCAGGGTGCGGTTTTGCTAGTGGAACACGCCGAATAGCCGGGTACGGAACCGGATCGGGGAAATGGCGATCCAACGCCTCAGTTAACCCCCCAGGAGTCATCTCATCATGCGTCTCAAACTTGCTGCTGCCACACTGGCCTTGCTGTCCCTTCCCGTTGGTTCGGCCATGGCGGACAGCTTTTGGCGTAACGTCATTTCGTCCGGTGCGACTACCGGTTCGACTTACCTGACCTTCAAGGATCACAAACTGATCGTCGCCGCTCAGGACGATGCCGGCAGTTTCGTTGCCAGCGACGGCGGCATTCGTGGGCCGTATCTGGAAGCAGCGATGCAGAAAGTCCGCGCCGACAATCCGGGCCTGCAGGCGACAGACATGGAACTGGCGAATGCGATTCTGGCGAAGAACGCCGTGGCTTCCGAGTAACAAAAAATGCCGCTCAAATGAGCGGCATTTTTTTGCCCGGATTTCAGGATCACCACAATCCCTTGTAGGAGTGAGCCTGCTCGCGATAGCGGTGTATCAGCAAATTCTCCGGTGACTGATTCACCGCTATCGCGAGCAGGCTCACTCCTACAGGAGACAGTGTGCCACCAGAGAGTTCAGCGGTAATCATCCACCGGGACGCAGGCGCAGAACAGGTTGCGATCGCCGTAGACATTGTCGACCCGATTCACCGCCGGCCAATACTTGTGCGCCTTGGTGTGCGCATCCGGGGTAATGCCCTGCTCGATGCTGTAGGGCCGCTCCCAAACTCCGGTGACATCCGCCAGGGTATGCGGCGCTCGTTTCAACGGGTTGTCCTCGGCCGGCCAGTTGCCGTTCTGCACCTCAGTGATTTCTGCGCGAATGCTCAACATTGCACCGATAAAGCGGTCCAGTTCAGCCTTGGATTCACTCTCGGTCGGCTCGACCATCAAGGTTCCCGGCACCGGGAAGGACATGGTCGGCGCATGGAAACCGTAATCCATCAGACGCTTGGCGACGTCCTCCTCACTGATCCCGGTCTGCGCCTTCAATGGCCGCAAATCCAGAATGCATTCATGAGCCACGCGCCCATTGCGCCCGGTATACAACACCGGGAACGCACCGGATAAATGTTGCGCCAGGTAATTCGCTGCCAGAATCGCCACCTCGCTGGCATCCGCCAACTGTGGGCCCATCATGGCGATGTACATCCAACTGATCGGCAGAATACTTGCACTGCCCCATGGCGCCGCGCTGACGGCGCCGTTCTGCGCCAACGGCCCATCGATTGGCACCACCGGGTGATTGGCGACGAACGGCGCCAGATGCGCACGAATGCCGATCGGGCCCATGCCCGGCCCACCGCCGCCATGGGGAATGCAGAAAGTCTTGTGCAGGTTCATATGGGACACGTCGGCGCCGATGTCCGCCGGCCGCGCCAGCCCGACCTGCGCGTTGAGGTTGGCGCCGTCCATGTACACCTGACCGCCATGCTTGTGGATAACCTCGCAGATCTCGCTGATGCCCTCCTCGTACACACCGTGAGTCGACGGATAGGTTGCCATCAGGCACGACAACTTATCCCCAGCCTCGGCGGCTTTCGCTTTCAAATCCGGCAGATCGACGTTGCCCGCCTCGTCGCATTCGACGATCACCACGCGCATTCCGGCCATCTGCGCCGAGGCCGGGTTGGTGCCGTGGGCCGAGGACGGAATCAGGCAGATATCCCGCGCACCCTGCTGACGGCTCTCATGATATTTGCGGATCGCCAGCAGCCCGGCGTACTCGCCTTGGGCGCCGGAGTTGGGCTGCATGCAGATCGCATCGAACCCGGTGATTGCGCACAGCCAGCGCTCCAGCTCCTCGATCATCAATGTGTAACCGACGGCCTGCTCGCGGGGCACAAACGGATGCAGATTGGCGAATTGCGGCCAGGTAATCGGGATCATTTCGCTGGTGGCGTTGAGTTTCATGGTGCAGGAGCCCAGCGGGATCATCGACTGGTTGAGCGCCAGATCCTTGTTTTCCAGTTGTTTGAGATAGCGCAGCATCTCGGTTTCGCTGTGATGAGCGTTGAACACCGGGTGGCGCAGGTACGGGGTTTTGCGCTGAAGGTTGTCGGGGATGCCCGAGCTCAGGGCTTCAGCGTCAAGTTCATCGACATTCAACCCATGATCGGCGCCGAGCAGCACATCGAACAGCTTGGCCACGGTGCTCTCATCGCACGTCTCATCGAGACTCAGCCCCACTCGACCGCGCCCGAGTATTCTCAGATTGATCTGTGCGGCTTGAGCGCTTTCGATAATCGCGGTTTGCGCACCGCCGACGTCCAGCGTCAGGGTGTCGAAGAACTGCGCATTGACCCGACTGATGCCTTTGCGCTCAAGCCCGGCCGCCAGAATGCAGGTCAACCGATGCGTGCGCTGGGCGATGCGTTTCAAACCTTCCGGGCCGTGATACACCGCGTAGAAACTGGCGATGTTGGCCAGCAGCACCTGCGCGGTGCAGATGTTCGAATTGGCCTTCTCACGGCGGATATGTTGCTCGCGGGTTTGCAACGCCATGCGCAGCGCCACGTTGCCCCGGGCATCTTTCGACACACCGATGATCCGCCCCGGAATCGCCCGTTTGTATTCCTCGCGACTGGCAAAGAACGCCGCGTGCGGACCGCCATAACCCATCGGCACGCCAAAGCGCTGGGACGAGCCGAACACCACATCGGCGCCCAGTTCGCCCGGCGGTGTCAGCAACAGCAAGCTCAACAAATCGGTCGCCACACACGCCAGGGCCTGCTGCGCATGCAAGTGATCGATCAACGGCCGCAGATCACGGATCTCGCCGTGAGTGTCGGGATACTGCAGCAGCGCGCCAAACACCTGATGCTGTTTCAAGTTATCCACAGCGTCGATGATCAGCTCGAAACCGAAGCCTTCGGCGCGGGTCTGCACCACGGAAATGGTTTGCGGATGACAGTTCTCATCGACGAAGAACAGGTTGCTCTTCGACTTCGCCACACGCTTGGCCAGCGCCATGGCTTCCGCCGCTGCCGTGGCTTCATCGAGCAGTGAGGCGTTGGCCAATTCGAGCCCGGTGAGGTCGATGGTCAACTGCTGAAAATTCAGCAGCGCTTCGAGCCGGCCCTGGGCGATCTCCGGTTGATACGGCGTGTACGCGGTGTACCAGCCGGGATTTTCCAGGACGTTGCGCAGGATGACGGTCGGCGTCAGTGTGCCGTGATAGCCCATGCCGATCAGGCTGGTCCAGACCTGATTCTGTTCGGCATAACCGCGCAGTTTGGCCAGCGCTGCTTGTTCATCCAGCGCCGGTGGCAGGTCGAGCGCGCGATTGAAGCGAATGCCTGGCGGCACCGTTTGCTCGATCAGTTCGATTCGACTACCGAGGCCGAGACTGTCGAGCATCGCCTGTTGTTCGGCGATGTCGGGACCGAGGTGGCGGCGCAGAAAAGCGTCGGGATCGCGTAACTGGCTCAGGGACGGCAACTGGGACATGACGGGCTCTCTCTTGGCTGGCGCTCGGCGTCAATGCAACACGGTCAAACCAGCATAGCAGCCCACATGGCAACCCATTTTCAGTGCACCGCGTCCCCCTGTAGGAGTGAGCCTGCTCGCGATAGCGGTGTGTCAGTCAGCATTAATGTGTCTGAAAGAGCGCTATCGCGAGCAGGCTCACTCCTACAGGGGATTTGTATCGCCCATGAAAAAGCCCCGACGAGTCGGGGCTTTGGGTATTGCTTAACGCTTACTCTCCGATGGCGGCCTTGTACGCCGCTGCATCCAGCAGCTTGTCCAGCTCAGCCTTGTCGCTTGGCTTGAGCTTGAAGATCCACGCGCCATACGGGTCGGAGTTCAGCAGCTCAGGCGAGCCGCCCAGCTCTTCGTTGATTGCGATCACTTCACCGCTGATCGGCGAATAGATGTCGGAAGCAGCTTTCACCGATTCAACGACGCCAGCCTGATCTTCAGCGGCGAACACCTTGCCCACTTCAGTCAGCTCGACGAACACCACATCGCCCAGCGCTTCCTGCGCGTGATCGCTGATGCCCACGGTGACGGTGCCGTCGGCTTCCAGACGTGCCCATTCATGACTTTCGGCAAAACGCAGTTCAGCGGGGATATTGCTCATCTTCGGTGTCCTCGGAATTGGGTCAGCGGTCATGCCCGCCGGAAAAAGGTTAGATCAAAGTTTTGCCGTGGCGTACGAAGGTCGGTTTGACCACTCGCACCGGGTACCACTTGCCACGGATTTCCACTTCGGCGCGGTCGGCGGTTGCCATCGGAACACGCGCCAGGGCAATCGATTTGCTTAGCGTAGGAGAGAAACTACCACTGGTGATCTCCCCTTCGCCAACATCGGCGATGCGAACCACTTGATGAGCGCGCAAAACGCCGCGTTCTTCCAGCACCAGGCCGACCAGTTTGTGCGCAACGCCGGCGGCTTTTTCCGCTTCCAGCGCAGTGCGACCGATGAACTGGCGCGAGGCCGGTTCCCAGGCAATGCTCCAGGCCATGTTCGACGCCAGCGGCGAAACGTCCTGATGAATGTCCTGACCGTAGAGGTTCATTCCGGCCTCAACGCGCAGAGTGTCGCGGGCGCCGAGGCCGATCGGGGAAATACCGGCGCCGACCAGATCGTTGAAGAACCCCGGCGCCTGACTGGCCGGCAGGCAGATTTCCAGACCATCTTCACCGGTATAACCGGTACGGGCGATAAACCAGTCACCGTCGGTGTAGCCTTCGAATGGCTTGAGGTGCTGGATCAGCGTGGCGCGCGACTGGGTCACCAGTTCGGCAATCTTGTGCCGGGCCTGTGGACCTTGAATGGCGAGCATCGCCAGTTCGGCGCGCTCGTGCAGCTGCACGTCGTAATCGCCGCGCTGCGCGTTCATCCAGGCCAGATCCTGATCGCGGGTGGAAGCGTTGAACACCAGTCGATAAGCGTCGTCGAGGCGGTAGACGATCATGTCGTCGACGATGCCGCCGCGCTCGTTGAGCATGGTGCTGTACAACGCACGGCCAGGGCGATGCAGGCGGTCGACATCATTGGCCAGCAAATGCTGCAACCAGGCTTTGGCCTGGGGGCCGGTGACATCGATCACGGTCATGTGGGATACATCGAACACCCCGCAATCGCGGCGCACTTCGTGGTGTTCCTCGACCTGCGAGCCGTAATGCAGAGGCATGTCCCAACCGCCAAAATCGACCATCTTCGCGCCGAGGGCGAGATGCAGGTCATACAGAGGCGTACGCTGTCCCATGGGTTTCTCCTTCCGGGCGTGGCGAAGGTGCGGACAGTCGCTGCACAGCGTGAAAGCCTTGTAATAGAAGGCTTTCAGCCAATTTCAGCGAAAAGATCTGTCAGACGAACCGCACCGAATGCCGCGCATTGTAGCCGCATGATTCAGGACTCACTACTAAGTGTTTCGATGGGCAGAGCGGCGAATCAGGCCGATGACCGGTAACAATCCGACCAGAACCAGGGTCAGCGCTGGCAACGACGCACGCGCCCATTCGCCTTCGCTGGTCATTTCAAAGATGCGTACGGCCAGCGTGTCCCAGCCAAATGGGCGCATCAGCAGGGTCGCGGGCATTTCCTTGAGCACATCGACGAACACCAGCAACGCCGCGCTCAACGTGCCGGGCAGTAACAACGGCAGATACACTTTGAAAAACAGTCGCGGCCCACTGACACCCAGGCTACGTGCCGCTTCGGGCAAAGATGGCCGTATACGCGCCAGACTGCTTTCCAGCGGGCCGTAAGCGACCGCGATGAAACGCACCAGATAAGCCATCAACAGTGCCGCCAGGCTGCCAAGCAGTAACGGTTTGCCTGCGCCACCGAGCCATCCGGAGAGCGGGATGACCAATTCTCGATCCAAGTAACTGAAGGCCAGCATGATCGACACCGCCAGCACCGAACCCGGCAAGGCGTAGCCAAGGTTGGCCAGACCAACACCAGAGTTGATCGCCTGCGTCGGCGCCAGCCTCCGGGCAAACGCAAGCAGTAGGGCAACACTGACCGTAATCAGCGCCGCCATGCCGCCCAGATACAGGGTGTGCAGGATCAGCCCGGCGTAGCGCTCATCGAGATCGAAACGCCCGCGCTGCCAGAACCAGACGATCAGTTGCAGCATCGGAATGACGAAAGCGCAGGCGAACACCAATCCACACCAACTCATCGCCGCGAGGGCCTTGAATCCGCGCAAGTGATACAAGGCTTTGACCCGTGGCCGCTCGTTGCTTGCCCGGTTGGCACCGCGCGCACGGCGTTCACCGTAGAGCACCAACATCACCACCAGCAGCAACAGGCTGGCCAGTTGCGCGGCGCTCGGCAGGCTGAAGAAGCCGTACCAGGTTTTGTAGATGGCGGTGGTGAAGGTGTCGAAGTTGAACACCGACACTGCACCGAAATCGGCCAGGGTTTCCATCAGCGCCAGCGCCACGCCCGAACCGATGGCCGGACGCGCCATCGGCAACGCCACCCGCCAGAAGGCTTGCCACGGCGACTGGCCAAGTACCCGTGCGGCTTCCATCAGGCCTTTGCCCTGGGCGAGGAACGCGGTGCGCGCCAGCAGGTAAACGTAGGGATAAAAGACCAGCACCAGCACGATGATCACCCCGCCGGTGGAGCGCACCCGTGGCAGGCGCAGACCGGTGCCGAACCATTCGCGCAGCAGGGTCTGTACGGGGCCGGCGAAGTCGAGCAGGCCGACGAAGACGAACGCCAGTACGTAGGCCGGAATGGCGAAAGGCAGCATCAGCGCCCAGTCGAGCCAGCGCCGCCCGGGGAACTCGCAAAGGCTGGTGAGCCAGGCGAGGCTGACGCCGAGCAGCGTCACACCGACACCGACGCCAACGACCAGCGTCAGAGTATTGCCCAGCAGGCGTGGCATCTGGGTTTCCCACAGGTGCGACCAGATTTGCTGGTCGATGGTCTGCCAGGAGAGCAGCAGAACGCTCAGGGGCAACAGCACCAGCGCGGCGATGGCGAAGACGATGGGGTACCAGCGGCGTTGGGCAGGGTGGGCCACTTTTGGGTCTCTGGGGGATTGGGGTGTTCTTGGGTTGAGTATTTCAGGTTGGGATTGTTGCCCTCACCCTAGCCCTCTCCCGGAGGGAGAGGGGACTGACCGCGTAGTTTATGAGAATTACGCCGACCTGAGATATCGAGTCGAACTCAGGATTTGAATTCAACATAGATCGACTCCCTCTCCCAGAGGAAGAGGGGACTGACCGAGGTGCTCATGCAAGCTACATCGACCTGAGATATCGAGTCGAACTCAGGTTTCGAAAACACTACAAGTCGGCTCCCTCTCCCTCCGGGCGGTCCGACGTTTCGGGAGGGCTGGGGTGAGGGCAGCGATCTAAAGTGAGCAGCGTTATCGGAACAGACTCAATTCCAACCCGCCCGATCCATCATCCGGATCGCCTCAGCCTGACGCTTGCCCGCCACTTCCACCGGTAAAGTATCGGCAATGAACTTGCCCCACGCCGCCACTTCTTCCGAAGGTGCTACCGCCGGGTTGGCCGGGAATTCCTGGTTCACGTCAGCAAAGATCTTCTGCGCCTCAGGTGTAGTCATCCACTCAACCAAAGCCTTCGCCGCTTCCGGGTGCGGTGCATGCTTGGTCAGGCCAATGCCCGACAGATTGACATGCACACCCCGATCGGCCTGATTCGGCCAGAACAGTTTTACCGGCAACTCCGGCTTCTGCTTGTGCAGGCGACCGTAGTAGTACGTGTTGACGATGCCAACGTCGCACTGCCCGGCATTGATCGCTTCGAGCACCGCGACGTCATCGGAGAACACATCGGTGGAGAGGTTGTTGACCCAGCCCTTGAGGATCTTCTCGGTCTTTTCGGCACCGTGGACTTCGATCATGGTCGCGGTCAGCGACTGGTTGTAGACCTTTTTCGCCGTTCGCAGGCACAGGCGCCCTTCCCAGTTCTTGTCGGCCAGTGCTTCGTAGGTGGTCAGTTCGCCCGGTTTCACCCGTTCGGTGGAGTAGGCGATGGTCCGCGCGCGCAGGCTCAGACCGGTCCAGGCATGGCTGGACGAGCGATATTGCAGCGGGATGTTGGCGTCGATGGTTTTCGAAGTGAACGGCTGGAGGATGCCCATCTGCTCGGCCTGCCAGAGGTTGCCGGCATCAACGGTGAGCAGCAGGTCGGCGGTAGCATTTTCACCCTCGGCCTTGATGCGCTGCATCAGCGGCGCTTCCTTGTCGGTGATGAACTTGATCTTCACCCCGGTCTTGGCGGTGTAGGCATCGAAGACCGGTTTGATCAGTTCATCGATGCGCGACGAGTAAACCACCACCTCATCAGCGGCCTGGGCCGTTGTGCTACCGATCAGGGTCAGGGCCAGTGCGGTCAGAAGACGCTTGGGTGCCAACATGGGAGTGGTCTCTCGGTCGGAAAATGTGGGCCAAATGATAAGGACTCACATTTACCACCTCAATCGAACTCTTTTTGAAGGAGTTACCAGATGTTGCACAGTTTGAAAATTGTGGTGCCTGGACGGGCGCCATCGCGAGCAGGCTCACTCCTACATTTGAAATGCGATCCCCTGTAGGAGTGAGCCTGCTCGCGATGAGGCCATCAGCAGCAACGAAAAGATCAAGGCTTGGCGAGGGCCGGAAGATCACCGGTCAATCCGAGTGCTTCACGCACAAAAAGCGCCTTCGCTTCGGGCATCTGCTCCACCAGCTTCAACCCGGCATTCCTCAACCAACGCACCGGCAACGGATCCGCCTGAAACAACCGCTCAAACCCTTCCATCGCCGCCATCAACGCCAAGTTATGCGGCATGCGCCGACGCTCGTAACGGCTCAACACCTTCACATCGGCCAAACGCTCACCGCGCTCCGCCGCCTGCAACAGCACTTCCGCCAACACCGCCGCATCGAGGAAACCCAGGTTTACGCCCTGCCCCGCCAACGGGTGAATGGTGTGCGCCGCATCGCCGATCAGCGCCAGCCCTTCGGCCACGTAACGCTTGGCATGACGCTGACGCAGCGGCACGCACAGGCGTGGATCGGCACTGATCACTTCGCCGAGTCGCCCTTCAAAGGCACGCTCCAGCTCACGGCAGAAATCCGCTTCGTCCAGCGCCATCAAGCGCTCGGCCTCACTCGGGGTGGTCGACCAGACGATCGAACACCAATCCTGCTGACCATCACGCTCCAGCGGCAAAAACGCCAGCGGCCCGTGATCGGTAAAGCGCTGCCACGCGGTCATCTGGTGCGATTTGCTGCTGCGCACGCTGGTAACGATGGCGTGATGCAGGTAATCCCACTCACGCGTCGCCACACCGGTCAGACGGCGCACTGCCGAGTTGGCACCGTCAGCGGCAATCACCAGCGGCGCGCGCAACTGCCGACAGTCAGCCAACGTCAGCAGCCAGTCATCGCCGGAGCGGCGCATCTGCTCCAGCCGCGCATTGGCCAGCATGCCCAGATCGCAATCGTGCAGACGGTCGAGCAAGGCGTCCTGCACCACACGGTTTTCGACGATATGCCCCAGCACCTCGGCGTGCACACTGCTCGCCGAGAAATGAATCTGCCCGGTGCCGCTGCCGTCCCAGACGTGCATGTCGGTGTATGGACTGCTGCGGCGTTTGGCGATGCCTTCCCACACGCCGAGGCGTTCAAGAATGCGCTGGCTGGCTGCCGACAAGGCACTCACTCGCGGCTCAAAAGCGGCTTCGGCGTCGAAGGGTTTGACGCTCAACGGGCTGCCGTCGAGCAGCAGGACTTCGAGGCCGCTGTCCTGCAACGCCAACGCCAAAGCGCTGCCGACCATTCCGGCTCCGACAATCAGCAGATCTGCGCGCATTTCCATGCTTTAAGCCTGTCTCGCTTGCGGCTTGAGCCGCACGTAAAGGGTTTTTCCGACCCGCGCCACCAGATTGCCGGCGCCGTCATGAATGTCGACCTGCAACTGCGGCAGGTATTTCTCGCCATCGGCGGTCTGCCGGCGGATTTCGGCGAGCAAGGTCTCGTCGATAGTGAAGCGGGCGAACACCGGGCCTTTGCCCGGTGCGATGAAATCGATGTCGGCAGCCTTGTCCCAGACGATGTAGCGCGAACCGAGGTTTTCCATGAGCATCAGCATGAAAAACGGATCGACCATTGAATACAGACTGCCGCCAAACTGCGTGCCGACGTAGTTGCGGTTGTACCAGCCCAGGCCCATCGACACCTGCACATCGCGAAAGTCATCGCTGATGTGCCGAACCCGAACACCGGCGCCGAGGTACGGCGGGTAGAACGTCATCACCCAGCGCATCAATCGTGCTTTACCGAATTTGCCGCTTAACCACTTAAGCATCCGGTCGTGTTCCCAAACCCATGGCCTGACGGGCAAACCAGCGCTTGGCCGGTGGCAGCAGATCAAGGCCGAGCAGGCCGATGTTGCGCCCCAGCGAAACCAGCGGTTGCGTGCTGCCGAACAGGCGCGTGACCTGATCGGAGAAACCGACGGTGAGATCCTGATCGAGACGCTGACGCTCGCGATACGTCTGCAACGTGGCGAGGTCGCCGAGCGGTTTATCGCTGGCCAACAGCGCAGCCGCCAAGGCATCGGCATCACGCAGCGACAGATTGAAACCCTGCCCGGCAATCGGGTGCAGGCTGTGCGCCGCATTGCCGAGCACGGCCAGATGCGAGCGCACTTGTTCTTCGGCCTCGACCAGCGTCAGCGGATACAAATGCCGTGCGCCGACCTGTTTCAGCGTGCCGAGGCGGTAGCCGAACACGCCCTGCAATTCGCTGAGGAAATCGCGCTCGCTCAGATCGGCCAAGCGCTGCGCGTCCATACCCAAACGGGTCCAGACCAAAGCGCAGCGGTTTTCCGGCAGTGGCAGCAGCGCCATCGGCCCTTCGTCGGTGAAGCGCTCGAAGGCCATGCCGTTGTGCGCTTCGCTCGGGGTGATGTTGGCGATCAGCGCGCTCTGGTTGTACGGACGCTTGCGCACGTTGATGCCCAACTGCTCGCGCAGCCCGGAGCGACCGCCATCGGCGAGTACCGCGAGGTCGCATTCAAGGGTGGTTTCATCATTGAGGGTCAGGCGATAGCCGTCGGGCAGCGGTTCCATGCGCGTGACTTCCGCCGGGCAGCGCCAGCTGATCACGTCTTTGTCGACGTGCTGCCACAGGCACTGACCGAGCCAGGCGTTTTCCACCACGTAACCGAGTGCCGGCACGCCCTCTTCCATCGCCGACAAGCGCGCGGTGGAGAAGCGGCCACGGTCGGAAACGTGAATCTGTTTGATCGGCTCGGCACGGCGGGAGATTTCCTGCCACACGCCCAAGCGTTGATAGATCTGTCGCGAGCCGAAGGACAACGCCGAGGAACGTGCGTCGTAGCTCGGCTGCCAACTGTCACCGGGAGCGAACGGTTCGATCAGCACGATCTTCCAGCCACGCGCCTTGGCTCCGGCCTGCAAGGCCAACGCCAGACTGGCGCCGACCAGACCGCCACCGATGATTGCCAGATTGACTCGACTCATGCCGCGTGGGTCCTTGCTTGCGCCATCAGCGCTTCGATTTCTGCGACGGTTTTCGGCACGCCGCTGGTGAGGATTTCACAGCCCGTTTTGGTCACCACCACGTCGTCCTCGATGCGCACGCCAATGCCGCGCCATTTCTTCGCGACGTTCTGATTGTCCGGGGCGATATAAATGCCCGGCTCCACGGTCAGCGCCATGCCGACTTCCAGCACGCGCCATTCGCCGCCGACCTTGTACTCGCCGACGTCATGCACATCCATACCCAGCCAGTGGCCGGCGCGGTGCATGTAAAACGCTTTATAGGCTTCGCTGGCGATCAATTCGTCGACTTCGCCTTGCAGCAATCCGAGTTTCACCAAGCCTGTGGTGATCACCCGAACCGTGGCTTCATGTGCCTGATTCCAATGCTTGTTCGGGGCGATTTCGGCGAATGCGGCTTCCTGCGAGGCCAATACCAATTCGTAGATCGCTTTCTGCTCCGGCGAAAACTTGCCGTTGACCGGCCAGGTGCGGGTGATGTCGCTGGCGTAGCAATCAATCTCGCAGCCAGCGTCGATCAGCACCAGATCACCGTCCTTGAGCAGCGCGTCATTCTGCTGGTAATGCAGGATGCAGCTGTTGCGCCCGGCGGCGACGATCGAGCCGTAGGCCGGCATCTTCGCTCCGCCCTTGCGGAATTCGTAATCGAGCTCGGCTTCGAGGCTGTACTCGTAAAGCCCGGCCCGACTGGCCTGCATCGCGCGAATATGCGCCTGCGCCGAAATCCGTGCGGCTTCGCGCATCACCTTCACTTCTGCCGCCGATTTATACAGGCGCATGTCGTGCAGCAGATGATCCAGGGCAACGAATTCGTTCGGCGGCTGGGCACCGAGGTGCGCCTTGGAGCGGATCACGTTGATCCAGTCCATCAGGTGACGATCGAATTCGGGGTTGCTGCCCATCGCCGAATACACCCGGTCACGGCCTTCGATCAGGCCCGGGAGAATGTCGTCGATGTCGGTAATCGGAAAGGCGTCGTCGGCACCGAAGTCGCGGATCGCGCCTTCCTGGCCTGCGCGCAAGCCGTCCCACAACTCGCGTTCGGCGTTGCGTTCACGACAGAACAGCACGTACTCGCCATGCTCACGGCCGGGCATAAGGACGATGACAGCCTGCGGCTCGGGAAAACCACTGAGGTACTGGAAGTCGCTGTCCTGCCGATAGACGTGCTCGACGTCGCGGTTGCGAATGGCCACCGCGGCGGCGGGCAGGATCGCGATGCTGTTGGGTTCCATCTGCGCCATCAGGGCCTTGCGGCGACGGCTGTATTCCGCTTTCGGGATATGGGTCATGGGCAGATGGCTTTCCCTGGCACGCGATTAATGCAGCGACGGCTTGGCGGCTGGCGGCACGTTGGCTTTCTTGGTTTCCGAGAACAGCAGCAGCGGCGCAACTCGCAGGTATTCCATGACTTCCATGTAGTCGGTCTCGCCGTCTTCGGATTCTTCCAGGGCATCTTGCACCTGAGAAATGGCGGCCAGATCCTGCAGCACTTCGGTGGCTTCAGTGCTGAGCATGCTGCTGTCGCGGCAGTTCAGGCCGAAACCGCTGAGGAAGCCCTGGCACCACTCGCCCAGTGCAGCGGCGCGGTCGGCCAGTGGCGCGTCATCGGTCGGCAGCAGCAGAACGACAGTGACATCGTCGCCGGTCAGCTCGCCTTTGACCATCTCTTGCAGGCCGATCAGGGCGTTGCGGACGGTGTCCTGGATGTCGCCTTCGAGCAGTTCGGCGGCGTCGATCAGCCAGCCTTCGTTATCGAAGCCGGCACCGGCGCAACTGCGCCCGAGCAGCACGCCGTGCAGTTCGGCAGGCGAAACGTTGTGGCCGCTGGAGGTCAGCAGGGTGGCAAAGGCTTTGTAAGGGGAATTCGCAATGGTCATGGGCAGCTAGGCGCCAGACGGCGCTATGTCTAGAATGAAGGCCTTGTATCCTACATCGACAGACTCGCCAAGACTATTAAAGGCTGTCCGCCAGCTATCCCATCAGACAGACTCCGACCCAGTGGACACAATGGAAGACACCGACCTGCAAGCGCTGATGGCCAGACTCGAACTGCTGATTGGCCGAGTCGAGCAACTAAAGAGTCAAAACGCACTCTTACTAGCTCAGGAAAAAACCTGGCGCGAGGAACGCGCTCACCTCATTGAAAAAAACGAAATCGCCCGGCGTAAGGTCGAATCGATGATTTCGCGCCTCAAGGCCCTGGAGCAAGACTCATGAGTTCAAGCAATAGCGTCACCGTGCAGATCCTCGACAAAGAGTATTCGATCATCTGCCCGCAGGAAGAACGCAGCAATCTGGTCAGCGCCGCGCGCTACCTCGATGGCAAGATGCGCGAAATCCGCAGCAGCGGCAAAGTCATCGGTGCCGATCGCATTGCTGTGATGGCCGCGCTGAACATCACCCATGACCTCTTGCACAAAGAAGAGCGCCCGGATATCCAGGCCAGCGGCTCGACCCGCGAACAGGTGCGTGACTTGCTCGATCGTGTCGATCTGGTGCTGGCCGACGATCAGAACACCACCAAGGGCTGATTCGACTGGCCGCTTGCGGTATACTCGCGGCACTCCCTGGGGTGCTTGCCAGTTGACGATGTCCCTGAGCCGATTCGCACTACCCTGGAAGTTGCACGTTGGGCTGGTGTGCATGTCCGCTAGACGGAAAGCCTTAAAGTCTACTGCATCTTCCACCTTGAACTTTCGGGTTCAAGGGCTAAGTTGACAGCGGTTCATCCGGGGAGCCTGATTCGAATCCGATGTCGGTGAAAACCGCCATCGGATTTTTTATGCGTACGTTTTCGTCCAACCTGCCGAAGCCGAACCATGACCGAACCCGCGCTACTGCCCCGCCCGCAACTCCGCCGCCTGCTGCGCAAGGCGCGCCGTTCGCTGAGCAAAAGCGAACAACGCGAGGCTGCCAAAGGCCTGTACCGGCAATTGGCGCAAGACCCGCATTTTCGCCGGGCCAGACATATCTCTCTATATTTACCCACCGACGGTGAAATCGATCCGCGCCTGCTGTTGCGTGAAGCACAGCGTCGGGGCAAGGCGACGTACCTGCCGGTGCTCAGCGCCTGGCCGCGAACCAAGATGGTTTTCCAGCGGATTCGTCCCGGCGAGAAACTCAAACCCAATCGCTTCCGCATTCTCGAGCCGCGCGCCAATCTGGCGCAGCAACGCAAGGTCTGGGCACTGGATCTGGTGTTGTTGCCGTTGGTAGGGTTTGACGATGTCGGCGGACGCCTGGGGATGGGTGGCGGTTTCTATGATCGCAGTCTGGCGTATCTGGCTCGACGCAAAAACTGGCGCAAGCCGACGTTGCTGGGGCTGGCCCATGAGTGTCAGAAGGTCGAGCGATTGGCGCAGGCGAGCTGGGATGTACCGTTACAAGGCACGGTCAGCGACAAGGCGTGGTATTTCGCAGGATAGGACGCCGCGCAGATCAGCGGCGTCGGGAAAGCAGTTTCAGCGCTTGAAGGCTGTCGACTGTTGTACTTGCTGTGCAACTTCAATCGGCGCGTCGGCCTTGTTCGCCCACAGGCTTTGCGCGTAACCGGTGGTCACGACGCCCAGGCCAAACAAAATTACCAAAGTCCATAGTAAATCCGGTTTGCGTTTCATCGATTGCCCCCCTCAAGGCACATCATCACGATGACAGCAGCGGTTTCCGTTTGTAGGCCGTGCAGCAGCGTCAAGCTTTAAAGGCCGGCATTTTGCGACAACGTGAACCTGCGCGCAAACGCTGACGTCAACCGACTGTCGGTTTGTCATAAAATTGCCCGACAACCTGCCCAATGACCGTTTCAGGAGCAAAAAACCATGGCCTATTGGCTGATGAAGTCCGAGCCCGACGAACTCTCGATCAAAGGTCTGGAAAAACTCGGCAAAGCGCGCTGGGACGGGGTTCGCAACTATCAGGCACGCAACTTCCTGCGCGCGATGGCGGTGGGCGATGAGTTCTTTTTCTATCATTCCAGCTGCCCGGAGCCAGGGATTGCCGGGATCGGCAAAATAATCGAAGCGGCGTACCCGGATCCCACCGCACTGGAGCCGGAGAGTCATTACTTCGATCCGAAGGCTACGCAGGAGAAGAACGCGTGGAGTGCGATTGACGTTGAACACGTCGAGACGTTTACCCGGGTGTTGAAGCTGGATTATCTGAAGCAGCAGACGGCGCTGGCGGAGATGCCGTTGGTACAGAAGGGATCAAGATTGTCGGTGATGCCGGTGACGCCGGAGCAGTGGGCTGCGGTGATTGCGCTCAAGCCTTGAAGAATATGTTGCCTGAAACATCGCCATCGCGAGCAGGCTCACTCCTACAGGGGAACGCATTCCAACTGTAGGAGTGAGCCTGCTCGCGATGGGGCCAGCCCGGACAACGAATGGCTTATTGAATGATCAGGTTGTTGAACAACAGATCTTCAACCACCGGTTTGCCGGTCTCATCATTCATCACTTGCTGGGTCTGCTTCAACGCTTCCTGACGCAGCTTTTCCTTGCCTTCGATGCTGGCCATCGCATCAGAGGTCTGCTGAGTGAACAGCGCCACCAGTTGATTGCGAATCAGCGGCTCGTTGGCCTTGACCAGTTTGCTCGCCTCTTCGCCGGTCACGCGCAATGCCACATCGGCCTTGTAGACCTTGAGCTTCGGCGTACCGTCCAGCCCGTAGTTCCCCACGAACGGTGGACTCAGGGTGATGTAGCTTACCTTCGGCGCCTCGCCTTCTTTGGCTTCTTCGGCCAGCGCTGCCACAGGCAGAGACAGGGCCAGCAACAACATGATCCACGCTTTCACAATTCGCTCCTTATCCGGTTTGCGGCCTAGCATAACGACCCGCCGCGCAAGCACAAGCTTATGGCTGACTATCAGGGCCGGGCATGCTCGTTGACCCGTTGACTGACACACCTACACTTATCGGCCATCACTCCCAAAGGAATAGCCCTGATGAAAGCCGTGCTGTGCAAAGCCTTCGGCCCTGCCGAATCGCTGGTGCTGGAAGAGGTCGCCAGCCCCGCCCCGAAGAAGAATGAAATCCTGCTGGACGTGCACGCCGCCGGGGTCAACTTCCCGGATACGCTGATCATCGAGGGCAAGTATCAGTTCAAGCCGCCCTTCCCGTTCTCGCCGGGTGGTGAAGCGGCCGGTGTGGTGCGTGAAGTCGGGGAAAAGGTCAGCCACCTCAAGGTTGGCGATCGGGTCATGGCCCTGACCGGTTGGGGCAGCTTCGCCGAACAAGTCGCCGTGCCGGGCTACAACGTCTTGCCGATTCCGCCGTCGATGGATTTCAACATCGCCGCCGCCTTCAGCATGACCTACGGCACCTCGATGCATGCACTCAAGCAGCGCGCCAACCTGCAACCGGGGGAAACCCTGCTTGTACTCGGTGCTTCCGGCGGGGTCGGCCTGGCTGCCGTCGAAATCGGCAAAGCCATGGGCGCCCGGGTGATTGCTGCCGCCAGCAGTGCCGAGAAACTCGCAGTAGCCAAGGCAGCCGGCGCCGACGAGTTGATCAACTACAGCGAAACCAGCCTCAAAGACGAAATCAAACGCCTCACCGATGGCCAGGGTGCCGATGTGATTCACGACCCGGTTGGCGGTGACCTGTTCGATCAAGCCATCCGCGCTATCGCCTGGAACGGTCGCTTGCTGGTAGTCGGCTTCGCCAGCGGCCGGATCCCCGAACTGCCGGTCAACCTCGCCCTGCTCAAAGGCGCGGCTGTACTGGGTGTGTTTTGGGGGTCTTTTGCCCAGCGTCAGCCACAAGACAACGCGGCGAACTTTCAGCAGTTATTCGGCTGGTTTGCCGAGGGCAAGTTGAAACCGCTGGTGTCGCAGGTCTATCCGCTGAGCAATGCGGCGCAGGCGATCAATGATCTTGGCCAGCGCAAGGCGGTGGGCAAGGTGGTGGTGCAGGTGCGCTGAGTAACCTTTCGATAAAGGCCAGAATGTCCGGCTCGGTCATACTGGCTTTTGTTATCAGAGCAACTCACGAATCTCCGTGGGCAACAGGCTTATGAATTTGCGCGTGGGGCTCTCTCGACAAGCCCTGACGATCTTCTCAACCTGCCGATTCATCCTGGCGATCATCGCCAGACGCTGCTCATCCGGAAGCTGGGTTTTATGGAAGACGTTCGATAGATAGGCGCGGGTTTGTGCGAACGCCGCCGAATCGATCCATGAATACTCGGCAATGTTGGCGAGGTTCTCGTTGACCGTTCGGCATCGCAAGACTTTCAGTTGCCGGTTGACGTGAATGGGTTGATCCAGATCGAGCCGAAAGACTATCGGCGCGACGACTTCCTGCTTTTCGGGTTTGTCCTCCTCTACAGCCCAAGGCTTGAAACGCCACTGCACCAGCGCAACTCTGACCGCTTCAGCCAGATCGGGGTGGTCGCTTTTCAGAATGCTGATTTCGCTGACTGAGCCATCCGCCCTGACGATGAAACGAGCCTTAACCTCTCCCGTAATCCCTGCCCTGGACAATGCCAGTGGATAAATTGGTCGGGGGTTGTCTTCGGGAATCAACAGCGCCCCCGCCGCTTGCACGACACCGCCGACCAGCAACAAAAGCAACGCCACAATCCACCGCATGATCCGCTCCCTAAGCACCCGAATGCCGATCCCGGCAACAGCACAAAGGTTACGGAGCTATGACGTTTAACTGAATGGCGCAACTTCTGCTTTGGACGCAGGACGTTTCCCAAGACACAACGGTAAATCGGGCGAACGCACCACGCGAATGCTTAAAGGTAACTTTTCTGACGGACCCTATTACCGTTTCAGCCTGCAATATCGCCTGGCATCAGTTGTTCCTGAACCTTCTCGCTTCGCGACTGGATCAACTGCCCCCTGTCGTCGAAGCGCAAAACAATCAGCCAGTCGTAGATATCCACCGGCCATTTCGGCTGACCGATCAGTGCCGGGCCATCGCCGCCGAAAGCGGCAATCAGCTTATTGATGTGGCCGTGATGCCAGGCGATCAGCACGGTTTTCGCCTGATTATTCTTGCGCAGCGAGCTGACCAGTTTGTCGACGTCGTTATTGGCGTAGGGCTGCTCGATCGGCAGTTGCAGGCGCTGGGACAGTGGAATCAGCGTCTGTCGCGGGCGGATGCTTTCCGGGCTGTCGGCGGTAGCGATCAGACGTTGGGGTGTGAGTGTCTGGTCGTCCAACTGCAAAGAGGTGAAATAGTCCGCGTAAGCTGCGGCGCGCTGTTCGCCCCGGGCATTGAGTTCTCGGCCGACATCAGGCTTTTCCGCATGGCGGACGATCAATACGGTGACATTGCGCAGGCCTGGTGCTGCAGAACCTTGGGCGAAGCTCAGTGCCAACACTGAAACAGTCACCGCTGCGACCATCAACAGTCTGGGCAATAGCCTGCGAACTTTCGGGGTCATCGTTTATCTCGAGATATCAGTCGATCTGTAGATCGCGAGTCTAAGACACAACGTCCCGACCGCCACAAAAACGCCCTGTTCTTACAGCTGAGCGACAGGTTCGTAAAGGAACACGCGACTTCCAACATTTTCCGCTATTTGCTCGATGCGAACCGGTGCTATTTTCGGTAACGAAACTGTAACATTCGCATCCGCAGTCAAAACAAGAAATCTGGAGCTCTTGAATGTTTGCTTTCTTTCGTCCTGCCGCACATCAGGCTCCATTGCCTGAAGAAAAAATAGACAGCACGTACCGACGCCTGCGCTGGCAGATCTTCGCCGGTATTTTCTTTGGCTATGCGGGTTACTACCTGCTGCGCAAAAACTTCTCGCTGGCCATGCCGTACCTGATCGACGAAGGCTACAGCCGCGGTGATCTGGGTCTGGCGATGTCGGCGATCGCCATTGCCTACGGCTTATCGAAATTCCTCATGGGCCTGGTGTCCGACCGCTCCAACCCACGCTACTTCCTACCGTTCGGCCTGTTGGTCTCGGCCGGGGTGATGTTCATTTTCGGTTTCGCACCTTGGGCAACATCCAGCGTGACCATGATGTTCATCCTGCTGTTCATCAACGGCTGGGCCCAGGGCATGGGTTGGCCGCCAAGTGGCCGGACCATGGTGCACTGGTGGTCACAGAAGGAACGCGGCGGCGTGGTGTCCGTGTGGAACGTGGCGCATAACGTTGGCGGCGGTCTGATCGGCCCGTTGTTCCTGCTCGGCATGGGCCTGTTCAACGACTGGCACGCGGCGTTCTACGTACCGGCAGCGGTGGCGCTGGGCGTGGCCGTGTTTGCGTTCATCACCATGCGCGACACCCCGCAATCGGTTGGCCTGCCGCCGATCGAGAAGTACAAGAACGATTACCCGGAAGGCTACGACGCCAGCCACGAAGACGAATTCAGCGCGAAAGAGATCTTCGTCAAATACGTGCTGCGCAACAAAATGCTCTGGTACATCGCCATGGCCAACGTCTTCGTCTACCTGCTGCGCTACGGCGTGCTGGACTGGGCACCGACCTACCTGAAAGAAGCCAAGGGTTTCACCGTCGACAAAACCTCGTGGGCCTATTTCTTCTATGAGTGGGCGGGTATCCCGGGCACGCTGCTGTGCGGCTGGATGTCGGACAAGATCTTCCGTGGCAACCGTGGCCTGACCGGCATGGTGTTCATGGCACTGGTGACTGTCGCAACGCTGGTTTACTGGCTGAACCCGGCCGGTAACCCGACCGTCGACATGATCGCGCTGTTCTCCATCGGTTTCCTGATCTATGGCCCGGTGATGCTGATCGGCCTGCAGGCGCTGGAACTGGCACCGAAGAAAGCCGCTGGCACTGCCGCAGGCTTCACTGGCCTGTTCGGTTATCTCGGTGGTTCGGTCGCGGCCAGTGCCGCGATGGGCTACACCGTTGACCACTTCGGCTGGGACGGTGGTTTTGTCCTGCTGGTGGGCGCTTGCCTGCTGTCGATGGCCTTCCTCGCCCCGACCCTGTGGCACAAGCAAGTCGCCAGTCAGAGCCGTGAAGCGGTCGCCTGATCGCTTTGTGATTTACAGCGCTTGAGCCGCGCCTCCAGGTTTCGATCTGGCATGGCGTGGCTGCGCAGGGCGTGGGCGGTCTGCTCGACATAATCGCGAGTCGTGCCGTAACGCCCGCTGGCGCTTTCGAACACCTGACTCAGCACATGATCCGGCAGGTTGCCGGCATAGCTGGGCAGGTGTCGCTCCAACACAAATCCCAATGCCTGCACCTGGCTACCGTCGGCAAGACGGCAATTGAGCCAGTGTGGCCGATAGGATGGCACCGGCATCTCGCGCTTCCACAGCGCGTACAGCGCCGCATCGAGATTGTCTTCCGGCAAGCGATAGGCGAAGCCGCTGCACGAACCGCCGCGATCCAGACCAAATACCAGACCCGGCATTTCCGGCGTACCGCGGTGCTCGTGCGACCACAGGTACAAGCCGCGATGGTAGCCATGCACGCGTCCACGTACGCGCTCCACTGCCGTACATTCCGGCCGCCAGATCAGCGAACCATACGCGAACAGCCACACCGGCCCGCCCTTGTGGCGCGCCATGGTCGATTGCATGGAAGCGAGAAGTTGTTCGTGCGTCAGCTGCGGCCCAAGATCGAGCCGCGGAGGGTAATTCAAATTCAGAAAAGCGTTTTCAATGGCGCTCATGGCGAATAGCGTTCAGCTCCCCGCGGGTAAAGAATTACTTAATAGAACGCACCGCTGTAACAATAAGGCACATATGTTTTAAGGCAATTTGAGTGCCATGGCACAGTTCTTAATTGATTGCCTGATTGATATATAACCTAGCGGTATTTATGCAATTACATAAATACCGATCGGCTATATAGCGAGTTATAAAGAATCAGGAGCGTGGGGCGTAAGCGAATACGTCGGCACGCATTTGATGGGCATCCATCCCGGCTTCGACCAATGCGTCCAGCGTGCCGTAGACCATGGCTGGCGAGCCGCTGGCGTAGACGTGCAACGGTTTCAGGTCGGGGAAGTCTTCACAGACCGCCTCGTGCAGCATGCCGCAGCGCCCTTCCCAACCGCATTGATCGCTGACGACTTTGTGCAGGAACAGGTTGGGCAGTTTCAGCCATTCGTCCCAATGTTCGATCTCATAGAAATCTTCCGGACGGCGCACGCCCCAGTACAGATGCACCGGGTGTTTGAAGCCGTTGGCGCGGCAGTGTTCGATCAGGGCGTGAATCTGGCCCATGCCGGTACCGGCGGCGACCAGCACCAGCGGCCCGTCGGGCAGCTCGGCCAGATGCGTATCGCCGAACGGCAGCTCGACACGCACCATCGCGTTGCGTTGCAGCTGTTCGATCAGGCTCAGTGCACTGGCTTCGCGCGCCAGCACATGGATTTCCAGGTCACGCCCGCCGTGGGGTGCCGAGGCCATGGAGAACGCCGACTTCTCGCCGTTCTCACGTTCGATCATCAAGTACTGCCCGGCGTGATAGCGCGGCGGCTTGCCGGCCGGCGCCCGCAGGCGCACACGCCAGGTGTCGCCACCGACATCGCGGCATTCGATGACCTGACATGACAGGCTGCGCACCGGCAGTTCTCCCAGCGCGAGCACGCCATCCCACAGCAGGATGCAGTCTTCCAGCGGCTCGGCGATGCAAGTGTAGAACTCGCCGTGATCATGCACCTTGCCGTCCTGCGCGACGCTACCTTCAACCAGCAGCGCCGCACACACATGACAATTGCCATTGCGGCAGCTTTGCGGGCATTCGTAGCCCAGGCGCCGCGCGCCATCGAGAATCCGCTCACCGGGCTGTATCTCGAGCACTGCTCCGGAGGGCTGCAGGGTTACACGCATCAATCTATTCCTAACTGATTCCAGATGGCATCGATCCGTTGGGTGACGGCGTCGTCCTTGACGATCACGCGGCCCCACTCCCGAGTGGTTTCGCCCGGCCACTTGTGGGTGGCATCGAGGCCCATTTTCGAACCCAGGCCGGAGATCGGCGAGGCGAAGTCGAGGTAGTCGATCGGCGTGTTATCGATCATCACCGTGTCGCGCTTGGGGTCCATGCGCGTGGTGATGGCCCAGATCACGTCGTTCCAGTCGCGGGCGTTGATATCGTCGTCAGTGACGATAACGAACTTGGTGTACATGAACTGTCGCAAAAACGACCAGACACCGAGCATCACGCGCTTGGCATGCCCCGGATACGACTTCTTCATGGTCACGATGGCCATGCGGTACGAGCAGCCTTCCGGCGGCAGGTAGAAGTCGGTGATTTCCGGGAACTGCTTCTGCAGGATCGGCACAAACACTTCGTTGAGCGCCACGCCGAGAATCGCCGGCTCATCCGGCGGACGGCCGGTGTAGGTGCTGTGATAGATCGGTTTGATCCGGTGGGTGATGCGCTCGACGGTGAACACCGGGAAGCTGTCGACTTCGTTGTAGTAACCGGTGTGGTCACCGTACGGGCCTTCATCAGCCATTTCGCCGGGATGGATCACGCCTTCGAGGATGATCTCGGCAGTGGCCGGCACTTGCAGGTCGTTGCCACGGCACTTGACCAGTTCGGTGCGGTTACCGCGCAAGAGACCTGCAAAAGCGTATTCGGACAGGCTGTCTGGCACCGGGGTTACCGCGCCGAGGATGGTCGCGGGGTCGGCACCCAATGCCACGGACACCGGGAACGGCTGGCCCGGATGCTTCTCGCACCATTCGCGATAGTCCAGCGCGCCGCCACGGTGGCTGAGCCAGCGCATGATCACCTTGTTGCGGCCGATCACTTGCTGACGGTAGATGCCGAGGTTCTGGCGCTCTTTGTTCGGGCCTTTGGTGACGGTCAGGCCCCAGGTGATCAGCGGGCCGACGTCGCCAGGCCAGCAGGTCTGCACCGGCAGCATCGCCAAATCAACGTCGTCGCCTTCGATGACCACTTCCTGGCACACCGCGTCTTTGACGACTTTCGGCGCCATCGAGATGATCTTGCGGAAGATCGGCAGCTTCGACCACGCGTCTTTCAAGCCCTTCGGCGGCTCGGGTTCCTTGAGGAAGGCCAGCAGCTTGCCGATTTCGCGCAGCTCGCTGACCGACTCGGCGCCCATGCCCATGGCTACCCGCTCAGGGGTGCCGAACAGGTTGCCAAGCACCGGAATGTCGTAACCGGTGGGCTTTTCGAACAACAGCGCCGGGCCCTTGGCCCGCAGCGTGCGGTCGCATACCTCGGTCATCTCCAGCACCGGCGAGACGGGAATCTGGATGCGTTTCAACTCTCCGCGCTGCTCAAGCTGCTGCACGAAATCCCGAAGATCCTTGAATTTCATTGACGATGGCACCCTCAAAATAGGCGTACATCCTACCTGCTCTGACGGGCAAACAGCAGCCCGTCAGTGCCCTTAATCCGTCGATATCACGGTGACCACCAATCAGCTACATAAGGTTTCTTGCCCCTGCGGGTAGCTGTTGTTCAAACAAGAGGACTGACACATCGGCAAAGTCATGCCCCCAGAAAGCAAAAAAAAACGCCCCCTTTCGGGAGCGTTCTTTTAAACAGCTGCGTATTACTTGCGCTTCATCGACAAGAAGAACTCGTCGTTGGTCTTGGTCGCTTTCAGCTTGTCGACCAGGAACTCGATGGCAGCGACTTCGTCCATCGGGTGCAGCAGCTTGCGCAGGATCCACATACGCTGCAGTTCGTCGTCGGCGGTCAGCAACTCTTCGCGGCGGGTGCCGGAGCGGTTGATGTTGATCGCCGGGAACACGCGCTTCTCGGCGATCTTGCGATCCAGAGGCAGCTCCATGTTGCCGGTACCCTTGAACTCTTCGTAGATCACTTCGTCCATTTTCGAGCCGGTTTCAACCAGCGCGGTGGCGATAATGGTCAGCGAGCCGCCTTCTTCGATGTTACGCGCAGCACCGAAGAAACGCTTTGGCTTCTCGAGGGCGTGGGCATCGACACCACCGGTCAATACCTTGCCGGAGCTCGGGATCACGGTGTTGTAGGCACGGGCCAGACGGGTGATGGAGTCGAGCAGGATCACCACGTCTTTCTTGTGTTCGACCAGGCGCTTGGCCTTCTCGATCACCATTTCGGCAACCTGCACGTGACGGGTCGGCGGCTCGTCGAAGGTCGAGGCAACCACTTCGCCGCGCACGGTGCGCTGCATTTCGGTTACTTCTTCCGGACGTTCGTCGATCAGCAGCACGATCAGGTGAACTTCAGGGTTGTTACGGGCGATGTTCGCTGCGATGTTCTGCAGCATGATCGTTTTACCGGCTTTCGGCGGCGCGACAATCAGACCACGCTGGCCTTTGCCGATCGGGGCGCACAGGTCAATCACGCGACCAGTCAAGTCTTCGGTGGAACCGTTACCGGCTTCCATCTTCATGCGCACGGTCGGGAACAGCGGGGTCAGGTTCTCGAAGAGAATCTTGTTTTTCGCGTTCTCCGGACGATCGAAGTTGATCGTGTCGACCTTGAGCAGGGCGAAATACCGCTCGCCTTCCTTCGGAGGGCGGATCTTGCCAACGATGGTGTCACCGGTACGCAAGTTGAAGCGGCGGATCTGGCTTGGCGAGACGTAGATATCGTCCGGGCCGGCCAGGTAGGAAGCGTCAGCGGAGCGCAGGAAGCCGAAGCCGTCCTGGAGAATCTCCAGCACGCCATCACCGGAGATTTCCTCGCCGCCTTTCGAGTGCTTTTTCAGCAGGGAGAAAATCACGTCCTGCTTGCGCGAACGGGCCATATTTTCTATGCCCATCTGTTCGGCCAATTCGAGCAGTTCGGTAATCGGCTTTTGCTTGAGTTCAGTCAGATTCATATAGGAATGACGTAATCATTTATGGAGGGGGGGGAAATTAAGCTTTTGGCTTAATGAGGCCGCGCCGCGGAGAAGGCGACAGGATCGCGAACTAATTCGAAAAGGAGTGCGTCGGCGACGGCTAGCAGGGGGCAGTGGAGAAACCAGTGCGGGGCCGAATGTACCACCTGAGTTTCGGAGCGTCTAGCCCTGAATACGCAAAAAGCCCCGCTAATTGCGGGGCTTTTTTTCAGGCACTTTACAGCGACGCTTAGATGTTGGCGTCGAGGAAAGCCGCCAGTTGCGACTTCGACAGGGCGCCGACTTTGGTCGCTTCAACGTTGCCGTTCTTGAACAGCATCAGGGTCGGGATACCACGCACGCCGTGCTTGGCCGGGGTTTCCTGGTTTTCGTCGATGTTCAGTTTGGCAACGGTCAGCTTGCCTTTGTAAGTCTCGGCAATCTCGTCCAGAACCGGAGCGATCATTTTGCAAGGACCGCACCATTCAGCCCAGTAATCGACCAGGACAGCGCCTTCGGCCTTGAGTACGTCGGCTTCGAAGCTAGCGTCGCTAACGTGTTTGATAAGATCGCTGCTCATGGAATTCTCCAGGTTGTAAGCAAAAAAACGTGGCCCATCATAGCCGCCCTTCCCCTGTTCAGGAAGCCGCAGTTGATTGAGTCTTGCTATGGCACTCGATGAGTTTGGGTATAGCTCAAGTCACGCGGTGGCGGGGGCAATGAAGGAAATTCCAGTGCGCAGGGCCGCGTTGCGCACGTGCTCCTGCATGGCTTTTTGCGCAGCGCCGGACGCCCGGCGCGTGAGGGCACGAAGAATCTTGCGGTGTTCCTGCCAGGTTTCCATGGCGCGTTCGGCGCGGATGAACGGTAGTTTCTGGCTTTCCAGGAACATCTCGGCGCTGGCGGTGAGGATGTTCAGCATCGCCTGATTGCCGCTGGCCAGAAGGATGCGCCGGTGGAATTCGAAGTCGAGTTTCGCCGCTGCCTCAAAATCACCGACCTTCAATTGCTCGCGCATGGCTGCAACGTTGTCTTCCAGCGCATCCAGATCGAACGTGCTCAAGGTCACCGCCGCCAGCCCCGCCGCAAATCCTTCCAGCGCATAGCGCAGTTGAAAGATATCCAGTGGCGACGCCTGCGCCGCGAACGACCAGCCCGGTGCGTTTTCGCCACGCGACAATTCCACTGGTGACTGCACGAACACGCCTTTGCCCGGCTGAATACTGACCACGCCCAGCGCACTTAACGATGACAGTGCCTCGCGCAACGACGCCCGGCTCACGCCCAGTTGCAACGCTAGATCCCGCTGCGACGGCAAGGCGTCGCCCGCACCGAAACCCTGCTCGGTGATCAGTTTGCGGATCGCTTGCAGCGCCACTTCAGGTACCGCACGGGAAATCGAGTTCATGGTTTTTCAGACGCGCCAGGCCAATGTGCGGCTAGTTGTAAAGCTATTCGTCGAGTCCGGCAAGTCGTGCCCCAGCGGGGTTCGGTGCTCCACGCCGATGCGCGATAGCGGTGCGAAAAACAACCTGACTGTTCAGACCAGTAAGACCGAACAAAGCCGCTGAAACCGCGGCCTGCCACGACGAAAGCCACGTATTGGCACGGCACATGCTCTGTCCGAACGCAGAAATCACTTCCCGCCGATCCGGAGATTGTCCATGACCAAGCGTTACAGCGCCCTCCTCGCCGCTCTGTTTGCCTCTTTGTTGCTCAGCCAGGCTCCCGCTCACGCCGACGGTCTGGACGACGTGGTCAAGCGCGGCACGCTGAAAGTCGCCGTGCCCCAGGACTTCCCGCCGTTCGGCTCGGTCGGCCCGGACATGAAACCTCGTGGTCTGGACATCGACACGGCGAAACTGCTGGCTGATCAACTCAAGGTCAAACTCGAACTGACCCCGGTCAACAGCACTAACCGCATTCCGTTCCTGACCACCGGCAAGGTTGATCTGGTGATCTCCAGCCTCGGCAAAAATCCTGAGCGCGAGAAGGTCATCGACTTCTCCCGCGCTTACGCACCGTTCTACCTCGCCGTGTTCGGCCCGCCAGACGCCGCCATCGCCAGCCTCGACGATCTCAAAGGCAAAACCATCAGCGTCACCCGTGGCGCTATCGAAGACATCGAGCTGACCAAGGTCGCCCCCGAAGGCGTGACCATCAAACGCTTCGAAGACAACAACTCGACCATCGCCGCCTACCTCGCAGGACAAGTTGACCTGATCGCCAGCGGCAACGTGGTGATGGTCGCAATCAGCGAAAAGAACCCGAAACGTGTACCGGCGTTGAAAGTGAAACTGAAGGATTCGCCGGTCTACGTTGGCGTGAACAAGAACGAAGCGGCGCTGCTGGCCAAGGTCAACGACATCCTGACCACCGCCAAGGCTGACGGCGCACTGGAAAAGAATTCGCAGACCTGGCTGAAAGAGCCGCTGCCGGCCGATCTCTGATCGACTGAGCGGGAGACCTTCATGGCTTATCAGTTCGATTTCATGCCGGTGGTGGAAAACACCGACCTGCTGCTGCGCGGCGCGCTGTTCACCCTTGAGCTGACGGCCATCGGCGCGTTGCTCGGGGTCGGCGTGGGGATTGTCGGGGCGCTGGTGCGGGCGTGGAACATCCGCCCGTTCTCGACAATCTTCGGCGTCTACGTCGAGTTGATCCGCAACACGCCGTTTCTGGTGCAGTTGTTCTTCATCTTCTTCGGTTTGCCGTCGCTGGGCGTGCAGATTTCCGAGTGGCAGGCGGCGGTGCTGGCGATGGTAATCAACCTCGGCGCCTATTCGACCGAGATCATTCGCGCCGGCATTCAGGCGATTCCGCGCGGGCAACTGGAAGCCGCAGCGGCGCTGGCGATGACGCGCTTCGAAGCGTTCCGTCATGTGGTGCTGCTGCCGGCGCTGGGCAAGGTCTGGCCGGCGCTGAGCAGCCAGATCATCATCGTCATGCTTGGCTCGGCGGTGTGTTCGCAGATCGCCACCGAAGAGCTGAGCTTCGCCGCCAATTTCATTCAGTCACGCAACTTCCGCGCCTTTGAAACCTACGCGCTGACCACGCTGATCTATCTGTGCATGGCGCTGCTGATTCGCCAACTGCTGAACTGGATCGGCCGGCGCTACATCAGCAGGAGCCGCGCATGAGCGATTTCACCTTCTGGGACATCCTGCGCAACCTGCTCGTCGGCCTGCAATGGACGCTGGCGCTGTCGCTGGTGGCGTTTATCGGCGGCGGGATTGTCGGGCTGCTGATCCTGATCATGCGCATCTCGAAAAACTCTCTGCCAAGCAGCATCGCCCGCACATGGATCGAGCTGTTCCAGGGCACGCCATTGTTGATGCAGCTGTTTCTGGTGTTCTTCGGCGTGGCGCTGGCCGGGATCGAAATCTCGCCGTGGATGGCCGCAGCGATTGCCCTGACCTTGTTCACCAGCGCCTATCTGGCGGAGATCTGGCGCGGCTGCGTCGAATCGATTTCCAATGGCCAGTGGGAAGCCTCGGCGAGTCTGGCGCTCAATCCGCTGGAACAGCTGCGCTACGTGATCCTGCCGCAGGCGCTGCGCATTGCCGTGGCGCCGACCGTGGGTTTCTCGGTGCAAGTGGTCAAAGGCACCGCGGTGACCTCGATCATCGGTTTCACCGAGCTGACCAAGACCGGCGGCATGCTCGCCAACGCCACGTTTGAACCGTTCATGGTCTACGGCCTCGTCGCCCTCGGCTACTTCCTGCTCTGCTACCCCTTGTCCCTCAGTGCGCGCTACCTGGAAAGGAGACTGCATGCCTCTGCTTAGAATTTCCGCCCTGCATAAATACTACGGCGATCACCACGTGCTCAAAGGCATCGACCTCAGCGTCGAGGAAGGCCAGGTCGTGGCGATCATAGGCCGCAGCGGCTCGGGCAAATCCACCCTGCTGCGCACGCTCAATGGCCTGGAGTCGATCAACGATGGCGTCATCGAAGTCGATGGCGAATACCTCGACGCCGCCCGCGCCGATCTGCGCAGCCTGCGGCAGAAGGTCGGCATGGTGTTTCAGCAGTTCAATCTGTTCCCGCACCTGACCGTGGGCGAAAACGTCATGCTCGCGCCGCAAGTGGTGCAGAAAGTGCCGAAAGCCAAGGCTGCGGAACTGGCGCGAGAGATGCTCGAACGTGTGGGGCTTGGGGAAAAATTCGATGCCTTCCCGGATCGACTCTCAGGCGGCCAGCAACAGCGTGTGGCGATTGCCCGGGCATTGGCGATGTCGCCGAAGGTTTTGCTGTGCGACGAGATCACCTCGGCGCTCGACCCGGAACTGGTCAACGAAGTGCTCAGCGTGGTTCGGCAACTGGCCAAGGAAGGCATGACGCTGATCATGGTCACCCATGAAATGCGCTTCGCCCGCGAGGTCGGGGATAAATTGGTGTTCATGCACCATGGCAAGGTGCATGAGGTGGGTGATCCGAAGGTGTTGTTTGCCAATCCGCAGACGGCGGAGCTGGCGAACTTTATTGGCACAGTTGAAGCAACAGCCTGAGAGAAAAACAGGGGCTTTCAGGCCCTCATCGCGAGCAGGCTCACTCCTACATGGGAATGCGTTCACCTGTAGGAGTGAGCCTGCTCGCGATTGACCGCGCAGCGGTCACCGACTTTCTGCGCTGAATCAACGGTTTGAACCATGCGCGTTGGCGCCAGCCGTTGATCGTGGCACGATGTCGGGGTTATCGACCGAGACCCCCTGACCATGCCGCAATCCCAAGCCAAGAATCTGTCCCTGATCGCCGCAATCGACCTGGGCTCGAACAGCTTTCACATGGTCGTGGCCAAGGCCCAGAACGGCGAGATCCGCATTCTCGAGCGGCTCGGCGAAAAGGTTCAGCTGGCCGCCGGCATCGACGATGAGCGCAAGCTCAACGAAGAATCGATGCAACGTGGCCTCGATTGCCTCAAGCGTTTTGCCCAACTGATCAACGGTATGCCGCTGGGCGCCGTGCGCATCGTTGGCACCAACGCTTTGCGTGAAGCGCGCAACCGCCTCGAATTCATCCACCGCGCCGAAGAAATCCTCGGCCACCCGGTGGAAGTCATCTCCGGCCGTGAAGAAGCGCGTCTGATCTATCTGGGCGTGTCGCACACCCTCGCCGACACTCCGGGCAAACGTCTGGTCGCCGACATCGGCGGCGGCAGTACCGAGTTCATCATCGGCCAGCGCTTCGAGCCGCTGCTGCGCGAAAGCCTGCAGATGGGCTGCGTCAGCTTCACCCAGCGCTACTTCAAGGACGGCAAGATCACCCCGGCCCGCTACGCCCAGGCATACACGGCGGCGCGGCTGGAGATCATGAGCATCGAACACGCCCTGCACCGTCTGACCTGGGATGAAGCCATCGGCTCCTCGGGCACCATCCGCGCCATCGGCCTGGCGCTGAAGGCCGGCGGCCATGGCACTGGCGAAGTGAATGCCGAAGGTCTGGCGTGGCTAAAGCGTCGGCTATTCAAGCTTGGCGACGTCGACAAGATCGATTTCGAAGGCATCAAGCCGGATCGCCGGACCATTTTCCCGGCGGGCCTGGCGATTCTCGAAGCGATTTTCGACGCCCTCGAACTGCAACGCATGGATCACTGCGACGGCGCACTGCGTGAAGGCGTGCTCTACGACCTGCTCGGCCGTCATCATCACGAAGACGTGCGCGAACGCACCCTGACCTCGCTGATGGAGCGCTACCACGTCGACCTGGAGCAGGCGGCGCGAGTTGAGCGCAAAGCCTTGCACGCGTTCGATCAGGTCGCGGTGGACTGGGAGCTGGATGACGGCATCTGGCGCGAACTCCTCGGCTGGGCGGCGAAAGTGCACGAAGTCGGCCTCGATATTGCGCACTATCACTACCACAAGCACGGTGCCTACCTGATCGAACACTCGGACCTCGCCGGCTTCTCCCGCGAAGACCAGCAAATGCTTGCGCTGTTGGTGCGCGGCCATCGCCGCAACATTCCCAAGGACAAGTTTGCCGATTTCGGCGACGACGGCGACAAGCTGATCCGCCTGTGCGTGCTGCTGCGCTTTGCGATCCTGTTCCACCACATTCGTGGCACGCAGACGATGCCGCAGGTGGTGTTGCACGCCAAGGGCAACACCCTGGATGTGGAATTCCCGGAGAACTGGCTGGATGAGAATCAGCTGACTCAGGCAGATTTCGGGCTTGAGGCAGATTGGCTGACGCGGGTGGGGATTGTGCTGACTGTTCACTGAAACACCGCAAATCTCCCCCGCAGGAGCTGCCGAAGGTGGGTGGATGACAGGTGCAAAAAAGGCGATCCGCAGGGATCGCCTTTTTTATTGGGTTCGGCTTGAGACAGGAGGTGGATCTTCCCCTCACCCCAGCCCTCTCCCGGAGGGAGAGGGAGCCGATTTGTGGGCTTTTCAAATCCTGAGTTCGACTCGGTATTGCAAGTCGGCGTAACCCTGACATCCACCTCGATCAGTCCCCTCTCCCTCTGGGAGAGGGTTAGGGTGAGGGGCATTTGACCTTCAAGGCCTCAGCTGCTTACCGGAAGGATGGGGCTACCCAACCGTTCCAGCAACGTCGCCTGCGCGCTGCGCGGATTCTGGTTGCCGGTCGGCGTATTGCGGATGTAACGGCCATCCGACTGCAGGCTCCAGCTGTGGGTGTTGTCGGTCAGGTACAGCTCCAGCTCTTTCTTCACGCGAGTCAGCAGCTTTTTGCCTTCGACCGGGAAGCAAGTCTCGACGCGCTTGTCGAGGTTGCGCTCCATCCAGTCGGCGCTGGAGAGGAACATCTGCTCGTCGCCGCCATTGAGGAAGTAGAAAACACGTGTGTGCTCAAGGAAGCGGCCAATGATCGAGCGCACATGGATGTTGTGCGAAACCCCGGCAATTCCCGGGCGCAGACAGCACATGCCGCGCACCACCAGATCGATGCGCACGCCGGACTGGCTGGCCTTGTACAGCGCGCGGATGATCTTCGGATCGGTCAGCGAGTTGAACTTGGCGATGATGTGCGCCGGTTTGCCTTCGACGGCGAACTGGGTCTCGCGGGCAATCATGTCGAGCATGCCCTTCTTCAGGGTAAACGGCGCATGCAGCAGCTTTTTCATGCGCAGGGTTTTACCCATGCCGATCAACTGGCTGAACAGTTTGCCGACGTCTTCGCACAAGGCATCGTCGGAGGTCAGCAGGCTGTAGTCGGTGTAGAGCTTGGCGTTACCGGCGTGGTAGTTACCGGTGCCGAGGTGCGCGTAACGGACGATTTCACCGGCCTCACGCCGCAGGATCAGCATCATTTTGGCGTGGGTCTTGAAGCCGACCACGCCGTAGATCACCACCGCACCCGCAGCTTGCAGACGGCTGGCCAGTTGCAGGTTGGACTCTTCGTCGAACCTTGCACGCAGCTCGATGACCGCCGTCACTTCCTTGCCGTTACGCGCGGCATCCACCAGCGCATCGACGATCTCGGAGTTGGCCCCAGAGCGGTACAGGGTCTGACGCACAGCGAGAACGTGCGGGTCTTTCGCCGCTTGACGCAGCAGGTCGACCACCGGGGTGAACGACTCGAACGGGTGCAGCAACAGGATGTCCTGCTTGCTGACCACGCTGAAGATGTTTTCGCTGTTCTGCAGCAGTTTCGGGATCTGCGGGGTGAACGGCGTGTATTGCAGCTCCGGATGGCTGTCCAGTCCGGTGATGCTGAACAGCCGCGTCAGGTTGACCGGGCCGTTGACCTGATACAACTCGCTCTCGCTCAGGTTGAACTGCTTGAGCAGGTAGTCCGAAAGATGTTTCGGGCAAGTGTCAGCGACTTCCAGACGCACCGCATCGCCGTAACGACGTGAGAACAACTCGCCACGCAGGGCGCGGGCGAGGTCTTCGACGTCTTCGGAATCGAGCGCCAGGTCGGCATTTCGGGTCAGACGGAACTGGTAGCAGCCTTTAACCTTCATGCCCTGGAACAGGTCATCGGCGTGGGCGTGGATCATCGACGACAGGAAAACATAGTTGTCGCCCGGGCCGCCGACTTCTTCCGGCACCTTGATGATCCGTGGCAGCAAGCGCGGCGCCGGGATGATCGCCAGACCGGAGTCGCGACCGAAGGCGTCGATACCTTCGAGCTCGACGATAAAGTTCAGGCTCTTGTTCACCAGCAACGGGAACGGGTGCGTCGGGTCAAGGCCGATCGGGGTGATGATCGGTGCGATCTCGTCGCGGAAATAGCGGCGCACCCAGGTTTTGATCTTGACCGTCCAGTGGCGGCGACGGATGAAGCGCACCTGATGCTTTTCCAGCTCCGGCAACAGAATGTCGTTGAGGATCGCGTACTGACGGTCAACGTGACCGTGAACCAGCTCGCTGATCCGCGCCAGCGCCTGATGCGGTTGCAAGCCATCAGCTCCGGCCTGCTCACGGGCGAAGGTGATCTGCTTCTTCAGACCGGCGACGCGGATTTCAAAAAATTCATCGAGGTTGCTGGAGAAGATCAGCAGGAACTTCAAGCGTTCCAGCAACGGATAGGACTCGTCCAGCGCCTGTTCCAGCACGCGGATATTGAATTGCAGTTGCGAAAGCTCACGGTGGATGTACAGGCTGCTGTCATCCAGGCCCGGTATCGCAATCACTGGCGCCGCCGCGACAGGTTCGGCGACTGGCGCGGGTGGCGCAGGCTCCAGCTCCGGCGGAGTTTCGGTGATTTGCTCGACCACCGGCTGAGCTTCTTTTACTGCAACTTCCGTGAGTCCTTCGGTATTCATTGAATGTTCCTGGGAGGGCTATTTCTGCTCTCGTAACAATTGAGCGGCGCGGACAGCAAAGTAAGTCAGGATGCCATCAGCGCCGGCACGTTTAAAGGCGGTCAGTGATTCGACAATCACCGCCTCGCTCAACCAGCCATTCTGGATTGCCGCCATGTGCATGGCGTATTCGCCGCTAACCTGGTAGACGAAGGTCGGCACTTTGAAGGCATCTTTTACCCGGAAAAGAATGTCCAGATACGGCATGCCCGGTTTGACCATGACCATGTCCGCGCCTTCAGACAAGTCCGCACCGACTTCGTGCAGCGCTTCGTCGCTGTTGGCCGGATCCATCTGATAAGAGGCTTTGTTCGCCTTGCCGAGGTTCGATGCCGAGCCGACCGCATCGCGAAACGGGCCGTAATAGGCGCTGGCGTACTTGGCCGAATAAGCCATGATCCGCACGTTGACGTGGCCGGCGATTTCCAGCGCTTCGCGGATCGCCTGAATGCGACCGTCCATCATGTCCGACGGCGCCACCACCTGCGCGCCGGCTTCGGCATGGGACAGCGCCTGACGCACCAGTGCATCAACAGTGATGTCGTTCTGTACGTAGCCTTCTTCGTCGAGGATGCCGTCCTGCCCGTGGGTGGTGAACGGATCGAGCGCCACGTCAGTGATCACGCCGAGCTCAGGGAAACGCTCACGCAGCGCACGGGTGGCGCGCTGGGCGATGCCTTGAGGATTCCAGGCTTCGGCGGCGTCGAGGGATTTAAGTTCAGGAGGGGTGACCGGAAACAGCGCCAGCGCCGGAATCCCCAGTTCGACCCATTTCGCCGCTTCTTCGAGCAGCAGATCGATAGTCAGCCGCTCTACCCCGGGCATCGACGCCACGGCTTCGCGACGGTTTTCACCGTCAAGCACGAACACCGGCAGGATCAGGTCATCGACCGTCAGCACATTTTCCCGCACCAGCCGACGCGAAAAATCATCACGACGATTGCGGCGCAGGCGCGTGGCAGGGAACAGACGGTTGGCTGGGGTAAAGCTCACGGCGGACTCCTGAGCCCGCGCAAACGGGCGAGCGTGACAGTTATAGACGGCCATTATGACGAACAGATGACAGTTATGTGTGCCCCGTGACATGTAGCCGCATTCCATTGTCAGTGTAGGAATTGTTCACGTCGAGACACATTTGGACACTTTCATGAATGTGTCCGAAGGGTTAGGCTGCGCGTTCATTTCGCCAGCACCCAGACAATGCTCCAACAATTTCTGCATGACTTTGGCTACTTTGCCTTGTTCCTCGGCACGTTCTTCGAAGGCGAAACCATCCTGGTGCTCGCGGGCTTCCTCGCGTTCCGTGGATACATGGACATCAACCTGGTGGTGGTCGTGGCGTTCTGCGGCAGCTATGCCGGCGATCAGCTGTGGTACTTCCTGGGCCGCAAGCACGGGCGCAAATTGCTCGCGCGCAAACCGCGCTGGCAACTGATGGGCGACCGCGCGCTGGAGCACATTCGCAAGCATCCGGACATCTGGGTGCTGAGTTTCCGTTTTGTTTACGGTCTGCGCACGGTGATGCCGGTGGCGATCGGCCTGTCGGGGTATCCGCCGGGACGTTATCTGCTGCTCAACGGCATTGGCGCGGCGATCTGGGCGACCGCGCTGGCTGCCGCCGCTTACCACTTCGGCGCGGTGCTGGAAGGCATGCTCGGCAGCATCAAGAAGTACGAGTTGTGGGTACTCGGTGCGCTGCTGATTCTTGGCGTTGGCCTGTGGTTGCGCCGCCGCTTCAAGAATGCGCGGCTGGCCAAGCAGGTGTACGCCGACGAGCAAGCCGCGAAAGCTGCACTGCTGAATCAGGCCGAAGAATCCAAGCCTGCCGAACCGAAGACGCCAGCCGAGTAACGCGCTGGCGACTTGCTACAGCCCGCCGGCACTGAGCGGGCTGGCCGCCTCTTTCAGTCATTTATCCCCTCTGCGCTAGCGGACTCCCGCTCGTCAGCGGCGTTCTCACGCCAAAAATCACCCGCTCGCCACGCAACAGACATCCCAAATAATGAACACCCCGCCGTTGTTGCGATCCATGTAGAAAGCGTTCCATGCAAGTGCCGCCACCACTTGAGCCTATGGCAACGCGCGACAATTTAGTGGACATTTAGCGCCATGAATCTGGAGAGAAACCCATGAGCAAAAAAGTTGCAGTGATCCTGTCCGGCAGTGGCGTGTACGACGGCGCCGAGATCCATGAAAGCGTCATCACCCTGCTGCGCCTCGACCAACGCGGCGCGCAGGTGCAGTGCTTCGCCCCGAACATCGCGCAATTGCACGTGATCAACCACCTGACCGGCGAAGAAATGCCCGAGTCGCGTAACGTCCTGGTGGAATCGGCGCGCATTGCCCGCGGCAACATCAAGGACATCCGCGAGGCCGACGTCGACGACTTCGATGCGCTGATCGTGCCGGGTGGTTTCGGTGCGGCGAAGAACCTGTCCAACTTCGCCGTCGAAGGCGCTGGCTGCACTGTCCAGCCTGAAGTGCTGGCGCTGGCCGAGGCATTTGCCGAAGCGGGCAAACCGGTCGGTCTGATGTGCATCTCGCCGGCACTGGCGGCGAAGATCTACGGCCCGGGCGTAACCTGCACCATCGGCAACGATACCGACACCGCCACGGCAATGAACAAGATGGGCGCCACCCATGAAGACTGTGCGGTGACGGAAATCATCGAAGACAAGGCGCGCAAACTGGTGACGACCCCGGCTTACATGCTGGCGCAGAACATCAGTGAGGCGGCTTCGGGGATCAACAAACTGGTCGACCGCGTGCTCGAGCTGACCCACGAAAACGACGCCTGATACGGTCTACTGTAGGAGTGAGCCTGCTCGCGATGGCGGTGTATCAGGCACATATCTGTTGAATGACCGACCGCTATCGCGAGCAGGCTCACTCCTACAAGGGGATTTGTGCCGGGCTTAAGGCTTGCGGGTCAGGCGTGTGAGGATCCGGTCCAGCGCATTGGCGAACGCCTGCTTCTCGCGATCGCCAAACGGCGCCGGTCCGCCGCTCATCTGGCCTTGCTCGCGCAGATCGGTGAACAGGTTGCGCACGGCCAGGCGCTCGCCCATGTTCTGCGCATCAAACTCTTTGCCGCGCGGATCCAGCGCCGCGACGCCCTTCTTCACCAAACGATCGGCCAGCGGGATATCGCTGCAAATCACCAGCTCACCGGGCACTGCGTGCTCGACCAGATAATCGTCCGCCGCATCCGGCCCGCTCGGCACCACGATCAGTTTGACGATGGCCAGCCCCGGTTTGATCTGCGGCTGCCCGGCCACCAGCACCACTTCGAACTGGCGCTTGAGCGCAAACTTCACTACCAGATCCTTCGCCGCCCGTGGGCAGGCGTCGGCATCGATCCATACACGCATTTTTCTAACCTCCAAAAACAATTCGCGAGCAGGTCGAATCGTCGCACCGTCACTCCCACAGGTTACGCGTAAACCCTGTGGGAGCGAGCCTGCTCGCGAATGTGAGCCCCAGCGAATGCTGTTAAGCGACTACCCGCCGCTTCTCCGCCACCCAACTACGCCCATACAACACAACAATCGCCAGAATCGCCACCGCCTGCGCCGTCAACGAATACGCATCGGCATGAATTCCCAGCCAGTCGAATTCAAAGAACGCCACCGGCCGCGTGCCGAAGATCCCGGCTTCCTGCAACGCCTTCACGCCATGTCCGGCAAACACCACCGACAACGCGCACAACAGCGCCGCGTTGATGCTGAAGAACAGCGTCAGCGGCAGTTTCGCCGAACCGCGCAGGATCACCCACGCCAGACCGACCAGCAGCACCAGTGCCGTCGCGCCACCGGCGAGCACCGCGTCATGCCCGGCCGGGCCGGCCTGCAACCACAGGGTTTCGTAGAACAGGATCACTTCGAACAACTCGCGATACACCGAGAAGAACGCCAGAATCGCGAAGCCGAAACGCCCGCCACCGCCGACCAGACTGCTCTTGATGTAATCCTGCCAGGCCGCGGCGTGGCGACGGTCATGCATCCACACGCCGAGCCACAAGACCATGACACTGGCGAACAGCGCCGTCGCGCCTTCGAGCAGTTCACGCTGCGAACCACTGACGTCGATCACATACGCCGCCAGCGCCCAGGTGCCGAGGCCGGCCAGCAGCGCCAGGCCCCAACCGACGTTGACGCTGCGCACCGCCGATTGCTGGCCGGTGTTGCGCAGGAAGGCGAGTATCGCCGCCAGCACCAGAATCGCTTCCAGCCCTTCGCGCAACAGAATCAGCAAGCCGGAGATGTAGCTCAGCGACCAGCTCAAGCCATCACTGCCGAGCAGCCCGGCGGACTCTTTCAACTTCGCCTTGGCCGCGTCCAGACGCTGCTCGGCCTGCTCGACAGGCAAGCCGTCCTGCAACGACTGTCGATACGCCATCAGCGACTTTTCAGTGTCCTTGCGCACGTTGGCGTCGACGTTATCCAGCGAGCTCTCGACCAGTTCGAAGCCTTCCAGATACGCCGCGACCGACAGGTCGTAAGCCTGATCGTGCTCACCGGCGCGGTACGCAGCAAGACTCTTGTCCAGCGTTGCCGCGGTGTAGTCGAGCAACTGCGCCGGACCACGCTTGACCTGTGGCGGCTGCGCGCGTTGTGCGCGGAACGTCGCCGCCGCTTGCGGGCCATCGGCAGCCTGCACTTCGGCCGGGGTCTGGCGTGCCAGATCGGCGATGTTGTAGCTCTTCTCGGACCTGGCCGCCGCCGGATCAGCGCTGAAGCCGGCGATGTAAGTCGCCAGATCCCAGCGCTGACGATCGTCAAGCTGATCGGCAAACGCCGGCATGTCGGTGCCTTCGACGCCTTGGCCGAGGGTGTTGTAGATCGCGTACAGGCTCAGGTGATCCAGCCGCGCCGCATCCCTCAGATTGGCCGGGGCCGGGGTCATGCCGAGTCCCGCCGGGCCGTCACCGGCGCCGCTGTCGCCGTGGCACACCGAGCAATTCTGCGCATAGAGCGGAGCGCCTCGGGTGGGATCGGGGGTGATGATCGGTGCCTGACTGACTTCATAGGCTACCGCCAGTTGCGCGCCCAGTTGCCGCGCCTGCCGAGCGACTTCGGCGCCATCCTGTTTCGCGCTGATCGCCGCGTGCAGGGCTTCAACGCCCTGCTCCAGCGCAGCCTTTTCCGATTTGGCCGGCATACCGGCGATCAAGCCTTGCAGCGCCCGAGTGAACTCCAGTTGCTCGCGGTATTCGGAATCATCGACAACCTTGCCCGCCGCTACCGTCGGCGGGTAATCCGCACTGATGTAATCGAGCAGGTGCAGCGCTTGCGGCGCGCCTTCCACGGTATCGGCCAGCAGATTGAAGCTGCTCAGGGCAAACAACGGGAACACCAGCCAGGCCAGGAAACGGGACGAGGCAGTCATGAAGAATTCTCAAATGGAAATGCGAAGTTACATATTGTTCACTTCGAACGCATTTCCCTCAAGCTTTGTCGGTGTTTCGCTTTGATTGGGCGGATGTACCCGGCAGACGAACTCCGCAAAATCGCCGAGGTTGCCTCAGGAACAGAGTCTTTGATCTGCGCACATCGGCCCCCAACTCGCAGCCACTGGCCAGCATCCGTCACTATACTGCGCGCGCCTTCAACATTCCGGCTCAAGGAAACACACCGTTTATGCGGATCATCCCGTTGTTCGTCCTGCTCGCCACTGCGCTTTTTTTAAACGGCTGCGCGGCTTACCGTAATTACGATCAGGAAATGCAGCAAACCACCGACGAGATGACCAAGGGCAACCTCACCGGCGCACTGGCACTGGTCGAGATGCATAACCCGTGGGAAGACAAGGATCTGCTGTATTACCTGGAAACAGGCGCCATCCTCAGTGCTGGCAGCGCTCTGCCCGAAAGTCAGCAAGCGTGGCGCAGTGCTGACCGGATGATCTTCCAGCGCGAAGAGGCCAACCCATCCGGCGCCATGAAGCTGCTGTCCCGGTTCGGCAATGAAATGGGCACCATGCTCGTCAACGACAAGCTGCTGCGCTACGAAGGCTATGACTACGAGAAGGTCATGCTGACCACGCAAATGGCCCTCAATCAGTTATCCGTCAACGATTTCGATGGTGCTCGCGCCGATATCAAGAAGACCCATGAACGCGAAGGACTGATCGCCCGGCAACGCGAATTGCAATACGAAGCGGCGGAGGCAGAGGCCAAGTCCCAAGGCATCACCCTGCGCTACAAAGATCTGCAAGGTTATCCGGTGGCCATACTCGATGCGCCACAAGTGCTGGAACTGAAGAACGGCTATCAAAGTGCGTTCAGCCACTATCTGGCCGGGTTCACTTATGAAGCCTTGGGTGAGCGCGACCTCGCGGCGCCCGGTTATCGCCAAGCCATCGAACTGCGCCCGGACATGCCGTTTCTGCAGAACGCTTTGCGTAACCTCGACAAGCGTGCAGCCAAGGCCGATGAAAGTGACGTTCTGATCATTGTGCAAAGCGGTCTGGCACCGGCGCGCAGCTCGGTTCAAGTGCCGATTCCGGTGCGCCTGAACGAAAACCTGGTCATTGTCGCGCCGATATCCTTTCCGGTGATGATTCCGGACGCCGTCACCCCGACCTTCAATCACCTGAAGGTTGATGGCCGTAAGCAGCCGTTGACGGTCATCAACAGCGTGACCGATATGGCCATGCGAACACTGCGCGATGACATGCCTGAAATCATCTCGCGCGCGATGTTCCGCGCCAATATGGCCGCGATCGGCCAGGCACAGGAAAACGAGCGCAACCCGGTCAAGGCCTCGCTGGTGGTGACAAACAAGGATCCTTTCGAGGAGGCCGATACACGCACCTGGCGCGCCCTGCCTGACAAGACGCTCGTCACTCGTCTGCGCCTGAAAAAGGGCCTGCACACGGTCGACGTGCCCATCTACCCGCCGGGCTATCCCCTGACCTTACGCGTCGATCAGGATCATCAAATACTCAATCTGCGCGTGTTCCGGGATCAGACCTATTACGTCGGATCGGCCTTCGTTGCTCCTGCGACGCCTTTACCAGAGAAAGCAAGCCCTTCGAAATAAGTAATGGCACCTAACTAACCAGTGCAATTAAAAAGCTATTACATAGCCATCACCGCCTGCTTATAATGCCGCGCCCGCGTTATTGCGATCGGGCATTAAAGCTCCTCAGGTTATGAGGAATTGGCAGGAGGCCAACGCCACTGTCGATGGGTCACACCAGCCCGACCAGCACCCGCGGCTGTATTACTCCAGGGAAGAAGTACCCCCATGGCATTCCGCGCCCCCACTCTGATCGCGCTCAGCGCCGTCACTCTGCTGTCCGGCTGTACGGCGTTTCGCAACTACGACTCCGAACTGGCACAGACCAACCAGCAACTGGCCAACGGCAACGTTGACGCCGCGCTGACCCTGCTGGAAAAGAACAACACCGGCCCAGACAAAGACCTGCTCTATTACTTCGAGAAAGGTGAGTTGCTGCGCGCCAAGGGCGATCTCTCCGGCAGTCAGAATGCCTGGACCAGTGCCGATGTGGTGGTCGGTCAGTGGGAAGACTCGGTCAAGCTCGACACCGGTAAATACCTGGCTCAGTTCGGCAGCTTCATCGTCAATGACAAAGTGCGTCGCTACGAAGGCTACGACTACGAAAAAGTCATGCTGACCACCCAGATGGCCCTGAACCTGCTGGCGGTCAATGACTTCGACGGCGCACGTACTGCGATCAAAAAGACTCACGAACGTGAAGCGGTGATCGCCGACCTGCGCGACAAGGAATACCTCAAGAGCGAGGAAGAAGCCGAGAAAGAAGGCATCAAGACTCAGTACAAGGATCTGCAAGGCTATCCGGTCGCCAGTCTTGACGCGCCGGAAGTGGTTGGCCTGAAAAACAGCTACCAGAGTGCGTTCAGCCATTACCTGTCCGGTTTCGTCTACGAAGCCTTGGGCGAAAAAGGCCTGGCTGCACCGGGCTACCGCAAGGCCGCCGAGCTGCGTCCGAACACGCCGTTGCTGGAGCAGGCGCTGGTCAATCTCGACAAGCCGAGCAAGTCCGACGACAGCGACATTCTGATCGTGGTGCAAAGCGGTCTGGCGCCAGCCCGCGACTCAATCCGGGTGCCGCTGCCATTGCCGATTTCCAACAATGTGGTGATCACGCCGCTGTCGTTCCCGATCATCAAACCTGACACCTCCACGGCGACTTTCGCGCAAATCGGCGTCGATGGTAAGCAGGTCGATCTGACCGCGCTCAACAGCACCACCGCGATGTCCCGCCGCGCCCTGCGCGACGACATGCCGGGGATCATCGTGCGCACCACCGTGCGGGCGATCACCAAGGGTGTTGCGCAGAAGCAGATCAACGAAACCAACCCTCTGGCCGGTCTCGCCGTCGGTATCTCTTCAGCTGTGCTCGAAGGTGCCGATACCCGTACGTGGCGCACCCTGCCGGACTACACCCAAGTGGTGCGTCTGCGTCTGAAAAAGGGTGAGCATCAGGTTACCCTGCCGAGCGCCGTGGGCGGTTCGGTGGTCAAGGTCACTGTCGATCAGCGATATCAAGTGATCACCCTGCGCGCCGTGGGCAACCAGGTGTTCGCCGGTGGCCTCGCCGCACACGTCATCCCGAGCGCCAGCGCGACCAACGTCGCCAGCCTCAAACAACCTTAAGAACGGAGTCTTTGCATGCGCTTCAAACTCATCGCCGTCGCCGCCCTCGCCTTGCTGGCGAGCGGCTGCGCCACCCCGCCACCGCCAGAGCCGGGCAGCGCCGCGAGCAAAGTCGTGGCCATGGGTCCGCAGAAACACATCGTCGTCGGCGCCATGCGCGTCGCCCGCGAAAACGGCTTCATGACGGTCAATGTGCAGTTGAGCAACACCCTCAACAGCAACAAGATTTTCTACTACCGCTTCGCCTGGCTCGGCGCGGAAGGCTTCCCGATTGCCGAAGAAGAAGTGTGGAAAAGCCAAATGATGTACGGCGCCCAGACCAGCTTCATTCAAGGCATCGCCCCGACCCCGAAAGCCGTGGACTTCCGTCTGGAAATCAAGACGCCGTAAGCCTGTCACCCTATTCCTGTTTTAGAGAGCATTCCCATGTTTGCACGCTTTTCCTGCATCGCCGTTATCGCCCTGCTGGCCTCCGGTTGCGCCAACACTTCGCCGACCCTGGGCAGCAAGAACATCAGCTACGGCGACACCAAAGCGGTTGAAACCGTGACCAACGAATTCGGTTCGACCGACCTGCAAATGATCGCCGAGTCGATGACCCGCTCGCTGGCCCAGTCCGGCATTCTGCAGGGCCGTCCGGTGGTTCAGGTCTACGACGTGAAGAACAAGACCAGCGAGTACATCGACACCCGCGAAATCACCACCAGCATCAAGACTCAGCTGATGAAGACCGGTGTAGCGCGTTTCGCCAGCGACAACAACGCCATGCAGAGCCAGGTTGACCAGCTCAAGCTGCAAAACCAGAGCGGTCTGTACAAGAAGAGCACCGTGGCCAAGACCGGCAACATGGTTGCCGCCAAGTACCGCATCGAAGGATCGATCAGCTCGATCGTCAAGCGCAGCAGCGACTACAAGGACGTCTTTTACAAATTCAGCCTGCAACTGATCGACGTTGAAAGCGGTCTGGCCGAGTGGATGGACGAAAAAGAGATCCGCAAAACCACGGAGCGTTAATTGATGCGCGCATGGATTGGCATGATGGCCGTGGCTTGCGCGTTCAGCGTGCAAGCGGCCCCGAAAGTCGCGGTGACGGATCTGGCGTACCAGGAACGTGTGGAGCAATACATCCACATCGTTTCGGCCCAGAGCAATCATCGCGAGGGTTACTACAGCTCCAGCGGCTCGTCGAGCTACAACGAGATCGAAGCGAGCACCAGCTACATCGAGCAAGGCGAGTTGCGTAAATTCACCGGCGACATCAAGGGTGAAATCCTGCGCACCGGCATGTTCCAGCTGGTGCAGGGCACGCCGTACACCGCGTCGTCCAAGGGTGACGTCTACGACGTGATCAAGCGCATCAAGGCCGGCAACTTCAAAGGCGCCGACTATGTGCTGTTTGGTACGGTGTCGGACATCGACTTCACTCAGGACGTCAACGAGCTGGCGAACACCGACAGCTATTCGGCGGTACTGGGCCTGACGTTGGTGGCGGACTTCAGCCTGATCAACACCAAGACCTTCGAGATCACCTCGGCCTTCACGGCGATGGGCGAAGCGCAGGACACCAAACTGGTGAACCACCGCGACATCAAGATCTCGCTGAACCGCCCACGGGTGGTGCGTGACGTGTCCAAGGCCTTGGGTGAAGACGTGGCCGGGCAACTGAGCATGCAGCTCGGTGGTGGCGGTTACGAGCAGCCGCGCGAAGCACCGCAGCGCAACAATCTGCCGCGTGATACTGCGCCGGTGATCCTGCGCTGATGACTGGCCCCTGATCTTTCCCATGCTCCGCGTGGGAATGCATCCCGGGACGCTCTGCGTCCCGTGTCTAGTCCTGAAATAGGTTTACACCTATTCACCCTAACGCCCGATGCACCGCATCGGGCGTTTTGTATTTTAAGGAAAGGTGCGGCCGCTCTTGGTTGTAGATCGTAATAGCCTCCCGCACCATCTGTTCAGCCTGTTCTAGATTTTCTGGCCTGTAGAGCAGCAGCTCTGTTTTCAGAATGCCGTTAACCCGCTCTGCGAGAGCGTTTTGGTAGCAATCGTAGCCATCGGTCATTGAGCAAGTGACGTCATGTTTGGCGTGCAGCTTCTGGTAAAGATCAGAGCAGTACTGTGCGCCTCGATCCGAGTGATGCACCAGTCGTTGCTTTGTTCGGCGCTCTTTTAGCGCCTTTCGGAAGGCTTGAGCCACGGATTTGGCGTGCAGGCTGTCATGTACGTGAAAGCCGACAATTTTTCTCGAGTAAGCATCTGTCACCAAACTCAAGTAAACAGATCCTTCTCGTGTGGGGATGTAGGTGATATCTGCTACCCAGACTTGTTCTGGGCCGGTCGCAATCACTTGATGCGGGCCAGGTTTCAGGAGGTTGGGATGGCAGCGAAAACGATGATGGCTGTCAGTCGTCTTGTGATAGGCCCGTTTTCTACGTACCAGTTGTCGATGATCGCGCAAAACATCGAATAGACGATCCCTTCCAACATGCAGTTCTTGTCTCTCGCGTTTGGCATGCATCATCGAATGTAACTTACGAGTACCGATGCAGGGCTGACGTAAGCGGATCTCATGCACAAACTTGATGAGCTTCTGGTCTTGCTCAAGCCTGGATCGGTAAGCCCGATCTCGCTTGTAATAGGCTTGGCGACTTATTCCCATAAACTGGCAAGCCCTGCTGACACTCAGGGTTTGGGTTTGCGCAACGACTTGCCTGGCCGCTTTTTTACAACGGATACGCCATAGTCATTCTTCAGAACATCGACCACGTCTTCAAAAAATTTGGCTTTCTGATTGGCCAGCGCCAATTGTTCTTCAAGCTCTTTGATTCTCTGCTCAGGCGTCAGCGGCAAAGTTGGCTCGTCCATCGGTCGAGTCCTCTGAGAGCGAATGGAGGCGCCTTGGCTCCAATCCTGCCGACCATGCTTGCGTAACCAAACCAGAACCGTCGACCGGCCTTGAATCCCATAGCGCCGTTGAGCCTCTTTATAACTCAACTCGCCTTTTTCGACCTGATCGACAACCGACAATTTAAAAGTCAGTGTGTAATCGCGCTGACTCCGCTTTTCGCCCGTCTCCATTGCACCCTCCTGATAAGAAGCCAGAAGGTGTAAACCTTATTTAGGACGAGGCACCGGCCACAAAAAAGGCGACCTGCAAAGGTCGCCTTTTTTGTGGCTGCAATGTTTACGCCGCCGCTTTACGCAACGTCGCCATAAACGCCGCCGCACCAATGAACAGCCCGGCAAATGTACGGTTCATGCGCTTCTGCTGCTGCGGTGTGCGCAACAGACGCAGCACCTTCGACGCCAGGCCGGTGTAGCCCGCCATCACTATCAGGTCGACGCAGACCATGGTCACACCGATCACCACATACTGAATCAGCAACGGTGCATGCGGGTTGATGAACTGCGGCAGCACCGCCAGCATGAACACCAGGGCCTTGGGGTTGCTGATGTTCACCAGAAAGCCACGGAACACCAGCGCCAGTGGCTTGCCGATCGGCCGTATCGCAGCGTCATCGCTCATGTCCATGGGCAGCGCGCGCCATTGCTTGATGGCCAGATACACCAGATAAGCCACACCAAACCACTTGATCGCGTGGAAGGCCGTGGCCGAAGCGGTCAGGATCGCGCCGACACCGGCGCCGACAATCGCAATCTGCACCGCCAGACCGATTTGCAGGCCAAGGGCGTTCCAGTAACCGCGCCAGAAACCGTATTGCAGACCGCTGGACATCGACGCAATGGCGCCAGCACCCGGGGACAGACTGATCACCCAGCAGGCGGCAAAAAATGCCAGCCATGTTTGAAGCTCCATCGCACACCTCGACTCATGCTCGTGACAAATGCCTAAGCTAATGCGGGTTTGAATGGATGACTACCGATTTTTTGCTGAATGTTGCGGGTGCTGCTGAGGGCCCCTTCGCGAGCAAGCTCGCTCCCACAGGGGGAATGCATTCCAAATGTGGGAGCGAGCCTGCTCGCGAAGGCGTCAGAACAGACGCCGCAGAATCTACTTCTCGAACCCGCTCGACGGAAACACATCAGTCCCGCGCCAACGCCGCACCGAGCGCTGGAAGAACAGACTGTTGGGCACTTGCACCATGGCGCTGCCAGTCCCCAGCTCTTCAGCCTCGATCAACGTGGTGTAAAGCAGATTGATCGCCACCACCCGGCCTTTTACGCCGGGCTTGTCAGTGGTGTCCACCAGCTCAACGATATCGCCCAGCCGAAACGGCCCGACCGTGAAGATCAGAATCGCGCAGAGCAAATTCGACAGCACGCTCCACATCGCAAAGAACGCCACCGCCGCCACCGCAACGAACCCCGACAGCGCCGTCCACAGCACCGTGGCCGAGACACCGAGACGTTCCAGTACGAAGATCAGCGCACTGCCCATGATCAGCCAGCGCAACACGCCACGCAGCGGCATCAGCAGTTGCGGCGGGAACGGATAGCGCTCACCCAACCGGGTCAGGCCTTTGGCAACGAAGCGCTGGGTAAGGTAGCCGGCCAGCAGGATCAGCAGAATCTGCACCGCAAACCAGATCGGCTCGATCCACTCCGCCGGCAGCGGCAGCTTGAACGCTTCCATCAGGACAGCGCCTCCAGCTCCGCTTGCATGCTTTCCAGCGTCTCGAGGGCTTCCATCCACGCCTCTTCCAGTTCGCCTTCGCGAACCTTCAGCTTGGCCTGTTCGGCGAGCAGATCACGCAACTCGTTCTTGCGCGCCGGCTCGTAGATGTCGCTGTCGCCGAGGCTGGCATCGACCTTGGCGAGTTTCTCGTGGAGCTTGCCCAGTTCGGCTTCGAGCTTGTCGGCTTCACGCTTGTGCGGGGCCAGTTGCTGACGCAACGCAGCCGCCGCCTGACGCTGAGCCTTCTTGTCGGTCTTGTCCGGGTTCACCGGCGTATTGCTGACCGGGGCATTGCGCTGACGGTATTCCACCAGCCAGCGGGCGTAGTCTTCGAGGTCGCCATCGAACTCTTCGACCTTGCCGTCAGCGACCAGATAGAAGTTGTCGGTGGTGCTCTTGAGCAAGTGCCGATCGTGAGACACCACCAGCACCGCGCCGCTGAATTCCTGCAGCGCCATGGTCAGCGCCAGGCGCATTTCCAGATCGAGGTGGTTGGTCGGTTCGTCGAGCAGCAACAGGTTCGGGCGCTCCCAGGCGATCAGCGCCAAAGCCAGACGCGCTTTTTCGCCACCGGAGAAATTCAGTACTGGCTCGTCGATGCGTGCACCCCGGAAGTCGAAACCACCGAGGAAATCACGCAGGGTCTGCTCGCGCTCGGTCGGCGCCAGACGCTGCATGTGCAACAACGGGCTGGCCTTGGAATCCAGCGAATCGAGCTGATGCTGAGCGAAGTAGCCGACCACGGTGTTCTCGCCACGGGTCAGGCGCCCGGCGATCGGTGACAATTCGCCGGCGAGGTTCTTGATCAGGGTCGATTTACCCGCGCCGTTCGGCCCGAGCAGGCCAATCCGCGCCCCCGGGGTCAGTTGCAGCTTGACCTTCTCGAGGATGGTTTTGTCGCCGTAACCCAGGCTGGCATCGGACAGGTCGATCAGCGGGCTGGAGATCTTGGTCGACTCGCGGAAGACGAAATCGAACGGCGAATCAACGTGGGCCGCCGACAGCTCTTCCATCCGCTCCAGGGCTTTGATCCGGCTCTGCGCCTGACGGGCCTTGGTCGCTTGCGCCTTGAAGCGCGCGATGTAGCTCTCCATGTGCGCACGTTGCGCCTGCTGCTTCTCGTAGGCCTGTTGCTGCTGGGCCAGACGTTCGGCACGGGCGCGTTCGAATGCGCTATAGCCGCCGCGATACAGGGTGATTTTGCGCTGATCGACGTGGGCGACGTGATCGACGACTTCGTCGAGGAAATCGCGGTCGTGGGAAATCAGCAGCAAGGTGCCCGGGTAGCTTTTCAGCCACTCTTCGAGCCAGATGATTGCGTCGAGATCCAGGTGGTTGGTCGGCTCGTCGAGCAACAACAGATCCGACGGGCACATCAATGCCTGCGCCAGATTCAGACGCATCCGCCAGCCACCGGAAAAATCGCCTACCTGACGATCCATCTGCTCGTTGGTGAAACCGAGACCGGCGAGCAACTTGCGCGCTCGCGCATCAGCGGTGTAACCGTCGGCGCTGTCGAGTTCCGAGTGCAGACGGGCCTGAGCGGCACCGTCGTGCGCCGCTTCGGCGGCGGCGAGGTCACGTTGCACCTCGCGTAGACGCAGGTCGCCATCGAGCACATAGTCGACGGCAAGGCGTTCGAGCGTCTCGATTTCCTGGCGCATGTGGGCGATGCGCCAGTCAGCCGGCAGGAAGCAATCCCCCGAGTCCGGGTGCAGCTCCCCCCGGATCAAGGCGAACAGGCTCGATTTGCCGGCGCCGTTGGCACCGATGAGGCCGGCTTTGTGGCCGGCGTGCAGGGTCAGCTCGGCGTCTTCTAGCAGACGTTGCGGGCCACGCTGTAAAGTCAGGTTCTGAAGTCGGATCATAATGGCGGCGGAGTCTACCAGCTTCGCTCACAACTGGCGCGAGTAGCACGATGTCCTCTGACCTGTGGAGCTTTTCCCTTGCCACCTACGCCCGACCGGGCGTGGAAGACGCCTGCCTGCAACTGCAAACGGCGGGCGCGAATGTATGCCTTCTGCTGTGCGGTTTATGGCTGGAGCAGCGCGCAGTGACCTGTGATCAACAACGCGTACGACTGCTTCAGGCGCTGACCGAGCCTTGGGATGTCGAGGTGGTGCAGCCGCTGCGAACCCTGCGTATGCAATGGAAAGCGCGGGCGGTGGATGACGCGGTGTTGAAAGGCATGCGCGAGCAGATCAAATCACTCGAGCTGGAAGCTGAGCGAGCGTTGCTGTCACGGCTTGAGGGTGTGGCGCAGGAGTGGACGCGAAACGATGCAGGTTCAATAACCTGGCTTGAGGGATTGGCCGGCGCGGCGGCCAGCCCGAACCGCGACGCGCTGCAAGTGCTGCGCATCGCGGCAACCGGCGCTTAGGAAGCGCTGGTCGGGTTGTTGCTGGTGCTCGACACAGCGGCTGGCGATGGCGCAGTCGATGGCGTCGAGGTAGTTGCGGCTGGAGCAGGTGCCGATGGCGCAGCCGACGCTGCCGGTGCGGCAGGCTTAGCGGCAGGCGCGGTAGCCGGTTTAGCGGTAGCTGGTTTAGCGGCAGCTGGCTTTTTAACGGCTGGTTTTGCAGCGGGCTTGGCGGCTGGTTTTGCAGCAACAGGCTTGGCAACAGTCGCTGGTTTTGCAGCAACAGGCTTGGCAACAGTCGCTGGTTTTGCAGCAACAGGCTTGGCAACAGTCGCTGGTTTGGCAGCAGTGGCCGGTTTAGCGGCTGGCTTGGCTGCCGGTTTGGCGGCGGCATTCACGGCTGGTTTGGCAGCAACTTTTGCTGGTGCTTTTGCAGCAGGTTTAGCGGCAGTCTTGGCAGCTGGTTTTGCAGTAGCAGTTTTAGCGGCAGGTTTTGCGGCAGCTTTGGCAGCAGGTTTAGCGGCCGGTTTAGCAGCGGCGGTTTTCGCTGGAGCAGCTTTTGCTGCAGCTGGTTTGGCGGCTGGTTTAGCAGCGGCGGCACGGGTAGCCGGCTTGGCAGCGGCAGTACGCGCAGCAGGTTTTGCCGCCGTGGTTTTAGCCGCTGGTTTTGCAGCGCTCGCTGCAGCCGGTTTTTTCACTGCAGGTTTTGCCGCAGCTTTGGCAGCTGGTTTTGCAGCGGCTTTCACCGGTGCTTTTGCAGCAGGCGCGGTAGTTTTAGCAGCAGTTTTTGCCGCAGGCTTGGCCGCTGCGGTTTTCGCTGGAGCTTTTGCAGCAGCCGGTTTGGCAGCTGCTTTCTTCGCCGGTGCCGCTGCCGGTTTGGCTGCACGCGAGGACAACACTTTACCCACGGCTTCTTGAACGCGACCAACACCTTGGGCCAGTTTCAGGCTTTCCTGGGCATCGCGTTTGAGTTGCAGAATGTAGCTGCGGGTGTCGGACTGACGATCCTTCAAGGCATCGAGCAGGTCTTCCAGTTCTTTCACTGCGCCCTTGGCTTTGGTCTGTGCCTTGGCTTTGCCGGCGGCAGCTGCGTCCTGCAATTTGGTGCGGGACTTGTGCAGTTTTTCTTGCGCCTTGCCGCGTTGCTTTTCCAGTTTGGCGAGCAGTTTTTCAGCATCAGCCAAGGCTTGGGAGCAAGCGTTTTCCAGATGCTCGAGCAAGCTGCCCGAGAGTTGTTGGAGTAAGTGCAACGGAGTATTTACAGGCTTCTTGGTGGCCGACATGGTTTACCTCCTGGCTGACGTGAGTGCGGCTCATACTAGACCTCTGCAGTTACCGCCGCTAGGGCATCTTGACAGTATCGATTGCGTTGCGTTGCACCGAATCGAAAATGTTCTGCGCGAAGGCAAAAGCAGTTCACCGTTGCAGACGTTCGCGCTGGCATAATCCACCGCATCTCAGGACGGAGTGTGCCCATGTCGCGCTACTTTTTTTTATCCCTCTGGATGGTTTTTTCGGCCGCTCACGCTGACGAAAAAACCACCGCGAATGACGCTCACGATCTGGCCTACAGCCTCGGTGCCAGCCTTGGTGAACGGCTGCGTCAGGAAGTCCCGCAATTGCAGATTCAGGCGCTGGTCGATGGCTTGCAGCAAGCCTATCAAGGCAAGCCGCTGGCATTGAGCGAGGCCCGCATCGAACAGATTCTGGCCGATCATGAAGCGCAAAATGCCGAGCACTCTGCACAGCCTTCAAGTGATGCGGCGATGGAAAACGAGCAGCGTTTTCTCACCGCAGAAAAAGCCAAACCGGGCGTGAAGGAACTGGCCGACGGCATCCTGCTCACCGAACTGACACCGGGCACTGGCACCAAGGCCGGACCTGACGGAAAAGTGCAGGTGCTGTATGTCGGTCGACTACCCGACGGCACCGTGTTCGATCAGAACACTCAGCCACAATGGTTCAATCTCGACAGCGTGATTGCCGGCTGGCGCACCGCGCTGCAGAACATGCCGGTGGGTGCGAAATGGCGCTTGGTGATTCCATCGGATCAAGCTTATGGCGCCGACGGTGCCGGCGACCTGATCGCCCCGTTCACACCATTGGTGTTCGAAGTGGAATTGCGCGGCGCGACGAGTTGAGCAGGCAATAAAAAACGGTGCGCTTGGGGCGCACCGTTTTTTTTGATCAGGGTTCGGATCAGGCCTGAACCGGATCTTCTTCCTTGTGTGCTGTGTGCAGCACTTCAATCAGGCAGTCTTCGAGTTCGAAGCGCTCGTGCAGCAGGCCACCGAGTTCCTTGAACTTCTCGGCTACGCACTTGCCTTCATCGCAAAGATCGTTGAAGGCGAGCAGCTTCTCGGTGATGACGTCGATGCGCGGATAGATCGTCTCGGCAAGTTCGAGGCCGCGCTTGTCGTTGAACGCTTTGGCTTCGCCAGTCAGCTGTTCGTAGATTTCGAAGTGCCCGGCCGAGACGTAATCGACCAGCACGCCGCAGAACTCCTGCAAGGGCTTGCGGCTCTCGGCCAGCGACTCCGGCTGCGCACCGAGTTTATCGTAGGCACCGATCAGCTCTTCACGCTCTTGCAACCAGCGGTCGATCAGCAGATGAACTCCACCCCAACGTTCCTGAGCATTCTGACAACTTTCGAGCATGGCGATCTCTCTTCCCTTGTGGGTCATGCTGCTCTACACCCGCGCCCCTCTTTTGATTTTGGCTTGGGGGACGGCCGGGCAGAGCGTCATCGAGCAACATAAATCCAATGACACGTGCGGGCCAGATTATGCCCGCACGCCTATGGCTTCAAGGTACGCAGGAGATAAAGTTCATACAAGTGTTTAATCCCGCAGCAGCGCCGGGTGCGACGCTTCGCCGCTGAGCGGGCGTTGCAGAGCACTCCAGACCAGCCGCAACATCTGATACACCGCGAGAATCGAGACGGCGACAAAGAACAACAGGCTCCACTCCGGGATGCTCAGGTCGAACAGGGTCCAGGAAATTTCCGCACAATCGGCACCGCCGCTAAACATACTTTGCAGCGCACAGATCCACGGCAGACCACTGAACAATGCCTCGGGGGCTGGCGAGCAATTGAGCAGATGCAGCAGCGGATCACTCTGGATCAGCACCTGCCGCCAGGCAGCCGTAGTGCCACCAAGGCTCGCGCCCAGCGTCATCAGCCAGTAGAACCACAAACCGACACGCATGGGGCCGTGCACCGCCGCCACACCGCTGGATACGCACAGCAGCGTAAGGAACAGGCGCTGCACCAGACACAGGCTGCATGGGATCAGACCGACAGCATATTCAAGATAATAGGAAGCTCCCAGAGCAAAGGCCCCCGCAGTGAAAGCCATGAAGAACAAGGAGCGTGAGCAGGCCAACGACATGGCTTTTCCGTACCAATAGAGACAGACGGTTACGGTAGAGGAAAGCGTGTCAGCCTTTCAAGGCAAGGCCCTGCCGACAGTTCACCAGAGGTGTAGGGAAAACCCGACAGGTTCGAGAGGAATAGATGTAACCCGCTGTAGGAATTTGCCCTGGACACTCACCGAAGTTGAAATTCCAGCCACAAAAGACACGCGAGGGAGCGAACTCCCCCACCACTTCAGACGTGAGCAGGAACCGGCAACGGCGCGGCCAGCAGGCGTTCGTCGAGCAGACCGAGGCCTTCCTGAAACAACTGATTGCTGCGTTCGGTATCGCCCAACTGTGCGAGCAGACGCGCCAGCTCCGCACAGGCTTCCGGATTGCGCTGCACACGCAGGCTGCTTTCCAGATAATCCCGCGCCTTGCCCCACAGACTGGTTTGCAGACACAGCCGGCCGAGGGTCAACAGCAAGCTCGGATCGCTCGGATGATCTTTCAGCCAGCCTTCGGCGGTTTGCAACTGACGGGCCGGATCGCTGCCGCGCACCAGACCGTAGAGGCGGGCCAGATGGCTGTCGTACTTGCGCTTGAGGGCAGTGCGCAGCACTTCTTCCGCTTCGACCTGAGCGCCCAACTGACGCAACTGTTCGGCGTACGCCAACACCAGCGGCGGCTCTAGCCGCTGCGCCGAGGTGAGTTGCTGCCAGGCGCGCGTGAGCGACTGCAGACCAACTGTCCCGTCCTCTTCACGCTGGGCGGCCAGCGAAAGGTTCTCACCCCAGGCGCGGCGTTCAAGTTCAGCCAGTTCGGCGGGTGGCAGGACTTTGTCCTTGCGCAACTCCGGCAGCAAGCGAATCACCGCCGACCATTCGCCGCGCTGCTGATACAAGCGCTGCAACTGCCGCAGTGTCTGCGCATTGCGGGGATGGCGATCATGCATCGCTTGCAGGGTCACCAAGGCACCGTCGGTATCGCCACGGTCGGTCTGCAACTGCGCATGGCTCAGAGCGATTGCCAATTCCGCTTGCGGCTGACGCTCCAGTGCGCGCTCCAGCAAACGATCACACTCTTCGTAATTGCCTTGCTCATTGGCCGCGCGGGCAGCGCCGAGGTAATACAGCAATGGCTGACGCTCGGCCTCAGCCGCTCGATAAAGATGACGCTGAGCGCTGGCCCAGCGACCTTCGGCCAGATCCAGTTGGCCGTGCTCGATCGCCACTTGCACGCGGCGACTGCGGTTGCGGCGTGACCATGGGTTGACCACACCACTGGAGGTCATGACCAATTCAACCAGCGCCTTGATCCCCCAGATCAGCAGCCACAACACTGCGATCACCGCCAGTGTCGCCCACAGGCTCGACTCGTAGCGGAAGCTCTTGTAGGCCACCAGCACGTAACCGGAATGCTCGGCGATCGCCAGCCCCAGCGCCGCCGTCGCCGCGATTACCAGAAACACGATCACATACAGGCGTTTCATGGCGTGGTCTCCTGCGCGGTGTTGGCGGCAGGTTTGGCGAAGGGTTTCACCGACTCTTCGGCATTTACATTGCGTCGCTCAAGATAGGCTTGCACCGCGCTCAGCGTACCGGCGAGATCCGGGGTCGTGACCGTAACCGGCTCCTTGCTCAACTCGCCGACCTGTTCGAGCATCACTTTGCTTTGCGGATTGTCCGGGTTGAAATTGCCCTTGAGCACATCACGCGCTTCGGCCAGTGCCTGGGTGTAGACCGGCGCCTGCCCGTTGAGCGCAGCCCACTGCGCCTGCTCCAGCGCCAGGCTCAGGGCCAGACGTACTTGGCTCAGACTCTGTCCGGCCAGCAGCGGCCGCACATTCTTGTCGGCATTGAAATCGATACGGATGTAACGCGAGACCTTATCCCACCACTGCGCCCAACGACTGGCGCCGTCACCGTCGGCGGTCAGGCCCAGCAGCGATTCGCCGCGATCCTTGTACTCCGGCGCCAGCTCGGTGAGGTCGATGACCTGATCACGCAATGCGCCGAGGCGCAGGAACAGACCGGTGCGATCCGGTTGCGCCGTGCTGCGCAGCGCCACCAGGGTTTTCGCCACTTGCTCGCGAGCGGCGAAGGAACCGGGATCGTTTTGCTCACGAAGAATTTCGTCCGCGCCCTGCACCAGCGCCTGAGCGCTGCTGATGTCCTGCAACGCCGAAAGACGCAGGCTGGCCAGACGCAGCAAGTGCTCGGCCTCGGCCAGACGCCAGTCCTTGCGGCTGGCGCCGAGGACGGTTTCCAGACGTTGATTGAGGCGTTGTTGATCACCCTGAATCTGCGTCACCAGTCGTTGGCGCTCGGCAAGTTCGTCAGCACCCGGCAACTGCGCGAGACGCTCGGTCAGACGCTGCTCATTAAGTTTCAGGCTCTGCGCCTGATCGTTCAAAGCCTGCACTTCACCGGACTGTTGCTGAGTATTGGTCTGCAGGTGACGGACCTGCCAGACACCCCAGCCACCGATCGCGACGCCGGCAGCGCCGAGCAACAGGGCGACGATGGCCAGTCCATTGCCTCGGCGCGGCTCTGTGGCCGGCGGTGGAGTTTCAACCTGGGTTTCAATCACAGGCTGGACGTCATCTTTTGGCAAGGCTGTTTCGCTCACGTATCCATCCTTTGCATTAGAAAACGGGTTCGGGATGCTCCCGTAACGCCGTCAGCAAAGCCGCGGCACTCGCACCGCGGCAATCCACAACTGTTTGAGCCCCGGCGGCACGTGCCAGCTCGGCGACCCTTGGGCTTGGTACAAACAACGGCAACGGCGCGATTGTCGGCCAGGCATCGCCGGCCATTTGGCGCAGGTGCTCGAAACCCTGTCCACTGCTGACCACCAGCCCGTTCAAGCGTTCCGCTGCGATCCGCCGTGGCAGCTCATCCGGGGCATAGGCTGGCAAGTCGCGTCGATACAATTCCAGATACTCGACACTAGCACCTAGCTCGCGCAGGCGCTCGGCGAGTAGTTCGCGCCCGCCCTCACCGCGCAGGATCAATACCTGCGCGCCGGGCTGACTGACTGCCTCACGCAGACGCGGTAATTGCAGTAACGCTTCGCTGTCATCGCCGTCAGCCGGAAAGCTGACGTCGAGGCCGTGATCGTGAAGAATCTGCGCAGTCGCGGCTCCAACACTGAACCAAGGCATCGTCAGCGACGACGAGCCGTCTAGCAGATCCACTGCAATACGTGCCGCCGGTTTGCTGACCACAATCACCGCGTTGCAACGCGGCAACTGCGCGATCGCCCGACGAATTTTGTCAGAGACCGGCAGCGGGACAATGTCCAGAAGCGGCAAACAGCTACTGAAAACCCCCTGCACGGCCAACGTCTGCGCCAGCGCCGTGCAGTCTTCCGCAGGGCGCGTCAGCAGCAGGCGCCAGCCAGTCACTCGTGACCTGCCTCGCCATAGACTGCTTTGAGAATGTCATCCGCACCCTGGCGCAGCAGGTCTTCGGCAACTTGCACACCCAGCGCTTCGGCCTCGGCGCGCGGTGCCCGGGCTTCGGCGCTGAGCAGTTTGCCACCGCTCGGCTCACCGACCAGGCCGCGCAGCCACAACTGCTCGCCTTCGAGCACGGCGTAGCAGGCGATCGGCACTTGGCAGCCGCCATTCAAATGTTTGTTGAGGGCACGTTCTGCGGTCACACGCGAAGTGGTATCGGCGTGATGCAGCGGTGCGAGCAAGGCGTGGATTTCAGTGTCGGCGCTGCGGCATTCGATGCCGACCGCGCCCTGGCCACCGGCCGGCAGGCTGTCATCGACACTGATCGCGGAGGTGATGCGGTCTTCGAAACCAAGACGGATCAGACCGGCCGCCGCGAGGATGATTGCGTCGTACTCGCCGGCATCGAGCTTGGCCAGGCGCGTGTTGACGTTGCCACGCAGGAAGCGGATTTTCAGGTCCGGGCGGCGAGTCAGCAATTGCGCCTGACGACGCAGGCTCGAGGTGCCGACGATCGCGCCGGCAGGCAACGCATCGAGGCTGGCATAGGTATTGGAAACGAAGGCATCACGCGGATCTTCGCGCTCGCAAATGCAGAACAGACCGAGGCCTTCAGGGAAATCCATCGGCACGTCTTTCATCGAGTGGACGGCGATGTCGGCTTCGTTTTCCAGCAGCGCGGTTTCCAGTTCTTTGACGAACAGGCCCTTGCCGCCGATTTTCGACAGGGGCGAATCGAGCAGCTTGTCGCCGCGACTGACCATGGGCACCAGCGTCACCAGCAAACCCGGATGGGCCGCTTGCAGACGGGCTTTGACGTATTCGGCCTGCCAGAGGGCCAGCGCACTTTTACGGGTGGCGATGCGGATTTCGCGAGAGGACATGGATCAATCCGTACTGAATAGATACGGCGGATAATAACAGCTCAGCCAAATCCACTTTGACTTGAATCAGAGTCGGCGCGGCCTCCCTGGCCTGCAGTGCCCGGTAATAAGGAGCTGGAGCCACCCGGAATGACCGGGTTACAAGCCCTGCATCATTTTGCGCACACCGGCTACATGCCGACGGCTGACGATCAGCGCATCACCATTGAGACCTTTGAGGAACAGCTGGAAATGCCCCAGCGGCGTGCGCTGCAGACGTTCGATACGCTCACGGGCGACCAGCGCGTTGCGATGGATACGCACGAAGCGCTCGCCGAATTCGTCCTCGAGAGCTTTGAGTGGTTCGTCCAGCAGCACCTCGCCCGCCTCGTGACGCAACGTCACGTATTTGTGGTCGGCGATAAAGTAGACCACCTGATCCAGCGGGATCAGTTCAATGCCTTTGCGGGTGCGGGCGCTGATATGGCTGCGCGGGCCGGAGCCACTCTCGGCAGCGGGACGGGTCAGGGCCGAGAGTTGCGCCCGATTGGGACGTTCAGCCCGTTTCAGGGCGTCATGCAGATGTTCGGTTCGCACAGGTTTCACCACATAGCCCACGGCGCTGGCCTGCAGGGCTTCCACGGCAAATTCATCGGGGCTGGTGCAAAACACCACGGCCGGCGGCGTTTCGCGTTCGCACAGACGGGCAGCAACCTGCAGGCCATCCAGGCCCGGCATACGAATATCGAGCAGCACGATATCCGGCTTGTGGCTGTCGATCAGTGCCAACGCCTCTTCGCCATTCGTGGCGCTGGGCTCCAGAACTGTGTAGCCCTCGAGCTCGCTCACCATTCGGCTGAGGCGCTCGCGAGCAAGTGGTTCGTCATCAACGATCAGGACATTCATATTGCGCTGGATTCCTGCGTGAGTCTCGCACAAGGATAGCGTAGACAGGTGAAGTGACGTCCGTCACCGCGATCCACGCTAAGACTAGCCCGAGCGCCAAAAAGTGCCGTACGTCGGCCAGCAATATTTGCCAGTGTCCGGGTCGTACTGCTCAAAGCCCGCTGTTTCTGCGTTTTTCACGGGGATTGTCGAAGGACAATTACACCCATCCCCTCTTCTTATAGTCGGCGGCCAGATCTTTGCCCGATCCAAGTCTCACCGACCCTTATGTCCAACTGTAGACGCTTGCCGGGCCGATATTGCTCAATCGAAAAATATCGTTGCGCAAAACCTCCGGGGCCAGCGTCAACTATGGCGCACACAATGAGAAAAAAACGTATCGACCAGTGTCAGCGACAGGATTGGCAACCCTGTTATTATCCGCGCCAGCGTTTCACGCCTTTTTTTCTTCAAGCCGATACGAGCGAATTCATGAGCACTGACAAGACCAATCAGTCCTGGGGCGGCCGCTTCAGTGAACCCGTCGACGCCTTCGTCGCCCGCTTCACCGCCTCCGTCACTTTCGACCAGCGCCTGTATCGCCACGACATCATGGGCTCGATCGCCCACGCCACCATGCTGGCCAAGGTCGGCGTGCTGACCGATGCCGAGCGCGACAGCATCATCGATGGCCTGAAGACCATTCAGGGCGAAATCGAGGCCGGTCAGTTCGACTGGCGCATCGACCTCGAAGACGTGCACATGAACATCGAAGCACGCCTGACCGATCGCATCGGCGTCACCGGCAAAAAGCTGCACACCGGACGCAGCCGTAACGACCAGGTCGCGACCGACATCCGCTTGTGGCTGCGTGACGAAATCGACCTGATCCTCGCCGAGATCACCCGCCTGCAAAAAGGCCTGCTGGAGCAAGCCGAGCGCGAAGCGGCGAGCATCATGCCCGGCTTCACTCACTTGCAGACCGCGCAGCCGGTGACCTTCGGGCACCACATGCTGGCCTGGTTCGAAATGCTCAGCCGCGATTACGAGCGTCTGGTCGACTGCCGCAAGCGCACCAACCGCATGCCACTGGGTAGCGCCGCGCTGGCTGGCACCACCTACCCGATCGACCGTGAATACACCGCGCAACTGCTGGGTTTCGACGCCGTCGGCGGCAACTCGCTGGATAACGTGTCCGATCGTGACTTCGCCATCGAATTCTGCTCGGCCGCGAGCATCGCGATGATGCACTTGTCGCGCTTCTCCGAAGAGCTGGTGTTGTGGACCAGCGCGCAATTCCAGTTCATCGATCTGCCGGACCGCTTCTGCACCGGCAGCTCGATCATGCCGCAAAAGAAAAACCCCGACGTACCGGAACTGGTGCGGGGCAAGACCGGCCGCGTATTCGGTGCACTGATGGGCCTGCTGACCTTGATGAAGGGCCAACCGCTGGCCTACAACAAAGACAACCAGGAAGACAAAGAGCCGCTGTTCGACGCCGCCGACACCCTGCGCGACTCGCTGCGGGCCTTTGCCGACATGATCCCGGCGATCAAACCGAAGCACGCGATCATGCGTGAAGCGGCGCTGCGTGGTTTCTCCACCGCGACCGATCTGGCGGATTATCTGGTGCGCCGTGGCCTGCCGTTCCGTGATTGCCACGAGATCGTTGGCCATGCCGTGAAATACGGTGTCGACACTGGCAAGGATCTGGCCGAGATGAGCCTGGAAGAATTGCGCCAGTTCAGCGATCAGATCGAGCAGGACGTGTTTGCCGTGCTGACCCTGGAAGGCTCGGTGAATGCCCGTGACCATATCGGCGGCACTGCGCCGGCGCAGGTCAAGGCTGCTGTGGTACGCGGTCAGACGCTGATCGCTAGCCGCTAAAAGCCAAAAGCCAAAAGCTTCGCGAGCAGGCTCACTCCTACATTGGAATGCGTTCCCCTGTAGGAGTGAGCCTGCTCGCGATAGCTGCTTTCAACGCACCACAAACCTCACTTCTTGGCAGCGATCATTGCCAAAAACGCAGGCATCGCCGCGTCCTTGTCCGCCGCAATCTTCTGCACATGCGGATTCTGCTCCAGCCGTTCCAGCAGCGCCTTCGCCTGTGGCAACTCCGCCAGCAAATCAATCCCGAACAGCTTCTGCCCGACCGCACAGGCCAGCGGCACGCTGTAGAGGAAATACAAATCGGCAATGCTCAGACTGTCGCCCGCCACGTACGGGGCGAATTTGCCGTGCCGGCCCAGCGCCGCAAAACCCAGCAGCAATTCGGTCTTGGTCTTTTCCTTGATCGCGTCCGGCAGGGTCATGCCGAAGAACGCTTCGCCATAGCAGGCGCGTCCCGGCAGCTCGATGTACAGCTCGATTTCCTTGGCAATCGCCAGCACCTGCGCGCGCTCGAACGGATCGCTCGGCAACAGCGGTGTGCCTTTCTGGGTTTGTTCGAGGTATTCGAGGATGATCGCGGTTTCGTTGATAAAGCCGGCGTCCACACCGAGCACCGGGACTTTGCCGCGCGGGCTGATGGCCAGTGATTCAGGGGTAGGCGTCGGGTAGAACGTGACCTCTTCGAACGGCAGGCCTTTTTCCAGCAGCGCCAGCTTGACCATGTTGTAGTAGTTGCTGACTGAGAATCCGTAGAGCTTGAACATCACATAGCCTCCAGGCCGTGCGGGGTGGGCAGGGCCTGTTTATAGATCGTGCAAGCGAATCGCGCCAGCAGCATCACCCCGCTGAATGCGGGTAAACTGGCGCCTTTCCATGAGGAGCCTGCCATGAGCGAGCCGACAGACATCGACAACGACGAAGAAGAGTTCACCGAGGCTACGTTGATCGAAGCCATCGAGAACCAGATCGAAAGCGACAACCCGCCAGCGGCCAAAGCGACTTTCAACAAGCTGACACTGGTCGGAACTGAGCGTGAAGAGATCCTCAACCTGATGGCGCATGTACTGGCCTACGAGATTGACGCGATGCTTGATGAAGACCGCGCATTTGATACTGAATGGTACGAAGCGGCGCTGCGCGCCTTGCCGGAACTGCCACCGGAAAAGCAGTAACCCCGATCCTGTAGGAGTGAGCCTGCTCGCGATAGCGTTCTGTCAGTGAAGAATATGCTGACAGGCACTCCGCTAATCGCGAGCAGGCTCACTCCTACAATGTTTGTAACGTATCCATCCAGCCAACTCCCCGGCCCCGACTACACTGGAATCCGCCTCAAGACAAAATCCCTGATCTGAGCACTGGACATGCCGCAAAAGCGGGTTCACCTTAGGGACGCTGTCGTCCAATTCCTAGAAAGTCTGGAGTCCTTATGTCGCTTACCCCTGAGTTGGTTGCCGAACTGGAAGTCCTCGCACTCTTTCCCCTGGACAGTTCCCAGGAAGGTTTGAAAATTCATCAGACCGCTGCCCCGAAACATATTTCTGCCGCCAAACGCCTCTTTGAAAAAGATCTGACCGATCAGCCCGATGGCGGGTATCTGACCAGCCTCGGTCGCGATGCCGCACAAAATGTGCAAACCGTGCTGACCATTCTGAGAGAGCAAGAAACCGCCTGATCCCCCCTGACTTTGCCCACGGGAACTCCTGCCACGGGATTTCCGCGGGCCTGCCCGGTCGCCCGCGATAGAAATCTGACGTCAAAAAACAAATTCAGCTTAAAAGTCCCGCTGCGCTAAGGCTAAACTGCCTGACATTCCGAGACCCTCTACATCCGAGCCTTCGAGCCGGTTTGAGCTGACATGACGCGCACCCACGAAATCCGCCCCGACCTGGACGAAGGCATCGACCGCAAGGTCCTCAACCAGCTGCGCGCGCGTTTTCTCAAACTCAATGAAGGTCGCCTCGGCCGCGCCCTCGAAGGCCTGTCGACACGTCAACAGAGCGTGTTGACGTTGTTGCCGCTGTTCTTTCATGTCAACCATCCGCTGCTGCCGGGTTATGTCTCGGGCAGTACACCGGCCGGCCTGTCGAATTACGAGCCGGATGCCAACACCCTCGCCGAAGCCCAGCGCCTGACCCGTTCGTTCTCCTACAAGCCGCGCCACGGCAGTAATCCACCGCGCCCGATTCATGGCCTGTTCCTGATGGGCAGCCTCGGCACGCTGGCGCAGGCCGATCAGAGCGACATGGACGTGTGGGTCTGCCACGCGCCGGATCTGAGCGAAAGCGAACTCGCCGAGCTCAGCAAGAAATGTCAGTTGCTGGAAGCCTGGGCCGCGAGTCAGGGCGCCGAGGCGCATTTTTTCCTGATCGACCCGGTGCGCTTCGTCAAAGGCGAACGCGACACCCAGCTCAGCTCGGAAAACTGCGGGTCCACGCAACACTATCTGCTACTCGACGAGTTCTACCGCACCGCGATCTGGCTGGCCGGACGCACGCCGATCTGGTGGCTGGTGCCGGTTTACGAAGAAACCGCCTACGACCTTTACACCCACACCCTGCTGTCCAAGCGCTTTATCCGCGCCGACGAAACCCTCGACCTTGGCCATCTGGCGACGATTCCGCCGGGCGAGTTCATTGGTGCCGGATTGTGGCAGTTGTTCAAAGGCATCGAGTCGCCCTACAAGTCGGTACTGAAACTGCTGCTGACCGAGGTCTACGCCAGCGAACACCCGCAAGTGCAATGCCTGAGCCTGCGCTTCAAGAAAGCCGTGTTCGCCAACCAGCTGGATCTGGATGAACTGGATCCGTACATGGTGGTGTACCGGCGTATCGAGGAATACCTCACCGCGCGTAACGAGCCGGAGCGGCTGGAACTGGTGCGCCGCGCGCTGTACCTGAAGGTCAACCGCAAGCTCACCGGCAACAGCCGCACCCAGAGCTGGCAACGCACGTTGCTGGAACGGCTTGCCAGCGAGTGGCATTGGGATCAGCGACAACTGACCCTGCTGGATAGCCGCAGCCAGTGGAAAGTCCGTCAGGTCAGCGCCGAGCGCCGCGCGCTGGTCAATGAGCTGAACTACAGCTATCGCTTCCTCACCCAGTTTGCCCGCACCGAGCAGACCGTCAGCCTGATCAACAAGCGTGACCTCAATGTGCTCGGCCGCCGGCTCTATGCCGCCTTCGAACGCAAGGCCGACAAGGTCGAGTTCATCAACCCCGGCATCGCCCCGGATCTGGCCGAAGACACCCTGACGCTGGTGCAGTCGCGTAACAAAAAGGAACCGGGACAAACCCAGTGGGGCCTGTACAACGGCAGCCTCACGGCGCTGGAGTGGGAACACTTCGCGCCGATCAAGCGCAGCCGCGAATTGCTTGAATTGCTGACCTGGTGCCACCGCAACGGCGTGATCGACAGCAGCACGCGTCTGGCCCTGCATCCCGGCACCAGCGACCTGAGCGAGTTCGAACTGTTCAACCTGCTCGGCAGCCTGCAACAGTGCATCGCCCTGCCCTTGCCCACCGTCGCGGAAGAACCGTTGCTGCGCGCCGCGGTGCCGAGCGAAGTGCTGATTCTGGTCAACGTCGGCGTCGACCCGCTCAAGCATCACCGCGACCTCAATATCCTGATGACCACCGAGCGTACCGACTCGCTGAGTTACGCCGGGGTACGCGAAAACCTCGTGCTGACGCTGGATCAGGTCACGCTCAATAGCTGGAACGAAGTACTGGTCAGCCGCTTCGACGGCCCGCATGCCCTGCTCGATTGCCTGCGCGACTACCTTAACAATCTGCCGCGCGGGGCCTTGCAGCCGTCGTTGAAGGTGCGTTGCTTCTGCCACAACCGCGCGCAGTTCATTGCCCGCCGGGTAGAAGAAATCATCGACACCGCGCAGAACCTGCTGCTCAGCGAGTTGAATCACCGCTATCTGATTCAGGTGCAGCAGCATTACCACGTACTGGAATTGGTGCCGGGCCAGGTCAACCACGTCGCCCTCGCCACCCTGCCGGCCCTGCTCGATTATCTTGGCGAGGAACAGCCGCGCTACAGCCCGCTGCATCTGGACCCGATGGCGTTGGAGGAGCACGACCTCGCATTGATCCTGCCGATGGGTCAGCCGGAATGCATCCAGGTGTTCTACCGGATCACCGAGCAGCAGGCCGAGCTGTATGTGCTGGATGAGTTCAATGCGCTGTGGCAGCAACATTTGCCCTATCACGACGAGCAGAGTCTGCTGGTACCGCTGCAGCGTTTCTTGCAGTCGATTCTGTTCCGTCGCGAAGCCGTGCTGTCGATGGACGCCGGCCCCGATGCCCGTCTCGAAACTTTGTATTACCAGTTATTGCCTTCGGGTCCGGGGCGCGCGCGCCGGGTCGAAGCGCGGCCGGCACCGCAGACGCCAGTGAACAAGCCGTTCTACGACGTACAGGCGATCGTCGGCAAAGCCGCACCGGGCGAAGTGCAGGTCACCCTGTATTGCAATCAACGGGAATTCAGCGAACTGGAACATGGCGACCAGCTGTTCAGCGTGGTCGCCCGGGAGATCGTCGAGCAGCGCCGCGAGAGCGAACGCTATCGTTGCTACATCACCGACCTCGACCTTTCGGGCCTGCTCGGTGACGGGCAGAGTTCAAGCAATCTGTATCTGCGCTACAAGGCTGACCTGGAGCGCGCCCTGAACGAGGCACTCGAACAGGTCTGAGGCGGGTTACTCGGGAAACGCGCCACCGTTGGCCGGTTGCGATTCGACTTCCAGCAAAGTCAGTTTGAGGGTCTTGCCACCGGGTGCCGGCCAGTCAATGTGCTGACCGACCTTCAGGCCCAGCAACGCGCTGCCGACCGGGGCCAGGATCGAGATCTTGCCTTCATCGGCGTTGGCATCCTTCGGATAGACCAGCGTCAGGTGGTAATCCTTGCCACTGCCTTCTTCGCGGCAATGCACACGGGAATTCATCGTCACGACATCGGCGGGCACTTCATCGTGGCCGACCACGGTATCGGCGCGGTCCAGCTCGGTTTGCAGCGCAATCACGCCCGGCGCAGCCTGGTCTTTATCGTTCAGGCTGTCGATCAAGCGCTCCAGACGTTGCACGTCCAGACGGGTAAGGGTGATGGAAGGTGCGGTCATGATCCGGGCAGACTCCTTTCTTCTGCACACAAAAAAAGCAAAACCCCGCCAAAAAAGACGGGGTTTTCACCAGGCCTCGATGGGTTGAGGCGTGTTCGGACACTATCACAGCTCAAAAAATATACAAGTCACCCACCCGGCCAGCCCCTACGTTGAGGAATTGCGGCGGTCTGCGGCTTGGGCACAGATGACCCGGCGGCGTTGATCGTCCGCCGAACGCCATTCGCGAATGTCTTCGACATGGCGGAAGCAGCCGAGGCAGACCTTTTGCTCATCTAGCCGACACACGCCACTGCATGGCGAAGGCACGGCCGGGCTGATGTTGCTGTAAAGCGGCTTCGGTGGACGAACAGGAGCGGTGTCGGTCACGGAATCACAGACCTTCGAAGTCGAATTCAGCGCCAGCCTGTTGCTTGACGATGCGCTCGAGCATTTCGCCCAGTTGCTCTTCGCTCTTGTCGCACATCCAGCGCTCGCTTTCTTCGTCGTAGTCGAAGTGGAAACCACCGGACACCGCCGCCAGCCACAGCTGACGCAGCGGCTCCTGGCGGCTGAAGATCAGCTGCGAGCCGTTTTCGAACTTGACGGTAAGCACACCGGCCGAGCTCTCCAGGTCGATATCCAGATCACTTTCGTCAAAGATGTCTTCCAGTTTTTCCTGGGTTTCATCGACCAGATCGTGAAAACGGGCTTCGGACAAACTCATTGCGGCAACCTCAAAAAATGTCTGATCAGGCACAAGCGCCGAAAGATACGGACGCTGCCGGCCGATTGCAAAGATTAACGACCAAGCACCTGCCGGCCCAGCAACACCGAACCCTGTGGGAGCGAGCCTGCTCGCGAATGACCGGCACATTCAACATTATTGTTGCCTGACACACCGCAATCGCGAGCAGGCTCGCTCCCACAAGGATCCAGGTGTATCCAGAGAGCCCCGCCGGACGGGAACCCCATCGCATAGGCAAGCCGCCGGGTGGCCGGTATACTCCGGCGCAATTAACGCATTTTCAAGGATTTCGCCATGAAGCGCCTGATCTCTTCCCTTGCTGCGCTCGTCGCGGTTGCCTGCCTTGTTTCGGCCTGCGGTCAAAAAGGCCCGCTGTACCTGCCCGATGATGATCAGGACCCGGCCGAGCAAGCCCAGTCTTCGCAAAAGCAGCCTGCTTCGAAAGCACACAAGCACGACGTTTACTAAGGGATCGCCATGGACGCTTTTAACTACCGTGGCGGGGAGCTGTTCGCGGAAGGGGTGGCGCTGTCAGCCATCGCCGACCGTTTCGGCACGCCCACCTATGTTTACTCGCGCGCACACATCGAAGCCCAGTATCTGGCTTACGCCGATGCACTGGCCGGCGTGCCGCACCTGGTCTGCTTTGCCGTCAAAGCGAACTCCAACCTCGGCGTACTGAATGTCCTGGCCCGCCTCGGCGCCGGTTTCGACATCGTTTCCCGTGGCGAGCTGGAACGCGTTCTCGCCGCTGGTGGCAGCCCGGACAAGATCGTCTTCTCCGGTGTCGGCAAGACCCGTGACGACATGCGTCGCGCCCTCGAAGTCGGCGTGCACTGCTTCAACGTCGAATCCACCGACGAGTTGGAACGCCTGCAAGTGGTCGCCGCCGAGCTGGGCGTTCGTGCACCGGTATCGCTGCGGGTTAACCCGGACGTCGATGCCGGCACCCACCCGTACATTTCCACCGGTCTCAAAGAGAACAAGTTCGGCATCGCCATTGCCGACGCCGAAGACGTGTACGTGCGTGCCGCGCATCTGCCGAACCTGGAAGTAGTTGGCGTCGACTGCCACATCGGTTCGCAACTGACCACGCTGCCACCGTTCCTCGACGCGCTCGACCGCCTTCTGGATCTGGTCGACCGTCTCGGCGATTGCGGCATTCACCTGCGCCACATCGATCTCGGTGGTGGTTTGGGCGTGCGTTATCGCGATGAAGAGCCGCCATTGGCCGCCGACTACATCAAAGCCGTGCGCGAGCGTCTCAACGGTCGTGATCTGGCGCTGGTGTTCGAGCCAGGCCGTTTCATCGTTGCCAACGCCGGCGTGCTGCTGACTCAGATCGAGTACCTCAAGCACACCGAACACAAGGATTTCGCCATCGTCGACGCGGCGATGAACGACCTGATCCGCCCGGCGCTGTATCAGGCGTGGATGGACGTTACCGCGGTCAAACCGCGTGACACCGCTGCGCGCAAATACGACATCGTTGGCCCGATCTGCGAAACCGGTGACTTCCTCGCCAAGGATCGTAAACTGGCGCTGGAAGAAGGCGACCTGCTGGCCGTGCATTCGGCCGGTGCCTACGGTTTTGTGATGAGCTCCAACTACAACACCCGTGGCCGTGCCGCTGAAGTGTTGGTAGACGGTGATCAGGTTTTTGAAGTGCGCCGCCGCGAAACCGTGGCTGAGCTGTTTGCCGGCGAAAGCCTGCTGCCGGAGTAACCCATGCTGCTGCGTTTTACTAAAATGCACGGCTTGGGCAATGACTTCATGGTTCTCGACCTGGTCAGCCAGCACGCGCATATTCAGCCAAAGCACGCCAAGCAATGGGGCGACCGCCACACCGGCATCGGTTTCGACCAGTTGCTGATCGTTGAGGCGCCGAGCAACCCGGACGTGGATTTCCGTTATCGGATCTTCAATTCCGATGGCTCGGAAGTCGAGCAATGCGGCAACGGCGCGCGCTGCTTCGCCCGCTTCGTGCTCGACAAGCGTCTGACCGCGAAACGGCAGATCCGCGTCGAGACCAAGGGCGGCATCATCGAGCTGGACGTGCGTAACGACGGCCAGATCGGCGTAAACATGGGCGCCCCGCGTCTGGTGCCAGCGGATATTCCGTTCGACGCGCCAGCGCAAGCCATCAGCTATCAGCTGGAAGTCGACGGCACCACCGTCGAACTGGCCGCCGTGTCGATGGGCAACCCTCACGCAGTGCTGCGCGTGCAGGACATCAACAGCGCACCGGTGCATGAACTGGGGCCGAAAATCGAACACCATCCGCGCTTCCCGGCGCGAGTGAATGTCGGTTTTCTCCAGGTCATCGACCGCAACCGCGCGCAGCTGCGCGTGTGGGAACGTGGCGCCGGGGAAACCCAGGCCTGCGGCACCGGCGCGTGCGCAGCGGCTGTCGCTGCGATCAGCCAGGGGTGGATGGATTCGCCGCTATTGATCGACCTGCCCGGCGGGCGTCTGTCCATTGAATGGGCAGGCCCTGGCCAACCGGTGCTGATGACCGGTCCGGCAGTGCGTGTATACGAAGGACAAGTACGTCTTTGAGTGAGCAGAAACCATGACCGATAAGCCTCAGGTACCCGCCCGACAGTCCGACGAATCAGCGTCCGAGAGCCTGGAGGCGGCAGCGGTTGCCGCATACCTCGAGGCACATCCGGACTTCTTCGTCGAGCACGAAGAACTGCTGCCCGCCTTGCGCATTCCTCACCAGCGTGGCGATACCGTTTCGCTGGTCGAGCGGCAGATGACCATTCTGCGCGATCGCAACATCGAGATGCGCCACCGCCTCTCGCAGTTGATGGACGTCGCCCGCGACAACGATCGCCTGTTCGACAAGACCCGTCGCCTGATCCTCGCCCTGATGGACGCCGCCAGCCTGGAAGACGTGGTGATCAGCGTCGAAGACAGTCTGCGTCAAGACTTTCAGGTGCCTTTTGTCAGCCTGATCCTGCTCGGTGACAACCCGGCACCGGTCGGTCGCTGGGTCAGCCACGCGGACGCCCAAGTCGCCATCGGCGGCTTGCTCACCGAAGGCAAAAGCGTCAGCGGCAGCCTGCGCGAGCACGAACTGGACTTCCTCTTCGGCGAAGAACAGCGCAAGCAGATCGGCTCTACCGCCGTGGTTGCGGTCAGCCATCAAGGCATCCACGGCATTCTGGCAATCGCCAGCCGTGATCCGCAGCACTACAAGAGTTCGGTCGGCACGCTATTCCTCAGCTACATCGCCGAAGTCATGGGCCGCGTGCTGCCACGGGTCAACAGCTCCCTGCGCTCGGTACGCTGAACATGGAACGGCAACTGGACGCTTACTGCGAACACCTGCGCAGTGAGCGACAGGTGTCGCCGCACACGCTGTCGGCCTACCGCCGCGACCTCGACAAAGTCCTCGGCTGGTGCGTCAAACAGAACATCGGCAGCTGGGCCGCGCTGGATATTCAGCGCCTGCGCAGCCTGATCGCCCGTTTGCATGCGCAAGGTCAATCCTCGCGCAGCCTCGCCCGGCTGCTGTCGGCGGTTCGTGGGCTCTACCACTATCTGAATCGCGAAGGCCTTTGTGACCATGATCCGGCGACCGGTCTGGCGCCGCCGAAAGGCGAACGTCGCCTGCCGAAAACCCTCGACACCGATCGTGCGCTGCAACTGCTTGAAGGTGCGGTCGAGGACGATTTTCTCGCGCGGCGTGATCAGGCAATTCTTGAGCTTTTCTATTCTTCAGGCTTGCGCCTTTCCGAGCTGACCGGGCTTAATCTCGATCAACTCGATCTCGCCGATGGCATGGTTCAGGTGCTCGGCAAGGGCAGCAAAACCCGTCTGTTGCCGGTAGGTAAAAAGGCCCGCGAAGCGATTGAACAATGGCTGCCACTGCGGGCCATGACCCACCCGGCGGACGATGCCGTGTTCGTCAGCCAGCAAGGTCGGCGCCTCGGCCCGAGAGCGATTCAGGTACGGGTCAAACTGGCCGGCGAGCGCGAGCTGGGGCAGAACCTGCACCCGCACATGTTGCGGCACTCCTTCGCCAGCCACTTGCTGGAATCCTCGCAGGATCTGCGCGCGGTGCAGGAATTGCTCGGCCACTCCGACATCAAGACCACGCAGATCTACACCCACCTGGACTTCCAGCACCTGGCGGCGGTCTACGACAGTGCCCACCCACGGGCCAAACGCATGAAAGGCGATGATTCATGAGCATCCAGTTGATCACCTTCGACCTCGACGACACCCTGTGGGACACCGCCCCGGTGATCGTCAGCGCCGAAGCGGTATTGCGCGAATGGCTGAGCGAACATGCGCCGAACCTGGGCGCCGTGCCAGTGGAGCATTTGTGGGCGATTCGTGAGCGTGTACTGGCTAACGAGCCGGGCCTCAAGCATCGGATCAGCGCGCTGCGTCGGCGGGTGTTGTTTCATGCAATGGAAGACGCCGGGTACGCCCATGGCGAAGCATCCGACTTGGCCGACAAGGGATTTGAAGTGTTCCTGCATGCGCGGCATCAGATCGAAGTGTTCCCTGAAGTCGAACCGGTGCTGGAGATTCTCGCCAATCACTATGCGCTTGGCGTGGTCACCAATGGCAATGCCGATGTGCGTCGGCTGGGTCTGGCGGACTACTTCAAGTTTGCGTTGTGCGCCGAAGATATCGGCATCGCCAAACCGGATGCGCGCCTGTTCCACGAGGCGTTGCAGCGCGGCGGCGCCACGGCCGAAACCGCCGTACATATCGGCGATCATCCGGGTGATGACATTGCCGGCGCGCAGCAGGCCGGGTTGCGGGCGATCTGGTTCAACCCGGCGGGTAAGGTCTGGGAAGCGGATCGTTTGCCGGATGCTGAAATCCGTAGCCTCACGGATCTGCCAGCCGTACTCGCACGCTGGAATGCCACCTCGAACTGACACAGTTCCCCTGTAGGAGTGAGCCTGCTCGCGATAGCGGAATGTCAGATACATCTATGTTGACTGACACACCGCTATCGCGAGCAGGCTCACTCCTACAGGGGGATCATTGCGCGTCCGGATACCGGGCATGAAAAAGCCCGCAGCGACGGCGGGCTTTTTCAGCAAGCAAGCGGCACGCCTCAGATAGGGCGGCTACCGTACTTGTTGTCTGGCTTCTTCGGAGGATCGGCGACCACATTGGCCTCCACTTCCTGAACCTTGCCGCCGCGCGACAGGAACTCTTCCATGGCCTTGGCCAGGGCGTCGCGTTCCTTGTTCTTGGCTTCAATGCTCGGCAACTCATCTACCGACACCGCAGCCTTGGCTTTGCCTTTGGCAGCCGGGGCCGGCGTATCGTCGCCACCATCGTCGTCAGCAACGTCTTCCGCTGCTGCTTCCAAGCCTTCCTCGGCCTCGTCTTCGTCGCCTACTTCGAGGTCGTCGTTTTCCAGATCATCGTCGCTCATGTTCTACCTCATGACTTGCGAAAAGCAGATTAGTTATAGACCAGCTTTGGCAACTGTCGAAAGTCGCCGTTAAAAAATCAGTAACCATTGGTGACCAACGGTTTATGCCCCTTCACCGTGCAAGGTGGCGAGGACTTTTCGGGCACCGCCATGATCACGGTGCTCGCCCAGATAAACGCCTTGCCAAGTCCCCAGTGCCAGACGACCTGCCGAAACCGGCAGACTGATCTGGCAGCCAAGCACGCTGGCCTTGAAGTGCGCCGGGAGGTCGTCCAGGCCTTCGTCGTTATGCTCATAGCCGTCTGCTCCTTGTGGGATCAGACGATTGAAAAATCGTTCGAAGTCGCGACGTACCGCCGGATCGGCGTTCTCGTTGATGGTCAACGACGCCGAGGTATGCTGCAGCCACAAATGCAACAGACCGACCCGGCACTCCCTGAGTTCAGGCAGGCCAGCGAGTAACTCGTCCGTTACCAGATGAAAGCCCCGGGGCCGTGCCCGCAGGGTTATCAGAGTCTGTTGCCACATACAGTTCTCCGCACGTTCGGGGCGCATTCTAGCGCGCTCTGGGAAAAAACAAAGGCCCTAATATTCCTGCAATGATGTAAGCCATTGGCCGCAGAAAAACGCTCGTCGTAAACACGACCAAAGCCGTACGAAAAATCCTTTCAGCTGTTCTCTCTGCGACAAATTCCAGACAAAAAAATGCCCGGCGAACCGGGCAAGTTTTTAATGCGCGTACTTACAGGTTGTAGCCGCGTTCGTTGTGTTGTGCCAGATCGAGGCCGACCGACTCTTCTTCCTCGGTCACACGCAGACCCATGACGGCGTCGAGGACCTTGAGGATGATAAAGGTGACGATCGCGGTGTAGATCACCGTGAAGCCCACGCCTTTGACCTGAATCCACACTTGCGCACCGATATCGGTGACGGTGCCGAAGCCACCCAGAGCAGGAGCTGCGAACACACCGGTGAGGATCGCGCCGAGGATACCGCCGATACCGTGCACGCCGAAGGCATCCAGGGAATCGTCATAACCCAGTTTGCGTTTCAGCGTGGTGGCGCAGAAGAAGCACACCACACCTGCAGCCAGACCGATGACCAGTGCGCCCATCGGGCCCACGGTGCCGGCAGCCGGAGTGATCGCGACCAGACCGGCCACCACACCCGAGGCGATGCCCAGCGCGCTTGGCTTGCCGTGGGTGACCCACTCGGCAAACATCCAGCCCAGCGCGGCGGCGGCGGTAGCGATCTGAGTGACCAGCATCGCCATGCCGGCGGTACCGTTGGCCGCCGCAGCGGAACCGGCGTTGAAGCCGAACCAGCCGACCCACAGCATCGCCGCGCCCATCAGGGTGTAACCGAGGTTGTGCGGCGCCATCGGAGTGGTCGGGAAGCCTTTGCGCTTGCCCAATACCAGGCAGGCAATCAGACCGGCCACACCGGCGTTGATGTGCACCACGGTGCCGCCCGCAAAGTCGAGCACGCCCCAGTCCCACATCAGGCCGCCGTTGCCGGACCAGACCATGTGCGCGATCGGTGCATAAACCAGGGTGAACCAGACGCCCATGAAGATCAGCATCGCGGAGAACTTCATCCGCTCGGCGAACGCACCGACGATCAGCGCCGGGGTGATGATCGCGAAGGTCATCTGGAAGGTGATGAACACCGCCTCAGGGAACAGCGCCGCTGGGCCGGTCAGGCTCGAAGGCGTGACACCGGCGAGGAACGCCTTGCCCATGCCGCCGAAGAACGAGTTGAAGTTGACGACGCCCTGCTCCATGCCGGTGGTGTCGAACGCAATGCTGTAGCCATAAATGACCCACAGGATGCTGATCAGACCGGTAATGGCGAAGCACTGCATCATCACGGAAAGAATGTTTTTCGAGCGAACCATGCCGCCGTAGAACAGCGCCAGGCCGGGGATGGTCATGAACAGCACGAGGGCTGTCGAGGTGAGCATCCAGGCGGTGTCGCCGGAATTGAGGACCGGGGCCGCCACTTCGTCTGCCGCCATAGCAAGGCCGGGCATTACGATAGACAACAGGGCTCCTAGCCCTGCGAATTTACGCAGAGTCATATTGTTTTCTCCTGGGGCGTTGGGGTTTGTGGCGGCGGTTAAATCGCGTCGGTATCGGTTTCGCCGGTACGGATGCGGATCGCCTGTTCCAGATTGACCACGAAGATCTTGCCGTCACCGATCTTGCCGGTGTTGGCCGCTTTGGTGATCGCCTCGATCACCCGATCCAGATCCTTGTCGTCGATGGCCACGTCGATTTTCACCTTGGGCAGAAAATCGACCACATATTCCGCGCCGCGATACAGCTCGGTGTGACCCTTCTGCCGGCCGAAGCCTTTGACTTCAGTAACGGTAATGCCCTGCACGCCGATTTCGGACAGCGACTCGCGCACGTCGTCCAACTTGAACGGCTTGATGATGGCAGTGACTAGCTTCATGAAAACTCTCTCCCGAATTGGTGGACTTGCCCCAGGAAAACAAACCCGACTCAAGTCTAAGCGCAGTGCCTGGCTTTGTAACGCATCGTCGGCCGTACCTGCCCGACTGACGCCAGCTAACCGCTGCCGACGAAACTCCCCGCTCCGTCTGCCGCACTGCATTCGTCACAGCGACTGCATCAGTGCATGGGTCGAAGGTGACTAAGCAGAAACCTTGCCATCTCGCCAAAATCCCCTGATTTCAATCCCTTGGCCGCTGCCGCAAGCCATCCCGTGCAAAACGCCATCCGGATACGCACAACAACGGTGCGTCGCCATCCGTCCGCCTGCGCGAAAAGCGTGCATCCCTGACCACGAGATTGACTATAGACACTGCGTGATACACTGCCGGCCATTGTTTCCAGGACATCCACCATGCTCGCGCCCAAAGACTTCCTCGACGCCCTGAGCGGCACCGCCTCCCGCCTGTTCAGCGGCGACACCCCGCTGCCGAAAGCCGAAATCGAAAGCCAGTTCAAGATGCTGCTGCAGAGTGCGTTCAGCAAACTCGACCTGGTCAGCCGTGAAGAATTTGATAGCCAGATGGTTGTGTTGGCGCGCACTCGTGCCCGACTTGAGAGTCTCGAAGCCAAGGTTGCCGAGATGGAAGCCAAGCTGACGCCGCCCGCTGAATAATCCGCTCCCCCTGTAAGAGCTGCCGAAGGCTGCGATCTTTTGATCTCCACCCCTTCAATCTTCTCGGCAACTTCCTACAACTTGCACCACCGCCGTCCGATTGCGCCGAAAAGCCCAGGTTTCTAAGCTCATCCGATGCTGAATGTTCAGCACCGGGTTTGGCGACCCGAACAGCTTAAGGCGCACGACAACCATGATGGCGGCTACATTTACCGCCACATCGTTTCATGGCGGTTGTGCGTGGGAGACCTTCGGGTCTGCCGGGTTCCTTTTGCTCCGGTTCGCCAACCCGCGTACAACTGCCACCCAATCGTTTGGCGACGATTGAGGGCAGCCCCTTAAGCAAGAGGAACTGCACAATGAATCAAGAAGAGACTTATCTGACCCCGCACATCTTCACCCGCCACAAACTCCCCCTCCACGCCCTCCTCATCCAGAACCAACCCTGGTTCTGCGCCCGAGACCTGAGTCGCCTGCTACACATCTACCTCAACGAACGCATGCTGCGAAAACTCGACCCCGACCAATACCAAACCCACAAAACCTTGATCCACAACCAGATCGAAAACACCCTGCTGATCAGCGAATCCGGCATCTACGCCCTCCTCGTCTACCACTACTGCCCCGAATACCGAGCCCTGCGCGAATGGCTCACCCACCAGGTCATCCCCACCCTGCGCGACGCCCAACACCCCAGCACAAGCGAACGCCCACACCTCAGCTTGCTCAACTGGCCGGACATGACGTTGAGTTTGTTGCATTGGAATAATCAGCCGTGGATACGGTTGCAAGATGTGCCACACATGGTGACGGAGCGAGAACAGGCAAACCGCACGGTTGTGAACTCATGGTGGAGAAAGGCTCTGCAATTGATCTGAATTTTTGCGCTGCAACCTCACCAAAGGTCATTTCAGCGATACCACTGAAATGACCTTTTTTGTGTCTTCGTTATCTCCACCCCTCCTACTCCGAAATCCTCCACTCACAGAAGTAACGTCCTACAAAACGCGTCCGCCACGTCTGATTTCGCTGCCCCCTCTCTGCTGGCTATCTTCTGCGACCAGATCCAAACAGATGAAAACAATGAGAAGAAAAGGCAAAGCAACGGATCTTCGTAACCAGACATTCAGATCAAACTCGCGAAAGATCGCCTACAAATTCTTTCTCAAGGACATTGCCCCGAGAATCCCAAATATTGATGCAGCAGCGGTCAAGTTTGAGCCAATTACCCCAGCAGCGATAAAGCAATACTTTCTCTGGGAGGGGCCAACAGTTTTCCCTTGGGATGACGTTGCAGACTGGAAAAGTAAAGATGCGAAAGGTCTGGATTTGGCGATATGGTACAAACAGACTCTTTGCGGCATGTGCTATGCGACCCCGCGCGCAAGCTCTATCTGCTTAAAGATTGTTCTGTTGGAAGGGCATCCGGATAGGGCGCACCCGCTTCGCGGCAGGATCGCGCCAATTGCTCTGCTTGTCGCAGATCACTATGCGCGAGCGCTAGGATGCAAAGAAATCGAGATTCAGGATCCTGATCCGAATGTTGTTTTTTACTACCGGAAACTGGGGTTCGAATTCGACCACACCAACCGGCTTGTCATTTCTGTGAACGGTCAATAACATCGAAATCAACAACCCAATCGCACGAGGTGCGTATGAGCCCAAAAAAGCGAAAGGCAAAGCTTCTTCAGATTGTTGAACTACATCTCGAAGCACTCCGGTTGGCTGGGGATATGTCAGCCAACCAACGGCGATTTATTGAAGTTGCTGTTACGTGTGGGCCAGAGCTTGAGCCAAGCGGCCCGCTGGCCGGTAAAAGATCCTGAGTCAAAAATAAAAAGGCGTCCATAGGACGCCTTTTTTGTGTTTGGAGGAGTAGTCGCAGCGATTCTTTAGCTCCTGGCTTTGCAACCATGGGTTCAGAATCCGACGAGCTGGCCCGTCGTCACTACTTCAGAGAAACCAGCTTTCTCTGCTGCCAAAAATGCGGGGGAGCTTTTACTGGTGCCCAGTCCCGACGAATGCGCAGTTGCAGTCCTCGAGCGGGAGGATCCGTCAATGCCGGGCGAGAGTCAACGCTCCAATTCAGGCAAGCAGTGACAGCCCATCGGGTCTTGATACGTCTTGTAAACCTCTATTTCAGCACTGAAACCCGGCTCAACTACCCTTCAAAAACCCGCAGGAAGCGGCCCCCGATTCAGCTCAAGGAACGACCATGTCTCTCTCCATCGTCCACAGTCGCGCCCAGATTGGCGTGGAAGCCCCCGCTGTCACCGTCGAAGTTCATCTGGCCAATGGTCTGCCGTCGCTGACCATGGTCGGTCTGCCCGAGGCGGCGGTGAAGGAGAGCAAGGATCGGGTGCGCAGCGCGATCATCAATTCCGGGCTGCAGTTTCCGGCGCGGCGGATCACCTTGAATCTGGCACCGGCGGATCTGCCCAAGGATGGTGGGCGGTTTGATCTGGCAATTGCCTTGGGGATTCTGTCGGCGAGTGTGCAGGTGCCGTGTCTGACGCTGGATGATGTGGAATGTCTGGGTGAGTTGGCGTTGTCCGGCGCAGTAAGGGCGGTGCGCGGGGTGTTGCCGGCAGCGTTGGCGGCGCGCAAGGCGGGGCGTGCGCTGGTGGTGCCGCGCGCGAATGCCGAGGAGGCGTGTCTGGCCTCGGGGTTGAAGGTGTTTGCGGTAGATCATTTGCTGGAGGCGGTGGCGCATTTCAATGGGCATACGCCGGTTGAGCCCTATGTATCTGACGGGTTGATGCATGCCAGCAAGCCCTATCCGGACTTGAATGAAGTGCAGGGCCAACTGGCGGCGAAACGGGCGTTGCTGATTGCTGCTGCGGGGGCGCATAACCTGTTGTTCAGCGGGCCTCCGGGAACCGGTAAAACATTGTTGGCCAGCCGATTGCCGGGCCTGCTTCCGCCGCTGACCGAAAGTGAAGCGCTGGAGGTCGCGGCGATTCAGTCAGTTGCCAGTGGCGCGCCACTGACCCATTGGCCGCAGCGTCCCTTCCGGCAACCGCACCATTCGGCATCCGGGCCGGCACTGGTCGGTGGCAGCTCAAAACCGCAACCCGGCGAAATCACCCTGGCCCATCATGGTGTGTTGTTTCTCGACGAACTGCCGGAGTTTGATCGCAAGGTCCTGGAGGTCCTGCGCGAGCCTTTGGAGTCCGGGCATATCGTCATCGCCCGGGCCAAGGATCGCGTGCGTTTTCCCGCGCGCTTTCAGTTGGTGGCCGCGATGAACCCGTGCCCCTGTGGATATCTTGGCGAACCCAGTGGCAAGTGTTCGTGCACGCCGGACATGGTCCAACGCTATCGCAACAAGTTGTCAGGGCCGCTACTGGACCGAATCGATTTGCACTTGACGGTAGCGCGGGAGGCGACAGCGCTGAACCCTGCGGTAAAGCCAGGAGAAGACAGCGCCAGTGCGGCCGCGTTGGTAGCCGAGGCTCGCGAGCGACAACAGAAACGCCAGGGATGTGCCAATGCGTTTCTTGATCTGCCAGGCCTGCGTCGTCACTGCAAGTTATCCACAGCCGATGAGACCTGGCTGGAGTCAGCCTGTGAACGGCTGACCCTGTCACTGCGCTCAGCGCACAGGTTGCTCAAGGTCGCCAGGACATTGGCCGATCTGAGCCAGGAAAAGGACATCACGCGCGAACACTTGGCGGAGGCTTTGCAGTATCGCCCGGCAACACAATGAAAATGACAACGCTCCTCGCAACGGACTGCCCCGAAAATAACCATCGAGCGCTGATGGCCATTGACCGACATGTGATATAACGACAGCGCTCTTTTTTACGACTTATCCGTCTATCGTCAAGACATCGAGCATTTTTCAGCGTGGAAATGGAGGCGGGATATCATGGACAAGATTTCTACTGTTCACCGGGCAAAGCCGCTCGATCAACCAGCGTATTCATAACCCAGGCCAAACCTGGCCTGGGTGCGTGTATCTGGTCATTAGCTTAAATCCAGACAACTAAAAAAGCCCTCGCCCGACGTTATTACTCCGTTTGACATTGGCCTTATTTAAACAACTAAAAAAGCAAAACTTCATTATGAAAACAGTTTATTTGCTCAGCAACGTGGCGGACGGTGGCAAAACATATCTCGAGTATCTGATCCCGGCGCTCAACTCGCTTCGAGAAAAATATAACTGTGTCGTCCTCAACACTGATCGCACCGGCTCAAGCCGGGAGGAAGTCGAAGCCGTCCTCGATTACCCGGTAAAGCAGGTTGGCAATGACTTCATTGCGAGCCTGAAATCGCAGGTTGTCATCTCAAATGATGCCTACGCCGGGCGTCTGCTGGACCATTCAAATTTTGGCATCTTCATCAGCCACGGCAATGTCGGGATGCCGACCAAAGACAAGTATTACTACGCTGAGCTGACCTCTTACTGGGATGCGATCATCTCCTCTTCCCGGTCGGGCTTTGATTTGATGACGGCCGGGCTGCAGGCATACCGTCGCGACAGAAAGGCCCTGAAAACAATGTTGATCGATGGGCTGGCCTTGCGTTCGGACATGCGCATCACCAGCCCGGTCGCTACGCTGCCGGTGAAGATTCCCGGCATCTTTGAATCATCACCGCCTGCGAAAAAAACCTCGGACGACTATGTCGTAGGGCTTCTGCCGACCCAAGTGGGTATCTGCCCGAACGGGGCGACACTGTATGAAAACCTGCAGACCGTCATCAATGCAGTCAAGTCGCAAATTCCCCACGCAACCTTCATCTTGCGTCCGTATATGGCCGAACTTTCCCATCCGACCGTGAAGGATCTGTGCGAGCAACTGTCTGCCCATGACTGGATAACCATCGACAAGGCAGGGACCAGCAGCACAGTTTTCTACGCACAATGCGACACGGTCATCACCGATGCATCCACCGGTGGCGTTTCGTTCATGCTCAACACCTGCAAGCTGCCGATTTATTACGTGCCCTTTACCGAAGAGAGCAATCTCACGGTCGACGCCTGGCTAAAGCAAATGGACAACCTGTTGCCAATTGCCAGAAGCAGCAATGAGCTCAGAGACATGGCACTAGGGTTCAGCCTGCTGAAACCGGAAGATAGCTATTACATATACAACAAGTTCTACCAGGCACAATACCGCGACTTGCCCCTGCCTCAGGAAGTGTTCCACGACCTGATTGAATACCGGCACGAGTCGAAGTATTGCCCGCTCTCGATTGACTCTTTCGGGGACATTAACGAGCGGGACAAACAGTAAAATAACGCAGGCCTGACCTCATGCGAGGAAACAGCCTGCCGATACACTCGAATCGAACACAAGTCAGAACACTATGAAATGTGATGCGGGTGGACAGGTAATCTGGATTACGGGCCTTTCAGGAGCGGGCAAATCAACGCTGGCCGGTGAATTGGTTGCCAGACTGCGTGCTGAAAGACGATCGGTGGTCATGCTCGATGGCGATGAATTGCGCGAAGTATTCGGCGCAGCCGCTGCCAACTCACAGAACCATGGCCGCGAAGGTCGCCTGGCCCTCGCTCTGCAATACGCTCGTCTGTGCAAAATGATCGCTGCACAGGGACAAACCGTGGTGATCGCCACGATCTCGCTGTTTCGCGAGGTTCACGAGTGGAACCGCGCCCACCTGCCCAAATATTTCGAGATTTATCTGAAGGTGCCCGTCGAGGAGTTGCGTCGTCGCGACCCCAAGGACATCTATCGCCGTTTCGATGCAGGCGAACTGCACAACGTTGCCGGGCTCGACCTGGCCATTGATGAACCGCTGGCCGCCGACTGCCTGGTTGAGTTCGATCGCGAACGCTCCAGCCAACACCTGGCCGATGATTTGCTCCCTAAAATTCTTCGAAGGAACTGACTATGAAAACCGAATGGGACTACACCACTCTGGCCGATGCCTATTTGAAGCGCCCTGACTACGCCGACGCGGCCATCGACGCCATGCTGTCGATTGCCGGTGCCGAGCAAGGCGACAAGTTCTGCGACGTCGGCGCGGGTGTTGCGCACTTGACGCTGATGCTGGCCGCCCGCGGCCTGGATGTCACAGCGGTAGAACCCAACGACGCGATGCGCGGTAATGGCATCAAGCGCACCGCCGAACTGCCGAACGTCAAATGGCACGAAGGCACCGGTGAAGCTACCGGCCAGTCGACGCAAGCGTTCGACATGGTCACCTTCGGCAGCTCCTTCAACGTCTGCGATCGTCAGCAGGCCCTCAAGGAAACCGCGCGTATTCTCAAGCCGCGCGGCTGGTTTGCCTGCATGTGGAACCACCGCAATCTGGAAGACCCGATCCAGGCGCGCATCGAAGCGATCATCAAAGAGCGCGTGGCCGGTTATGGCTACGGCACCCGTCGCGAAGACCAGACTGCCGTGATCGACGCCAGCGAACTGTTCGGCCCGGTCGTGCATCTGGATGCCCGCGTGATTCACGAGCAGTCGATCGAAGAATGCCTCGAAGCCTGGCGCTCGCACGCCACGCTGGAGCGTCAGGCTGGCGCCAGCTTCCATGAAGTGATCGCGGCCATCGACGACTACCTGAAAAGCCTGCAGACGCCGTCGATCCAGATTCCGTACTCGACCAACATCTGGGTTGCTCAACTGAGATAACCGCTGATGGCCCTGCATTTCTCAACCAAGGCCGGCACCCTGACCAGCCTGCAAGGGCGGCTCGCCTCGGCGCACATTGCGCCGTTGCTGGCGTTCACTGTGGCGGACTGGCAACTGGATCAGCGCGCCTGCGTTGAGAACATCCAGCGTCGGCTGCCGAGCGCTCCGTGGATCGTACGCTCCAGTTGCGGACGCGAGGACAGTGCGCAGGCGTCATTCGCCGGCGCCTTCCTGTCGGTGCCGAATGTCGATGAGGCTGGACTGGTCTCGGCGATCGAACACGTCATCGCCAGTTACGGCGATGTGCACCTGACTGACGAGATCCTGATTCAGCCAATGCTCGGCAATGTGCTGCGCTCCGGCGTGGCCTTCTCTCACGACCCCAACACCTGCGCACCGTATCGCGTGGTGAACTGGTCGGAGGGCGATGACACCGCCGCCGTCACTGGCGGCATGGGTGGGCGGCTCTGGCAGCAGGCGGCGCACAGTGCAGTGGCAGCGCCCGCGTCGCTCGCACCGGTGGTGGCCTTGCTCGAGGAATTGCTCAGCCTGTTTGGTGATCGGCCGGTCGACTGCGAGTTCGCAGTCACCCGCGATGCTGAAGGCGAGACACTCTGGCTGCTGCAAGCCCGGCCACTGATTCTGCCGACGGCGCCTGAGTCTGCGGCCACCCAGTTCGCCCGCCTGCAAAGCATTCAGAGCAAAGTCGAACGCGGCATGCGTCCGCATCCATTTCTGATCGGTCAGCGCACGGTGTACGGCGTAATGCCCGACTGGAACCCGGCCGAGATCATCGGTATCCGGCCCAAACCGCTGGCGCTTTCGCTGTATCGGGATCTGGTCACTGACTCGATCTGGGCCTACCAGCGCCACAACTATGGCTACCGTAACTTGCGCAGCTTCCCGCTGATGCCGCATTTTTTCGGTCTGCCGTATATCGACGTGCGTCTGTCGTTCAACTCGTTCATTCCGGCCGATCTTGATGAAGGACTGGCGGGGCGCTTGGTCGATTACTACATCGATCGCTTGCTGGCGGAACCGACGCTGCACGACAAGGTAGAGTTCGAGATCGTTTTCTCCTGCTACACCCTCGACTTGTCGCAGCAACTGGAGCGTTTGCGCAGTGCCGGTTTTCTTGAGCATGAACTGGACGCCATCAGCACCAGTCTGCGCAAGCTGACCAACCGCATCGTGCACCCCAAGGACGGTTTGTGGCGCAGCGATGCCAACAAGCTCGAGGTGCTCAACGCTCGTCGCGAAGAGCTGCTGGCCTCCAATGCCGATCCACTCGAACGCATCTACTGGCTGCTGGAGGATGCCAAGCGTTACGGCACGCTGCCCTTCGCCGGGCTGGCCCGCGCCGGGTTTGTTGCCGTGCAGATGCTGCGATCGCTGGTCAGCGTCGGCGTGTTTTCGCAGGCGGATTACGATGCGTTCATGGCCGGGGTTTCCACGGTCAGCGGGCAGTTGGCCCGTGACCGCGCCACCCTCGACAAAACCACGTTCCTCGCCCGTTACGGGCATTTGCGACCGGGCACTTACGACATCCTCTCGCCGCGTTACGACGAGGCGCCGGAGCTGTATTTCGACTGGACGCAAAGCCCCGCCGCGCCGGAACCGCTGCGACCGTTTTCCCTGACGCTGCCGCAGATGCGCGAAATCGTCAAACAGCTCGAGGCCCATGGCCTGCAGCCTGATCCGGTGGGGCTGCTGGACTTCCTGCAGAACGGCATCGAGCTGCGCGAGCTGGCCAAGTTTCACTTCACGCGTAACCTCTCCGATGCCTTGGCGCTGATCGCGCAGGTCGGTGCGCAGTACGGCATTGATCGTGAGGATCTGGCCTATTGCGACATCAGCGCCTTCCAGGAGCTGCATGTCGCCGCAGCAGATCCGAAGGAAGTGCTGATGCGCAGCATCGAACAGGGCAAGGCGCGTTATGCCGAAACGCTCAAGGTGTCGCTACCGCCGGTGATCACCTGCCCAGAAGATGTCTGGTGTTTCGAGTGGCCGGAAACGGCGCCCAACTTCATCACGCAAAAACGCGTGACCGCGCCGGTGGTGCTGTGTGATGACCGGGAAAAACTCGCCGGGGCGATCGTCTGCATTCCCAATGCCGATCCGGGATTTGACTGGCTGTTCGCCTACCCGATTGCCGGGCTGATCACCGCGTGGGGCGGGGCCAATTCGCACATGGCGATCCGTGCCGGTGAACTTGGTTTGCCGGCGGTGATTGGCGCCGGCGAAGTGCTCTACCGTCGCTGGTCGACGGCGGACTTTCTGCACCTCGATTGTCCGGGGCGCCGAGTAGAGCTGATGTCATGAAAGTGGTCGCGATCAGCCAGCGTGTCGACACACACCCTGAGCGCGGCGAAAACCGTGATGCGCTGGATCAGCGCCTGATCGCGTTTGTGCTGGCGGCAGGTTTTATCCCTGTGCCAGTGCCCAACGGCTGGAAATCACCCGATGACCTCGACCGCTGGCTGGCGGCGGTAAACCCGCAAGCCATCGTGCTGTCGGGCGGCAATGACATCGGTCAGTGCCCGGCTCGCGACCTCACCGAAAGCAGGCTGCTGGACCACGCACAGGCGCGCCATCTGCCGTTGCTGGGGATTTGCCGGGGTATGCAGATGCTTGCGCACTGGTCGGGTGTCTCGTTGAAACCGGTCACCGGCCATGTACGCACCCGGCATCAGTTATCCGGGCAGATCGCCGCCGAGGTCAACAGCTATCACTCCCTCGCCCTCGCCGATTGCCCGCCCGGGTTCGAGGTGCTGGCGCGCAGCGAGGACGGCGAAATCGAAGCGATCCGCCACCTGCAACGACCGTGGCAGGGCTGGATGTGGCACCCGGAGCGTGAAAACGATTTCGCGTCGCACGACCTTCAGCGTCTGCAGCAACTGTTTGGCGAAACCGAATCCACTGAAGAACTCACGGGATAGACCTGTTGTGAAAGCCATTATTCTGGCTGCCGGACGTGGCAGCCGCATGAAAAGCCTCACCGATGAACGTCCAAAATGTCTGGTCGAATTGCGCGGTAAACCGCTGCTGGAATGGCAGCTGGAGTCATTGCGGGCAGCGGGTATCAGCGACATCGCGGTGGTGACCGGCTACAAGCGCGAGCTGCTGGCGGGGCGTGGTCTGAGCGAGTTTCACAACCCGCGCTGGGCCGAAACCAACATGGTTTCGTCACTGGCCTGCGCCGAGTCCTGGCTTCAGGGCGAGCCGTGCATCGTCAGCTATTCGGATATTTTCTACAGCCCTGTTGCCGTGCAGTCGTTGATCAACTGCGAAGCAACGCTGGCCGTAACCTACGATCCCAACTGGTTGCAACTGTGGACCGAGCGCTTCGGCGACCCATTGCTGGATGCCGAAACCTTTCGCCTGAGCGCCACGCACACATTGGCCGAAATCGGCAACAAGCCGCAATCGGTGGACGATGTTCAGGGGCAGTACATGGGGCTTTTGCGCTTCACGCCCGAAGGCTGGGCGGAAGTCGTACGGCTGCGTGCCGAACTGTCGCCGCAGCAACGTGACAGCATGCACATGACCAACACCCTGCAACGCGTTATCGATGCCGGTCGTGTACAGATTGAAGCCGTCGCCTACACCGGCGAATGGGGAGAGGTCGACTCCAGTGAAGACCTCTCGGTGTATCAATAAGGCGCCGGCGTCTTAACGGAACCGGTCAACCTCCTGACGCAGTTCGGCCGCCAGGCTTTCCAGTTCCTTGGCGGTCACGGCCAGATTCGACACCACTTCACGCTGCTCACTGTTAGCCATGGCAATGCTTTGCAGGTTGCTGCTCAGCAAGGTCGCTGTGCTGCTCTGCTCCTGAGTCGCCGTGGTAATCGCGGCAAACTGCTGACCCGCCGAACGGCTCTGTTCGTCGATGCGCGCCAGCGCCGAGGCGACATTGGCGTTACGCGACAGACCTTCCTGCATCAGCACATTGCCCTGTTCCATGGTGCTGATCGCGTTGCCGGTTTCCTGCTGGATGCTGTGGATCATGCTGGAAATTTCATCCGTGGCCTGGCGAGTTCGCGAGGCGAGGCTGCGCACTTCATCCGCAACCACGGCAAAGCCGCGTCCTTGTTCGCCGGCACGGGCGGCTTCAATAGCGGCGTTGAGTGCCAGCAAGTTGGTTTGTTCGGCAATCGAAGTAATCACGCCGACGATGCCGCCAATTTCCTGCGAACGCTGACCGAGGGTGTTGATCACGGTGGCGGTGCTGTTCAGAGCACCAGCGATTTGCTCAAGCGAGGACGACGCTTCTTCCATCGAGCTGCGACCGATCTGGGTTTGCTGAGCGTTTTCCTGCGCCAGACGCTGGGTCGCGCCCATGTTGTCGGCAATGTTCAGCGAGGTTGCGCTGAACTCTTCCACCGCACCGGCCATGCTGGTGATTTCACCGGACTGCTGCTCCATGCCCTCATAGGCACCGCCGGACAAACCGGACAACGCCTGCGCACGGCTGTTAACTTCTTGCGAGGCACGACGGATGTGCTCAACCATGGTCGATAAAGCCTGACTCATCTGATTGAACGCGCGAGACAGCTGACCGATTTCGTCGTTGCTCGAGACGTTCAGACGCACGCTCAGATCACCGGCGCCCAAGGCCTCGGCCTGACGTACCAGATCGCTCAGTGGTGCCAGTTTGCTGCGCAGCAACCAGACTACGGAACCGACCGCCAACAACATCGCCAACAGGCTGCCGATCGCCAATTGCGTACCGACGCTCCAGGTCACCGCGCGAATCTCGGCTTTCGGCATGCTCGCCACCACCGACCACGGCCCGCCGTCGAAAGGCACGGCAACGCTGTAGAAATCCTCGGATTTGTCGTCCCAGAACTGACCTTTGCCCGGTGTTTTCGCCAGACCATTGATCACCGGAATCGCCTGATCCAGTGCCTGCACACCCGCCGGGGCGACCAGCCATTTGTTTTGCTCGTCGAGCAGCGCCAGGGAACCGGTCTGGCCGATGCGGAAGCGCTTCAGGTTATCGAACTGGGCATTTTGCGCGTCGGTGTAATCGAAGCCGACGAACAGCACTGCAATCACCTTGCCGCTGCCGTCACGCACTGGCGTGTACTGAGTCATGTAGGAACGATCGAACAGCAAGGCGCGACCGACATACCCCTGTCCTGCCATCAGCTTCGCGTAGGCCGGGTGTGCGTGGTCGAGCAAGGTGCCGATGGCGCGAGTGCCGTCCTGTTTGGTCAGCGAGGTGCTGACCCGTACGAAGTCTTCGCCGCTGCGCACGAACAGTGTGGCAACACCGGCGGTCATTTGCTTGAACTCGTCGACTTCCTTGAAGTTGTTGTTCAAGACTTCGCTGCCCAGGTGCAAGCCCGGGGTCTGGGTGCCTGCCACCGTCACCGGTTCACTCGGGTGAATGCTCAGACCCGCGCTGAAGCGCTTCTCGAACAACCCGCTCAGGCGCTGGGTGCTTTCACGCAGCGTGCCGTGAAAGGTACTCAGTTGGTCGGCCAGCAGCCGCGCCTCACTGGCCAGATGCTCTTCACGGGTGGCGAGGTTGGCGGAATCCAGCGAACGCAAGGCGAACACCGTACTGCCACTGATGACTATCGCCAGTATCACGGCGAGGGCGAGGCCTAACTGTGAGGCGATCCGAGCGCGAGGTTGAGACATGACAGCTCCTGGCCGAACTTTCCGATCCTCCTTGATCGCAGCTCGGATAATTTTTAATAGTGGGGGTGAATCGTGGATACCGGCACGACGGTTCCACATGCACGTATTCGGCGGTAAAGCCGAATACTTGAGCGAGCAGCAGGGTTATGGCACAAGGCCGGCATTGTGGCGGCTCGAACGTTTCAGCTCAAGCGTCTTACATCCGGCAGTTCCATGGCGCGGACTTCGCCTTGCAGAAAGTCGCTGAGGCGGCGCAAACGTTCACCTCCCGGGCGGGTTTTTGGCCACACCAGGTAATAATTCAGTCCGCTGGCGACGGCCGTCGGCCACGGCAGGCTCAGTCTTCCCTGCGCCACATCCTCGGCGACCATCAACAGATCACCCATCGATACACCGTAACCGCGTGCCGCCGCGATCATGCCCAGTTCGAGGGTATCGAATACCTGTCCGCCCTTGAGCGACACCTGATCGGACAGCCCCATGTGCTCCAGCCAACTGCGCCAGTCGCGACGGTCGGGTGTCGGGTGAAGTAACTCAGTACAGGCCAGCCGAGCCAGATCCCACGGCTGATCATTCAGCAGGTTAGGCGCCCCCACCGGAATCAGCTCTTCAGGAAACAGCAGGCTGGCCTCCCAGTCCGGCGGAAAATGCCCGTCACTCAACAACACAGCACAGTCGAAAGGCTCATCGTTGAAGTCCACCGAATCGACATCCATCCAGGCGCTGGTCAGTTGCACTTCGTTGCCCGGCTGCAAGTGGCGGAAGCGACTGAGCCGCGCCAGCAGCCAGCGCATGGTCAGGGTCGACGGCGCCTTCATGCGCAGAATGTCATCTTCGGCGCGCAAGGTATTGCAGGCACGCTCCAGCGCACCGAAGCCTTCGCGGATTCCCGGCAACAGCAAACGCGCCGCTTCGGTCAGTTGCAGATTGCGCCCGCTGCGATGAAACAGCCGACAGGCGAAGTGATCTTCGAGGGTTCGAATATGCCGGCTCACCGCACTCTGGGTAATCGACAACTCTTCAGCCGCACGGGTGAACGAGCTATGTCGCGCCGCCGCTTCAAATGCGCGCAGGGCATACAAGGGAGGAAGACGACGGGACATACAGAAAGCTCCTATAGCGGGATGCAGCCGGACTGACAGAATCTGATCAGGATGAGTTTTACTCATGCAATCCATCCTTTTTATCCCTTTGTGCAACGCGTGCCAAGCGCCGAGAATCAACGCTCTCCTGTTCCCTCTGAAATCGAGTGGTGATGACCATGCAGCATCCTGTGCGTACCGAACTCTGGGCCATCCTGCGGCTGGCAGGGCCGTTGATTGCTTCACAGTTGGCGCACATGTTGATGGTGCTGACTGACACTTTAATGATGGCGCGCCTCAGTCCGGAAGCGTTGGCTGGCGGCGGACTGGGTGCGGCGACTTATTCGTTCGTGTCGATTTTCTGCATCGGCGTGATTGCGGCGGTCGGCACGCTGGTGGCGATTCGCAAAGGTGCCGGCGACATCATTGGCGCCGCACGGCTGACCCAGGCCGGGTTGTGGCTGGCGTGGCTGATGGCGCTGGGCGCCGGGCTGCTGTTGTGGAACCTGAAACCGGTGTTGCTGTTGTTCGGCCAGACCGAAACCAACGTCAACGCTGCCGGGCAATTTCTGATTGCCCTGCCCTTCGCCCTGCCCGGTTACTTGAGCTTCATGGCCCTGCGCGGTTTCACCAGTGCAATCGGCCGGGCAACCCCGGTGATGGTCATCAGCCTTGCCGGCACGGTGGCGAATTTCCTGCTCAATTACGCGCTGATCACCGGCATGTTCGGTCTGCCGAAAATGGGCCTGACGGGGATCGGCCTGGTCACGGCAATCGTTGCCAACTGCATGGCGTTGGCATTGGCCTGGCACATCCGTCGGCATCCGGCGTATGACGCTTATCCATTGCGTGCAGGCTTGTCGCGACCCAACCGGCAATATCTCAAAGAATTGTGGCGTCTCGGCCTGCCAATCGGCGGCACCTACGCGGTGGAGGTCGGTTTGTTCGCCTTCGCGGCGCTGTGCATGGGCACCATGGGCAGCACGCAGTTGGGCGCGCACCAGATTGCCCTGCAGATTGTTTCGGTGGCATTCATGGTGCCGGCGGGCATGTCGTATGCGATCACCATGCGTGTCGGCCAGCATTACGGTGCCGGGCAATTGAGCGATGCACGGATGTCCGGGCGGGTCGGGATCGTCTTTGGCGCCGTGGTCATGCTGGGTTTCGCCATGGTGTTCTGGTTGCTGCCGAACCAGTTGGTCGGGTTGTTTCTCGATCACAACGATCCGGCGTTTGCCGAGGTGATTCGTCTGGCGGTGAGCCTGTTGGCGGTGGCGGCGTGGTTCGAGCTGTTCGACGGCACGCAGACGATTGCCATGGGCTGCATTCGAGGGCTCAAGGATGCCAAGACCACGTTTCTGGTCGGGCTCGGCTGCTATTGGCTGATCGGTGCACCGGCCGCGTGGTGGATGGCGTTCCACCTCAACTGGGGGCCGACGGGCGTCTGGTGGGGGTTGGCGCTGGGGTTGGCGTGTGCGGCGGTGAGTTTGACGCTGGCGTTCGAGTGGAAGATGAAGCGGATGATTCGGCTGGAGCCTGCGTCATCAAGTCAGTTCACTGTCCCGCAGACCGACTGAGATCCCTTGTAGGAGTGAGCCTGCTCGCGATAGCGGTGTGTCAGACAACTCATCATTTCTGACACACCGCTATCGCGAGCAGGCTCACTCCTACATTGGTTATGAGTTCAGCTCACGATTTCAAGGGCAGACTGCTGGCTTGAGCCAAACGTCAGATATTCAACCAGTTCCGCCAACGGCAACGGCCGGCTGATCAGATAACCCTGCACCTGATCGCAACCAAATCCGCGCAGCAGCTCCAGTTGTTCCGGCGTCTCGACCCCTTCCGCGACCACTTCCAGATGCAGGTTGTGCGCGAGATTGATCATCGCGTGCACCAGTTTGCGGTTCTCTTCGCGCTGCTCCATGCCGCCGACGAAGCTCTTGTCGATCTTCAGCAAGGTGATTGGCAGGCTGTTGAGGTGCACGAACGAGGAAAACCCGGTGCCGAAGTCATCCAGCGAGAAACGCACACCGAGACGGCCGAGGGCGTCCATGGTCTGCTTGACCAGATCACTGCGGCGCATCACCGCGGTTTCGGTCAGTTCAAACTCCAGCCATTGCGCTTCAACACCGCGCTCAGCAATCAAGCGACTAAGCGTCGGCAACAACTGACTGTCCTGAAACTGGCGGAACGACAGGTTGATCGCCATGTGCAGCGCCGGCAACCCGCGCTCGCGCAGCGCCTGCATGTCACGCAGGGCCCGGGAAATCACCCAGTAACCCAACGGCACGATCAAACCACTCTGCTCGGCCAGTGGCACGAATTCACTCGGTGGCAGCAGGCCGCGTTCGCCGTGACGCCAGCGTACCAGCGCTTCGAGACCGACGATCTGACCGTCCGCAAGATTCAGGCGGGGCTGGTAATGCAGCTCCAGCTCATCGCGACGCAAGGCCCGGCGCAGTTCGCTTTCCAGATCGGCCATGCTCCGCGCATTGCGGTTGATGCGTTCGTTGAAGATATGAAAGGTACAGCCCTGGGTGCTCTTCGCTTGCTGCATGGCGATGTGCGCGTGCCACATCAGCGGATCGGCGCCGCCCTGCGCACGGGCATGGGCGATGCCGAGGCTGGAGCCGATCAACAGGCTTTCGCCGTCGACCCAGTAAGGTTCGGCGAGCGCTTCGGTGATGCGTTCAGCCATCCATTCGGCGCGCTGCGGCGCCCGGCGAGTGTCGATCAGCAGGGCAAATTCATCGCTGCCCAGCCGCGCCAGTTGATCACCGGCCTCCAGCTGGCTTTTCAGCCGTGCGACCACTTGCAGGATCAAGCGATCGCCGGCCTGATGACCAAGCGCGTCGTTGGCGTGGCGGAAGTTGTCGAGATCGAGATGCCCGAGGGCCAGGCCGCGTCCGTCGTTTTCCGCGAGACGGGCGGCGAGCAAGGTCTGGAAACCCTGACGGTTGGCGATGCCGGTCAGCGGGTCCTGTTCGGCCAGGCGTTGCAGGGTATTTTCAAGAACGCCGCGTTCGCGCACATGGCGCAGGCAACGGCGTAGCATGCCGGCGTCGAGAGCGTCGAACACCAGCCAGTCACTGACGCCAACCGGCGCGGTGTCCGGTTCATGTTCCAGCAGCAAGACCGTCGGCAGGCTGCAACGGCCCGGTGCCGGTTGCAATGCCGGAAGGGTCAACAACACCGCATTGCGGTTGTCTTCGAACAAACTGCTGACCGAATCCCAGCTCGGCGCGCTGATCAGCACCGCCGCGCTCCCCATCGGAGCCAGACACTCGCGCAATAACGCTGTCCACGCTGGCTCTTCGGCCAGTAGCAGCAAACGCAAGGGTTCGACAGGCGTAGACAAGCTAGCTCCCTAGACTCTGCAATGATGTGGGCGGGGCATTATGCCGTTGCGCCGTTCAATGACCAAATGACAACGGTTATCAAAACGTTATTTAGTGTCACGAATGAGAACATTAGCCGCAAAATCACCGCGCATCCTCCGCGAAAGTAACAAAACCGGCAAATTTGAATCGCGTGGTACGTCACAAGTCGGACAGAGCAGCACAAATCGCTGAGCCTGTTAAAATGCCGGCCCATTTCGTCAACGACTCCCGAATTTTCGTATGTCCCGACTCAATCCCCGGCAGCAAGAAGCCGTGAACTACGTCGGCGGCCCTCTATTGGTGCTCGCCGGTGCTGGCTCCGGCAAGACCAGCGTGATCACGCGCAAGATCGCGCACCTGATCCAGAACTGCGGCATCCGCGCCCAGTACATCGTCGCCATGACCTTTACCAACAAGGCCGCGCGCGAGATGAAAGAGCGGGTCGGCACCCTGTTGCGGGCCGGCGAAGGGCGTGGCCTGACCGTCTGCACGTTCCACAACCTCGGTCTGAACATCATCCGCAAGGAACACGTGCGCCTGGGCTACAAACCCGGTTTCTCGATCTTCGACGAGACCGACGTCAAGTCCCTGATGACCGACATCATGCAGAAGGAATACGCGGGCGAAGACGGCGTCGACGAGATCAAGAACATGATCGGCGCCTGGAAAAACGACCTGATCCTGCCGCCTCAGGCGCTGGAGAACGCGCGCAATCCCAAGGAACAGACTGCCGCCATCGTCTACACCCACTATCAGCGCACGCTCAAGGCGTTCAACGCGGTGGACTTCGACGACCTGATCCTGCTGCCGGTAAAACTCTTCGAAGAACACGCCGACATTCTCGAAAAGTGGCAGAACAAGGTGCGCTACCTGCTGGTCGATGAATATCAGGACACCAACGCCAGCCAATATTTGCTGGTGAAAATGCTCATCGGCAAGCGCAACCAGTTCACTGTGGTAGGCGACGACGACCAGTCGATTTACGCCTGGCGCGGCGCGCGGCCGGAAAACCTGATGCTGCTCAAGGACGACTATCCATCGCTGAAAGTGGTGATGCTCGAGCAGAACTACCGTTCGACCAGTCGCATCCTGCGCTGCGCCAACGTGCTGATCTCGAACAACCCGCACGAATTCGAAAAGCAGCTGTGGAGTGAAATGGGCCACGGCGACGAGATCCGTGTGATCCGCTGCCGCAACGAGGACGCCGAAGCCGAGCGCGTGGCCATGGAAATCCTCAGCCTGCACTTGCGCACCGACCGCCCGTACAGCGATTTCGCGATCCTTTATCGCGGTAACTATCAGGCCAAGCTGATCGAACTGAAGCTGCAGCACCATCAGGTGCCGTACCGCCTGAGCGGCGGTAACAGCTTCTTCGGCCGTCAGGAAGTGAAAGACCTGATGGCCTACTTCCGCCTGATCGTCAACCCGGATGACGACAACGCCTTCCTGCGGGTGATCAACGTGCCGCGCCGGGAAATCGGCTCGACCACCCTGGAAAAACTCGGCAACTACGCCACCGAGCGCAAAATCTCGATGTACGCCGCGACCGACGAAATCGGTCTGGGCGAGCATCTGGACAGCCGCTTCACCGATCGCCTGTCGCGCTTCAAGCGTTTCATGGACAAGGTGCGCGAGCAGTGCGCCGGCGAGGACCCGATCTCGGCGCTGCGCAGCATGGTCATGGACATCGACTACGAGAACTGGCTGCGCACCAACAGCTCCAGCGACAAGGCTGCCGATTACCGGATGAGTAACGTCTGGTTCCTGATCGAGGCGTTGAAAAACACCCTCGAGAAGGACGAAGAAGGCGAAATGACCGTCGAGGACGCCATCGGCAAACTGGTCCTGCGCGACATGCTCGAGCGTCAGCAGGAAGAAGAGGACGGCGCCGAAGGCGTGCAGATGATGACCCTGCATGCGTCCAAGGGTCTGGAATTCCCATACGTGTTCATCATGGGCATGGAAGAGGAAATCCTCCCGCACCGCTCCAGCATCGAAGCCGATACCATCGAAGAAGAACGCCGACTGGCTTATGTGGGCATCACCCGCGCGCGCCAGACCCTGGCCTTCACCTTTGCCGCCAAGCGCAAGCAGTACGGCGAGATCATCGACTGCGCGCCGAGCCGCTTCCTCGATGAACTGCCGCCGGACGATCTGGCCTGGGAAGGCAACGACGACACACCAACCGAAGTCAAAGTCGTGCGGGGCAATAGCGCATTGGCTGATATACGCGCGATGTTAAAGCGCTAGAATTGACCACTTTTTTTACTAGACCTTCGGCGCACAAAGCGCCAAAAGAGGACAGCTTCATGGAAGCATTGCAGCAGAAAATCCGCGAACAAGGCATTGTGCTTTCCGACCAGGTCCTGAAGGTCGACGCCTTCCTGAACCACCAGATCGACCCGGCCCTGATGAAGCTGATCGGCGACGAATTCGCCACGCTGTTCAAGGACTCGGGCATCACCAAGATCGTCACCATCGAAGCCTCAGGGATAGCCCCGGCGATCATGACCGGTCTGAACCTCGGCGTGCCGGTGATCTTCGCCCGCAAGCAACAGTCCCTGACCCTGACTGAAAACCTGCTGTCGGCGACCGTTTACTCGTTCACCAAAAAGACCGAAAGCACCGTGGCCATCTCGCCGCGTCACCTGACCAGCAGCGACCGCGTGCTGATCATCGACGACTTCCTGGCCAACGGTAAGGCGTCGCAAGCGCTGATCTCGATCATCAAGCAGGCCGGCGCGACCGTTGCCGGTCTGGGCATCGTCATCGAGAAGTCGTTCCAGGGCGGCCGCGCCGAGCTGGACTCGCAGGGCTACCGCGTTGAATCGCTGGCCCGCGTGAAATCGCTGACGGGTGGCGTGGTCACCTTCATCGAATAAAGCCACACCGCAGCCCCCCTGTAGGAGTGAGCCTGCTCGCGATAGCGTAGTGTCAGCTGATATTTTCGTCGGCTGATACACCGCTATCGCGAGCAGGCTCACTCCTACAGTTGTTTTGGGTCAGGCAGTTACTGCGCGGTGGCCTTGAGGCCGGTGAGCAGTAAACGCTGGAAGAGGTCTTCTTTCAGGCCTTCCGGGTTTGTGAGTCGCATGCGTTCGAGGTGTTCGGGGTAGAGCGATGCCTCGGGGGCGTCGAGGGCGGCTTTGCCGAGTTCGAGTATTTCGGTGAGTTTGAATTTGCTCTTCAGCCAGTTCAGCGCCCGCAACAGATCCCGTTCGATCGCGGTGAAATCACAGCCCAGCGGATATTCCGGAAAGAGGTTTTTGTGCCGTGCGGCGATCGCCTGCAAGCGCTGCGGCGTGTTCTCGGTGAAGCGTGGATCGAGACGGAAATCCTTTGGCAGTTTGCCGACTTTTTGCGCTTGCTCGATCAGGCCCTGCTGGAAGCGCGAGTCACTGATGTTCAGCAGCGATTCGATCACTACGGCGTCGGATTTACCGCGCAGGTCGGCAATGCCGTATTCGGTCACGACGATGTCACGCAGGTGCCGTGGGATCGTGCAGTGGCCGTATTCCCAGACGATGTTGGAACTGACGTCGCCACCGGATTCACGCCAGCTGCGCAGGATCAGAATCGAACGGGCATCGTGCAACGCGTGACCCTGCGCGACGAAGTTGTACTGCCCGCCGACTCCGCTGAGTACTCGCCCATCCTCCAATTGATCCGCCACACCCGCACCGAGCAAGGTCATGGTGAACACGGTGTTGATGAACCGCGCATCCAGGCGCTGCAAGCGCTTGAGTTCTTCCTGCCCGTAGAGCTCGTTGATGTAGCTGATGCGGGTCATGTTGAATTCGAGGCGCTTGCTTTGCGGCAGCTCGCGCAGACGTTCATAGAAGCTGCGCGGGCCGAGGAAGAAACCTCCGTGCACCGAGATGCCGTCAGTCTGTGCCGCTTCGTCGAGGGTGCCGGCGTTGGCCTGTTCCTGCGTCGGCACATCCGGGTAGACCTTACGCCGGATGATCCCGGCATCCGCCAGCACCAGCAGGCCGTTGACGAACATTTCGCTGCAGCCGTACAGGCCTTTGGCGAACGGTCCGGTGCCGCCCTCGCGCTCAATCAACCGCGCCCATTGGCTGAGATTGATGTCATGGAGCAAGGCCTTATAACCGGCGTTATCCGCCTGACGCGCCAGCAATGCGGCGGTCAACGCGTCGCCCATCGAGCCGATGCCGATCTGCAACGTACCCCCGTCGCGCACCAGCGTACTCGCGTGCAAGCCAATGAAATGATCCTGAAAACCGACGGGCATGTTCGGCGTGGAAAACAGCGTGCTGTTGTCCTTGGCGTCGATCAGCAGGTCGAAGGTATCGATGTCGACTTCGGCATCGCCGGGCATATACGGCAGATCGGTGTGGACCTGGCCGACCAGCAAAATGGTTTCCCCGGCGTCGCGGCGCTTGGCGATCATCGGCAACAGGTCGAGGGTGATGTCCGGGTTGCAGCTCAGGCTCAGGCGATCCGGATGTTCGCTGCTGCTGGCGAGCAATTGCGCCACCAGGTTCAAGCCGGCGGCGTTGATGTCGCGGGCGGCGTGGCTGTAGTTGCTGCTGACGTAATCCTGCTGGGCCGGGGCGCTGTTGAGCAGGCTGCCGGGCTGCATGAAGAACTGTTCGATGCGGATGTTGGCGGGCAGGCTGTCGCGGTGCAGGTCGGCGAGGAAATCGAATTCCGGGTAATCACCGAAGACGCGCTCGACGAAGGGTTCGATAAAGCGTTTCTGCAAGCCATCACCCAACGCCGGGCGGCCGAGGCACAGCGCGGTGTAGATCGTCAGTTGCCGCTCGGGCAGGCCTTTGATCCGCCGGTACAGCGCGTTGACGAAGTGATTGGGTTTGCCCAACCCCAGCGGCATGCCCATGTGGATATGCGCCGGCAAGCGCGCCAGCACGTCATCCACTGCCTGTTCGATCGAACACAACTGCACCATCTGAAGCCTCCTGCCCGTTCCGTGAATAGGGGTAGACCGAGATTGCCTTGAGTTTGCTGCAATGAACAGCTTCAGAGTGAGTGTGCGCTGTTCTTGAAATGTTTTTCCGACTCGAAATTGTTGCCCTCACCCTAGCCCTCTCCCAGAGGTAGAGGGGACTGATTGGGGGATATTGGAAAGGTACGCCGACGTGAACCTGCTTTGCCGAATCCATAATCGACTTGATGTTTCAGGTCGATGCCGGACGAAAGACATCACGGTCGGCTCCCTCTCCCTCCGGGAGGGAGAGGGGACTGAATGGGGGATATTTGGGGAGGTACGCCGACTTGAAATAGCTTTGCTGAATCCTTAATCGCTAAGGTCTTTCAGGTCGATGTTGGACGCCAGACACCTCGATCGGCCCCCTCTCCCTCTGGGAGAGGGCTGGGGTGAGGGGCTTGAATCGCAGGCACAAAAAAACCGTCCGAAGACGGTTTTTTTTCGTCAGAAGCGCGCCTTACTTCAGGCCGGACATCTTCTGGATCGCGCCCTTCAACTCGTCATCCGAGCAATCGGCGCAGGTGCCTTTCGGTGGCATCGAGTTGATACCGGTGATGGCCTTGGCCAGGATGCCGTCGAGACCGCCCTGGTGATCGGCGCGTTCTTTCCAGGCTGCCGCGTCACCGATTTTCGGCGCGCCCAACAGGCCCGTACCGTGGCAAGCGTTGCAATGTTTGGCAATCACTTCATCCGGAGTTTTCGCCCCGCCACCGCCGCCTGCGGAAGCAGCCACTTCCATCCCCTTGCATTCCTGCCCTTGAACACACACCTGGCCGACCGGCTCGAGGCGTTTGGCAATGTCGTCATTCGTCGCAGCTTGAGCGCTGACAGCCCAGAGGGCCAGTACGGTTGCTGGTGCAGCCAGCATTTTCATAATTAGGTTCACGCGTTCACCCTCAATGGTGGCTATTCACGCCTGCGGCCACGGTTCGCAGGCGGGCGGAAGTATAGCGGGTAGCCCGTCACACTGAAACAACCCCATAGTCGAAGGGGTTATACCGCACGGTAGAAAAACTCTCCGGGTGCCTTTGCCATCATGGCTTGGCACCTCTTTGTTAAAAATTCGCCGGCGTGGCTGCGCTGATTAGTCGCGCAGGCAAGTCGAACGGATTACGGAAACGATGCGGCTTGGTACTTTCAAAGTAGTAGCTGTCGCCGGCTTCGAGAATAAAAGTTTCCAGACCCACCACCAATTCCAGACGACCCTCCACCAAAATCCCGGTTTCCTCGCCTTCATGGGTGAGCATTTCTTCGCCGGTGTCGGCGCCCGGCGGGTAGATTTCGTTGAGGAAGGCGATGGCGCGGCTGGGGTGCGCGCGGCCGACCAGTTTCATGGTCACGGCGCCGTCGGAGATGTCGATCAGCTCGTTGGCCTTGTAGACGATCTGGGTCGGAACTTCCTGCAGGATTTCTTCGGAAAAGAACTCGACCATGGACATGGGGATGCCGCCCAGTACCTTCCTCAGCGAACTGATCGAAGGACTGACGCTGTTCTTTTCGATCATCGAAATGGTGCTGTTGGTGACGCCCGCGCGTTTGGCGAGTTCACGCTGGGAAAGCCCTTTGAGCTTGCGGATCGATTGCAGTCGTTCACCGACGTCCAAGGCGGGAGCCTCCTGATGTTGTAAGAATATTGAGCGTTATCATGGCGACAGCGTTCAGTATTTACAACACTTGGCCCCCGCAGCGGCGTCAACCCTCGGAATAGAGCCTTGGCACTCGACGCAGGTTACAGAAGATCTGGTACGGAATGGTGTCGGCCCACTGCGCCACTTCGCTGGCGAGGATGTTTTTGCCCCACAGTTCGACGCTCGAACCGAGGCCTGCTTCAGGCACATCGGTGAGATCGATGCAGAGCATGTCCATCGACACGCGACCGAGAATGCGACTGCGTTTACCCGCCACCAAAACCGGCGTACCGGTCGGCGCCTGACGCGGGTAGCCGTCGGCGTAACCCATGGCGACCACGCCGATGCGCATAGGCTTGTCGGTGATGAATTTGGCGCCGTAGCCGATCGGCTCGCCAGCCGGCAGTTCGCGTACGCAGATGACTTTCGATTCCAGGGTCATCACCGGTTGCAGGCGATCAGCCACGGCGTTGGCTTCTTCGAACGGCGTGGCGCCGTAGAGCATGATGCCCGGACGCACCCAGTCGCTGTGAATCTGCGGCCAACCGAGCACCGCGGGCGAGTTGCGCAGGCTGACTTCAGCAGCCAAACCCTGACGCGCCGCTTCAAACACCGCGACTTGCTCGGTACTGCTCTGCGCATGCAGCTCATCGGCGCGAGCGAAGTGGCTCATCAAGACGATCTTCGCCACTTTGCCGCTGGCCAGCAGACGCTGGTAAGCCGCCGGATAATCCTTTGGATGCAGACCCACGCGGTGCATGCCCGAATCGAGCTTCAGCCACACGGTGATCGGTTTGCTCAGTGCCGCCTGCTCGATCGCTTCGAGCTGCCACAGCGAATGCACCACGGTCCAGAAATCGTGCTCGACGATCAACGCCAGCTCATCGGCCTCAAAGATCCCTTCCAGCAACAACACTGGCGCACGAATACCCGCGGCGCGCAGCTCCAGCGCCTCCTCGATACAGGCGACGGCAAAGCCATCGGCCTCGGCTTCCAGCGCCTGGGCGCAACGCACTGCGCCATGGCCGTAGGCGTCCGCCTTGATCACCGCAAGCGCCTTGGCGCCGGTGACTTCGCGGGCAATTCGGTAGTTGTGGCGCAGGGCTTCTAGGTCGATCAGGGCACGGGCAGGACGCATGGCGGCAGACTTCTAGGCGGTCATGGGAAGAAAAACCGGCGCCGACTGACGACGTGAACCGCCAACAGCGCCGGGAGAGGGATCTTTACAACGGTTACGGCAGCGCGGCGACGATAGAGATTTCTACCAGAATGCTCGGCTTGGCCATTTTCGCTTCGACGGTGGCGCGGGCCGGAGCAGCACCTTTTGGCAGCCACTGGTCCCACACCGAGTTCATCCCGGCGAAGTTCGCCTCGATGTCGTTCAGGTAGATCGTCGCCGAGAGCAGATGCTGTTTGTCGGTGCCGGCCAGATCAAGCAAACGCTCGATATTGGCCAGTACGTCGCGGGTCTGCTGTTCAACCCCGGCGTCAAAGTCGTCACCGACCTGCCCGGCCAGATACACGGTGCCGTTGTGGCTGACGATCTGACTCATGCGCTCATTGGTGAGCTGGCGCTGGATTGACATGTTTTGCGGACTCCTGGGTTTTGTTGCCGTAACGGGAAATATCGAGGCCTTCGGCGCTGATCTGCGGCTTTTTCTTCGCCATCAGGTCGGCCAGCAAACGGCCGGAACCGCACGCCATAGTCCAACCAAGCGTGCCGTGACCGGTGTTGAGGAACAGATTCTTGAACGGTGTGGCGCCAACGATCGGCGTGCCGTCCGGGGTGGTCGGACGCAGACCGGTCCAAAAACTTGCCTCAGCCAGATTACCGCCCTGAGGATAAAGGTCGTTGACGATCATCTCCAGGGTTTCGCGCCGGCGCGGGTTCAGCGACAGGTCAAAACCGGCAATCTCGGCCATGCCGCCGACGCGGATGCGGTTGTCGAAACGGGTGATCGCGACCTTGTAGGTCTCGTCGAGAATAGTCGAAGTCGGCGCCATCGCCGGGTTGGTAATCGGCACGGTCAGCGAGTAACCCTTGAGCGGATACACCGGGGCTTTGATGCCCAGCGGTTTGAGCAGTTGCGGCGAGTAGCTGCCGAGGGCCAGCACGTAGCGGTCGGCGGTTTCCAGCTTGCCGTCGATCCACACACCGTTGATGCGATCACCGGCGTAGTCGAGTTTCTGGATGTCCTGACCGAAACGGAATTCCACACCCAGCTTCACGGCCATTTCGGCGAGACGCGTGGTGAACATCTGGCAGTCGCCCGTCTGGTCGTTCGGCAGGCGCAGGGCACCGGCGAGAATGTCGGTGACGCCCGCCAGGGCTGGTTCGACGCGGGCAATGCCGGCGCGGTCGAGGACTTCAAACGGCACGCCGGATTCTTTCAGCACAGCGATGTCTTTGGCGGCACCATCAAGCTGCGCCTGGGTGCGGAACAGCTGAGTCGTGCCGAGGCTGCGGCCTTCGTAGGCGATGCCGGTTTCGGCGCGCAATTCGTCGAGGCAGTCGCGGCTGTACTCGGACAGACGCACCATGCGCTCCTTGTTCACCGCGTAACGGCTGGCGGTGCAATTGCGCAGCATCTGCGCCATCCACAGGTACTGGTCGATGTCGGCGGTGGCCTTGATCGCGAGAGGGGCGTGGCGTTGCAGCAGCCACTTGATCGCCTTGAGCGGCACGCCCGGCGCGGCCCACGGCGAGGCGTAGCCCGGCGACACCTGGCCGGCGTTGGCGAAACTGGTCTCCATGGCCGCAGCAGGCTGCCGGTCGACCACCACCACTTCAAACCCGGCACGGGCCAGATAGTAAGCACTGGCGGTACCGATGACGCCGCTACCCAAGACCATTACGCGCATTTTTGTATCCCTCATCGCGGCAGGGCCGCGTACGTCTGTTGTTAGAGCAATGATGCGCGCAGTGTAAAAAAGAAATGCCAGTGCTTTTCACTATATAAGCGCCTATATTTGGCGACAATTCTCGGCAAAAACCCTTTTCACGGAGGCGCATCCCCTATGCGTACCAACACTCAGACCAAACGTGAGCTGGACAAGATCGACCGCAACATCTTGCGGATCCTGCAGGCGGACGGACGGATTTCCTTTACCGAACTCGGCGAAAAGGTCGGCCTCTCCACCACGCCGTGCACCGAGCGGGTGCGGCGTCTGGAGCGCGAAGGGATCATCATGGGCTACAACGCCCGGCTGAATCCGCAGCACTTGAAGGGTAGCTTGCTGGTGTTCGTCGAGATCAGCCTCGACTACAAATCCGGCGACACGTTCGAGGAGTTCCGCCGCGCGGTGCTGAAACTGCCGCATGTGCTGGAGTGCCACCTGGTGTCAGGGGATTTCGACTACCTGGTAAAGGCACGGATTTCCGAGATGGCCTCGTACCGCAAGCTGCTGGGCGACATTCTGCTGAAGCTGCCGCATGTGCGGGAGTCGAAGAGTTATATCGTGATGGAAGAGGTCAAGGAGAGCTTGAGCCTGCCGATCCCGGATTGAGATTGGTGGTGCCTGACCCGGCCCCATCGCGAGCAGGCTCACTCCTACATTTGGAATGCGTACCCTTGTAGGAGTGAGCCTGCTCGCGATGGCGTCGACTCAGTTCCGAATGACCCCTTCAAACCAACACCTGCCGATTCGCCGCCATGTACTCGAATATCTGCTTCTCCACGCGCGGATGAATCAGCTCCACCGGCCGCCGCTCATTCGGGCAAGGCAAGGTTTTGGTCGTGCCGAACAACCGGCAAATCAACGGCCGCTCCTCATACACCGTGCAGCCATTCGGCCCCAGGTGCACACAGTTCAACTCCTCCATCGCCGCATCCTGCTCGGCGCGGGTCTTGCGCGGCAGGCGCGCCATTTCTTCCGGCGAAGTGGTCACCGGCCCGCAGCAGTCGTGGCAGCCAGGCACGCACTCGAACGAGGGGATCTGCTGACGCAAGGTGCGGACTGTCTGGCTGTTGCAGCTCATCGAAACGATAACCAAGGTGAAATAGGCGGCAATTGTGCCGCAAAAGCCGTGATCCAGACACCGCAGGCCGACCAGTGTTGCCCCCGTTCGGGCGTGCGGCTTATGCTCCGTCAAATTTTCTCGACACCTTAGCCGTTGGATGACGCCCATGACTGCCCGCGCCTTCACCTCCGCGAGCCAACCCCACGTTGCCTCTTACTACGCCGCCAGCAGCCTGCCGCAGCCCGATCACCCGGTATTGCAAGGTGATGTGCTGGCCGACGTCTGCGTGGTCGGCGGTGGCTTTTCCGGGTTGAACACGGCGCTGGAACTGGCTGAGCGCGGCCTCAGCGTGGTGTTGCTCGAGGCGCGCAAGATCGGCTGGGGCGCCAGCGGCCGCAACGGCGGGCAGCTTATTCGCGGGGTCGGTCACGGCCTCGATCAGTTCGCCAATGTCATCGGCAGCGATGGCGTGCGCGAGATGAAACTCATGGGCCTGGAAGCGGTGGAAATCGTCCGCCAGCGCGTCGAGCGTTTTCAAATTGCCTGCGACCTGACCTGGGGCTACTGCGATCTCGCCAACAAGCCGTTCGACATCGAAAGCTTTGCCGAAGACGCCGAAGAACTGCGCGGCCTCGGTTATCGCTACGAAACCCGTTTGCTGCAAGCCAACGAGATGCACACCGTAGTCGGTTCCAAGCGCTATGTCGGCGGTTTGATCGACATGGGCTCAGGGCATTTGCATCCGCTCAATCTCGCATTGGGCGAAGCAGCGGCGGCGCAGCAACTGGGCGTCAAACTGTTTGAACACTCGGCAGTGACGCGTATCGATTACGGCCCTGAAGTCAAAATACATACAGCTCAAGGTTCGGTGCGCGCCAAGACCCTCGTGCTCGGCTGCAACGCGTATCTCAGTGATCTGAATCCGCAACTCAGCGGCAAGGTCCTGCCCGCCGGCAGCTACATCATCGCCACCGAACCTTTGAGCGAAGAACAGGCGCACAGCCTGCTGCCGCAGAACATGGCGGTCTGCGACCAGCGTGTCGCGCTGGATTACTACCGGCTCTCGGCGGATCGTCGTTTGCTGTTCGGCGGTGCCTGCCATTATTCGGGGCGCGATCCAAAGGATATCGGCGCCTACATGCAGCCGAAGATGCTCGAAGTGTTCCCGCAACTCGCTGGCGTGAAGATCGACTATCAGTGGGGCGGCATGATCGGTATCGGCGCGAACCGCTTGCCGCAGATTGGCCGGCTCGCGGATCAGCCGAATGTGTATTACGCCCAGGCGTACTCCGGGCACGGGGTGAATGCCACGCACCTGGCGGGCAAGTTATTGGCCGAAGCGATCAGCGGGCAGCACAGTGGGGGCTTTGACCTGTTTGCCAAGGTGCCGCACATCACTTTCCCGGGCGGCAAGCATTTGCGTTCGCCGTTGTTGGCGTTGGGGATGTTGTGGCATCGCCTCAAAGAGTTGGTCTGATGGTTTTGCAGTGAATTGAAGGCCCAATCGCGAGCAGGCTCACTCCTACAGTTGAAATGCGTTCCCCTGTAGGAGTGAGCCTGCTCGCGATGAGGCCCAAAACGACCATACAGATCTCAGATCCGCCAGAACGGCTTCAACCCCTCCTCCAGCGCCTGCTCACGGGTCAGCCCGATGTCCTTGAGCTGGTCCGCCGTCAGCGCCAGCAACGCCTTGCGCGTGTGCAGACGATGCCACAACAGACGCCAGCGATTCAGGCCGGACGGTGGCTTGCGCATGATCTCATTGCGCGCACTGTCCTTCTGCCCTGCCGCCAGTTCCTGACTGTGTAACGTCAGCCGCACATCGCTCAAGCCGTTCATTTTGGTTGCTCCTGTTTACTTGGGTAGCCAGAGATTCCATGATGCGCGGGCGAGCAAAACCATTACAGATTCAAAGCAACTGTATTAACTCCATACAGATTCGTCGTTTTACAGACTGAATTGTCGATTTTTGCCACGTCTGTACTGGTTTATCGAATCACCTGCACCGAGGCAGCGCCATGACCCTTTATGTAAACCTCGCCGAATTGCTCGGCACACGCATCGAAAACGGCTTCTATCGACCCGGCGATCGGTTGCCGTCGGTACGTGCGTTGAGCGTCGAACACGGGGTCAGTCTGAGCACGGTGCAGCAGGCTTATCGCGTGCTTGAAGACAGTGGCTTGGCCACGCCGAAACCCAAATCCGGCTACTTCGTACCGGTGGGCCGTGAACTGCCGGAGTTGCCCGCCGTCGGCCGTCCGGCGCAACGTCCCGTGGAGATTTCGCAATGGGATCAGGTGCTGGAATTGATTCGCGCGGTGCCGCGCAAGGACGTCGTGCAACTGGGTCGCGGCATGCCGGACATCAGCTCGCCAACCATGAAACCGTTGCTGCGCGGTCTGGCGCGGATCAGCCGCCGCCAGGACATGCCCGGTCTGTATTACGACAACATCCACGGCACCCTCGAATTGCGCGAGCAGATCGCTCGATTGATGCTCGACTCCGGCTGCCAGTTGAGCGCCAGCGACCTTGTCATCACCACCGGTTGTCATGAGGCGCTGTCGACCAGCATCCACGCGATCTGCGAGCCGGGCGACATCGTCGCGGTCGATTCGCCGAGCTTCCACGGCGCCATGCAAACGCTCAAAGGCCTGGGCATGAAAGCCCTGGAAATCCCCACCGACCCACTCACCGGGATCAGTCTCGAAGCGCTGGAACTGGCGCTCGAACAATGGCCAATCAAAGTCATCCAGCTCACCCCCAACTGCAACAACCCGCTCGGCTACATCATGCCGGAGTCGCGCAAACGCGCCCTGCTTACCCTCGCCCAGCGCTTCGACGTGGCGATCATCGAGGACGATGTGTATGGCGAGCTGGCCTACACCTACCCGCGTCCGCGCACGATCAAATCCTTCGACGAAGACGGCCGCGTGCTGCTTTGCAGTTCGTTTTCCAAGACCTTGGCGCCGGGCCTGCGCATTGGCTGGGTCGCGCCGGGCCGCTACCTTGAGCGCGTGCTGCACATGAAATACATCAGCACCGGATCGACCGCACCGCAGCCGCAGATCGCCATCGCCGAATTCCTCAAGGCCGGTCATTTCGAACCGCACTTGCGGCGCATGCGCACGCAATACCAACGCAGTCGCGACCTGATGATCGACTGGGTTACCCGCTATTTCCCGGCAGGCACCCGCGCCAGTCGGCCGCAAGGCAGTTTCATGTTGTGGGTCGAATTGCCGGAAGGTTTCGACACCTTGAAACTCAATCGTGAGTTGCACGACCAAGGCGTACAGATTGCCGTCGGCAGCATTTTTTCCGCCTCGGGCAAGTACCGCAATTGCCTGCGGATGAACTACGCTGCCAAACCGACCGCGCAGATCGAAGAGGCGGTGCGCAAGGTCGGCGAGACAGCGGTCAGATTGCTGGCCGAAGCCGACTGACCTTTTTCCAGAGAACCGCGTCCATATGCCGACCCTAGCCGCCATTCGGAATGACCCTACGTGAGCTTCAGACAGCCCCTGTTCGCTTTGCTGTTACTCGCCTCGTTCCTGAGTGGCTGTGTCAGCCTTGATGTTCCGCGCGAGCCCAGCCAGGCGTTGCCGGCGTCCGGCTCCAGCTTCGGCCGTTCGATTCAGGCCCAAGCGGCGCCCTATCAGGGGCGCTCGGGTTTCCGTCTGCTGTCCAACAGCAGCGAGGCGTTCACCGCCCGCGCCGAACTGATCCGCAACGCCCAGTCCAGCCTCGATCTGCAGTACTACATCGTCCATGACGGCATCAGTACGCGAATGCTGGTGGAGGAACTGCTCAAGGCTGCCGACCGTGGCGTGCGCGTGCGCATCCTCCTCGATGACACCACCAGCGATGGCCTCGACCAGATCATCGCCACACTCGCGGCGCATCCGCAGATTCAGATTCGCCTGTTCAATCCACTGCACCTGGGCCGCAGCACTGGCGTCACCCGCGCGGCGGGGCGCTTGTTCAATCTGTCACTGCAGCACCGGCGCATGCACAACAAGCTGTGGCTGGCGGATAACAGCGTGGCCATCGTCGGCGGGCGCAATCTGGGTGACGAGTATTTCGACGCCGAGCCGAACCTGAATTTCACCGACATCGACATGCTCAGCGTCGGGCCGGTGGCCGAGCAGCTCGGGCACAGTTTCGACCAGTACTGGAACAGCGCGCTGAGCAAACCGATCGACGAGTTCCTTACCAGCCAACCGACCGCCAAGGATCTGGAGAACACCCGCACACGCCTGGAAGAATCGCTGGAAGACACCCGTAAGCAGAATCATGCGCTGTATCAGCAGTTGATGACGTTCAAGACCGAACCGCGCATGGACATCTGGCGCAAAGAGCTGATCTGGGCATGGAATCAGGCGTTGTGGGATGCGCCGAGCAAGGTCTTGGCCAAGGGCGAACCGGATCCGCAATTGCTGCTGACCACGCAACTGGCACCCGAGCTCAGAGGCGTGAGCAAAGAGCTGATCATGATTTCGGCGTACTTCGTGCCGGGCCAGCCGGGGCTGGTTTACCTGACCGGTCGCGCCGATGCCGGCGTCTCGGTGAGCCTGCTGACCAACGCGCTGGAGGCCACCGATGTGCCAGCGGTGCATGGCGGCTACGCGCCGTATCGCAAGGCGTTGCTGGAGCATGGCGTGAAGTTGTATGAACTGCGCCGTCAGCCTGGGGATAACTACGGCAGTGGTCCGCATGTGTTTTACAGCAAGTCGTTTCGCGGCTCGGATTCAAGTCTGCACAGCAAAGCGATGATCTTTGATCGGCAGAAATCGTTTATCGGCTCGTTCAACTTTGATCCGCGTTCGGTGCTGTGGAACACCGAAGTCGGGGTGTTGGTCGACAGCCCGGAACTGGCCGGGCATGTGCGCGAACTGGCGCTGCAAGGCATGGCGCCAGCGCTGAGTTATGAGGCGAAGTTACAGGATGGCCAGATTGTTTGGGTCACCGAAGACAACGGCCAGATGCACACCCTTACCAAGGAGCCGGGGAGTTGGTGGCGGCGGTTCAACGCGTGGTTCAGCACCACTGTCGGCCTTGAACGAATGCTTTGAAAAGCAAAAGATCGCAGCCTTCGGCAGCGCCTACAGTTGAAATGCATTCCTCCTGTAGGCGCTGCCGAAGGCTGCGATCTTTTGATGTTAGGCAGGCTCGGTCACTGGGCCAAACGCACCCTGACGCAAAAGAAGCAGAACCAACCCAAACGCTCCAATCGCCATCAACAACGGCAACGCATGTCCGCTGATCCACTGGCTGCCCGCCCCGGCCGCGAGCGGCCCGACCAGACAACCGACACCCCACAACTGCGCAATGTGCGCATTCGCCCGCACCAGCGCATCGTCGCGATAACGCTCGCCGATCAGAATCAGCGACAGCGTAAACAAACCACCGGCACTCGCCCCGAACAATACCCACAACGGCCAGATCAGCAGCGTGTCGAGCAACATTGGAATCGCCAGACTCGACAGCATCAACACCACGGCGCAGCCGGCAAATAGCGTACGCCGCGACAGGTAATCGGCCAACGCGCCAATCGGCAATTGCAGCAACGCATCGCCCACCACCACCGTGCTGACCATCGCCAGCGCGATTTCAGCGGTGAAGCCCTGTTGCAGGCAATACACCGGCAGCAACGTCAGGATCATCGCCTCGAACGCGGCGAACAATGACACCGCCCAGGCAATTGCCGGCAGCTCGCGCGCGAATCCCCACAGATCGCGGAACGTCACGCTGCTCGCTTCACTGCTTGGCGCACCGCTGCGACCCAGCAACAGCAGCGGCGAAACCAGCAGCAGGCCGACGCCGACCCAGAAACCGTAATCATGCTCGGTGCCCAACGCGCCTAACAGCAACGGCCCCGACAGTTGGCTCAACGCATAGCTGCTGCCATACAGCGCCACCAGGCGACCGCGCCAGTGCTCGACCACCAGCTGATTGATCCAGCTCTCGCCGAGGATGAACACGATGGTCAGGATCACCCCGATCATCAGCCGCAGCACCAGCCAGACCGGATAGCTCGGCAACAGCGCCAGCAGACCGATCGACAGCGCCCCGGCCCACAGGCACAGGCGCATCAGATTGGCCGTGCCGAAGTGCGCGGCCAGATGACTGGAAATCTTCGCGCCCAACAACACGCCAATCGCTGGCATCGCTGCCATTACACCGATGGCGAAGGAACCGTAACCCCAGCCTTCCAGGCGCAACGACACCAACGGCATACTGACCCCCAGGGCCAGACCGACACTCAAGACAGACGCCAACACGGCGAAATACGTCGCCCACCGCATGTTCCACGCTCCTGTGGATAATTATTTTTTGGAGGCCACATCAAACAAATGTGGGAGCGAGCCTGCTCGCGAAAGCGGTTTCACATTCAGCACAGGGGCTGACTGGGACACCGCCTTCGCGAGCAGGCTCGCTCCCACAGGGGATCTGCTTCGTCTGGAGGATTGCTCTGTGAACAGATCCTCCCTAACGGCTTACAGCTTGATCCACGTTGCCTTCAGCTCGGTGTATTTGTCGAACGCATGCAGCGACTTGTCGCGGCCGTTGCCCGACTGTTTGAAGCCGCCGAACGGCGCAGTCATGTCGCCGCCATCGTACTGATTGACCCAGACGCTGCCGGCACGCAGGGCCTTGGCGGTCAGGTGCGCCTTGGAGATGTCCTGGGTCCAGACCGCAGCGGCCAGGCCGTACGGCGTGTCGTTGGCGATCTGGATCGCTTCTTCAGCGGTATCGAAAGCGATGACCGACAGCACTGGGCCGAAGATCTCTTCCTGAGCGATTTTCATCGCGTTGCTCACGCCGTCGAAAATCGTTGGCTCAACGTAGGTGCCACCGGTTTCCTGCAGAATGCGTTTGCCGCCAGCCACCAGTTTGGCGCCATCGGTATGGCCGGATTCGATGTACGACAGCACAGTGTTCATCTGCTGCGTGTCGACCAGTGCACCAACGTTGGTCGCCGGGTCCAGCGGGTTGCCCGGCTTCCAGGCTTTCAACGCCTCGATCACCATCGGCAGGAATGTGTCCTTGATCGAACGCTCGACCAGCAGACGCGAGCCGGCGGTGCACACTTCGCCCTGGTTGAAGGCGATGGCGCTGGCGGCGGATTCGGCAGCGGCTTGCAAGTCCGGCGCATCGGCAAAGACGATGTTCGGGCTCTTGCCACCGGCCTCCAGCCAGACGCGTTTCATGTTCGATTCGCCGGAGTAGATCATCAGTTGCTTGGCGATCTTGGTCGAACCGGTGAACACCAGCGTGTCGACATCGTTGTGCAGCGCCAGCGCCTTGCCAACGGTGTGGCCGTAGCCCGGCAGCACGTTGAGCACGCCTTTCGGAATGCCGGCTTCAACCGCCAGTGCGGCGATGCGGATAGCGGTCAGCGGGGATTTTTCCGATGGCTTGAGGATCACCGAGTTACCGGTCGACAGCGCCGGACCGAGTTTCCAGCAGGCCATCATCAACGGGAAGTTCCACGGCACGATGGCGCCGACCACGCCTACCGGCTCGCGAGTCACCAGACCCAACTGGTCGTGGGGCGTAGCGGCCACTTCGTCGTAGATCTTGTCGATCGCTTCACCGCTCCAGCTCAGTGCTTGCGCCGCGCCCGGGACGTCGATGTACAGCGAATCGCTGATCGGCTTGCCCATGTCGAGGGTTTCAAGCAGGGCCAGCTCTTCGGCATGCTGCTTCAGCAGGCCGGCAAAACGGATCATGGTGGCCTTGCGTTTGGTCGGCGCCAGGCGCGACCAGACGCCGGAATTGAAGGTGGCGCGAGCGTTTTCCACGGCGCGCTGGGCGTCGGCGGCGTCACAGCTGGCGATCTTGCCAAGCAGACGGCCATCGACCGGGCTGATGCACTCGAAGGTTTCGCCGGAGACGGCGTCGGTGTATTCGCCATTGAGGTAGGCGCGGCCTTCGATTTTCAGGTCGCGGGCGTGTTGTTCCCAGTCGGCACGAGTCAGGGTGGTCATTTCGAGTGTCCTCCGCTTGTTGAATACGAGCGCCGCGCGATCTTCGCCAGCGTCCTCAGGAATTCTGCCCGGCCAGCCGGTTTTTCGGCCAGAGGCACCCGCCACCCTAAACCAGCGGCCGGGGTTGTTTCAATATATTTGACATAAGGTGGCCATACGGCCTTGCGGTGTTGATTTTAATCAACATAGACTTTGGCCCTTTCCAGCCAATCGCGCCGTATTCACGGGAGATAACAACAATGAACATCCAGAACGTCGTCGACATCAGCCTGACCAGTAGCGAAGCCGAACGCTATCGCCCGGACCCGGCGAAGGTGCTGAAGGGAGATCCTGAGCAAGCGGTGTTCCATCAGTACGAAAGCCCTTGTGGGCAGATGGGCGTTGGCGTGTGGGAAGGTGCGGTCGGGCAGTGGACGGTGAATTACACCGAGCATGAGTACTGCGAAATCCTGCAGGGGGTTTCGGTGCTGCGTGACAGCGATGGTAACGCCAAGACCTTGCGTGTTGGCGACCGGTTTGTGATTCCGGCGGGGTTTCGTGGGACTTGGGAGGTGCTGGAGGCTTGCCGCAAGGTCTATGTGATCTTTGAACAGAAAGCTTGAGAGTTTTCGCTGGCTGATCGGGCCCTTTCGCGAGCAGGCTCACTCCTACAGGTGACCGCATTCCAATGTAGGAGTGAGCCTGCTCGCGAAGGGGCCAGAACAGGAAACACCAAATCCGAGGCAACAAAAAAGGCCCGTATCGTGAGATACGGGCCTTTTTTGTAAGTCGGGAAAAATCAATTACTTGATTTTGCCTTCCTTGTAGATCACGTGCTTGCGAACAACCGGATCATATTTCTTGATCTCGATTTTGTCCGGGGTAGTACGCTTGTTCTTGTCGGTAGTGTAGAAGTGACCAGTACCGGCGCTCGAGATCAAACGAATCAATTCACGCATGATTAGCTCCCTTAAATCTTGCCATCGCGGCGAAGTTCGGCGAGCACGACAGTGATGCCACGCTTGTCGATGATACGCATGCCTTTGGCAGATACGCGCAGACGCACAAAACGTTTCTCTTCTTCAACCCAGAAGCGGTGATGCTGCAGGTTCGGCAGGAAACGACGACGGGTTTTGTTGTTTGCGTGGGAAATGTTATTCCCAGTCACCGGACCCTTACCGGTAACTTGACATACTCTCGACATGCCTCAGCCCTCTAAAACCACATGCCCAACCCGGCATGGGTTGGCCGCTTAATCTCTCAGTCATTTGGCGCCAGGCGCCGCGTTTCTTTAGAGGTCTTACCGGCTACACCTACAGTGAAGGAACCGGGCCCCTAGAAAAGAGCGCTGCTTTATACCAGAAAGACTTCGGAGCAACAACATTCGGTGTGCAAACAATCCACAAAAAGGCGCTTTTTCAGCCTGCGAACGCCTTGGATAAAGGCTGGCATCGATTTTTACCACTCGTCGCAGAAAACCACCCTTGCGGGTGTTTCAGACTTTTGGCCGCGCCCCGCAGCCTGAAAAACGGCCATTACTGTGCCCCGAAAATGCAAAAAGGGGATAGTCATTTGTAATCCAGACCTCTAGGGTAGGCCTTTTCCAGACTGCACTTGCAGATGGGCCTTCGATCTGTAAAAGGAAACCGACCATGCGCCTCGCTGCCCTACCCCTGTTGCTCGCCCCGCTCCTGCTGAGCCCCCTGGCCCAGGCCGCCGCGCTGAGCGTCTGCACCGAGGCCAGCCCTGAAGGGTTCGACGTGGTGCAGTACAACTCGCTGACCACCACCAACGCCTCGGCCGACGTGCTGATGAACCGTCTGGTGGATTTCGACACCGCCAGCGGCAAAGTCGTGCCAAGCCTGGCCGACAGCTGGGAAGTCAGCACCGACGGCCTGACTTACGTGTTCAAGCTGCATCCGCAGGTGAAGTTTCACACGACTGAATACTTCAAGCCGAACCGTGAGCTGACCGCCGAAGACGTCAAATTCAGCTTCGACCGCATGCTCGACCCGGCCAACCCGTGGCACAAGGTTGCTCAAAGCGGCTTCCCCCATGCGCAGTCGATGCAGTTACCTGCACTGATCAAGAAAATCGACGCACTTGATCCGCTGACCGTGCGCTTCACCCTCGATCACCCGGACTCTACGTTCCTGGCGACTCTGAGCATGGGCTTCGCTTCGATCTACTCCGCCGAATACGCCGACAAACTGATGAAGGCCGGCACGACGGACAAGCTCAACAGCCAGCCGATCGGCACCGGCCCGTTCGTCTTCAACCGTTTCCAGAAAGACGCAGCGATCCGTTACAAGGCCAACCCGGATTACTTCGGTGGCAAGCCTGCGGTGGATCCGTTGATCTTCGCCATCACCCCGGACGCTAACGTGCGCCTGCAAAAACTGCGGCGCAATGAATGCCAGATCGCCCTGTCGCCAAAACCGTTGGACGTACAGGCCGCGCTGAAAGAACCGACACTGAAAGTCGAAAAGACTGACGCGTTCATGACCGCGTTCGTCGGTATCAACAGTCAGCATCCACCGTTGGACAAGCCGGAAGTGCGTCAGGCAATCAACCTCGCGTTCGACAAGGCCAACTACATCAAAGCCGTGTTCGAAGACACTGCCGAAGCCGCGAACGGCCCTTACCCGCCGAACACCTGGAGTTACGCGAAGAACCTGCCGGGTTACCCGCACGATGTCGCCAAAGCCAAGGCATTGCTGGCCAAGGCCGGGTTGAAGGACGGTTTCCAGACCACCATCTGGACGCGTCCTTCCGGCAGCCTGCTGAATCCGAACCCAAGCCTGGGCGCACAGATGTTGCAGTCAGATCTGGCGGAAATCGGCATTCAGGCGGAAATCCGCGTGATCGAGTGGGGCGAACTGATTCGCCGCGCCAAGGCCGGCGAGCATGACCTGCTGTTCATGGGCTGGGCCGGCGATAACGGCGACCCGGATAACTTCCTCACGCCGCAGTTTTCCTGCGCAGCGGTCAAGTCCGGCACCAACTTTGCGCGGTACTGCAACGCTGATCTGGACAAGTTGATCAGTGCGGGCAAGACCACTAGCGAGCAAGGTGTGCGCACCAAGCTGTATGAGCAGGCGCAGACGCAGATCCAGCAACAGGCGTTGTGGCTGCCGTTGGCGCACCCGACGGCCTATGCGCTCACACGCAAGGACGTACAGGGTTATTCGGTTAGCCCGTTTGGCCGGCAGGACTATTCCAAGGTCAACCTGAAATAACCTGCCCAGCACACCACCTGTAGGAGTGAGCCTGCTCGCGATGGCGTCATTTCAGTCAACCCATTCGGTGACTGGAAAATTGCTATCGCGAGCAGGCTCACTCCTACAGGGGTTTAGCGTTTTTCCCCTGAGCGTTACATCCAGCCACACTCCGCCATTGATAACGGCTCACCATCGCCAACGATGAAGTGATCCAGCACCCGCACGTCAATCAACTCCAGCGCCTTTTGCAGTCGCTTGGTCAGTAATCGATCAGCCTGACTGGGGTCGGTATTCCCCGATGGATGGTTGTGGCACAGGATCAGCGCCGCCGCGTTATTGGCCAAACATCGCTTAACCACCTCGCGGGGATGCACGCTGGTGTTGTCGATCGAGCCGCGAAACAGGATCTCGAAATTCAGTACTTGATGTTTGGAGTCGAGAAACAGGCAACCAAACACCTCATGCGGTTCGTGACGCAGCATCGATTTCAGATAATCGCGAACGACCTGAGGGTTTTCCAGGGCTGGTTTCTGCCGTGATTTCTCAGCCAGATGCCGCCTGTTCATTTCCTGAGCCGCTTGCAGTTGCGCAAACTTCGCCGGCCCGAGTCCCAATTGTTTGCTGAATGCGTGCTGATCGGCCTCAAGCAGCAAACGCAGGCTGCCGAATTGAGTCAACAGATTGCGCGCCAGGTCCACAGCGCTTATTCCGGGCAATCCGGTACGCAGAAAAATCGCCAATAACTCAGCGTCCGAAAGGCTCGCTGCCCCGTGTTCCAATAACCTTTCCCGCGGGCGTTCCGCCGCAGGCCAATCGCGAATACTCATACACATTCCCTGTCTGTGGGCGCCGCTGTTCCGTAGCGGTCGCTGTGATATCGTAGCCCATCTTTTTTGCGGTCGATTCAACCCTGGGGAGGGGCATCGCATCGCAGTCATCAACGAAATGAAAGGCAGACCTATGCAGCGGCTGTATCGGAAACGCATCGTTCTGGGCGTCGGCGGCGGCATCGCGGCCTACAAGAGCGCCGATCTGGTTCGTCGCCTGATCGACCAGGGCGCCGAAGTGCGCGTGGTCATGACCCACGGTGGCGCCGAGTTCATCACCCCGCTGACCATGCAGGCCTTGTCCGGCCACCCGGTACACCTCGACCTGCTCGACCCGGCCGCTGAAGCCGCGATGGGCCACATCGAGCTGGCCAAGTGGGCCGATCTGGTGCTGATCGCCCCGGCTACCGCCGACCTGATCGCCCGCCTGGCCCAAGGCATCGCCAACGATTTGCTGACCACCCTGGTGCTGGCCACCGACGCTGTCGTCGCCGTTGCTCCAGCGATGAATCAGGCGATGTGGCGCGATCCGGCGACCCAGGCCAACCTGCAACTCTTGGAAAGCCGTGGCCTGAAGACCTTCGGCCCGGCCTCGGGCAGCCAGGCCTGTGGCGACGTCGGCATGGGCCGGATGATGGAAGCCACCGATCTGGCGCAATGCGCAGCGGACTGCTTCCAGCGTCAGGCGCTGACCGGCAAGCACGTGGTGATCACCGCTGGCCCGACCCAGGAAAACATCGACCCGGTGCGCTACATCACCAACCACAGCTCCGGCAAAATGGGCTTTGCCCTCGCCGAAGCCGCGGTTGAAGCCGGCGCCCGCGTCACGCTGATCAGCGGCCCGGTGCACCTGCCGACGCCGGATCGCGTCACCCGTATCGACGTGGTCAGCGCCCGCGACATGCTCGCGGCTTGCGAATCGGCGATCCCGTGCGATGTGTTTATCGCCTCGGCTGCCGTTGCGGACTACCGTCCGGAAGTCGTCGCCCCGCAAAAACTCAAGAAAGATCCTACGAGCGGTGACGGCTTCGTCCTGCAAATGGTGCGTAACCCGGACATCCTCGCCACCATCGCGACCCGTCCCGACCGTCCGTTCAGTGTCGGCTTTGCCGCCGAGACCGAACACCTGCTCGACTACGCTGCACGCAAGCTGAAGGACAAGAATCTCGATTTGATCGTCGCCAACGACGTCGCCAACCCGAGCATCGGTTTCAACAGCGAAGAAAACGCCTGCAGCGTGATTGACCGTGCGCTGCACGCCACGGTTTTCGCCCAGACCAGCAAGAGCAAGATCGCTCGCCAACTGGTCACTTTTATCGCCGAACGTCTGAACCAGGTTTAATTTACATGCACGCTTTGCAAGCCAAGATCCTCGACCCACGCATCGGCAGCGAATTCCCGCTGCCGCAATACGCCACCCCGGGCTCCGCCGGCCTCGACCTGCGCGCCATGCTGGATCAGGACATTGTGATCAAGCCGGGTGAAACTGTGCTGATCCCCACCGGTCTGTCGGTTTACATCGGCGACCCGAACCTCGCCGCGCTGATCCTGCCGCGCTCGGGCATGGGCCATAAGCACGGCATCGTGCTGGGCAACCTCGTCGGCCTGATCGATTCGGATTACCAGGGCCCGCTGATGGTGTCCTGCTGGAACCGTGGCCAGACCGACTTCACCATGACCGTCGGTGAACGTCTGGCGCAACTGGTGCTGGTACCGGTGGTGCAGGCGCATTTCGAAATGGTTGAAGAGTTCGTCGAAACCGAACGCGGTACCGGCGGGTTTGGTCATACCGGCACCAAGTAACCGGCGTCATCGTCTGTAGGGGCTGCCGAAGGCTGCGATCTTTTGATTTGGTTTTCTACGATCAAGACCAAAGATCGCAGCCTGCGGCAGCTCCTACAGGGGGAAATTTCAGGCAGATCGGCTGAAAGGTTTACCGCCGTAAATCAAGGTTTTGCCGGCCGAAAGCCACGCCAGCCGAGGCGTCATGGCCCTTTCATACCACGAACTCTCTGTGGAAAACGCCGTCATACCCTTCAGTTTGAGCCTGCCGTCGAACGATTCGTCGGTCTGTCCCGCCACTTTCGAGATGGAGCATTTCCGTAGATGAGCACCCCAGCCAAGATTGCCCCGAAGCTGCCCGACAGCATTTTCCGCGCCTATGACATTCGCGGCACCGTGCCGGAATTCCTCAATGCCGAAACCGCTTACTGGATCGGCCGCGCCATTGGTTCGCAGAGCCTGGCCCAAGGTGAACCAAATGTTTCCGTCGGTCGCGACGGTCGCTTGTCCGGCCCGGAGCTGGTGGCCGAGCTGATTCGCGGTATCGCCGAAAGCGGCTGCCATGTCAGCGACGTTGGCCTGGTGCCGACGCCGGCGCTGTACTACGCCGCCAACGTGCTGGCCGGCAAGTCGGGCGTGATGCTCACCGGCAGCCACAACCCGTCGAACTACAACGGCTTCAAGATCGTCATCGCCGGCGACACCCTCGCCAACGAACAGATTCAGGTGCTGCATGAGCGCATCAAGACCAACAACTTGAGCAGCGGCACCGGCAGCGTCACCCAGGTCGAAATCCTCGACCGCTACAACACCGAAATCGTCCAGGACATCAAACTGGCCCGGCGCATGAAGGTCGTGGTCGACTGCGGCAACGGCGCGGCCGGCGTGATTGCCCCGCAACTGATCGAAGCGCTGAACTGCGAAGTGATTCCGCTGTTCTGCGAAGTCGACGGCAACTTCCCGAACCATCATCCGGATCCGGGCAAGCCTGAGAACCTCGTCGACCTGATCGCCAAGGTCAAGGAAACCAACGCCGACATCGGCCTGGCCTTCGACGGCGACGGCGACCGTGTCGGCGTGGTGACCAACACCGGCAGCATTGTCTACCCGGATCGCCTGCTGATGCTGTTCGCCCGTGACGTGGTGGCGCGCAACCCGGACGCCGAGATCATTTTCGACGTCAAATGCACCCGTCGTTTGGTGCCGCTGATCAAGGAATACGGCGGTCGTCCGCTAATGTGGAAGACCGGTCATTCGTTGATCAAAAAGAAAATGAAACAATCCGGTGCACTATTGGCCGGCGAAATGAGCGGGCACATCTTCTTCAAGGAGCGCTGGTTCGGTTTCGACGACGGTATCTACAGCGCCGCACGGTTGCTGGAGATCCTCAGCAAGGAAAAATCCACCGCGGAAGAGCTGTTTGCGACCTTCCCGAACGATATTTCTACGCCGGAAATCAATATCCATGTGACCGAAGAGAGCAAATTCAGCATCATTGATGCTCTGCACGACGCACAGTGGGGCGCAGGCGCTGACCTGACCACCATCGACGGCGTGCGAGTCGATTACGCCAAAGGCTGGGGCCTGGTGCGCGCGTCCAACACCACACCGGTGCTGGTGCTGCGTTTCGAGGCCGATGACGAGGCTGAATTGCAACGCATCAAGGATGTGTTCCACACCCAACTGAAACGCGTTGCACCTGATCTCCAACTACCGTTCTGATCCACCCGGAGCCCTGAATGACCCTCGAACGCGAAGCCGCCGCCCATACCGCCCAGGTCCTGTCCGAAGCGTTGCCTTACATCCGACGCTATGTCGGCAAGACCCTGGTGATCAAATACGGCGGCAACGCGATGGAAAGCGAGGAGCTGAAAACCGGCTTCGCCCGCGACATCGTGCTGATGAAAGCCGTTGGCATCAACCCGGTGGTCGTGCACGGCGGCGGCCCGCAGATCGGTGATCTGCTCAAGCGCCTGTCGATCGAAAGCCACTTCGTCGATGGCATGCGCGTCACCGACGCGGCGACCATGGACGTGGTGGAAATGGTCTTGGGCGGTCAGGTCAACAAAAGCATCGTCAACCTGATCAACCGTCACGGCGGTAGCGCCATCGGCCTGACCGGTAAAGACGCCGGGCTGATTCGCGCAAAGAAACTGACCGTCACCCGTCAGACCCCGGAGATGACCCAGCCTGAAATCATCGACATCGGTCAGGTGGGCGAAGTGGTCGGGATCAACACCGAACTGCTGAACCTGCTGGTAAAAGGCAATTTCATCCCGGTGATTGCGCCGATTGGCGTCGGTGAAAACGGCGAGTCGTACAACATCAACGCTGATCTGGTGGCCGGCAAAGTCGCCGAAGCACTGAAAGCCGAAAAGCTGATGCTGCTGACCAACATCGCCGGCCTGATGGACAAGTCGGGCACCGTGCTGACCGGCCTGAGCACCCAGCAGGTCGACGATCTGATCGCCGACGGCACCATCTACGGCGGCATGCTGCCGAAGATCCGCTGCGCACTGGAAGCGGTTCAGGGCGGTGTGGGCAGCTCGCTGATCATCGACGGTCGCGTGCCGAACGCGATCCTGCTGGAAATCTTCACCGACACCGGTGTGGGTACGCTGATCAGCAATCGCAAGCGTCCTTAAGCTTTAGTGCAAACAAAAAGACCCCGCTCAGCCTGGCTGAGCGGGGTCTTTTTTTGCACCGCAATCCCTGTGGGAGCGAGCCTGCTCGCGAAAGCGGCCTCTGCATCACATCAATGCTGAATGTGAAGACCTCTTCGCGAGCAGGCTCGCTCCCACAGTGCTCTGCGGTTAAACGCCGAACTGGGCGCGGTAGGCTTCCACGGCTGGCAGGTGTTGCTTGAGCTGCGGATCGTCGGCGAGGAATTCCAGCACCTGATTCAACGAAACAATGCTGATCACCGGAATGCCGAAGTCGCGCTCGACTTCCTGGATTGCCGACAACTCACCGTTGCCACGCTCCTGACGGTTCAGGGCGATCAGCACACCGGCAGCCTTGGCGCCGTCCTGCGAGGCGATGATCTGCATCACTTCGCGGATTGCTGTACCGGCGGTAATCACGTCATCAATGATCAGTACGTCACCGGTCAACGGCGCGCCGACCAGACTGCCGCCTTCGCCGTGGGCCTTGGCTTCCTTGCGGTTGAAGCACCACGGCAGATCACGGTCGTGGTGCTCGGCCAGCGCCACGGCAGTGGTCGCCGCCAACGGGATGCCTTTGTAGGCCGGGCCGAACAGAACGTCGAAGGGAATGCCGCTTTCGGCAATGGCTGCCGCGTAGAAACGCCCCAGTTGCGCCAGGGCCGAACCCGAGTTGAACAGGCCGGCGTTGAAGAAGTAAGGACTGGTGCGCCCGGACTTCAGGGTGAACTCACCGAAGCGCAAAACGCCGCGATCGATGGCAAAACGAATGAAATCGCGCTGATACGCTTGCATGAAAAAAACCCCAAATACCACGGATTTAGCTAATTAGCTTGACGCCGTGTATCATACACGCACGCGATTTTTGGGGCCATTTATGCGGATCATCAGTGTGAACGTCAATGGTATTCAGGCTGCAGTCGAGCGTGGTTTGCTCAGTTGGCTGCAAGCACAGAATGCCGACGTCATCTGCCTGCAGGACACCCGTGCCTCCGCCTTTGAACTGGATGACCCAGCCTTCCAACTGGATGGCTACTTCCTTTATGCCTGCGATGCTGAAGTCCCCGCCCAAGGTGGCGTGGCTTTGTACTCGCGGTTGCAACCGAAGGCTGTCATCAGCGGTCTCGGTTTCGAGACGGCCGACCGCTACGGGCGCTACCTGCAAGCAGATTTCGACAAAGTCAGTATTGCCACCTTGCTGCTCCCTTCGGGGATGAACGGCGATGAGGACTTGAACCAGAAGTTCAAGCTCATGGACGACTTCGGCAAGTACCTGGACAAACAGCGACGCAAACGTCGCGAGTACATTTATTGTGGCTCGCTGTACGTGGCGCAGCAGAAGCTCGACATCAAAAACTGGCGCGACAGCCAGCAATCCCCGGGCTTCCTGGCGCCAGAACGCGCCTGGATGGACGAGATTGTCGGCAACATGGGTTATGTCGATGCCCTGCGCGAAGTCAGTCGTGAAGGCGACCAGTACAGCTGGTGGCCGGATAACGAACAGGCCGAGATGCTCAATCTGGGCTGGCGCTTCGATTACCAGATCCTGACTCCAGGCCTGCGACGCTTCGTACGCAGCGCACGCCTGCCACGTCAGCCGCGGTTCTCGCAGCACGCACCACTGATCGTCGACTACGACTGGACGCTGACCATCTAAGCGCCGTTCGCAGTACAAAAAATGCCCGTATCGCAAGATACGGGCATTTTTTGTGCCTGCGCTCAAGACGGAATCGAATTCAGACGGCGGCGAAGAACGGCAACATCAAGTACAGCTTGATCACGACGACATTGATAATGTCGATGAAGAACGCCCCGACCATCGGCACCACCAGAAACGCGATCTGCGAGGGGCCGTAGCGCTGCGTCACGGCCTGCATGTTGGCAATGGCAGTCGGCGTGGCACCCAGGCCAAAACCGCAATGCCCTGCCGCTAGCACGGCCGCATCGTAGTTGCGGCCCATCACCCGGAATGTAACGAAGATCGCGAACAGCGCCATGACCAGCGCCTGCACAGCCAGAATGATGAAGATCGGCAACGCCAGCGCCGCCAGATCCCACAACTTGAGCGACATCAGGGCGATCGCCAGAAACAGCGACAGGCTGACATTGCCCAGTACCGAGACCTCACGCTCAAACACCTGATACAAGCCCAACGCTGAAAGACCGTTGCGCAACACCACGCCTACAAACAGGACGCAAACAAACGTCGGCAACTCGAATGCAGTCCCGTGCAGCAGCCCATTCAACAGATTGCCCGCCAGCAGGCTGACTGCAATCAGCGCCAGGGTTTCGACAAACGAAAAGGGCGTGATCGAGCGCTCCTTGTTCGGCTGCTCGAAACCTTTTGGCAATCGTGGCGCGTCCTGCTGATTGCAACCCGGCACTTCCACACGCTTGATGAGCAACCGCGCCACCGGCCCGCCGATCAAACCACCCAGCACCAGACCAAACGTCGCGGAAGCCATCGCCAGTTCGGACGCTGAGGCCAGACCGTACTTCTCACCGAATACCGTGCCCCACGCTGCACCCGTGCCGTGACCGCCCGCCAGGGTAATCGAGCCGGTCAGCAGTCCCATCAATGGATCGAGCCCGAGCATTTTTGCCAACCCGATCCCCATCGCATTCTGCACCACCAACAGCCCGGTGACCGCCAGTAGAAATATCCCCACTATCCGGCCACCTTTCTTCAGACTGGCGAAGTCTGCGCTTAAACCGATGGTGGCAAAAAAGGCCAGCATCAAAGGTGTCTGCAGGGAAGTATCGAAACGAACTTCAACATCGAACGTTCGCAGCAGCAACAACAGCAAGGCAACTACCAGCCCACCCGCTACAGGTTCAGGGATATTGTAACTGCGCATGAAACCAACACGCCTAACTAGCCCGCGCCCTAGCAGAAGTACTAAGGACGCGGCCACAAGTGTTCCGTAAAAATCGAGCTGAATCATTGGGATTATTCTTGGCTATATATTCAGAGGCGCGCTTTTTACCTGCACCCGCCTCATGAACCGGCTGATTGTCTCAACACTGATTACTGTGGAATTCAAGAGCCTTCGTTGGCTTGAATATATCTTAATATTTCAGAAGAAATATTAGCCCGGCAACTTTAACAATCGCCATCTGTGATTCCAATGATATGAACCAGAACCAAGCCACTGCAGTTGTGACAAAAAGTGTAATTACGCCATTGATATAAAATGTTACTTGCCACTCATCGCAACAAGATTATTCCTACACACCAAAGAGATTACTTTAGTTGCGCAAATAAAAATGCCCTGACATCTCAGGGCATTTTTTAAACTGGGCGAGCTTTTATTTGATCAACCGCCAGGTAAACGGATATCGGTACGGGAAGCCTTCATTAGCCTTCACCCCCGCAATGATCGTCAAAACCAGTGCGCCGATAGCCAGTATTCCCAACAGAAAGAAACCGATGATCAACACCATCAACAGAAAGCAGATCAACGATGCGATGGCGACGGTAATCTGAAAATTCAGCGCCTCTTTACCTTGAGCATCGATGAACGGGTCCGTTTCGCGCTTCATCTGCCAGAGGATCAACGGTCCGATCAGATTGCCGAACGGAATCCAGATCCCCAGCAAGGCGGACAAGTGACAAAACATCGCCCATTGGCGAACCTCTTGGCTCGGTTTGGGCAGCAACTCTTGCTCGTCACTCATCGCGTCCTCCTTGCGGTTATCAACCTGCTCAGTCGGCCAGTGCAGCCTTTTGCAGTTCGAAGATTTCGTTCATGCCCTGCTTGGCCAGCTCCAGCATGGCGTTCAAGTCTTCAGGCTGGAACGGCGCGCCTTCGGCGGTGCCCTGCACTTCGATGAAACCACCGGTGCTGGTCATCACTACGTTGAGGTCAGTCTCGGCAGCGGAATCTTCAAGATAGTCCAGATCCAGCACGGCCTCGCCCTGATACATGCCTACCGACACGGCACCAATCATCTGCTTGAGCGGATCGCCGCCCTTCAGGCCACCACGCTTCTTGATCACTTTCAATGCATCAACCAGCGCAACCATGGCGCCGGTGATCGAAGCGGTGCGAGTACCACCGTCAGCCTGGATCACGTCGCAGTCGACGTACAGGGTCACGTCGCCTAGCTTGGACATGTCCAGCGCCGCGCGCAGGGAACGACCGATCAGACGCTGGATTTCCAGGGTGCGACCGCCCTGCTTGCCACGGCTCGCTTCACGCTGGTTACGCTCGCCGGTAGCACGCGGCAGCATGCCGTATTCGGCAGTCAACCAGCCTTGGCCCTGGCCTTTGAGGAAGCGCGGCACGCCGTTTTCGACGCTGACGGTGCAGATGACTTTGGTATCACCGAATTCGACCAGTACGGATCCCTCGGCGTGTTTGGTGTAGTTGCGGGTAATGCGGATCGAGCGGAGCTGATCGGCAGCGCGACCACTTGGACGTTTCATAGGGAATACCTGTACTGGGGACGGAAAACTGCCGAGCATTATAGAGCGCTGCACCGCGCCTGGGCACTCGTTAAAAAATCCGGGCGACGATCAAAGCCCCTGAAACACCGATTACCGACGGGCTGCAGCCCTTTGTCACACCGTGTGTTTGGGCGCATTCGCCGCACTGCGCTACAATCCTGCGCCTTTGCTGCCAGTCGGCTTAAATTCATTGATATCGAGCCTGCGGAACATCCTGCTGCGCCGATCTGCATTGCGAGGTCACCGCCATGGTGCACAGCATGACCGCCTTCGCCCGCGTCGAGAAAGCCGGCGCACAGGGCACCCTGAGCTGGGAACTGCGCTCGGTCAACAGCCGCTACCTTGAACCGCACCTGCGTTTGCCGGAGTCGTTTCGCGACCTCGAAGGCGCGGTGCGTGAAGCGCTGCGTCAGGGTCTGTCGCGGGGCAAACTCGAATGCACCCTGCGGTTCACCGAAGAAAGCACCGGCAAAACCCTGCAAGTCGATCGCGAGCGCGCCGCGCAACTGGTCGCTGCGGCCGAGACCGTTGCCGGTCTGATCAAGAATCCTGCCGCACTCAATCCCCTGGAAGTGCTGGCCTGGCCCGGCGTACTGGTGGGCGATGCGGCCGACCCGCAGGCATTGAACGCCGACGCACTGGCCCTGTTCAATCAAGGCCTGAAAGAGTTGAAGGCTGGCCGCGAGCGCGAAGGCGCGGAGCTGGCACGCCTGATCAACGAGCGCCTGACTTCCATTGAAGAAGACGTCGTCACCCTGCGTGAACTGGTCCCGCAGATGCTCGCCACCCAACGCCAGAAAGTCCTCGATCGCTTCACCGACATGAAGGCCGAACTGGACCCTCAGCGCCTCGAACAGGAAATGGTCATCCTCGCGCAAAAGAGCGACGTGGCCGAAGAACTGGATCGCCTGAGCACCCACATTATCGAAGTACGCCGGGTGCTCAAATCCGGCGGCGCGGCCGGACGCCGCCTCGATTTCCTGATGCAGGAACTCAACCGCGAAGCCAACACACTGGGCTCCAAGGCCTTCGACCCGCGCAGCACTCAAGCCGCCGTCAACCTCAAGGTGTTGATCGAGCAGATGCGTGAACAAGTGCAGAATATTGAGTAAGGCAACCCCGACATGACCCACAGCACCGGCACCCTGTACATCATTTCCGCGCCATCTGGCGCGGGCAAGAGCAGCCTGGTCAAGGCGTTGACCGACGCCATACCGGAAATTCGCGTTTCGGTTTCCCACACCACCCGCGCCATGCGCCCGGGCGAAGTGGACGGCGTGAACTATCACTTCGTGACCCGCGAAGAGTTCGTGAAGATGGGCGAGCATGGCGACTTCCTCGAACGCGCCGAAGTCTTCGGCAACTTCTACGGCACTTCGCAAAGCCGCCTGCAGCAGACGCTGGACGAAGGTCACGACCTGATTCTGGAAATCGACTGGCAGGGCGCCGAGCAAGTGCGCAAGCTGATGCCGCAAGCACGCTCAATCTTTATCCTGCCGCCGTCGCTGCAGGCCCTGCACCAGCGCCTGACCAACCGCGGCCAGGACAGCGACGAGATCATAGACGGGCGGATGCGCGAAGCGGTCAGCGAGATGAGTCACTATGTCGAGTACGACTACCTGATCATCAACGACGATTTTGCTCACGCACTGGACGATCTGAAGGCGATTTTCCGCGCCAATCAGCTGCAGCAGAAACGCCAGCAGGTACGTTTCGGCAAATTGCTGGCTGAGTTGCTGGGTTAAAACAGCACTTCCCAAAACAGCTGCAAGCGCTTTACATTGGTGCTTGCAGCGCGTTGAAGGGCTTGGTCAAAAAATCAGCGCTTCCCTAATCGCTGGTGATTTTTTAAACTGTTGAGTCCGCTCGCCCAACCGGGCAGCGCGCATATTGCATTCGCTCCGAGGAATACCATGGCCCGCGTAACCGTTGAAGACTGCCTGAACCACGTGGAAAACCGTTTTGAGCTGGTCATGCTCTCTACCAAACGTGCCCGTCAACTGGCCACCGGCGGCAAAGAGCCACTGGTTCAGTGGGAAAACGACAAGCCTACCGTTGTAGCGCTGCGTGAAATCGCTGAAGGCCTGATGAGCTACGAGTTCATCGCCGAGCAGGAAATCGTCCAGGATGAGCCGCTGTTCGCAGCGTTCGAGGACGAGTCCAACGAGGCCGTCTAAGCCTATGCCTGGTCGACGTAGCACGGCGCGGGATCACAGCTTACGGCAGGAATTATCATGCCGAGCATAGACGCCCTCGCCGATCGCTTATCGACCTACCTCGGCAATGACCAGGTCAACCTGGTCCGCCGAGCGTATTTCTACGCCGAACAAGCCCATGACGGTCAGCGCCGTCGCAGCGGCGAGGCGTACGTCACGCATCCTCTTGCCGTGGCCAATATTCTTGCCGACATGCACATGGACCATCAGAGCCTGATGGCCGCGATGCTGCATGACGTGATCGAAGACACCGGTATCGCCAAAGAAGCGCTGCAAGCGCAGTTCGGTGAAACCGTGGCCGAACTGGTCGACGGGGTCAGCAAACTGACCCAGATGAATTTCGAGACCAAGGCCGAAGCCCAAGCCGAAAACTTCCAGAAAATGGCCATGGCCATGGCGCGCGACATTCGCGTGATCCTGGTCAAACTCGCCGACCGCCTGCATAACATGCGCACGCTGGAAGTGCTGTCCGGTGAAAAGCGCCGACGCATCGCCAAGGAAACCCTCGAAATCTACGCGCCCATCGCCAATCGGCTGGGCATGCATGCGATCCGCATCGAATTCGAAGACCTCGGTTTCAAGGCCATGCACCCGATGCGTTCCGCGCGGATCTACCAGGCGGTCAAACGCGCCCGGGGCAACCGCAAGGAAATCGTCAACAAGATCGAAGAATCCCTTGGCCATTGCCTCGCCATCGACGGTATCCAGGGCGAAGTCAGCGGTCGCCAGAAACACCTCTACGGCATCTACAAGAAAATGCGCGGCAAGCGTCGGGCCTTCAACGAGATCATGGACGTCTACGCGTTCCGGATCATCGTCGACAAGGTCGATACCTGCTACCGCGTACTCGGCGCTGTACATAATTTGTACAAGCCGTTGCCGGGGCGCTTCAAGGATTACATCGCGATCCCCAAGGCCAACGGCTATCAGTCGCTGCACACCACGCTGTTCGGCATGCACGGTGTACCGATCGAGATCCAGATCCGTACCCGTGAAATGGAAGAGATGGCCAACAACGGCATCGCCGCGCATTGGCTGTACAAATCCAGCGGCGACGAGCAGCCGAAAGGCACTCACGCCCGCGCCCGCCAGTGGGTCAAAGGCGTGCTGGAAATGCAGCAACGTGCCGGCAACTCGCTGGAATTCATCGAGAGCGTGAAGATCGACCTGTTCCCGGACGAGGTCTACGTGTTCACGCCCAAAGGCCGGATCATGGAGCTGCCGAAAGGCTCCACGGCGGTCGACTTTGCCTACGCGGTACACACCGACGTCGGCAACAGCTGCATCGCCTGCCGGATCAACCGCCGTCTTGCACCGCTGTCCGAACCGCTGCAGAGCGGCTCCACGGTCGAGATCGTCAGCGCCCCCGGCGCACGACCGAATCCGGCGTGGCTCAATTTCGTCGTCACCGGCAAGGCGCGCACGCACATCCGCCATGCGCTGAAATTGCAACGTCGCTCCGAGTCCATCAGCCTCGGCGAACGCCTGTTGAACAAGGTGCTCAACGGTTTCGACAGTTCGCTGGAGAAGATCCCGGCCGAACGCGTCAAGGCGATGCTCACCGAGTACCGCCTCGAACTGATCGAAGACTTGCTCGAAGACATCGGCCTGGGCAACCGCATGGCCTATGTGGTTGCCCGCCGCCTGCTCGGCGAAGGCGAACAGTTGCCAAGCCCGGAAGGTCCGCTGGCGATTCGCGGCACCGAAGGTCTGGTGCTCAGCTACGCCAAGTGCTGCACGCCGATCCCGGGCGACCCGATTGTCGGGCACCTGTCAGCGGGCAAAGGCATGGTCGTGCACCTCGACAACTGCCGCAACATCAGCGAAATCCGGCACAACCCGGAAAAATGCATCCAGCTCTCGTGGGCCAAGGATGTCACCGGCGAATTCAACGTCGAACTGCGCGTCGAGCTGGAACACCAGCGCGGCCTGATCGCCCTGCTGGCCAGCAGCGTCAACGCAGCCGACGGCAATATCGAGAAAATCAGCATGGACGAACGCGATGGTCGCATCAGCGTGGTCCAGTTGGTGGTCAGCGTCCACGACCGTGTGCACCTGGCCCGCGTGATCAAGAAGCTGCGCGCCTTGACCGGGGTGATTCGCATCACCCGCATGCGTGCATAACCTGCCTATTACAAGGAGTCATTCATGACCAAAACCGTAATCACCAGCGACAAGGCCCCGGCCGCCATCGGTACTTACTCCCAGGCGATCAAGGCAGGCAACACCGTATACATGTCGGGTCAGATTCCTCTGGACCCAAAAACCATGGAACTGGTTGAAGGCTTCGAAGCCCAGACCGTCCAGGTGTTCGAGAACCTGAAGGCCGTGGCCGAAGCCGCTGGCGGTTCGTTCAAGGACATCGTCAAACTGAACATCTTCCTCACCGATCTGAGCCACTTCGCCAAGGTCAACGAGATCATGGGCAAGTATTTCGACCAGCCATACCCGGCCCGCGCCGCCATTGGCGTGGCTGCCCTGCCAAAGGGTTCGCAGGTTGAAATGGATGCCATTCTGGTCATCGAGTGATGCGCACGGCGCGGCCTTCAAACGCCGCGCCGACTGCTCTGCAAGAAAAGGTTTTGAAAGGATTCCACCATGCGCAAAGCGCTAGCTCTCCCGCTGCTCGCCATTTTCCTCGGCGGCTGCGCCAGCAACCCTGCCGACCGTGACATCAGCGGCACCTGGATCAATCAGGTGGCGATCGATGCCGCAGCCAAGGGCGGCCCCCTGCGCGAAGCGCTTCAGGCCTACGGCCCGAACCTTGAGTGGGACGTCAACACCAAGGCCAGTCAGGCCCGCTACACCAACGGTTTTGAGAACGTCGAAGGACGGCTGCTGGGCGAGAAATCCGGCGCCTGGAAAGTCGACTTCTATGGCAGTTCTGCTAGCGAGCTGAAACGCGACGGCGGACAACTGCAGCAAGCCGCCAGCGAGAACGAACCCGAGCAGGTGTTCGACCGTGCACAGATTCCGGTGCCGGAAGGCGCACCGATTGGCGCCAGTTTCGAACGCGCGCTGTATTCGGCCTACATGGGCGGCAGCTGGACAATCGCCAGTGGTCAGGGCGAAGGCAGCACCGTGCAGTTCCAGGCGGATGGCCAGGTTTCCGGTTTGCCGGGGGCCGACCGTTATGCCCTGTGCTTGGCGGGCGATTGCGCGTCGATGAGCAGTACCAACGACAACATGTGGTTGCAACTCAACGGTCAGGGCAACGCCTACATCTTTGCGCGCAAGGGCAAGGAACTGGAGATTTTCCAGGCCGTGAACACCGCGCTGGCGGACGAAATGCCGCAGTACACGCCGGGCGAGCGCAAGTGGTTGCTGGAGAAGCAGTAACCCGCTTCTGAGTTCGCAGAACCCCCCTGTAGGAGTGAGCCTGCTCGCGATAGCGGTTTAACAGTCAGCACAAGTGTTGAATGTTAGGACCTCATCGCGAGCAGGCTCACTCCTACAGTTGTTTTGCGTTGTCAGGAAGTCAGCATTTACCTTCGAGGATCGCGGCGTAGCCTTCGCGGTAACTCGGGTACGTTGGCGTCCAGCCCAACGCCTTCGCCCGGGCATTGCTGCAGCGTTTGCTGCCGGTGCGCCGCACGCTGGCATCTTCCGACCATTCGGTAACGCCCAGATACTCACGCAACCAGCCCACGACTTCCGCCAATGGCGCTGGCGCATCGTCGACACCGATGTAGAAATCCTCCAGCTTCACGCCCTGCCGAGCCTTTTCCAGCAGAAACGCCAATAACCCTGCTGCGTCATCGGCATGAATTCGATTGCCATACAGCGGCGGATCAACCGCCACGCGATAACCGCGACGCACTTGAGTCAGCAGCCATTCGCGGCCCGGCCCGTAGATCCCGGTCAAACGCAGAATGCTCGCAGGAATGCCACTCTTAAGCGCGACCTGCTCAGCCTCAAGCATCAATCGCCCGGAATAACCGGCAGCGATGGTCTCTGAGTTCTCATCGACCCACTCACCCTCCTGCTGCCCATACACACTGCTGCTGGAAACGAAAATAAGCCGCTCAGGCACCTGCCCATAGTCATCCAGCCAGCTCAGCACATTCTGCAAACCCTGCACATAAGCCGCGCGATAACCGGCTTCATCGTGATCGGTGGCCGCAGCGCAATACACCAGATAGTCCACGGCCCCCACCGGCCATGTCGCCGGGCAGTCTTCGTTGAACAGGTCGCCGGCAACGCCAATCACACCATCAGGCAGCTTTGAAACATCCCGGCGCAGGCCATGAACTTCCCAGCCAGCCGCCAGCAATTGCTTGGCCAGACGACTGCCGACATCACCACAACCGGCAATCAAAACAGAAGGCGCGGACATCAAAAAACTCCTATCGGAAAGACACAGACTAGCCTCGGGACAGGACGAGCGGCTAGCAATGCAGGAAAAAAAGATACTCTATTACTTTTGTTAACAAGAATTACTTGCAATAATGCACGCCACTTTTGTTCTCGGCCTCACGAGGCCTGGTAGAGCATCACCGTTTTTCTATCTCAGGTCCGGCCAGCATGACACGTAATCAAATCCCCGCTTCGCCAACCAATCGACCTCGCGCCTGGAGCGCAGTGGCGGCTCTGCTGCTCAGCCTGATGCTGGCACCGACCGCCGCTTTCGCCGACGCTCAAGCGCCAGCAACGCCAGCTGCCACCGAGCAAAGCGCACCAGCCGCCGCTCCGGCTGCCCCGGCCGCTACCGATCCGGTGCAAGCGGTTGACGCTGCCGACGTTCCTGAAGTTCTCGAAGCCGACAACAGCCTGGGCATGGCCCACGACCTGTCGCCGTGGGGCATGTACCAGAACGCCGACATCATCGTGAAAATCGTGATGATCGGTCTGGCCATCGCTTCCATCATTACCTGGACCATCTGGATCGCCAAAGGCTTCGAGCTGATGGGCGCCAAGCGTCGTCTGCGTGGCGAAATCGCCGCCCTGAAGAAAGCCACCACCCTTAAAGAAGCCAGTACCACTGCCGGCAAGGAAGGCACCCTCGCCAACCTGCTGGTGCACGACGCCCTCGAAGAGATGCGCCTGTCGGTCAACAGCCGCGAGAAAGAAGGCATCAAGGAACGCGTCAGCTTCCGTCTCGAGCGTCTGGTTGCAGCCTGCGGTCGCAACATGAGCAGCGGCACCGGCGTCCTCGCCACCATCGGTTCCACCGCGCCGTTCGTCGGCCTGTTCGGTACCGTGTGGGGCATCATGAACTCCTTTATCGGCATCGCCAAAACCCAGACCACCAACCTTGCTGTCGTAGCGCCAGGTATTGCTGAAGCATTGCTGGCCACCGCACTGGGTCTGGTTGCCGCGATCCCGGCCGTGGTGATCTACAACGTCTTCGCCCGCTCCATCGCCGGTTACAAGGCGCAGGTTTCCGACGCCTCGGCAGAAGTGCTGCTGCTGGTCAGCCGCGACCTCGATCACCAGCCTGAGCGCAGCTCGCAGCCGCACATGGTCAAAGTGGGGTAATCGGCCATGGGCCTGCATTTGAAAGAAGGCGCAGACGACGATCTGGCCGAGAACCACGAAATCAACGTCACGCCGTTCATCGACGTGATGCTGGTGCTGTTGATCATCTTCATGGTGGCCGCGCCATTGGCCACCGTGGACATCAAAGTCGACCTGCCTGCCTCGACCGCCAAACCGGCGCCGCGGCCAGAGAAACCGGTGTTCCTCAGCGTCAAGGCTGACCAGCGCCTGTTCCTCGGCGAAGACGAAGTGAAGCCCGAAGCACTGGGCGCCACCCTCGACGCCAGAACCAAGGGCAAGAAAGACACCACCATCTTCTTCCAGGCCGATAAAGGCGTGGATTACGGCGACCTGATGAGCGTGATGGATAACCTACGCTCTGCCGGTTACCTGAAGGTCGGCCTGGTCGGACTTGAGACGGCAGCCAAGAAATGATCACGTCGCGCCATAAGCTGACGCGTTACAGCGGTAGCCTGGCCGTGGTGCTGGGCGTTCATGCGCTGGCCATCGCGCTGGCGCTGAACTGGACCGCCCGCCCGCCCATCGAATTGCCGCCGCAGGCAATGATGGTCGAGCTGGCCCCGGTTCCGGCCCCGCCACCGCCTGCTCCGCCGAAAGTCGTCACACCGCCGCAGCCACCGGCTCCGGTGGAAGAGTTGCCGATTCCGAAGCTGGCCGAAGCACCGAAAGCTGAAATCGCGGTGCAGAAACCCAAGCCGAAGCCCAAGCCGAAACCGCCGAAGCCGGTCGAGAAGAAGCTGCCTGATCCACCGAAGGAAAAACCTTCCGAGGAGAAGCCGGCCGACACGCAACCGACTCAGGCGCCGACGGAGAAATCCGCCCAGCCTGCACCGGGTCCGTCGCCGGCTCAGATGGCTGCCAAGGCCAGTTGGCAAGGCACCCTGCTCGCGCATTTGGCCAAGTACAAAAAGTACCCGGCCAGTGCTCAGGCACGCGGTAAAGAAGGCTTGAACCGTCTGCGCTTCGTGGTGGATGCCGAAGGTAATGTGCTGTCGTTCGAACTGGTGGGCCGCTCCGGCAACGCCGATCTGGACCGGGCCACCCTGGAAATGATCCGCCGCGCACAACCGCTGCCCAAGCCACCGGCCGACATGCTCAACAACGGCTCGATCGAAATTGTTGCGCCGTTTGTTTACTCGCTCGAACGCCGTCGCTAAGGCAACGCAAAACCTGTAGGAGTGAGCCTGCTCGCGATAGCGTTGTGTCAGACGATGATTTTCTGACTGACACGCCGCAATCGCGAGCAGGCTCACTCCTACAAGGGCTCTCCGTTAGCCGGAAGATCCAGCCAAAAAGGCACCGGAAGGTGCCTTTTGCGTATCTGCGCGCGGCAAACCCACATTGCCCGGTGTCGCATTCCACACTCAGTCTGATAACGTGCGTCTATCGATTGCAGCCGGTATGCTTGGCCCGCATCTTCATGGACGCTTGCTATGACCCTCACAGAATTACGCTACATCGTCACCCTCGCCCAAGAGCAGCATTTCGGCCACGCCGCCGAACGTTGCCACGTCAGCCAGCCGACCCTGTCGGTGGGCGTGAAAAAGCTTGAAGACGAACTCGGTGTGCTGATTTTCGAGCGCAGCAAAAGTGCCGTGCGCCTGACCCCGGTCGGCGAAGGCATCGTCGCCCAGGCGCAGAAAGTCCTCGAGCAAGCGCAAGGCATCCGCGAACTGGCCCAGGCTGGCAAGAACCAGTTGACCGCCCCATTGAAAGTCGGCGCGATCTACACCGTCGGCCCGTACCTGTTCCCGCATCTGATTCCGCAACTGCACCGGGTCGCCCCGCAGATGCCGTTGTACATTGAAGAAAACTTCACCCACGTGCTGCGCGACAAACTGCGCAACGGCGAGCTCGACGCGATCATCATCGCCCTGCCGTTCAACGAAGCCGACGTGCTGACCCTGCCGCTCTACGACGAGCCGTTCTACGTCTTGATGCCGGCCCAGCACCCGTGGACCCAGAAAGAAACCATCGACGCCGGCCTGCTCAACGACAAGAGCCTGCTGCTTCTCGGTGAGGGCCACTGCTTCCGCGATCAGGTTCTTGAAGCCTGCCCGACCCTGACCAAGGGCAACGACGGTGCCAAACACACCACCGTCGAATCCAGCTCGCTGGAAACCATTCGGCACATGGTCGCGTCCGGTCTGGGCATCTCGATCCTGCCGTTGTCGGCGGTCGACAGCCATCACTACGCCCCCGGCGTGATCGAAGTGCGGCCACTGTCGCCACCGGTGCCGTTCCGCACCGTGGCTATCGCCTGGCGCGCGAGTTTCCCGCGGCCGAAAGCCATCGAGATTCTCGCCGACTCCATTCGCCTGTGTTCGGTGGCCAAGCCAGCGGCACCGGTTACGGCCGGTTAAGCGAGCGTCATGACGGAGCTGTCGCAAGTGTCGGTGACGGCACTCAAGGGTGTCGGCGAAGCCATGGCCGAGAAATTGGCCAAGGTCGGTCTGGAGAATCTCCAGGACGTGCTGTTTCACCTGCCGCTGCGCTATCAGGATCGCACCCGCGTGGTGCCGATCGGTGCGCTGCGGCCGGGGCAGGATGCCGTGGTCGAAGGCACCGTCAGCGGCGCCGACGTGGTCATGGGTCGACGCCGCAGCCTCGTCGTGCGCTTGCAGGATGGCACCGGCGGACTAAGTCTGCGCTTCTACCATTTCAGCAACGCGCAGAAAGAAGGCCTCAAGCGTGGCACGCGGGTTCGCTGCTACGGCGAAGCCCGGCCCGGTGCGTCAGGACTGGAGATCTACCACCCGGAATACCGCGCCATCACCGGCGACGAACCGCCGCCAGTCGATGAAACCCTGACCCCGGTCTACCCGCTCACCGAAGGCCTGACCCAAGCGCGTCTGCGCCAGTTGTGTCTGCAGACGCTGACGATGCTCAAGCCAGACACCTTGCCCGACTGGCTGCCAACCGAACTGGCCCGCGACTATCAATTGGCGCCGCTGGCCGATGCGATCCGCTACCTGCACAACCCGCCCGCCGATGCCGACGTCGACGAACTCGCCCTCGGCCATCACTGGGCCCAGCATCGCCTCGCCTTCGAAGAACTGCTGACGCACCAACTTTCACAGCAACGTCTGCGCGAAAGCATGCGTTCGCTGCGCGCACCAGCGATGCCGAAAGCGACCAAGCTGCCGCCGAAATACCTGGCCAACCTTGGATTCAACCCGACCGGCGCGCAACAGCGTGTCGGCAACGAAATCGCCTACGACCTCAGCCAGCACGAACCAATGCTGCGGCTGATTCAAGGTGACGTGGGCGCTGGCAAAACCGTGGTCGCCGCCCTCGCCGCCCTGCAAGCGCTGGAGGCCGGTTATCAGGTTGCGCTGATGGCGCCGACCGAGATCCTCGCCGAACAGCACTTCATCACCTTCAAGCGCTGGCTCGAACCGCTGGGCATTGAAGTCGCGTGGCTGGCCGGCAAGCTCAAGGGCAAGAACCGCGTCGCCGCGCTGGAACAGATTGCCAGCGGCACACCGATGGTGGTCGGCACTCACGCGCTGTTCCAGGACGAAGTGCAGTTCAAGAATCTGGCGCTGGTGATCATCGACGAGCAGCACCGCTTCGGCGTGCAGCAGCGTCTGGCGCTGCGGCAGAAAGGCGTCGGCGGGCGCATGTGCCCGCATCAACTGATCATGACCGCCACGCCGATTCCACGGACGCTGGCGATGAGCGCCTACGCCGACCTCGACACCTCGATCCTCGACGAACTGCCGCCCGGGCGTACCCCGGTCAATACCGTGCTGGTCACCGACACCCGCCGCGTCGAAGTCATCGAACGCGTGCGCGGTGCCTGCGCTGAGGGCCGTCAGGCCTATTGGGTGTGCACGCTGATCGAAGAGTCGGAAGAGCTGACCTGTCAGGCCGCCGAAACCACGTTTGAAGACCTCACCCTCGCCCTCGGCGAACTGAAAGTCGGACTGATTCACGGGCGCATGAAACCCGTCGAGAAGGCCGCCGTCATGGCCGAATTCAAGGCTGGTAACCTGCAACTGCTGGTCGCCACCACCGTGATCGAAGTCGGCGTCGACGTGCCCAATGCCAGCCTGATGATCATCGAAAACCCCGAGCGTCTTGGCCTCGCGCAACTGCACCAATTGCGTGGTCGGGTCGGCCGGGGCAGCGCGGCCAGCCATTGCGTGCTGCTTTACCATCCGCCGCTGTCGCAGATCGGTCGTCAGCGCCTGGGCATCATGCGCGAGACCAACGACGGCTTCGTCATCGCCGAAAAAGACCTCGAACTGCGCGGCCCCGGGGAAATGCTCGGCACCCGCCAGACCGGTCTGCTGCAATTCAAAGTCGCCGACCTGATGCGCGACGCCGACCTGCTGCCCGCCGTGCGCGACGCCGCGCAAGCCTTGCTGGAACGCTGGCCAACCCACGTCAGCCCATTACTCGATCGCTGGTTGCGTCACGGGCAGCAATACGGCCAAGTGTGAGCACCGTCGCAGTTTCTGACAGATCGTTCTGATCAAGCTGGTTATACTCCTGCCATTGTTTCAAAAACGGATACAGATCATGACCGAAGCCGCTCTCGCCCCCGAATCCCCGCACGCGCCGTCTGTCATTCGGCTGCTGCTAGGCAAGTTGGGCATCGCCTACGAAGAAGTGCTCGACCACCACGGCCTCAATGCATCGCGCAAGGTACAAGCCGTGTTGCTGGACGACGCCGTCGGCGCGCTGATGGTGCTGTTTCCGCAGAGCCAATTGCTCGATCTCAATCGCCTCGCCGAACTGACGGGCCGTCGCCTCACCGCCGTATCCACCGAGCGCCTGGAAAAGATGCTCGGCAAACACAGCCTGAGCCTGCTGCCGGGCCTGCCAGCGCTGACCAGCTCGCCGTGCCTCTACGAAGAAAGCCTGCTGCGCGAACCGAAGTTGCTGATCAACTCCGGCGAGCCGGGCCTGCTGCTGGAAATCGCCAGCGAAGATTTCAAGACCATGCTGACCAAGGCCAGCGCCGCCAACTTCGGCGAAGCCCTGAGCAGCATCCGCCCGAACCTCGACCGCCCGGACGATGACCGCGAGGAAATCACCCAGGCCGTGCAAGCGTTCACCGCGCGGCGCATCCAGCAGCGTCTGGAAGCGACCATCGAGATTCCGCCGCTGGCCGAAACCGCGCAAAAAATCATCAAGCTGCGCGTCGACCCCAACGCCACCATCGACGACATCACCGGCGTGGTCGAAACCGACCCGGCGCTGGCCGCGCAAGTGGTGAGCTGGGCGGCGTCGCCGTACTACGCCTCGCCGGGCAAGATTCGCTCGGTGGAAGACGCGATCGTTCGCGTGCTCGGTTTCGATCTGGTGATCAATCTGGCGCTGGGCCTTGCCCTCGGCAAGACCCTGAGCCTGCCCAAAGACCACCCGCAACACACCACGCCGTACTGGCAGCAGTCGATCTACACCGCCGCCGTCATCGAAGGCCTGACCCGCGCCATGCCGCGCGCCCAGCGCCCGGAAGCCGGCCTGACGTATCTGGCCGGTCTGCTGCACAACTTCGGTTACCTGCTGCTGGCCCACGTGTTCCCGCCGCACTTCTCGCTGATCTGCCGTCACCTGGAGGTCAACCCGCACCTGTGCCACAGCTACATCGAGCAACACCTGCTCGGTATCAGCCGTGAACAGATCGGCTCGTGGCTGATGCGCTACTGGGACATGCCCGATGAGCTGGCCACCGCCCTACGCTTCCAGCACGACCCAAGCTACGACGGCGCCTACGCCGAATACCCGAACCTCGTCTGCCTGGCCGTACGCCTGCTGCGTAGCCGGGGGATTGGCTCCGGCCCGGACGAAGACATTCCGGATGCGCTGCTTGAACGTGTGGGTTTGACTCGCGACAAGGCCAACGACGTCGTCAGCAAAGTCCTCGAAGCCGAAGTCCTGCTGCGTGAACTGGCCTCGCAGTTCAGCCAGGCCTAAAACGAAACAGGCCCGCTCCCCAAGGATCACCAAAATCCCTGTGGGAGCGAGCCTGCTCGCGAAGAATCCAACTCGGTCTAACTGACCACCTCAAGCCTTAGGCTTAGCCTTCCTCGGCACCAAATACTTCATCAACCCCTGAAACCACATCACCAGCGCCGGATTGCCCTTGAGCTGGATCGACTTGTCCTGAATCCCCTGCATAAACGCCAACTGCTTGTTCTTCGCCTGCATCGTCGCAAAACCATAACCGGCATCTTTAAACGCAATCGCAAACGCCGGCTCAGCCACCACGCCAGACTTGCTGGTGATGCGCTGATCCTTGACCACGAAATGCCGCGCCACTTTCCCGTCCAGCGTCTGCAGCTGAAACACCAGATCCTTGTCACCCAACTGCTGCTGGAACGCAGGATTTGTCCGGCTGGCCTTACCCATCAACAAACCCATCATCCACAGAAGAAAACGAAATTTCATGCGCACAGCCTCAAAAGGAAAATGAACGGCCGAGGCAGTGTAAGGGATTCGGACGATAACGCCAGTATCTGACGCTGTTGGAAGAGGATGCAGACCATTTCCCGCACGATGACCGCCAAGTCACGGTTCAGCGCTCGCCCCCTGATCGTTCCCCCGCTCCGCGTAGGAATGCATCCCGAGCCGCTCCGCGTCTCACTACTCACCTTTCCTACACCTGTTGAAACACATCCCTGTAGGAGCCGGCGAAGCCTGCGATCTTTTGATCTTCCGCCCCGCGAATCTATGGGAAATTTCCTGCAAAGTGCGGTGCTGTCCATGAACTAGGCGAGTTGGCTGGCTATCGATAGGCTCTGTGTGTCGCCGCAGATTGGCGATACGGACGTGCAAGTCCGGTTGGAGTACACATTGGTTATGGCAATTCGCCGAGCGTTTTCCTATGCTCGCGGATCGTTATGGCGGCTGTGTATGGGAGGCCTTCGGGTCTGCCGGGTTACTCCACCGGTCTTGCACACCTATGCACAGCTGCCACCACTTTCGAAGTGCGAGCGAAACGGTGTCGGCTCCTTAAACTGGAGTAAGACCGAATGATCAAACCAACACCCAATCCCCCAGAAAACCCGGATATTTCGCCCTACGAATCTCTGGAATCAAAGAAATTCCACGAAGCCGCCGAACGCGCCCTCGACCACCATTTCAAACCAGCCGTCGAACCACACCCCAAACGCGAGAACGGCCTCTTCAAACTCTCCCCCGGCACCGACGCCGAAGCCCTCATGGCCAACGCCTCCGAAGACCTCCTGTCCATCAGCGTCATCGCCTGCGACCTCGCCGACGACCTCCACGGCTCCCGCCGTTCGGTGGCACTGGCCCTGAGCAGAATGGCGGACGGGGTGAGATTGATGGTGGAAGGGACGCTCGACCAGATTGAAGTGCGAAGCGTGGCGGCCAAGCCGTAGCGAAGTCTGTGGATGAAAAAAGGGGACGTTAAGTCCCCTTTCTGCAACTACCTATAAAAACCCAGACACAAAAAAGCTGCCAATCACGGCAGCTTTTTTTGAATCCGAAACCTTCAGCCGGCCAGTCGACCGACTGGCTCAAAATCAGAACCTTTGGCCAACGCAACATCCAGAAAGCGGCTGCGCTTACCAGAGCGCTTGGCCAAAACTTCACGAGCTTCAGCCTGGAACCGAGCAGCCATCACAGGCTTTGGTTCATGTTTGGACTTTTTCATGGAAACCTCTCGGGTCTCGAAATTTGACTGGTTCGCCCTGTCTTCCGGCGCCACCCGCCCCCTTGATTCTTGGACATAGATAATCAATGGCAATTTTGAAGGTCGAGAGAGTAGCGATATTTGAAAGCTCTTGAATAGCCGCCGGAAACACTCCGACATTGATTATCTGATCGAAGCAAACCGCAGGCTCTATCCCTGTCGCTGACTCATCACACATCGGCGAGACGGGATTGACTACCCATAAAGGGACGTTAAGTCCCCTTCCTGAATATTCTCTGCCTCACCACTGGCAACCTGTTTCAGGTTTCGAATCCACGTTGTAATCGTTTTCAAACGAATACTTCTTTGCGGATTTGTAATTCGTATACGACATCGCATCAACCCGGCCACCCTGAGTGACCATCTGATACTCACCTGTCAGTGCACCATCAACTACTTCAACCCAAGTTGTCGTGTACTGGTAGGGCCGGCCATACACGAGTTCTTCTTGTTCAGTACTGCGATGAACCAGCCCAATAGCCTTTTTTGACTTGCTGTATTTGACGCCAGCACCGCTCCACTTGGCGACAGAGTCGTAATAGGTTCGGAATTCAAAATTTATGGGTTTGCCTTCGTAGGAGCGGAAGCAAAAAACCTCGGTCGTGACCTCGCTATGAGCCGCCAGAGGAACGAAAACGAGCAACGCGGAAAACAATGCAGACGAAAATTTCAAACCGAACATTCCTTTAGCGGTTTCAGGGGTATCAGCAAATTACTCTGGCCTGTTATGCCCCAGGCTCAAGCGCGCCGCACTTCAGCTCTTTGATTTGCTCACGCTGAATCGGAACCACACATGCAAGGCGCTTCTCTCCGAGCCCACGAAGCTCCGTCAAACTGAGCGTCACGTGCAACCCATCCTCGGCAAACACATGATCCTCAAACCCGGCATCGGCATAATCCGTCCAAAATGCCTTGCCCTCGAAACGGCAGAACCGCTTGGAGGACAGCACCCTCCAACCGCCGTTGGGCGCCAGTATTTGGACCGTCAGACATGGGCTGCCAAAGGTGCTGACATAACGTGCCACGACATCGCCGAAGCGCTGGGAGCCGGACAGGTACACCTTGTTGAGATCAACCACATTACCCGGCTCATCAGCGACGATCGTGTCCAGATAAGCCGCACGCTCCAGACTCATTCTGGCCATGCAGTTGTTGATCGTCGTGACATGCGCTGCCACCCCAGGCTCGATTTCCGTGGCTTCAAGCGGGCATGTGGTGTCGCGTAGCTTGATCCAGGCGCGCTGGGATTCTCTGGCCATGGCGACCAGCGCCTTACCCTGCTCAGGGTCACGCCGTTGTTGAGTCTCAAACCGTCCCAGCAGTTTCTTGTAGCTGGCATTGAGTTGCGTGTCGGCTTCTTTGCGAGCTGCCTCCACACACCGATCGACCTGAGCACTCACGGTGATTTCTTTGCAGTCGTCCTCGGCCATCGCAAAAGAGGCAAACAGGCATCCAAAGGACAACGCGATAAAACGCACAAACCTGTTCAATTTTTCATTCCCTGAATGGCGGATCGCTCAACGACACGTTGAGGTATTTTCTGCGTCTTGCCATCGGCGCTCATCGCGTCGCGGTACTGGCTGTAATAGCGCTGCGCTTCATCTTTGCGATCAAGGCGCCAGAGCGAGTCGGCTATGTTCAACATCAGTACCGTGCGTTTACCAACGGCCTCAACGCCGCGATAAAACTTCAGCGCCAGCTCATCTCTACCGCCCTCGGCCAAGTAGAAAGCCAGGTCGTTGAAAGCTTGAACATTGCGCGCCGGTGGGTGACAAGCCATATATGACTCTGGACTTATAGTGCGAAGATTGAATGCGAGTTCTTCCACGCGAGATTGCGGCATCTCAATATTTGAGACCTGCTTCAATAAGTCCTTTGGAGACGGCGTCTGCATGACGAGGTCAGGCGCATCCTCTTCCCCGGAAGTCCACCGATTGCCCTTCCACTTGCCGTAGCAAAACCTGGCTGCCGGCTGACTGAGCACGCAACCGGTCTCCATTGAAATGACCCCGCAACCAGTTTCCTCTGTCGGGATTTCTTCACCCTCCTGGCCAATGACAACGCCATACAGAGTCTGAAGGAGGAGCAATGTTTTCTTGTCGGGACTTAACCAAGCCTCATGCGTCTCAGTACCCACCGCGGGTACATAGAGGGGAAACGTTTTTCCATTGGCGGTAAACGAGGCAACCGCCGACTCCGCAGCAGGCCTGCCCCATGTCTTGTCCTTCAGCGTCACTAAGTGCCCGCCAACCCCCACGATCTGAATATTTTCAGACAAGGCATTGGCTGAAGCTGACAGGCTCATGACAATCATCAACCACTTAAGACTGCCCGCGAGAAGACGGTTCATCCACTCACTCCTCATCCATCGGCGACGATTCAACGTCGGTCATGCTCAGCAGCCGGAATTCGTTGCTCACAAACTCGTAGTAACGATCCCGGTTGCCGCTCTCCAAAGCATTCCCCTGCGCATCTTCTTCGCCGTCGAGCGTGATGCCGGACACGATAATCAAACTGCTGTCGGGCTGGAAAACCATGCCGAACGTGCTGCCGTCGTAAGCATTCGGTAGACCGCCAACGACTTCCCCAGTCTGAGCGTCCATCACTTCGCCGCAAATGGCGCTGCCGCCACAGCCGAGCCTGTGCAGGATGTAATGGCCGGCGAAGTTGACCTTGCCTTTCAGGGCTTGCACCCGTGCCTGATCCATCATTGGGCTGCTGTTTTCTTGCGGCACCAGCTTATGGTTGGGGCCGGTGAAAACTGGCGTGACGGTGTAATCCTTGAAGGTTGGATCGGCAGCGAATGCCATGGACGCGGCAACCAATAACAGGCTGCCGAGAAGAACCGAAAATCCTTTCACGCTGTAGCTCCGTCGACGTAATGCATTTTGGGGATGTTCATTCGAAGGCAATGCCGCGCACCGCTTTCTTGATTTGCTCGAACCCTTCGTTGCTGATCGCCAGCGGGGCGGATGAACCTGATTCCGCCGAGCCGATCAGTACGTCTTTGCCCCTCAGCAGGCAAAAAGCGATGCGGGTAATGCGCCGTCGTGATTTATCGTGGAAACCGAAGATGAAACCCGAAGAGTTCTCCCCACCCCATTGTTCGAAGGTGTAGGTGTTCGCACGACCCGCCAGAGAGTTGGGCACCCAGCCCTTATCGGTAAGGGTCGCCGGGCACCTGCGGTCGTTGTCGTCACGCAGGACTTGCACCGCAAATGCATCGTCTACCGGGGGTTTCCAATCGGTGAGAAGCGAAAAGTACTCCAAGTTTTCACACATCAAACCAAACCACGGCTGGCTCAGGTCACCGTGTTTCTCGAAGTGCCAGTCGGCACCACTCGACGTCTGCGCTTGCCACAAGCTGGGGGCGCTTGACGGTTTGGGCAGTTGTTTGGCTGCGATAAATACCGAATAGAAATCGTCGAACTTCAGCCATTGGTTCTGCAGCAGCGGCATGGAGAACCGACACGAACCCATGTCTACAACTGTCTCGGTCGGGCCTTGCGCAACTGGCGACTGGCCGGGCTCGTTACCGACCAACACAGCACTTGCGGCAGTCACATAACCCACCTGTAAAAACGCGACCAGACCAAAGATCAATTCGCGGAGGTATCGTAGTTTCACTTCGCATCCTTCGAATTGATCAATTCCAACTCACCATCCCGATACAACACCTCACACCCCACCCACGCCGGATCCACCTGCGGTATCACTGCCGACGGCTTGCGCAGCTCCCGCAGCAACGTCGAGCCATGCGACAAGCGCCCACCCATCCGCGCAATTACTGCCCGCGCTGTTTGGTAATGCGCGTGCCGCCCCGGATCGAGGGTGTCTTCGAGCAAGATGTCCTCGCCGAGGATGCCTTGCACCTGCCCCGGATAAATCATGAACCCGGTGGCCTGCTCCGCACCTTCGCGACCGTCCTGCCAGAAGCTGCCGTCGCGGGTGCGCACGTCCGGATGCGGCGCAAACCAGTGTTCGCGATCCGCCAGCGGCATGGCGTGGTGCAGGCGGAAGAAGATTCGCATGAGATTGTCGCGATACCACTCGCGCACTTGCAGGTAGTAACCGCGCAGGCCCGGCAGGCCGGTCGAATGCGCGAGGCGGATCAGCCCTGACCATTGCGGGAATGCTTGTAACGGCAGCTCAGTCGCCGTAGGTCGAGGCGTAGCGGGATCGGTTTCCCATGGCAGACGATGCGGACTGTTTTCAAGGTTGTCGTAAGCCGTCGGCGGGCGTCCGAGCCAATCGCCGCCGCTGCTGGCCAGCGCTGTAGCGATGCAAAGATTGCCTTGCACCACGAACACGTAAAACCGGGTGAACCAGTCCGCCAATTGCTGACCATCGGCAGCTTGGGCGACGAGTTCGGCCAGTTCCCGATCAAAGCGCTGCAAGCCGTTTTCAAGGTTCAGCAAATGGCCGCGAGCCTTGCGTTGCATACGCAAAAACAGCGGCAACGAACGCAGCATCTTCAGCGGTTGCCATGGCAAATGCGGAGTCGCGCCACCGACTTCACCGGCGTAGTTCGCGGCGCTGATGCCCCAGTCGGCCAGCCGGGCAAGAAACAGATCATTGTTGATATAGGACGCGCCGCCGAACACTGCGGTGAACGGCTCGTTGTCCTGCAACACCCGCGCATCCCAACGCGCCATGATCGCCGGAATACTCGCGGCTGCTCGGCGCTGGGCGTATTCCACCAGCACGCTCGGTTGCGGCGGCAGGATCTCGGCGATGTTCGCGGCGGTCAGGTGCCGGCGCCAGCCGTAGTCGCTGATCGGCCGGTATTGCAGCAGCCACAATTGCGCGCCGTCCCAGGCCCATTCGACGTCGCCGGGCACGTAGTGGAACACGCGCAGTACGTCTTGCAGAAAGCGCCAGAGCAGGTCTTCGGTCAAGCCATGGGATGGCGTGAACGTGCCGCTTCGCCAAGCATCGCCAACCCGCGAAAGCGTTGCTCGCGAAGGGCTGACGTGACCGTCGGCCAGCGATTCGAGATGGCCTTCAACCCATTCGAGTTCTACCGAGAGATGTCGCACGAACGCGATCCCGGACACTACCGGCGTGATGAAGCGTTGCACCACCACTTCCTCAACGCCTTCGGCCGTCAGTTCGGCGATGCGTGTTGGCACGTTGGCAGTCGGCTCGCGCAGATAGGTTGTGCTCAAACCGGCATTCGCCGAATCGGCCTGATCCTCGCCATAACTGGAGGAGCGCACCGCCCAGGTCACATCAGGTTGGGCGGCGAGAAATGCCGGCAGACGCGGATCGGTGTAATCGTTGAGGGTCAGCGCTGCCGGTACCGCTTTCCGGGCCAGTTCAGCCAGACGCAAACGCCCGCCCTTGGTGTGCGCAACAAACCCGCGCTCGCCCGACTCCAGCCACTGCGCGAACTGCGCGGGCGAGTCGATCCACGGGTAATGACCCCAACCGGGTTTCAGGCTGATGGTCAGATCAGCGCGGGCTAGAATCGCCGACCACGCTGCCGCTTGCTCGATGCCGAGCACCGCGTCCTGATCACCCCAAACCAGCTCGACCGGATCGGTGATCCACTCCAGCAGTGGCAACGCGGTATCGGCGCGAATCAGATCCCAGTGCGGCACGAACGCACGGCAGCGCGCATAGCCGGCGCCCATGCGCTGGTACTGCGCGGGCGTCCAGGTCTGGTTGGAAAACTTGCGCGCGAACAGCTTGGGCTTGTTCGACAGCAGCCAGTGGATGGTCTTGCGGATCGGCAGCGGTGACATCAGCGCCGGCAATCGACGCTGCCACAAAAATGCCCCAACCGGCGCCAACAGAACACTGCGCGAAAAGTGCCCGGGCCGCCGTTGCAGCGCATGCAGCACCAGCAATGCATTGACCCCGACCGCCATGATCGCGCTGCCCTTCTGCGTCATCGCCAGCAAGGTCTGCGCGTAGTCCGCCAGATCCTCGCAAGGCGGCTGCGGATTCGCGCCGAAGCCCGGCAACTCCAGCGGCACCACGTCGTAGCGCTGGAAGTGCGGCAGTGCGTCATCCCACCAATCGGCGGCGCTGCCATTGCCGGCCAGCAGGTACATCAACGGCTTGCTCATGGACGATCCTCAGGTCAGATCGCGCAGAGCGGCGTCGAGGGTTTGGTAGCGGAATGTGTAGCCCGCCTCGGTCAAACGCTGCGGCACCACGCGCTGACCGTCGAAAAACAACTGCGCCATCTCCCCCGCCATAGCGCGCACCGGCGCAGCGGGAATGTGCAACCACACCGGACGCTTGAGGACCTTGCCGGCCTGCTCGGCGAACGCGGCCTGACTGACCGTTTCCGGCGCGACCATGTTGTAGGTGCCACGCAGAGTGTCGTCGTTGAAAGCCCGCGCGATCACCTGAAGCACATCGTCGCGATGCACCCAGCTCATGATCTGCTGACCGTCACCCATGCGCCCGCCGAAGCCCAGGCGGAACGGCAGCAGCAGTGGCGTCAACGCACCGCCCGAGCCAAAGACCACGCCAAGACGCAGCACCACCTGACGCACGCCAAACTCGGTGGCCGGTTGCGCGGCGGCTTCCCAACGCGCACAGAGTTCGGCCATGAAGCCGTCACCCTTGCTCGCCCGTTCATCGAGGCTTTCGCTGGCATCGCGCGCGCCGTAGAAACCGATGGCCGAGGCTTGAATCCACAGCGTTGGTTTGTGCTTGGTGTTTTTCAGCCAGGTTATCAACGCTTCGGTGGTGCCGACTCGACTGGCGAGTAGTTGCGCCTGACGCTTGGGAGTCCAGCGCGGGCCGGCGACGGGTGCGCCGGCGAGATTGATGATTACGTCGAAGGCTTCGTCGTGGCTGAGTTCGCTGAGCGAATGCACGCAGCGGACGCGACCGTTGAATAGATTGGCCGCGCTCAACGGATCGCGCGTGAGGGCGCTGACCGAATGGCCGGCGTCTAGCAGTTGGTTGACCAAGGCTTCGCCGATGAACCCGGTGGCGCCAGTGATCAGCACACGCTTGAAAGCGCCGCCGGCAAACGGGCTGGATTGGCTCGGTGCCTTTACTGAAGAAGCCTTCCGGCGGTCATGCCGATACAGCCAGAACAACGGAGGCAACAACACCAGCAACGCAAAACCGTCGAGCCACAGGTGCGACCAGACCTGTTGTTGCGCCGAGAGCCACATGTCCTGCGGCGCCCATAACAGGATGCCGGCGCTCAACCAGCCCCAGACTGCCGGGGCTTTCAAGCGATTGCCCAAGTGCACCAGCGCGAGCATGTACAGCGAATAACTTTGCAGCGTCGCGCCGAACAGCGCGAGCCACCAGACTTGTTGTTCGTGGCCGGCGGTGGGAACCGCATCAGCGCCCCAGAATGCGAGTTCGAGGGTGTGCAGGTAGCCGTCGAGTAAACCGGAATGCCCGGCCCAGGTCAGGGTGAGGCCGGCGAGAATGTGCACGATTGCGGCGGCGTATAGCCAGAGCACTAGCGCGGGGCGAAGCGAGGTCGAGGGGGCTGGCATTCCGTGTCCTGAGCGCATTCCTTGGGGGTGGGGAGTTTAAAGGAAAATCGCAGTCGTCAGATGCTCAAAAACTAAACGTTTTACCGGACGTATTCAGACTCAACGACTGCGAAAACGCATCAGACATGACCCGGCATTTCAGATGCAGTGACTGGCCTTGATCGGTGCTGCGCCTGACGATCCCAATCGCCCCACGTTGAAGATGCCCAACTGATTACCTTTGTCAGCCGCCATCTGATAACAGGCTAACGCCCGCGACATATCCTTCGCTCCAAACTCGCCACCTTCAAAGGTCGAGGCCAGATAATTCATCGCATCAGCCGAGCCCATGGAAATAGCACGAATAACCTGCTCTTTTGCCTGCTCGGGATGGAGGCAAGGGCCGTTATAGTCAGTGGAGTTTCCTGAACAAAGAAACGTGGCATAGGCCAGCGCGCCACTTGGTATTTTCGAGGCCGCTTTGAACAGCGCCTCAACCTTCGGGGTTTCCAACTGAGACGCCATTTGCGAAAGGCTCAGGCTTGCCGCCGACAGGCTCGCCTGTGCGTCACCCGACTCTGCAGCACACACAAAATTTTCCAGCGACGCTTCAATCAACTCCACGGTCAGCGGGTATTGCTCAAGAAACCCTAGCCCGCCCAACGCTTCGGCACGCTGATAACAGAAGTTCTCGGCGCGGCTCATTCCCGGGTTCTCTGTTGCGACAAGATCCTTCTCGCTGATCGACCAATCCTCAATCCCCTCAAGCACCCAACATGCCTGACGAGAGAAGTTGAAGATTTTGACATTGCTGTTGCCTGCCCTTTTATCCACAACGTTGACGTGACTGTCATCGACCTCCTCGATCTCGACTCCAGGCGTTTTGCCGGGCGTGATTGCAGCCATCAGCGGATAGGCGAAAGTAGCTCCACTGACACCCGAGGTTGAAGGCTCAAAGGTACTTCGATCCTTTCCCGCCACCGGTTTCAACACCAGCGACTTGACCGTCATTGCAGTGAGACGGCGTTGTGATTCGCTGTTGGCGGAAAACGCAGTCAGGAAAGGCGCGAACTCCTCCGAGGGGCAAGCGTCGCTGGTGGAAGCCGCCGAAGCGTTCTTGTCGGATGCAAGAGCAGGGACAATCTTGTCTAGGTACGCCGAACGCTCACGACTCATTCTGGCGATGCACGAGTTAACGGCGAACACATGCGCCGGCATCCCCGTCTCGATTTCGAATGCCTCCAAAGGGCAGTTCGCATCGCGCAACTTCAACCACGCACGTTGCGACTCTTTAACCTTCGCCGCGTACTCCGCGCCCAAGGCCGGATCTGCTCGATAGTCAGATTCAAGCCGCGTCATTAACTGCTTGTAGCTGACATTCAACTGCGCATCGGCAGCCTTCTTCGCCGCCTCCGAGCACGGCACCATTTCCAGGCTTGAGGTGACATTACGGCAGTCGTCCTGCGCATAGACAGATGAAAGCGGCAGCAGTACGGCCAGCAGGGTTAAAACAAAACGGTTCACGGTGTTCATCCTTGAGTCATTCAGGTTTTGCGTTTGGTGAATCGGGTGATGCATTGCTTGGGCATGTTCATTTCCCAGTAGGTGCTGAGCAACGCTTTACGCTTTTTGTCGACGCGCAGGTTAACGAAGCCATCGCCGCAGTCCGGCTGCAACTCTTCGAAGGTGCCGGTTTTGACTTGGTAAATGAACACCCGGTAGTAGTGGTAAGTGCCCATGCCGTCATCGAGTTGCCAGACCGCGAAATCCTGGGCGCCGTCGAAATTGAAATCGTCGAACTGCAGATAGAGTTCGTTTTCGGCTTCAAAATCGATTGTTCGCGACTCGCTGTGCGTTTCGCTTTTAACCGCGATGTTCAGCTTGGAGCCTTCGAGAACCAGCTTCGCGTCGACGCCTGTGGTTGGGCTGAACGTGGTGGTTTCGGCCAACGCCGGGATCGTCCACGTCAGGCCGAGCAGAGATACCGCTAGAGTTTTGAATTGCATGTGCTCGCTTACTCCTCCCCGTGAAACGCGGCTCGTCTCAATTGCAGTTTTCTCGAGATTCCGCTGACTGTGGAATACGTTCACCCTTTCCGCTCTCTGTCATTTTAGCGATGTATTCCTTATAAAGCGGACATGCGTCGGACTTCATTCCGATATCCCAATAAGCATCTGCCAAATTCAATGTTGCAACGACTCTCTCCGGAAACTTTTTATGAATCTCCCTCAAAAGCAAAGCAGCTAAAATATTGTTTTTGCTACGGTACAAATAATAAGCATAGTCATTTAGAGGCCCGACATTATCTTTGGAAATTATCAAAGTTAGCTCATACACCAGCTCTTGAGGAATACTCTTCCTTACCTTGTTCCCGCTATCATCGAGCCCATAAAATAATTCTCCTTTTTCGCCCTGAGGAAGCTTACCAAGAATATATTTGAAGTCTTTCCTGATTTCTGCAAGCTGATCCTCATTACTCAAATAGATAAAATTGGGACCATTTTCGGAGAACTGAGAAAATAGGGTGCAACACGCCACACGCTGAACATTAAACTTCTGCGGAAATAGTGCTTCAACTGGTACCCTCTCAACACCCAAGGTATATTTTTCATCTCTACCAGGTTCCGCCCAAGTAGATTTTTTATAGAGAACCCAGTCTTTCCGAGCAGAATTCCATTTAAAACTATACTGCGCAAGATCAGTATTACGAGTATAAAAATCCAGCAACAACGAAAACTCACCTGGTAGATAACCTACAGATAACCCACCGTCTCCAAGTTCAAAAACCCCCGAAACTGACTTGTTACCCCCACCAATATCTATAGTAATTCGCGAAATTGTACCGTCATCCTCAAGTGATCTAACACCATACGGATCGCAGATTCCATCCCCATTCAGGTCAGCCTCGCAGCTAGAGCTCGCATTGACCACTGACGCCAGGAGCGCTAAAACTAAAAAAGCTACCACCCTCATTCTAAGGTCCCCTCAAGTGCAACTATGCGTGCTTCGGCGTATTGTTTAGCCGCTGAAAATAAAAATGGACAACAAAGAGGACAGATTTATTTGGGCTCAACGATAAAACAAACGGATAAATAAATCCGTCCCCTTTACCAGCTCCCTTTACCACCTGACTTAAATTGCCAATGTGGTGACGTATGCGCTGGATCATCTGGAAGACTAGATGGCGGTGAAGCAGGAAGTAAAACCGCAAGAAGATACACGGGACGGATTCAGCTAAAAATGAACCGCCCCGTTTTCTCTATTGCCGCGCACACAACTTTTAATGTTTTTTATCCTGCAAGCTAAAGTATTTTTTAATGCTCGCCGCATCTTTATAAGCACAGATCACTTTATTTCCCGTAACCAGATCTGCCCCCTCCATACAATTATCTAGAGCTGGGTCAGGCAAATCGCCACTAAAATGAAGCAAGGATACACTTCCACCATCTCTCCTTATTGGGAACTCCATTACCGAATAAGCAAAACCGTCAAATGCCGAGTTCGACAACTTTCTTTTTGTCAACACAAACATAGACTTTCCGGCTCTCGCAGGGGACTTCCACTCGTAGAAAAATACAGAAGCGATCTGATCCCCCTCAACCTTCCAAACATAGTTTAGAGAGGGTTTACCGGAGCTCAATGATGAGTAATATATCTCAGCATCGGCAACATGCTCTTCTTTAGCTATCGCCTTCAGACTATTTTTCAAAAAAAATACAGCGATCTTTTCTTCGCCCAAAGAGGCTACCACCGTAGGATGGAATTCACCTATTGTGGGTGCGGCATCCGCAAACACATTGGACGCTACGAAACCAAAAACTACAAACGGAATAAAATGCCGATTAAATAGAGTTAAACATTTTTTCAACTTTATATATCCTTTTGAGGAAAAAATTGAACAGACCACGTTTTTCTGGCAATTACTAAAACCGTGGTCTTTCCCCATTTCACCCCGCAAACTAGAACCTGTTTGAATCCGAATATACGGAACAGATCTATTTATACGCCGCACCAAAGTCAAAGCCGCTGAGCGCAACACCGCAAATAAACCCGTCACCTTTTCTCAATTAACTATTCTGATTTACCTTCATATTTTTTGGTTTCCGAATTAAATGTCCACGCATGAGGCGTAGTTAACGCTTGCTTCCCTTTATAGCGAATATTCCCATCGCCATCTCTTTGATAGGAGTAGACCTGAATGTCTTTAAACCCGCCCGCAGCCACAGGAGACTTCTCTAAGACCTCAACTCTAGCAAAATAATCACCTCCAACGAATTTCAAATAACCCTTACACTGAATTAGAAATCCATAAGTCATTTCCTTGCTAGAACCTTCGCTATCATAGGAAGAAAATATAAAGTCCTTAACACCATCACCATTGAGATCGCCGTTATAAACCACCTCCCCCTCTTGGACGGAAAATTTTTCGCCATTTACTCTCGACAATACATCTATATTTTCTCCACCATCAGACCATTGTGAAATAAAATGCTTCGCTCCTCCCGGAGCATCACATACATCAATAGTGGCAGCGCTAACTACAGGAGAAAATATTAGAAAAGCAAAAAAATATCTCACAATTAAACTTCCAATACAAAGGTATTCCTACCTGTCCTGACGGAGCCCTGAGGCTGATTCGCACCAAAGTTGATGCTCGTGGTGATCGTAGAGTTAATTACAGCCGCAGCCGCTAACAACTTCGCTGTTAAAGCTGTTTCATGTGCATCCCCCCAACTAGACACCGCACCCGACCAGTTAACTCCGGCAGTACCGTTTATTGCCTGCTGTATGACAGGGGTGATTTTTTCAAAGTCATCATGTACGACATGAGATGGCCGAAATACATGCCACCGAAGAAGAATAGCCACAGACTTCTCCGAAGTAAAGACTTTGCCTAAGGTACTATTTACAGTAGTGGCTCCGACATGAAAAGTGACTTCTTTTTTTAAGATATCCGTCACTCGAACTTTAGCCATCGACCACATCGCAGTCTTGTAATCCTGTAGAGTCCGGCCCGACATGCTCATCCTGTAGAACCAATGCCAAGTCTTTAAATAGTGCGCCTCTTCTTTCGTTTTCGCTAACTCATCAAATTCGGTATCTGCATGAGCATCTTGACCTTTGACAAAGGTGTCATTCGTCAACTTAACCCAACCGGAATAAGTCTTCACTTCATCAGAATACAAACTCGAGCTACCCCAATCATGTATTGGATAAAGACCAAAATTACCGAATGCCTTATTGAAAGCTTCATTACTTTTATTTTTCAGATAAGCAATAAACCCTACAAGCTCTCCCTTGCCATACTTTCCACTTTTAAACAAACCCATAGTCCAGTGACATGGCCCTGCGGAGATCAACGCATTATCCCACGCATTCAATACATCAAAACGCCCAAAGCATTCAGCTTCTGCTACAACTCGGACGGTACGGTATGTTGATAACGCGGCTGTATTAAGTTGCGTTGAATTGACTTCAGCACCAGTAATATTTTTAACCGACATTTCTGCTTCAGGAGACCAACTATGCGCCTTTGTAGCATTAGGTCCACCAAACCCACTTGATTCGTAATACCCTACAGATTGATAGTCTGATTGATTCTTCCCTGCCGGAAATTCAAAATAATCAGTAAAATCCCTCACTAATACTCGCGGAGCTCCAACAGTAAAGTCTTTATCGGCCCAAATATTACAACCAGCCGCAGCCAAATTAGTTCTAGCACCCTGGGCCAGGGTCCAAGCTTCGAAAACAACAGGACATCTGTAATCATTATCAAGCCAATGTTCTATAGCTGCCCTTGTCTTCTCATTCACCACTCCGCTTATTGGCCCATCGTACTTCTCGGAATTATCTACAGACTGAAGACTGTCAACGTAATAACTTGCTGGAGAGATTGTAGAGCCGGTTACACTAGGAGCCTTCCCCGCCTGCGCCACAATCGCTGCAGAACTATCAAAATACACATCTAAATTGTTTATTTTTACTGGAGATCCTGCCTGATCCAGTAACAGTTGCCCCTGCTTTTCCGGTCTTACACAGGCGACCTTATTCATAGATGCATATATTTGAAACTCTCTAACAGCCCAACCAGTGCGCGCACCAAATCCGCCGTCCGGCTTTCCAACTATCGAGAAACCTAGTGCAACTAGATCCTCTTGAAGTTTTCTAACATGCTCAGGAACAGCGAGCGCTGCACTACTCCCTAAAAACGCTGCTGTTGTTTCGGCATTAAGCACAGTTAAAACGGGATTGTCATTCCCCCCCCATCGTGGAGGCTTATTTTGCGCAGGTTTTCCATCGTGATCTCCACGGCGGAGGTCAAAATTACCATAGGTCATTCCTTGCTCCCTCAAGCAATGTGCTGTTCTTGGAGCCGCTTGATATCAGCAGCCAATAGATAATCTTTGTCTGTTATTTCGCAAGAGCGATGGAAACAACGAGTGGCATATTTAGTTTTCGGGCCGTTCTCACCATCTATCTTCCCATTATAAAACCCAAGATTCTTTAACCTAGACTGGAGTCCCTTAATGTCCGAAGCGTCGGATTGCGCACTTAAGTCAAGCTCCCAAATCCACGGCTGAGAATCTGTTCCAAATGGATAAAACGTAAGTTTCCCTTTTTTTGCGGCTGGAGGAACTGGTTGATCTATAAAACCATCCGCAGTGGTTGTGCCTTTATAGGTCACTCCATCAACCTCCAACACATACGGTTGGCCTCCGATTCCCTTTTTCTCATAGGGACGCTTCATCTGAATTCGGAAGCTCTTTTTCTCGGATGCTGGCGGAGGAGGTGGCGGCGCATTCAATAACGCCTGATCCATCAAACTCCCCGCCTTATCCTTATCCGCCGCCCCCGGCAGCACCGGCGGCTTAATCCCGATCCCGGTCCCCGACCCAGCCGACCCGCCAGCATTAATCTTCACCACCGGCCCAACCACCGTAACCCCACCGCCATCCAGCTTGATAAAGCTCCCACCCCCAAGAATGGTCAGCTCCGTCCCCGCCTCAATAACAATCTTGTCCCCAGCCTTGAGGTGAATCTCTTTCCCCACGCTCGTGAGCTGCGCCGTGCCGAGTTTGACGTGTTGGTTCTGCCCAACCGTGAGGTGATCATCCAGCTTCACTTCAACCTTGCGGTCGGAGATCGTGGTGCGGTGTTCTTCAGCCTTCAGCTCTGTGTAGGTGTTCTTCACCACCGTGTCGTGACGTTCATTGCCGACCCGAATCTTCTGGTCATGCTCAACGTTCTCATCCCAATCCCGCTGGGCATGAATATAGATCTGCTCCGCACCTTTCTTGTCTTCAATGCGCAGTTCGTTATACCCACCGCCACCCGGCGAGCTGAGCGTTTTGAACACACTGCGAGTCTTGTTCGCCGGCAGTGCATACGGCACCGGGTTTTCCTTGTGGTACAGGCAACCGGTCACCAGCGGTTGGTCGGGGTCGCCTTCGAGGAAGGTGACGAGGACTTCCATGCCGATGCGCGGGATGCTGATGGCGCCGTAGCGGTCGCCGGCCCAGGAGCTGGAGACGCGCAGCCAGCAGCTGGTTTTGTCGTCGGCGAGGCCTTCGCGATCCCAGTGGAACTGGACTTTGATGCGGCCGTATTGGTCGCAGTGGATTTCTTCGCCTTTGGGGCCGGTGACCATGGCGGTCTGGCTGCCGAGCACGCGTGGTTTCGGGTGTTCGAGGGCCGGGCGGTAGAACACGTCCCACGGGGTGGCGAGGAAGGTGTTGCGGTAGCCCTGGTGGAAATCATCCTTGTTGTCAGTGGTGTCGCTGGTCACGCCTTCTTCGAGGACTTGCGGCTGTTTGCCTTCGTGGAGGATTTCGGTGAGCAGCCACAGGTCGTTCCACTCGCTGCGCGGGTGGTCGGACATGGCCATGAAGTGGCCGCTGACCAGTTTGGTCTGGTCGCCGCGACCTTCGGCCTGGCGGTAGTCGGCGCGGTGGCGTTCGAGGGCGCGCTGGCTGAGGAACTTGCCACGGGCGCGGTCGATGAAGCGGCCGGGGTAGTCGTAGTCTTCGAGATCTGGTTCGGCGTCTTTGCTATCGAGAGCGCCTTCGGGTTTGTACGCCGCCTCCATTTGCAGGCGCGGTTTTTCGAAGTCGTAGTCACGGCGCGTGATGCGGCTGGTGCGGGTTTCCAGGCGCAGCTTGAAGCCTTTGATCACCGGTTCTTCGGCGACCATGCCGCTGCCTTGCACGTACGCGGTCGGCTGGCCGAGGTCGGGGAACACGGTCTGGTCGTCGCCGAATACCAGCAGGTGGCCTTTGTCGCTGTGCTGGAAGTGGTAGTGAATGCCTTCCTCTTCGCACAGGCGCTGGACGAAGTGCAGGTCGGTTTCGTCGTATTGCACGCAGTAGTCGCGATCCGGGCACGGTTGGCTGAGCTGGAAGCTGTAGGCGTTGCCCTTGATGCCGTGTTCTTCGAGGATCAGCGCGATGATTTTCGGCGCCGACATCTGCTGGTAGATGCGCTGGTTGGTGCGGTGATGCAGGTATTGCAGTTGCGGCACCATCGACACTTTGTAGCGGGTCAGGCGCTTGCCGGCATCGCCTTGGGCAACGCGGTAGATCTGGCCGTGGATGCCCGAGCCTTGTGGATCGAATGCGAGAAACGCCTGCTTGTGCAGCAGTTGTTCGAGGTCCAGATCAGGGTTTTCGCTGACCAGTTCGAGGTCGAAACGATACGGCTGGCTGATGCCTTCAGTGCCGGTGAACGACAGCACTTGCAGGTCGCCGACGTAGTCTTCGACCTTGAGGCTGAAGTGGGTTTCGTTAGCTGGGTTGAACATAAAGTGCTCCCTGTTCGAATGTCATCCGTTACGCCCGAAGTCGCAGACGTTGCAGCCAGGACGAAGTGGCGCCCAAGGCGTCACGCAATTGTTGGGCAGTGATGCTGCGTTCTGCCGGGTCGAAGCTCAGCGCGCTTCGCAGCGCTGGCCAGCCGTGTTTCGGTAAATTCGCCGGTGCTTGCAGTTCGCGCTCCAGGTGCTCGTCGCGCGCCTGAGTCGAGGGCAAGCGGCGGAACGGGTGTTTGCCGCCCGCCAGTTCGTAGATCACGCAGGCCACGCCGTACACGTCCGCGCTGGCCGACAATGGTTGGCCCTCAAGCAGTTCGGGGGCGGCGTAGCCCGGGGTCCAAGCGTTGAAGCGTTCGCGGCTTAGATGCGGCAGGCCGGGCAACACGCCCTCCTCTGCCTGACCGAGGCCGAAGTCAAAGAGACGCAAGCCGTCTTCGCTGAGCATGACGTTGCTCGGTTTCATGTCACCGTGCAGCACGCCGCGACCGTGGGCGTAGGCCAGCGTGTCGAGCAGCGGCAGGACGATGTCGCGCAGTTCTTGCCACGGCAGGCCGAGGGGCCGCTCGCAGAGCAATTTGTCCAAGGTCAGGCCACGCATGTATTCCATGGTGATGAAGGCCCGCTGGCAGTCGGTGTCGACTTCAAAGGTGTGCGCACGCACGACGTTGTCGTGGCGCAGGCGTCGGGTCAGGGCAAACTCGCTGTAGAGCAAGGCACTGGCGTCCGGCGATTCGGCAAATTCTTCGCTGAGGATTTTCAGCGCAATGTAAGGATCGGGATCACCGAACTGTTCGTGCAGCAGATCCCGCGCCCGGTAAACGGCGCCCATGCCACCGGCCCCGAGCAGACGCTCGAGGTGGTAGCGACCGGCGAGTACATCCGGCAGTGCACCGATGCTGGCCTTGGTCGGCGCCAGCAAAGGCTCTGCCTTGTTTTCCTTGGCGAAGGCGAAGTAGGTCAGGTTGTTGGCCTGCTCTTCGCTCATCAGCAAGTCATCGACTGAGGATTCGATTTCAGTCATTGGCGGATCACCACGGCCGTCAGGTTGTCGCGCGCGGCGCCACGCAGGGCGCCGTCGAACAAACGTTCCAGCGCCACGTGCGGCGCGCTGAGGCTGAGGGCGTTGCCGAGGGCATCGCTGCTCAGGCCCTGATACAAACCATCGCTGCAGAGCAAAAACGCATCGCCCGGATAGACCTCAAGTTCGAGGACATCCAGTGTCAGTGTTTCGGCGGCGCCGACGGCTCGGGTCAACGCCTGAGCCGCCGGGTGCGCCGCCGCTTGTTCGACGCTCATTTGTTGCTCGTCGATCAATTGCTGTTGCAGCGAATGATCCTTGGACAGCTGATACAGCCGCTGCCCACGCCACATGTAGCAACGGCTGTCGCCGGCCCAGATGCAGGCCGCGCGATTGCCTTCCACCAGCAGCGCCACGACGGTGCTGCCCATGATGCTGTCGTGACGTCCGGCGGTGACCGTCAACTCCTGCCCCAAACGCCGGTTCAACCAGTGCAGGCACTGGCGGATGGCTTTGAGGCGTTCGTCGAAGTCCTCGTGTTGCGGCAGTTCAGCCAGGCTGGCGACGATCAACTGGCTGGCGATGTCGCCACCCTGATGACCGCCCATGCCGTCCGCGACCACCCACAGCCCCTGCTGTGGCGAGTCGAGGAAAGCATCTTCGTTGCGCGCCCGCACCTTGCCCGGGTCGGTCCGCGCCGCGCTGCGCCAGGCACTGGCCACCAGCATCAGAGCTGCACCGGCATACGGAAGGTGCGCAGTACGCCCATGTCGAACGGGTTCGGCGTGCGCTGGCTGGTCAGCAGGTAGTTGGCGCGCAGGCCACCTACATCGGCTTTCAGCACCAGCACGTCGCGACCGCTCAGGTACTCGGTCTGCATCAGGTCGAACAGACGGAACAGCGACCATGGGCCGGAGTTCTTCTCGATGCCGATCGGGCGCCCGGCCATTTTGTCCATGACCAGACTGGTACGACCGTCTTCAGCATCGGTCGGCCATTTGAACGACATTGGCAGGATCGGACCGTGGCGGTATTCCATGGTCTTGTCGCCGAACTTGAACTCGGAACGGCTGACCGCCGGGTCGAGGGTGTACGGCTCCAGTTTGAACTGCACGGTCGGCTCGGCCGGGTTGATCGAGAAGAAGCTCTGACGAATCGTCAGCGCCGCCGCCATCTGGTCCAGATACATTTTCGACACCGGCAGGCTGTGGCCGTCGACGCTGCGCATGCGGTAGTTGCCCGGATCGCCGCTGACGAATGGACGCATGTAGCTGTCGAAGAAACGGTCGACGGTGCCTTGAGCGCGGAAGAACTCGCGGAAATCGCTGATCGCCACGTCACTGGTGCTGCTGGCGCTGAACGGATAACGCTTGCTGATGGTTTTGCCATACACGCTGTACAGCTCGTTCTGATAACGACCGTTCAGGTATTGGTAAGCATCGTTAAGCACCAGACGCCACGAGTCTTCAGCCAGCACGTTGAACCACACGCTGAGCGGACGCGGCAGACGGCTGGACGCATTGCGCAGGTTGGTCAGCGCATCACGCTGGCCGCTCATGCGGGTTTTCGCCATTTCGAACGCGGCTTGTTCCGGCGTGCTGGAACGGGCCAGACCGGCCAGTTGCAGTTGCAGGTCGTTGAGCGCGCTCAGTGCCGGGGTCAGGTCCGCCGCTGGGCCGTTGTTGTCATCGAGCAAACGATGCAGCGGTTCGAAGCGGCGTTGCAGCGATTTCTTCGCGGTGTCCGGCAGGGTCTTCGCCACGTTCAGGGCCGAAGCCTTGTCCGCTGCGGCGGCGGCAAGTTTGCCAACCTTACCCAGTTTGCCTTTCTGCCCGGCCAGCGCATCAGCAGCGTCGCCAGCTTCTTCGACAGGATCTGCAGCCGCCTGGAAGCGCGTGTTCTCGCGCACTTCGGTCAACAGCGCCAGCACCGGTGAGTTGGCCGAGGTCAGGCCCGCCAGTTGCTCAGCGCCTTCACCGGCATCGCTGATCGGCGGCAGGGCCACCTGGCCAACGGCTTCGCTCCAGTAGTTGGCGTAGTCGCGGAAGTACAGCTGCTCCAGCTCGACCATCAGGCGACGCAAGTCCATGTCGCTGATGCCCGCGCCTTCGCCCAGCACCCAGTTGTCACGCAGGATGTCGGTAACCAGCGCCGAACCCTGTACCGAGAAATACTGCTGATAACCGGTTTGCGTGTAGAAACCCGGGATCACGTATTCGGTGCCGATAAACAGCGAGCCTTGTGGGCCGAGGTGTTGGCTGAAACGGTAGTCCGGCAGGTTGCGCGCCTGCTCGCGGAGCATGCGGTAAACCACGGTGGCCAGCGATTCGCTGCGCAATACCTGACGCGCCTGAGTGACCAGCTGATCGTTCAGCGGGTAGATAAACGGCTGCTTCAGCAAGCGATCGAGGTGCGCACTCAAACCGTTCTGTACGGCGGTGTTGCCGGTGTAGCGTGTCGACCAGTCAGTGGCGACCCAGTCCTTGAGCCACGCGGCGTCGCGACGGTCTTTCATGTTCAGCATCAGGTACGCGCGCAGGCTGTTGAGCAGGCGATCGCGGTCCTTCATGTTGGCGCGGATCTGCCCTTCGAGCATCGTCGCAACCCGTGGCAGCAGCTGCTTTTCAAGCTCGCGCTCGTAAGCCTCTTTGACCACTGGATTGACGTCTTCACCCTGATACAGACCACCACGTTCGTGATACGAAACGTCGCCCTTCTTCGGGAACACCTGGGTCGCAGCGTAGCTGGTGTCGAGGGTTTTCAGCACGCCCATGGCGTCATCACGCGGCGACAATGCCGTGCGTTGCTGCGTCCAGTTCTGCGCCAGATTGCGCAGGTTTTCCAGACGCTCGTAGTTGGCCGAGAAACCGCCCGCCCAGAGCATGCCGAACAGTGCCAGTGCCGCCAGTGCGCCGACGTACAACGCACGTTGGCCCCAATGAATACGGCTGCGTTCGCGCTTGTCCAGACCGGCCAGGTCGGATTCCGGGAAAATCACCTGGCTGAACAAGTGATGGATAAACCGCGAACGACCGCTGCGCAGGGTCGGCAGCACACCGGCATTCAAGCCGAGGCTGGCACCGATGCCGGCGGTGGTCGAGTCCATCTCTTGAGTCAGGTGCGGTGCGCTGGTCAGGTAGAAACCGCGCAGCTGCGTGGCACGCTGATAACGGTTGCCGGTGAACGCCATGTCGACGAACAGGCACAGACGCTCGCCGATCTGCCCGAGTTGATGCGGGAAGTCGAGGATGCGGCCACGGCGCTGAGTGTCGCGCTCGGAGTGCATGCGCATGATCACTTGGCTGTTGAGGCGGCGCAGCAGTTCTTCGAACTCGTTGCGCAGCACGGCCACGTCGGTGCCGACCTGATCCTTGCGGAAACTGGTGCCGAGCACCTGATCGCTTTCTTCGCGGGTCAGTTGATCGAAGAACTCGTCGAAGCCGAGCAGCTTGTCAGCCTTGCTCAGGACCAGATAGACCGGCACGTCGACGTGCAGTTTCTGATGCACGTCTTGCAGACGGCCGCGAACCTGGCGCGCCAAAGTATCGATGTCCTGTTCACTCCCGCCGAGCAGGGTTTCCACCGGAATGGTCACCAGCACGCCGTTCAACGGACGCCCGCGACGGCGCTTGCGCAACAGCTCCAGCAACGTCGTCCAGGCACCGCCGTCGACTTCCACATCCGGTTGCGTGGTGTAACGCCCGGCGGTGTCGATCAGCACACCGTGGTCGGCGAAGTACCAGTCGCAATGACGGGTGCCGAGGGTGTCGCGGGTCAGCTTGCGGTCGATCTTGTTGATCGGGAATTCCAGACCGGAAAAGTCCAGCAGACTAGTCTTACCCGAGGCCTGTGGGCCGATCAACAGGTACCACGGCAAGTCACTACGCCAGCGCTCGCTGCGGCCGCGATACAGGCTGGAAGTTTTCAGGGTTTTCAGCGCGTCTTTGAAGCGCGCCTTCAACTCTTTCTGCTCTTCGTCGATCAGCTCTTCGCGGCGGATGCGATCCTGGCCGTCTTCGCTTTCTTCCTCGGCTTTCTTGCGGATACCCGAGCGCCAGCTGACGAAGACCATGGTCAGGCCCCAGATCAGGAACAGCACAGCGATGGTCAGCAAGCGCGCGGTTGCGCTCTCCCAGAACTTGTAGTCGTCAACCGCCAACAACGGGCCGACGAACCACACCAGCAGCGCCACGAACAGCACCAACAGCAAGGTCCAGACCCAGGTCTGGCGCAGGAAGGCGCCGACTTTCTTGAAAAACTTTTTCATCACACGTCCCTGTTTACGGCTGCGACTGCGGTTGCACCGCGGCCGGATCAAGCGGCTGATATGGTTGCAGAACGGTGTCGCGCTGCTCGCCCAAGACCCAGGCGAAGCCCGAATACATCACCACCAGGCAGACGAAAGTGAACAACACCACCATCCACGCCGGCACGATGCGTACCAGGTTACGACGCTGATCGTTCAAGCCTTCCCAGTGCGGCGACAACTCGCGCGGCACGTCGCCACGCAATTGACGAATCTGCCGATACAGAGCATCGCGGATGCCTTCAAGCTCAAGCATGCCGCGTGCCTGTACGCGGTACTTGCCTTCGAAACCGAGGGACAGGCACAGGTACATCAGCTCGAGCATCGGCAGGTGCTTGACCGGGTTCTTCGACAGTCGATCGAGCAACTGGAAGAACTTCTCGCCACCGAAGGTTTCGTTGTGGAAGCTGCTCAGCAGGCTCATCTGCGACCATTCGCTTTCGTTGCCCCACGGTGTGGTCACGACAGCTTCGTCGACCACGGTGCAGAGCACGTAACGCGCGGCCATCACCTGGCTGCTTTCGGCGCCGTTGTGCAGGGCGCGTACTTCAAACAATTTCAGCCCGGCAGTCAGGCGCTCGTTGAGTGCGTACAAGTCTTCGCGGGTTTCGCTGTGCTTGAGGCGCACCACTTCCGAAAGCAGCTCGGACGAGGCCGCGACCAGCGAATTGAGGCTGATGTTGAACGCTTCTGCCGGGCGCAGGCGCGCGGCGTAGATCATGCGTTCTTCCAGTTGCTCGAAACGCGGCGGCGCAGCGAAGTCGGTCAGCGGACTCGTTGCCGGTCCGTGGCCCTGACGATCGAGCAGGACGGTTTTGTCGTCCTGGTTGTAATCCGTTTCCTTGATCATGTCGGTCAGTTCCTGATGGCCCAGAATTTCAGTTCAAGCTCGGCAAATTCGCCGGACACATGGAACGCGAAACCGCCGGAGCGCTCGAGTTGTGCCAGGTCTTCGGAACTGAGTTCGAGGATGAAATAGGTTTTGTTCGAGTGGAACGCGATCTGCCGCGGGGCCACCGGCAACGGTTTGACCTTGATCCCCGGCAAGTGCAGGTTGACCAGTTGGCGGATGCGCTCCACCGGGCCGACCTTGAGGTGCGCCGGCAAGCGCTGGCGCAGTTCTTCGGAGTCGCAGTTGGCACTGGCTGCCAGCACGAACGACGCCGAGCCGAGCAGTTTGTGGTCGTGCAACGGCGAGACGATGATGCCGTACTGACGTGCTTGCAGGATCAGTTCGATGGCGTGCTGTTCGAGCACCATCGACAGCACCTGACGAATCGCTTCCATCAGTTTGCGGAAGCTGCCGCCCTGGTCAGCGTGGGAGTAGCGGCTGTCCAGACGCGGACGTTTGCTTTCGCCGGAGAAGGTCGCCAGATCGCCGAGCATGGTCAGCAGCGTGCGGTACAACTCTTCCGGGTGTACCTGCTCCAGGCCGAGGTAGTGGCGCAGCAGCAGTTCGGTGCGGTTGATCAGTTGCAGCATCATGAAGTCACCGACTTCGGCACCGCCAACCTTGCCGTTGGAGCGAATCCGCTCGGCAATCGTGTCGCCACGGTGGTTGAGCATACTGATGACTTCTTTCAGGCACGACAGCAGATAGCTGGAGGCGTGGGCCTGAATGTAGGTCGGCACGAAGTCCGGATCGAGGCTGATCACGCCATCCGGCGTGGTGTCGAGCACGTCGCAGATCTTCAGCTTCACGTAGGCCTGATCGCTCTGCTGCTCGCCGAGCAACAGTTTGAAGTCCGGGCGACCGCAGCTGACCTGGCTGGCGGAATCGTCGCCGGCGTTGGAGTCGGCCACTTCGGCGTCGTACGCGGTGTAACGCGCGAGCACGTCGGACTGCTCAGGACGGCGCGACTCGATGTGGTTACCGGTGACCAGCGGCAGCGCCAGATAAATCGGTGTGTTGCCAGTGTTCGGCGGTACGTCCAGCGCCAGCGGCTCGGTGTTGCCACCGAGTTCGAACAGGCTGCCGTCCGGCAGAATCCCCGAGGCTTCACTGATCACCAGTTTGCCCATGTTGAGGAACTGCAAGTCGATCTCCAGATTGAGGAAACCCCAGGTGTAGCCACCCAGCAACTGAGTGCGGGTTTTCATCTGGTGATCGTAATAACGATCGTTGTGCTGGAAGTGCTGCGGGCGCAGCAGCATGCCTTCCTGCCAAATGACTTTATGGGTATTCATGATCAGTCATCCGCCTTGGCGAGCACTTGATTGGTGTTGCGGATGCCGGTCTGGTCCAGAGTCAGATCGACTTCGGTGACTTCCAGCGGAGTGATCTGAACGGTGTGGCGCCATTGGGTGTCCGGCAAATCGCGGTAAGCGGCGAGAACGCCAACATAAAGGCTGCCCTCTTCCACCTTGAGCTTCATCTCCACGGTTTCGCCCGGGCGCAGTTCGAGTTCTTCGCTGGCCACCAGATCCGGATTGAGCGATTCCTTGGCGCGCTCGTAGAGGCTGAAGAAGTCAGCGTTCTCGAAAGTCACCGGGTGCTTGAGTTCGAACAGGCGCACGACGATCGGCGACGGCCGACCGTTGAGGTCCGGGTTGAGCTGATCGCTGCCGGTCAGCTTCAGGTTGATCTTGGTCACTTTCGAGTACGGCGACAGCGACGAGCAACCGGCGAGCAGCACCAGTACGGTGAGCGCAGTCAGCGTCTTGAAAAAAGCGGTCGAGCGGCGAGACATGCGCATCATCCTTGGTGGTCGGTGTGGAGGGTGGAGATCAGGCGGATCTGTTCTTCGTAAGCCTGGGCAAAGTCGCGGGCCAGCAGACGCTCGCTCCAGTCATCGTCCTGACGCAGCGCCTGGTGATAACGGCCGAACGCTCTCCAGCGTCCGCCCGAGGTCGCGATCAACGGCTTGTTGTCACGCTCGAAACGCAGGGTCAGTTGTTCCGGCGAGAAGTGCTCCAGCGTGCCGCGTACGGCGGCGCGGCTGGCGGTCAGCAGTGCGACTTGATGCGCCTGCAGATCGCGGAACGCACGGGAGATGGCTTGCTCGGCTGGCAGATGGCCAGGCTTGCTTGGCTGCAACAGAATCTGCAGTGCTTCGCTCGGATCGACGGCGAATTTCAGCGGGTTCTTGTTGGTGCCTTGCACGGTGGTCTGGGCCAGACGCAGTTCGTTTTTCAGCTCCGAACGGGTGCGCAGGCTCTGCTGCAAACCGCCGATGCTTTGGCGCAGCAAGCGCGCCGCGTTCAGCGCCAGGGCTTCGCGTTCGTCGTGGCTGAGGCCTTTGACGTCGACGCCCAGCGCAGCACCGAAATGATCCCAGAAACCTTCGCTTTGACGCTCAACGGCTTTCGGTGCCGGAGCGGGCTCAGGTTCGACGGGGGCTGCAATCAGCTCCGGCACCATCAGGCTTTCCATGTCGATGCGCGCGTAGTCGGCACGCTGACGGGAGTCTTCAGGTTTGGTGTTCGGCGCCAGCAGTTCGTCGATTTCCGAGTAAACACGCTCTTGCTGTTCAAGGGCATTGAGCGGGTCGAGATCGAGGAACGCGTCGTCCGGGATGATGCTGCCGGCAGCGCGTGGACGGCCGACTTCACCGTCGAAGGTCGCCGGGTCACGCACCAGGCGCGCGCGAATCTCGAAGTCACCCAGCACGTAGGTGCTGCCGTGTTCGATGCGCACCGGTTCGCCCTTGTGCAGGCGTGCGCCGCTCTCGCCGTCCTGGACACCGTTGCTGCTGGTGTCGGTGAGGAAGAACGTGCCCTCGCGGTAACTGACAATCGCGTGGTGATTGGACAGATGACGCTTGCGGTCAGGGATGATCCAGTCGCAGTCCTCGCCCCGCCCGATCACGCCGCCGGCCTGTTTAAAGGTCTTCTGGCACAACTCGGTGGGCACGAACTGCTTGGTGTTCAGCATTTCGAAAACCAATTCCATGTTTGATGCTCCTTGCGGTCACTTGCCGCGATTGACCGCTTGCGGATCACCCAACGGGCGATAGTCGTTGTCGTTGAATTTGTAGTTGCCGCTACAGCCGCCAAGGCCGCATAGAACGACGAGGGTCAGCAGGACAGCGTGCCAGTGACGAACAGACATCAGAGGGTCTCCAGGGGTAGACAAAGCACAAAGCGCCGACCCTTGCGGGCGGCGCTGAAATTGGTTTTTGCGAGGATTTCGATGACGTTTTGCCTACCCATCGAAATCTCCCAGATTGATGTTCAGACGGCCGAGCCGATATAGCAGCGTGCGTCGCGGCAGACCCAGTTCGCGGGCGGCGAGGGTCTGGTTGCCGTCGTTTTTGCGCAGGCAATCGAGCAACAAAGTGCGTTCGACCTGCTCCAGACGTTCGCGCAAATTCAGGTGGCTGTTGTCTTCCGGCATCGGCTCCATGCGCAGAGAGAAATGCTCGGCGAGCAACTCACCGCCCTCGCACAACAGCACCGCGCGCTCAACGAGTGCCTTGAGTTCACGCACGTTGCCGGGGAAGTTGTAGCCAGACAGGTGTTCCAGCGCCGCACTCGACCAGCGCACCGGATCGCGTTGCAAATACGTGCAGGTCTTCTCGGCGAAGTGCTGGGCCAGTTCGAGGATGTCGCCTTCGCGCTGACGCAGCGCCGGCAGCTCGATCGGGAATTGCGCGAGGCGGTAGTACAAGTCCTCGCGGAATTTGCCCTCGCTGACCAGCGTCGACAGATCGCGGTGGGTCGCGGCGATGATGCGTACGTCGATTTTGTGCGTGTCGTTGGAACCCAGCGGACGAATCTCGCCTTCCTGCAACACGCGCAGAATCTTCGCCTGCAACGACAGCGGCATGTCGCCGATTTCGTCGAGCAACAACGTGCCGCCATTGGCCGCATCGAACAGGCCGGCACGATCACGGTCGGCGCCGGTGAACGCACCTTTGCGATAGCCGAACAGTTCGCTTTCCAGCAGGTTTTCCGGGACCGCCGCGCAGTTCTGCACGATGAACGCCTGGGAACGGCGCGGGCCGCAATCGTGAATCGCCCGCGCCACGACTTCCTTGCCGGTGCCGGTTTCACCGCGCAACAACACGGTGTACGGACTGTGCAGGACTTTGCTGATCAGCGAATGGGTCTGGCGCATCGCCGCGCTTTTACCGATCAAGCCGTAGCCACTGATGCTCGGCACGCTGCGTGCCACTGTTGCCGATTCCGCCAGCGGCTGACGCAGGCGTTGCAGCAAATGCAATTGGCCAAGCACGAACGAGCCGAGCTGGCCGAGGGAATCGGCGAAGCCTTGCAGGCGGGTACGTCGGCGGCTGGCGCACAGCAGCAGACCTTCAACAGCTTTGTGCTGATTGACCAGTGGCACGCACAACAGCGACTGCCACGGCGAGGTCGCCGCTGGCAGAAAACTGGTTTCGTGCAGGCTGCCGCTCAAGTCGTCGAGGCACACCACGCGGTTCTGGCACAGGGCAAATTGCAGCAGTTGTTCACCGTTGTAATCCGCCGGCAGGCTCGCCGCTTCACGCGGTTGCAGGGCGCCGTCGAGGCATTCGGCGTTCATCCCCAGGCACGTGTGGGTGGCGTCGAGCAGATACAGCTGTGTCAATTCGCAACCGCTCAGCTCGGCCAGACCGCGCACGAAGTCACCCAGCAACGCAGCACCGTCCGCCGCCCGCGACAGACTGGCGAACTGCGCCAGCAACGCTTCGGCATAGACCAATGGCTGCGGCACCTGAGTGAACATCACACCCACCTCAGGCGAACTCGCACGTCACGCTGGACTCGCCGTCGAGCGTGGCATGCACACGCTTGAGGCTTTCGCCGGTGGCCATGGCGTCGAGCAAACGATCCGCCACCAACGGCAGCACGTGCTGATCGAGCAGATGATCGATCAGGCGCGCGCCGCTGTCGCTTTGCGTGCAGCGCTCGGACAGGTGATCGACGAGGTTCTGGCACCAGCTGAAATCCAGCTGACGGCGATTCAGGCGCTCGCCGAGACGACCGAGTTTGATCTCGATCAGCTCGCGCAATACCGGGCCGCCGACCGGGTAGTACGGCACCACTTTCATCCGCGCCAGCAGCGCCGGTTTGAAGTGTTTGCTGAGTACCGGGCGGATGGTTTCTTCGAGGACTTCGGCGGTCGGGCGTGCGCCGTTCTCGCAAAGGTCGCTGATCTTGTCGCTGCCGAGGTTCGAGGTCATCAGGATCAACGTGTTGCGGAAGTCGATCTCGCGACCCTCGCCGTCGTTGGCCACGCCTTTGTCGAAGATTTGGTAGAACAGGTTGAGCACGTCCGGGTCAGCCTTTTCGACTTCATCGAGCAACACCACCGAGTACGGTTTCTGCCGCACGGCTTCGGTGAGCATGCCGCCCTCGCCGTAACCGACGTAGCCCGGTGGCGCGCCGATCAGGCGGGAAACGGTGTGCTTCTCTTGGAATTCGGACATGTTGATGGTGGTGATGAAACGATCACCGCCGTACAGCAAGTCAGCCAGGGCCAGCGCGGTTTCGGTTTTACCAACACCGCTCGGGCCGACCAGCAGGAACACGCCGACCGGTGCGTCAGGCTTGTTCAGGCCGGCAGCGGTGGCGCGCATCGAGCGATCCAGTGCGTGCACGGCTTGTTCCTGACCACGGATCCGCGTGCGCAAGTCGGTGGCGAAACTGGCGACTTTGGCGTTGTGCTCGCGGGCCAGTTGCGCCAGCGGCACACCGGTCCAGGCGCTGATCACTTCGGCGACCAGACGCGGGCACACTTCGAAGCTGACCAGACGCTCTTTGACTTGAGCGGCAGTCAGGGCGCTGTGGGTTTCGTTGAGTTGGGCTTCCAGCGCCTCGACGCTTTGGCCTTCTTCGACTTCGGCGGCAACGGTTTCGATCACGGTGCCTTCGGCGTCTTCTTCAACGGTGACCACGGGTTCGACCGCTGCAGCTTCGCGGGCCTTGGCCAGTTGCTGACGCAATTCCAACAGGCGCTCGGCCAGTTGCTTCTGTTCAGTCCACAGGGTTTCCAGCGCGACCATTTCGTCTTCGGCTTCGTCGAGACGAGCTTCCAGAGCATCCAGCGCTTCGTGGTCGATCAGCAGACCGGCTTCGGCATCGCGGCGCAGGGCCTGACGCTGGCGGCCACCTTCAGCCAGTTCGCCACGCAGGCGCTCAAGACTTTCCGGGGCGGCGGCGAGGCTGATGCGTACGCGGGCGCAAGCGGTGTCGAGCACATCGACGGCTTTGTCCGGCAGTTGCCGACCGGCCAGATAACGTGCGGACAATTCCGCCGCCGAGACCACCGCGTCATCACGCAGATAGATGCCGTGGCTCTTCTCGTAAACCTGGGCCAGACCACGGAGGATGGTCACCGCTTCACTGACGGTCGGTTCGTGCAGTTGCACCGGTTGGAAACGACGGGCCAGCGCCGGGTCTTTCTCGAAGTATTTCTTGTACTCGGCCCAGGTGGTTGCGGCGATGGTGCGCAGTTCGCCACGGGCCAGCGCCGGCTTCAGCAGGTTGGCCGCGTCGGAACCGCCCGCGTTGCCGCCCGCGCCGATCAGGGTGTGGGCTTCGTCGATGAACAGAATGATCGGTTTCGGCGAGGCTTTGACTTCGTCGATCACGCCTTTGAGACGACGTTCGAATTCACCTTTGACGCTGGCGCCGGCCTGCAAAAGCCCCATGTCCAGCGACAGCAGTTCAACGCCTTTGAGCACTTGCGGTACTTCACCGGCAGCAATGCGCGAAGCCAGGCCTTCGACGATGGCGGTCTTGCCGACACCGGCCTCACCGACGACGATCGGGTTGTTCTTGCGACGACGGGCGAGGATGTCGACCATCTGGCGAATCGCGCCGTCACGGCACAGCACCGGGTCGAGTTTGCCGTCACGGGCCTGTTGGGTCAGGTTGTGGGTGAAGCGCTGCAACAGCGATTCGCCCTGCGCCGCCGGTTTACCATTGGCCGCCGGTTGCTCTTTTTGCGACAGAGCAAATTCCTTCAGGCGATCGATGTTCAGCTTGGCGAGCAGCGGCTGATAACGGCTGCCGGCGTAGCGCATCGGGTTGCGCAGCAGGGCGAGAATCAGCGCCGCATCTTCAACTTGGGTCTGGCCCAGTTCGAGGTTAGCCACCAGCAGCGCATCTTGCAGCCACTGCACCAGTTCCGGGGCGAACACCGGGTTGCGCGAAGCGCTGTGTTCAACCCGCGATTGCAGCGCGGCGCTGAGTTCACCGGCGTCGACATCGGCATCTTGCAACGCGCGTGCGAGCAGGCCGTTCGGGCGCTCGAGCAGGCCGAGCATCAAATCTTCGACGAGGATCTTGCTGCCGCCACGGGCCACGCAACGCTCGGCCGAACGTTCCAGATCACGACGGGTTTCGGCGTCCAGCGCCTGGATGAGTTGTTGCAGGTCTACGTTGATCATGGCTCACGTCCTTAATGAATTTTGCTGCCCAGGGTCACCACGCCGTCCGCTTTTTCGCGGCCCAGCCAACTGGTCCAACCAAGGCGACAGGCGTTCTGCTCACCGATGCGCAGTTCGCGGATTTCTTCCTGGCGCAAGACCAGGCGGATGTCGTAATCGAGCGGGTCACGCAAGGTGAACCGCACCAGCGCGCAGAGCGGCTGGTAACCGAAACCGATCGGCAGGAATTCATGGAATCGCTGCCAGTCGAGTTCGGTGATGTGAATGCGGAATTTGCCGCTGCGGTCGCGCACGTGTTCGCCGAGCACCAGGTCTTCGCCGAGCAGGCTGTTGGCACGGCCCAAACGATTGCGCTGCTCTTCGAGAATTTCTACGCGGCGCTCGATGCACTGCTCGATGACCAGGTCTTCGTGCTTGAAGTAGTAACGCAGCACGGCTTCGATCAGCGCCGCCGAGTGCGCCCGCAAGCTGAGCAGGCCGAGGTACGGCAGCAGACGTTTCCAGTTGAGTTCCTTGGCCTTGCGGATCTCTTCGCCGCCCAAGCCGATCAGGGCGAACAGCTGCGATGAGAACGGGTCAATCGCGCCACTCTGGAAGCTTGCGCGATAGCGATATTTGCGCCAGATCGGCAGCATCAGCCGTTGCAGGCGATGGTGGAACAGGTCGAGGAAGTTGCGCGTCGGGTTGCCGTCTTCGCTATCGCCCAAGGCTTGTTCGCCGTAGAACGCCGGCAGCGGCGAACCCGAGCCGACCAGGCCGATCAGGTTGAAACGCATGCGCGCGCGCATCTGCCCGTGTTCTTCGAAAAACTCGACGCGATCGACGTCGCTGCGCGGAAAACCGAGGCTCGGGTTGGCCTGGAACTCCACGTGGTCGTACAGATCGTCTTCGCTCAGGTACGGGTGTGCCTCGCGCAGCCGGTCGATCACCAGCAGCACGGCCTGAAACAGCGAGTACTCGCGTATTACCTTGGTCAGCCCGCTTAAAGCAGGGGCTGCAGGCCCATACGTGGTGTCCATTGGTACACCTCTCCCTGTGTGCTTTTTACGCGCAGCTCATGGAATGAATTGAGACTGGCGTAGAGCGCGAAAAACTCGTTAAGAACCGAAGCGAAAACGAACAGGTCGCCTTCGCCGATGTACCCTTCCGGGTCGATGGTCAGTTCGGTGCGCAAACCGCGCACCGGCAACCCACGGTGCAAGCGGTCGACGTGGTGATGCTTGATGTGCTTGAGGCCGCCGAGCAGGCGTTTGCTGACCTTCTCCGCGTGCTGGTCGTAGTAGCGCGGCAGGTCGTAGGTTTCGAGAATCACCTTCAACGCATTGACGTCGGCCAGCGACAGATAGTTAAGCGACATGTTGCTGATCAGCTTCCACAGGAAGTCACGGTTCAGCGGTGGCGCGAAGCTCGACGTGGCCGGGGTGATGTTGCGGAAACTCAAAAACTCCGGCGTCTCTTCGCAGGCCATGCAGATGTCGCCGAGCTTGAGCTTGCGCGGCAGATTCTGGTTGGTGCAGATCAGCTCGATCGACAGGGTTTCGTGGGCTTCGGTGTGACGGATGCCGAAGCTCAGGTAGGTGTCGAGGCCGTCGTGCAGCAAGGACGAACGCTGGCGAATGCTGTAATGCGGACGGCTATTGGGTACGTCGAAACTCGGGTCGTGCTCGAAGGATTCGAACGGCACGTATTCCTGATAACCGAGGCCACCGGGCTTCCAGCCGGTCACGGTTTCCACCGAAAACACACCGCAGTTTTCCAGATCGTATTCCGCTGGCAGCAGCAGGTATTCGTCCTGCTTGCCGTCAAGGCGAATCGGCAGTGCGTCGTGCGCAAACAGGTTGGCAATCGGCGTGCAGAACAGCTTGACGTTATCCAGGGTCGGACGCATGCGCATGATGCCGCTCTTGCGAATATCGAAGCGCAATTCCAGACCACGCATCTGCTTGAGGGTGTCTTCCGGCAGCGCGTTGATGATGTCCAGACCGTTGACGTCGACGAACAGGAACTTGTCCTGGAAGGCGAAGTATTCCTGCAGGTAGCGATAGCCACGGAAGGTGTTCAGCGGATACGGGATCAACGCTTCTTCTTCGGCAAAGCCCACCGGTTTGACCCGATCACCCGGGATCTTGAAGGCCATCGGCTTGCCGCTGACGCCATCGATGGGCTTGCCGGCGCCGTCGAGCGGGATCAGTTCGATGCCTTCAAGGTTGCGCAGCAGGCTCAGGTAGAGCATCTGGCTGATGTAGCGCTCACCGGCAAAGTGCAGGCGCAGTTTGCTCAGTTCCAGCTCACCGAGGTGACCGTCAGCGCTCATTTCCAGACGCAGGCTGAGCAGCGAGCCGTCGCCCTTCACCGAGTAATTCAGCGCAGCCAGATCCAGCGGCAACACGTCGGTCGGGTAGCAGGTGCGGAAGCGGCAACGCACGTCTTCGATCGGCTTGCTTTCGATCGGCGTATCGCGCTCGACACGCAACGCCGGCCCGGAACGCTTGAGCGGATCGAACTGCAAAATGCTGAACGCCGGCAGCGGGCGCATGTAGTTCGGCCACAGCAGTTGCATCAGCGAATGGCTGAGCTCCGGCAACTCGTCATCGAGCTTCTGGCGCAGCCGCCCGGTGAGAAACGCAAAGCCCTCGAGCAACCGCTCCACGTCCGGATCCCGCCCGGCCTGGCCCAGATACGGTGCCAGCGCCGGACTACGCTCGGCGAAACGGCGACCGAGTTGGCGCAGTGCGGTGAGTTCGCTTTGGTAGTAGTGGTTAAACGACACGGGTTACCTGCCTGGTAGTGAAACGCATCAAAAAAATATCCTGTAGACCGCGACCGTCACGCCGGCACAGACGTAACCGCCAATCAGGAGAAACGGCACAATCGAGATCCAGCCGTACGCCATGTAGGCATCACTGAGCTGGCCGACGACCAGACTGAGCAAGCCATACAGCATCCATGGCACGGCGTAGAACGGGATGAACTTCACCGGCGCCCACCAAACCATCCGCAGCGCCTGCTGCTCGTTGCGGCTCTGCGCCGATCGGGACATCCATAGCGAAAAACCCAAAAGCCCGGGAATTCCCCACCACAACAGGTACTGCCAATAAATCCCGGACGACTCGGGTGTTGAATACTCGCCATTCCACAGGTCATAGGAACTGATCGCCAACACCGCCAGCAATGGCCACCACAGGGCCGCCATGAAGAAGCTGAGTTGCGCACGACTGAGCATGAGCATCTCGCTTGATGAGTCGGTCATGCGTCCGTCTCCTGCCCCGGGGTCGCTGGCACGTATTTATTCATCGCTGCGCAACTCCCTGTTTTTGCGCCGTGATCGCGACACCCGTATAGACATAGAGCTCTTCACCACCGTAGCCACCTATTGCCGCAGCGCTGAGTGGATGGCTGTCCCTGGTGCCATATCGAACCCAGCCTTCAGTCCACATCCCACCATTTTCGTGACGAATTTCCACGTAATAGTCCGGCGCTTCGTGCTTAGTAATCTCGACGAATACCCCCCCATCCTCGGCGCCAATCCACAACGCGTGGGGATGAGCGAACAGCTTTGGTTCGGTCGAGCTTTCCATCCGCAGCAGCAGCGTCAAGCCGACCAGAATCGCCAGCAAACCGACCGAGCTGAGAAAAGCGATGAGACATTGCCAGGCTCTGAGTTTCATCAAGCCAACCCGAACAAATGCTTCATGGGCAGAAAGCCCCGGTATCGACCGTCCACGAACGGACAGCTTTGTCTTCAGTTTTTTTGATGCTCGCTACTGCATTTCGCAAGGTCTGCGCGTCGATGGACTTAGTCGCGTTCTGGCTTTTGATCGACAGGCTGTACTGGTCGCTGATCTGACCCGATACGTCTTCACCGAATGACTGGTAGTTGCCGATGGAACTGCGCTGGTTCGGGTTTAACGTGAAACTGCGTGGCTGATCGTCATAGTTGGAGTCATTCGCCAGCGCCAGTTCCAGTGGTACTCCACAAGTGTTCAACAGGTAAACATCATTGCGATAGACCTGCTGCGCAGCGCATGCGGTCAGCGAAACGAAGCACGCGAAGAAGCTTACCCATCTCATCATCAAAATCGTTCTTGGCAGTTTCATGGACAAACCGATGCCTCGCTGATTGTCCACTCGCGCTGGTACACCTGCTGAGCAGCACAGCCATAAAGGGAAACGAACGGCAAGATGAGACCGGTCAACCTAGTCATCGAACTCGACCCTTGCCAGCCAAAGCAGGCTTTTGACGTCCTGTTCAGACGCCGCCACTCTCTTTTGCAGATCAGCGGAGGACTGCGTGTAACTGCTGAAGTAATGCATGACATCCACCTCGCCGACGTTCGGCGTCGGGTGGTTGTCCTTAGGGTTTTGCATCAATGTCGATGTTTCTTTGTGAGTCCAGGAGTAACCGGGGATGATTCCCCCGCCGTACTCATTGAGAATCAAATGACCAAACTCATGAGCCGACGTTTCTTTGAACTCTTCTCTGGCAATTTCTTTGGCGAACTCTGGAGTTCGACGTCGTTGAACAACGTAGCTTTCATAGGCATAGCCGGCGTTGTGATAAACCTTTCTGGCGATCGCCAGACTGGTGGAACGACCGAAGTCCTTCGACAAGGAGTCAATCAACGGGAAATTCCCGGCTTTGGGCTCGACGTTGATCTCGGTTTTGACCGTGACTTTGTAAAGGCCTTTGCTGGTCGTGATGCCCTCGGCGATACCGCCGCCGCGTGAGCCATTACGCGACCAGTACAACTCGATACCTTCCTTGGCCCAGCCAAGCAACGTGCTGAAAGGCGTGGGTACCAGTCCGGGGGTGGAACCACTGCTGCCGCCATCCGAAAAGCTCGGGCGCAACGTCACTTCAACGGTCTTGGCGTTGCGGTCAACACGCACATCGACCCATTTCACCTTTTTAGCCGAGCAATCAAGCTTCACTTCAGTCACTTGCTGCTGACCCGCCCCGGTCGCGGTGAGGCGCACTTTCAGGTTCGGGCTTTTCAGGACTTTGGTATCGAGGATGCCGGCCGTGTCGTAGCCGTCCCATTGCCATGGATACTTGCCTGGTGGCAGGAACGGCGCGGTATTGGCTTCGGCGTATACCAGCTTCTCGCCGTCCAGCACTTCCAGCTTCACACTGTCAGCTGCGTCCATGCGGTTCTCGACAACGAAATCGACCAACTCACGGTTTTTCGATGTTCCTGATTTCAGTTCGTCGAAGTCTGGAATTTCCAGCGGCGTCAGTACCGAGTTGCCACCGGACTTCAAACCCAGTCGGTAATCCAGCGCCGCGACAACCGCTATAGCGGCAAGCCCCGAAAAGGGTGCTGGCGAATGCGAATTCCCGATGATCACCGTCCCGGAACCTGCCGTAACCTTGTTGCCGTGAGAGCCAACAGAGCCAACCGTGGCGGCCGGTTTGCCATTGATCAAAACCGTGGTCGCCAGATCGCCGACCATCGCACCACCACACGCCGAGGCATCGCCTTGGCGGGCGGCCGCGAGGCCGTCGAAGAATACGTCGCCGGAACCGGCGGCGATCGGGTTGGTACCGTGGCCTGGAAGTGGGCAAGCGGTGGGGTCGGATACGCGTGCTGCGGGTTTGCCAGACATCGGGGATCTCCTTAGGTGACCTTCACTTGTCCGCTGCCATCCAGGCGCGCGGAAAAACTGACCTGACGCTTGAACCCTTCAACTTCCAGCAGGCCTTCGATGCTGAAGGCCAGGCGCAGTTGATCGTGGTCACGCGGCAGGGAAATGACACGCACGTTGCTCAGGCGCGGCTCGTAGGCTTCGATGAAGTTTTCGATGGCCAGACGGGCCTGACTCAGAGAGTCGTGCAGGCTCAGACGCATGTCATTGAGATCGGGCAACCCGTAGTCGGCCAGCGTTTGCACGCTGCCGGCCCGGGTGCTGAGCATTTTGGCCAGATGGGCAGCCACTGACGCCATGGCACAAGCCTCAAGGCTGTTGCCCTTGCGTAGTTGCGCGTCGCCGTTGAGGCGTTCGAACAGGCTGCCGTATCCGTCCATGAGTCGCTCTTACTCTTTGTCCAGCTTGCCAACCAGCGACAGGGTGAAATCGGCACCCATGTACTTGAAGTGCGGACGCACGTTCAAGCTCACGCGGTACCAGCCCGGCTCGCCTTCAACGTCGCTGACGATCACTTGCGCAGCGCGCAGCGGACGACGGCCACGCACTTCGGCGCTCGGGTTTTCCTGGTCGGCAACGTACTGACGGATCCACTTGTTCAGTTCCAGCTCGAGGTCGGTACGCTCTTTCCACGAACCGAGTTGCTCGCGCTGCAGCACTTTCAAGTAGTGAGCCAGGCGGTTGACGATCATCATGTACGGCAGTTGGGTGCCGAGCTTGTAGTTCAGCTCTGCGGCCTTGCCTTCTGCGCTGATGCCGAAGAACTTCGGCTTCTGCACCGAACTCGCGGAGAAGAACGCCGCGTTGTCGGAGCCTTTACGCATGGTCAGGGAAATGAAGCCTTCCTCGGCCAGTTCGTATTCACGACGGTCGGAAACCAGAACTTCAGTAGGAATCTTGGTTTCGATTTCGCCCATGCTTTCGAAATGGTGCAACGGCAGGTCTTCAACCGCGCCACCGCTCTGCGGGCCGATGATGTTCGGGCACCAGCGGAATTTGGCGAAGCTGTCGGTCAGCTTGGTGCCGAACGCGTAAGCAGTGTTGCCCCACAGGTAGTGCTCGTGGCTGTTGGCAACGGTTTCCTTGTACACGAACGATTTGACCGGGTTTTCTTCCGGATCGTACGGGTTACGCAGCAGGAAACGCGGCACGGTCAGACCAACGTAGCGGGAGTCTTCCGAGGTACGGAAGCTCTGCCATTTGGCGAATTGCGGGCCTTCGAAGTGGTCTTTCAGATCTTTCAGATCCGGCAGGCCGGTGAAGCTTTCCAGGCCGAAGAATTTCGGGCCGGCAGCAGCGATGAACGGTGCGTGCGACATGCACGAAACGCTGGCCACGTACTGCATCAGCTTGACGTCTGGCGAGCTTGGCGACATGTAGTAGTTAGCGATGATCGCGCCCACAGGCTGACCACCGAACTGGCCGTATTCAGCGGTGTAGATGTGCTTGTACAGGCCCGACTGCATGACTTCCGGCGAATCTTCGAAATCGTCCAGCAGGTCTTCTTTCGAGACGTTGAGGATTTCGATCTTGATGTTTTCGCGGAAGTTGGTGCGGTCGACCAGCAACTGCAGACCACGCCACGACGATTCCAGAGCCTGGAAGTCCGGGTGGTGCAGGATTTCGTCCATCTGACGGCTGAGCTTGGCATCGATCTCGGCGATCATGCGGTCAACCATGGCCTTTTTGACCGGCTCACCGTTGTTCTGCGGTTTGAGCAGTTCTTCGATGAACGCCGACACACCGCGCTTGGCGATGTCGTAGGCTTCGTCGTCCGGAGTCAGACGGGTTTCGGCGATGATGCTGTCGAGAATGCTGTACTCGCCGTTGCCGGCGCTCTTCTCTTGTGCTGCGCTAGTGCTCATTGTGTTGGCTTCCTTGGCTGGAGTCTCAGGCGTCCGGGGCTGCGGCGTTCAGGCCCAGCTCACCGAGTACGCGACCGCGGGATTCGTCGTCGGCGAGCACGCCTTCGATCGCTTTACGGAACGCAGGTGCGTTACCCAGCGGGCCTTTGAGGGCCACCAGCGCATCGCGCAGTTCCATCAGTTTTTTCAGCTCAGGCACTTGCTCGACCAGGCTGGCCGGGTTGAAGTCCTTCATCGAATTGACGCGCAGTTGCACAGCCAGCTCGTCGGCCTCGCCATCTTCCTGCAGACGGTTCGGCACGCTCAGCGTCAGACCCAGTTCTTGCTTGGCCAACACTTCGTCGAAGGTCATCTTGTCGATGCTGATCGGCTTGCGATCTTCGATTTTGCGATCGTCCTTGCGGTGGGTGTAGTCACCGATTGCCAGCAGCTTCAGCGGCAGTTCAATCTCTTCCTGAGCACCGCCGGTGGCGGGTTTGAAGGTGACGTTGATGCGTTCCTTGGGGGCTACCGAGCCTTCTTTGGCCATGGCTTTTCTCCTTGCGGTTGTGGCCCTGGGGCCTATTCGAGTACCACTTCGAGATCGAGGTGGCACAGCCTGCGATAAATCTCTTCCTTGCGTTCACGTACGGCATGGTTCTGCGGCAACAACTCGCAGCAACTGTGCAGTAGATGCAGCACTTCCAATGCAAGATCGGGCTCCCAGGCGTGCAGGCCTGAGTCCTGTAATGTCTGATCGAGGGTTTCCAACTGGTTCTTGGCCAGTTCGTATTTCTTGGCCATGAAGCACAGCCGCGCGAGGGCGAACTGCCAGAAGAAGCGTTCGCGGCCACCGTGAGCGGATTGCAAACCCTGCTTTAGGGTCTGCACCGCTGGCTTCAGGCCTTCCTTGCGCAGCAGCGGCAGGACTTCTTCGAGGGCCTTTTCCCAGGCCGGCTGGGTTTCGACGTTTTCGCTTTCGACCTTGCGCGGCGCACTGGCACTTTGCAGGTGCGGCATGACGTTGGCGGCGATCCACGCCCGGGTGGACGGATCGGCAAACGGCGCGCCGTCATGGAAACGCAACTCGACAATGCCGGGCAGCCGTTGAACCAAAAGCGCGAAGTGGATTTCCACTTCGCGCATTGCCAACTCGGCGTTGAGGTTCTGGAGACATTCCCAGACCATCCTCTGGCCATCGAACCAGAACGGCGCCTTCGCCAGGCTCGCCTCCAGTTCCACCAGCAAGTCGGCGTATTTGCCCTGATCGTAACGGTCCTGATAGAGCTTGAGTTTTTCCAGCGGCAGGCCGCGCAACACGGTGATCTGCTCGGCGTTGCGTTCGGGCACTGCGTCGATGGTCATCCACAGCAGCGTGCGATTCAGGCGCAGGGCGCGCAGGTCGGTGGCTTTCTGCTTGAGCCACCAGGCGCACAACGGACGGGCGCTTTCCTGTTGGGCGCGCAGCGCTTTATGGGCGTCTCGTTCGTTGTCGATCGGTGCGCCGGGGGTGAGCAACTGGCTCGCCGCCTGCTTGACCTGCGCCACAGCCGCACCGACCACACCGGGAGCCGGCTGGTTGTCGGCCGCGCGCTGGATCATGGTTTTCAGGCGACGGGAAATCGGCAGCAACAGCGGCGAATCATCGCCCAGATGCTCAGCACACGCCGCTTCGAGACCGGACAGGTGCTCGGAGAGCTGCCGGAACATCGGCAACTGCTCTTTGATCGCAATGTTTTCGGTGATGACCTGCTCGAGACGCGGCACCAGCCAGCCGATGGCGGCGGCTCGGGTGCGGGGTTTGAGCGGGTGAACGTCGGCCCAGTTGTTTTCCGACAGATGGTGCAGCAACCCGAGCCCGGCCAGCAGCCCGGGGAAGGATTCGCGCTGGTACAGCGACCAGGTCAGCCAGGCGCCGACACGCAAATCCTTGGATTGGGTACGCAGCAGGTTTTCGCTGTTTTCGCGAATTTTCAGCCAGTCGATCTGCCCGCTTTCGTGCATCGACGAGGCTTTGGCCAGCTCGCTTTCCAGCGCCTCGAATTCGCTCGAAAAACGAACGTCTTCGCCCGCGAAATTCTCTTTGGAAACAGAGACTTTAGCGAGTTCGAGGTAATGGGCGGAAAGTTTGCTTGAGTAGGACATCCATGGCCTTTATTAAGGATTACAGTCAGGCGCCTATTGGAGTAACCGCGGCGCGGGACAGTATCGAAGAGCGGTGGTGCGACTCATCCAATTGAGATGTGCTCTTTCAAGTGGGCGCATCGTAATCACTATGATGGCCACTAGCAAGCATCTGATTAAACAACAAGACGAACTGTTCTTTGTTTGTTGTAGGAGGTTTCCCTATATTCAGCCAGGGAATCCCCGATGCCGTCTTCATATATACGCAGCTGCACGAAACACCTGAAAACCCTGATTTAGAGCGATCGTTCCAATCTGCCGCGATCACCAAAAACCGGGGCCGACGACAATGGCGCGGAGCATGACGGGTTTTGAAAAAAACGGATGTAGGATGATTCCGAAAGATTTCAGTGTTGTTTCAACAATCCACAGCGAGACAACCAACAATGGCAAAAGTGCCATCAATATGATGGCTTTTATATATAGGTTATTGATTTAAGTGTGAGGCAGATCGATAGCCAACCAATGCAATTGATTACGTGGCTTTATTATTGCTGCAGGCCATAACAAATAGGCAGGCATAAAAAATGGGCACCCGACCGCAATCGGTGTGCCCATTTTTTCAGCGGTTCTCCCCGTTATTCGAGGAGTTCGCCGCAATTAAGGATTAACGCTGTCTTTCAACGATTTGCCTGGCTTGAACGCAACGGTGTTGCTGGCCTTGATTTTAACCGGTTCGCCGGTCTGCGGGTTTTTGCCGGTGCGGGCGCCGCGGTGACGTTGCAGGAAGGTGCCGAAGCCGACCAGCGTCACGCTGTCCTTGCGGTGCAGAGCGCCGGTGATTTCTTCGAGGACGGCGTTGAGTACGCGGTTGGCCTGTTCTTTGGTCAGATCTGCTTTTTCAGCGATTGCAGCGGCGAGTTCTGGTTTACGCATTAGTGAAGCCCCTTTGACGGTTTTTTGTTGTTATGTCCGTGCTGCTCTCGTTGGAACAGCGCCCAAGGCGCCGCAGGCTCTACTCTGCGGCAGACGGGAGTGAGAATGGCACGCGGACAAGGCCTGCGCCAGTCTCACTACAACCTTTGTGGGGGCAAAAGCGGGGTGATTCCGACAGAACGACCGGTATTTACGCCAGCAGGGCCGGAAGCTGTTTGTTCAGGGCCAGTTTTTCCATGACCGCCGCACCGGTCAGCGCGTAACCGAGCAACTGGCCGTCGGCACCGTGGCACAGCGCCTTGATGTCGGCGCCCTGCCCTTCAACGGTCCAAACGCCTTCGCTACCGCGTGGCGGCGGCGAAACCACCAACGGGCAAACCGGGGTTTTCACGGTGATCGGCATCGGGCCGTAGCTGACCGCCTTAGGGTTTCCTGCCAGTGTTTGTGCCAGTGCTCGCGCACAGCTCATGAGGGGCATCACGTACAGCAGATTCAGCCCGTCGACCTCGGCGCAGTCACCCAGCGCATAGATATTGGCGTGGGAAGTCTTCAGGTGCCGATCTACTACAACGCCGCGATTGACCTGCACGCCCGCGGCGGCCGCCAGATCGATACGCGGTCGCAGGCCGATGGCCGAGACCACAACGTCGCACGGGATGACCTGGCCGTCGGACAGATGCGCTTCGAGGCCGTCAGCGACTTTTTGCAGGCGGGTCAGCACCGGGCCGAGGTGGAATTTCGCACCAAGGCTTTCCAGCCCGGCCTGCACCGCTGCCGCAGCGGCGGGGTGCAGCAACATCGGCATGACTTGTTCGCACGGCGCAACCAGTTGCACCTCGTAGCCGCCAAGGATCAGGTCATTGGCGAATTCGCAGCCGATCAGGCCGGCGCCGAGCAACAGCACCCGGCGCTTGCCAGCCGCAGCGGCGCGGAAGCGTGCGTAGTCTTCGAGATCATTGATCGGGAAGACCAGCTCCGCGCCATCGCCTTCGATTGGCACGCGCACGGTTTCTGCGCCCCAGGCGAGGATCAGATCGCGGTAATAAACCGCTTCTTCGCCGATCCACAGGCGCTTGTGGCCGGCGTCGATGCCACTGATGCGCGTATGGGTGCGCACCTCGGCTTTCAACTGCTCGGCCATGGCGCCCGGTTCGGCCATGCTCAGGCCATCGGCGTCCTTGTTCTTGCCGAAACCGGTGGAGAGCATCGGTTTGGAGTAAGAGCGGCCGTCATCAGCCGTGATCAGCAGCAGCGGGGTTTCGCTGTCGAGTTTGCGAAATTCCCGGGCCAGGTTGTAGCCCGCAAGGCCAGTGCCAATGATGACGACAGGTGCGCTCATGCCTTACTCCTTGATTGTGCTTAGTTGATTTCGATCATTTCGAAGTCCATTTTGCCGACGCCGCAGTCCGGGCACAGCCAGTCTTCCGGTACGTCCTGCCACAGGGTGCCCGGCGCAATGCCGTCATCCGGCCAACCGTCGGCTTCGTTGTAGATCAGGCCACAGACGATGCATTGCCACTTTTTCATTCAGGTACTTCCTCAGGGTTCAGGCTGGGTGCCGGCGCGGACGGTCGATGGGTGTTGCGCTGCCATCCGGCTCAGGGCGTTTTGTACTGATGGAGCCGGGCAGATGCAAGCCTGTTCGGCGCAATGGTGCCCCGGATCAATCAATCTCGCAGCTCGCCATGGTAAGCTCGCCGCCTCATTTGCGGCCAATAATGACTCATTGTGCAACATTCAAATGCCTGCCCGACCCCGCTCTGGCTGACCCAAAGCCGACTGACGCCCCTCCCCGATTCGTTGACCCTCGACTGGTTGTTCGACGAAGGCTCCCTCACCCGCCGACTGACCCGGCTGTCCAATGACGGCTTCAGCGTCACGCCACTGTTTGAAGGCTGGGACACCCTGCGCGCTGACGAATGCGCTGCACTGGATCTGGCCGAGGGCAGCGAAGGCTGGGTGCGCGAGGTGTATTTGCGCGGTCATGGCGAGGCTTGGGTGTTTGCCCGCAGCGTCGCTTCGCGCGCCGCTTTGCAGGGTGACGGCTTGCACATGGACGAACTGGGCAGCCGCTCGCTGGGCGAACTGCTGTTTTGCGATCAGGCGTTCCAGCGCCGCGCCCTCGAAGTTTGCCACTACCCTGAGGAATGGCTACCGCCAGCCGCGAAAGCGCCCGAGCTGTGGGGCCGTCGTTCGCGTTTTGATCGGGGCGCGCTGAGCGTATTGGTCGCGGAAATCTTCCTGCCGAGCCTGTGGAGCGCCGCCCGCGCCCATCCGGAGAACTGCTGATGTATCAGAGCCTGCTCAAGTCCCTGAACCGCTTGAACCCGCGTGCTTGGGATTTCATTCAGTTGACCCGGATGGACAAGCCGATCGGCATTTACCTGCTGCTGTGGCCGACGCTGTGGGCGCTGTGGATTGCCGGCAAGGGCTCGCCGTCGCTGGCCAACGTGGTGATTTTCGTCCTCGGCGTGGTGCTGACCCGCGCCGGCGGTTGCGTGATCAACGACTGGGCTGATCGCAAGGTCGACGGCCACGTTAAACGCACCGCGCAAAGGCCTTTAGCTGCGGGCAGAATAAGCTCGAAAGAAGCGCTGGTGTTCTTTGCGCTATTGATGGGCGTAAGTTTTCTGCTGGTGCTGTGCACCAATGCGCCGACCATCTGGCTGTCGCTCGGTGGTCTGGCGTTGGCCTTCACTTATCCGTTCATGAAGCGCTACACCTATTACCCGCAAGTGGTGCTGGGCGCAGCGTTCTCGTGGGGCATGCCGATGGCGTTCACCGCCGAGACCGGTGAGCTGCCGGCGGCAGCGTGGCTGCTGTGGATCGCCAATCTGCTGTGGACGGTGGGTTACGACACCTATTACGCGATGACCGATCGCGATGACGATTTGAAGATTGGCGTGAAATCCACAGCGATTCTGTTTGGCGAGGCGGATCGGTTGATCATCCTGAGTTTGCAGGCGTTGTCGCTGGGCTGTCTGTTGCTGGCGGGTTCCAAATTCGAGTTGGGGATCTGGTTCCATCTCGGTTTGCTGGTGGCTGCTGGCTGCTATGCGTGGGAGTTCTGGTACACCCGCGATCGTGACCGCATGCGTTGTTTCAAGGCGTTCTTGCACAACCACTGGGCCGGGTTGGCGATTTTCGTCGGGATCGTGCTGGATTACGCATTGCGCTAAACACATACCTGTAGGAGTGAGCCTGCTCGCGATAGCGGTGCATCAGTCAACGATGATGTCGGCTGACATGACGCCTTCGCGAGCAGGCTCGCTCCCACAGGTGATTTGCGTTTACTTGTGCTCGTGCACCACGTGCCACACTTCCTTCATGCCATCACCTTTCATTTCTCCAGGTTTCTCGTCCTTCATGAAGGTGTACAGCGGTTTGCCGTTGTAGGCGTACTGCATCATGCCGTCATCACGCTTGATGACCGTCCATTTGCCCTCAGCCTTGGCCCCCGCCGGCGCCATCATCGGCGGCCAGTTCTTCGCGCAATCGCCGTTGCACATCGACTTGCCGCCAGCGTCCTTGTCGAACGTATAAACGGTCATGCCTTTGTGATCGACCATCATGCCGTCTTTCATCATGGCCGGCTCCGCGGCCATGGCAAATCCAGGCAGAGTCAGGGCGGCAGCCATCAGCAGTGCTTTAAAAGAAACAGTCATTTGAGTCATGGAAACCTTCTTTTGTGGTTGTCAGGATTCGGACTTAGAGCTTAGTTCAGGATTTGCACAATCGCCGCCGGGCGAAAATACTGTCACACGACTGCAATAATTCCGTTATCTAATGCGGCGCAAGACAGTTAAATGACAAGAGGATTAAGGCATGGTTGGCAGGAGCATTCTGATCGTCGACGACGAAGCGCCCATTCGCGAAATGATCGCCGTTGCGTTGGAAATGGCCGGCTATGACTGCCTCGAGGCAGAGAACTCGCAGCAGGCACACGCCATCATCGTCGACCGCAAGCCGGACCTGATCCTGCTCGACTGGATGCTGCCGGGCACCTCCGGTATCGAACTGGCCCGTCGTCTGAAGCGTGATGAGCTGACCGGAGACATCCCGATCATCATGCTCACTGCCAAGGGCGAAGAGGACAACAAGATCCAGGGTCTGGAAGTCGGCGCCGACGACTACATCACCAAACCGTTTTCCCCGCGCGAACTGGTCGCCCGCCTCAAGGCTGTGCTGCGTCGTGCCGGCCCGACCGACGGCGAAGCGCCGATCGAAGTCGGTGGCTTGCTGCTCGACCCGATCAGCCACCGCGTGACCATCGACGGCAAACCCGCCGAGATGGGCCCGACCGAATACCGTCTGCTGCAATTCTTCATGACCCACCAGGAACGCGCCTACACCCGTGGCCAGTTGCTGGATCAGGTCTGGGGCGGCAACGTCTATGTGGAAGAGCGCACCGTCGACGTGCACATCCGCCGCCTGCGCAAGGCCCTCGGCGACGCTTACGAAAATCTGGTACAAACCGTGCGCGGCACCGGCTACCGGTTTTCCACCAAGGCATAAAAAAGCAGCGGCAAGCTTCTAGCTACAAGCGGCAAGTAAAAGCCGATCCGCTTTAACTTGAAGCTTGTGGCTTGAAACTCGAAGCTGCGTTAAGGACGCTCCGTGAATCAAAACTGGCATGGCACCCTGATTCGCCACATGCTGTTGCTGGTCACAGCGTGTCTGGTGATCGGCCTGATCACCGGCTATTACGGCTGGAGCCTCGCGGCGGGCCTGGGGATTTATCTGGGCTGGACGCTCAAACAATTGCTTCGGCTGCACGAGTGGCTGCGCCAGCATCAACCCGACGAAGCGCCGCCCGATGGCTATGGCCTGTGGGGTGAGGTGTTCGACAGCATCTACCACCTGCAACGCCGCGACCAACGCGTGCGCGGGCGCCTGCAAGCGGTGATCGACCGGGTGCAGGAATCCACCGCCGCGCTGAAAGACGCGGTGATCATGCTCGACAGCGACGGCAACCTGGAATGGTGGAACCGTGCCGCCGAAACCCTGCTCGGTCTCAAGACCCCGCAAGACAGTGGCCAACCAGTGACCAACCTGGTGCGCCATCCGCGCTTCAAGGAATATTTCGAGCAGGACAGCTATGCCGAGCCGCTGGAAATCCCTTCGCCGACCAATGATCGCGTGCGCATTCAGCTGTACCTGACCCGCTATGGCAACAACGAACACTTGATGCTGGTGCGCGACGTCACGCGTATTCATCAGCTGGAACAAATGCGCAAAGACTTCATAGCCAACGTCTCCCACGAGTTGCGCACGCCGCTGACGGTGATCTGCGGTTATCTGGAAACCCTGCTCGACAACGTCGAAGAAGTGAACCCGCGCTGGAGCCGTGCCCTGCAGCAAATGCAACAACAGGGCGGACGCATGCAGACGCTGCTCAACGATTTGTTGCTGCTGGCGAAACTGGAAGCCACCGACTACCCGTCGGACAACCAGCCGGTGCAGGTCGATACGCTGCTGCAATCGATCAAGAGCGACGCACAGCAATTGTCCGGCGCGAAAAACCAGCGCATAACGCTGGAAGCCGATGCCAGCCTATTGCTCAAGGGCAGCGAAGCGGAGTTGCGCAGCGCGTTTTCCAATCTGGTGTTCAACGCGGTGAAGTACACCCCGGCCGAGGGCAACATCCGCATTCGCTGGTGGGGTGACGATCAGGGCGCGCACCTGAGCGTGCAGGATTCCGGGATCGGCATCGACAGCAAACACTTGCCGCGCCTGACCGAACGCTTCTACCGCGTCGACTCCAGCCGCAACTCCAACACTGGCGGCACTGGCCTGGGCCTGGCCATCGTCAAGCACGTGTTGCTGCGCCACCGCGCACGCATGGAGATCAGCAGCGTGCCCGGTCACGGCAGCACGTTCACCTGCCATTTCGCCCCGGCTCAGGTCGCCCAGGCACGGGCCATCAGCGCCGCTGAGTGATACCGGCCAGCACGCGCCACTAGGCAATCGCCAGGTCAGCCGCTACATTGGCTGACTTGTGCCTGCCTTTCAGGCGCGACTTTTCTCTCTCTTGAATCACACGGAACCCGCAAAACTCCATCATGGACCCTTCCCCTGGCTTGTCCCTCGCAACAATATTCGCCGATTTCGGCATGATCCTTTTTGCTCTGATCCTGGTTTTGCTCAACGGCTTTTTCGTTGCGGCGGAATTCGCCATGGTCAAACTGCGCTCGACCCGGGTCGAGGCCATCGCTGAACAGAACGGCTGGCGCGGGCATATCCTGCGCACCGTGCACAGTCAGCTCGATGCGTACCTCTCGGCGTGTCAGCTCGGTATCACCCTCGCCTCCCTCGGTCTGGGCTGGGTCGGTGAGCCGGCGTTCGCGCATATTCTTGAGCCATTGCTGGAAAGCGTTGGCGTGCAGTCGCCGGAAGTGATCAAAGGCGTGTCGTTCTTCGCCGCGTTCTTCGTCATTTCGTACCTGCACATCGTGGTTGGTGAGCTGGCCCCGAAATCCTGGGCGATCCGTAAACCCGAGCTGCTGTCGCTGTGGACGGCGGTGCCGCTGTACCTGTTCTACTGGGCGATGTACCCGGCGATCTACCTGCTCAACGCCAGCGCCAACGCGATCCTGCGTATTGCCGGCCAAGGCGAACCCGGCCCGCACCACGAACACCATTACAGCCGCGAAGAACTGAAACTGATCCTGCACTCCAGCCGTGGCCAGGATCCGAGCGATCAGGGCATGCGCGTTTTGGCCTCGGCGGTGGAAATGGGCGAGCTGGAAGTGGTCGACTGGGCCAACTCCCGCGAAGACCTGATCACGCTGGAATTCAACGCGCCGCTGAAAGAAATCCTGGCGATGTTCCGTCGCCACAAGTTCAGCCGTTATCCGGTGTACGACAGCGAGCGCCAGGAGTTCGTCGGCCTGCTGCACATCAAGGACCTGCTGCTGGAACTGGCGGCGCTGGACCACATTCCCGAGTCGTTCAACCTGGCTGAACTGACCCGCCCGCTGGAGCGCGTGTCACGACACATGCCGCTGTCGCAGTTGCTGGAGCAGTTCCGCAAGGGCGGCTCGCACTTCGCCGTGGTCGAGGAGGCTGACGGCAATATCATCGGCTACCTGACCATGGAAGACGTGCTGGAAGTGCTGGTCGGCGACATTCAGGACGAACACCGCAAGGCTGAGCGCGGGATCCTCGCCTATCAGCCGGGCAAGCTCTTGGTGCGTGGTGACACGCCGCTGTTCAAGGTGGAACGCCTGCTGGGCATCGACCTTGATCACATCGAAGCGGAAACTCTCGCCGGGCTGGTCTACGAAACCCTGAAACGGGTGCCGGAAGAGGAAGAAGTGCTGGAAGTCGAAGGCCTGCGGATCATCATCAAGAAGATGAAAGGGCCGAAGATTGTGCTGGCCAAGGTGTTGATGCTGGATTGATGGGCTGATCCAGCACCGCGCCGCTTCCTTCGCGAGCAGGCTCGCTCCCACAGTTGAAATGCATTCCAGGGTGGGAGCGAGCCGGCTCCGGGCGGCGTTCCGACGAAGAGGTCCGCAGATGCAGCACATCATTGCTTGCCCAACGCAAAGTTGGGCAACGCCCCCAGCGGCTGGTTGAACTGATACGGAATCGACACCAACCCTTCCCCGGTATTGCGCTGCACCACAAAGTGCAAATGCGGGCCGCTGCTGTTGCCAGTGTTGCCTGACAGCGCCAACGGACTGCCCACCGTCACCCTTTGCCCCTCGCGCACGCTCACCGAACCTTGTTTGAGGTGCAGGTACACGCCCATGGTGCCGTCGTCGTGTAGCACCCGCACGAAATTGCCCGATGCATCCGAGCCGCGACCGCTCTGTGAATTCTCGGTCTTCACCACCACCCCTGCCCGCGCGGCAATGATCGGCGTGCCGACCGGCATCGCGATGTCCATCGCATAGCGATTCTTCGGTCCGTAGTGGCTGTACTGGCCGTTGGCACCCTGGCTCAGACGAAACGGTCCGCCGCGCCATGGCAGTGGATAGCGATAGCCCTGCGCGGTGCCTGTGGGGTCGCCGAGGGAGTAATGGAACTGCGGCGTATACACCAACGGCTTGCCGCCGGTAATCGCCGTGAGCAGAGCCAAGCGCGTGTTGCTGCGCGCTGGCAGCACCCGGCGGATGGTTTGTGCCGGCGCGCCACGCACATTGCTCATCCCGGTAAACGCCAGCGCCACCTCGACCGGCGCATACAGATCATTGCGCACGAACACCACGTCAGTGCCTTTCTGTTTTTTGATGTCGAGATAGACCTGCCGCTCCAGGCGCTCGACCATGCGGTCCTGAAAGACGAACACCTGCGCGCCTTTGCTTGGCCGGTCGCTGTAGGAGACCACGCCGTTGGCATCGGTGGATTTGTAAATGGTCATGGCCACAGCCGAGGTGGAGGCCATGAAGAGACCACAGAAAAACAGCAGGCGCGCGAGCATGGGCAAGAGTCTGTCGAAGTAAGGCCTGGGAATGAGCCTAGCAGGTGAAGCAGACCAGGCTAGTCGACAGATGTTTCAAATTGGCCAGTCTGGGAGATTGGTGGTGCAAGTGATGGCCCCTTCGCGAGCAGGCTCGCTCCCACATTTGAAACGCATTTCAAGGTGGGAGCGAGCCTGCTCGCGAAGGCGGACTGTCAGACGACGAAGATCACGCGCCCGGAACGAAGTGCTTCTGCGCCGTGCCGCGGGCGATCAGGCGGGAGATGTAGTCGAGCTTCTGCGCATCCTGATCGACGAAACGGAAGGTCAGTTGCAGCCAGTCGCTGTCCGGTTTCGGCTCAAACGCGACAACCGCGTGCAGATAGCCGTTGAGGCGGGCGATCTCAGCGTTGTCGCCCTGCTCCAGATCGAGCACGGCGCTGTCGAGGATCTGCGGCAGGGTATCGGTGCGTTTCACCACCAACAATGCTTCCTTGATGCTCAGAGCCTTGATCACGCATTGCTGAGTACCGCTTGGCAGGCGCAATTGGCCCTGACCGCGACCACTGGCCGGCGCCGACGCGGCGGCTGATGCCTTGACCGGTGGGCTGTTGAGTAAGCCACGCGATGGCGCAGCGGCGGGCGCTGGTGCGGCAGCTGCCGGTTTGGCAAATGGATTGACCGCAGCGGCGGCCGGAGCACCGCCGACCACGGCGGGCTTGCCACCGGTCAAGGCGCTCAGGGAATCGTTGCCGAACGCCGAGTTCATTTTGGTCGGCGCGCTGTTCATCAGGGTGTCGAGCTTGCCGACCTTGTTCAGCGCCTGCTTGACCTTGGTCAGCAGTTGCTCGTTGGTGAACGGCTTGCTGACGTAGCCGGAAACGCCAGCCTGAATCGCCTGCACGACGTTTTCCTTGTCGCCACGGCTGGTGACCATGACGAATGGCATGGTCTTGAGGTTGTCTTGCTCGCGGCACCAGGTCAGCAGTTCGAGACCGGACATTTCCGGCATTTCCCAGTCGCACAGGACCAGGTCGAAGGCTTCTCTGGCCAGCATGGCCTGAGCCTTTTTACCGTTGACGGCGTCCTCGGTGCGGATCCCCGGGAAGTAATTACGCAGGCACTTTTTCACCAGGTCACGAATGAACGAAGCATCGTCCACGACCAACACACTGATCTTGCTCATCCAACACCCCTATTAAAATCCCGGCAAGCATAACGCTGGCTGATGGCACATTGCCAAAACTCTTCAGTCACGCCGGGACTTTTCGTTCGCGGGTGCTGCTTTTTAATCGAATCTGCCCATGAAAAGCACAAACAAAAACGCCCGGCCAAAGGGCCGGGCGCTTTTCTCAGGCAATCTTACTTATCGTCAGCATTGCCCGGAACATTAGCGGTTTCGCCGCTTGTGCCTTCAACTTCTTCTTTCATGCGCTTGAGGCCCATGTGGCGCACGTCGGTGCCGCGCACCAGGTAAATGACCAATTCAGAGATATTGCGCGCGTGGTCGCCGATGCGTTCCAGCGAACGCAGGACCCAGATAATGCTCAAGACCCGCGAGATAGAGCGCGGATCTTCCATCATGTAGGTCGCCAGCTCACGCAGCGCGGTCTTGTATTCGCGGTCGATGATCTTGTCGTACTGCGCCACCGACAACGCCAGGTCGGCGTCGAAACGGGCAAACGCGTCCAGCGCATCGCGAACCATGTTGCGCACCTGATCGCCGATGTGGCGAACCTCGACGTAACCGCGCGGCGCTTCGCCTTCTTCGCACAGCTGAATCGCGCGCCGGGCGATCTTGGTCGCTTCGTCACCGATGCGCTCCAGGTCGATCACCGACTTGGAGATGCTGATGATCAAACGCAGGTCGGACGCCGCCGGCTGACGACGGGCGAGAATGCGCAGGCATTCTTCGTCGATGTTGCGTTCCATCTGGTTGATCTGGTCGTCGATCTCGCGCACCTGCTGAGCCAGACCGGAATCGGCCTCGATCAGCGCGGTCACCGCGTCGTTGACCTGCTTCTCGACCAGCCCGCCCATGGCCAGGAGGTGGCTGCGCACTTCCTCAAGCTCAGCGTTGAACTGCGCGGAGATGTGGTGGGTAAGACCTTCTTTGGAAATCATGCATTCGCTCCGAAAAAGCGTTTAACCAAGAGCTGCTAGCTACAAGCTGCAAGCTGTTATGTGGTGATCCATGCCGCTTCGCTTCTAACTTGCCGCTTGAAGCTTGCCGCTCGCAGCCGCTTCAATCAGCCATATCGACCGGTGATGTAGTCTTCGGTCTGCTTCTTCGCCGGATTGGTGAACAGGGTATCGGTGTCGCCGAATTCGACCAGTTTGCCCATGTACATGAACGCCGTGTAGTCGGATACCCGCGCGGCCTGTTGCATGTTGTGGGTCACGATGACGATGGTGAACTTGGACTTCAGCTCGTAGATCAGCTCTTCGACTTTCAGCGTCGAGATCGGGTCGAGGGCCGAGCACGGTTCGTCGAGCAGCAGCACTTCCGGCTCAACCGCGATGGTCCGGGCGATGACCAGACGCTGTTGCTGACCACCGGACAGACCGAGTGCCGATTCATGCAGACGGTCTTTGACTTCGTCCCACAGTGCCGCGCCTTTCAATGCCCACTCGACCGCTTCGTCGAGGACGCGCTTCTTGTTGATGCCCTGGATGCGCAAGCCGTAGACCACGTTTTCATAGATGGTTTTCGGGAACGGGTTGGGCTTCTGGAACACCATGCCGACACGACGACGCAGCTCCGCAACGTCTTCGCCTTTGCGATAGATGTTGTTGCCGTAGAGGTTGATCGCGCCTTCTACGCGGCAGCCGTCAACCAGATCGTTCATGCGGTTGAAGGTGCGCAACAGCGTGGATTTACCGCAGCCGGACGGGCCGATGAACGCGGTCACACGCTGTTTCGGGATGTTCATGCTGACGTCGAACAGCGCTTGTTTCTCGCCGTAGTACAGGCTCAGGCCCGGCACTTCGATGGCAACGGTTTCCTGCTCGAGACTGAGGCTTTGCTTGTCGCGGCCCAGGGCAGACATGTTGATGCCGTGGGTGTGTGTTTCGTGCTGCATGGGAGGCTCCCTGTGCTAACAAAATTCGGTTCGGAACACTGCTTGTTGCAGCTTCCATCAATATTCCAGTGGACGCGGTTCAATGTGGGAGCGAGCCTGCTCGCGAAGGGGCCCTTGAGGCCGCCAAAAGCTTCGCGAGCAGGCTCGCTCCCACAGGGTTCGCGTCGTCCTTAGCTATCCAGTGCTTTGTATTTTTCGCGCAGGTGGTTGCGGATATACACCGCCGACAGGTTCAACGTCGCGATTACCAGCACCAGCAACAGCGCCGTGGCGTACACCAGCGGGCGGGCCGCTTCGACGTTCGGGCTCTGGAAGCCGACGTCATAGATGTGGAAGCCCAAGTGCATGATCTTCTGATCCAGGTGCAGGTACGGGTAGTTGCCGTCCACCGGCAGTGACGGCGCCAGTTTCACCACACCCACCAGCATCAGCGGCGCCACTTCACCGGCGGCACGGGCCACGGCGAGAATCATGCCGGTCATCATTGCCGGGCTGGCCATCGGGATCACAATCTTCCACAAGGTTTCAGCCTTGGTCGCGCCCAGTGCCAGCGAACCTTCACGCACGGTGCGCGGAATACGTGCCAGACCTTCTTCAGTCGCGACGATCACCACTGGCACCGCCAGCAGCGCCAAAGTCAGCGAGGCCCAGAGCAGACCCGGCGTACCGAAGGTCGGTGCCGGCAAAGCTTCGGGGAAGAACAAGCGGTCGACCGAACCACCGAGCACGTAGACGAAGAAGCCCAGACCGAACACGCCGTAAACGATCGCCGGTACGCCGGCGAGGTTGTTCACCGCGATACGGATGATCCGCGTCAGGGTGTTCTGCTTGGCGTATTCGCGCAGGTACACCGCCGCCAGCACGCCGAACGGGGTGACGATCATCGCCATGATCAGGGTCATCATCACGGTGCCGAAGATCGCCGGGAAAATCCCGCCTTCGGTGTTCGCTTCACGCGGGTCGTCCGAGAGGAATTCCCAGATCTTGCTGAAGTAGAAGCCGACCTTGGTAAAGGTGCTCATCGCGTTCGGCTGGTAGGCGTGAACCACTTTGCCCAGACCGATTTCGATCTCTTTGCCATTGGCATCACGAGCGGTCAGAGCATCGCGGTTGAACTGCGCATGCAGATCGGCCAGACGCGCTTCGATGTCCTGATAACGCGCATTCAACTCGGCACGCTCGGATTCCATGTCCGCTTGTGCGGTGGCGTCGAGCTTGCCTTCCAGTTCCAATTTGCGACCGTGCAGACGGATGCGTTCCAGCCCTGCGTTGATCGCACCGATGTCGGTTTTTTCCAGCGACTTCAGTTGTGCCGCCAGACCGTTCACACGGTTGATCCGCGCTTGCAGTTCAGGCCACGCAGCCTCGCCTTCGGCGATGACTTTGCCATCCTGTTTGACGTTGACCAGGTAGCCGTAGAAGTTGCCCCACTCGCGACGCTCGATCGCCATCAACTCTGGCGGCGTGGTCTGGTTGGTCAGCCACTCGCCGACGATCCAGGTGAAGTCGTTGCCGTTCAGGTCTCGGTTGCCGACCTTGATCAGCTCACGGGTCATGAATTCCGGACCTGCGTCAGGCACCGGCAAACCGGCACTCTTCAGACGGGCACGGGGCACTTCTTCTTTCTGTACCACTTCGCCGATGACCAGGTGATTGGCCTGGCCCGGTACGTCGTAGTTGGCGTGGACCAGGTCCGCCGGCCAGAAGTGACCCAGACCGCGCACGGCAATCACCGCCAGCAGGCCAATGGTCATGATGACCGCGATGGACACCGCGCCACCGCTGATCCAGACGCCTGGGGCGCCGCTCTTGAACCATCCTTTCAGGGAGTTCTGTTTCACAGACTTCTACCTTTGCTTAAAGCGACGAGTATTTCTTGCGCAGACGCTGACGAATCAGTTCTGCCAGGGTGTTCATGACGAAGGTGAACAACAGCAGCACCAGCGCCGAGAGGAACAGCACGCGGTAGTGGCTGCCGCCGACTTCCGACTCGGGCATTTCCACCGCGACGTTGGCGGCCAGGGTGCGCAGGCCTTCGAACAGGTTCATTTCCATGACCGGGGTGTTGCCGGTGGCCATCAGCACGATCATGGTTTCGCCGACCGCACGGCCCATGCCGATCATCAGCGCCGAGAAGATCCCCGGGCTAGCGGTCAGGATCACTACGCGAGTCATGGTCTGCCACGGCGTGGCACCCAGAGCCAGCGAACCGAGGGTCAGGCCGCGCGGCACACTGAACACGGCGTCTTCAGCGATCGAGTAGATGTTCGGGATCACCGCAAAACCCATGGCCAGACCGACCACCAGAGCGTTGCGCTGGTCGTAGGTGATGCCCAGGTCGTGGGAGATCCACATGCGCATGTCACCGCCGAAGAACCAGTTCTCCATGAACGGACTCATGTACAGCGACAACCAGCCCACAAACAGGATCACCGGAATCAGCAGCGCACTTTCCCAGCCGTCCGGGACTTTCAGGCGGATCGATTCAGGCAGACGGCTGAAGGTGAAACCGGCGACCAGGATGCCGATCGGCAACAGCATCAGCAGGCTGAAGATGCCCGGCAGATGCCCTTCTACATACGGTGCGAGGAACAGACCGGCGAAGAAGCCGAGGATCACCGTCGGCATCGCTTCCATCAGCTCGATCACCGGTTTGACCTTGCGGCGCATGCCCGGGGCCATGAAGTAGGCGGTGTAGATCGCAGCGGCAACCGCCAGTGGCGCGGCCAGCAGCATCGCGTAGAACGCGGCTTTCAGGGTGCCGAAGGTCAGTGGCGAGAGGCTCAGTTTCGGTTCGAAATCAGTGTTGGCCGCAGTCGATTGCCAGACGTATTTAGGCTCGTCGTAGTTCTCGTACCAGACCTTGCTCCACAGCGCGCTCCACGACACTTCCGGATGCGGGTTGTCGAGCAGCAAGGGTTGCAGCTTGCCGCCGGCTTCAACGATCACGCGGTTGGCGCGCGGTGACAGGCCGAATACGCCTTGACCATCGACCACCTGATCAACCAGCAGCGTGCGATGTGCGGTGCTGTGGAACACGCCGAGCTTGCCGCTGGCATCCAGCGCGAGGAAGCCTTTGCGCCGCTCTTCGGCGGTGATTTCAACGATCGGCGTGGTGCCCATCTGGAAGGTGCGGATCTGTTTCAGGCGTAGCTCGCCATCGGTGTCGCGGGCCATGAACCATTGGGCCAGACCACCCTTGGAGTCGCCGACGATCAGCGAGATACCACCGACCAGTTGTGTGGTCGCGGTGACTTCAGCGTCGGCGTTTTCCAGCAGTTTGTAGCGACCGTTGAGGCTCTTGTCGCGCAGGCTGAACACATCGGCCTGAGCGCGACCGTTGACCACGTACAGCCATTGCTGGCGCGGGTCGACGAAGATGTTTTTCACCGGCTCAGTCATCTGCGGCAGATCGATACGCTTCTGCTCGTTGGTGACTTCGCCAGTCATCATGTTTTCTTCGCTGGTCAGCGACAGCACATTGAGTTGCGAACCGGTCGAACCGACCAGCATCAGGGTCGTGTCGGTGGCGTTGAGGCTGACATGCTCCAGCGCACCGCCGGCTTCGTTCAGCGCGATCGGCGTCTCGCCATACGGATATTCGATGGCCGGGCTGATGGTTTTCTTGCCATCGGGGTAGCTGACTTTATAGGTGTGACGGAACACCAGCGCCTGACCGTTGGACAGGCCCACGGCCACCAGCGGATGGCCCGGCTGGTCTTCACCAATGGAAGTCACGGTGGCACCGGCAGGAACCGGCAGATCGACGCGCTTCAGTTCAGCGCCACTGTCGATATCAAAGAACAGCGCCTGGCCCTTGTCGGAAACGCGCATGGCCACCTGATTCTGCTCTTCGAGCGAAATCATCAGCGGCTTGCCGGCGTCCTGCATCCAGGCCGGGGTGATCGAGTCTTTCGCGGTCAGGTCGGCACCCTGGAACAGCGGCGCAACCACGTAGGCGAGGAAGAAGAAGATCAGGGTGATGGCTGCCAGCACCGCGAGACCGCCAACGAGGACGTACCAGCGGGTGAAGCGATCCTTGAGCGCGCGAATGCGGCGCTTGCGTTGCAGCTCAGGCGTATTGAAATCAATGCGCTTGGGAGGATTAGTAGTCATGTGGGAATTGGCCAGATCATTCATGCGCTCACCCTAGCGATCCTGTATGACAGAAAGATGACAATGCAGTGACGCAGCAAATCCACCGCCAGCGGGACTGGCAGAGGATCAAAAATTTGAGGTGTGGAAAAGACCGGCCTGCAAGCAGATCCGGCCTTTTACCTGAGTCCGGTGGGGTTCACCCCGGACTCAATTTGTTACTTTTTTGCGACTTCAGCGCCGCCTTCCTGCAGACCCAGGTCAGCCAGTGCTTTTGCAGCAACCTTGGCTGGCAGTGGGATGTAGCCGTCTTTCACTACCACTTCCTGGCCCTGTTTCGACAGCACCAGTTTCACGAACTCGGCTTCCAGCGGAGCCAGAGGCTTGTTCGGGGCTTTGTTGACGTACACGTAGAGGAAACGCGACAGCGGATATTTGCCGTTCAGGGCGTTTTCTTCGGTGTCTTCGATGAAGTCAGTGCTGCCCTTCTTCGACAGAGCAACGGTTTTCACGCTGGCAGTCTTGTAGCCGATGCCCGAGTAACCGATGCCGTTCAGCGAGGAGCTGATCGACTGCACCACCGACGCCGAACCTGGTTGTTCGTTGACGTTTGGTTTGTAGTCGCCTTTGCACAGGGCTTCTTCTTTGAAGTAGCCGTAGGTGCCGGATACCGAGTTACGACCGAACAGTTGTACTGGCTTGTTGGCCAGGTCGCCGGTCACGCCCAGGTCGCCCCAGGTTTTCACGTCGGCTTTGGCGCCGCACAGACGGGTCGACGAGAAGATCGCATCAACCTGTTCCATGGTCAGGTGCTGGATCGGGTTGTCCTTGTGTACGAAAACGGCCAAGGCATCCACGGCAACCGGGATAGCGGTTGGCTTGTAGCCGTACTTCTGCTCGAAGGCCGCCAGTTCGGTGTCCTTCATCTTGCGGCTCATCGGGCCCAGGTTGGAGGTGCCTTCAGTCAGCGCAGGTGGCGCAGTGGCGGAGCCGGCGGCCTGAATCTGGATGTTGACGTTCGGGTATTCTTTTTTGTAGTTCTCAGCCCAGAGGGTCATGAGGTTGGCCAGGGTATCGGAGCCGACGCTGGACAGGTTGCCCGACACACCAGTGGTCTTGGTGTAGCTCGGGATAGCAGGGTCAACAGCGGCGAACGCGTTGGCAGTCGCAACGCCAGCAGCGACAAAAGTCATTGCCGCCATCAAACGCTTCAGTTTCATGCCTTACTCCTAGCAGATAGGGTGTGTTAAGTCGGGGCCAAGTATCAGCAGGCCGTGTGAACACTCTATGGCTGAAATATGACAATTGGATGAAAGGCCAGCATGGGAGCCGTGTTAAAAAAGTGAAACTCTTCCCGGGTTGACAAATCACTATCAAAAGATAGTCTTGTCAACCACGAGAGGGCCCCATGATAAACGACCGAATTCGCCGCGCGCGCCTGCAAAAAGGCCTCAGTCTAGAGGCTTTGGCGATGGAGCTTGGCGACATAACCAAACAAGCCTTGAGCAAATATGAGAAGGGGTTGAGCACTCCCAATTCAACTCGTCTGCTACAACTGGCCAAAGCGCTTCAGGTCAGCCCTGAGTACTTCTTCCGCGCGGATGCAATTGCGCTGGCGCCTCTGGAGTTTCGAAAACTGGCCCGAATGCCGAAATATCGCCAGGCACAGGTGGAAGAAAAAATTCGCGAACACCTTGAGCGCTACATCGCGCTTGAGGAATGTTTCGATCCTGCCGACATCCACACTCCCGTCACCCCGTCACAAATGATCCCGGTTTCCTGTCTCGATGACGCCGAGCGCGCAGCAGAGCAACTTCGTCAGTTCTGGGGAATTGGTAGCGACCCTATCGCCAATCTGACCGAACAATTGGAAGAACACAGCATAAAAGTCGCCATGCTAAACGGCCCGGACGACTTCGACGGCGCTTGCGCTGCCACCGGTAACGGCGAACACGTGTTGATTGCACTGAATGCCGATCGCCCAGGTGAACGAATCAGGTTCACCGCCGCGCATGAACTCGGCCACTGGGTCATGGCATTACCAGAGGATATGCCGGAGAGGGACCAGGAAAATTGTTGCCATCGATTCGCTGGCGCGTTTCTTTATCCGGCGAAAAGTGTCACCGGCGACTTCGGTAGCCATCCTCGCTCCAGAGTTCATCCACGAGAACTGCTGATTGCAAAGCGTCAATACGGGATCTCAATGCATGCCGCGTTAAGACGCCTGAAAGATCTGAAGCTTCTTAGCGAAAGTGGCTATAAATCCCTCACTATCCAATTCAGCGCCAACGGCTGGCGCAAATCAGAACCTGAGCCGCTACCTTGCAATCCGCCGCAAAGATTTGAGTCGCTAGCATTCTGGGCGTTGGCAGAAGGGCTGATCACCAAGTCTCGGGCTGCCGAACTCCTGCGCAAACCAGTTAGCGCACTGGACCCCAATTTCCTGGGTTCACTGGAGAATGCATGAGTTTGATCTTCATCAGTGATACGAATATCTGGATTGACTTCAGAAACGCCGGATTGCTGGAGCAGATGTTTCGATTGCCATTCACACTTTGCTGCACCGACTTTGTCATGCATGAGCTTGCAGACTTTCCCCACCAGGAACTGCTTGATCGAGGACTGAGTGTCGAATCGTTCGATGAATCTGGCGTGATCAGACTCTTTGAGCTGAAAGTCGAGCACAACAACAGCTCACTGGCGGACGTGTCTTGTTACCTGCTCGCACAGGAAACAGGACGTCCGTTGCTGACCGGAGATGGCAAGTTAAGGCGCCAGGCACAACGAGATGGACTGGAGGTGCACGGCGCTCTCTGGTTACTTGATCTGATGGTTGAGCATCAAGTAATTGAAAAGTCGGATGCCGCAAACGCCTTGGCCCACATGCTTGAGCATGGCGCTCGACTCCCGACAGCAGAATGTGAATCAAGGCTCTCACGCTGGCGAGAGCCCTAGAAGCAGAATCTTGGGATCAGCGCCCCTTCTTCCACAGCCACGCCCCCACCAGAATCCCCATGGTGCACAGCACCGCCACATAGTAGGCAGGCCCCATCGCGCTTTCTTTCAACAGCAGACTCACCACCATCGGCGTCAACCCACCAAAAATCGCATAAGCCACGTTGTACGAGAACGACAACCCGCTGAAGCGCACCACCGGTGGGAACGCCTTGACCATCACGTATGGAACCGCCCCAATTGTGCCAACCAGAAAACCGGTCAGCGCATAGAGCGGGAACAGCCAGTTCGGGTGATCGGCGAGGCTGTGATAGAAGGTCCAGGAGCTGATCAGCAAGCCCAGGCAACCGAACACGAATACGCGACCGGCGCCAAAGCGATCTGCCAACGCGCCGGAGATGACGCAGCCGATGCTCAGGAACACGATCGCCAGACTGTTCGATTGCAGCGACTCGGTCGGCGTGAAGTGATAGACCGTTTGCAGCACAGTCGGGGTCATCAGAATGACTACGACGATGCCGGCGGAGAGCAACCAGGTCAGCAACATCGAGATCGCAATCGCGCCGCGATGGTCACGCAGCACCGCGCGCAGCGGTACTTCCTCAGCCAGCGCCTTGCGCAGTTGCAACTCGGCGAATACCGGGGTTTCGTGCAGCCAGCGGCGCAAGTAAACCGAGAACAGGCCGAACACACCGCCCAGCAGGAATGGAATACGCCAAGCGTAATCGGATACTTCCGCCGGCGTATAAATGCTGTTGATCGCCGTAGCGACCAGCGAGCCGAGCAGAATGCCGGCGGTCAGGCCGCTGGTGAGCGTGCCGCAGGCATAGCCCATGTGCTTTTGCGGCACGTGTTCGGAAACGAAGACCCAGGCGCCCGGCACTTCACCGCCGATGGCCGCACCTTGAATTACGCGCATCAATAGCAGAAGAATCGGCGCCCACATGCCGATCTGCGCATAGGTTGGCAGCAGACCCATGATCAGGGTCGGCACGGCCATCATGAAAATGCTCAAGGTGAACATCTTCTTGCGCCCCAGCAGGTCGCCGAAGTGCGCCATGACGATGCCGCCCAGCGGCCGCGCGAGGTAGCCGGCGGCGAAGATGCCGAAGGTCTGCATCAGGCGCAGCCACTCGGGCATGTCGGCCGGGAAGAACAGCTTGCCGACCACGGTGGCGAAGAACACGAAGATGATGAAATCGTAAAACTCCAGCGCGCCACCGAGGGCCGATAGCGACAGAGTCTTGTAGTCGTTGCGGGTCAACGGTCGTGCGGGTTGCTCGGGCTGCGCGAGGCTCGAAGGCGCTGTGGTCATGGCAAGGGCTTCTCTTATAGTCGGAACTGCCGCCACAACAACGCTGGCGGTGGCTTGGGCAGGTTCGGCACCATAGCAAATTGTTCGAAAAAGCACATAGAGCCGCGTAATTGACGGTCGAAATGAGAACCGGATGGTCGTCGTGGAGTCTACCGACCGATATACTCGCAACCTGCTCCGGTTTGTAGGGGGTTGCTGTGCGAAAACGATGCTGTCATCCGGCGCTGTGAGAACGTAGCGAGCGAAAGCAAGACAAGGAAAAAACAGGCGAGGACGCGGAGTTTACGGGTTGTAAATGAGCAGTCCGAGCCTGTTTTTGACGCAGTATTGCTGAGCGCAGTAGTTCTCACAGTGTCGGCAGCCGGTTTCGCAGAGTTTCTCCTTAGGCGCCTGATGGAAAACGTGACGAACGTAGTAGGTTCGGTGCTGAATCGTTTTTCCCGAAGACGGCTACCACCAGCAATACCAACGAAGAGTCACGGGTCAGAGGCACCCCCGGCATGATAGAGCTCGAACAAGAAGATCCGATCCCGCAAGGCGACCTGGCCCTGCAAATCACCGCACTTCCACGCGAAACCAATGGCTTTGGCGATATTTTCGGCGGCTGGCTGGTAGCGCAGATGGATTTGGCCGGCACCGCAATGGCCAGCCGTGTCGCTGGCGGTCGCGTCGCCACGGTTGCCATCGATCGCATGGCGTTCCTCGTGCCAGTGGCTGTCGGCGCACAATTGTCCTTCTATACCCAGACCCTGGAAATCGGCCGCAGCTCGATCCAGATGATGGTCGAAGTGTGGAGCGACGACCCGCTGTCCAGCGAGTGGCGTAAAGTGACCGAAGCGGTCTTCGTCTTCGTCGCCATCGACGGCAGCGGCCGCACTCGCTCGGTTCCACCACGCGCGCGTTAAACCTCGCGGCCGTTTTACGGTCGATAATCGTCCCAAGTGTCTGATCGAGAGCTGTCCCATGAACACGCCCAACGTTGAAGCGGTGAAACTGGATGAACTGAACTGCTGGCGCATCCGCCACGGTCAGGCCGAAGTGCTGGTGGCCCAGCAAGGCGCGCACATCCTCAGTTATCAGATCGATGGGCAACCGCCGATCATCTGGCTCAACGACAAGGCCGACTTCAAGACGGGCAAAAGCATTCGCGCCGGCGTGCCGGTGTGCTGGCCGTGGTTCGGCAAGTTCGAGCGCAACCCGCAGAGCGTGCAGGCCATGTACACCGGTGAGCAACCGGCACCCGCGCACGGTCTGGTGCGGGCGATGGATTGGGAGTTGGGCGGCATCGAATCAGAGGCTGACGGTGTCAAGGTCGAGTTCAAGCTGCCCTACCCTGACGGTGGCCTGCCGGGCTGGCCGCACGAAGTCGATCTGACCCTGACCCTGCATTTGTCCGAGCAACTGAGCTTCAGCCTGACCAGCCACAACCGTGGCAGTGACAGCGTCAGCCTGAGTCAGGCGCTGCACACGTATTTCGCGGTCAGTGATGTGCGCAATGTGCAGGTCGACGGTGTCGATGGTTTGAATTACATCGAGACGCTGGATGACTGGAAAACCAACAGTCAGCAAGGCGATCTGCATTTTGCCGGCGAAACCGACCGCATCTACCTCGACGCTCCGCCGCAGTTGAGCATTGTCGACCCGACCTGGGAAAGACGCATTGTGCTGACGGCTACCGGTTCACGCACGGCGGTGATCTGGAACCCGTGGATTGACCGAGCTGCAGCGCTGGCCGACATGGATAACGATGGTTGGCAGCGCATGTTGTGCATCGAGACGGCGAATGTGATGGATGACGTGGTTACGCTGGCGGCGGGTGCGAGCCATACCATGGGCGTGAGTGTCGTCAGCAAGCCGCTCTAACAGCACCGCAAAACCAAATGTAGGAGTGAGCCTGCTCGCGATAGCGGTTTGTCAGATCCATTAAATTGGCTGACACGACGCTATCGCGAGCAGGCTCACTCCTACAGTAGTTTTGTGGTGACTGTTAGAGATCGGACTCCTGCACCACCCGCACCTTGTCCGCTTCCAGCGCATACGCCGCGTCAGCCAGATCATTGCTGACCTTTTCGACCTTCAGCGTGCCGGTCACCCACAGCGGCGTGTAGATATCGTCCAGTTTCAAACCTTTCGGATACCGCACCAGCACCAGTTGATTCGGCGGCGGTGGCGGCACGTGGATGCAAGCGCCCGGGTACGGCACGAGGAAGAACAGCGTGCTGCGGCCCTTGGCGTCGGACTCCAGCGGCACCGGATAACCACCGATGCGGATGTGCTTGTCGTTCATCGACGCCACGGTTTTGGTCGAATACATCACCGCCGGCAGACCTTTGGCCTGCTTCATCCCGCCCTTCTCGGTGAAGGTGCCGGTGGCTTCCGGGGAGTTGTGGTCGATTTCAGGCATGGCCTCGAGGGCCTTTTGATCCGACTTGGGCATCAGTTCGAGCCAGTCGGTTTCCGGCAGTTCGCCGGCGTGGGCCAAACCGCTGCCCAGGAAAAGGAGAGTCAACAGAAGACGGCGCATGAAGGTGCTCGGTATAGAAAGGAAGGAACATTGAATCGCCGAGCATTCTAGCCCTCCCGGCCACGTTGGCAGAGAGGGCTTTGTCGCTTTGGATCAGTTCTTTTTGATCAGGCCGTAGATCACCAGCAACACGATCGCGCCGACCAGTGCGCCGATGAAGCCTGCGCCCTCGCCCGCGTGATAGATGCCCAGGGCCTGGCCGCCGTAAGTGGCTGCCAGCGAACCGCCGATACCGAGCAGGATGGTCATGATCCAGCCCATGCTGTCATCGCCCGGTTTCAGGAACCGCGCCAGCAGGCCGACGATCAAGCCGATAAAGATGGTTCCGATAATTCCCATGGCAATTCCCTCTCAGTAGTAGATATGCGAAGCCTAGTCAGACTTTGGCATCCTGCCATGAGAGAACGGCGGCCCCTGAATGGTTCCGCCGCTGCCACATGAAACTGTCGTTACTCGCCGATCAGCGCTTCGACCTTGACGATCTGCGCCTGCAGCGTGGCCATGTCGGCGCAACGCAGGTTGGCGTGGCCGACCTTGCGCCCGGCCTTGAAGGCTTTGCCGTAGTGATGCAGATGGCAATCTTCGATGGCGATGACTTTCTCAACCGGTGGAACAACGCCGATGAAGTTGAGCATCGCACTCTCGCCGACCTTGGCCGTCGAACCCAGCGGCAGGCCGGCAACGGCGCGCAGGTGGTTTTCGAACTGGCTGCACTCGGCACCTTCGGTAGTCCAATGCCCGGAGTTGTGCACGCGCGGGGCGATTTCGTTGGCCTTGAGGCCACCGTCGACTTCAAAGAACTCGAACGCCATCACACCCACATAGTCGAGCTGCTTGAGCACACGGCTCGAGTAATCTTCGGCCAACGCCTGCAACGGGTGATCGGTGCTGGCGACCGACAGTTTGAGGATGCCGCTGTCGTGGGTGTTGTGTACCAGCGGATAGAACTTGGTTTCGCCATCGCGAGCACGCACGGCGATCAGCGAGACTTCGCCGGTGAACGGCACAAAGCCTTCCAGCAGACAGGACACACTGCCCAGTTCGGCGAAGGTGCCGACCACGTCTTCCGGCTTGCGCAGGACTTTCTGACCTTTGCCGTCATAACCCAGGGTGCGGGTTTTCAGTACGGCCGGCAGACCGATCGAAGCGACGGCGGCATCCAGATCGGCTTGCGATTGAATGTCGGCGAAGGCCGGGGTCGGAATGCCCAGGTCCTTGAACATGCTCTTTTCGAACCAGCGGTCGCGAGCGATGCGCAGGGCTTCGGCGCTCGGATAAACCGGTACAAACTGCGAGAGGAATGCCACGGTTTCAGCCGGGACGCTTTCGAACTCGAAGGTCACCAGATCGACTTCATCGGCCAGTTGGCGCAGATGATCCTGATCGCCGTAATCGGCCCGCAGGTGTTCGCCCAGCGCCGCGGCACAAGCGTCCGGCGCAGGGTCGAGGAAAGCGAAGTTCATGCCCAGCGGGGTGCCCGCCAGGGCCAACATGCGACCCAACTGGCCGCCACCGATTACACCGATCTTCATCTCAACAACCTCAGGCAATACGTGGGTCTGGATTGTCCAGGACGCTGTCTGTCTGCTCAGCACGGAAGGTTTTCAGTACCGCGTGGAACTGTGGATGCTTGGCGCCGAGGATGCTCGCCGAGAGCAGCGCGGCGTTGATCGCGCCAGCCTTGCCGATAGCGAGGGTGGCGACCGGAATGCCCGCTGGCATCTGCACGATCGACAGCAGCGAGTCGACGCCCGAGAGCATGGCCGACTGCACTGGCACGCCCAGCACCGGCAGGTGGGTCTTGGCCGCACACATGCCTGGCAAGTGGGCTGCGCCACCGGCACCGGCGATAATCACCTCGATGCCGCGGCTTTCAGCCTCTTCGGCGTACTGGAACAGCAAATCCGGGGTGCGGTGGGCAGAGACCACTTTGACCTCGTACGGGATGCCGAGCTTTTCCAGCATATCGGCGGTGTGGCTAAGGGTGGACCAATCGGACTTGGAGCCCATGATCACGCCAACCAGTGCACTCATCGTCGCGCCTCTTCTCTCTGGAGCGCCCGCAGGCGCGTCATAAAACAACAAGCCACGCAGGTTGCGTGGCTTGATTGTACGAAAAATGGCCGGACGTGCCGGCCGAAGGCCGCGCAGTATACCGCAAAGAAAGCAATAAACAGCCCCCCGCACGACCATCTGTCATCTGCCGCAAATGCCCGGTTTTATTGACCTGAAGGTCAGCGACAGAACACCGCGAATCCCCTGTAGGAGTGAGCCTGCTCGCGATGGCGGTGTATCAGTCACATCGTCGCTGAATGTGCTGACGCTATCGCGAGCAGGCTCACTCCTACATTGGATCTCTGTTCAGGTCAGGAAGCTTGTGCAGCGCCGCCCTCGAGCTTGCGCCACAGCAGGCGCACGTTGGCTTTACGCACCAAGGCGCAGCGATACAGGCGAATCTCCAGTGGCACGTGCCATTGCGGGCCGCCGCAGACCACCAGTTCGCCACGCGCCAGTTCAGCACGCACGCTCAGTTGCGGCACCCACGCAATTCCAAGCCCTTCCAGCGCCATGCTCTTCAGGCTGTCAGCCATCGCGGTTTCGTAGATAGTGGTGAAGCGCAGCTGCCGCTGACGCAACAAACCATTCACCGAGCGACCAAGAAACGCCCCGGCGCTATAGGCCAGCAACGGCACGCTCGCCTCCCCTTCCAGATCGAACAACGGCTTGCCATCAGCATCCGCCGCGCACACCGGCAGCATCTCGGTCTGGCCCAAATGCAACGAGGGGAAAATCTCCGGATCCATCTGCATCGCCGCGTCCGGGTCATAGAACGCCAGCATCAAGTCGCAGCCACCTTCACGCAATGCATGCACCGCGTCGCCGACGTTGGTCGCGACCAAGCGCGTGGCGATGTTCAAGCCTTCATTACGCAGTTGTGCAATCCAGCGCGGGAAGAAACCCAGCGCCAGCGAGTGAGCCGCGGCAACCTGCATCACTTCGCCCTGCCCGCCCTCCAGATGATGCAGATGGCGCAGCACTTCACCGAGCTGTTCAACCACCGTGCGCGCGGTCACCAGAAACAATTGCCCCGCTGCCGTCAGTTCGATCGGTGTGCGCGAGCGATTGACCAGGGTCAGCCCCAGCGCCGCCTCGAGACTGCGGATCCGCCGACTGAACGCCGGCTGGGTCACGAAGCGCCGTTCGGCCGCTTGCGAGAAGCTGCGGGTGGCGGCCAGAGCACTGAAGTCCTCGAGCCATTTGCTTTCCAGATTCATCACGTCCTCCCGGACACGCACCAAAACAGGTCACACGTCTGCCGCGCACGCGGCGTCACACGGGCATTATGCCGAATGTGCATAGGGCAGTGCTGAACAGCATTGGCCCAAAATTTCCTACAAGCCTAGCATTCGCAGCGTTCCGGCACAGACCGGGTCCATATCGAGATGATTTCTATCATGTCCTCCGCTGCATCTTTCCGCACAGAAAACGACCTGCTTGGCGCCCTCGAAGTACCGGCTCAAGCGTATTACGGCATCCAGACCCTGCGAGCGGTGAACAACTTCCGTCTCTCCGGCGTTCCGATTTCGCATTACCCGAAACTGGTTGTCGGCCTGGCAATGGTCAAACAGGCCGCTGCTGACGCCAACCGCGAGTTGGGTCACCTGAGCGAAGCCAAGCACGCTGCCATCAGCGAAGCCTGTGCCCGATTGATCCGCGGTGATTTCCACGAAGAATTCGTGGTCGACATGATTCAAGGTGGCGCCGGTACTTCCACCAACATGAACGCCAACGAAGTGATCGCCAACATTGCGCTCGAAGCAATGGGTCACCAGAAAGGCGAGTACCAGTACCTGCACCCGAACGACGACGTCAACATGGCGCAGTCGACCAACGACGCTTACCCAACAGCGATCCGTCTGGGTCTGCTACTCGGTCACGACACCCTGCTGGCCAGCCTCGACAGCCTGATTCAGGCGTTCGCGGCCAAGGGCAAAGAATTCGATCACGTCCTGAAAATGGGCCGTACCCAACTGCAAGACGCCGTGCCGATGACCCTCGGCCAGGAATTCCGTGCCTTCGCCACCACCATGGGCGAGGACCTGGCCCGTCTGAAGACGCTGGCCCCGGAACTGCTGACTGAAGTGAACCTGGGCGGCACCGCGATCGGTACCGGCATCAACGCCGACCCGCGTTATCAAGCGCTGGCGGTACAGCGTCTGGCCCTGATCAGCGGTCAACCGCTGGTTCCGGCGGCCGACCTGATCGAAGCGACTTCCGACATGGGCGCCTTCGTGCTGTTCTCCGGCATGCTCAAGCGCACCGCGGTGAAGCTGTCGAAGATCTGCAACGACCTGCGCCTGCTGTCCAGCGGCCCACGCACCGGCATCAACGAAATCAACCTGCCAGCGCGTCAGCCAGGCAGCTCGATCATGCCCGGCAAGGTCAACCCGGTGATTCCGGAAGCTGTGAACCAGGTTGCATTCCAGGTCATCGGTAACGATCTGGCGCTGACCATGGCAGCCGAAGGCGGCCAACTGCAGTTGAACGTGATGGAGCCGCTGATCGCTTTCAAGATCTTCGACTCGATCCGCCTGCTGCAACGGGCCATGGACATGCTGCGTGAGCACTGCATCGTCGGCATCACCGCCAACGAAGCGCGCTGCCGCGAACTGGTCGAACACTCGATCGGTCTGGTCACCGCACTGAACCCGTACATCGGCTACAAAAACGCCACCCGTATCGCCGGCCTCGCCCTTGAAAGCGGCCGCGGCGTGCTGGAACTGGTGCGCGAAGAAGGTCTGCTCGACGAAGCCATGCTCGCCGACATCCTGCGCCCGGAAAACATGATTGCTCCACGTCTGGTTCCGCTGAAAGGCTGAACCGACGCGTTACTTGCAGCACCGCTCACCAGGTCGAGGGACTAGACACCTCTCACCTTTTGAGGGCTTGGGGATTTAGTCCCCAAGCCCTTTTTTTTAACTTTCTGACCCTGAGACCCGTATGTCTGGGGACTGAACAATGTGGGAGCGAGCCTGCTCGCGAAGACGGCGGCACATTCAAAAACGATGTGTCTGCAATGCCGCTTTCGCGAGCAGGCTCGCTCCCACACAGAGCAGTTCCTGCACAAGCCCGGCGCCGGTAACGCCGGGTGTTTCAAAGCCTCGTTTCGTCGCTTGCACCACTACCGTGCAGACGGGCGCGTCACTGATCGGTATAGTGCCGCCCCTCTTCGCGTGAGCGGTCGTCGGTAACGAGGCCATAACCCATGCGAAACCCGAACTAATAACAAACCCGCGAAATGGAACCGGACGAAACCTTCGCCTCACCCGTCGTGCCGCGCGCACACCGGTGTAACACGATGTTTCTTCCATCCAGTATTTGCTTACACAATAAACAGCGAGGAAAAATCCATGCTCGAAGTCATTAACGACTTCCTCTCAGGGAAAGTACTGATCGTGCTCATTGTCGGGCTCGGTAGCTACTTCACGATTCGCTCGCGTTTCGTTCAATTGCGTCACTTCTTCCACATGTTCGCGGTGTTCCGCGACAGCCTCAAGGGCAGCGCCGGGCAACTCAGCTCGTTCCAGGCCCTGATGCTCAGCCTTGCCGGCCGTGTCGGTGCAGGCAACATCGCCGGTGTCGGCATTGCTGTGACCCTGGGTGGTCCAGGTGCGGTGTTCTGGATGTGGGTAACCGCACTGGTCGGCATGTCCAGCAGCTTCTTTGAATGTACCCTGGCCCAAGTCTACAAGCGCGCCGATGGCGACGGCTTGTACCGTGGCGGCCCGGCCTACTACATCCAGCACGGCCTTAAGCTCAAAGGTATGGCTGTGGTGTTCTCGGTCCTGCTGCTGGTCACCTACGGCTTCGCCTTCATTGGCCTGCAGTCCTACACCGTGACCCACTCGCTGCAGAACGCCTTTGAATTCAACCCACAACACACCGGTATCGTCCTAGCAGTGCTGCTAGCCATCACCTTCCTCGGCGGCATCAAGCGCATCGCCTCGGTGTCCGACCTGCTGGTGCCGATCAAGACCCTGGCCTATATCGGCGTGACCCTGTACGTGATCGGTACTCAGATCGAACACGTGCCAGCCATGCTGGAAACCATCTTCAAGAGCGCCTTCGGCCTCGACCCGGCCTTTGGCGGCCTGCTCGGCAGCGCCATCGTCATGGGCGTGAAGCGTGGCGTGTTCGCCAACGAAGCGGGCCTCGGCAGTGCGCCGAACGTCGCCGCCGTGGCCGCCGTGAAGCACCCGGGCGCTCAGGGCGTGGTTCAGGCTTTCAGCGTGTTCCTCGACACTTTCGTGATCTGCACCTGCACCGCGCTGCTGATCCTGCTGTCGGGCTTCTACACCCCGGGCTTCGAAGGTGACGGCATCGTCCTGACCCAGAACTCGCTGGCCGCTGTGGTCGGTGACTGGGGTCGCATGTTCGTCAGCGTCGCGCTGTCACTGTTCGTCTTCACCTGCATCCTCTACAACTACTACCTGGGCGAAAACAGCCTGCAGTTCCTCACCCGCAACCGCGCCGCGCTGATGATTTTCCGCGGCCTGGTGCTGGCGCTGGTGGTCTGGGGTTCGATGCAGGACCTGTCGACCGTGTTCGCCTTCGCCGACATCACCATGACCTGCCTGGCCTTCGTCAACCTGGTGGCCCTGGCCATGCTGTTCAAGGTCGGCATGCGTGTGATGCGCGACTACGACGGGCAGCGCCGCGCCGGCGTCAAGCAGCCAGTGTTCGACTCGAGCAAATTTGCCGATCTGGACCTCGACCTGAAAGCCTGGCCGACCAATCCGTCTGTCGCTGCCGGCAAGACCGAAGCCGAGCCGCAAGGCGTACCTGCAGCGCAACGCTGACAGGTGAATGACGGGCGCATCCCCTGCGCCCGTCAGTTATTGTGGTGCAATAACTTGTAGGAGCGAGCCTGCTCGCGGTAGCGGTCTTTCAACCAACATCAATGTTGAATGATGAACCGCCATCGCGAGCAGGCTCACTCCTACAAGGACCTCATCCTTTCGGAGAATCCCCATGAATTCGTCGACCTACCCCGCCGCCCAGCACGTCATGGTGCTCTACACCGGTGGCACCATCGGTATGCAGGCCAGCGCCAATGGCCTGGCCCCGGCGTCCGGTTTCGAAGCGCGGATGCGCGACTACCTGCACAGCCAGCCTGAACTCGTCGTGCCGCAGTGGCAGTTCCGGGAAATGTCGCCTCTGATCGACAGCGCCAACATGACCCCGGCCTACTGGCAGCAACTGCGTGAAGCGGTGGTCGATGCCGTGGATGTGCAGGGTTGCGACAGCGTGCTGATCCTGCACGGCACCGACACGCTGGCCTATAGCGCGGCGGCGATGAGTTTCCAGTTGCTCGGCCTGCATGCGCGGGTTTGCTTCACCGGTTCGATGCTGCCGGCCGGTGTTACCGACAGCGATGCCTGGGAAAACCTCGGCGGCGCACTGGTTGCCCTCGGCCAAGGTCTGGCGCCGGGCGTGCATCTGTACTTCCACGGCGAACTGCTGGCGCCGACCCGTTGCGCGAAAGTGCGCAGTTTTGGCCGTCATCCGTTCAAGCGTCTGGAGCGTCAGGGCGGCGGTGTCAAAGCTCCTTCGATTCCAGTGTCGTTGAACTACAACCAGCCGAAGCAACTGGCCAAGGTTGCGGTGTTGCCACTGTTCCCGGGCATCAGCGCTGAAGTGCTCGACGGCCTCCTCGACAGCGGCATTCAAGGTCTGGTGCTGGAGTGCTACGGCAGCGGTACAGGGCCGAGCGACAACCCTGAGTTTCTGGCAAGCCTTGGCCGTGCGCGGGACAACGGCGTAGTCGTGGTTGCTGTGACGCAATGCCATGAGGGTGGCGTTGAGCTGGATGTTTACGAGGCTGGCAGCCGACTGCGCGGCGTTGGCGTGCTGTCCGGCGGAGGCATGACTCGCGAGGCGGCATTCGGCAAGTTGCACGGGTTGCTCGGTGCGGGGCTGGAAACCGCGGAAGTGCGTCGGCTGATCGAACTGGATTTGTGTGGTGAGTTGCTCTGAGTATGGCTCTGGATCGGCCCTCACCCTAGCCCTCTCCCGGAGGGAGAGGGGACTGACCTTAGTGTCTCGCGCTTTACGCCGACCTGAAAAAAACAGTCGATTATGGATTCGGCAGCGTTTTTTCAGGTCGGCGGATCTGGCCAATCTCCCCCAATCGGCCCCCTCTCCCTTTGGGAGAGGGCTGGGGTGAGGGGCTGCTGCGGCATGCAACTTGCTGTATTCCAGCCACCTCAAGGCTGGAAGATCCCATGCTCCACTCCCACCTCACCACCCTCAACGCCGTCTCGCTGATCCTCAACACCTTCAAAGCCGAAGGCCTGTCGAGCGAGGCGCTGCTGGCTGGAAGCGGCATCAGTGCGGCGGATCTCAGCCGGGCCGACACGCGCATCACCACCAATCAGGAGATGCAGGTCTGCGCCAACGCGGTAGCGCTCAAGCATGACATTGGTTTGGAGCTGGGCCGGCGCATGCATGTTTCTTGCTACGGCATCCTCGGGTACGCACTGCTCACCTGTGCCACCTTCGGTGACGCTCTACGCCTGGCGATCCGGTATCCGGCGCTGTTGGGAACACTTTTCGAACTGAGCCTGGAAGACGATGGCGAGCGCGTCTGGTTCGTCGCTGCCGATTATCGCGAGAGCCCGGCGATGGCGGTGTTCAATGCCGAGTTCTGCCTGGTGTCGCTGAAGGTCATTTGCGATGACCTGCTCGGGCATCCACTGCCCTTGCTCGCCACGCGCTTCGAACACGCCGCGCCGGACTATCGCGACAGCTATGCCGAGCACTTCGACAGCCCGTTGCACTTCGCTGCGAAGGACAACGCCTTCGCCTTCGACCGTCACTGGCTCGATCAACCGCTGCCGCTGGCCGATGCCATCACCCATCAAGCCATGGCCGAGCGATGCCGCAAGCAGAACCTTGAGTTCACCGGGCGTCAGGCGTGGCTGGGGCGGATTCGGCAGCTGCTCAGCGCGCAATTGAACGCCGCGCCAGGGCTGGAGGGTTTGGCACAACAGATGAAGTGCTCGCCGCGCACCCTGCGCCGCCATCTCAAGGACATGGGCAGCAGCTATCAGGAACTGCTCGACGAACTGCGCTTCGAGCGAGCCAAGCAGATGTTGTGTGAGGATCAATTGCCGATCTATCGCATTGCCGAAACTCTTGGCTTCAGTGAAACTGCCAGCTTCCGCCATGCGTTTGTACGCTGGAGCGGCGTGGCGCCGAGTCAGTTCCGCCCACATTGACTGCTGACCTGCTCGCGAAAGCGCCAGATCAATCACATCCATGGTGCCTGACACGCCCTCTTCGCGAGCAGGCTCGCTGCCACAGGAGATTTGTCGGTTTATTCCCCGAACACTCGATAAGGGGCGAATTGCGGTCAGTATTTTTGGCCACATCCATCCCCTTTTGGCCTTTCCTGCCGTTTTCCGATTCGTCTTGTCCCGCAACACTGAGAGCAACCGAATCAGCCCTGCGGAGAACAACAAATGCTGACGATCTACTCGGACGATCACCACCTGCACCATGGCCGCTGCGAACTCATCGATGGCCAGCTCAAACCGTGCTTCGAGATGCCGTCGCGCGCCGACCATGTGCTGCAACGCGTGAAAAACCAGAACCTCGGCCCGGTCGAGGCACCGAAGGATTTCGGTCTGCAGCCGATCGCCCGTATCCACAGCCAAGACTATCTCGACTTTTTCAAAGGCGCGTGGGCGCGCTGGACTGAATTCAACACCGACGGCGACTTGCTGCCATACACTTGGCCGGCGCGCACCCTGCGGGCAATCAAACCGACCAGCCTGCACGGCCAGCTCGGCTATTACAGCTTCGACGGCGGTGCACCGATCACCGCCGGCACCTGGCAAGCGGCCTACAGCGCGGCGCAAGTTGCCCTGACCGCACAAGCGCACATCCAGCGTGGCGCGCGCAGTGCCTTCGCCCTGTGCCGTCCGCCGGGACACCACGCCGCCAGCGATTTGATGGGCGGTTATTGCTACCTCAACAATGCCGCCATCGCCGCCCAGGCGTTCCTCGATCAGGGCCACAAGAAGGTCGCGATCCTTGACGTCGACTATCACCACGGCAATGGCACCCAGTCGATTTTCTACGAGCGCAGCGACGTGCTGTTCACCTCGATCCACGGTCATCCGGAAGCGGAGTTCCCGTTCTTTCTCGGCTACGACGACGAGCGTGGCGAAGGCGCCGGTGAAGGTTTCAACTTCAATTATCCGCTGCCCGCCGGTTCCGGTTGGGACGTGTGGAGTGCAGCACTGGATCAGGCCTGCGACGAGATCGATCGCTACGGCGCCGACGTGATTGTCGTGTCGCTCGGCGTCGACACGTTCAAGGACGATCCGATCTCGCAGTTCAAACTCGACAGTCCGGATTATCTGGCGATGGGCAAGCGTATTGCCGCCCTCGGCAAACCGACGCTGTTCGTCATGGAAGGTGGCTACGCCGTGGAAGAAATCGGCATCAATGCGGTGAACGTGCTCGAAGGGTTCGAGCAATAAACCAACTCAATCCGGATCAACAAAACCCGACCCGCTCAGGCGGGTCTTTTTTTGCCTGCAATATTTATCTACCGCACGGGCCCTGCCGGCCGCCTCTACCTTGCCTGAAACCGCCGCCCTTTCCGCGCGCGTCTATCAGAGCAGGAGTTGCCCATGCCCGAAATCCCCTCACCCAGTGCCGTCGATGTCGTGACCCAACTGGTGACCGGCCCCTCGTTGCGAGAAGTCGCCTCGAAAGCGTTGCGACCGGCACTCAAGACGTTGTACCCGGACATCGATATCGATCCACGGCTGGCCATGGTGGTGAGACCGACCTGGGTCATTCAGGATAATGAGGTCGTCCCCGGACGCCACTTGATTGAATCGCTGACTGACACACTGGTGCGCCTGAGCTTCTCCGGCACTGCCGTGACGTACCTCGACGGCGAGCATTACCTGACCTTGCAACCCGATCAGCCCGCCGCCATCCAGTTGGCGGTGAAAATCAGCGCCGTCGGTAAACTGCTCAATGAACTGGCACCTTTGCTGTTCATTGCCTACAAGGAACAGCAAGTCGAGTATTGGGACGAATTCACCTACCCGGGACAACCGCGCTGGCAGCAATTGTCGCAAGCCTTGCGCAACCTCTGGAGCGTCGAGGCCAATCCCGACTGGAATACCAACCAGCGCGCCATGGTCGAGGCGGTTTACCGGCACCCGGACAAACACCAGCGCCTGCCAAACGGCAACTACCAGGTACGCGCCTGCCTGATCGATCTGGACCGCACCAACGGTGACGAACAAGAGCATCTGACGCTCCTCGATACGGCTGTGCTGATCGGTACCGACGGCAAAAGCACCTGGATCATGACGCACTCGGTGATTCAGGGTTTCGAGAGTTTCGAATCACTGGATGAACTCGGCAAAGCCTTGCCCCGTCGCTATTGGAAAGGAGCCTCCGGTGCCGGACTGAAATGGCGACTGTTCGAACCGCAGGGTAACTTCTTCGACTATCAGGCGTGTACCTTGATTGCGCTTGAGGCCGAAGCCCTCGGTGAAATCAGTTTCTTTCAGGATTCGAACGCCAACCCGCTCTACCCGCATGCCGGGACTGTCGGCGACCCTCGAGAACCGACACCACGCCTCAAACCTCATATCGAGCGCTTGCGTCCGATGCTGCCCGCCTGGCTCGACAGTGCCGCGCCTGCCGATCAAACCCGCTACAGCCGGCATCTGCTGGATCTGACCATGATCCAGCATACGAACAAGGGAACATCATTCCAGAGCGAAGTCATCAGCCTGCAAGCCTTTACCTGTGCGGCACTGAAACAACAGATGCTCAAGGATCATCCGAACGCCACCGAGGTGAAGATCGACGACATCGAAATCAGCATCACCAGCCTGGTGGTCTGGGGCACGTTCGTACTGCCGGGCAACACTCAGACCCAAACGCTGTCGCTGATTGAACTTGCCCTGCAGAACCTCGCGGGACGACCAAAGGGCAATAAAACCGTACGCTACAAGGATGACAGCGAGTTGCCTGACTGGATGACCGCGAGCTACCTGGAACAACTGGTGAGCACCGTTGATATCGGCCAGACCTACATCGCACACCTGCAAAACCTGTTGATCGACGACAGCGAGCAAGCGCTGAGGCTACAAGGCCTCTACACCAGCCAGTTGCCCATCGAACTGCCACTGTTGGCGTTGCAACACAAAATACAAGGCAAGGCCGGTATCACTGATCAGGGCTACCGCTATGTGGCTGCCGCACTGGCTGGCAGCGGCGATGAACGTCATGTTGATCGCGAGGAAATCGTCATTCGTCCGTTGGCGTTCATCGCCCATCGCAGCACTTCACGAGCAGACACCGTCAACAACATGTTCGTCATCGGCCCACGCGACGTCGACAAGGGCCCCTGCGTGCTTTACCGGCCGCTGTTCGAAATGGCGCTGATGCAGTTCCCCTCTCACGCCAACCTGCTGTACGAAATCCAGCATTCGCAACATCTGCGCGAGTCGGTACTGGCCTGGTTGCCGGACGATGTGCGCTTCAGCTACAGCCAGTTCGTCTTCACCGCCCGACTGCCTTCGGTCTGGACGATCCCGCAATCGCTGGTGAACCCCTTTACCGCCCTCGACATGTCCGGCCCCGTTACCCTGGCGACTGCGACGATTGAATACGATGTGCTGGCGACGCTGCACAACAGCAACGTCCAGGCGCTGATGACCCAGGCCGATCGCCAGTCGGTCTCCGATGCAGAAGCGCGCTGGGCCACGCTGAAACACGGCGGCTGGATGCTGTTCAACGCGGCATTGCCGTTCCTCGGGGACAGCGTCGGCACAGCGGCGTGGATCTGGCAGATCATGGACGACCTGCAAGAGATCAGCGACGGCGCCAATGAGCAATCCGGCAAGATCGCCTGGACAGCTATCACCGACATTCTTCTGGCATTGGGCATGGTGCTCGCCCATCGCGCAGCGGTCGGTGACAAGCCGCAAAACCAATCGGTCACTCTGGAGGAGCCCACCAAGGCCATCACCACTCCCCCCGTCATCAGCAAAGCATTACGGCTGCCGGATATCTCCGGCAGCGAACTGCCCGGCGCTCATGAAATATCGATCAACCCTTTTGCCGCACTGAAGCGATCGCCCGTCGCGCTGACCACGTTGCTCGACAGTTTTCAGATTGCCAAACCCAGGGGCATCGGCGATGCCGCCAGCGAGGGCACGCACAGACACCTGCATGCTCGCCAGAAACAATGGTTCGCACCCGTCGGCAAACGCTGGTTCGAAGTCACGCTCAATGAACACGTGGATGTTCAGATCATCGACTCACGCCAACCCACGCGGCGTCTCGGCCCCTTGCTGAGCCGTACCGCCAACGGTCAATGGGTGGTCGATCTGCGCTTGCGTTTGCGCGGCGGCGGACTCGATGCAGCGCTTGAGAAATCTCAGGACTTCAGTAAAAAAACCGCGAAACAGCTGAGCATCACCATCAAGGCTTTCGACAAGACGATGAAAGACAAAGGCACTCAGCGTGACGCCGACCACGAGGCGTTCACCAACGCGCCAACGCAAGACCGTGCGCAAGCGCGTCAGCGGTATCTGGAGACCCTCGACTCACAGCTCAAGGAATACGGTACAAGCATCGAACAGATCAAAGCGCTGAATAACAAGCAACCCATTCCCAACTACCGGGAAGCCATGATTGAGCGCCTGGAAATGCAGTTGTTTCTCGGGCAGGAATGGCTCCAACTGCATGCCACGGAGTTCCAGGCGAGCCTGAAGACGATGCAGACAATGCTTGCCGATGAAAGCCGTTTCGCCGTACAGGCGTTTGTTCAGACGTTCGAAACAATGACCGATCAGACCCAGGCCATCATTGAAAAAATAGAGTCGGCGCGGACCCGCTTTGACGAGCTGCTGCTGCTGGGAAGTGATGCGGTCAAGGTGCTTCACACCTATCGCGAGGTGCTGCCCAAATATGATCTGAATGACCTCAAACTGTTACAGATCAGTCTCGGCCAGGAGATCTGCATCAAGGCCGGTGACTCGACCACGAGCGCCAACGCCCATCAGGCCTTGTCCACGCTCATCGAAGACGCTGCGTTGAACATCCAGAGCGCGTTGAATCTGACCGTCGATGAAAGCCTCGACAACCTGCGTGAACGCAGGGATGCCTTGAGCAATGTTGCCGAACAATTTACCTCGATCGATCAACGCTTTGGCGATCTGCTGATCGACTACCCCGATCAGATCAACACCGAACGACTGCTGCATGTGCGCAGTCGGGTCAACGCGTTCAAGGCTCGCACAGATGTAAAACTGGCCGACTTGCTGCGCTACAGACACTTGCTGGAACCGGCAGCGGGTCCCTCCAGGCAAACCTCGGCACGCCAGATCTTCAAAACCAAATCCAGGCGCACGCTGGTCGGCGAGCGCAAACAAAGTCTCGAAGGCCAGGACACCGATCAAGTGGAAGTGCGCACCCCGCTGACGGGCGTCATCGCCACGTTTGAGCAAGAATCACCCGGTGTCTGGGTCGAGCAGCGCAAAGCCACAACGAAGCCGCCCAAGATCAGCCCTGATCTCAACAACAGCACCCTTGAAGGCCAGGCCCTGCTCGACGGTCTGGCCGCGTTCCATCGACGTATCGAAGCCCAACTCAAACGAGGACCACGGATTCCTGTCGAAATCGAGGAGCAATACCACAACCATGCCGCCGCTTTGCGAGAAGCCAACGCGGCAATCGACGAAGCACTGACCGGCAGCAATCTGACTGCTGACCTGAAAAAGCCGACCGAAGCGCTCGGCCACAGGCTTGACGCGGCCGCTCGAACCCTTGAAGAAAAAGGCACCAGCACCCGTATCAGGATGGTCAAGCAACAACTGCCGACCGCCGCCGGGATTCAGTGGTTGAAGGACAAGGGGGAAGTGACAATTTCACAAACCGTGACTCGGCATCGGCTCAAAGGTCAGGCCAGGGATTTTCTCGACGAATATGAAATTCGCGACGCCCACACCCACAAGGCGTTGTGTTACGCCCATTTCCATTACAGCAGCGCACAAGCGCCCGTCGCCCCGTTCCCCATTGGCCACATGAAAACCGTGGCGCAACGGCATATGAGGGGGGCCTATGAGCCGCGTTTTCTGAGTAATCAGGCGCTGATCGAAGTCCATCGCAGCGGTATTTCCGACAAGTCTGCGCGAGCGCTGTTTCTCACACCTGCCACACCTGTCGCAACCGAGTCAGCGCCGCTTTGATTGCCGGTTCAGGGACTGCAGCAAAACCCAGTACCAGCCCGGCACGCTGGTCCAGAAGCGTCGTGGAATCGGGCAGCCAGTAGCTGCTCAAGCCGTTGATCTCCACGTCGACGCGGGCGGCTTGCTCAATGAGTTGCTGCTCGCGCTCGATGCTGTCGACCGCCACGGTCAAGTGCAGTCCGGCCGAGACAGCGGGTAAGTCGCCCACGCCGGCAATGGCGCTCGGCCAGCCGTCGAGCAAGGTATTGCGACGGCTCAGGGCGGCGCGGCGCATGCGTCGGATATGTCGCTGAAAATGCCCGGCGGCCATGAATTCGGCCATTACCGCTTGAGTACTGACCTCGGAATGGCGGACATCGACGGCCCGGCGTTGCGAGAATGCATCGACCAGCGCCGGTGGCAGCACCAGATAACCAAGGCGCAATGCCGGAAACGCGACTTTTCCGAAGGTGCCGACATACAGCACTCGCCCCTGTCGATCGAGGGCCGCCAAAGGCGCCAGCGGCGCACCGGTGTAGCGGTATTCGCCATCGTAATCGTCCTCGACGATCCAGCCTTGGCTACGCTCGGCCCAGGCGAGCAGTTCGAGACGTCGCGCCAGGCTCATCACCACGCCAGTCGGGTACTGATGAGAGGGTGTCACATACGCCACCCGACAATTCTCGGTGGCCGACAACGCCGAGCAATCCATGCCCTCTTCGTCCACGGCAATACCGTGCAAACGAGCACCCGCCACGGCGAACGCATGACCGGCCGCGCGGTAGCCCGGATTTTCGATTGCCACAGCGTCGCCCGGCGCCACCAGCAACTGTGCACAAAGGCTAATGCCTTGCTGCGCGCCGCTGGTGATCACAATTTGCTCAGGTGAACACTGCATGCCGCGCGAACTGCGCAAATAGGCAGCGATCATTGCACGCAGACGCGCATCGCCGGACGGATCGCCGTAACACAGCTGCTCCAGATCCGGTTTACGCCAGAAAGCCGCGTTCAGCTTGGCCCACACCTCGAACGGGAACAGATCAAACGCCGGAACACCCACCCGAAATGCTCGTGGCGGACCACTCGGTGGCCGGGCCAAATGGTTCTTTTCGATGCGCGAAAAACTATCACTGTGGATAACTTTACTGGATGGAATCACAGGTAAATCCAGCCAATTTGTGGATAAGGCTGTGGGTAAGCCTGTTGAAAACCCTGTGGATACTTTTGTGGATAATTTTTTCGCAGGGCTCGCTACCGGCATCAATTGTGCGACGTAGGTGCCATCGCCTACCCGCCCTTCGATAAAGCCTTCGGCATACAGTTGATCGTAGGCGCGCACCACGCTGTTGCGGGAAATCCCCAACGCCGCCGCCAGATCGCGACTGGCCGGCAACCGCGTGCCGCTCGCCAGCCGTCCATCCAATACCCGCAGGCGCAACGCCTGATAGAGCTGACGACTCAAACCCTGGCGACGATCAAGCTCGATACCGGCGGGGTTGAATGGCATGGACATCGTTGGCGAATCGGACATGACAATGGACCTATGAAATTGGTCATCAATGGCTCTTACAACAGACCAATAGCCTGCCTACGATGCAGGCATTCGCCAAGGAAAATCTGTCCATGTACACGCCACGCGCCTTTGCCATCGAAGACCTGTCCCAACTGCACGAACTGATTCTCGCCACCCGCCTCGCCATTCTGGTGACTCACGGCGAAAACGGCCTGCAAGCCAGCCATGTGCCGGTGCTGCTGCATTGCGAACAAGGCGAGTACGGCACGCTCTACGGGCACCTGGCCCGCGCCAACCCGCAATGGAAAGACCTGCGCGACGGCGCGCAAGCCATGCTGATCTTCGCCGGCGCCGATGCCTACGTCAGCCCGGGCTTTTACCCGAGCAAGGCCGAGCACGGCAAAGTCGTGCCGACCTGGAACTACATCGCCGTGCACGCCTATGGCCACGCCGAAACCTTCAGCGATGGTGGGCGTTTGCTCGACATCGTCAGCACCCTCACCGACCGCCATGAAGCCGGCCGCGCACAACCGTGGTCAGTTGCCGATGCGCCGGCCGATTACATCGACGGCATGCTCAAGGCGATTGTCGGTTTCGCCATTCCCATCGACCGTCTCGAAGGCAAGCGCAAACTCAGCCAGAACCGCAGCGCCGAAGACATTGCCGGCGTGCGCGAAGGCCTCGCTGCCAGCCCGGAAATCAATGATCAAACCCTCGCCCGATTGATGCGCTAAGGAAATTCCCATGAGTCAGATCGACATTCGCCAGGTCAGCGCCGACGACCACGCTGTGTGGCTACCGCTGTGGCAGGCTTACTTGCGTTTCTACAACACTGAATTGCCGGAAGCGGTGACGCACAGCACCTGGCAGCGTTTCCTCGACCCGAGCGAACCGACCCACGCGGCATTGGCCTGGGCCGACGGCAAGGCGGTGGGCATGGTGCATTACATCTATCACCGCTCGAACTGGAGCATCGAAAACTCCTGCTACCTGCAGGATCTGCTGGTAGTGCCGGAAACCCGTGGCAGCGGTGTCGGCCGCCAATTGATCGAACACGTTTACGCCACGGCCAAGGCTGACGGTTGCGGCAAAGTGCACTGGCTGACCCACGAAACCAACGCCACCGCGATCCAGCTCTACGAGCGCATCGCCGAGCGCCCGGGCTTCATCCAGTTTCGCAAAGCCATTTAAGGAGACGCGTACATGACCGCATCACTCGCTGACTGGAAAGGCGTCCCCGCCCCCACCGCCACATTGCTTGAAGGCCGTTTCATTCGCCTGGAAAGACTCGACCCGGCGCGCCACGGCGACGAGCTGTTCGCCGCCCTCGAAGGCCCCGGCGCCGACCCGAAACTCTGGGATTACTTGCCCTACGGCCCGTTCCCGGAACGCAGCGTTTTCGACGCTTGGCTGAACAACCATGCGGCCGCCAGCGACCCGTATTTCTTCGCTGTCATAGACCGCGCGACCAATCAGGTGCAAGGCATCCTCAGCCTGATGTCGATTGTCCCGGCCCAGGGTCGCATCGAAATCGGCCACGTCACCTTCGGCGCGCCAATGCAGCGCTCGCCGAGAAGCACCGAAGCGGTGTACCTGCTGGCCAAACACTCCTTCGACCTCGGCTACCGCCGCCTGGAATGGAAATGCAACAACGGCAACGCCCGCTCCAAGTACGCTGCCGAGCGTTTGGGTTTCAGCTTCGAAGGCGTGTTCCGTCAGCACATGGTGGTCAAGGGCCAGAACCGCGACACTGCGTGGTACTCGATTCTGGATGGCGAGTGGCCGGCGATTGCGGCAGGATTCGAGCGGTGGCTGTCGGATGAAAATCAGACGCCCGACGGGCAGGTGAAAGGCTTGGTCGAATGCCGATCGTGATTACCTGAAAAGCAAAAGATCGCAGCCTGCGGCAGCTCCTACACGGGATTGACGTTCATCCTGTAGGAAATGCCGCAGGCTGCGATCTTTTGATCTATTTTCAGCCTAGCTTTTGCGCCAGCACCGCAATGTGTTCCGGTCCGATCCCGCAGCACCCGCCCAAATGGCTCGCACCGCGCTGCTGCCAGTCAATCGCCCAGTGCAAGTAACCCGGCGGATCCAGATCCTCGCGCAACGGGTCGAGCCCGTCATTGGCCGTGGCTTCTTTTGGCTGCGGCGGAAACGCATTGGCGTAAGCACCAATGTTTATCTTCACCCCCAGACGCTCGAAGGTTGCACGCGCCGCATCAATCGCGCCACCGATCACTTCCGGCTGACTGCAATTGAACAGCAACGTCTCGACGCCCAACTCAGCCGCCACCGCAGCCGCTTCGGCGACCGGCTCACCAGAGCGCAGGCGCGGCACTTCATCGGTGTCTTCGTCCTTCAAGGTGAACGACAACCAGAACGGTTTGCCATCCTTCGGCAACCCGGCGTGAATGGCTCGCGCCTCGATGATCGAACTCTGGGTTTCCGCCAGCCACAGATCAACGTGCGGTGCCAGGCCATTGACCAAGGGCGCCAGCAACTCGGTCACTCGGTCGGCGTTGAACAGATCCGGACGATAGGAGCCAAACAGCGGCGGCAATGAGCCAGCCACTCGCACGGATTTCCCGGAGGCCTGCACCGCACGTCGCGCCAGCTCACCGGCCAACGCGGCCAGCGCCTGCCCTTCAGCGGCGAAGCGCTCTTCGCCAATATGGAACGGCACCACGGCATAACTGTTGGTGGTAATCACATTGGCGCCACTGGCGATATAAGCGGCATGCACCCCCTCAACCGCTTGCGGCGCCTCGCTCAACGCCAGCGCCGACCACTCCGGCTGACGAAATGGCGCCCCGGCGCGCTGCAACTCACGGCCCATGCCGCCATCGAGAATAATCGTGCTGCCTGCGCCCATATGCTTTTCACTCATATGCTTATGAAAATAACTCACTATCAGAGTCGTTCTTATAACTATTTAATACGCACCATTCCGTTAAAAACAACCTCTTTTTTACCCAGGGATCGACTGTGAAATTTAAACCGCTACTGGCCCTGGGCCTGACGATTCTGGCCGCTTCCACTCAAGCCTTTGCTGGCGCCACGCTGGATCGTATCGAGCAGAAAAAAGAACTGGTCGGTGTGCTGATGGAAAGCTATCCACCGTTCTCGTTTCTCAATGACCAGAATCAACTTGATGGCTTCGACGTTGATGTCGCCAAAGCCGTGGCTGACAAGTTAGGCGTCAAGCTGCGACTGGAAACGCCGTCGTGGGACGTCATTGCCGCCGGCCGCTGGAGCGGGCGCTACGATATCTGCATCTGCTCGATGACGCCGAGCAAGGCCCGCGCCGAAGTGTTCGATTTCCCGGTGGAGTATTACGCCTCGCCCGCAGTGATCGTAGTCAACGCCAAGGATGAGCGGATTCACGATGCCAAGGATTTGAGTGGTAAAAAAGTCGGCCTCACCAGCGCGTCCAGTTACGAAAGCTATCTGAACAAGAACCTGGTTATCGAAGGTGCCGAAGACAAGCAGTTGCAGTACCCGTTCGAAGACGTGCAGATCGCGCCGTACGATACCGACAACGTCGCCTTCCAGGATTTGGGCCTGGGCGCCGGCGTGCGCTTGGATGCGATCCTCACCAACCTCGTCACCGCGCAGCCACGTCTGAACCAGGACAAACGCTTCAAACTGGCCGGCACGCCGCTGTATGCGGAGCCGAACTCGGTGGCCATCGAGAAGGGTGACGCGCAATGGGACGCCAAGGTGCGTGAAGTCTTCGCGCAACTGAAGCAGGACGGCACCCTGAGCAAGCTGTCGCAAAAATGGATCGGCGCTGATATCAGCCAATGACTTCTTTCCCGACACCGCCACAGCAACCGCAACCGGTGGCTGAATCACGCCTGCAACGGATGTTCGGGTTTCGTACGCGGCTGTACCTGACCTGGGCAACGCTGTTCTGCCTGTTCGCCGGGTTCTTCCTGAGCTTCGACCTGAAGTTCTCGATCATCCTCGACAAACTGCCCAATCTGGTCGGCCTGCACCTGGCGCCCAACGGTTTCTTGCAGGGTGCAGCGCTGACGCTTTTCCTCTGTGTGTGCTCGATTGTCGCCTCGTCCCTGCTGGGCTTCATCACGGCATTGGCACGCCTGTCGAAAAGCGCGGTGGCGTTCGGCATCGCCAGTTTTTACACCTCGTTCTTTCGCGGCACGCCACTGCTTATCCAGATCTTGCTGATCTATTTGGGCTTGCCGCAACTGGGCATCGTGCCCGGCGCCATCGTCGCGGGCATCATTGCCCTTTCACTGAACTACGGCGCCTATCTCAGCGAAATCTTTCGTGCCGGCATCCTCGGTGTCGACCACGGCCAACGCGAAGCATCGCTGGCACTGGGTATGCGCGAGACAGTGATTTTCTGGCGCATCACCCTGCCGCAAGCCATGCGCACGATCATCCCGCCCACCACCAACCAGTTCATCTCGATGCTCAAGGACTCGTCGCTGATCTCGGTGATGGGCGTCTGGGAAGTGATGTTTCTCGCCCAGTCATACGGGCGCTCAAGCTACCGCTACATCGAAATGCTGACGACGGCGGCGATCATTTACTGGCTGATGTCGATTGGCCTGGAGTTGATTCAGGCACGCATGGAGCGGCATTACGGCAAGGCTTACGTGCGGCGCGATCAGTGACTCATCACCTCAAAGACATCATTCTGTAAAAACCCTTCGCTATACAGGACGGCCCGCTTATAACAAGAAGGCCGTCCACTTATGCCGTTCCCGCCCCAGCGTCTGTCCCTCGCCATTGCCCTGTTGATCACCGCCACCACCGCCCACGGCAAAACCGTGCAGATCGACACCGCCACCACGGCAGCACAAACGCTGGGTGGCAGCGACACTTTGACGATTTCCGCACCCGGCAGCATCATCAACAGTGGCAAAACGGTAAGCCTGAAGGACAGCACCAGCGGCGTAGGTGTAGTGATCGATAACGCGGGCAAAATCATTTCCACGGGGGGCCGCGCGATCGACAGCAGCGGCGACCTGAGCAAGGCACGCAACTACACCATCTACAACCGCAGCGGTGGGCAGATTCTCGGCGCCAACGATGCGTTGCGCATCGACAGCAATTTCGTCAGCGGCAGTCTGTTGATCGACAACAGCGGCGTGATTCGCTCCACCACCGGCCAGGGTCTGGACCTCGATGCGCTGCGCAGTGCCGGCGTGAAGACCACCATCATCAACCGCGCTGGCGGGCTGATTCGCGGAGATGCCAGCGACGGCATGAAGACCGGCGCCAACGCGACCATTACCAACTACGGCGAGATTTCCACCGGCGATTCGCACAATGCCGACGAGAAGTTCGACGGCATCGATATCGATTCCGCAAGCGGCGTCAACGTGACCAACTACGGAGTGATTTCCGGCGGCCGGCATGGCATCACCACCGACCTTGGCGCGACGCTGATCAACTACGGGCAGATCACCGGCCGCAATGGTTCCGGCTTCGGTTCCGATGGCGATGGCACCGTGATCAACCACGGCACCATTACTGGCGCTTACTCAGGCTTGCAAGCGAACGGTGACGGCGATGGCGTGGACATCGACAAGATCGCCCACATCGAAAACTACGGGACCATTCAAGGCGTCGGTGCGGGTGGTGTCGACAAGGGCGGTTTCGCTAACGGCAGCGAAGGTATTGCCCTCGGTGGTGGCTACATTCTCAACGCCAGCAACGCTTTGATCAGCGGTGCCGACAGCGCCATTCTGGTCGACGATGGCAGTGGCGGCTCGGGACTGGCGGCGACCACGCTGGAGAACTTCGGCACCATCCAAGGCCTCAATGGTTTTGGTGTGAAATTCGTCGGCGAGTTCGCCGACAGCGTCATCAACGGCGGCACAATCAGTGGCAGCAATGGCCTGGCGCTGGATCTGGGTGGCGGCAACGACAGCCTGACCTTGCGCCACGGCAGTCGCTTTGTCGGCGTGGTGGATGGCGGCAGCGGTTACGACCGAGTGGTGATGGATGACGCGGCCGGTGGCAGCTTCGGCGCCAGTCGCAACTTCGAATGGCTGGAGGTCGAACAAGGTGCGTGGACGCTCACCGGCAGCGGCGATTTCAGCGACGGCGGCGCGGTGCGCAACGGTGCCACACTGGTCAACCAGGGCAGCATCGCCGGCAACCTGACCGTGGATGCCGGCGGTGTGTATGCCGGTGGCGGTTCGGTGGGCAGCCTGACTGTCAACGGCACATTGCGCACCGACACCCGCCTCGGTCGCGCAACCATCGTTCGCGATTTGAACATGGCCAGCACAGCCACCCTCGCTTACGGCGTCAACGCCGACGGCAGCAGCGCGCCGGTACAGATCGGCGGCATCGCCAATCTCAACGGCGCAACCCTCGCGGTGAATCCCGGCAGCGGCACGTATCCATGGCAGAGCCACTACACCGTGCTGCAAGCGGCACAGGTCAACGGCACTTTCGGCAAAGTCACCAGCGACTACGCATTCTTGACGCCGACCCTCGCCTACACGCCTACCCAGGTTGACCTGACCTACACCCGCAATGACGTGGCGTTCAATGAATTCGCCAAGACAGGCAACGGCAGCAACGCCGCCAACAGCCTCGCCTCGATCGGCAAAAACGGCGCGCTGTACAACGCCGTGCTCAATACCAGCCAAAGCAGCGCTGGCGCGGCGATCGAGCAGTTGGCCGGCGCCAGCAACGCCAACCTGACCAGCGCCACCCTCGGCGCCAGCAGTCAGGTCGGCAGCAGCATGCTCTCGGCGATGCAGCAAATGGGCGGCAGCCCGGGGCTGCTGGTCGGTCTCGATCAGCGTGACACCCCCGTGCTGGCGGCCAATCGCGTGCCGTCCGAAGCACGCAATCTGAATGACCCGAATGCGCGCGGCCGCCTCTGGCTGCAAGGCATTGGCGGTTACGGCAAGCTCGATGGCGAACACGGCAGCAGCGGCCTGGAGCAACGCACCAAGGGCAGCGTGTTGGGTGCCGACTGGTCACTTAATTCAGCGTGGCGTCTGGGCGTACTGGGCGGCTATTCGAAAACCGATCTGGATGCGACCGGCGTCGACGGCAACGTCGAGAGCTGGCACGCCGGCGTCTACGCGCTGCATCAAAACGGCCCGATCGCCGTGCGTCTCGGCGCGGCGTACAGCGGTCATCAGGGTGAAAGCAAACGCACCATCGCCTTCGATGGTTTCAGCGACCGCCCGAAAGGCGATTACGACGCCGACAGCCAGCAAGCCTTCGCCGAAGTCGGCTACGCCATGGGCAGTGGCCACCTCAGCGCCGAGCCGTTCGCCAGCCTCGGTTATCAGCGCTACCACCGCGACAGCTACCAGGAAAAAGGTGGCGCCGCCGCGCTGCAAGTCGACAGCCAGACCCAAGACAACTTCAGCAGCACCTTCGGCCTGCGCCTGGCGCACTTGAGCAGCCTGGACAACGGCATGAGCGTGACCCCACGCATGGCTGCTGGCTGGAAACACACTTATGGCGATGTCGGCAGCTCGACGCGTCAGGCGTTTGTGACTGGCGGCACGGCGTTCAGTGTCGATGGCAGCTCGCTGGATCGTGACAGCCTGGTGCTGGAGGCCGGGCTGGATGTGGGGATTTCCGCGCGGCATACCCTGGGTGTGGGATACAGCGGCGAGATCGGCAGCAACAGCCGCAATCACGGCTTGATCGGGCAGTGGCAGATGAGTTTTTGAGGATTGAACAGCCGGCGGGGTCTTGAATGGTTGTAGGAAAAGGGAACGCTGCAACCGAGTAAAAATCCTGGTTGCGGATCTCTCGGACATTTTCTACAAAATGATCCGATGTCGCCTGCAAGCCTACGGGAAGCAGCCGACATCGGATTTTTTGGGGCATCAATAGAGTTGGGTCTCCCGTTAAAAGAGGCTGGACTCAATGCCCGTTCAACACATTTTCAAACCAAAACACTTGGCTTTGGCCATTTCGCTGGCGCTGGCTTGCGTAGAGCTTGCCATCGCTCAGGAACCCTCTGAAGTCGCCGATTCACCAGCAGTAATGAATGCGCCGGAACCGTCCAAAACCAACCCTAAACAAATGGCTTTCGAACGGCTTCAGGGGTTTCTCAATGACCCAGGTACGGTGCCTATCGCTTTTAACACCCCTGAAGAAAGCTTTGCAGGTACCGCTGTAAACGATCTGATCAGGCTCACGGACGGCGCAAGTTTTACCGGCCTGCTGGATGGTGGCGCGGGGGATAACGTCCTGCTCCTGGATGCGGCTGCAGGCGGTGAGCTGAAAGACACACGTAATTTCAACGGCCTGCTCCTCAACCGGGGCGACTGGACGCTGAGCTCCAAGGGAGACTTCAAGGAAGGCGTGCTGGTAAACAGCGGTACCGCTTTGACCAACCTGGGGAGCATCAAGGGCGACGTCTATGTCGAGAGCGGTGGCAGCTTTGCCGGTAAAGGTGTTGTGGGAAGCCTGGAGGTCGCCGGCCTGCTCACCGTCAATGGGGTACTCGGCAGCCCGCGCGTGAAAGGCGACTTGCGCTTGTCCCCGACCGCCGAACTGGCTTATGAGGTCACGCCCAGTGGCAGTCAAACGATCAAGGTCGATGGCACTGCCAGGCTGGAAGGCGCCACCCTGAAAGTCGTTGCGGCTCCGGGAGAATATCCGCAAAGCAGACAGTACAAAATCCTCGAAGCCGCCAAGGTAGAAGGCGAGTTCGGTACGGTCATTAACGACCTCGCCTTCATGACAGCCACACCTCAATACAACAAAAAGTCCGTCGGGCTGACTTACGCCCGTAACGGTGAGCCGCTTTCGAACGCTGCCACGACAGACAACGCTCGTGCCGCTGCCGAGGGCATTGTCGATCCAACAGCACCTGCGCCATCAGCGACACCAACGCCATTGACGGCTTCTGCACCAGCTCCAATTTCTGTTCCTGTTCCTGTTCCTGTTTCGACTTCAGCACCGACTCCCATTTCAGAGTCTGCCCCTTCGCCAATGTCGGACGAACCTCTTACTGCGCAAGTTGACGAGTCCGCCGAACAGCCCGCACCTGCGCCAATAAAACCTGCAAACGCAGCAGTCGCCGCGCTTGTGACCAGCGACAAAACCACCGCTCCGGTCGCCCTCGAACAACTCGCCGCAGGCAGCAATGCCAACCTCGCCAAAGCCACGCTGAGCAGTATCACTCCGGTGAGCGCGAGCATGCTTTCAGCCATGCAGCAACTGAATAGCCGTTACGGTTCGGCCTACGGTTCCGGCAACTCGCCGCGTCAGGCCGCCGGCGGTGCCGATTCCGGGCGGGTGTGGATTCAGGCGCTCGGCCATGGCGGCAAGGTCGACCGCGAGTTCGACAGTACCCTCAAACACGCGACCCAAGGTCTGGTCATGGGCGCCGACTGGCGGCTCGATGAGCAATGGCATATCGGCCTGATCGGCGGTAAATCGCAGACCAGACTGGACGCTCGGCAATACGATGGCGACCTCGACAGTTGGCACCTCGGTGCCTACGCCGTGCGTCAGGACGGACCGTTCTCACTGCGTCTCGGGGCGACCTATGCCAGCCATGACGGCGACAGCAAACGTCGCGTGGCCTTCAACGGCTTCAGCGATCGCCTCAAGGGCAACTATGACGCCAACACTCAGCAAGCCTTTGCCGAACTGGCGGTCAATGTTGGCCGGCACAACGCGACGCTCGAACCGTTCGCCAGCGTCGGTTATCAGCGCTACCAGCGCGACAGCTACAGCGAAAAAGGCGGAGATGCGGCACTGAAAGTCTTTGGGCAAACCCGCGACAACCTCAGCAGCACCTTCGGTCTGCGCACGGCAAAAATCAATCGGCTGGATAACGGCATGACGCTGACGCCGCGCTTCAGTGCCGGCTGGAAACACACCTTTGGCGAGATTGAAAGCGACACCCGCCAGCAACTGGTCAAGGGTGGCAAGCGCTTTGAGGTTGCCGGTGCCGCGCTGGATCGAAACAGTCTGTCGGTGGATGCCGGCCTCGATCTGGGGCTGTCAGCCAATCACTCTGTCGGCGTTGGTCTCACCGGTGAAATGGCCACTGACAGCCGCACTCACGGTGTGATGGGCCAATGGCGCATGGCGTTCTGACGGACTGAACATCGTCACTGTGGGAGCGAGCCTGCTCGCGAATGCGATCTGTCAGTTGAATAAATATCGACTGACACTCCTCTTCGCGAGCAGGCTCCCACATAAGCCTCATGTGATGCAGACAAATTCCGCATAAAAAAAGGGGAGCACATGCCCCCCCGAGGTTTAAAGCGTTGGATCGCGGCCGTTATCTCAGCCTTCGATCTCGATCAGAATTTCACCCGGATTGACCCGATCACCCTTGGCCACATGAATCGCGGTGACCTTGCCGGCAATCGCTGCCTGGACTTCGGTTTCCATCTTCATCGCTTCAGTGATCAGCACAGCCTGGCCGGCCTTGACGGTATCGCCCTCCTTGACCAGCACATCGACGATGTTGCCTGGCATGGTGGTGCTGACGTGACCCGGGGCCGAGGCTTGCTTGCGCTTGCTGCTGCCACCGCCAACGAACTCGTTGAGCGGTTCGAACACCACTTCTTCCGGCATGCCGTCGATGGACAGGTAGAAGTGACGCTTGCCTTCAGCCTTGACGCCGACACCAGTGATGTCGACGCGATAGGTTTCGCCGTGAACGTCGATGACGAACTCAGTCGGCACGCCTTCGCCGCCCGCCTTGGTCACACCGCCCGCTTCCGGAATCGGCAGCAGCACTTCCGGCGTGAGGGTGCCGGCGGCACGCTCTTCGAGGAACTTGCGGCCGATGTCCGGGAACATCGCAAAGGTCAGCACGTCTTCTTCGGACTTGGCCAGTGCGCCGATGTCGGCACGCAGCTTGGTCATTTCCGGCTTGAGCAGATCGGCCGGACGCACATCGATGACTTCTTCGCTGCCGATGGCCTGACGACGCAGTTTTTCGTTGACCACGCCCGGCGCCTTGCCGTAGCCGCCCTGCAGGTAGAGCTTCACTTCGTTGGTGATGGTCTTGTAGCGCTCGCCGGCCAGCACGTTGAAAAACGCCTGGGTGCCGACGATCTGCGAGGTCGGGGTCACCAGCGGCGGAAAGCCGAGGTCTTCACGCACACGCGGGATCTCCGCCAGCACTTCGGCCATACGGTTGAGGGCGCCCTGCTCTTTCAACTGGTTGGCGAGGTTGGAGATCATCCCGCCCGGCACCTGGTTGACTTGCACGCGGGTGTCGACTGCAGTGAATTCGCTTTCGAACTGGTGGTACTTCTTGCGCACGGCGTAGAAGTACAGGCCAATCTCTTGCAGCAGCTCGAGGTTCAGACCGGTGTCGTACTCAGTACCCTTGAGTGCGGCGACCATCGATTCGGTGCCCGGGTGGCTGGTGCCCGAAGCGAAGCTGGAGATCGCGGTGTCGATATGGTCGGCGCCGTTTTCGATGGCCTTGAGCTGGCACATGGTCGCCAGACCCGCCGTGTCGTGCGAGTGGATGAACACCGGCAGCGATTGCTCAGCTTTCAACGCGCGAACCAGTTCGCCAGTGGCGTACGGGGTCAGCAGACCGGCCATGTCCTTGATCGCCACCGAGTCGCAGCCCATGGCTTCCATCTGCTTGGCTTGCGCCACGAACGCATCAATGGTGTGCACCGGGCTGGTGGTGTAAGCGATAGTGCCCTGGGCATGTTTGCCGGCAGCTTTCACCGCTTCGATGGCCACGCGCAGGTTACGCACGTCGTTCATCGCGTCGAAGATACGGAACACGTCGATGCCATTGACCGCAGCCTTGGCAACGAAGGCTTTGACCACGTCGTCGCTGTAGTGACGATAGCCGAGCAGGTTCTGCCCGCGCAGGAGCATTTGCAGGCGGGTGTTAGGCAGCGCCGCGCGCAGTTGGCGCAGACGCTCCCACGGATCTTCTTTCAGAAAGCGAACACAGGCGTCGAACGTCGCGCCGCCCCAGCATTCCAGCGACCAGTAGCCGACTTTGTCGAGCTTGTCGCAGATTGGCAGCATGTCTTCGGTGCGCATGCGGGTGGCGAGCAGCGATTGGTGAGCGTCGCGCAGGATGGTGTCGGTAACGAAGATCTTCTTAGTCATTGGTATCTCCTCATAGCGGCAAGCTTCAAGCTACGAGCTGCAAGAAAAAGCCAATCTGCTTTTACTTGCCGCTTGCAGCTAAAAGCTCGCAGCTGTTTCATTCATAGGCCTGCATGGGCGGCGATGGCGGCAGCGATGGCCAGGGCCAGCTCTTCGGGTTTGCGCTTGATCGAGTAGTTGGTCAGTTCCGGGTGGCTTTCAACGAAGCTGGTATTGAACTGGCCGCTACGGAATTCCGGGTTGCGCAGGATTTCCTGGTAGTACGCGGCGGTGGTCTTCACACCTTGCAGACGCATGTCGTCGAGGGCGCGCAGGCCACGGTCCATCGCCTCTTCCCAGGTCAGTGCCCAGACCACCAGTTTCAGGCACATCGAGTCGTAGAATGGCGGAATGGTGTAACCGGTGTAGATCGCCGTGTCGGTGCGTACGCCCGGACCACCGGGGGCGTAATAGCGGGTGATCTTGCCGAAGCTCGGCAGGAAGTTGTTCTTCGGGTCTTCGGCGTTGATGCGGAACTGCAACGCGAAACCACGGTGCTGAATGTCTTCCTGCTTCACCGACAGCGGCAGGCCGGAGGCGATGCGAATCTGCTCGCGGACGATGTCGATCCCGGTGATTTCTTCGGTGATGGTGTGCTCCACCTGCACCCGGGTGTTCATCTCCATGAAGTACACCTCGCCCTCGGCGAGCAGGAACTCCACGGTGCCGGCGTTCTCGTAACCCACTGCCTTGGCCGCACGCACCGACAGGTCGCCGATGTAGGCGCGCTGTTCCGGAGTCAGTTGCGGGCTCGGGGCGATTTCGATGAGTTTCTGGTTGCGGCGCTGGATCGAGCAGTCACGCTCGAACAGGTGCACGACATTGCCAAAGCTGTCGCCAAGGATCTGCGCTTCAATGTGCTTGGGATTGACGATGCATTTTTCCAGAAACACTTCGGCAGAACCGAAGGCCTTGGTCGCTTCGGAGATGACGCGAGGGAAATTCTGTTCGAGTTCTTCGCGGCTGTTGCAGCGACGGATGCCACGACCGCCACCACCGGAGGTGGCTTTGAGCATCACCGGGTAACCGATACGGTCGCCCTCGGCCAAGGCCTCTTCGATGTCAGCAACGTTGCCTTCGGTGCCCGGCGTCACCGGTACGCCAGCCTTGATCATGCTGCGGCGCGCTTCAGTCTTGTCGCCCATGCGGCGGATGACTTCGGCCGACGGACCAATGAATTTGATTCCGCGTTCGGCGCAGATGTCTGCCAGCTCGGCGTTTTCCGAGAGGAAACCATAGCCGGGGTGCAGTGCATCACAGCCGGTTTCAACCGCCAGGTTCACCAGCTTGCGCGGGTTCAGGTAACCGGCCAGTGGCTCGGCACCGATGCTGTGGGCCTCGTCCGCACGCTTCACATGCAGTGCATGGCGGTCGGCGTCGGAAAAAATCGCAACCGAGCGAATGCCCATTTCGGCGCAGGCTCGCACGATTCGTACGGCAATCTCACCACGGTTGGCGATCAGGATCTTTGTTATCACTTGGAGGTTCCCTTGAGCCGGTGGCACCACGACCTGCTAGACCCAGGTCGACGCGTGACCAAATGTTTCAATTTAGTCGCAGGTCCACACTAGCGCTCATGAGGGATTAACAAAAATGAATAAAAATTGGGTCATGCATAAGCAAAGACTTATAGTTGAAACATCCGCCAGCCGTCAGAGCCTGTGAAAAATGCGTAAGTCCTTGATGCGTATGACATTGCGTCAACTGCAGATCTTCAACGAAGTGTGTGATTTACGCTCCTACAGCCGCGCAGCCGAGGAAATGTCGCTCACACAACCGGCCGTCAGCCTACAGATTCGTCAGCTCGAGGAGCTGATCGGCCAGCCATTATTCGATTATGTCGGCAAAAAACTCTACATGACCGAAGCCGCTGAAGCCCTTCAGCGTGCCAGTCGAGACATTTTCGGGCGCCTGGAAAACCTCGATATGCAGCTGTCGGACATGCAGGGTTCGCTGCAAGGTCAGTTGAAACTGGCGGTGGAGTCCAGCGCCAAGTATTTCGTGCCGCACCTGTTCGCCGCGTTCAAGCGTCAGCACCCGGAAGTGAATCTGCAACTGACCGTGGTCAACCGTGGCCAGGTGATCCGCAGGCTTTCGGATAACCGCGATGATCTGGTGATCATGTCGATGGTGCCGCAGGACATGGGCCTGGAATTCCTGCCGTTCCTCAACAACCCGATTGTTGCCGTGGCGCGCCCGGATCATCCATTGGCGCACATGGGCCCGCTGCGTTTGCAGGATCTGGAGCCTTACACGCTGCTGATCCGCGAACCGGGGTCGGGTACGCGACTGGCCTGCGAAGAATACTTCAAAGAGAAACGCGTGCACTTCACCCAGACCCAGGAAGTGGCCTCGGCCGAAGCACAACGTGAATGTGTGCAGGCGGGTCTGGGCCTGGCGCTGTTGACGCGCCACGCCCTGAACCTGGAGCTGGCGACCGGCGGCCTCGTCGAGTTGCCGGTCGATGAATTGCCGCTGTTCCGTAGCTGGTGCCTGGTGCAAGCCAAGGCCAAACGCTTGTCACCGGTGGCGCACGCCTTCTTGGCGTTTATCCGCAGCGAAAGGGTGCAGATCAGCGCGCTGGTTGAGCGTTTCGACGGGAAGCTGCGGGTGCCGCCTGCCAGTGAGTGATCTCGGGAAAATCGCCGATTTCGGCTTGAAGCTGACGAAGTTCGAAGCGATCTTCGATAGCGCGGCGAAATTCCATGCGGCGCTGGTCTTCCTGCTGACGACGGGTTTTCGCGGCGCTGTTGCGTTCTTCGTAGGGCTGAGCCATTTCGAGTCTCCCAAGGCGATGACGGGAGTTTCACGATAGGCGGGAGGGATGACGGTTTGGCTGCGTGTGGATGACAGTGCGATGAAACTTGCTCAGGGTTGTGGTGTTTTTGAGGACGCTATCGCGAGCAGGCTCACTCCCACACTTGATCTCGATATGACACAGAATTTGTGTACCCCGAAGATCCCCTGTGGGAGCGAGCCTGCTCGCGAATGAGGTCGGAACGACCTTGGATGGCTTCAGTCATCCAGCGCTTTGGCGGCTTTTGGCGACAAGCGCAGACTACGCAGACTGCGCTTCACGCTCTTGAGGTGGTTGACCAGGCTCGGCCCGCGCGCCATGGCCACGCCCATCGCCAACACATCGATTACCACCAGGTGCGCAATGCGCGAGGTCAGCGGCGTATAGATTTCGGTGTCTTCATGCACATCGATCGCCAGATTGACCGTCGACAATTCGGCCAGCGGCGTCTGGCTCGGGCATAGGGTAATCAGTGAAGCGCCGCTCTCACGCACCAGATTGGCGGTGATCAGCAGATCCTTGGAACGCCCGGACTGCGAAATGCAGATCGCCACATCGGTCGGTTTCAACGTCACCGCCGACATCGCCTGCATGTGCGGATCGGAATACGCCGCTGCAGTCAGCAGCAAACGGAAGAACTTGTGCTGCGCATCCGCCGCCACCGCGCCCGACGCGCCGAAACCGTAAAACTCGACGCGCTGCGCTTGCGACATCAGTGTCACCGCGCGCTGCAACTCAACCGGATCGAGTTTCTCGCGAACCTCCATCAGCGTGTGCAACGTGGTGTCGAAAATCTTCAGGCTGTAATCGGCGACCGAGTCGTCTTCATGGATCGCAAACTGGCCGAAGCTGGCACCGGCCGCGAGGCTTTGCGCCAGTTTGAGTTTGAGATCCTGAAAACCGGAACAACCGATGGCGCGACAGAAGCGCACGATGGTCGGCTCGCTGATGCCGACGCTGTGGGCCAGGTCGGCCATGGAACTGTGCATCACCGCCGCAGGGTCAAGCAGCACGTGGTCGGCGACCTTGAGCTCCGACTTGCGTAACAGGTGACGTGACTGGGCGATGTGTTGCAGCAGATTCAAGGGGCTGGACTCTTCTTATGGGCAAGGATGTAGCACGCTTGTAGTTATACTACATGAATTGGCTTTTTGCCTGCTCAATGCGTAACTCGATGTCCCCATATCAGGCGCGATGAAGCGCATGTAGCCCTTAAAACGGTTTTTCCTGTTCACGCAAAAGCCCCGCCAGACTGTCAGCCTCCACGGGCCGGCTGATCAGATACCCCTGCACTTCATCGCAACGCTCGGCACGTAAAAACTCCAGCTGATCCTGGCGCTCGACGCCTTCGGCCACGACTTTCAGCGACAGCCCATGGGCCATGGCAATGATCGCCCGAGTGATCGCCGCATCTTCACTGCCCTCACCCAAGCCGCGAATGAATGCCTGATCGATCTTTACGTAATCCACCGGAATACGCTTGAGGTAACTCAGCGACGAATAGCCGGTGCCGAAATCATCGATCGCCAGTTTCACCCCCAGATCGCGCAGTTGCTGGAAGGTCGCGATGATGTGTTCGACGCTGTCGAGCAACTGGCTTTCGGTCAGTTCCAGTTCGAGGTAGTGCGGTGCCAGACCGGTTTCCTCCAGCACCTGGCGCACCAGACTGACCAGCTTGCCCTGACGCAACTGATGCACCGACAGGTTCACCGAAACGCGGATCGGCTCAAGCCCCTGACGCTGCCACTCGCAGGCCTGCCAGCATGCCTGACGCAAGACGAATTCGCCGATTGGCCCGATCAGGCCGGTTTCCTCGGCCAGCCCGATGAAATCCCCCGGCGGCACTCGCCCCATGGTCGGGTGATCCCAGCGCACCAGCGCTTCCGCCGCATTCAGCCGTCCAGTTTGCAGGCACAGCTTCGGCTGATAAAACACCTTCAGCTGCTTTTCCTCGATGGCTTTGCGCAACTGATTTTCCAGCTGCAAGCGCTCAAGGGTGCTGGCCTGAAGGCTGTCGGTGTAGAACTGGAAATTGTTACCGCCCAGGTGCTTGGCGTGTTGCATGGCCATGTTCGACTGGCTGACCAGCGCAGAAATCTCCCGGGCGTTGTCCGGCAGCATGCTGATGCCCATCGAGGCGCTGACCACCAGCTCATGACCATCAACCGTCAACGGCAAGCGCAGCTTGGTCGACAATCGCGTGGCGACCCGAGCCAGGCTCGACAGGTTGCCATAGGCGTCGAACAGCACCGCAAACTCATCACCAGACAATCGGGCGATGGTGTCGGCTTCCGGCAAGGCGTTGACCAGCCGGCGCGCCATTTTCTGCAACAGCTGGTCGGCAATCTCATGGCCAAGGCTGTCGTTGAGCAGTTTGAAGCGATCCAGATTGATGTGCAGCAACGCCAGACTGCGTCGGCCCTGACGCGAGCGCTGATGCGCTTCGTGCAAGCGCTCGCGGAACAGCGAGCGGTTGGCCAGACCGGTGAGTTCGTCGTAATGGGTCAGGTAACGCATGCGCTCTTCGGATTCGCGTCGCGCCGACAGATCGGCGAAGAAACCGACGATATGGCTGACATTTCCCCGACCATCACGCACTGCATTCAGCTGCAGCCACTGCGGATACAGTTCGCCGTTCTTGCGCGTTTCCACCAGTTCGCCCTGCCAACTGCCGTGTTGCTCCAATGCATGACGGATCGCCACGTAATGACGGCGGGCGTCGCGGCTGCATGGCAGCTCGACGACGTTGCGCCCGAGCATGTCCTCGATGTCGTAACCGGTGACCCGGCTGAACGCCTGATTGATTGCGATCAGCGCGTAGTTCGGATCGAGAATGACGATGCCCTCACTGGCCGCCTCAAACACCGTCGCCGCCAGGCGTTGCTGTTCTTCGAGGCTTTTGCTGGCACTGATGTCGCGGCGGGTGCCGACCATGCGGATGACTCGCCCGCTGTCGCTGCGTTCTACTGCGCGGCCACGGTCTTCGATCCAGACCCAATGGCCATCGCTGTGACGCACGCGGTATTCGATCTGATAGTCCTCGGTGCGCCCCTTCAAATGCTCGATCAACGCGTATTTCAGCGTCGGCACATCGTCGGGATGCAGGCGCGGTTTGAGGTCGCGCAACAGCGCCGTGACGTATTCCGGAGCGAGGCCGAACAGTTCCTGAATCTGCGTGTGGTGGACTTCGTCGGTTTGCAAGTTCCAGTCCCACAGGCCCAACTCACTGGCCTTCAACGCCAGCGCCAGGCGTGCTTCGCTTTTGCTCAAAGCCTGATTGGCGGCGTCGAGTTCTCGGCTGCGCTGGGCAACGCGGTCTTCGAGTTCGACCTGGGCTTCGCGTAGCTTGCCCTCGGCGCAGCGGCGATGATCGATTTCCCTGGCCAGTTCCTGATTGAGCTGTTCGCTGCGCGACTGCGTCTGCTGCAGGTGTTCGATCAAGTGCTGATTCTGGAAGCGCCGCAGCAAGCCGCGATCGATCAGGCGATTGACCTGCCACGCGACCACACTCAGCGAGCCGAGCAAGATCAACCCGAGCCAGCCCCAACCTCGCGCCTGCTCATCGCCGCCCCAGAACAGATAACCGATCGCCGGCAATAGGCAGGGCAAGGTAAACGACAGAAATGCCGGCAGGCTCACCGCGTAGGCGACGCTCGCCGACAGAGTCGCGGCGCCAATCAGGCCGAACACCCAGGCTTGTTGCATGAAGTTGTCGGCGGGCACCAGGGCGATGCCGGCGCCGGCCAGGGTCAACCCGGTCATGGTCGAGCCGAGCAGAAACATCCGCCGCCAGATCGGTTGCGCCTGACGATCAGGGATTGCCGAGTCGAACGCTGCAACCTGAATCACCCGCAACGCCACCAGCGACAGCAACCACACCAGCCAGACGCTGACCACGAAATAGCGCTGCGGGCTCCAGAGCAAAGCGGCGCAGACCAGACCATTGATCAACATGAACAGGGTGGGCAATAACGAGCCCTGATACAGCAGGCGCGTGCGCTCGACCGCCATTTCGACGGCATAGTGCTTGCGGATAACCCGGGGTTCCACGGAGGGGCCCGACAGTTCGGCGCTGAGGGTCATGGGCAACGTTCTTGTTCTTATAAGGAGGGCGTGCGCCCGAAACGTGGACGGAGCATACACAAGCCGATCCCGTTGCCAAACTGCCCCAGATCATAATTTCAGCGAAACTTTTCCGTCCTTTGCCACCCGCGAAACCCTTGGAGCGCGGCGGGCCGATGCCTGTAGCCAGTGACCGACCGGTCGTCTTCGACTGGAGTTTCATCGGCTAATGCAAAGCTCGGTTTGCCCGGGCCTGCGGCGCACCCTAGAATGCCCCGATGCGCGATGATCTCTCCCTTCTGCTGAACTCCCTCAACGATGCCCAACGCCAGGCCGTAGCAGCCCCCGTTGGCCGTCAGTTGGTCCTGGCCGGTGCTGGCTCCGGTAAAACCCGAGTGCTGGTGCACCGTATCGCCTGGTTGATCCAGGTCGAAAACGCCTCGCCCCACTCCATCCTGTCGGTGACCTTCACCAACAAGGCTGCTGCCGAGATGCGTCATCGCATCGAGCAGTTGCTGGGGATCAACCCGGCGGGCATGTGGGTCGGCACCTTCCACGGCCTGGCGCACCGCTTGCTGCGGGCGCACTGGCAGGAAGCGGGCCTGAGCCAGACTTTCCAGATTCTCGACAGCGACGACCAGCAACGGCTGGTCAAGCGGGTGATCCGCGAGCTCGGTCTCGACGAGCAGCGCTGGCCAGCCCGTCAGGCGCAGTGGTTCATCAACGGCCAGAAAGACGAAGGCCTGCGCCCGCAGCACATTCAGGCCAGCGGTGATTTGTACCTGGCGACCATGCGCGGCATCTACGAGGCCTACGAGGCGGCGTGCCAGCGTGCCGGCGTCATCGATTTCTCCGAACTGCTGCTGCGTGCCCTCGACCTGTGGCGCGATCACCCGGGCCTGCTGGCGCACTACCAGAAGCGCTTCCGCCATATTCTGGTGGACGAATTCCAGGACACCAACGCCGTGCAGTACGCCTGGTTGCGCCTGCTCGGCAAGGGTGGCGACAGCCTGATGGTGGTCGGCGACGACGACCAGTCGATTTACGGCTGGCGTGGCGCGAAGATCGAAAACATTCATCAGTACTCCTCCGACTTCGCGGATTCGGTAACCATTCGTCTGGAGCAGAACTACCGCTCCACCGCCGGCATCCTCAAGGCTGCCAACGCCCTGATCGCCAACAACACCGGGCGTCTGGGCAAAGAGCTATGGACCGACGGCGGTGACGGCGAAGCAATCAATCTGTACGCCGCGTTCAACGAACACGACGAAGCACGCTACGTTGTCGAAACCATCGAAAGCGCGCTGAAAACCGGCCTGGCCCGTAGCGATATCGCGATTCTCTATCGCTCCAACGCTCAATCACGCGTTTTGGAAGAAGCTTTGCTGCGTGAGCGCATTCCGTACCGCATCTATGGTGGTCAGCGCTTCTTCGAGCGTGCGGAAATCAAGAACGCCATGGCCTACCTGCGTTTGCTCGAAGGTCGCGGCAACGATGCGGCGCTGGAACGCGTAATCAACGTGCCGGCCCGTGGCATCGGCGAGAAAACCGTCGAGGCCATCCGCGATCACGCGCGCCACAGCGATGTATCGATGTGGGAAGCGATGCGCCAACTGGTCGCCAATAAAGGCCTGACCGGTCGCGCGGCCGGTGCGCTGGGTGCATTTATCGAGCTGATCGAGAATCTCGCTGCCAAGTGCATGGAAATGCCGCTGCACTTGATGACGCAAACCGTCATCGAGCAGTCCGGGCTGATCGCTTATCACGAAGCGGAAAAAGGCGAGAAAGGCCAGGCTCGGGTAGAAAACCTTGAGGAACTGGTCAGCGCCGCGCGCAACTTCGAAAACACCGAAGAAGACGAAGAGTTGACGCCCCTGGCGGCATTCCTCGGCCACGCTTCGCTGGAAGCCGGCGACACTCAGGCCGACGAACACGAAGACAGCATTCAGTTGATGACCCTGCACAGCGCCAAAGGCCTGGAATTCCCTTACGTGTTCCTCGTGGGCATGGAAGAAGGCCTGTTCCCGCACAAGATGAGCCTGGAAGAACCGGGGCGTCTTGAGGAAGAGCGGCGTCTGGCCTATGTCGGTATCACCCGGGCGATGCAGAATCTGGTGATGACCTATGCTGAAACCCGACGCCTGTACGGCAGCGAGACCTACAACAAGGTCTCGCGTTTCGTACGTGAAGTGCCGAAAGGTCTGATCCAGGAAGTGCGTCTGTCGAATAGCGTCAGCCGACCATTTGGCGGCAACCAGTCGATGAGCGGCAGCAACCTGTTCAGCGGTAGCGAAATTCCGGAAACGGGTTTCAGCCTCGGTCAGGCGGTACGCCATTCGATCTTTGGTGACGGCGTGATCCTCAACTTCGAGGGTGCCGGCGCGCAGGCAAGGGTGCAGGTGAACTTCAGCGAAGGCAGCAAGTGGCTGATGCTCGGCTACGCCAAGCTGGAAGCGATCTGACCCCGATTTTGCTGTTTTTGTGGGAGCGAGCCTGCTCGCGAATGAAATCACCGCGGTTGATCTGATAGACCGCGGTGCGGCGTTCGCGAGCAGGCTCGCTCCCACAGGGTTTGGCGGTGGATAATCGAACAAGGACATTTCCATGGGCTCAGGCTTCTTCTCTTCCTGGACATTCTGGGCCCTGCTCTCGGCCACTTTCGCCGCATTGACGGCGATCTTCGCCAAAGTCGGCATCGAAAACGTCAATTCCGACTTCGCCACTCTATTGCGCACGATCGTGGTACTGGTCAGCCTGGCCTTGATTTTGTACGCAACGGGCCAATATCAGTCATTAGGATCAATATCCGCCAAGAGCTACCTGTTCCTGCTGTTGTCCGGCCTGGGCACCGGCGCGTCGTGGCTGTGCTACTTCCGCGCGTTGAAAGTCGGCCCGGCCTCGCTGGTCGCACCGGTGGACAAACTCAGCGTAGTGCTGGTGGCGGTGCTTGGCGTGATCCTGCTGGGTGAGAAACTTGACCTGCGCCAATGGGGAGGTATCGGCCTGATCACGGCCGGTGTGGTGATGCTGGCGTTTCGTCGCTAAGCACGTTTTCCCACTGAACCTGTCCCCGTTTCCTACAGCCAAAAGTACATGGCCTTATTGCCCCGACCGAGCTGAACGTAACCTGTCAGGCAAAAGCCCGAAACACTCTCTCGCTAGCCAGTAACACTTCAGCTGTGCAACATGGCGCGCGTGTCTCCACAAACGGGAATTCCCTTTATGAAACGTTTTCTTAGCATCGCCATGGCGTTGTGCATCGGCCTGACGATGAGCCTCGACGCCAACGCCAAGCGCTTTGGTGGTGGCAAAAGCGCCGGCGCTGCGCCGACGCACCAGACCAGCCAGATGGCTCCTTCTTCTCCAGGTGTCGGCGGCGCTGCTGCGACCGCAGGTGCTGCCGGTGCCGCTGGCGCTGCGGCCAAGGCCGGCGGTGCTTCGAAATGGCTCGGCCCTCTGGCCGGTATCGCCGCCGGTGGCCTGCTCGCTTCCATGTTCATGGGCGGCGGCTTCCAGGGCATGCAGATCTTCGACATCCTGATCATGGCCGTCATCGCGTTCGTGATCTTCCGCTTCATCGCCGCGCGTCGACGCAAGCAGCAGGAGCAGTTCGCTCCGGCCGGCGCACCGATGCAGCGTGAAGTGTTCGAGCAGAAGCCTGCTGCCATGGGTTCGATCTTCGGTGGTTCGGCTGCACCTGCTGCCGCCCGTCCGGTGATCAACGCGCCGGCCTGGTTCAACGAGCAGAGCTTCCTTGAAGCTGCACGCAGCCACTTCCAGTCGCTGCAGCAGCACTGGGATGCCAACGAAATGGACAAGATCGCCGAGTTCGTGACCCCGCAAATGCTCGAGTTTCTCAAGCGTGAGCGTGCGGATCTGGGCGACGCGTTCCAGTCGACCTACATCGACAACCTCCAGGTGCAACTGGATGGTGTGGATGATCGTGCCGACAAGACCATCGCCACCCTGACCTTCAGCGGTGTGTCGAAGTCCTCGCGCTTCGACCAGGGCGAAGTGTTCAGCGAAAGCTGGAACATGGAACGTCCGCAGGGCGAGAACCAGCCTTGGCTGGTTGCCGGTATCCGCCAGAACGGCTGATCCCTCCCCATGCTTCACTTGCGGTAATAAAAACCCCCAGCCTCGGCTGGGGTTTTCTATTTCACGGTTGCATCTATAGCGAGCTACTGTATAAACCGGCCCATATAAACCGCGCCATTCAAGCAAGAGGATCCCGGACGTGGAAGAAATCATCGAACAACTGCGTGAAGCCAACGAACCCGTGCCGGTTCCTTTGGAGTTGCCTGACGAAGATCTGCTGGTCGAAATCGAAGAACAGCTGTTCATCGACATTCCGTTTGTCTTCAGAGAGTTTTTGCTGACCGTCAGCGATGTGGTGTACGGCAGCCTTGAGCCGGTGACCGTCACCGACCCACAATCCCACACCTACTTGCCGGATGTTGCCGCCAACGCTTGGGATGTCGGTGTAGATCGCGGGCTGATCCCGATCTGCCAGGACGGCGACGACTACTACTGTGTCGAAGAAGACGGAACTGTGGTGCTGTGGCAGGCCGAAGAAGAGTTGATTGCCGAGGAAACCTGGGAATCGGTGTGGCACTGGGCGCGGGACGTCTGGCTGGAAAGCTGATCGGCCAGCCGCCCCGCCAGGTCAATGCCCCGACGACTCTTTGTGGTTGTCGAGGGTTTCCAGCAGCGCCACCTGCATCCGCGTGTGCACGCGGATGAACCAGCGCCAGAGCAGCGCCGCCACGGCGGCCGCGACCACGGCGATCAGTACCAGCAACTTGTTGGTCGGCAAGATACTGGCCGACAAGGCTGCCAACAGTAGGAAAATCACCAGCAGCGAGAGGATCGGGATCACTTCGGAGATCACCCGACGCACTCGCTGCGTGTGACGCCCGGCCATCTCTGGCTTGACGCCCATCTCCGCCAGCAGCATCGACAACGCCTTGAGCTTGCGATACGCCGCAATCAAAAACGGCAGCGAGACCAGCAACGCCCCGCCCCAGATCAGCGCCTTCTGCCAGCTCGGATCGCTGATCCAGTCCTGCAGCCAGGCCGAGAGGCGTTCAGCGAAGAATGCCCCGCTAAAGAAGATCGCAATCACCAACGCCAGATTGACCCCGACCTGGAGCAAGATCTTGCGGATGATCGACGCCAGCATCGCGCTCTCGCCTTGCGGCTGGATACTGCGCAGCCATTCACCGTACATGCCCAACACACGCCCCAGAGGCTTGGGCACAGCGCCAGACAGTTTGATCGACAGCGGATCCGCCGCACGAATCAGATAAGGCGTCAGCAGCGTGGTAATCACCGACACCGCCACAGCAACCGGGTAAAGGAAGTTGCTGGTGACCTGCAAGGTCATCCCCAGCGCGGCGATGATGAAGGAAAATTCGCCAATCTGTGACAGCCCCATCCCGACGCGCAGTGAGGTACGTCCGTCATTGCCGGCGATAAACGCCCCGAGGCCGCAGGACAACATTTTGCCGAGCACAACGGCTACGGTGATCACCGCAATCGGCCACGCGTATTCGAGCAGAATCAGCGGGTCGAGCATCAGGCCGATGGCGACAAAGAAAATCGCACTGAACAGGTCGCGAACCGGCTCGATCAGCCGCTCGATCTTCAGCAATTGCCGCGACTCGGCCATGATCGCGCCGATCAGGAAGGCGCCGAGCACCATGCTGTACTCAAGCTTGACCACCAGCAGACAGAAGCCGAAACACAGGCCCAGCACGGTGATCAGGAGCATTTCGTTGCTTTCGAATTTGGCCACATAAGCCAGCAGGCGCGGCACCAACAGAATGCCAATGACCAGCGCGACGATCATGAACAGCGACAGCTTGCCGACCGTGGAAAACACTTCGCCGGAGCTGACCGTACCGCTGACGGCGATACTGGATAGCAGTGCAATGATGCCGATGCCGAGGATGTCTTCGACGATCAGCACGCCGAAGATCAACTGCGCAAAGCGCTCGTTCTTCATCTTCAGGTCATTGAGCGCCTTGACGATGATGGTGGTCGAGGAGATCGCCAGAATCGCGCCGAGGAACAGCGAGTCCATGGTGTTCCATTCGAACCAGCGGCCGATTTCGTAGCCGATCCAGATCATCAGGACGATTTCGAGGAACGCCGCAATAAACGCCGTGGCGCCGACCTTGAACAGCTTGCGCAGGCTGAACTCGAGGCCGAGGCAGAACATCAGGAAAATTACCCCGAGTTCGGCGAGGGTCTTGATGGTTTCTTCGTCGTGGATCAGGCCGAACGGCGGCGTGTGCGGGCCAATGATGAAGCCGGCGACGATATAGCCGAGCACAACCGGTTGCTTGAAACGGTGGAACAACACGGTCACCACGCCTGCGACCAACATGATCACTGCCAGGTCCTGAATAAAACTGATGGCATGCATGGCGTGGGCTCCTTGAATGACAAGGCTCGCGGGCAGACGTCAGAAAAGTCTGGGCGAGCTAGGTAAAAATCCGCTTTGGGTGTGGGAATTGCCCTTGAGGCGGGCTTTTGCAGGGTAACACCGCGACTTCCGCCTGGAAGGCGGTGCAATATATGGAAACAGATCGATTCCGGCGTGACGGCGGCCAGTCGCCCGGCGTCCCGATAACGGTACTTTTGAAAAGCGACCAGGCACCCGCAGAGGTGCTTCCAGCAACCAGCCTTGATCCGTGAGAACGTTATGGAACCCGGAAACGCCCAGCTGTCGATGACGGTACTGATGACCCCCGACATGGCCAACTTCTCTGGCAATGTCCACGGCGGCACCCTGCTCAAATACCTCGACGAAGTGGCTTATGCCTGCGCGAGCCGCTATGCCGGCCGCTACGTGGTGACCCTGTCGGTAGATCAGGTGATTTTCCGCGAGCCGATTCATGTCGGCGAACTAGTGACCTTCCTCGCCTCGGTCAACTACACCGGCAACACCTCGATGGAAGTCGGCATCAAAGTCGTCACCGAGAACATCCGCGAACGCTCGGTGCGCCACACCAACAGCTGCTTCTTCACCATGGTCGCGGTGGATGATCAGCGCAAACCGGCCGCCGTGCCGCCGCTGCAACCGCAGAACAGTGAAGACAAGCGTCGTTATATGCAGGCGCAGCAGCGTCGGCAGATTCGCCAGGAGCTGGAGAAGCGCTATCAGGAGATCAAGGGCGACGCCTGAGATTTTTAGCGTTAAGAAATCGCTATCGCGAGCAGGCTCACTCCTACATTGGAACGCGTTTCCCTGTAGGAGCGAGCCTGCTCGCGAATGGGGGCAGCGCGGTCTTAAAGACTGATTGCAGTAGCCTCGAACTTCACCCGCGGATGCGCAATCCGATCCTGCGCTCGCACCAGTTGCAGCTCATAACTGGCACAGGCCTGAGTCTCCAGCAGCACCTCATGCACCGCCGCTGCGGTGAATTCGAACGCGGCTACCAGGCTGTCACCCAACAGCACCCGCGCCAGGAACAGGCCGGATGTCAGATCGCCCACACCCACCGGCTGACGGGGAAACGCCAGCAGTGGACGACGCAGATGCCAGCTACCTTCGGCCGTCACCAGCAACATCTCGAAGCCATCCGCCGGTTTGCCCGGATAATCCAGATGCTTGACCAGCACCGCTTTCGGCCCGCGCGTCAGCAGCGCACGCGCCATCGCCAGGCAATCGAACAACGACTGCGGCTTGCGCCCGGAAAAGCTGTCCAGCTCCAACTGGTTCGGGCACATGATGTCCGCCACGGCGGCCGCCTCCTCCAGGAGGAAATCGCTGACTTCGGTCGGCACGCTGCAGCCCTTCTCCGGATGGCCCATCACCGGGTCACACAGATACAGCGCCTTCGGATTGACCGACTTGATGCGTTCGACACCGCTGAGAATCGCCCGGCCCTGCGCCGCGCTGCCGAGGTATCCGGACAGCACCGCATCGCAGTTGCCCAGCTCGCCAATCGCGGCGATGCCTTCGACCAGCTCGGGAATCTGCTGCGGCGCCAGCACTTCGCCGGCCCATTGGCCGTACTGGGTGTGGTTGGAAAACTGCACGGTGTTGAGCGGCCAGACATTGACCCCGACCCGCTGCATCGGAAAAACCGCGGCGCTGTTGCCGGCGTGGCCGAACACCACGTGGGACTGAATGGCGAGCAGATGAGGCGTACGTTTCATTCGGGTCATTCCGTAAAACGATTGAAATTCAAGCCGCGCAGTATGCGACGAAACGCAGCCTGTACGACAGGCCGACGACGCAGTTAAGCTGACGCTATCTTTTGGAGTTCGATGTTGATGCTGACCCTGGAAAACATCTTCGTGCTGATACTGTTCGCCGCTGCCGGCGCCTGGCTATGGCACAACCACGGCTTGCGCGAACGCGCTCTGGAGCGGGTCAAACAGCATTGTCTGAACGTGCGGGTCGAGTTGCTCGACGGCAACGTTGCCCTGAAGAAGATCGGGTTCATCAAGGACGCCAACGGTCGCCGACGACTGGCGCGGGTGTACAACTTCGAGTTCACCGTGACCGGCGAAACCCGCCATAACGGCACCATCACCCAGTTTGGCGCGCACAGTGCGCAGATCGAACTGGCGCCCTACCCGGCACCGTTCGACGACACGCCACCGGTGGTTGAGGTGCACAAGCCGCGCGCCGAAGTCATCGAGTTGAGCCAGTGGCGCCAGGAACACACCAAGTGGAAGCCTTAAAGATCAAAAGATCGCAGCCTTCGGCAACTCCTACAGGGAATCGCATGTAGGAGCTGCCGAAGGCTGCGATCTTTTGATCTAACTTTCCCGACACCCCGACAAACCCTGCTGCAGCTTTTCAATGTTTTGCGGATCGACGAAGATCAGCTCAATCCGCGAATCCTTTCGCCACTCACTGACCTGCCAAATCAACTCGGCATTATCCAAAGCATTCGCAGACACCCAACCCTCCGAGCTGTGGATAACCAGTTTCGCCCGCTGCCAATTGAGGCGGGCGAGCCAGTCAGCGATGCGCCGCTTGTCGAACGTCTGCCCCGGATGCCAACGCCAGCCAATGCTCCAGCCTCCCTCCTGCGCCTGACTCAGGCAAATCGGCAGCGTCGGATCAGTCCAGACGGCCGGCATTTGTCCTGATCCGTTGGGTACGGCCAGATTATCCACACCATTGAGCGCTTTCGCGGCCAGGCCCGGCAGTTCGCTCAAGCTCAATTGCGCCTCTCGAGTCCAGATCAACGGCACTGCCGGCAACTGCCTGGCGATTTTTTCCCTGGCCCTGTCATCAAGGTTTTCAGCCTTGTTCAACAACAGCAGGCCAGCGGTTGCCAAGGCTTCCTGTTGCGCTGCCGGCAAGGCTCTCCCCCCTTCAAGCGCCTGAGCATCCAGCACCAGCACACACGGCTGCACCGCCAGTACACCCAACCACGGCGCCTCATTCAATTGTTTGAGCAACTGTGCTGGATGCCCCAGCCCGGACGGTTCGATGAACAGCCGATCCGGCTTCGCCTTGCGCAACAAACGCCCGAGGCCAATCTGAAACGGCGCGCCATTGACACAGCACAGGCAGCCACCGGCCACTTCGCCCAGTGCGATACCATCGGCGTCACTCGTCAGCAATGCGGCATCAAGGCCGATCTGGCCGAACTCGTTGATCAGCACCGCCCAGCGCTCGCCTTCGGGACGCTGGGCCATGAGCTGGCGAATCAGGCTGGTCTTGCCGGCGCCCAAAGGGCCAGCAATGACATGGGTAGGAATGTTCTGCAACATGGCCGGAAGCTTTCTTGGGAGATTCAAAGATGCGTTGGATGGGATGGTCGTTGCTGTTGACGCTGCTGTCGAGTGAAGCGTGGGCTCAGGCCTGCGTGGTGCACAGTCAGGGCGAGCGGCTCGACGTCAAAGTCTGTCAGCAGAACCGCAACATTCCGGAAAAACTGTTCAATGACGGTTTCTGCCAGCCAACCCTGGCCGGACAGAACGTCGAAGTGCAATACGTCGATCAATGCCCAAGCGGCGCGTTTGGCGTGTGCAGCAACGCACAAGTCGCCAATATGCCTTATCGCCAGGATATCCACTATTACGGCGTCGCCACCGATGCCGCGTATCTGAAGCCGTACTGCGAAAGCCAAAGCCAGGGTTCTTGGTTCAAGCCCTGAGGCGTCAACCGAGCCAGTCGAGGGTCAGTATCAGACGACGCTCGCCTGCGGCCGGTTGCGGCGAGCGATGGATCAAGCCGAAGCCTTCATTGCCGTGCCATTTCTCGCCTTTCAGTAAGGCGACGTCGCCGCTCTTGAGTTGCTGTATTTGCGCTTGGGGTTCGGCGTTGGCCTGCCCCAATTGACTGCGATCCATCGCGCCTTCCTTGAGCCATTGACTGCCGACGCCGGCGTACGTGGTGATCAGTCGCACCGGCACGTGATCGACATGGAAACGCGGGCACATGGCTTTATCCAGCACCCGCAGGCGCAGGCCGATGCGCCGCGCACCGAGCAAGCAGGCGAAGGCGCTGACTAACCATTTCAGGTCGGCGATAAAGCCTTCGTAACCCTCCAGATCGCGGAAACCCAGAGCAAGACCGGCAAGATCAGGTTCCGCGTCCTCATCCGGCAACTCCAGACACAACGACTCCGCCAAAGGCTCGTTGAGCGACAGAAGTAACTGGGCAAAATCGCTGATGTGCAAAGGCAGTTGGCGCTGCCAGACAGCGAGGTTGGTGTCGTCCTCCAGAATCCGCGCCAGTGCTTTCGGCGTCGGACCTTGATGTTGATGGCGGGTACGGTTTTGCAGCAGTTTGAGTGCAAGCATCAGGCGGCCTCTTCGTGCCAAGGGCCGAACGGATCCGCCAGCAATCGCCAGCCCTCTACGCCATGGGCCATTTCTTCATCGGTGAGCAGGCAGGCATCGAGTTCGGCAGAAAGCTGCAGGAAATCGATGTTCTGACCAATGAACACCAATTCCTGGCGACAGTCGCCAACGCTTGGCGTCCAGTTTTCCATGATGGCTGCGGTGCTTTCCTGATCTTGTGGCCACTGATCCTTCGGCACGAAGCGCCACCAGCGCCCGGCAAAACCGTGACGCATCAAACCGCCGGCCTGCGACCAGCTACCGGCATCGGTGGGTTTGCTCGCGAGCCAGAAGAAGCCTTTGGAGCGCAGCAACTTGCCGTTCAACCACGGACGATCAATGAAGTTGAAGAAGCGTTGCGGATGAAACGGGCGGCGCGCGCGGTAGGCAGTTGAAGCGATGCCGTACTCGTCGGTTTCCGGCACGTGTTCACCGCGCAGCTCTTGCAGCCAACCCGGCGCTTGCGCGGCTCTGTCGAAATCGAAATGACCGGTATTGAGGATCTTCTCCAGCGGCACTTCGCCCATCACCATTGGAATGATTTCAGCCTGGGCGTTGAGGCGTTTGAGGATGGCAATCAACTCTTCGCGCTCGTGCTGGCTGATCAGGTCGATCTTGCTGATCAACAGCACGTCGGCGAATTCGATTTGCTCAATCAACAGATCGGTGATCGAGCGTTCGTCTTCTTCGCCGAGAATCTCGCCACGGGAGGCGAGGCTTTCTGCCGCCTGGTAGTCCGGCAGGAAATTCACACCGTCGACTACAGTGACCATGGTGTCGAGACGGGCGATGTCCGAGAGGCTTTGGCCGTGTTCATCGCGGAAAGTGAAGGTTTCTGCGACCGGCAGCGGTTCGGAGATGCCGGTGGATTCGATCAGCAAATAATCGAAGCGCCCTTCCCGGGCGAGCTTGCTGACTTCTTCAAGCAAGTCTTCGCGTAACGTACAGCAGATACAGCCGTTGCTCATTTCGACGATTTTTTCTTCTGCACGGTTAAGGCTGACATCACGCTGGACTTCGCTGCCATCGATATTGATCTCGCTCATATCATTGACGATGACGGCTACCCGCAAACCCTTTCGATTACGTAGTACGTAATTCAAAAGTGTACTTTTTCCAGCGCCAAGAAATCCTGAAAGTACGGTAACGGGCAACTCGTCTGACATTGGATAATCCTCTTTAAATGGCAGCCGATTAGCGCTTTGCTGGCGCTTGGCGTTTTTGTGCTTCATGCGAAGGGCTTCGCTGAACGTAAACGCTTGAAATCGGCCTGCCCAGGCTCGGTTAACTTTTATGTTATAGTATAACAACACAAATAAACCAGCCCTGCTCTTGTCTTGAGCGATAAACCGCAGGAAGCTGAGCCAATAGCACTCCGGAATTCGTAATGAAAACTGCGCTGAAATGCTCGTTGTTGAGCCTTGGATTGTTGATGATTGGCAATTCATCGGCTCAGGTGGCGGCGCTTGCGACCTGCACACGCAGCGCAAATCTGTTGGCCTGCGTCGATGCCGACGGCAACGCCTATAGCGTCAACACCGTCGGCAACACGCTTTATCTGCGTGGGTTTGAAAAGGCCGGCCAGCGTTATTGGGCGCAAACCAATAGTCGTTTCGGCCAACTGACGTTCTTCACCGGCATCGCTTCTGACGGCGAAGCCTGGGTGGGCTACACACGACGTGTCGGCTGGACGACGATCAATCGGTTCTCCAGCTCGGGTGGTAGCAGCGCGAAATTCACCTGCAGCCGGATTACCGGCTGTTAAACCTGAGCCTCTCGCTGCGCCTGCTGCCAGGCCAGGTAACTGTCGACGGGGGGATTCTTTTCAAAGTAGCGCTGCAATCCTTTGAACAAACCGTCTGCCACGGCTTGCTGATGTCGAGCGGTGACCAATCGCTGGCTGTCCCGCGCATTGGAAATAAAGCCGGTTTCCACCAGGATTGAAGGCACGTCCGGCGATTTCAGCACTGCGAATCCAGCCTGTTCCACGCGCTTCTGGTGCAGAGTCGTAATGTCGGCAAGGCTGCCCAGCACCGTACTGCCAAGCTGCAAACTGGCGGCAATCGTTGCATTCATCGACATGTCGACAATCACCCCAGCGAGCATCGGATCCTTATCTTTCAAGTTGAGCAGACTCGTTGCGCCGAGCAGGTCGGCGCTGTTCTCCCGCTGCGCCATGAAGCGCGCAGTCGCCGACGTTGCGCCACCCTCAGAAAGGCAATACACCGATGCGCCAGAAGCCGTCAGACGCGGCGCTGCATCGGCATGCACTGAGATAAAAATGTCAGCTTTGTGCTGACGGGCGATCGCCACGCGCTTGCGCAATGGAACGAAAAAGTCGTCATTGCGTACCAGTTTTACGTCGAAGCCTTTCTCTTTTTTCAGACGCTTAGCCAGCATCTGCGCGATGGAAAGCACTACATCTTTTTCCCGTTCGCCCTTGGCGCCGACCGCGCCGGGATCCTTTCCGCCATGTCCTGGATCGACGACTACGATGATGTCGCGCTTCGGATGAGCGCTGATCTGCGGTGTTTCACGTGGAACCTTTGCGGCTATTTGAATCGGTTTTGCGCTGACCAAGTCCAATACCAAGCGATGACTTTGTCCGTCTTGCGGCGCCAAAAGAAAGCTGTTCAGTAATACCGGACTGTTCAGATCCAGAACAATACGTGCATCGCCCTGACCGAATGGCCCGGATCTGATCGCGCGTATCACCGTGTCATTCAGCGCCAACTGGCTGAAATCCCCACCCAAGCTTGCCCCACTCACATCAATGATGAGTCGTTCAGGCGCACTGAGCGTGAAGGTCTTGTAGCTGACCGGCCCACTCAAATCGAACACTAACCGCACTTTGTCCTCAGATCGCCAAAGTCGTGCCTGACGAATTTGCGCAGCAGACACGCTGAAGGGCAAAGCAAAAGCGGCGCTGGCCAAAATCAGATTGAGCACTTGACGTCTGTGCATATGAAAACCTGTTCATGAAAAAGACATCGTGATTTGAATTGTTATAATGTAACATCAAATTGAATCATCATGATGGTCCCGAACATGAATTCGCTTTCACTCCCGGATATCGCCGCGCAGACCGCTCGCCAAGCTTTGCCACTCGAATGGGTGGGCATGCAGGGCATCGCATTACCCGTTTTGTTGGAAGGCCAACGCCTGAATGCCAAGGCTGACGCTGGAGTGAGCCTTGATGATGGCGAGGCGCGCGGCATTCATATGTCGCGGCTGTATTTGGCCCTGGAGATACTCGAACAGGAACGCCTGACACCCGCCCTCCTGCACGAGGTACTCAAGCGCTTTCTAGAAAGCCACCAAGGGTTATCCAACTGTGCGTACGTGAATATTCACTGCGACTTACTGCTGAAACGCCCCGCGCTGATCAGCCCATTGGCCGGCTGGAAATCCTATCCGACGACTATTTCGGCAAGCCTGAAAAATCAAATGTTCCACGTGGAACTCAAAATTGACCTGCCCTACTCTTCGACCTGCCCTTGCTCAGCGGCATTGGCGCGGCAGTTGATCCAGCAACAATTTATCGACGACTTCGCCAACAAAGGCCTGCAGCACGCAGACGTTTTGGCATGGTTAGGCTCGACCCAAGGCATCGTCGCCACACCTCACAGCCAACGCAGCACTGCGCAATTGCATCTGCACCTCGACGAATTCATCGATGAATTGCCGCTGAGTGTGATCATCAATGACGCCGAGGCGGCCCTCGGCACCGCTGTACAAACCGCAGTAAAGCGCGCGGACGAACAAGCCTTCGCCCTCGCCAACGGCCAGAACCTGATGTTCTGTGAAGATGCCGCGCGCCGTCTGAATCTGGCATTGCGTCGCACCCCAGGAGTCAGCGCATTTAACCTGCGGGTCATTCACGCCGAAAGCCTGCACGCCCACGACGCCGTCGCCGAAAGCCACTGGCAGCGTGAACAAGCATGATCCGCTGCCAATCGCTGAGTTGGGGCGCACCCGGTCAACCACTGACGAGTCCGCTGAGTCTTGAGTTCGACAGCGGCAGCCTGACCGCGATCATCGGTGCCAATGGCTGTGGCAAGAGCAGCCTGCTGAAAGTCATCGCCGGATTGCAGAAACCTTTGGCAGGTAACGTTGCCCTCAGTGTTCCACGCCAAAGCGGGTTGTCATTCCTGCCCCAGCAACAGCATCTCGACCGACAATTCCCCATCAGCCTGGAAGAGCTGATCTGCGCCGGTTTCTGGGGCCGACGGCTTTCAACACGATTGCGCGCACAACGTCTGAAAGACGCACTGGAAAACTGGCACCTCAGCGGACTCGGGGAGCGTCCACTCATGGCCCTGTCCGGTGGAGAACTGCAACGTGCCCTCCTCGCCCGACTGAGTCTGACCGACGCTCCAGTGTTGTTGCTCGACGAACCCCACGCCGCACTCGATGAGCTCGGCCAACAACTGCTCTGGCAGCACATCCATACCTGGCATCGCGAAGGTCGAACACTGGTCGTCGTGTGCCACGACCTCGCCGCCGTACGCCAGCACATCCCGCAAACCTTGCTGATCAAAAACCGCGAATGCGTGTTCGGAGCCAGTAACGAATTGATCCGGCAAACCCCTCACACGCAGGTGGCCTGATGCTCGCCGTCGCCCATTTCTGGCAGCCGTTCAACGAATTTGTATTCATGCGCCGCGCCCTGCTCGGCGGCTTGGTATTAGCGTGCAGCACTGCGCCGCTCGGCGTGTTTTTGATTCTGCGACGGATGAGCCTGATCGGTGACGCTGTTGCCCACGGCATCCTTCCTGGCGCCGCATTAGGATTCTGGTTTGCCGGACTGAGTCTGCCTGCACTCACACTCGGCGGCCTCGGCGCGGGTCTGAGCATGGCCGGACTCGCGGCGTGGATCACCCGCCGAACGGGTCTACGCGAAGACGCCAGCCTCGCCGCGATCTATCCCATTTCCCTCGCCAGCGGCGTACTGATTCTCGGCATCGCCGGCAAACGCCTCGATCTGTTGCACCTGCTGTTCGGCTCAGCACTGGCCGTCGACGGGCCGACCCTCAACGGCATGTTATGGGTCTCGGGCTTCAGCCTGATCGCTATGGCGCTGATCTACAAACCGCTGTTGCTCGACACCCTCGACCCACTGTTCCTGAGAACCGTCAGCCGCCTCGGTCCACTCGCTCACGGCGTCTTTCTGACGCTGGTGGTGCTCAATCTGGTGATCGGTTTCCAGGCCATCGGCGCACTGATGGTGGTTGGACTGATGATGCTTCCCGCCGCCGCTTCGCGATTCTGGAGCCGCCGTCTGCCGATCCTGATGGCCATCGCGGCGGTCATCGGTTGCCTCTCGGTGTGGTTCGGCTTGCTGCTGTCGTTCTACTACTCGCTGCCCAGCGGCCCGGCCATCGTGTTGGTCGCCGGTGTCGGCTATCTGCTGTCCGTGGTGTTCGGGCCGGTTCACGGTTTGTTGCGCCGCCCGCCTTTGCTCACATCCCAATGAGGTGTTTCCCGATGCGCGCTCTACTCGTGTTGCTCAGCCTGATGCTGTCGATGTCCTTGTCAGCGGCGGAAAAACTACCGGTGGTCACCAGCTTCAGCATCCTCGCCGACATGGTGCATCAGGTCGGCGGCGAGCATATCCAGATCACCAACATGGTCGGCCCGGACGCCGATGCACACACTTACGAACCGACACCGGACGATGCCAAAGCATTGCTTGGCGCAAAATTGATCATCAAAAACGGCCTCGGTTTCGAGCCGTGGCTGGATCGTCTGGTCACCAGCACCGAGACCAAAGCCACGGTCATCAGTGCCAGCCACGGCGTGATTCCGCGCTCACTGGATGAGGACGGCGAAACTGTTCCCGACCCGCACGCTTGGCATAATCTGGCGAACGCCGAGTTGTATATCGCCAATATCACCAAGGCACTGGTCGCTGCGGATCCTGCAAACAAAGCCGACTACGAACGCAACAGCAAAACCTACCTGAAGCAGATCTACGCCCTGCTCGCCGAGGCCAAAGCCAAACTCGGGGCACTGCCTCCGGGCAACCGCAAAATCGTTACCAGCCACGATGCCTTCGGTTACCTCGGCCAGGCGTACGGCATCGACTTCATGGCACCGCAAGGCCTCTCCACCGAACGCGAACCCTCGGCCGCCGAAGTCGCTGCGCTGATTACCCAGATTCGCCAAGCCCACGTCAAAGCGGTGTTCATGGAAAACATCAAAGACGCGCGCCTGCTCAAACAGATCGCCGACGAAAGCGGCGCGCACATTGGTGGCACGCTCTACTCCGACGCGCTCGCCGCCAGCGGGCCCGCCAGCACCTTCACCGGGCTGTTCGAATACAACCTCAATACCCTCTACAACGCGCTGAGCCAACCATGATCCGCAAGAATCCTTCAGGTGATTTGCCACAGATTGCCGAGTCGGCCTATGTCGATAAAACCGCGATCATCTGCGGCAAGGTGGTCATCGGCGAGAACGTTTTCGTCGGCCCTTATGCGGTCATCCGTGCCGATGAAGTGGACGCGTCTGGAGAGATGGAGCCAATCACCATCGGCGCCAATTCGAATATCCAGGACGGCGTGGTCATCCATTCCAAATCCGGCGCAGCAGTGACCATCGGCGAGCTCACGTCCATCGCCCACCGCTCGATCGTTCACGGCCCCTGCGTCGTTGGCGACCGCGTGTTCATCGGTTTCAACAGCGTGTTGTTCAACTGCGTCGTCGGCAATGGCTGCGTGGTGCGGCACAACTCGGTGGTCGACGGCCGCGATTTACCGGACGCGTTCTATGTACCCTCCACGACTCGCATCGGCCCGAATACCGACCTCTCGCAATTTCCACCGGTGAGTGTCAGCGCTTCGGAGTTTTCCGAAGATGTGGCGCGCACCAATGTCGATCTGGTGCGCGGCTACAAAGCCTTGCAGAACGAGTTCTGAACCATGAGCAGCGTGCTGATTCGCAACGCAAGGCTGGTCAATGAAGGACGCGAGTTCGACGGCGATCTGTTGGTCAGCAACGGGCGCATCGTCAAGATTGCCCGCAGCATCGAAGGCGAAAACGCCAAGGTGGAAATCGACGCGAATGGCCAATGGCTGTTGCCGGGAATGATCGATGACCAGGTGCATTTTCGTGAACCGGGGGCGCCGGCCAAGGGCAGCTTTTCCACCGAGTCGCGAGCGGCGGTCGCGGGTGGCATCACCAGTTTCATGGACATGCCCAACACAAATCCGGCCACCCTCACCCTCGAAGCACTGACGGATAAAAAACGGCGGGCGGCGATCAACTCGGTGGCCAATTACGGCTTTCACTTTGGCGTGAGCCGCGACAACCTCGATACGGTCGCCGCGCTCAATCCCTGCGAAGTGGCTGGGGTGAAAGTGTTCATGGGCGCGTCCACCGGCAACATGCTGGTGGATGATCCGCAAATTCTTGAGCGACTGTTCGCCGAGGTGCCAACGATCCTGTTGGCCCACTGCGAACACACGCCGAGCATCGACGCCAACGCGGCCAATCTGCGTGAGCTGTTCGGTGAGCGAATACCACCCGCTGCTCACCCGCTAATCCGCAATGCCGAGGCATGTTATCGATCCTCTTCACTGGCGGTGGAGCTGGCGCAACGTCACGGCACGCGCCTGCACGTTTTGCACCTGACTACGGCGCGTGAACTGGCGTTGTTTGAAGACAAACCGCAGGCGCAGAAACGCATCACCGCTGAAGTCTGTCTGCATCATTTGCTGTTCGATGATCGCGACTACCCAAGCCTTGGGAACTTGATCAAGTGCAACCCGGCGATCAAGACCCAGGCCGATCGCGATGCGTTGCGCGCGGCCCTGAACAGCAATCTACTGGACGTGATCGGCAGTGACCACGCGCCGCATACCTGGGAAGAAAAGCAACGGCCTTACACGCAGGCGCCTTCTGGATTACCGCTGGTACAACATGCGTTGCCAGCGTTAATGGAGCTGGTTGCGGATGGAATTTTGTCGATCACGACCTTGGTGGCGAAGACCAGCCATCGCGTCGCGGATCTGTTTGCGATTCCGGATCGGGGGTATTTACGTGAAGGGTATTGGGCGGATCTGGTGCTGGTTGAACGGCAAACGCTGGAGGTCGATCGGCAACCGATTCTGTCGCAGTGCGGATGGACACCGTTTGCCGGGCGCAGCTTTCGGCATCGGGTGAATGCGACGATTGTCTCGGGGCAGATTGCCTGGCGGGAGGGTCGAGTGAACGAGGGATGTCGCGGGTTGGCGCTGAGGTTTATGCGCTGAATCCAAAGAAGCTTTCGCGAGCAGGTCGAATCGTCGCACCGTCGCTCCCACATCAGACTGCATCACAAAGTGGGAGCGAGCCTGCTCGCGAAGCTTTTAGGCTCTTGGTTTCACAGCGCCACAGTCCTGGCCCAGCCAAACCGCGCGGGTCTCGAGACTGCCCTTCTGATTGATCCCGATCGCGTTGAACGTGCCGTTGGCCACGGTGGTGAACTCACGATCACTGAGGAACGTCGCCACCCCGGTGCCCTGCGCTTTCGGGCAACTGAAACGGAATTTCCACTGGTTGCCCGTGCGATCGGTAATCTGCTGTTTGCAACCCGATTGCGGGTCGGCCAACGGAATATCGTTGGTCGCCACTTGCTGCGGCGTCAGACACGCGCGAATACCCTTGCCGCCGATATTGATCCCGTTCTTTTCCAGCGCCGCGCGTTGTTGCGGGGTCATCTGACCTTGCAGCTGGCCGAGGATCGATTGCACATCCATCGGCTGGTCATCGACCTTGACGTTGCTCGATGTCATTTCCCACAGCCCCGGCTGCAGCATCTGCGCCTGCGCAACCACCGGCAATGCCAAACCCAGGCCCAGCGCCAAACCCAGCAGACGAACGTTCATCGAAAAACTCCTGATCAGTAGTGGCCGTTAGACGTCGGCCGATTGCTTCGGTTCATGCCCCAATTAAATAGCGACATTCGCGCCAGAACATGGTCTGTTAAGCATTGAATCTTCCGGAGCAAGGCTGCCCCATGGATTATTTTGGACCGCACATTTTCGGTTATCTGATTGCCCTGATACACACCCTCGGCTTGATCGCTGCCATTCACGCGGTGCTCACCGTACGCACGGCTCAAGGCTCGATCGCCTGGGCATTGTCGCTGATCTTCATTCCCTACCTCACGCTTATTCCGTACCTGGTGTTCGGCCGCAGCACCTTTGATGGATACATCAAGGCGCGGCGCCAGGCGAATGAACAGATGCGTCAGGCCATCTCCGAATTGAACTGGCGTCCGTGGGTGGAAGAGGCACTGACTGCGCGCGCCTCGAATGCCTACGCCTCGTTACGCGCCATGCCCAAACTCGGTCGCATGCCGTGCCTGGCGAACAATCAAGTGCAACTGTTGATAAACGGTGCGGCCACTTTCGACGCGATCTTCCAGGCTATCGATCAAGCTAAAGAAGCGGTGCTGATTCAGTTTTTCATCATTCACGATGATCGGCTCGGCCAGCGCCTGCGCGATCTGTTACTGAGGAAAGCCGCCGGAGGCGTGTCTATTCACCTGCTCTACGACGGCATCGGCAGCCACGCCCTGCCCCACAGTTATGTGCAGGCATTGCGCGATGGCGGCGTTGAGGTCAAAGCCTTCGCCACACGCAGCGGCTGGCTCAATCGCTTTCAGGTCAACTTCCGTAACCACCGCAAGATCGTCGTGGTCGATGGCGTGGTCGGCTTTGTCGGCGGGCACAACGTTGGCGATGAATACATGGGTGAAAAACCACCGCTGGCACCCTGGCGCGATACCCATGTGAAGGTACGTGGCCCGGTCGTCGCGTGTATGCAGGAATCCTTTGCCGAAGACTGGTTCTGGGCCGCGCGAGCCTTGCCGCCGCTGATCCTGCCCGACGAATACCCGGATGACGGCGTGCTCTGCCAATTGCTCGCCAGCGGCCCGGCGGACGCCTACGAAACCTGCTCGCTGTTCTTCGTCGAAGCGATACACGCGGCGACCGAAAGAGTGTGGATCACCAGCCCGTACTTCATCCCCGATGAAGCGGTATTCGCAGCGTTAAGATTGGCGGTGTTGCGCGGTGTCGATGTGCGATTGCTGCTGCCGTCGCGTCCCGATCACCGCATCGTCTACGCCGCTTCCAGCCTCTACGCCTTTGAAGCCGTGCGCGCCGGCGTGCGGGTGTTCCGTTACGAACCCGGTTTCCTGCATCAGAAAGTGGTGTTGATCGACAGCGAAATCAGCGCCATTGGCAGTGCCAATCTGGACAATCGTTCGTTCCGGCTGAATTTCGAAGTCATGCTGCTGACCGTCGACAGCGACTTCGCCGCCCGTGTGGAAAGCATGCTTATCGCCGATTTCGAACAAGCCTACGAGATTGCCAAAGAAGAAAGCCGGGAGATCCACCGCCTGCAACAGGTCGGCATGCGGATCGCCCGGCTGATTTCGCCGATTCTCTAAAAACCCTTCACCCTGACCATCGGCCAAGGGAGAGAGGATTATTCAGTGTTAAGGGTTATAGATGTCGTCGCGAGTCCACGGCAGTTCATGGCTGCCATCCGGGTGGGCCTTCACCGCGAGGATCTGGTGCAGATTGATCCAGCCACGCGCGAACGCATAGGCGCAACCGGCGAGGTACAAACGCCAGATGCGCAGCGCCTGATCCGGTACCAATTTGCCAGCGGCTTCGAGATTGTCCTCCAGCCGTTCGCTCCAGTGATCCAGCGTACGCGCGTAGTGCAGGCGCAGACTTTCAACGTCAACAACCTCCAGGCCGGCTTCGCTGATCTCGGCCGAGATCATCGCCAGGTGCGGTAACTCGCCGTTGGGGAATACGTACTTCTCGATGAAATCCCCGGCACCGCGTCCCACCGGTCGGCCATCGGTGTGTTTGGCGGTGATGCCATGGTTCATCACCAGACCGCCCTCCTTCACCGCGCCGAACAGGGTTTTGCAGTACTCGGCGAGATTGGCGTGACCGACGTGTTCGAACATGCCGACGCTGACGACCTTGTCGAAACGCCCGTCCTGGGGCAGATCGCGATAGTCGAGCAACTGCAGTTCGATCTGGTCTTCGAGGCCTTCGGCTTTGACCCGCTCGCGTGCCAGTTCCAGCTGTTCCTTGCTCAGAGTGATGCCGAAGACCTTCGCGCCGAACTCTCGAGCGGCATACCGCGCCAGCCCACCCCAGCCGCAACCGACATCCAGCAAGTAGTCGCCTGGCTGCAAGCGCAGCTTGCGGCACAGATGACGGAATTTGGCTTGCTGGGCTTGCTCAAGCGTTTCGCTGCCGGTTTCGAAATACGCGCAGGAATACGCCATGTCGCTGTCCAGCCAAAGCTGGTAGAACGCATTGGACAGGTCGTAGTGGTAGGAGATGGCTTTGGCGTCGGTTTCCTTGTCGTGCACCGAACGCACGGGGTTACTGTCGTCATCTTCACCGAGCAAGGCATTGCTCAATTCGTCGCAGACCCGGATGACTTCGCTGATCGAACCCTCCAGTTCAAGTTTGCCTTCAACGAATGCCGCGCCGAGCGCATCAAGGCTTGGATGGGTGAACTGGCTGACCATCTGCGGGTCCTTGACCACGATGGTGACGCTGGGCGCTGGCCCAAGATTGAACTCATGGCCGTCCCAGAGCCGCAGTCGAAGCGGTAGCTGCAGATTCTGTAAGGCCGGTGGAAGTTGCGCGAGCATGGAAAATCCCCCCTTGTTTCAGACGTCTGATCTGAGGGTAGCCCATCCTTGAAAAATAGCAGGCTATCGATTTGATAGCCGCCGACTATAAACCTGGAAGGCTGCTTGATCCGTTTTCAACGCGCCTGATCTGAGGACAAACAACCCGGTGCGCAGTTCAAAAAATGATCAATTCTGCTCTTTCATCTTTAGCAGAGGCTCTTGGAAACGCAACAAACGACCGGCGTTACCCAGTACCAGCAATGTGCTGAGGTTGTGCAGCAGCGCGGCAATCATTGCCCCGGCAGCGCCAAGCCAACCGAAGGCGGCGAACACGACGATGGCCAGCGTCCAGCCCAGCCCGATGATCACGTTGACCTGCAACGTCCTGCGGCACTGACGACTGAGTCGTACGCAGGTGCCGAGCCGACGCAGATCGCTGCCAATCAAGACGATGTCCGCCGAGGCCAGCGCGATATCCGCTCCGCCCGCGCCCATCGCCACACCGACCACGCCCGCCTTGAGCGCGAGCGAATCGTTGATGCCGTCGCCCACCACCATTGGCCGGAAGCCGTTGTCGATTTCCTTGAGCACGCGATTGAGTTTGTCTTCGGGCAAGGCTTGCGCCTGGACTTCGTGCAATCCGACATCGCGCGCCAGGGACTGGGCCACGCTCTGGCGATCCCCGGTCAGCAACAGTTGCCGACCAAGGCCCAGTTCACGCAATTCGCCGAGGGCAAAGCGGGCTTCCGGCTTAACCGTGTCGGCCAGCAACAACCAGGCGAGGAATTCACCATTCAGAGCCAGTCCGGCGATCGGTCCATCATGCTCAGGGACCGCGGTGGTGGCGATCGCCAACTGCGCGAACAATTCCGGTCGACCGAGTGCCGCTTCGCCCTGCTCCGTCATGGCCACCACGCCGAGTCCTTGGCGTTCATGAATATCGCTCAGCGGTAAACATTCTTCCTGACCGACCAACCCCGCAAGCGCACGACTGACCGGGTGACTGCTTGCCGCGCCGAGACTGGCGGCGAGCGCGATGACCGTGGAAGACTCTGTGCGCGGGCTGATGATCGACTGCAAGCGGAGGGTGCCGTATGTCAGGGTTCCGGTCTTGTCGACGACCAGTGAAGTGAGGTCGGCCAGTTCTTCAAGAAACGCCGAACTGCGGATCAGAATGCCGTGGCGTGCCGCTACCGCGACACCGGCAATCGCCGTGGCCGGTGCCGACAGCACCAACGCGCAGGGACAGGCTGCGACCAACACGGCGAGCATCGCTTGGGCATCATGGGTGATAAACCAGGTCACCGCCGCCAGCAGCAACACCAACACCATGTAGCTGCCGGCGTAACGTTCGAGCAAACGAGTGATTGGCGGTTTCGAGCGCTCTGCGTTCTGCATCAATGCGATGACTTTGCCCAGCGTCGACTCATCGCCAGTGCGCGTCACTTCGATACGCAGCAGACCGTCGAGGTTGATCGCACCACCAAACACCGTCATGCCGACACCCGCCTCGACCGGTACTGATTCACCGGTAATCGAAGCCGTATCGAGACTCGCCTGCCCGGACAACACTCGACCATCGGCGGGAACCCGATCACCGGCGCGCACTTCAACGGTGTCGCCTGCCTTCAACGTGGCGTTGTCCACTTCGATGATCGAGCCATCTGCTTGAACCTTGCGCGCATGGCTGCGGGTCAGTTGACCGAGGGCGTGGATCGCTTCCTGCGAACCAATGACACTGCGCTCTTCCAACACATGACCAAAGATCATGATGATCGGCAGCAACGCCGCCGTCAGCAGATCACCGGTCGCCCAGGCGCCGAGCATCGCCAGGGCGATCAATTGATCGGTGATGCCGTGCAGGCTCGGATAGCGCAGGCTGAACCACGCCGAACGCATCACGGGCACGCCCACCAATAACGATGCAAACCCAAGCAGCAACTGACTGACACCGGTTTGCTCGGGCATCTGCCAACGCCAGATCAGACCCAGACCCAACAGGCCCAGCGCAAGCATGGCCAAGGTGAGTTGCCGTGCAGCGCGGCGTTGTTCGGCCGAAGACAACAAGCTCGGTGCGGCAGTCGTTGCAGTCATTTACTGGCTCCCTGAATGATCAGGCGGGAATCGTCTTTCGAGTCGACCGTGGTCACCGAACCGGCCTGACCGAGAATCTTCGGCATGCGTTCGCGGTAAAGGCGCAGGAGAAGTTGCGGGTCGGTGCTGCTGGCCAGACTCGACACCGTGGCCGTGTCCGCAGACGCCTTGGCCAAGCGCTCACCGGCCTGCGCGTGAGCGACTTGTAGCGTGCGATCGGCTTGTTCGTTGGCGCTCTGGGTGAGTTTCTCGGCGTCAGTGCGTGCATTGGCCACGGCTTTGTCGGCCTGCTGACTGGCCGTCAATACTGCGTTAAAAGCACTGACCGCCGGATCGGGCAGACTCGATTGCACATCGACCCGCGCCACTTCAATGCCGATGCCCTGCCCGCTCGCTTTCAACTCGGCCAAGCGCTTGTTGATACCTTGCACCAGATCACCGCGAAGTCTTTCGCGGCGTTCGGCCGCTTGGTTGTCAGCGCCGATCAACTCCGGGCGAGCGACGAGAATCGTGTCCAGATCCCGCGCGGCAGTCAGCGCCACGGCGCTGCGGGTGACCAATCGATCCAGCGCTGGCAACACATGATCGGCCTGCAACACGAAGTCGTAAGGGTCGCTGACTTTGTAAAACACCCGCACATCGAGTTGCACTACGCCGGCATCACCGGTCAATAAATAACCAGAGCCCGCCAGCGCATCGCTTAACGGTACGGCGAAAGAAGCGACGCGATCAGCCTTCACTGCTTCATCGCTGCGCAACAGGTTTTCCACTCGACGTTCAATGACCCGATCCGCTGCCGGCAGCAAAATCACCTGTTCGAACGGCTGTGGCCAGGCCAATAACAGACCGGCATTCTGGATGCGATCGAGTGCGCCGAAATGCAAAACCACCGCACGACTCTGGGGGTCAATTTGCCGCACATTGGAAAATCCCCAAGCCAATGCGGCCAATACCGTCACTGCATACAAGGCGAAAAACGCCAAACGCCCAGCCTGAATCCACGGACTGTTAAGCGAATGTGTTCCACGTGGAACTTGTTCACTCATGGCTGCGATCCGGATTTGCTGTCGAGTGTCGGCGGGCCATCGACCAGCACGCGGAATGGCGCGGCGTCGGTGCGCAGAATCAATTTGGTGTCCGGCGTAACCATGGTGCCGAGGGTGTCGAGCGAGCGCAGCAAGTTGTAGAGCTGTGGCGAACTGGCGTACGCGCGGCCATAAATCTGCGCTGCTTCGACGCGAGACTGCGCTTCGATTTCTGCTGCTTTTACCGTCGCATCCGCTTGAACAATCCGTGCATCGCGTTCGGCAGCAGAGCGGATTTGTGCGGCTTCACGTTTACCGATCGCCGTTCTTTCAGTGGCGATGGTTTCACGCTCAGCGCGCATGCGATCGACGGTGGCAGTGAGCGTCACCGACGGCAAGGTCAAACGCTCGATGCCGACTTGCACCACCCGCACGCCATACGTCGCGAGCAATTGCTGATCGATCTGCTCGCGCAGCTGCGTCTCGAAATCGGCGATACGTACCTGACTGGCATCGGTGTTCACCAGACTCGCCAGATCGAAACTGCTGGCGGTGGTTTCCAATGCCGAGCCGACAAAGGTGCGAATCTGCCGCGCCGCTTCATCCGGTTGGTTCTGCACCGCCCGCATAAAGCGCTGCACGTTATCCGGATCACCTTGTACCTGCCACGCGACGTAGGCTTGCACAATGATGCGCAAACCGTCGCGCGTGCCGACATCCTGCAAGCCGCTGGAGGTGGTGCGCAAACGCAAATCCACCGGGATCGCCGCCTCGAACGGTGCCGGCCAGCGCCAGCTCAAACCGGGGTCAAGCAGCACCCGCGATGGATTACCGAAACGGGTAATGACCGTGGCTTCGCCGGAGCGCACTTGCACCAGGCTCGCCGCCGCAATGGCAAACGCCACCAACAAGGCTGCCCAGCCCATCCGTCGCCACGGAAAAGGCCCGGCCTCTTCCGGCGCACCGTGGTGGTGATGGCCATGATGATGGTGATGCCCGCCGTGACCGTGATCGTGGCCGCTGTGGTCATGATGATCGTGTGTGTGCGACTGACTCAATGGGCGACTCCTGGTTGAGCGGTGGTGCGCGCGGGCGTCGGGTCGGCCGGCAGCGTGAACGTACGCAGGTCGATGGTCGGGGCATTGCTGCTGCCACCCAGACGATGATCGAGTATCAGCAATCTGGCTTTGCTCAGGCCTTGGCTGAGCTGGCCGAGGTATTGCTCAAGTACGAAGGCCTGACCGGCGCTGGCGAAGGCTTTTTGCTCGGCACTGAATCGCAGGTCCGCCGCCTGCGCCGTAGCGCTGGTTTCCCGCGCATTGGCACTGGCCTGATCGCGAGCCAGGCTGGCCTGCAACTGCGCCTGATTGCTCGCTTCAGCCGCCGCGCCACGCTCACGAGAGATCAAAGCCTGCGCACCAATCTGCGCCGCTTGCACGCTGTGATAGGCATTGGCGGCACCGGCCGGCGGATGAATGGCTTCGACGACCGTGGCGAGAATTTCCACGCCGCTGTCGAGTTTTTGCAGATCGCTTTGCACCGCGCGACCGATCTCCTCGCCCAGCCCTACACGGTCTTGACCGAGCAAACCGTCGAGCGTACGAGAGGCAAAGTCGTGCACCAGAATCCGGCTCGCAGTGCTGCGGATCAGCGTTGGCACATCGGCACTGTTGTAAGTGGCGGCCAGCGCAGCCTGATCAGTCAGGCCAATGCGATAGACGAAGCGCACGTCCATGTTGACGACCTGGAAGCTCTGTTGCTCGCCACGGCTGCTGGCGATGACTTGCGACTTGTCATTGACATGACTGGCGTCCCACAAACGGTTGGCGGTTATGGGCGCCGGCCCTTCCGCTGGATCGGCTTGCAGCGGTGCAGGGTTCTCGCCGACGCTGGTGGCCAACTCATGGACCACGCCGTTTTCAACGATCAACACCCGCCCCAGCGGCCACGGTAGACCCGTGTGCAATCCCGGGCCGAACACCTGCAGCGGTTTGCCGAAACGTTCATAAATACCACGACCCTGTAACGGGATTTCATGGACGCCGGTGAGTAACCAACCCACTGCTGCAACCAATGCCAGCACCGGCAGAAACGCCCGGCGCATGTAGCTGAATGCCCAGATCTGACGCAGATCGATGCCAAAGCGATTGTGCAATTCATGCTGCAAGGCAAGTAACGGCTGCGGAGGCCAACGCAGCATGTCGGCGACAAAACTGCGCGCCAACAACGTCGGTTCAAGCCGCTCACGGCGAGGGCTGAATATTGAGAGAACGGCGCGCACTAGCAGCTCGATCGCGACAAGTCCCGGCAAGATGCCGATCAACACGGCAACGCGCGCCGGCCACACGGCATTCTCGCCGGCAAACAACAAACACAACGCGCCCAGCACCAGACTGATGATCGCCACGCGCGTCAGTTGTGCCAATGCCCCTGCTTCGGGCCATTGCGCTGGATGTTCCTGGGCCAGTTGCCGCTCCAGTACCAGCAAGCCGAACGCCAGCAACAGCGCCAACGCCGCCCCCACCGTGGCAGATAACCCCACGGCAGCAGCCGGCAACGCGAGGCTCCACACTGAATCGATGCTCAGCACCACCAGCAGCGCCCAGCCCGCCTGCCACAGCGTCGCCGCACCAATCTGGTTGAGCAGATGCAGACTGCCTTGGCTCAAGCGCTCCAACAGCCGCTCGTACCAGCCCTGCGGCGCGGATTGTTGCTCATCAGCAAGCGGCGCCGGCACAACAGCAGGATTGATCACCTGCGCGCGCCAGTGCGTCACCCACCACGCCGATTGCAGTCCTGCGACCAGCACCAGCAGCGCCGCACTCTGGCTGACCAGCAGCGGCGGCCACAAAGACTGCGGGGCAAACAGCCCGACAAAAAATGCCAGCACCCACCCTGCCCCGGCCAATCCGCCGAGGCTGACCGCCCAGCGTCGCAGGCGTCGGCTTTGCACCGCTGCCTGCTGAAAGCGCGGCAGTCCGGTCACTTGCGGGCCTTCCACGTCCAGATCGACTTGCATATCACCCCAAACTCATTGGCTCACACCTGTATATCGTTACGATATAACGAATTAGGTGAAATATTCGTACACAATTACGCTTATTCAAAGACGCCCAACCTGTCGCTTGCCTGAAGCCTTGACCGAAATGCCTGGAAACGCACATATTACGTTCGTAATTTTTATCCAGTACTACTTTTAGCGATCCGCGTCCATCAAACAGGAGCAAGCGCATGAGCAACTATGACGTAGTGATTCTGGGCGGCGGCCCCGGTGGCTATAACGCGGCAATCCGCGCCGGCCAGCTGGGTCTCAAGGCCGCTTGCGTGGAGGGCCGGGCAACGCTCGGCGGCACCTGCCTGAACGTCGGTTGCATGCCGTCAAAAGCGCTGTTGCATGCCTCGGAGCTGTACGACGCGGCGATGGGTGCGGAATTCGCCAATCTCGGCATTGAGGTCAAACCGACGTTGAATCTCGCGCAGATGATGAAACAGAAAGACGAGAGCGTGGCCGGCCTGACCAAAGGCATCGAATTTCTCTTTCGCAAAAACAAGGTCGAGTGGATCAAGGGCTGGGGCCACATCGATGGCCCCGGCAAGGTCACAGTGACCAACGATCAGGGCAGCAAAATCGAACTGACCGCCAAGGACATCATTATCGCCACCGGTTCCGAGCCCACTCCCCTGCCCGGCGTCGAGATCGACAACCAGCGCATTCTTGATTCAACGGGCGCGCTGTCGTTGAGCGAAGTGCCCAAGCATCTGGTGGTGATCGGTGCCGGAGTGATTGGCCTGGAACTGGGCTCGGTATGGCGGCGTCTGGGCGCGCAGGTCACCGTGGTCGAATATCTTGATCGCATCTGTCCGGGCGTCGATAGCGAGGCTGGAAAGACCCTGCAACGCTCGCTGAGCAAACAAGGCATCGCCTTCAAGCTGAGTTCGAAAGTCACCAGCGCCACGTCTTCCGCCAACGGCGTGCGGCTCAGCGTTGAGCCTGCCGCGGGCGGCACTGCCGAGTTGCTTGAAGCCGATTACGTGCTGGTCGCTATCGGTCGTCGCCCGTACACCCAAGGGCTCGGTCTGGAAAACGTCGGCCTGAGCACTGACAAGCGCGGCATGCTCGCCAACAAACAGCATCGCACCGAAGCCGCCGGGGTTTGGGTGATTGGCGACGTGACCTCCGGGCCGATGCTCGCGCACAAGGCTGAAGACGAAGCCATGGCCTGCGTCGAGCAGATCCACGGCAAGGCTGGCGAGGTCAATTACGACCTGATCCCCAATGTGATCTACACCAGACCGGAACTGGCCAGCGTCGGCAAGACCGAAGAGCAGCTAAAGGCCGAGGGCCGTGCCTACAAGGTCGGCAAATTCCCCTTCACCGCCAACAGCCGAGCGAAGATCAACCACGAGACCGAGGGGTTCGCCAAAGTCCTCGCTGATGAGCGCACCGATGAAGTACTCGGCGTGCATCTGGTCGGCCCGAGTGTGAGTGAAATGATTGGCGAGTTTTGTGTGGCGATGGAGTTCAGTGCTTCGGCTGAGGACATTGCTTTGACTTGCCATCCGCATCCAACGCGGTCAGAGGCGTTGCGCCAGGCGGCGATGAATGTCGAGGGGATGGCGACGCAGATGTAGGCTTCTGAAATCTAGGTGGTTGAAACACCGCTTTCGCGAGCAGGCTCACTCCTACAGTTGACCGAGTTCTTCAGAAACACCGCGATCAATGTAGGAGTGAGCCTGCTCGCGAATGGGGGCCACCCGGTCTCAGGCCGGGAGATGCCCCAACGGCAAAGCACCCGGCGTCTTCACCGTATGAATCGCAAAGTTGCTGCGAATATCGCTCACCCCCGGCAGTTTCAACAGACAGCCGCTGAGAAAGCGGTCATACGCACGCAAATCCGGCACCACCACTTGCAACAGAAAATCCGACTCGCCCGAGACCAGAAACGCTGAAATCACCTCCGGCAGCGCCGTCACCGCGGTGTAAAACGCCTCGGCCTGTGCATCGTTGTGGCGCTCGACCTTGACCCCGACAAACACCGTCAGCCCCAGCCCGACTTCATCGCGATCGAGATTGGCCTGATAGCCGCGAATCACCCCAGCCTCTTCCAGCATCCGCACCCGGCGCAGGCACGGCGAGGCCGATAGGCCGATTTCATCCGCCAGCTCGACATTGCTCAGGCGTCCATTGCGTTGCAGGGCCGCGAGAATCTTGCGATCAAAGGCGTCGAGTTTCATGTTTGGCAGATCCCGATAGTCGTGCAATGGAAAACCAGCAGATTATGCCAATCAACAAGGTTTTTGAAGCTGACTACGCAAGCACCTGCCCCGCCCTTCGGCCCTAGACTTGGCGCACCGAATCGACAACGAAAGGGCGGCAACATGGCGAATCTCTGGCTGTTTTTCCTGGCATTGGCCGTGGTCTATCTGCTGCCCGGCCCGGACATGATCCTGCTTTTGCAAACCGGTGCCCGCCAGGGTCGCAGCGCGGCGCTGGCCACGGCCATCGGTCTGGGCGTTGCCCGCGGTTGTCACGTGGCCTTGGCGGCGTTGGGGCTGGCGGCGCTGTTCAAAGCCGCGCCGTGGACATTCGAGGCGGTGCGACTGGCGGGGGCGGCGTATCTGTTGTGGATCGGCATTCAATGCCTGCGCAGCAGCCTGCTGCCGAACCTGAGTGCTGACGAAGTTATTAGCTCCCAAGGCCAATGGCGCGAAGCGATCCGTCGTGGCCTGCTGACCAATCTGCTCAATCCCAAGGCGTTGCTGTTCTGCTCGGTGCTGCTGCCGCAATTCATCGTCAATGACGGCGCACCGGTACTGAGCCAGTTCGCCGTGCTCGGCATGCTGCTGGTCGGCGTCGGCCTGCTCTTCGACAGCGCCTACGCCCTCACCGGCGCCGCGCTGGGTCGTTGGCTGCAACACAGTCCAACGGCCCAACGCGTACAACAATGGCTGTTCGGCAGCCTGCTGATCGGTTTCGCCGTGCGCCTGACCTTCGTCCAGCAGGCTTAGCCTTTGCGGGTCTTGCGCTGGCGTCGGCTGATCAAGAGCAAGGCAGCGGCCGCGACCAGCACAACGGCACCGATCTGCACCGGCCACTTGTACGGCCGCAGCGACGAGCGCACAGCATCGGTGACCTGGGTGACGTAACGCTTGTCGGCGTTTTCGAAATCCGGGTACGGGCACTGATTGCCGAAGTCCACCGCCCACGGTACGAACGGCCCCTCCTTGATGTAACGCTGATACAGCGCACTCTGATCTTCCAGGCTGCTGTTCCAGCCAGCAGCGTTGCACAGCACAGCGGCAAACGCCTGACTGGTGTGCGGCAGGTTGTCAGCGGCACGTCCGGCCAGCTCAGTGGCGACGAAACGGTAGTGATAGCGCTGATCCGGTTTCGCTTCGCTGGCGGCCTGACGCTGCACTTCGGCTTCGCTCACCAGCGGGCCGACTTTCAGCTCCGTGCTTTCCAGACTGTAGTTGCCACCGAACGTGGCGTAGTCCGGCGCCATCTCGTAACCGAGAATGTCCATGCCCCACTCGCGAGCTGTCCACGCGGCGTTGTACAGCGCACTCGCACGTTTGCTCGGCCACCACGCAGCATCGGCCTTGAGCCGTTGTTCGCCGTAGAGTCGGGCTTTGTTTTGCAGGTCGGGATTATCGAAATACGCCACCGCTTCGGCGTAATGCCCTTCGCGCAGCAAGCGCCGACCGAGCAGATTGCGCAGGCTGGCGGCAACCGGCAGCGGCACGTAGTTGTCGCGCTCCTGCTGGGTCAACGCCGGCGGCGCCGGGACGTTGTCATCGACGTACTTTTGCAGTTCTTCGAGCGTCAGCACGCGCTCGGCCACGCTCGCGGCATCGAACCAATAGACACTGTTGCTGCGATACAACTGCACGAACGCTTGCAGATACTCGCCGCGCTGCAAGGCAAGAATCGCACTTTCGCCCTCGACCCGGCACTTCGGCTGAACGGCTTCATACGCCCAGTCCGGTGTGCGCCGGTAACCCCAGTCTTCGCTCTGCGGGAAGGCCTGCGCGGCTTTCGAATAGGCGGCGGCCGCGGCATTTTTATCGCCGTCACGCACCGCCAGTTTCGCCCGTAGCCACCATGCCAGTCCGCCGTCACCGGCGTTTCCAAGGAAAGCTTTGGCGCTGGCGTAATCACCTTGTTGATAACTCATCGCCGCCAGACGATCAGCATTGTCGAGGCTGCCACGGGTGCTGTTTTGCAGCAGCTTGACCAGTTTTTTCTCGTTCGGCGGCTCATCGCCAAACGCCCAGCCCTGGCGGCTGACCAGCGATGCCGTGACCAGTTGCTGCACGGCTTTGTGCTGCAGCAACTCGGCCAGTTCGGCCGCGGGCAACTCCGCCAGTTCATTCATCAATTGCTTGAGCGAGGTGTAACCCACGGCCGAGCCGTGCAGGTTCTGTGCTTCGTACAATTCGATGGCGCCGCTCCAGTCGCCAGCCGTGCGCAACACCCGCGCCTCTTCACCGAGGCTGGCAACACCCAACTCCAGCGGATCGCTGAAACCGTCGATGCTCAGTTGCCGGGCCTGGCGGAACGCGTCACGCGATCGCTCCAGCGCCTCGACCGCATCCCCACCTTCGCTGCTCATCGCGAACCAGGTACGCCCCATCGAATACGCCGCCCACGTGCTGCGCAACGGACGCTGATCTGCCGGCAGGGCCAGCAGCTTGTTGAAATACCCGACGGCAAGTTGATGATCACCTGTGGCAAATGCCACTGCACCTGCCACGTAGAAACGGATTTCCGTCGGCAGACTGGCGCCCTGCGCCTCGACCTGATGGGCATCGGTCAGACCGCGCAGTTGTTTGACCAACGCTTGCTGCTCGGCGCTCAGTCCGGCCTGTTCAGCCTTTTCCCGAGCCTCGGCCGCCGCGTTTTCTTCACCGTACATATCGTTGGGATTGTGCGTCGCCGCAGTGACGTTTTTCAGCCCGGCGATGGTTTTGCCGAGGCGGCTGAGTTCGAAGTTGAAGTTGCCCTCAGGCAGATCCGCGAGGGTCTGCCCGCGATTGTCGAGCAGGCGCATGGGGAAATCCGGCCCGCAGGCGAACGCCGAACCCAGCGGCAGGCAGAGGCTCAGGCAGAGCAGATGGCGGGGCCAGTTACGGGTCAACATGCGAACCTCCTTGATCAATATTTGCGCAACGCGCCCAACCGATGGCGCGTTGTCCGCCCGCCGGCAATCGGCCGTCGCGCAGGCGGGTGAAGGTAAGCAGATCCGGGCTTTGTTGCAACGAGTAACCGGCGAGCGCATCGGCGCCTTCACAGCTTTGCGCCTTCAGCGTGATCCGCGCGGGCCAGGCACTGTCGAGATTGCCGGGGTTGTCGAGTCTGATGTCGTAGAGACCGTCGTGTTCGCTCAACGTCACGCCGAGCTGACTGGCGAGTTGCTCACCACGGGCGACTGCGCGCAGGGTGGTCAGACTCCAGGCGCGGCGGTCATTGGCCAGCGGCAGGCGAAACCAGATCAGACCGGCCAAATGCGCGGGCGGGTCTGCGCGCAATGCCTGACCGAGTTGGCTCAATTGCAGCGGATCGGCGAGCAGTTCCTGGCGCTCGCCACCGCGCTCAAGTTGCACCTCGCTTTCCACCACCGGCGCCCCGCCGTCATCCGGCAACAGCGCGACGCCGTAAGCCGGCAGCGCGAGATAAAAAGGTTTATCGGTGATTCGCGCCCAGGCCTTGGCCCACTTCGACGCCTGATCGGAATCGAAGAGCCCTCGACGCGGGTCACTGACGGCGTGGACTTGCAGCACGCTGCTGTCGACGGTTTGCAGGAGTACGGGCAATTGCGAACTATCGAGCCAGGCTGGCAGCGCGGTGATGCTTAGCGGGATGTCCGTCGGCAATGCCACGCGCAGATGTTTGAGGAATTCAGCGTAGGCCGGCAAGCGCGCGTTACCGGCGTCGTGATCAATCTCGACGCCGCTCAGCGTCAGACCTTGCGCCTGCCAATCGGCGAGCACCTGCAGAATCTGCGCGGTGACCTGCTCCTGATCCAGCGACTTGAGCTGGCCGTCGAGACGAATCACGGCTATCAATGGACGGCCATCGGCTTTCAATAATTGCGCATCGATCCGCGCGCGGCTCCAACCGGCATTTGGAAAGGCTTGCAGTGCGAGGACGCGTAGCGTTGAGAAATCCTGGCGACTGTCACGCAGCGCCGCCTCGTGGGCCGGCGTCCATTGACGTTGCCAGATGTAGAGTTGTTGGTCGAGGGGTGGCGCGTCTTGCTGCTTGCAACCCACAAGCAAGATGCCCAAGAACAGACCCACAATAAGTCGCATACCTTCCAACCCCCTGACACCACAAGGCTGCAAGGGTACACAAAACCCTGTGGGAGCGTGCCTGCTCGCGATGGCATTTGTCATTCAACCACGATGGCGACTGACACGGCCTCTTCGCGAGCAGGCTCGCTCCCACAGGGGAAAGGTTCAGGGTTTGCGGGCGATGATCACCTGGCTCTTCGCAACCACCGCATCGAGCGCCTGTTTGATCTGCGCGCCACGCGGCGAGTCCAGCACCGCTTGCCAGGTGTCGGCCCAGTGATTGAGCAGCGGATGATCCGGGTTGTTGAAATCGACCTTGGCTTCCCAGAACAGCAGCATCCACATCGACCAGTAAAAACCGTACTGACTGTGGCTGATTATCTCCAGCCCGGCCTCGCTGACCAGCGCCTTGAACTGCTCTTCGCTGATGATGCGAATGTGATTGGGCTTCTGGAAATACTCGGCCGCGGCGATATCTTTCTGCAAGTCTTCGGAGCTTGGGTGCGGCACGCTCAGCAAGTACAAGGCACCCGGTTTGCCGACACGCACCAGTTCGGCGAGGAACTGCGCCGGATCATCGACATGCTCGATGACTTCGGTGGAGACCACGCGCGTTGCGGTGCCGTCGGCGATCGGCAACGGATTGCAATCGGTGACGTGGCATTCGATGTCCCGTGCCGGCGTATCGCTCAGGCGCTGACGAGTCGCTTCGACCTTGGCGCCGTCGATGTCGGCGATGATGATCTTCGCCCCGCGCATGCCGCAAAAATGCACGTTGCCGCCATCACCGCAGCCAACATCAAGCAGGGTGTCATCGGCAGACACCACAAAGCCTTTGAACAGCTCGTTGGTTTCCTGGTTGAACCAGCCGCTGAGCTTGGCATCGTACAGGCCGAGCATGTACGGATCGACCTTGCTGGCGACCGGTTCCACTGCCTGCGTGGGCGCCGGTGCTGGCGTCGCCGCCGTGAGTTTCTTCAGTAGGCTCAGCATGAGGTGGCTCCAGAGGACGGGACGGTGGATCGGGGCGCACCGAGGCGTCGCACGAGCGCGGCACCACGGTTGCGCATGGGCATTTCGACCAAGCGGTAATTGAGTTCGCTGAGCAACACGATCAGGCCGAAAGCGATCAGCAGCGTCAGCACCGGGTGGCCGGCAGGGCTGGAGAGACCGGCGCTCTGCAAGCGAAAGATCAGCTCACGCACCAATTGATAAGCGGGTATGTGAATCAGGTAGATGCCGTAGGACCGGCTGCCGACCCACCCCAGCAGCCGCTGCATCGCGCCAGCGGGCATCAGGTAATTGCGGTCATAGGATGCGATCCACACCAGTACTGCGCTCAGTACGGCGATTGAACCGATGCGGTACCAGGCGAACGTGAAGCGATCGGTGGCCAGGAAACTCAACAGTGCGCCGAGCAGAATCAATGCCGACATCCCGACCCATGGCCGATCGAGAAAATTCGGCCGCCAACGCTGATAACTCGGCTGCGCACTCCACATCGCCAGCAATACACCGAGGGCCAGCGCATCAGTCCGCACCACCATCAGCAACGGCGTGCGCAGGGTGAAAATCTGCACGGCGACCAGCGCCAGCAATGCCCACACCAGATGTTTGCGACAGAGCAGAATCAGCAGCGGGAACAGCAGATAGAACTGCTCCTCCAGTGCCAGGCTCCAGTAGACGAAACTGCTGCCGTACTCGTACCGGAAGAAGCTGTCGGCAAAACGCAAGTTGGCGTACTGCAACACCCCCGCCAGCGTCGCTTGCAGGTTGGCGGACAACGTACCGAACGCCCCCGAACGATTGAGAAACACGCACGCCAGCAACATCAGCGCCAGCCATAGCCAGGCCGACGGCAATAACCGGAAAACCCGGCGCAGCCAGAAATTGCGTGTCTGCTGCCAGTATTCCTGGCGGGTTGTACAGCCTTGCAGCGCCGGGATCAGGCTTCGGGCAATGACAAACCCGGAGATGGCGAAAAACAGATCGACCCCCCACCACGGCTGCGCCCAGGCATGGATCTTTTCCAGCGACGGCACGACATCGGTGAACAGGCTCCCCTGCAGGTGATGGAACAGCACGCCCAATACGGCAACTGCGCGCAGCACTTCAATGTCCATGATCCGTTTGCCGCTCATGGTGCCTCCCCCACAACCGGCTTGCGGGCGATGATCACCTGGCTCTTGGGCATGAAGCGGTCAAGCGTCTGCTTGATCGCCAGTCCGCCCGGTTGAGCGAGCAGGTCTTGCCAGGTCTTGGCCCAGCCCTCCATCAATGGCATGAAGGGCTCCTGAATCCGGTCACGCACCGCACCGCCCGGGTCACGCCCGGCAGCCCGTTCGCCGGCCCAGAAAAAGATCATGCCCATCACCCAGAAGAATCCGCTGGCCTGACGATGTTCGATCACCAGACCGGCCTCTTCTACCAGCGCAGCGAAACGCTCCGGGGTGAAAATCTGCACATGGTTGGGCGACTGATAGTAACTGTCCGGGGCAATGCCTTTTTGCAGGTGTTCGCCCACCGGTGCCGGCACGCTGAACAGATATTGCGCACCCGGGCGCCCCATCCGCACCAGTTCGGCCATGAACGGTTGGGGCTGGTCAATGTGCTCCAGCACCTCCATGCACACCACTTTACTGGCGCAGCCGTCAGCCAGTGGCAGCGGCAGACTATTGCTGACCAGCCCCAGACTGGCTTTGCCGCTTTGCGCTTCGACCTGCCGTGCGAGCTCGCGCACCTTGGCGTGTTCGCTGTCGGTAAAAATCACCGAAGCGCCCTGACGCACGGCAAACAGGGTCGCCACGCCTTCGCCGCAACCGACATCCAGCAACGTATCGTCGGCGCTGATCGCAAAGCCCTTGAGCAACTCGCCGCTGTCATTCAAGAACCAACCGTCAAGCACGGCGTCATGTAAACCGACGTCGCGAGGCGACACCTTGGCCGACGGTGCCGACAGCGGTTGCGCGGCACGCGTCGGACGCCATCGCGCGAGCAGACGCCGGATCATGCGAGCGTGACTTGCGCAGGCAACGATCCGCGGGCTTGCAGTGGCTGCACAAAAAAATCGCGCAATCTCTGCTCGGTACTGGCCTGACTACAGAATCGCTGCAGACTGCGAATCGCCTCGGCGGACATCGCGGCGTAACGCGGCTCATCGGTTTTTGCCACGTCATAGCTGGCGCGATACGCCAGACACAGCGAATCCCAATCGGTGATGTAACGCATCGTGCGATAGGCCGCACGCGGGTCATGAGGCCAGGCGGTGAGCTCTTCGGTGAAGTCGACGATAAATGCATTATCGCTGCTCACATAATCGGCCATCGCGGTGTTCAACGGCGCAATCGCCGGTTTGCCGCAAGACATGAACTCCATCAACGGCAGGCACTGTCCTTCACCGTAAGAACTATTGACCACGTAACTGGTGGCCTGCACCAGGGCTTCGTAATCGGCATCCGCCAGATAACCATGGATCAGCACGATCCGACACTGATACGACTGGTTCTTGTACAAGTGATGCAGCATGTCGCTCAGCGCATCGGCGATGTCATGGTGGGTCAGCTTGAGCACCAGGGTCACGTCGCTGATGTCGCGAAACGTGGTGCAGAACGCGCTGACCATATCCTGCCAATTCTTGCGGCCGTCGTATGGGTTGAACACCGAGGTGTAGACCACGCCTTCCAGCTGCAATTGGCAATCCTCTGGCGGTCCTGCAAAGGACATCGGCGTTCCTTCGCGCAATCGCGGTGGGCCATACGGCCGCAAGTCCGTGCGACGACTGTCGATCAGCAATCCGCGCAGGTTCAACGTCACAAGGTCAACCACCGGACGCTTGGTCAATTGCTCACCGCGAGCGGCAAAGCGATCCCACACCGGAGCCGGGATCGCGCAGATCGGATAGTCCGCCCCCATCACGTCGCGCACCGCGTTCACCGTGAACGTTGAATGCGTAATCGCCCGGCCACACGCCTGCAGCACCACACGCCAATCGTGGCGGGATTCGCCCTGCCAGCTTTCAGTCGGAATGGTGCTGAATTCCCAAGCGAACACCGGGATGGTCGGGCATGCGTAATGAATGGGCGTGCGATGCGGCGGCGAGAATGACAGAAAGACGCAGTCCTCGCCCCGGCTCAAGCAATCGAAATACAAACGATCCACCAGCTCGTCAGGGTTACTGACTTCAATCACCTGACCGATTCGTTCGAGAACGGGGCGAAACTCCTTGAGCACGAAGTAGTAGCTGTACTCCGGCCGGCCGAGGTTCTGCTGGATATTGCTCTTGTTGGTTTCCGAATGAATGATGATCAGCATGAGGCTGCTCCGGTCTCGACCGCCACCGAAGTCATTTCGCTATTGGCCCTCAGACCGAAAAACGCCTCCGCACGCTGCTGCACAGGCGTAAAACCGCAGTATTCACGCATCCGCTCAGCAGCGGCAGCGGCCATCGCCAGGTAAGCCTGTGGATGGTTTTTGGCCATGGCGTAGCTGTCCTCGTAGGCGGTTTTCAACGATCCCCAGTCGGGACGATGGCGCAGCGTGCGATAGAGGATGCGCACGTCCTCCGGCCAGATGGTCGGCTCGCGGCTGGACTTGACGATGAAAGCGACGCGTTCGTCGATGTAATCGCCCATCGCGGTGTGGTTCGGCGCAATCACCGGGCGGGCACACGACATGAACTCCATCAACGGCAGGCACAACCCTTCGCAGCGCGACGCATTGACGTAGAAACTTGCAGCGCCATACAGCCGGGCGAATTCCTCTTCTTCCAGATAGCCATGCATGACCACCACGCGACAGGCGAATGGCGAAAGCTGCGAGAGCAACGTAATGAGATGAACGTAATAGCTCGACAGATCGTTTTGGGTGATTTTCAGCACCAGCGTCGCGTCGTCGACATCCCGCATGGCCCAGCAGAAGGCAGTGATCAGGTGATGCCAGTTCTTGCGCCCGTCCTCGGGGTTGAACACGCTGACGTATACCACGCCGCTGACGTCGATCTGTACGTGCTGAGTGGTATCGGGGAGCAAGGCTTGTGGGTGTTCAGCCGACGGTATGGACTCGGCAACGGGGTCAGGCAACTCGGGGCCCTTCTCGCGGCCCGAGCCCGGCAGCAAATCACTGACGGCTTCGCGATACCACTGCAACAGGTTGTGCTTGAGCAGAAACAGCGGTCGATGCTCGGAGGCTGTCGCGACGGCTCTGTAGCCCTCGACCAAGTAATGCTTGGTGATGAAAGCGCGCCGTCGCAGGGTCAGTGCCGGAAAAGGTTCCGCAATCGGCTCCGGCACGGGCTCGATCACTTGCAGTGTTTGCAGTTGCTGCTCGCTGAGTATCGGTGCGATCAAGCCATCGGCCGACAGTCCCAGCGCATGGCTGTCGATGATGCAGCCCTTGATCTGCAACGTGGTGCCCGGGTTTACCGGGACACTCGGACAGTCTCGCCGCACCTGTGCGAAGCGTTCCCACAGCGGCGTGGGCAATACCAGCACGGGGAAATCTTCACCCAGACTGCGACGGATGGCCTGCGCGGTATGGGTGGACAACGTAATCACCCGGCCATGGCGGGCCAGTGTCTGGCGCCAGTCCTGGCGCACATCGTCGTCAGCGTATTCGCTGGGGATCGAGTCATATTCCCAGGCAATCACGCACACCATCGGGCACTGCAAGCCGATCGGGGTTTTATGCGGCGGAGCAAACGAAAGGAACAGGCATTCCTGACCGGCCTGGCGCAATTGCAGATACAGCGGATCAACGTCGTCAGTCGACGCGACCACATGCACGCGGCCAAGGCTTTCCAGCACTGGGCGATAAGCCTTGAGCACGAAGTAGTAGCTGTATTCGGGACGCCCGAGACTTCGGCTGATGGAGCGGTCGTTGACGTCCGAGTAAAGAATGAAATTCATGGCATCCCACGATGAAGCAGCCGTCCCGGCAACCTCATGCTATGACGACCCGGCGTTGGATCGAGCCGCAATAACGCAGCTAGTCCATCATCTTCAGGTACGTCTTCGTTCTTGTTTTAGTGGTCAGTTTCACCCTGCTTGCGCCATGCCCACGGCGGACCTGGGGGAATGGCGACGAGGGCCATTCTAAACACATCCATCAAGGATCCGGGAACCGCCCGACGAGAATAAATCGGACTACGCTGACGAGAACTGACCGGTCACGGTTTGGCCTGTTGAAATTGCTGCGCAATTGGCACAGATTGGTAACAAACAACTACAACAACTGACTTCGCCCGTCTTTCACCCGGTTTTTCCTTCGGTCTGACAGACCTCTCCTTAAAGCCTGTGAGAAAGTGGCGCAAGTTCAAGACCAAGGGGTCGCTGTTTGAAAAAGCGTCTGTTCGTCACGGGCCTCACTGGCTTCGTGGGACAACATCTTCAGTCGCGTCTGGCATTGCCTGATTCGTCGTGGGAGCTGCTGCCTGCCGCCTCGCCCTACGACCTCACGAAGGCTGACAGCCTCAATGATCTTTGGCCGCAGATGCCCGATGCGGTGATTCATCTGGCCGGGCAGACCTTCGTCCCGGAAGCCTTCCGTGATCCGGCGCGCACCCTCGACATCAATCTTTTCGGCACTCTCAATCTGCTGCAGGCGCTCAAGGCGCGTGGCTTTGCCGGCACCTTCCTTTACGTCAGCTCCGGCGATGTCTACGGTCAAGTCAGCGAAAGCGATCTGCCGATCAGCGAGCAACAGTCGCCCTGCCCGCGCAATCCTTACGCGGTGAGCAAACTCTCGGCCGAATTTCTCAGCCTGCAATGGGGCCTGAGTGAAGGCTGGCCGGTGTTGGTGGCGCGTCCGTTCAACCACATTGGCAGCGGGCAGAAAGACAGCTTTGTCATCGCCAGTGCCGCCCGCCAGATAAGTCGCATCAAACAGGGCCGTCAAGCGCCGCAACTGGAAGTTGGCGACATCGATGTGACGCGAGATTTCCTTGATGTCGGCGATGTGATTTCGGCCTATTTCGCGTTGCTCGAAAAAGGCACACCCGGGCAGGTCTACAACATCTGCTCGGGCCGCGAGCAAAGCATCCGCAGCCTGATCGAGCAGCTCGGCGATCTGGCCGAAGTGGAGATGCAACTGGTTCAAGACCCTGCGCGCATGCGGCGCGCCGATCAGCGTCGCGTTTGTGGCAGCCACAACAGGCTGACCCAGACCACAGGATGGACGCCTGAAATCACCACACAACAATCCCTGCGGGCGATCCTGTCCGACTGGGAGACGCGAGTACGACAAGAATGACAAAAAGTGCACTGATCACAGGGATCACCGGCCAGGACGGCGCGTATCTGGCCAAGCTGTTGCTCGACAAGGGCTACAAGGTTCACGGCCTCGTCGCACGGCGCAGCAGCGATTCGCGCTGGCGCCTGCGCGAGATGGGCGTCGAAGCCGACATCGTCTATCTGGACGGTGACATGGCCGATGCCTGCTCGGTACAGCGTGCAGTCATCAAGTCGGCGCCGGACGAGGTCTATAACCTCGCCGCGCAAAGCTTCGTCGCCGCCTCGTGGGATCAACCGGTGACCACTGGCATCGTCGATGGCCTGGGCGTTACTCACTTGCTCGAAGCGATCCGTCAGTTCAGTCCGCACACACGCTTTTATCAGGCCTCGACCAGCGAAATGTTCGGCCTGATCCAGGCAGAGCAGCAGGATGAAAACACGCCGTTCTACCCGCGCAGCCCTTACGGCGTGGCCAAACTCTACGGTCACTGGATCACCGTCAACTACCGCGAAAGCTTCAACCTGCACGCCAGCAGCGGCATACTCTTCAACCATGAATCACCGCTGCGCGGCATCGAATTCGTGACGCGCAAGGTTACCGATGCCGCCGCACGCATCAAGCAAGGCAAACAGCAGGAGCTGGCCTTGGGCAACATCGATGCGAAACGCGATTGGGGTTTTGCCGGTGACTACGTCGAAGCCATGTGGCTGATGCTGCAGCAGGACAAGCCTGACGATTTTGTCGTCGCCACCGGCGTCACCACCACCGTGCGGGAAATGTGCCGCATCGCCTTCGATCACGTCGGCCTCAACTACCGTGACTACGTGAAAATCGACCCGGCATTCTTCCGCCCGGCCGAAGTCGAAGTGCTGCTCGGCAATCCGGCCAAGGCTCAGCGCGTGCTGGGCTGGAAGCCGAAAACCGACCTGGATACCTTGATCCGCATGATGATGGATGCGGACATGAAACGCGTCGCCAAGGAGTAGGCCATGCTGATCCCCGTGATTCTGTCCGGCGGTGCCGGCACCCGTTTGTGGCCGGTGTCCCGCGAGGGCCATCCCAAGCCGTTCATGACCCTGCCCGACGGCCAGTCGCTGCTGGGCAAGACCTACCAGCGTGCGGCGGCGTTGCTCGATGGCTGGGGCGACATTGTCACGGTGACCAACCGCGAGTACTACTTCCAGAGCAAGGATCACTATTGCGCCGCCCACGTGTCGCGCCATCGCGGGCACTTCCTGCTGGAGCCGACCGGGCGTAACACGGCGCCGGCCATCGCGGCGGCGGCGTTGTCGCTGCAAGCACTGCATGGTGATGACGCGATCATGGTGGTGATGCCCGCTGACCATTTGATCGTCAATCAGGACGCGCTGAAAACCGCGGTCGAGCACGCCGTCAATCTGGCCAAAGACGGTTATCTGGTGACCTTCGGCGTGATCCCGACGGCGCCGGAAACCGGCTTCGGCTACATCGAGACCGGCGCCCCGCTGGACGCCAAAGGCGCGGCGAAAGTGCAGCGCTTCGTCGAGAAACCCGACCTGCAAACCGCCACGCATTATCTGGAAAGCGGCAACTTCCTGTGGAACTCAGGCATGTTCTGTTTCACCACCGCAAGTGTGCTGGCCGAGTTGCAACTGCATGCGCCGCAGTTGCTCGAGCAGACTCGCGCCTGCATGGCGGCAAGCGCCCCGCTGGAAACTGTCGGCTGCCTGCAACAGGAACTGTCACCGACGCTGTTCGCCGAGATCACCGACATCTCCATCGACTACGCGTTGATGGAGCGCTCGGAAAAAGTCGTCGTGGTACCCGCCGGTTTCGACTGGAGCGATATCGGTTCCTGGGGCGCCGTCGCGGCCCTGGTACCGGCCGATGCCGATAACAATCGTGCCAGCGGAGAAGCGATTTTCATCGACAGCCACAATAACTTCGTTCAAAGCGAAGGTCGGCTGGTAGCTGCCGTCGGCGTCGACAACCTGATCGTCATCGACACCGCCGACGCCGTACTGGTCGCCCACGCTGATCGTGCGCAGGACGTGCGACGGGTGGCCAAGCAGCTCAAGGACAAATCCCACGAAGCCTACCGCCTGCACCGTACGGTGAGTCGGCCATGGGGCACCTACACCGTGCTTGAGGAAGGCCCGCGCTTCAAGATCAAGCGCATTGTGGTCAAACCCGGCGCCAAGCTCTCTCTGCAAATGCACCATCACCGCAACGAACACTGGGTGGTGGTCGAAGGCATGGCCAAGGTCACCAACAACGGTACCGGCACCCATCTGGTGGCGAAAAACGAATCGACGTTCATCGCTGCCGGTCACCGCCATCGCCTGGAAAACCCCGGGGTGATCGATCTGGTGATCATCGAAGTACAAAGCGGCGAATACCTGGGAGAGGACGACATCGTTCGCTTCGAAGACCAATACGGCAGGACGGTTTGAATGCTGCTTTCCCTGTACCGCTCAATGCGCAGTTATCGCGGATTCATCCTCGGTAGCGTCAAGCGGGAGTTTCAATCACGTTATCGCAACTCGTTGTTCGGCGCGCTGTGGACGGTACTCAACCCGTTGTCGATGATCGTTGTGTACACGGTGATCTTTTCCCAGATCATGCGCGCCCGTCTGCCGGGCGTGGACGATGGCCTGGCCTACAGCGTCTATCTCTGCGCCGGCTTGCTGACGTGGGGTCTGTTCGCGGAAATCACCACGCGCAGCCAGAGCATGTTTCTGGAAAACGCCAATCTGCTAAAGAAAATCAGCTTCCCGCGCATGTGCCTGCCGGTGATTACCCTGCTCAACGCCGGTATCAATTTTGCGATCATTCTCGGGCTGTTCTTCGGCTTTCTGCTGATCAGCGGCCGCCTGCCCGGCATGGCCCTGCTGGCGCTGATACCGCTGTTGATCGTGCAAGTGATCTTCGCCGCGGGCCTGGGGATGCTGCTCGGCATTCTCAATGTGTTCTTTCGCGATGTCGGGCAGATGTTCGGCATCTGCCTGCAGTTCTGGTTCTGGCTGACCCCGATCGTTTACCCGCTGTCGATCCTGCCGTCAGGCATCCAGCACATCATCAGTCTGAACCCGATGACGGCGCTGATGACCAGCTACCAGAACGTGTTCCTCTACAACCAATGGCCGCAGTGGTCGTCACTGACACCGCTGCTGCTCATCGGTGTGCTGCTCTGCACCATGGCGCTGCGTCTGTTCCGTCAGCGTGTCGGTGAAATGGTGGATGAACTCTGATGGGACACATACGCGTCACTGGCCTGGCCAAAGCCTATAAACAGTACCCGAATCGCTGGAGTCGCCTGCTGGAATGGCTGGTGCCGTTCTCGCCGAACCGCCACCACCTGCACTGGGTCTTGCAAGATGTCGATTTCGAGATCAGCCCCGGTGAAGCGGTTGGCATCGTCGGCGTCAACGGCGCGGGCAAAAGCACCCTGCTGAAGATGATCACCGGCACCACCCAACCGACCTGTGGACAGATCCATCTGCAAGGCCGCGTGGCCGCGTTGCTGGAATTGGGCATGGGTTTTCACCCGGACTTTACCGGTCGGCAGAACGCTGTCATGGCCGGTCAGCTGCTGGGCATGCAGGTCGAAGAGATCGAAGCGTTGATGCCGCAAATCGAAAGTTTTGCCGAAATCGGCGAAGCCATCGATCAACCGGTGCGCACCTATTCCAGCGGCATGCAGATGCGCCTGGCATTCAGCGTCGCGACTGCGCGGCGTCCGGATATCCTGATCGTCGACGAAGCGCTGTCAGTGGGCGATGCGTATTTCCAGCATAAAAGTTTCGAGCGCATCCGCAGCTTCCGCAAAGCCGGCACCACCCTGCTGATCGTGTCCCATGACCGCTCGGCCATTCAATCGATCTGCGACACCGCGATTCTGTTGGAAAACGGCCGGTTGGCCATGCGTGGCAAACCCGAAGAAGTCATGGATTACTACAACGCCATGCTGGCCCAGCGCGAAGGCCAGACCGTGCGCCAGGAGATGCTCGCCAATGGCCAGGTACAGACCATTTCCGGCACCGGTGAAGCCGGGATTCTCAGCGTGCGCCTGCTCGACGCGCAGGGGCGCAGCCTTGAAGTCGCGGAGGTCGGTCAGCCTGTGGTGCTGGAGGTGCAGACCGAAATTCGTGAAGACATCGAGCGGCTGATTCTCGGCTTCATGATCAAGGATCGTCTGGGCCAGGCCATTTATGGCATCAACACCCATCGCCTCGACAAAGCGATTACCGAACTGAGTGCCGGCGAGCGCGTGACCTTTCGTTTCGCTTTCGACATGCGACTGGGCAAGGGTAACTACTCAGTGGCGTTGAGCCTGTCACGTCTGGACTCGCACCTGGATCGCAACTTCGAGTGGCGCGACTACGGTTTGATCTTCCACGTGATCAACAATCGCCAGGAAGACTTTGTCGGCTGCTCATGGCTGCAGGCCCGGACCGAAATCAGCCGCTCCAGTGAAATCCTTGTAGAAGCGTCTGATACGGAGATCTTGCGATGACACGATTGTTGGTGGAGTGCACCTACGTATTCGAACATCCCTCCGCCAACTCGGGCATTCAACGTGTTGTACGCAACGTCATTCAGCAGTTGCCGGCGGCCGATGAAACCGTCGAATGCATCCCGGTGGTGATGATCAATGGCGGTTTGTACGAAGTTAAAAGTCTGGCGCCGCTGAAGTCCACGAAGCTCGACCTGATGGGCCTGCGGGTGAAACTGGAACAGTGGGCCAACGCCTTCTGGCTACGTCACCGCGCCGTGGAACGGCGCTGGCCGTTCAACCGGTCGCATTTCAGCCGCCGGGTGCTATACGTCGGCTGCCGGCTCACGGCATTCGCTTGTTTGAGCTTGCCCATGCGTCTGCTTGAACGAGTCCTCAAGGGCCAACATATTCCCGAGCGCTGCGTACCGCTGGCCCACCGGGCAGGCGATCAATTGGTGCTGCTCGATTCATCCTGGCACGCCAACTTTTTCCCCCTCGCCGAGCAACTCAAGCGTGAGGGTGTGGGCATCATTTCAGTGATTTACGACCTGATCCCCCTGACCCACCCGCAGTTTTGCGATGCCGGGCTGGTCAAAGTGTTCAACGACTGGTTCGATTGGATCGCGCGCACCGCCGACGGTTATGTCGCGATCTCGACCACTATCCGCGATCAGGTGCGCGAGGAAATGCTGAGCCGGATCGGCACGCAACAGGTCGGTCAGCGCTGGTTTGATTATTTCTACCTCGGCTCCGAACTGGATTTGAGTGAGGCCGATGCCAAGGTCGATCGGGGCCTGCTGGACATGTTCCAGACGAATGACCCGGTGTTTCTCATGGTCAGTACCATCGAACCGCGCAAAAACCATGCGTACCTGCTCGAGGCGTTTGAACTCGCTTGGGCAACAGGATCGAAAGCGCGGTTATGCATCGTCGGCAAGATTGGCTGGAAGTGCGATGCACTGATCGAACGAATCCGCCAGCATCCCGAGCTGAACCGGCGTTTGTTCATGTACAACTCGCTCTCGGACAAAAGTCTCGAACACGCCTACTCCCACGCCACGGCGCTGGTGTTTCCGTCCCATGTCGAAGGTTTCGGCTTGCCACTGGTGGAAGCCATGCAACGCAAGTTACCGGCAATGGCCAGCGATATTCCGGTGTTCCGCGAGATCGGCGGCGACTACATGGCGTATTTCGATCTGGCGAATCCACAGAGTCTGAGCGATCTGGTGACCGGCATGGATCGTACCGGCGAGTTTCCGGCAGCGCTGGGCCTCGAACAATGGCGCTGGCTGAGCTGGCGCGAAGCGAGCGCGCAATTGGTCGAGCGTATTGAGCGCAACTTGCATGCATCGTTGCCTGCCCCTGAGAGCCAGCATGCGCATTGCTCTTAACGCGCGCATTCTCCAGGCACCGCGTACCGGCATCGGCCATTACGTTGCCGAACTGGTCAACGCCTTGCGCAGCGAGCCGGAGATTGACGTGACGTTGTTCCATGGCTGGGGCTGGAGCTCGGCACTGCCGGAAGCGGCCATGCCCGGTTACTCGCGTCTGACACCGCTGCTGCGGCAGATTCCCGGGGCCTATCAGGCGCGTCGCTGGCTGGAGCAGAAACGCTTCGATCAGGGCCGCGCGCAAGGCATCGACCTCTATCACGAACCGAGCCTGTGGCCGCTGGCCTTCGACGGCCCGACCGTGATCACCCTGCACGACCTGACCCACCTGCATTTCCCTGAGACTCAGCCACCGGCACGGCTCAAGGAAATCGAGCGTCGATTGGCTGTCGGGGTGCAACAGGCGCAGGTGATTCTCACCGACTCGCAAGCGATTGCCGATGAAGCTCAAGCGTATTTCGGCCTGCCTGCCGAGCGTTTTGTGGTGGCCCCCCTGGGCGTCGCCGCGCGCTTTCATCCGCGCGAGGCGAGCGCCATTGACGCGGTGCTCAAGGCGCACGCAGTCGAGGCGCGGGAGTATTTCCTGTGTGTGGGCACGCTGGAGCCACGCAAGAATCTTGGCCTGGCCCTGCGCGCCCATGCCCTCTTGCCGGAAGCGCTGCGTCAGCGCTTTCCGCTGCTGATCGTCGGCATGGCCGGGTGGGAGCGCGAGCAGTTCAGCGAACCACTGCGTCAGGCGCTGGCCAGCGGGCATGTGTGCCTGCTCGGCTATCTGCCCGACGAACAAGTGGCGCAGCTTTTGGCCGGCGCCCGGGCGCTGATTTTTCCATCGCTGTATGAAGGTTTTGGTCTGCCGGTACTGGAAGCCATGGCCAGCGGCACTCCGGTGCTGCTCACGCGCTCTTCGGCGATGCCGGAAGTCGCCGGTGCAGCGGGCAACTATATTGAAGCTGACGATGCAGAAGGCCTGCGTGATGCGCTGAGCCGACTGATCGACGATCAAGCGCATTGGCAGGCATGCCAAGAAGCCGGGTTGCAGCAGTCACGGCTTTTTTCCTGGGAGCGTTGTGCACAGGCCACCGCCAGTGCCTACCGCCAGGCCATGGGAGGTTGAATGCGAGTTCTTCATTTTTTCAAGACGTACCTGCCTGACTCGGTCGGCGGCATTGAGCAAGTGATCTTCCAACTGTGCGAAAGCGGCGCCCAGCACGGCATCGACGGCCAGGTGCTGACGCTCAGCGCGGATCCGACGCCGGCCGTGGTGAAATTGGGTCAGCACGAAGTGCACCGGGCCAAACTCGACATCCAGTTCGCCTCCACCGGGTTTTCCTGGAGCGTGTTCAAACAGTTTCGCGAGATGGCGGCCGAAGCCGACGTGGTCAACTATCACTTCCCGTGGCCATTCATGGACCTGGTGCATTTCGCCAGCGCCAGGAACAAACCCACTGTGGTGACTTACCACTCGGACATTATTCGCCAGAAGCACCTGCTCAAACTCTACCGGCCACTGATGAACCGCTTCCTCGCCAGTGCCGACCGCATCGTTGCCGCTTCGCCAAACTACCTGCACACCAGCGATGTGCTGCAGCAGTTTCGGGACAAGACCCGAGTGATTCCCTACGGTTTGAACAAGGCCGGTTATCCACAGCCCGATCCCGAACGAATGAATCGCTGGCGCCAGCAGGTTGGGGATAAGTTTTTTCTGTTTGTCGGCGTGATGCGTTACTACAAAGGCCTGCACATTTTGCTGGAGGCCCTGAAAGATGTGGATTATCCCGTGGTCATTGTCGGCGCCGGGCCGCTGGAACTGGAGCTGCACGCTCAGGCGCAGGCGTTGGGCCTGCGCAACATTCATTTCCTCGGGCGCCTGGGTGACGAGGACAAGGTCGCGCTGCTGCAACTGAGCTACGCCATCGTCTTCCCTTCGCACCTGCGCTCGGAAGCGTTCGGCATTTCTTTGCTGGAAGGCGCGATGTACGGCAAGCCGATGATTTCCAGCGAGATTGGCACTGGCACCAGCTACATCAATATCCACAACGAAACCGGGCTGGTGGTGCCCCCCAGTAATCCACTGGCATTTCGCGAGGCGATGCGCACCCTGTGGGAGGATCCGGAGCGGGCAGCTGCGATGGGCGTAAAAGCTGAAGCACGTTATCGGCAGTTGTTCACAGCCGACGACATGGGCCGCAAGTGGACAGAGCTGTATCAGGAATTGCTGGAAGAGAAATCGCTGTCCTACGCCTGAACCCTGTTTTGGAACACATACCAAGTGTGGGAGCGAGCCTGCTCGCGAATGCGGTCTGTCAGCAACAATGATGTTGACTGAGCCGACGCATTCGCGAGCAAGCTCGCCCCCACAGGGTATTTGTGGTGGGTTCGCAATTACAGATCCAGCACTAAAGGCTGCGTGCTTTCTGCCGGAACGGCACAGCAAATCAGCACATGCCCCGCTTCCGGAATATCCGCCGGCACCTTTGGATAATTCACTGCACCGCTGACCAGCCGGGTCTTGCACGTACCGCACGAGCCACCGCGGCAACTGAACTCGGGGCGCAATCCGCGACTTTCCGCCAGCTCCAGCAAACTGCCGCCATCGGGTTGCCAGCGTGCTTCCTTGGCCGAGCGCTCGAACACCACTGGCACCGAAGTGGTTGCCGCAGGCGGTTGCTCGATCACGATCGCGTCCGGATCGGCCTGACGTTTCAGGGTCGACGGGCCAAAGGTTTCCGCATGAATCTGCGCATCGCGCACATCCAGTTCGCGCAAAGTGTCGTAAAGCCCTTGGGTAAAACCACCGGGGCCGCAGAGCACAAAGTCGAGCTGATCAAAATCCTCGGCATCCAGCAGGTTCCTCAGCACCGCGCCGTCGATCCGCCCGCGCACATCGAAATCCTCGCCCTCTCGCACATCCGCTTCCGGCTGGCTGAGCAGACGCAGGACTCGCACAGAGTCGCCCGCCGCTTCGAGCAGACGATCCAGCTCCTTGCGAAACGGTTGATCCGCCAGACTGCGCGAACTCTGCAACAACAATGTCGGACGAATTCCCCGCGTCCGCAGGCCTTGGTAGACCACCTCGCGCAGCATCGACAGCAACGGCGTGATGCCCACACCGGCAGCCAGCAGCACCAATGGTCGCTGTTCCAGCGGCGCCACGGTGAAATGCCCTTGCGGTGCCCGCGCTTCAAGTACGTCGCCAACGCGAATTTGCTCATGCAGATGCGATGAAATCAGGCCTTCGCGTTTGACGCTAATGCGGTAGAAACCATCCGACGGCGCACTCGAAAGGCTGTAAGTACGAATATGCACCTCGCCATCAATCGTGAAACGCAGCGGCAAATGCTGACCCGCGAGAAACACCGGCAAACCAGCGCCATCGGTTGGCTCCAGATAGATTGAACGGATGCTGCGGCTTTCCGCCTCAATCTTCGCCACGCGCAACGGCCGCCATTGATTGCCCAGCGCCTGCGCCTGCAAACGCGCATCGGCTTCGGCCCAGTTACCGGTCAAAAGACTGGTCGGCGACATACCGTCGAAGCGCCAGCGCAATGCCAGGGCTGCCGGACGCCGCACCAGTTTTTCCACTTCAAACGTCCACAGCCGTTCCGCACCTTGAAAGGCCTCGATCTGCGGATCATCGAGAAGAATCTCGGTGCGCCCGCTGAGTTGCAGCAGATCGCCTGTGGAAAAGTCGATGAACAGCAAGCCAGCCTTGGGATTGAGCAACAGATTGCCCAAGGTGTTGAAATGCAGATTGCCGGCGAAATCGGGGATGGTCAGACGATTGCCTTCCACCCGCACGAAACCAGCCTGGCCGCCACGGTGAGAAACATCCACCGCACGCTGGTCCTCGACATCGACATAACTGGCGACGAAGAACGTGTCGGCGCCATTGATCAGCGCGATGGCCGCGTCATCGAGGCCATTCAGATGCTGAGCTGGACGAGTATTCGGATCCGTCAGCGGCACACGTTGAAACTGGCGCAACTGAATGTACTGCGGGCAATTGCCGAATGCCTGATCCACGTTCACGTCAAAACCATCAGCGCTCAGATTACCGACATGGCCGTTGAGGCGATTGCGCCGGCGGGTGTGCAATTCGATACCGAGCAAACCGATCGGTTCGCCGTTACGCAGTTGCGCCGGGTCATCGGCAGCAACCTGGCTGGCGAAATGCAGATGCTCGGGATCCGGCGAATGGGCAAACCCCGGCGCGCCTTCGAGCACACTGGCCCACGGCCGCCCTTGCGCATCGACTGCGCCGTATAGCATGAAGGGCAGTTGCTGATAGAACTCGCGGTGCTGATCCGGCATCCAGGTGCGAATCACCTTACGCCCGAAGGCTTCCATGCGTTCGGCAACCCCGACCTTCGCTTGCAACTGTTGCTCGCCAGCGTGCCACGGTGAACGTTCCATCATGACCTCTCCCCTGCACCCTCGGCACAGTGTGGATTGCGAAAATCAGGCAGTGGTTTGCAAACCGGCAACCGTGCGCGGCATGCCGACAAAACCAGGCAGGGCCTCAACCCGGGCCAGCCAGATGCGGACATTGCCGTAGTCGTCCAGCGACACGTTGCCTTCCGGTGCGTGGGCGATGTAACTGTAGGCAGAAACGTCGGCAATGGTCGGTTCGTCGCCGGCCAGGTACGCGGTTTTGCCCAACTCGATGTCCATCACCTTGAGCAGGTTGTGCGCCCGGGTAATCGCTTCTTCTGCATTCAGCTGGGCACCAAACACCGTGACCAATCGCGCAGCGGCGGGGCCGAAAGCAATCGGTCCGGCGGCAGCCGACAACCAGCGCTGCACACGTGCCGCACCGGCCGGATCAGTTGGCAACCAACGACCGTGGCCGTATTTCTGCGCCAGATAAACCAGAATGGCGTTGGAGTCGGCCAGCACCACGCCGTCGTCGTCGATGGCCGGCACTTGGCCGAAACTATTGATAGCAAGGTACGCCGGCTGCTTGTGCTCACCTTTGGCCAGATCGACGAAGATCAGCTCGGTCGGCAGTTGCAGCAGGGACAACATCAGCTCGACACGGTGGGCGTGGCCGGAACGTGGAAAGTTGTAGAGTTTGATCGCTTGCATGGTCGACTCCGCTGAACAGGGGCGCCGCTGCGGGGGTGAGAGCGCCGATGGAGGCCATCATCCACTGACCGCGAAAAGAACAGAATCACCAGCAACTGCAATCGATTATTTCAGCTCATGCAATAACGCGGCGTGTTTAAGCGCTGGGTGCTCACGCAAAGCCTTGGCCGTGAAATCGACGAAACTGCGGATTCGCGCTGGCGCCTTGCGCCCACCCTGATACACCACGTGGATCGGCAATGGCGGCAGCTCAAATTCGGCGAGGACGATTTCCAGCTCACCGGTGGCGATTTTGCTGGCGACTTGATAGGACAACACTCGGGTCAAGCCCAGCCCCATACAGGCTGCGGTAATCGCTGCCTGATTGGCGGTCACGATCAGACGCGGCTCAGGACGCACATTGAGCGGCTCGCCATTGTCGAGAAAAGGCCAACTGCGTTGCTGGCCAATCGCTGAGGTCGCCACCACTGGCGCCCCCGCCAACGCGTGGGGATGAGCCGGTCGGCCATACGCGGCAAAGTATTTCGGCGAGCCGCAGATAACCCGACGCACCTCACCCACGCGAATCGCATGCTGACTGCTGTCCGGCAGATCGCCGATGCGCACCGCGACATCGATGCCCTCCTCGACCATGTTGACGATCCGATCGACCAGGACGGCATTGATCGTGACATCCGGATACTGCGCGAGATAACTCGCCATCACCGGCGTCACAAACAAATCACCGAACAACACCGGCGCCGTCACCGTCAGTTGCCCACGCGGCTCGGCATGACTGCCCGCCGCCGAATCTTCGGCCTCCTGCACCTCGGCGAGAATCCTCCGGCAATCTTCAAGATAACGCTGCCCGGCTTCGCTCAAATGCACACTGCGCGTGGTGCGGATCAGCAACTGCGTACCAATTCGCAACTCCAGCGCCGCCACCGCCCGCGTGACGCTCGCCGCAGAGAGACCCAGACGCCGCGCCGCCGCAGAGAAACCTTGCTCTTGGGCGACAGTGGTGAAGATGTGCATTTCCTGGAAGCGGTCCATTCCTTGACTCCTACGTCGCAGCGTTCATCCGCTGGTGCAAATCCGGGAACAACAACTGAGCAAACCAAATCGGTAGACCCGGATAAAGATCACGCGCTTTCGGTGTCGCACTTTCCACCAACCCCAACTGCACCAAACCTTTCAACTGATCCGTGGCTACGCGATCCGACAGTCCGGTGAAAATCTTGAAATCGGCTCGACTCAACGTTCCCTGAGTCAGGAGAACATGCAATGCCCGTGCAGCCTCAGGTTTGATTCCCGCCATGTTTACACGCTCGTGCCACACAAAAATGCTGTGCAATCTTTCGCGCATATTCGATATGTTCAGCGCCCGCTCGGTATAACGCATTTGGTCGAGACAGGTTTCCAACATGAAGCCGACAAACTCGAACAAGCCTGCTTGAGTCAGCTGACCACGACCGTCCAGATCTCCGCGGCGGGGTTTGTCGGCATTGGCTAATCGGGCGTAATAGGTTCCCTGCTGTCGAGCGAGACCGCGAGATAACGACCAGAGAGGTGAGACCAGCCCAAGTTTTTGCAGTTGAAGGTGAGTAAGTAACCTGATGGTTCGCCCGTTGCCATCGATAAATGGATGTACCCAAGCCAGTCTATGGTGATACGCCATCACCGAAAGCAATCGACTCCGCGCATCCGGCAAACGCCCATACACATTCTGCATTCGAGCGAGCATCGGACTCACGGATTGACAGGGTGGTGCAGAATGGTTGCCGACCAGAACTTCTCGTCCCCTCACATCGCGCAATTCGCCGGGTACCAAGTGGCTACCGTCGCTCAACATCAATTGATCTTCGCGGGTTCCGTAGAAGAGTCTTTTGTGCAAACGCGCAACGAAAGCCGGGCTGAAGAGAACTTCCCAAGGAAGGCTCTTATGCATGGACAACGCGCGCTCGAAAGCCTGTTGCGTACCGATGTGCGTCATCGCCAGTTCGGTCAGCTCCTTGCGTTGCCGTTTGGGAGACGTCGGGGCGAGGGTCACCGGCTCGGTGAACTGGCCTTCAATCAAGTTACTGTAAAAGCTGCTGGTAACCCGAAGTAACCCGCCGACCCGCTGCAGCATGGGGGGAGAAACCATCGCACTGAGCTTCCCAGCCTGAAACGGCACCTGCTCAGCCAAATGCAGTATTTCATTCGGAAATACCGGCATAAGCGGCTCAAGCCAATGGGTTCCCAAGACTGTTTCAGCACACATTCAACCTCCTGAATCGCGGATTTATCTGCGGATTCAAGAATACGCTCAAGGCCGCTATTTACCTAGCCTTGAGTTCTGTAGGAGGTTTCTCATACTGATGTAATACGCGGATTATTTTGCGGATTTTTTGACAGAAAAAAACGCAGTAGTGAGAGTCTGGTTCCAATGTCCTACATGAGAGCGCGAAATCTCGCGCTCTCATGCAAAAACCGTTACTCCACCGTCACCGACTTCGCCAGGTTACGTGGCTGATCCACGTCCGTGCCCTTGAGCACCGCGACGTAGTACGACAGCAGCTGCAGCGGAACCGTGTAGAGGATCGGCGAGAGAATGTCGTGGATATGCGGCATCTGCACCACGTGAGTGCCTTCGCCGTTGGTCATCCCGGCTTTTTCGTCGGCGAACACGATCAGTTCACCACCACGGGCGCGGACTTCCTGCAGGTTGGATTTGAGCTTTTCCAGCAGTTCGTTGTTCGGCGCCACGGTGACCACCGGCATGTCGTTATCCACAAGCGCCAGCGGGCCGTGTTTCAGTTCACCGGCCGGGTAGGCTTCGGCGTGGATGTAGGAGATTTCCTTGAGTTTCAGGGCACCTTCCATCGCCACCGGGAATTGCGCGCCACGACCGAGGAACAGGGTGTGGTTCTTTTCGGCGAACAGCTCGGCGATTTTCTCCACGGTGCTGTCCATGGCCAGTGCTTCACCGAGACGGGTTGGCAGGCGACGCAGTTCTTCGACCAGACGTGCTTCGACGCCATCGGCCAACGTTCCGCGCACTTGGCCCAGCGACAGGGTCAGCAGCAGTAGACCAACCAATTGCGTGGTGAAGGCTTTGGTCGAGGCCACGCCGATCTCGCGACCGGCCTGGGTCAGCAGAGTCAGGTCGGACTCGCGCACCAGCGAGCTGATGCCGACGTTGCAGATCGCAAGGCTGGCCAAGAAGCCCAGCTCTTTGGCGTTGCGCAGGGCCGCCAGGGTGTCGGCGGTTTCACCGGATTGCGAGATGGTCACGAACAGGGTGTCTGGCTGCACTACGACTTTGCGGTAGCGGAATTCGCTGGCGACTTCGACCTGGCACGGGATCCCGGCCAGTTCTTCCAGCCAGTAACGGGCAACCATGCCGGCGTGATAACTGGTGCCGCAGGCGACGATTTGTACATTGCGCACTTTGGCGAACAGCTCGGCGGCTTGTGGGCCGAACGCTTGCACCAGCACCTGATCATTGCTCAGGCGACCTTCGAGGGTGCGTTGTACAACGGCCGGTTGCTCGTGGATTTCCTTGAGCATGTAGTGGCGGTATTCACCTTTGTCGGCGGCTTCGGCACCGTCGCTGTACTGCACGGTCTGGCGCTCGACGGCATTGCCGTTGATGTCCCAGATCTGCACGTTATCGCGGCGAATTTCGGCGATATCGCCTTCTTCCAGGTACATGAAGCGGTCGGTGACCTGACGCAGCGCCAACTGGTCAGAGGCGAGGAAATTCTCGCCCAGACCCAGACCGATCACCAACGGGCTGCCACTGCGCGCGGCGACCAGACGATCCGGCTGCTTGGCATTGATCACGGCCAGGCCGTAAGCACCGTGCAGTTCCTTGACCGTCGCTTTAAGCGCAACGCTCAGGTCTGGCTGGTCCTTGAGTTTGTGGCTGAGCAGGTGGGCGATGACTTCGGTGTCGGTATCCGAAGTAAACACGTAACCCAGCGCTTTCAGTTGTTCACGCAGGGCTTCGTGGTTTTCGATGATGCCGTTGTGCACCACGGCGATGTCGCCGGAAAAATGCGGGTGGGCGTTGCGCTCGCATGGCGCACCGTGAGTGGCCCAACGGGTGTGGGCAATACCGAGGCGACCCACCAGTGGATGCTCTGCCAACGCAGCTTCAAGTTCACTGACTTTACCCGGACGACGCATGCGCTCGAGGGTTTCGTCGTTGGTGAAGACCGCGACACCGGCGCTGTCGTAGCCGCGGTATTCCAGGCGTTTGAGGCCTTCGAGCAGGATGGCGGTGATATTACGTTCAGCAACTGCGCCGACAATTCCACACATGCTTATTTCTCCTGACTGACAGCCGCGCAAATCACGGTGATACCGCGGGCCTGAATCTGATCGCGTGCGTCATTGGGCAGGCGATCATCGGTAATTAGGGTATGGACGCTGCTCCACGGCAGTTCCAGATTGGGAATCTTGCGACCGATCTTGTCGGCCTCGACCATGACGATGACTTCTCGCGCCACGTCAGCCATGACCCGGCTCAAACCGAGCAGCTCATTGAAGGTCGTGGTGCCGCGCACCAGGTCGATACCGTCGGCGCCAATGAACAATTGGTCGAAGTCGTAAGAGCGTAGTACCTGCTCGGCGACCTGGCCCTGAAAGGATTCCGAATGCGGATCCCAGGTGCCGCCGGTCATCAACAGCACCGGCTCGTGTTCGAGTTCGCTCAAGGCATTGGCGACGTGCAGGGAGTTGGTCATCACTACCAGACCGGGCTGTTGGCCAAGCTCCGGGATCATGGCAGCGGTGGTGCTGCCGCTGTCGATGATGATTCGCGCGTGTTCGCGGATGCGTTTCACCGCTGCACGGGCAATCGCCTGTTTGTACTTGGAAACGCTCTGCGCGGTTTCCGCGACCAGTTCCTGCGGCATGGTGATCGCCCCGCCGTAGCGGCGCAGCAACAGGCCATGACTTTCCAGCGCAGCGAGATCCTTGCGAATCGTAACTTCGGAGGTTTCGAAGCGCTTGGCCAGTTCATCCACACTGACTTCGCCCTGCTCGTTGAGCAAGGCGAGAATGTTGTGACGGCGTTGTGGCGTGTTGCGTTTCGACATGGCGGCTTAAGTTTCGTTTCGAAAGATAACGGAAGCAATCAAAACCTATCGGCTCTAAATCGTCAAGCGGTCGCCCAAAAAAAATCGCAACCCCCAACAGTCCCCGTAGGAGCTGCGAAGGCTGCGATCTTTTGATCTTCAAAAAGCCGCTGTGGATAACTCAGCTCTTCTTGATCTTCTCCGGCCGTTTCCAACCGTCGATATTTCTCTGCCGCGCTCGGCCCACGGCCAACTGTGCGTTATCCACATTCTGCGTAATGGTCGACCCGGCCGCCGTGGTCGCACCGGCAGAGATATCCACAGGTGCGACCAACGAATTATTGGAGCCGATGAACACATCCGCACCCAACACGGTTTTCCACTTGTTGGCGCCGTCGTAGTTGCAGGTGATGGTGCCAGCGCCAATGTTGGTGCGCGCACCGATTTCGGCATCGCCCAGATACGTGAGGTGACCGGCCTTGGCGCCTTCGCCCATGTGGGCGTTTTTCAATTCAACAAAGTTACCCACATGCGCACGCGCTTCAAGCACGGTGCCCGGACGCAGACGCGCAAACGGGCCGGCATCGCTGCCCTCGCCCAGAACGGCACCCTCAATGTGCGAGTTGGCCTTGATCACCACGCCTTTGCGCAGGGTGCTGTCCTTTATCACACAATTCGGGCCGATCACCACGTCGTCTTCAATGACCACATTGCCTTCGAGGATCACGTTGATGTCGATCAGCACGTCGCGACCAACGGTGACTTCGCCACGCACGTCGAAACGTGCCGGGTCACGCAGAGTCACGCCTTGCGCCATCAACCGCCGACCGGCGCGCAACTGGTAATGGCGCTCCAGCTCTGACAATTGCTTGCGATCATTGGCGCCCTGCACTTCCATTGGGTCGTGCGGTTGTTCGGTGGCGACAACCAGGCCATCGCTGACCGCCATTTCGATCACATCGGTCAGGTAGTACTCGCCTTGGGCATTGTTGTTTGACAGACGACTCATCCAGTCGGCCAGACGATTGGCCGGCACGGCGAGAATGCCGGTGTTGCCTTCGGTAATCGCGCGCTGCGCTTCGCTGGCGTCTTTGTGTTCAACGATGGCTGCGACCTTACCGTCTGCATCGCGCACGATGCGGCCATAACCGGTCGGGTCGTCCAGCTCGACGGTGAGCAAACCCATCTGCCCCGGCACGACATGCTTGAGCAGCCGTTGCAGGGTTTCGACTTCGATCAGCGGCACGTCACCGTAGAGGATCAGCACGGTGTCGGCAGTAATGAACGGCACCGCTTGAGCGGTGGCGTGGCCGGTGCCGAGCTGCTTGTCCTGCAGGACGAAATTCAGATCATCAGCGGCCAGACGTTCACGCACCACATCCGCGCCATGGCCGATCACCACATGAATGCGTTGTGGATCGAGTTGTCGGGCGCTGTGGATAACATGGCCCAGCATGGAGTTGCCGGCAATCGGGTGCAGAACCTTCGGCAGTGCCGAACGCATACGAGTGCCTTGACCGGCCGCGAGGATAACGATTTCAAGAGACATGACTGGCTACCAATCCTGGGTGGTCAGCAACTGCGACCGGGTTTCGGGAATTCGGAAAAGAAAAAAGGGTAGCCGAGGCTACCCTTTTTTATCAATCGCACAACAAGCGGCTGACGGATTAACCGCCAAACTTCTTGCGGATCTGCTGGACGGTGCGCAGCTGAGCTGCAGCCTCGGCCAGACGTGCTGACGCAGCGCTGTAGTCGAAATCAGCGCCTTTTTCATGCAGAGCATGCTCGGCAGCCTTGAGAGCTGCTTGAGCCTGAGCTTCATCCAGGTCGGCGGCACGTTGCACGGTATCGGCAAGCACTTTGACCATGTTCGGCTGAACCTCGAGGAAACCACCGGAGATGTAAAACACCTCGGGTTCCCCGCCTTGCTTGATCAGGCGGATCGGACCTGGCTTCAGATTAGTGATCAGCGGCGCGTGACCCAGAGCGATACCAAGATCACCCAGTGCACCGTGCGCAATCACCATCTCGACCAGGCCGGAAAAGATTTCCCCTTCCGCGCTGACGATATCGCAATGGACTGTCATAGCCATCTGATTGCCTCAACCTAAATTAGCGCCCGTTGCCGGGCGCCGGGATTACAGTTTCTTGGCTTTCTCGATCGCTTCTTCGATGCCGCCAACCATGTAGAACGCTTGTTCTGGCAGGTGGTCGTAGTCACCGTTGAGGATGCCTTTGAAGCCAGCAATGGTGTCTTTCAGGGAAACGTATTTACCCGAAGCACCGGTGAAGACTTCAGCCACGAAGAACGGCTGCGACAAGAAGCGCTGGATCTTACGAGCACGGTTTACCAACTGCTTGTCGGCTTCCGACAGCTCGTCCATACCCAGGATCGCGATGATGTCCTTCAGCTCTTTGTAACGTTGCAGAACGTACTGAACGCCGCGAGCGGTGTCGTAGTGGTCCTGGCCGATTACGTTCGGGTCCAGCTGGCGCGAAGTCGAATCCAGTGGATCTACCGCTGGGTAGATACCCAGGGAAGCGATGTCACGGGACAGAACGACGGTGGCGTCCAAGTGGGCGAAGGTGGTCGCTGGCGATGGGTCGGTCAAGTCATCCGCAGGTACGTATACCGCTTGGATCGAGGTGATCGAACCTTCCTTGGTCGAAGTGATACGTTCTTGCAGAACGCCCATCTCTTCAGCCAGGGTCGGCTGGTAACCTACTGCCGAAGGCATACGGCCCAGCAGTGCGGATACTTCAGTACCGGCCAGGGTGTAACGATAGATGTTGTCGACGAACAGCAGAACGTCGTTACCTTCGTCACGGAACTTCTCGGCCATGGTCAGGCCAGTCAGTGCTACGCGCAGACGGTTACCCGGCGGCTCGTTCATCTGACCGTAAACCAGTGCCACTTTGTCCAGAACGTTGGAATCCTTCATCTCGTGGTAGAAGTCGTTACCCTCACGAGTACGCTCACCCACACCGGCGAACACGGAATAACCGCTGTGCTCGATGGCGATGTTACGGATCAGTTCCATCATGTTTACGGTTTTGCCTACACCGGCACCACCGAACAGACCGACTTTACCGCCTTTGGCAAACGGGCAAACCAGGTCGATAACCTTGATGCCGGTTTCCAGCAGGTCGTTGCCGCCTGCTTGCTCAGCGAACGAAGGCGCTGGACGGTGAATGCCCCAACGCTCTTCGGTGTCGATCGGGCCAGCTTCGTCGATCGGGTTACCGAGAACGTCCATGATCCGGCCCAGGGTCGCTTTACCGACCGGTACGGAGATGGCTGCGCCAGAGTCGGTAACTTCCAGACCGCGCTTCAAGCCCTCGGTGGAACCCATCGCAATGGTACGAACCACGCCGTCGCCCAGCTGCTGCTGAACTTCCAGAGTGGTGCCGGCATCGCTTTTGACTTTCAAAGCGTTGTAGATGCTCGGTACGCTGTCGCGTGGAAATTCCACGTCGATAACGGCGCCGATGATTTGAACGATACGTCCGCTACTCATAGCTGGATCCTCTGAATATTTGAACCGTTAAACCGCGGCAGCGCCGCCGACGATTTCCGAGATCTCTTGGGTGATCGCAGCCTGACGCGCCTTGTTGTAGATCAGCTGCAAATCGCTGATCAAATCACCGGCGTTGTCGGTAGCGTTCTTCATCGCGATCATCCGCGCAGCTTGTTCAGCCGCGTTGTTCTCGACCACCGCCTGGTAGACCTGCGACTCAACGTAGCGGACCATCAAGCCGTCAAGCAGCTCTTTGGCATCCGGTTCGTAGAGATAGTCCCAGTGGTGCTTGAGATCCTGATCCGGGGTGGCCACCAGTGGAATCAATTGCTCCACGGTAGGCTGTTGCGTCATGGTGTTGATGAACTTGTTGGACACCACGGACAGGCGGTCAATACGGCCGTCCAGGTAGGCATCCAGCATCACCTTGACGCTGCCGATCAAGTCATTGATCGACGGCTCTTCACCCAGGTGGCTGATAGCTGCAACGACGTTACCGCCGAAGTTGCGGAAAAAGGCCGCACCCTTGCTACCAACGACACACAGATCAATCTCGACGCCGTTTTCGCGGTTTACCGCCATGTCCTTGACCAGGGCCTTGAACAGGTTGGTATTCAAGCCGCCGCACAGACCACGGTCACTGCTCACCACAACATAACCAACGCGCTTGATTTCGCGGTCGATCATGAACGGGTGGCGGTATTCCGGGTTGGCGTTGGCCAGATGCCCAATAACCTGGCGGATACGCTCCGCATAAGGACGGCTAGCAGCCATGCGCATTTGTGCCTTGCGCATTTTGCTGACCGCCACTTTTTCCATGGCGCTGGTAATCTTTTGCGTGCTTTTGATGCTCGCAATCTTACTGCGAATCTCTTTTGCGCCTGCCATGTAACACCTATCAGGTTAGCAAGCGGGAGCCTCGCGGCTCCCGCTGCGGCTTACCAGGTTTGGGTGGCCTTGAACTTCTCGATACCGGCTTTCATGCCAGCGTCGATTTCGTCATTGAAGTCACCTTTAACGTTGATCTTGGCCATCAAATCGGCGTGATCGCGGTTGAAGAAAGCAATCAGCGCTTGTTCGAAGCTGCCGATCTTGGCGATTTCAATGTCAGTCAGGAACCCACGCTCAGCGGCATACAGCGACAGCGCCATGTCAGCAATCGACATTGGTGCGTATTGCTTCTGCTTCATCAGCTCGGTAACGCGCTGACCATGCTCAAGTTGCTTACGGGTCGCTTCGTCCAGGTCAGAAGCGAACTGAGCGAATGCCGCCAGTTCACGGTACTGAGCCAGAGCGGTACGGATACCACCGGAGAGCTTCTTGATGATCTTGGTCTGAGCGGCACCACCCACACGGGATACCGAAACACCGGCGTTCACTGCAGGGCGGATGCCCGAGTTGAACATGGCCGATTCCAGGAAGATCTGACCGTCGGTGATGGAAATCACGTTGGTCGGAACGAACGCGGAAACGTCGCCAGCCTGGGTTTCGATGATCGGCAGTGCGGTCAGGGAACCGGTTTTGCCGGTCACTGCGCCGTTGGTGAACTTCTCTACGTATTCTTCCGAAACGCGGGATGCGCGCTCCAGCAGACGGGAGTGGAGATAGAACACGTCGCCTGGGTAAGCTTCACGGCCTGGTGGACGGCGCAGCAGCAGGGAAATCTGGCGGTAAGCCACTGCTTGCTTGGACAGATCGTCATAAACGATCAGCGCGTCTTCACCGCGGTCGCGGAAGAATTCACCCATGGTGCAACCGGAGTACGGTGCCAGGAATTGCAGCGCAGGAGATTCCGAAGCACTGGCAGCCACGATGATCGTGTTGGCCAGGGCGCCGTTTTCTTCCAGCTTGCGAACCACGTTGGCGATGGTCGATTGCTTCTGACCAATAGCTACGTAGACGCAGAAAATGCCGCTGTCTTTCTGGTTGATGATCGCGTCGATCGCCAGAGCGGTTTTACCGATCTGACGGTCACCGATGATCAGCTCACGCTGGCCACGGCCGACAGGGATCATGGCATCGACTGCCTTGTAGCCAGTCTGTACAGGCTGGTCTACCGACTTACGCCAGATCACGCCCGGAGCAACTTTCTCGACCGCGTCGGTCTCGGTGTTGCCCAGTGGACCTTTGCCGTCAACAGGGTTACCCAGTGCGTCGACTACGCGACCCAGCAGTTCCTTACCAACCGGAACTTCGAGGATGCGGCCGGTGCACTTGGCGCTCATGCCTTCAGCCAGAGACTGGTAAGCGCCCAGTACAACGGCACCTACGGAGTCTTGCTCCAGGTTGAGGGCCATACCGTAGACGCCGCCCGGAAACTCGATCATCTCGCCGTACATGACGTCGGCCAGACCGTGAATCCGCACGATGCCGTCAGATACGCTGACGACAGTGCCTTCGTTACGGGCTTGGGAGGTCACATCGAGCTTGTCGATGCGGCCCTTGATAATTTCACTTATTTCGGAAGGATTGAGTTGCTGCATTGCTCTGCTGCCCCTTCAAACTCAAGATTTCAATGCTTCGGCAAGTTTCGCGATTTTGCCGCGAATCGAGCCATCGATAACCAGGTCGCCGGCGCGGATGACGACACCACCTATAAGGGCAGCATCCTCCGCAACTTGCAGGCGCACTTCCCGGTTGAGTCGTGCACTGAGAACCTTGGCGAGTTTGTCTTGCTGTTCTTGGTTCAATGCAAAAGCACTGGTCACTTCAACGTCTACCGACTTCTCTTGTTCGGCCTTGTACAGGTCGAAAAGAGCGGCAATCTCCGGCAGAAGCGGGAGACGGTCGTTTTCGGCAACGACATTGATGAAGTTCTGTGCCTTGGCATCAAACTTGTCGCCGCACACGTCAATAAACGTGGCGGCCTTTTCTGCGCTCGTCAGTCGCGGGGCCTTGAGCACGCGCTGCATGGTGTCATCTTGTGACACCGCTGCAGCCAGGCCGAGCATGGCTGACCAATTGGCCAGTTGCTGGTGGGCCTGAGCGTGCTCGAAGGCCGCCTTAGCGTAAGGTCGGGCCAACGTGGTCAGTTCTGCCATGATCGCCCTCGCTTAGATTTCAGCAGCCAGTTGGTTAACCAGCTCTGCGTGCGCGTTTTGATCGATTGTGGCACCCAGGATCTTCTCGGCGCCGCCGACAGCCAGCAAACCCACTTGGGCGCGCAGCTTGTCTTTGACACTGTTCAGTTCCTGTTCGATCTCGGCTTGAGCCTGAACCTTCACACGGTCAGCGTCGACACGGGCCTTTTCAACGGCCTCTTCGACAATCTGGTTACCGCGTTTCTTGGCTTGCTCGATGATTTCAGCTGCCTGAGCTTTCGCTTCGCGCAGTTGCTGACCCGCTTTTTCTTGGGCCAACTCCAGGTCGCGAGCTGCACGGCTGGCAGCGTCCAGACCATCAGCGATCTTCTTTTGACGTTCGTGCAGAGCAGCGATGACCGGAGGCCATACATACTTCATGCAGAACAGTACAAAAATCAGGAACGCAACGGACTGGCCAATCAGGGTCGCATTAATGTTCACGCCAACACCTCGCAGTTACGTTGTCCATCACATCAAATTACTCGGAAGAATCCGGGTAATTAGCCAGCGATCTGACCAACGAACGGGTTCGCAAAGGTGAAGAACAGAGCGATACCAACACCGATCATGGTTACGGCGTCGAGCAGACCGGCAACGATGAACATTTTAACTTGCAGCATTGGAACCATTTCTGGCTGACGCGCTGCGCCTTCCAGGAACTTGCCGCCCAGCAGGCCGAAACCAATTGCGGTACCCAGTGCGCCCAGGCCGATCAACAGTGCAACAGCGATAGCGGTTAGACCAACTACAGTTTCCATCTTTCCTCCCGACTTTTACGTCGTATGGTTTAGGTTTTTTAGATTAAAGCGGTAAAACAAATCGTTTCAGGTGCCCTGTGAAGAGCCCCTTCCCGTTTGACCGGGAAGGACATCAGACTAGTCGAGACTGGCCTTAATGGTTTTCTTCGTGCGCCATCGACAGGTAGACGATGGTCAGCATCATGAAGATGAACGCCTGCAGCGTGATGATCAGGATGTGGAACACAGCCCACGCCCACTGCAGAACAACGCCCAGGCCGCTCAGCCAGAGCAGGCCGCTGCCGAACATCACAGCGATCAGAATGAACACCAGCTCGCCGGCATACATGTTGCCGAACAGACGCAGAGCCAGAGAGATCGGCTTGGCGATCAGGGTCACGAATTCCAGCAGGAAGTTCACCGGGATCAGCAGGGCTTGAACGAAAATGTTCTTGCTGCCGAACGGGTGCAGGGTCAGTTCGCCGATGAAGCCGCCGAAGCCCTTGACCTTGATGCTATAGAAAATGATCAGTGCGAAAACCGAGAACGCCATGCCCAGGGTCGCATTCGGGTCGGTGGTCGACACGGCGCGGAACGGGATGTGGTGGTCACCGGAGATCAGGATGGCCAGCTGAGGAATCCAGTCGACCGGTACCAGGTCGACGGCGTTCATCAGGAACACCCAGACGAAGATGGTCAGTGCCAACGGTGCAATCACCGGGCTACGGCCATGGAAGCTGTCTTTCACGCTGCCATCGACGAATTCGACCAATACTTCAACGAAGTTCTGCAAAGCACCCGGCTGACCCGAAGTCGCTTTCTTTGCCGCCATGCGGAAAAGAAGTACGAAGATCAGACCCAACGCGACCGACCAGCCGAGAGTATCGACGTGGAAAGCCCAGAAACCCATTTCTTTGGCTTCTGCTGCGGTATGGGCAAAGCCCCAGCCGCCGTTAGGTAGCTGACCGAAGGTCAGGTTCTGCAAGTGGTGCTGGATATAGCCCGAAGCGGTTGTTTCTGCCATGGTTGCCTCAAACGCCCTAAGGTCTCGAAAGTCTTGTTCTCATCAGCAGGGGAGCGAACCAGCTGACCGACTGAGTCAGCACGAACACGCCGAATACTGCTATCGGCGCCAGTGGCTTCACACCTGCAAACACCAGTGCAAAGAGCACTGCCGTCAAAATCAGTTTGCCTGCCTCGCCGGCATAAAATGACCGGACGATGGACTGGGCTGCTCGGGCGCCGGAAAACCGAAATGCCTTGTGAGCGAAATAAACATTGGGCAGCAAGGCTATCAGGCCTCCGCAAAGTCCCGAGTATCCGGCAACGACTCCGTGCCATTGCCAGAGCGCCAAAGCGGCAATGAGCAAAATGACAAATTGAGCCATCAACACCGGAAAAACCGCCAGGCGATGGAACGGCAGGCGGTTTGGCTTGCGGGTTTCCATCACGTTTGCTCTCCAATGGTCGGCTGCCAGAATTCAATAACTTGGCATAATTTGTGCCGACAAAATGCGCGCAGAGTATAGGGGCGGTTCTGCCCCTATTCAACTGTCAGGTAGTGATTTCCGACTGCGCGCTACATGAGGAAATGTTTCAGCGGATGTGTGCGAGCACACCTTGAAGCTCATCAAGGGAGTTGTAACCGATCACCAGCTGGCCCTTTCCCTTCTTGCCGTGGCGAATCTGCACCGCAGAGCCTAGGCGCTCGGCCAGACGCTGTTCGAGACGCGCGATATCCGGGTCGGGTTTGCTCGCTTCCACAGGCTCCGGTTTGCCACTCAACCACTGGCGAACCAGTGCCTCGGTTTGGCGCACGGTGAGACCGCGTGCGACAACATGTCGCGCCCCTTCAACCTGTTGATTGTCCGGCAGACCGAGCAAAGCACGGGCATGACCCATTTCCAGGTCGCCGTGAGACAACATCGTCTTGATGACTTCCGGCAGCGCAATAAGCCGCAACAGGTTAGCCACAGTGACGCGGGACTTACCCACAGCCTCGGCAACTTGCTGCTGAGTGAGCTGGAATTCCTGCTGCAAACGCTGCAGGGCCACCGCTTCTTCGATCGGGTTGAGGTCTTCGCGCTGGATGTTCTCGATCAGCGCAATGGCGATTGCGGTTTCATCCGGTACATCCCGGACCATCGCCGGAATGGTTTCCTGCCCGGCTTGCTGACTCGCGCGCCAGCGACGTTCACCAGCGATGATCTCGAAGCGGCCACCGCCAATCGGGCGCACCACGATCGGCTGCATCACGCCTTGCGCCTTGATCGATGCTGCCAGTTCTTCCAGCGCCTGCGGATCCATGTCGCGGCGCGGCTGGTATTTACCGCGCTGCAGCAGATCCAACGGCAAGTGCTGCAGTTCGCGGGTGTCAGCTTGCGCCGCTTGTTCTTCCAGCGCGCTGACGGTCGGACCACTCAGCAGTGCATCCAGTCCACGTCCGAGACCTCGTTTCTTGACGGCCATGGGGATTCCTTAAGTTGCCTGAGCGGCGGCGATGCGTGAGTTTTTGCGCTGACGACGAACCATCTCGCCGGCCAGGGCCAGATAAGCCAGGGCGCCGCGCGATTGCTTGTCGTAGGCCAGCGCCGGCATGCCGTAGCTCGGCGCTTCGGCCAGGCGGATGTTGCGCGGGATCACCGTGTCGTAGAGCTGCTCGCCGAAGTGTTCCTTGAGTTGCGCCGAAACGTCGTTCATCAGGCTCAGGCGCGGGTCATACATGGTCCGCAGCAGGCCTTCGACTTTCAGGTTCGGGTTCAACAATTCGGCGATGCGCTTGATGTTATCCACAAGGTCGCTCAAACCTTCGAGCGCAAAGTATTCGCACTGCATGGGGATAATCACCCCATCGGCGGCCACCAAAGCGTTCAGCGTGAGCATCGACAGCGACGGCGGGCAGTCGATCAGAATGTAATCGTAGTTTTCGCGGATCGGCGCCAACGCGCTGCGCAGACGGCTTTCCTTCATCTGCATTTCCAGCAGCACGACTTCGGCCGCCGTCAAATCGCGGTTGGCCGGCAGCAGTTGATAACCACCGTGCTCGGAATAGTGCATGGCCTGGGCCAGATCGCATTCGCCGATCAGCAGGTCATAGACCGAATTTTCCAGGCCGTGTTTATCCACACCGCTACCCATGGTGGCGTTGCCCTGTGGATCGAGATCGATCAACAGCACCCGGCGCTTGGTCGCGACCAGGGATGCTGCGAGGTTGATGCAGGTGGTGGTCTTGCCCACACCACCCTTCTGGTTCGCTATCGCGAATACCTTAGCCATTCTTGCTTGTGTTCCCAATCATGCCGTGCGGCGCAGTATCAGCAGATGGCGTTGGCCTTGGCAACCGGGTACGGCCAGGGCGTGTTCGCTATCGAGTTTGAAGTCTGCCGGCAATGCTACCAGCTCATCGGCCGGATGAACGCCCTTCATTGCCAGCCAGCGTGTATCGGCGTCGCCGAGGTGGCGAGTCCAGTTGGTGAAGTTTTCCATGCTGCTGAACGCCCGGGAAATGATCCCGTTGAACGGCTGCGCAGGCTGGAAAGCTTCGACACGACTGTGGATAACTTGCAGGTTATCCAGTTTCAGTTCGAGTTTGACCTGGGTCAGGAAGCGGGTTTTCTTGCCGTTGCTGTCCAGACAGGTCACTTGCGAATCCGGATACAGGATCGCCAACGGAATCCCCGGCATGCCGCCGCCACTGCCGACGTCGAGCCAGCGGCCGTTTTCGATGAACGACATCACGCTCAGACTATCGAGCAAGTGCCGCGAAACCATTTCGTCCGGATCGCGCACCGCAGTCAGGTTGTAGGCCTGGTTCCATTTGATCAACAGGGCCAGATAACCCAGCAGCAATTCGTGCTGGTTTTCAGTGAGGTTGACACCGAGCTCGCGGGCTCCTGTGGATAACTCTTCGGCGTGTTGCGAAGTGACCTTAGAACTCAAGCGCTTTGCTCCAACTGACGGCCCGCGCCGCGTTTTTTCAAATGAATCATCAACAGCGAAATCGCTGCCGGGGTCACACCCGGGATCCGTGAAGCCTGGCCCAGCGTCTCTGGACGAGTCGCGCCGAGCTTGCTCTGGATCTCCTTGGAGAGACCGGAAATGTTGGTGTAATCGATATCCACAGGCAGTTTCGTGTCTTCACTGGCGCGCAGACGGGCGATTTCGTCCTGTTGACGGTCGATGTAACCGGCGTACTTGGTCTTGATTTCAACCTGCTCGGCGACCTGTGGATCTTCGGCGCCATTGCCGGTCACTTCGACCAGACCAGCGTAGTCGATTTCCGGACGGCTCAAGAGGTTGAGCAAGTTGTATTCGTGGGTCAGCGGCGTGCCGAATTTTTCCGCGATCGCATCGCCCTGCTGCGTATTCGGGCGAACCCAAGTGCTTTTCAGGCGTTGTTCTTCGAGTTCGATGCTTTCGCGTTTCTTGCAGAAGGCTGCCCAACGCGCGTCATCGACCAGACCAAGCTCGCGACCTTTTTCGGTCAGACGCAGGTCGGCGTTGTCCTCACGCAGGATCAGGCGGTACTCAGCACGGGAAGTGAACATGCGGTACGGCTCTTGGGTGCCGAGGGTGATCAGGTCGTCGACCAACACACCGATGTACGCTTCATCGCGACGCGGGCACCAGGCTTCTTTGCCCTTGGCGCGCAGTGCGGCGTTGGCACCCGCGAGCAAACCTTGAGCGCCAGCTTCTTCGTAACCGGTGGTGCCGTTGATTTGCCCGGCGAAAAACAGACCGTCGATGACTTTGGTCTCGAGGCTGTACTTCAGGTCGCGCGGATCGAAGTAGTCGTACTCGATCGCATAACCCGGACGCACGATGTGCGCGTTTTCCATGCCGCGGATCGATTGCACGATCTGCAATTGCACGTCGAACGGCAAGCTTGTGGATATCCCGTTCGGATACAGCTCATGGGTGGTCAAACCTTCCGGTTCGATAAACACCTGATGGCTTTCCTTGTCGGCAAAGCGGTGGATCTTGTCTTCGATCGACGGGCAATAGCGCGGGCCAATGCCTTCGATCTCGCCGGCAGCGGAATACATCGGCGAACGATCGAGGTTCGCCGCGATGATTTCGTGGGTGCGGGCGTTGGTGTGAGTAATCCAGCAACTGACCTGGCGTGGATGTTGTTCCTTGTTGCCCATGAAGGACATCACCGGAATCGGCGTATCGCCTGGTTGCTCGGTCATCACCGAGAAATCCACAGACTTGCCGTCGATACGCGGCGGTGTGCCAGTTTTCAGGCGACCGACACGCAGTGGCAGTTCACGCAAACGGTGAGCCAGGGCAATCGACGGTGGATCACCGGCGCGGCCGCCGGAAAAATTCTGCAAACCGATGTGGATAAGTCCGCCGAGGAAAGTACCGGTGGTCAGCACCACTGAATCGGCGAAGAAGCGCAGACCCATTTGCGTGACAACACCACGGACTTGTTCCTGCTCGACGATCAGGTCGTCAGCGGCTTGTTGAAATATCCACAGGTTCGGCTGGTTTTCCAGAATTTCGCGGACAGCGGCTTTGTACAGAATCCGGTCAGCTTGCGCACGGGTTGCCCGAACGGCTGGGCCTTTGCGGCTGTTCAACACGCGAAACTGGATGCCACCCAAATCGGTAGCCGTGGCCATCGCGCCGCCGAGGGCATCGATTTCCTTGACCAGATGGCTTTTGCCAATGCCACCGATGGCCGGGTTGCAACTCATGGCACCGAGGGTTTCCACGTTATGCGTCAGCAACAGGGTTTTTGCCCCCATACGTGCTGAGGCCAGTGCTGCCTCGGTACCGGCATGACCGCCGCCGATGACGATCACTTCAAAACGGGAAGGGAAATCCACCACGCACCTCGTGCCTGCTTAAGTAGGTAATTCAGGAATAGTTTGAGATCAGGTTTTTGGACCTGGTCGACAAGTATAGGGACTTCGCCCTTCCTAAAGAACCCTTTGCACAAAATTTAACCAGCTGTGGAGAACTCGAGGTTAAAAGAATAAAAAAGAGAGAAATTTATAAAACCTTTGTTTTTATGTTTATTCTTACTGAGCATACTTTCTGTGGATAGATTGCTACAGGCCTTTATATTCAATGTGTATAGAGTTTCAAAACCCTGTGCTCATGTACCAATGAGGCCCTTGGATAACCGGTGTAAGCCTGTGGATGAAAGGGGTTGTTATCCACAGACGGGGTTATGTCCAGTTTTCAGGCCCTGTTATCAACTGCTCTTAGTGGCAGTTATTCACAGGGCTTAATCCACAGAAAAACGACACAACGGCTTTTTCACAGCGCAAAAAAAAACGCCAGCGAGGGTTCGCTGGCGACAAAGAAGCCGATGGAGGGAAGTGCGGGGACTATTGTGAGAGAACTTAACAGGGGCTAATAATAGGCATTATCATTAACTCATCAGTTTTCCCAATGCCCCTACCCGCCCACACTGCTGCGATTGAGCAAATCTACGAGCAACATCATTCGTGGCTATATGGATGGCTCAAAGGAAAATTGCATGACGCCTGCGATGCAGCCGATGTGGCGCATGATACGTTTGTGCGGATTCTGGCGGCCCGCAATGCCGCGCAGATTCACGAGCCACGGGATTATCTGGCGACCATTGCACGCGGCCTGGTGATTGATCGTTATCGCAGACAGGCTATCGAAGCCGCGTATTTGCAGACCCTCGCAGCTCGACCGGAAGCCACCGCCATCAGCGAGGAAGACAAGGCGCTGATCATTGAAACCCTGGTCGCTGTGGATAAAGCTTTGGCCGGCCTTGGCGCCAGAAGCCAACAGATCTTCATGCTCTCTCAGATCGATGGCCTGACTTATCAACAGATTGCTCTGCAGCTAAAGGTTTCGCTGACCACGGTGAAGAAACACATGATCCGCGCCCTGACGGAATGTGCGCTGATCATGGCGCAGCATTGATGGCCACCGCACCCAACCGTCAGGTTTTCGAAGCGGCCGCCAGCTGGTATGTGCAGTTTCAGGCAGAACCGCCGACGCTCGCCGATCAGAAAGCCTGGCAGCTGTGGATCGACAGTGATCCAGCGCATCTCGCGGCATGGAACCAGATTGAACAACTGCAGCGCCATCTCGGTTCGTTGCCGCCGGATTTGAAACGTCGCGCCCTGAATACCGGACAGCAACGACGCCAGGTGCTGAAATTGTTGCTGCTCGCTGCGGGGGCTGGGTTCGTTGGCTGGAATGTTCAGCAACACACATCCTTGGGGAATGTCTGGGCCGACTATAAAACTGGCGTTGGCCAGCGTCGCAATATCACATTGGCGGATGGCAGTCAGATTCAGCTCAACACCGACACTGCCATCGACGTGTCTTTCGACCCGGCGCAGCGGCTGATTCGCCTGCGCTCCGGCGAGATCCTCATTCAAACCGGAAAGCTTGGCGATCAACGGCCCTTTTTCGTCGAAAGCCGGGATGGCCGGATTCAAGCACTGGGCACCCGGTTTTCCGTACATCAGTTATCGGGGGCTACCCGTGTGGGTGTGCTGGAAGACCGGGTCATTGTTCAGCCCGCCGATCTATCAACAGCCGCAATTGTTCTGAGCGCAGGTGAAGGCGCCGATTTTGATCGTCGACACATAGGGCTCATTCACCCCTTCAAATCCACGGAAGTGGCATGGACCAACGGCCAATTGATCGTACTCAACGCACGCTTGGGCAATGTCATTGAAGAATTGGGCCGCTATCGCCGCGGCGTTTTGCACTGTGATGACCGCGCGCGAGATCTGCGGGTCTCCGGCACCTTCCGGCTCGATTCTACCGATGCAGTCCTGGCCAATCTTCAGGCTTCGCTGCCGATCAACGTGCGCTATTTCACTCATTACTGGGTCTCGATCAGCCGCAACGCTTGATCGAAATTTCACCTGGGGAAAATAAATCGAAAACAGGGTTATCTTTTTTCGCCCTGATCCGGCCCTACAGGTAATCGCGATAAACGCGGCTCTTTTGCCACCTTCAGGGCTTGTCCACACATGCGTCTTCCCACGATTCGTCAGCGTTTTTCCTACCACTGCATTGCCTACAGCCTACTGATGACCAGCGCCGCGTCCTGCCTGGTAATGACCAACAACGCCTTCGCGGCGACGGCCGCCCAGCGCTACACCATTGTTGCCGGCCCGCTGGACAATGCCTTGAGCCAGTTCGCCTCGGCTGCGAATGTGATTCTGTCGTTCTCGCCACAGCAGACCAGCCGTTTGCGCAGCGCCGGGCTGAACGGCAACTTCACCGTCGACCAGGGATTCGCCCAACTGCTGCAAGGCTCGGGGTTGCAAGCCGTACCGCAGGCGCCGGGCAGCTACATTCTGCAGGCACTGCCGAACGGCGATTCACTGGAGCTGGCCCCGACCAACATCAACGGTGAGTTGGCTAACCCGATGAATCTCGATTACGCCGCCGACGTCGGCTATAAAGCGCAGAACAGCCGGATCGGTACGAAAACCAGCACGCCGTTGTCGGAAACGCCGCGCTCGGTGTCAGTCGTAACCGCGCAACGCATGAAAGATCAGAAATCTCAGACGCTCACCGAGGTGCTTGGCTACGTGCCGGGGATCTTTGCTCCTCCGTTTGCCGCCGGCGACAGTCTGGCCGGCGATCTGTTTTTCATTCGCGGTTTCAACGCCACCGATTACGGCTACGGCCTGCTGCGCGATGGACTCCGTGTGCAAGGAAACCGCTATGACACCAGTACCGAGCCTTACGGTCTTGAGCGAGTGGAGATTTTCCGCGGCCCGTCTTCTCTGCTGTACGGCGAAAACGCCCCCGGCGGCCTGGTCAATCTGGTGAGCAAACGGCCAACCGCTGCACCGCAAGGCGAAGTGCAACTGGGCTATGGCTCGAACAACCGTCGGCAGATCGGCGTCGACGTGTCGGGGCCACTCAACGACAGCGGCAACATTCTCGGGCGCATCGTCATGCTCGGTCGCAAGGCCGACACCCAGACCGATCACGTCCCGGATGACCGCCTCTACATCGCCCCTTCGCTGACCCTGAATATCGACGACTTCAACACCCTGACCCTGCTGGCCAACTACCAGAAGGATCACACCAACATGGAACTTGGCCTACCGGCGGCCGGGACTTTGCTGACAAACCCCAACGGCAAGTTATCCAAGGACACCATGCTCGGCGACCCGGACTGGAACACTTTCGAGCGGGAAACCTGGAGCACCGGTTACGAATTCAGCCACTCATTCAACGACGACTGGCAGTTCCGCCAGAACTCGCGCTACATGCAGTCGCGCATTACCCGCCACGAAACCTGGCCAGGCAACCTCAACAATGCCGGTTTCGGCACACGCCTGAACATGACGGCCTACGATCGCTACAACAAATCGATGGTGTATTCGCTGGATAACCAACTGGAAGGCAAATTCCAGCTCGGTGAGCTGGAAAACACCGTGCTGTTCGGCGCCAGCTACGATCGTACTTCGTTCAATCAGGACTGGAATGCCGGCATCGTCGGGCCGATCGATGTGTATAACCCGGTTTACCTGCGCGACCCGACCACGCCGATCGCGGTGCAAAACACCTTGCTTGAGCAACAGATGAAAGGGGTTTATGCACAGATCCAGAGCAAGTACGACCATTGGCTGTTCCTGCTCGGTGGCCGTCAGGACTGGGTCGACAGTGATTTCCGCGACAAGGTGGCCAAGGGCAGCAACATCAGCTCCGAGGACAAGAAATTCACTTATCAAGGTGGGGTGATGTACCAGTTCGACAACGGCATGACGCCGTATGTCAGCTACTCCACCTCGTTCGTACCGGTGCAGCAGATTTCCAATGCCGGCACTCCGCTCGACCCGATCACCAGCAGCCAATATGAAGTGGGCCTGAAGTACGAACCGATCGGCTGGGATACTGCGTTCACCGCGTCGGTGTATGACTTGCGCAAAAAGGACGACACCTACTTCGATTCGACCACGTCGACCTATCGTCAGGTCGGCGAAAGCCGTTCCAAAGGTGTGGAACTGGAACTGAACAGCAACCTGACCCAGAACCTCAATGTTACTGCCGCTTATACCTACACCGATGCGCGCATTACCAAGGATGCCGCGACGTCATTGGTCAAAGGCCATCAAATGACCGGCGTGCCACGTAATCAGGCGTCGGTCTGGGCGAAATACCGTTTCCTCGATGGCGATCTGAAAGGTCTGTATGTGGGGGGCGGTGTGCGTTATTTCGACAGTGCCTTCGCTTACACCTCGCCTTCTCTGTACGGAAAGCTCGATGCCGGCGATGTCACGTTGGTAGATGCGGCGATCGGCTATCAGATCGACACGCACTGGAGCGTCGACCTGAACGCGAAAAACCTGTTCGACAAGGAGTATGTGTCGGGATGCAACGATGCCGGTCGCTGCTACTGGGGTGAAGACCGCACCTTGCTCGGTACGGTCTCTTACAATTGGTAAAACGAAGAAGGGGCTGTGGATAAATTTCCACAGCCCCTTTTTGTTATTTGCCGATGCAAAAGCTGGAAAAGATTCTTCCCAGCAGATCATCAGAGCTGAAAGCCCCGGTGATTTCACCCAGAGAATGCTGGGCCTGACGCAAATCTTCGGCGAGCAATTCACCGGCACCCGCCAATGTCAGCTGCGCACGGCCGTGTTCCAGCGCGGCACTGGCATGGCGCAGAGCCTCGAGATGGCGACGACGTGCACTGAAGCTGCTTTCCGACGTTTGCTCGTAACCCATGCAGGCCTTGAGATGATCGCGCAGCAAGTCCAGACCTTCACCGGCCGACTTGGCGCTGAGGCTGATCGTCACGTGCCCGTCTTCGCTGGTTTCCAAAACAATGGCTTCGCCCGTTAGATCGGCCTTGTTGCGGATCAAAGTAACTTTGGCCGGATCTGGCCGGGTTTCGAGGAATTCAGGCCACAGGGCAAACGGATCAAGTGCTTCCGGAGCGGTCGCATCGACCACCAGCAACACCCGATCTGCCTCGCCAATGGCTTTCAACGCCCGTTCAACGCCGATCTTTTCCACATGATCATCGGTATCACGCAAACCTGCAGTATCGACAACGTGCAGCGGCATGCCGTCAATGTGGATATGTTCGCGCAGGATATCTCGCGTGGTGCCGGCAATCTCAGTCACGATTGCAGCTTCGCGACCGGCCAACGCATTCAGCAGGCTGGATTTACCGGCATTCGGACGCCCGGCAATCACCACGGTCATGCCATCACGCAACAACGCGCCCTGCCCGGCTTCGCGCAATACTGTGGATAACTCATCACGGACTTTGTCGAGCATGCTCAGCACATGGCCATCGGCGAGGAAGTCGATTTCTTCTTCCGGAAAGTCGATGGCAGCTTCGACGTAGATACGCAAACCGATCAGCTGTTCGGTCAAGTTATGCACACGCTGGGAAAACGCACCCTGCAGAGAACGCAGAGCATTACGCGCGGCCTGTGCAGAACTGGCTTCGATCAAATCGGCAATCGCCTCGGCCTGGGCCAGGTCGAGTTTGTCATTGAGGAAGGCGCGTTCGCTGAATTCACCCGGACGCGCCAAACGGCAACCCAGTTCCAGGCAGCGCTTGAGCAACATGTCCAGAACGATCGGGCCGCCGTGGCCTTGCAGTTCCAGCACGTCTTCGCCGGTGAACGAGTTTGGCCCCGGGAAATACAGCGCCAGACCTTCATCGAGGACTTGCTGGTCTTCGCTGAAAAACGGCCCGTAATGGGTGTAACGCGGTTTCAGTTCGCGGCCGCTGATCGCTTTTGCCGCGACACTGGCCAACGGCCCGGAAATACGGACGATGCCCACACCACCACGACCTTGAGCGGTGGCAACGGCGGCGATGGTTTCACGAGGTGTGCTCATAAACCGGAATCCAGACAAAAGTGGCAGATAGCAAAACGCCCCACTAGGGGGCGTTTTGAGTGGTGTTATCCACAGTGCAAGTTACGCCTCGGCTTTTTTCGTCGCCGCTTCGATCTTACGCGTGATGTACCACTGTTGTGCAATCGACAGGCAGTTGTTCACAACCCAGTACAGCACCAGACCTGCCGGGAACCACAGGAAGAAGAAGGTGAAGATGATTGGCATCATTTTCATGACCTTCGCCTGCATCGGATCCGGCGGAGTCGGGTTCAGCTGCTGCTGGATGAACATGGTTGCGCCCATGATGATCGGCAGAATGAAGAACGGATCCTTGATCGACAGGTCAGTGATCCACAGCATGAATGGCGCCTGGCGCATTTCCACGCTTTCCAGCAGAACCCAGTACAGCGAAAGGAAAACCGGCATCTGCACGAGGATCGGCAAGCAACCACCCAGCGGATTGATCTTCTCTTTCTTGTACAGCTCCATCATGGCTTGCGACATTTTCTGCCGATCATCGCCATGTTGCTCTTTTAGAGCAGCCAGTTTCGGTGCAACGGCACGCATGCGCGCCATCGATTTGTAGCTGGCAGCCGACAGAGGGAAGAACAGACCCTTGATCAGCATGGTCAGGAAGATGATCGACCAGCCCCAGTTTCCGACAATGGCGTGGATGTGTTGCAGCAGCCAGAAGATTGGCTGGGCAATGAACCACAGAATGCCGTAGTCGACGGTCAGTTCCAGACCTGGGGACAACTCTTTCAGTACAGCCTGGCTTTTCGGACCGGCGTACAGCACAGCGCTGGTTTCAACTTTGGCACCCGGTGCAGCGGTCAGTGTCGGACCGGTGTAACCGATGATGTAGTTGCCTTTGCTGTCTTTACGGGTCTGGACGATGTTGTTTTCGCCCTTGGCCGGAATCCACGCGGTCACGAAGTAGTGTTGCAGCCAGGCTACCCAACCACCAGTGACGGTTTCTTTCAGCTGTGCCTTGTCCATGTCCTTCATGGACACTTTCTTGTACGGCTCCGAACTTGTCCACAGGGCAGCGCCCAAGTAAGTCGCGGTGCCAGTAGCAGTCGTGGACGAAGGATCAGCGCTGTTGTCGCGCTTCAACTGAGCAAACATTGCGCCGTTCCAGGGCTGAGCGCTCTGGTTATCCACAATGTAGGAAACGGCTACGTCATACAGGCCGCGTTTCAGGGTGAAACGCTTGATGTAATTGACGCCGTCCTTGCTGAACTTCAGGTCGACGACCAGTTGGTCCTGACCGTCAGCCAGTTGATAAGTCTTCTTCTCCGCGGAGTAGACCGGACGACCGGCCGGATTTGCATCCGGGCCGTTGGTGCCGATCAGACCGCTTTGGGCCAGATAAACACGTTCGCCGCCGTTATCGAACAGCTGGAACGGGACATCAGGACGATCCTGACGACGCGGATACAGAGGCAAGGTCAGTTGAGCGACATCGCCACCTTGTGGATCGATCGCGAGATCGAGCACATCGGTTTTGATCTGGATCAGATCCTTGCTGGCGGCTACCGGCGTTTCGGCAGGTGCGCTGGTATCGCTAGCGGCGCGCGGAATATCGTCACTGGCGGCAGCATTATTGCCAGTGGCGGTGTCCGGCAAACCGGATGTAGTCGTACTGGAAGCAACATTCTGAGTCGGCAGGGCAGCCTGACCATAGTCCTGGTTCCATTTAAGGACCATAACGTAGGCCACGATTGCCAGGGCGACGATCAGGATCGTGCGTTTGATATCCATGATTACTCGGCCATCGAAGAAGAACGGGAGGTAGGGATAGGTGGAACCGGGTCATAACCACCGGGATTCCACGGATGACAGCGACCTAAACGACGAAAGGTCAGCCAGCCACCGCGCAGAAGGCCATGATTTTCAATGGCTTCATACGCGTAGCAGGAACAACTGGGGTAGAAACGACAGTGACTGGCCATCAAAGGACTAATGGCATAGCGATAAAACTGGATCGGAACGAGGGCCAGTTTACGCATCGGTACTGTCTACCCCTACAGTTTCGGTTTTGACTTCTGGAACTGGCTTGCTGCGTGCCAGACGCTTCCAGAGCTTGCCGAAATGCTGAATCAATTCGGGGTTTTCTACATCGCCCAGACCTTTGCGCGCGACGATAACGATATCCCAGCCGACCAGTGAATCCTGGTGCAGACGGAACGATTCGCGCATCAAACGTTTGAGGCGATTGCGCTCAACGGAGAGCTTTACGCTCTTTTTCCCGATAACCAGCCCGAGACGGGGGTGATCGAGATCGTTGTTGCGTGCAAGGAGCAGGAGATTTTTCCCCGGAACCTTGCCGGTAGGGGAGTCAAAGACTGCCTTGAAATGCCGGGGGGTAAGCAGACGCTTTTCCCGACTGAAGTCCTGACTCACCTCCAGTACCGGATTATCAAACTGCCAGACGCGCACGACCTTTGGCGCGGCGACGCGACAGGACAGCACGGCCGTTCTTGGTAGCCATGCGAGCACGGAAACCGTGGGTACGGGCGCGTTTGATAGTGCTTGGTTGGAAAGTACGTTTCATGTCGTGTTACCTGGTTCGTCCACAACGGGCCGGAATGGCCCCCGTTTTAAGAGACCGGGGATTCTAGAGAAAGCAAGCCTTCAGGTCAATTTCCAACCAACGTTTCCTTATAAATAGATCTCAAGGTGTTCTTTGCCTGATCACCTGCTCGCCATACATAAAAATAAAGAAGGGAATTATTTAAAGCTTTTCTGTAAAGCTTATAAAAGCTAGGCACGCCTTCTTCTGTGGATAAGTGGCAGCAGCCCATGTTTTACCTGCTGTACAGAGAATGACAACTACAGTGGAAAACCGTGATCAGCCTGTGCTGCGCTATCGGATAACCTGTGCGTGGAATGGGCTGTTATCCACAGGCAGGTTATCCACCGAGTTCAACCCCCAGTTGTCCAGTGCCCTTAGAGGCGGTTATCCACAGAGCTTATTCACACACCGTTGGTCGCCTTTTTCTGATTTAACGCGTTGATAAATCATGCTCACCCGGCAACCTGCATGTGGATAAGTGGACGGCTCGCCGCTACAATGGCCGCTTGTTTTTGCCTCACCGGCTTTCAACTTAGGGGATATCCGTGTCAGTGGAACTTTGGCAGCAGTGCGTGGAGCTTTTGCGCGAGGAGCTGCCTGCCCAACAATTCAACACCTGGATCCGTCCACTACAGGTCGAAGCCGAAGGCGACGAGTTGCGCGTCTACGCACCGAACCGTTTTGTGCTGGACTGGGTCAACGAAAAGTACCTGGGACGGGTCCTTGAACTGCTGGATGAGCACGGCAACGGCATGGCGCCTGCGCTTTCCTTATTAATAGGCAGCAAACGCAGTTCCGCTCCGCGTGCCGCACCGAATGCGCCGCTGGCCGCCGCACAGGTTTCTCAGGCTCAGGCCAATGCCGCGCCTGCGAACACGCCGGCACCCTCGCAGACGCCTGCACCGACGGCCAAGCGCTCTACGCAGAAAAGCCCTGAAATCAGCGATGAACCGTCTCGCGACAGTTTCGACCCGATGTCCGGCGCTGCTTCGCAACAGGCCCCGGTCCGTGCCGAACAGCGCACCGTGCAGGTCGAAGGTGCGCTCAAGCACACCAGTTATCTGAACCGCACCTTTACCTTTGAAAACTTCGTCGAAGGTAAATCCAACCAGCTCGCCCGCGCGGCGGCCTGGCAAGTGGCGGACAACCCCAAGCACGGTTACAACCCACTGTTCCTTTATGGTGGTGTCGGCCTGGGTAAAACCCACTTGATGCACGCGGTGGGTAACCACCTATTAAAGAAGAACCCGAATGCCAAGGTCGTGTACCTGCATTCCGAGCGTTTCGTCGCCGACATGGTCAAGGCGCTGCAACTGAACGCGATCAACGAGTTCAAGCGTTTCTACCGTTCGGTGGATGCCTTGCTGATCGACGACATTCAGTTCTTCGCCCGCAAAGAGCGTTCGCAGGAAGAGTTTTTCCACACCTTCAACGCCCTGCTTGAAGGTGGCCAGCAGGTCATTCTCACCAGTGACCGCTACCCGAAAGAAATCGAAGGCCTTGAAGAGCGCCTCAAATCCCGCTTTGGCTGGGGCCTGACGGTAGCCGTCGAGCCGCCGGAACTGGAAACCCGCGTCGCGATCTTGATGAAGAAGGCCGACCAGGCCAAAGTCGAGTTGCCGCACGACGCCGCGTTCTTTATTGCCCAGCGCATTCGCTCCAACGTCCGAGAGCTGGAAGGCGCGCTGAAACGCGTGATCGCCCACTCGCACTTCATGGGCCGCGACATCACCATCGAACTGATTCGCGAATCCCTGAAAGACCTGTTGGCGTTGCAGGACAAACTGGTCTCTGTGGATAACATTCAGCGCACCGTCGCCGAGTACTACAAGATCAAGATCTCGGACTTGCTGTCCAAGCGCCGTTCGCGCTCGGTGGCGCGTCCGCGTCAGGTGGCCATGGCCTTGTCCAAGGAACTGACCAACCACAGCCTGCCGGAAATCGGCGATGTGTTTGGCGGCCGTGACCACACCACCGTGTTGCACGCCTGCCGCAAGATCAACGAACTTAAGGAATCCGACGCGGACATCCGCGAGGACTACAAGAACCTGCTGCGTACACTGACCACTTGATGAACACCAGCGCAGCTTATTAAGGCAAGGGACTAGACCATGCATTTCACCATTCAACGCGAAGCCCTGTTGAAACCCCTGCAACTGGTCGCAGGCGTTGTCGAGCGCCGACAGACCTTGCCGGTACTCTCCAACGTGCTGCTGGTTGTCGAAGGCCAGCAACTGTCGCTGACCGGTACCGACCTGGAAGTCGAGCTGGTCGGTCGTGTGCAACTTGAAGAGCCGGCTGAAACAGGTTCCATCACTGTGCCTGCGCGCAAGCTGATGGATATCTGCAAAAGCTTGCCCAATGATGCGCTGATCGACATCAAGGTCGACGAGCAGAAGCTGGTGGTAAAAGCCGGCCGTAGCCGTTTCACCCTGTCGACCTTGCCGGCCAACGATTTCCCGACCGTTGAAGAAGGTCCGGGCTCTCTGACCTGCAGCCTTGAGCAAAGCAAACTGCGTCGCCTGATCGAACGCACCAGCTTCGCCATGGCTCAGCAGGACGTGCGTTATTACCTCAACGGTATGCTGCTGGAAGTGTCCGAAGGCATCATCCGCGCCGTGGCCACCGACGGTCACCGTCTGGCCATGTGCTCGATGAAAGCCGATATCGGCCAGCCTGATCGCCATCAAGTGATCGTGCCGCGCAAAGGTATCCTTGAACTGGCACGGCTGCTCACCGAGCCCGACGGCAACGTCAGCATCGTCCTGGGTCAGCATCATATCCGCGCGACCACCGGCGAATTCACCTTCACCTCGAAACTGGTCGACGGCAAATTCCCGGACTACGAGCGCGTTCTGCCGAAGGGCGGCGACAAACTGGTACTCGGCGATCGCCAGGCGCTGCGTGAAGCGTTCAGCCGTACCGCGATTCTGTCCAACGAGAAGTACCGCGGTATCCGTCTGCAACTGGCCAGCGGTCAGTTGAAGATCCAGGCCAACAACCCGGAGCAGGAAGAAGCGGAAGAAGAAGTCGGCGTTGAATACAACGGCGGCTCGCTGGAAATCGGCTTCAACGTGAGCTACTTGCTTGACGTGCTGGGCGTGATGACCACCGAGCAGGTTCGTCTGATCCTGTCCGACTCCAACAGCAGTGCGCTGGTGCAAGAGTCTGACAACGACGATTCGGCTTACGTTGTCATGCCGATGCGTCTGTAATCAGCTGACTCTGGATGTCCTTAAGTCGTGTTTCGGTCACCGCGGTGCGCAATCTGCACCCGGTGACCTTCTCCCCCTCCCCCCGCATCAACATTCTTTACGGCGCCAACGGCAGCGGCAAAACCAGTGTTCTGGAAGCCATTCATCTGCTGGGGCTTGCCCGTTCGTTTCGTAGCACGCGGCTTTTGCCGGTCATCCAGTATGAACAGCTCGCCTGTACCGTGTTCGGTCAGGTCGAATTGGCCGAGGGTGGCCATAGCGCGTTGGGGATCTCGCGTGATCGTCAGGGCGAGTTCCAGATCCGCATCGACGGTCAGAACGCCCGCAGTGCTGCGCAACTGGCGGAGATCCTGCCATTGCAGTTGATCAACCCCGACAGCTTCCGTCTGCTTGAAGGTGCGCCGAAGATTCGCCGGCAGTTTCTCGACTGGGGCGTGTTCCACGTCGAGCCACGGTTCATGGCCACTTGGCAGCGTTTGCAGAAGGCCTTGCGCCAGAGAAACTCATGGCTGCGGCATGGTACACTTGACGCCGTTTCGCAAGCGGTTTGGGACAGGGAACTGTGCCAGGCCAGCGCTGAAATCGATGAATACCGCCGCGCTTACATCAAAGCCTTGAAACCAGTCTTTGAACAAACCTTGAGCGAACTGGTTGAGCTCGAAGGTTTGACGCTCAGCTATTACCGAGGCTGGGACAAAGACCGGGAACTGAGCGCCGTACTGGCTGGTTCCGTGCAACGGGATCAGCAAATGGGTCATACCCAGGCCGGACCGCAACGAGCTGATTTGCGTCTTAGATTGGGCGCACACAATGCCGCGGACATTTTGTCCCGGGGTCAGCAGAAGTTGGTGGTCTGTGCACTGCGGATTGCCCAAGGGCATCTGGTCAGCCAGGCCCGCCGCGGTCAGTGTATTTATCTGGTGGATGACTTGCCGTCCGAGCTGGACGAGGGCCACCGTCGCGCGCTGTGCCGCTTGCTGGAAGACTTACGCTGCCAGGTGTTCATCACCTGTGTAGATCACGAATTATTGAGGGAAGGCTGGCAGACGGAAACGCCAGTCGCTCTGTTCCACGTGGAACAGGGCCGTATCACCCAGACCCACGACCATCGGGAGTGAAGGCATTGAGCGAAGAAAATACGTACGACTCAACGAGCATTAAAGTGCTGAAAGGCCTGGATGCCGTACGCAAACGTCCCGGTATGTACATTGGTGACACCGACGATGGCAGCGGTCTGCACCACATGGTGTTCGAGGTGGTCGACAACTCGATCGACGAAGCCCTCGCCGGCCACTGCGACGACATCAGCATCATCATCCACCCGGATGAGTCCATCACCGTTAAAGATAACGGCCGTGGCATCCCGGTAGACGTGCACAAAGAGGAAGGCGTTTCCGCCGCCGAGGTCATCATGACCGTCCTCCACGCTGGCGGTAAGTTCGACGACAACTCCTACAAAGTATCCGGCGGTCTGCACGGTGTAGGTGTGTCGGTAGTGAACGCACTGTCCGAAGAGCTGGTACTGACCGTTCGCCGCAGCGGCAAGATCTGGGAACAGACCTACGTTCACGGCGTACCTCAGGCGCCGATGGCCATCGTTGGCGACAGCGAAACCACCGGCACCCAGATCCACTTCAAGGCTTCCAGCGAAACCTTCAAGAACATTCACTTCAGCTGGGACATCCTCGCCAAGCGCATTCGTGAACTGTCCTTCCTCAACTCCGGTGTCGGCATCGTCCTCAAGGATGAGCGCAGCGGCAAGGAAGAGCTGTTCAAGTACGAAGGCGGTTTGCGTGCGTTCGTTGAATATCTGAACACCAACAAGACTGCGGTCAATCAGGTATTCCACTTCAACATCCAGCGTGAAGACGGCATCGGCGTGGAAATCGCCCTGCAGTGGAACGACAGCTTCAACGAGAACCTGTTGTGCTTCACCAACAACATTCCGCAGCGCGACGGCGGTACTCACCTGGTGGGTTTCCGTTCGGCACTGACGCGTAACCTGAACAACTACATCGAGCAGGAAGGTCTGGCGAAAAAACACAAAGTCGCCACCACCGGTGACGATGCCCGTGAAGGCCTGACCGCGATCATCTCGGTGAAAGTGCCGGATCCGAAGTTCAGCTCGCAGACCAAAGACAAGCTGGTCTCTTCCGAAGTGAAGACCGCGGTCGAGCAGGAGATGGGCAAGTACTTCTCCGACTTCCTTCTGGAAAACCCGAACGAAGCCAAGCTGGTCGTCGGCAAGATGATCGACGCGGCGCGTGCCCGTGAAGCGGCGCGTAAAGCCCGTGAGATGACCCGCCGCAAAGGCGCGCTGGACATCGCCGGCCTGCCGGGCAAGCTCGCTGACTGCCAGGAAAAAGACCCGGCGCTGTCCGAACTGTACCTCGTGGAAGGTGACTCCGCGGGCGGCTCTGCCAAGCAGGGACGTAACCGCAAGACCCAGGCGATCCTGCCGTTGAAGGGCAAGATCCTCAACGTCGAGAAAGCGCGTTTCGACAAGATGATCTCTTCTCAGGAAGTGGGCACTTTGATCACCGCGCTGGGCTGCGGTATCGGTCGCGACGAATACAACATCGACAAGCTGCGTTATCACAACATCATCATCATGACCGATGCTGACGTTGACGGTTCGCACATCCGTACGCTGCTGCTGACCTTCTTCTTCCGTCAGTTGCCGGAGCTGATCGAGCGTGGCTACATCTACATCGCCCAGCCGCCGCTGTACAAGGTCAAGAAAGGCAAGCAAGAGCAATACATCAAAGACGACGACGCCATGGAAGAGTACATGACGCAGTCGGCCCTGGAAGATGCGAGCCTGCACCTGAACGAAGAAGCCCCGGGCATTTCCGGTGAAGCGCTGGAGCGTCTGGTAAACGACTTCCGCATGGTGATGAAGACCCTCAAGCGTCTGTCGCGCCTGTACCCGCAGGAGCTGACCGAGCACTTCATCTACCTGCCGGCCGTGAGCCTGGAAAAGCTCGGCGACCACGCCGCAATGCAAGAGTGGCTGGCCCAGTACGAAGCGCGTCTGCGCACCGTGGAGAAATCCGGTCTGGTCTACAAAGCCAGCCTGCGTGAAGATCGTGAACGTGGCGTGTGGCTGCCAGAGGTCGAACTGATCTCCCACGGCCTGTCGAACTACGTCACCTTCAACCGCGACTTCTTCGGCAGCAACGACTACAAAACCGTCGTCACCCTCGGCGCTCAACTGAGCACCCTGCTCGACGAAGGTGCGTACATTCAGCGTGGCGAGCGCAAGAAAGCGGTCACCGAGTTCAAGGAAGCACTGGACTGGCTGATGGCCGAAAGCACCAAGCGCCACACCATCCAGCGATACAAAGGTCTGGGCGAAATGAACCCGGATCAGCTGTGGGAAACCACCATGGACCCGAGCGTGCGCCGCATGCTGAAAGTCACCATCGAAGACGCCATTGGCGCAGACCAGATCTTCAACACCCTGATGGGTGATGCGGTCGAACCTCGCCGTGACTTCATCGAGAGCAATGCGCTGGCGGTATCCAATCTGGACTTCTAGGTTGCCGACTCCGCACAGGAAAGGCCCGCGCAAGCGGGCTTTTTTTTGCGTTCAATTTCGTCTTGAAGCGCGATACGATGCGGCTCTTTCGTCGCAGACAGGCGGCGGCCAGATTGTAGAAAAACGACTAAAAAAAGAGCAATCAATTGACTCATCAATGCGTCAGGAAGGATTCCGTCACACGTCTATCGGTCAATGTGCTGCCCCTGCTGTTGGGGATTCTGGCCTTTTTTATCGTCATCGGTCCAAGGGCGCTAAACCCGCAAAACATTGCGTGGCTGGGCAGCGGTGATCCGGCGACGCACTATCTTGGCTGGGTGTTTTTCAGGCATTCGCCTTGGTCGTTGCCGCTGGGGCTCAATCCTTCGTATGGATTGGAGCTGAGCAGCGCGATCATCTACTCGGATTCGAACCCGCTGCTGGCGTTGATCTTCAAACCCTTTGCCGCATGGCTTCCCGAGCCTTTCCAGTACTTTGGCCTGTGGCTGTTATTGTGTTTTGTGTTGCAGGGCTGGTTTGCCTGGAAGCTGATGGGCCTGGCCACCGCCAACATTGCGCTGCGTTTGCTGGGGGCGGCACTGTTTCTGTTCAACCCGGCGCTGATTTCGCGGATGGCAGAGCATTTATCTCTCGCCGGGCACTTCCTGATCCTGGCCGCCCTGTATCTGGCCCTGCGCCCTCATGTCGAGCGGCGTTGTCCGGCCTGGGGCACGTTGCTGGCGGTCGCGGCCTTGATACACGCTTATCTGTTGGCAATGGTTGGCTTGATCTGGCTCGCCGACTTGCTGGCCCGATCATTGAGGCGGCAGCTGCTGCTGAAAAAGGCGTTTGTCGAGCTGGTTGGCCTGCTGTTGCTGACCGGGGTGTGTTGCTGGCAAGCAGGCTATTTCACCGTTGAAGGTGAGGGACTGGCTTCATTCGGATTCGGACTGTTTCGCGCCAATGTGCTGACGTTTTTCGACCCCGCTGGATGGTCTCGCGTCCTCGGCGATATACCTGGCGTACCTGGGGATTCGGCCGGCATGGCTTTCCCGGGGCTGGGGGTGATGTTTCTGCTCGTTTGCGCGCTGTGGTTCATTTGCTCAGGCGAAGGCCAGATCGTTGCAACGATGCGCAAACGCTGGTTATTGCTGCTGGCACTGTTTGGACTGATGCTTTTTGCATTCTCCAACAGGATCGGCGTCGGACCGCTCGAGTTCGTCTACTGGTTGCCTGACCCCGTCATTTCCATGGCCGGTATTTTCCGCGCTTCGGGGCGGATGATCTGGCCGGTCATGTACGCGGCGATCTTTGCGGTGGTGTTCCTGATCGCGCGTAACGCGGCGCCACGGACTGCGCTGTTGCTGCTGGTGACAGCCCTTCTGGTACAGGTCTTCGACACCCGCGCCGGTTGGGCAGGCATACGCCGGCAGCAGATGGTCACACCTGCTGCGACCTGGAAAACCCCGATGGTCAATCCGTTCTGGCAAAGCGCGGCAGCGCACTATCAGAAGGTCCGCTACGTGATTCCGCAGAACCTGACGACGCATTGGATGACCCTCTCCGATTACGCGGGCCGCAATCATCTCGCCACCGATGCGGTGTACCTGGGCCGGGTGAGTGCGCAAGCGCAGGAGGATCTGCAGCGTACTGCCGCCAGAACCATCGACTCCGGCAAGTATGAGCGCGATACCCTCTACGTGCTTGAGCAGCGGACAGCGCTGCAAGCGGCGCTAAACGTGGATGGCGACAGCGATATGCTGGCCAGGATTGACGGCTTCCATGTGCTGGCACCGGGCTGGAAGCGCTGCGCTGACTGTCTGCCACTCATGGCCGGTGCTCCCCGGGATTTGATCCCTTCATTCGACACCGGCGAAAAGCTGCAGTTTGTGGAGGGGAGCCGGGGCACGGATGCACTTGGAAAAGGCTGGTGGTTTGCCGAGGCGTGGGGCACCGGATCGGTAGGGCCGGATGCCGAGATCATCCTGCGCCCCAAGGCTGGCGTGAGTTCACTGACGCTTGAAACCAACGCGTTCCTGTCTGAGAAAACGCCGCGCCAAACGGTGGATATCAGCATCAATAACGTGCCGGTAATCTCTGCCAGCCTGACCAACGCCACCAGCAATGCAATCAATATCAACCTGCCCGCCGAGGTGCAGGCCCTCGTCGCGCAACAAGGTGTGCTGCGTATCCAGCTGCATTTCCCGCTGGCAGTCAGTCCGCATGATCTCGGCTGGGGAGAAGACATCCGCAAACTGGCGATTGGTTTGCTGGCATTGACCTTTCATTGATCAGTGGTGCCAGCCGGGGCCAACGCAATGCCGTTGGCCTTCCCTCTTCACTCGCTCGTTGCCGTGACACTTTCCAGTCGATATCCATACCCATAAATGGTCAGCAGTTGCCAACCCCGCTCCGCCGTCAGCCCGAGCTTGTTGCGCAGACGATAGATATGCGTATCCAACGGTCGCGATGACGCCATCTCCTCATGCGGCCAGAACCGCTCATAGAGATAATCCCGCGACAACGGCCGGCCCAGATTGCTGAACAGACACCGCGCCAGTCGATACTCGCGCTCGGTCATGACGATGGGTTTTCCCTCGCGGGTAACAGTCAGTTCGGCGTCATCGAAGGCCAGGTCGTTGAAGCTCAGCACTTCGCTCGCGGCGGTGCGTTGTTGGGCATGTCGCCGTAGCACCGCAGCCACTCGCGCCTTCAGCTCATTGGGCCGAAACGGCTTGCTAACGTAATCATCAGCCCCGGCGTTCAGCGCCTGAACAATATCGCTCTCACCATCGCGACTGGTCAGCATGATCGCTGCCGGTGGCGCTTCCATGTGCTCGCGGGTCCAGCGCAGCAGGGATAGACCCGTGAGGTCGGGCAGTTGCCAGTCGAGGATCAGCAGGTCGAAGGTCTCCCGGCGTAGCTGTCGCAACAGGTCTTCACCACGCTCGAAGCTGTGCAGTGACCACGGCTGTTCGCCGGCATCGGCCATTTGCTGCAGGGTTTGTTCGACCCGGCGCAGTTCGGCGGGTTCGTCGTCCAGTATCGCAACGCGCATACGCGGTGGTTCCTTGTTGCTTGGGCAGTTGGGCGTCAACCATAGTCGCTTGGTCATCACCTTGAAAGTAAGCGGCCCGCCGTTGGTCGACGTCCGCTATGATTCTTCGGGTCTACGTCTCAGACCTTTGACCTATGAAAGCATTCACCCTGCCCTGCCCTTTTTCCCCATGAACAATCAGCGCCGGCGCGAAAGCCGTGAGCCGAGTCAGGTGCAGCGACTGTTTCGACAGTTGGTGCGTGAGTGGTTGTGGATAAGTCTAGTGCTGTTGCCGCTGACTGCGCTGCTGTCTTACCGTGCGCAGATCAACTTGCACAATGCGCACCCGGCGACGGGCGCATTGTTGTCGGTCGCTTGGGTGGCAGGCAGTCTAGGGCTGCTGTTATGGCGCCCGCGCTGGGCGCTTTGGGTCACGTTGATCGGCATGGCGTGTGCACTGCTAGCCAGTGCGGCTCTGGCAGAAATGCGCCTTTGGTGGTCGCCGACGCCGGCAGTGCTGGGCATGTTGTTCGGTTATCTGATCTGGAATTGGCGGCGCCTGAGTGTGGTGTTGACCTATTTCGGTTGGGAATTGGCACGACTGGACAGTGAACCGAAAGTTTTCCCCGAGCGCCGTCGCTCGCAATTCACCGGGGCTGACCGCCTGCAGGGTCAGATCATGGCGCTCGAACAAGCCATGAGCCGCACCCGCGATACCCGGCGTTTTATCGCCGACGGTCTGGAGTACCTGCCGGTTGCCACACTGATCAGTGACCCCAAGGGGCAGATACTGTTGGGCAATCGCAAGGCTCGCCAGCTCTTCGATAACAACCTGGTGGGGGATGACGTCCTCGATCAACTCGAGTGGCTCGGTTACCCGGAGTTATCCACAGAGCTGCGCCCGCCGCTTTCCGCCCTGCCGCTGTTGGAGTTCCGTGATCACAAGGAGCGCAGCCTGCGTCTGGAACGTGCCGCCCTCCTTCCGGTGGACGGTGACACGCCAATTGGCTGGCTGCTGAGCCTCACCGACCTCAGTGCCGAACGCGCGGCCGAGGAACAACGTAGCGTGTTGCTGCGCTTTCTTTCCCACGACCTGCGCGCGCCGCACTCGGCGATCCTCGCCCTGCTCGATGTGCACCGTCATCAAGTCGGGGCCGATGCGCCGTTGTTCGAACAAATCGAACGCCAGGTACGTCGCGCGCTGGATCTGACTGACGGGTTTGTTCTGTTGGCGCGGGCCGAATCCGAGGCTTACCAATTTCAGCCGACGCTGTTCGCGATGTTGGTGCTGGACGTACTGGATCAAGCGTTGCCCATCGCCCAGCAGAAACGTATCGAGCTGCTGCATGACATGGATGAAGAGTCGCAGGAACGTCTGATCAATGCTGATCAGGGCTTGCTGACCCGCGCGCTGTTCAACCTGCTGGAGAACGCGATCAAGTACAGCCCGGCAGATACCACTATCACCCTGCGCGTCAGTTGCCGTGAGGAATGGTTGCACTGTGAATTGATCGATCAAGGCAAGGGCATCGCCGCTGATGAATTGCCCGACCTGTTCAGTCAATACCGACGTTTTTCTTCCGCGCAGGGCATCGACGGCGTGGGCCTCGGCTTGTCGATGGTCAAAGCGGTAGTCGATCATCACGGCGGCAAAATCGAATGCCGCAGCGTGGTTGATCAAGGCACCACCTTCCTGCTTGAGTTACCGCTTGTCCCCGACTGATCAGGCACAAAAAAACCGGCTATATCAGCCGGTTTTTTTACATCCGAAAAAAACTTATGCACCTTTTACGGTCTTTTATGAGCTTGAGAAATATATAAGTAAATCAATCACTTATTGTCAACATTCAAGCGTTTTCAACAAAACCGTACACAGGTTATCCACAAAATCTCAGACAGCCACTTGATCGCTTGCAGCAGGTGCCTGCGGGGCCGGTGGCAGTGAGCCCATTTCGCGCTGAGTCTTCTCGTTCCAGGCTTGCACCCGGTCGTTCAGCTCGGCGATGGCGCGCGGGCCTGTGCCTTCGGCATACATCGGCTCACCGATGACTACGGTGATCACGCCGGACTTCTTGCCCCAACCGATTTTCGGCCAGAACTTGCCGGCATTGTGTGCAATCGGCAGCACAGGAAGCGCCGCATTCACCGCCAACGCGCTACCACTGCGGGAGAACTTGCCGACAGTGCCGTAAGGAACGCGTGTACCTTCCGGGAAGATCAGCACCCAAACGTTGTCTTTCAGCAGCTCATCACCCTTCGCCGCGACTTGTTTCAGCGCCGCTTTCGGGTTGTCGCGGTCAATCGCGATCGGCCGCAGCATGGCCATCGCCCAGCCGAAGAACGGCACGTACAGCAGTTCGCGTTTGAGCACCTGGCTCAACGGCGAGAAATAAGCGGAGAGAAAAAACGTCTCCCAGGTACTCTGGTGGTTCGACTGAATCACGCAGGGCCGGTCAGGCACGTTTTCAGCGCCTTTGATTTCGTAACGAATACCGAGGAACACCTTGGTCAGCCACAAGGCGCAACGGCACCAGTACACGTTGATAAAACGATAACGCGCCTTGAACGGCAAAAACGGCGCGATAAAAAAACTCAAGCTGCACCACAGCAGGGAGGTGGTGCCCAGCAGCAGGTAAAAGAGAAAAATCCTGATGGCCCGCAGTATCGACATAGTGACGTTTACCGTGACGGGGCAATGCCCGAGTGTTCAAGCGCACTCCCGATCAATCCCTGGTCAGGAACTTCAGAAGTACTCTAGTTGTGGATAAGTTCTGCGGCAATCGCCGCCAGATCGTCAAAAATCAGAGTGCCAACCGGCAGGGTTTTGCCCTGAGTCTTCGCGCCTTTTCCGGTCTTTACCAAAACTGGCTGTGAATCGACGGCTTTGGCGGCCTCCAGGTCACCAAGGCTGTCGCCGACGAACCAGACATTGGTCAGCTCGACGTTGTAATGCGCCGCGATGGTTTTCAACATCCCTGGTCTCGGCTTGCGGCAATCGCAGCCTTCGTCCGGCCCATGCGGGCAGTACACGATCAGCCCGACCTCACCGCCCTGCTCCGCTACCAGTTCGCGCAAACGCGCGTGCATGGCATCGAGAGTGGCGAGGTCGTAGTAGCCGCGAGCGATGCCCGACTGGTTGGTGGCCACTGCCACCGTCCAGCCGGCCTTGCTCAACTGCGCAATCGCCTCGATCGAGCCGGGCAACGGAATCCACTCCGCCACCGACTTGATGTAAGCGTCGGAGTCGTAATTGATCACGCCGTCCCGATCAAGAATCAGCAGTTTCAACAGCAATCCCTCAACCCAGCAGCGAAATGTCGGCAACGCCGAGGAACAGACCACGCAGGCGCGCCAGCAGCGCGTAACGGTTGGCCCGCACATTGGCGTCGTCGGCATTGACCATCACCGCGTCGAAGAACGCATCCACCGGCTCACGCAATGCCGCCAGGCGTGCCAGCGATTCGTTGTACTGACGCGCCGCGGCCATTGGCTGCACCGCTTGATCCGCTTGCTGGATCGCCGAGTACAGCGAGAACTCGTTGGCGTTGTCGAAGTACTTGGCTTGCACCTCTGTCGGCACCGCGCCTTCGAGTTTGCTCAACAGGTTCGATACACGCTTGTTCACCGCCGCCAGCGCTGCCGCTTCCGGCAGTTTGCGGAAGGCTTGCACCGCTTGCACACGCTGATCGAAGTCCAGCGCCGAACCCGGCTTCAAAGCACGAACCGACAGGTAAGTGGCCACTTCAACGCCTTCGTCTTCGTAACGTGCACGCAGACGGTCGAAGATGAATTCCAGCACGGACTCGTTGAGGCCGGCAGCCTTGACCTTGGCACCGAATGCGGCCACGGCGAACGCCACGGCATCGTTCAGGTCCAGATCGAGTTTCTTCTCGATGAGGATACGCAGCACGCCGAGTGCCGCACGGCGCAGGGCATACGGGTCTTTGCTACCGGTTGGCAGCATGCCGATACCGAAGATACCGACCAGGGTGTCGAGCTTGTCAGCGATCGCGACGGCTGCACCGGTCAGGGTCGCCGGCAGTTCTGCACCGGCACCGCGAGGCATGTACTGCTCGTTGAGCGCCAGCGCGACGTCTTCCGGCTCGCCGTCATTGAGGGCGTAGTAGTAACCGGCGACACCTTGCATCTCCGGGAACTCGCCGACCATTTCGGTGGCCAGGTCGCACTTCGACAGCAGGCCAGCGCGAGCGGCCCACGAGGCGTTGCCACCGATGCGCGCGGCGATGTACGCAGCCAGTTTCGATACGCGTTCGGCCTTGTCGTAGACGCTGCCGAGTTTTTCCTGGAACACCACGTTCTTCAGGCGATCGTTGAAAGCTTCGAGTTTCTGCTTCTTGTCCTGCTTGAAGAAGAACTCGGCGTCGGTCAGGCGTGGGCGAACCACTTTCTCGTTACCGGCGATGATCTGTTGCGGGTCTTTGCTTTCGATGTTGGCCACAGTAATGAAACGTGGCAGCAACTTGCCGTCGGCATCCAGCAGGCAGAAATACTTCTGGTTGTCCTGCATGGTGGTGATCAGTGCTTCTTGCGGCACGTCGAGGAAACGCTCCTCGAACGAGCACACGAGAGGCACCGGCCATTCAACCAGCGCGGTCACTTCGTCGAGCAGTGCCGGCGGAACGATGGCCGTGCCTTCCTGACGGGTGGCCAGCTCTTCGGTGCGCTTGCTGATGATCTCGCGACGCTCATTGGCGTCGGCCAGCACATAAGCGGCACGCAGGTCAGCGAGGTAGCTCGACGGCGAACCGATGCGCACGCTTTCCGGGTGATGGAAACGGTGACCACGGGAGTCACGGCCAGCCTTCTGCGCGAGGATGGTGCAGTCGATGACCTGGTCGCCGAGCAGCATCACCAGCCATTGGGTCGGACGCACGAACTCTTCCTTACGCGCACCCCAACGCATGCGTTTCGGGATCGGCAGGTCGTTCAGCGAATCTTCGACGATGGTCGGCAGCAGGCTCGCGGTCGGCTTGCCAGCGATGCTCTGGCTGTAACGCAGTTTCGGGCCGCTCTGGTCGATTTCGCTCAGATCAACGCCGCACTTCTTGGCAAAGCCCAATGCTGCCTGAGTCGGGTTGCCGTCAGCGTCGAACGCCGCCTGACGTGGCGGGCCGTCGAGGTTGATGCTGCGATCCGGCTGCTGGGTAGCCAGCGCGGTGATCAGCACAGCCAGACGACGCGGTGCGGCGTAGACGGTTTTGGTTTCGTAGCTCAGGCCAGCGGCTTGCAGGCCCTTGTCGATACCGGCGAGGAACGCGTCAGCCAAGGTGTTCAGGGCTTTCGGTGGCAGTTCTTCGGTGCCCAGTTCAACCAGAAAATCTTGCGCACTCATTGTGCTGCCTCCAGCTTGGCCAGTACTTCGTCACGCAGGTCCGGGGTCGCCATCGGGAAGCCCAGCTTGGCGCGTGCCAGCAGGTAGGCTTGCGCAACGGAACGCGCCAGGGTGCGAACGCGCAGAATGTATTGCTGACGCGCGGTCACCGAGATCGCCCGGCGCGCATCCAGCAGGTTGAAGGTGTGCGACGCCTTCAGAACCATTTCGTAGCTCGGCAACGGCAGCGGCTGGTCGAGTTCGATCAGACGCTTGGCTTCGCCTTCATAGAAGTCGAACAGTTCGAAAAGTTTGTCGACGTTGGCGTGCTCGAAGTTGTAAGTGGACTGCTCCACTTCGTTCTGGTGGAACACGTCGCCGTAGGTGACTTTGCCCATCGGGCCGTCAGCCCAGACCAGGTCGTAGACCGAATCCACGCCTTGCAGGTACATGGCCAGACGCTCGAGACCGTAAGTGATCTCGCCGGTCACCGGGTAGCACTCGATGCCGCCCGCCTGCTGGAAGTAAGTGAACTGAGTCACTTCCATGCCGTTCAGCCAGACTTCCCAGCCCAGACCCCAGGCGCCGAGGGTCGGCGATTCCCAGTTGTCTTCGACGAAGCGAATGTCGTGGACCAGCGGGTCCAGACCGACATGCTTGAGCGAGCCCAGGTACAGTTCCTGGAAGTTGTCCGGGTTCGGCTTGAGGACGACCTGGAACTGATAGTAGTGCTGCAGACGGTTAGGGTTTTCACCGTAGCGGCCGTCAGTCGGACGGCGGCTTGGCTGCACGTAGGCGGCGTTCCAGGTTTCCGGGCCGATGGCGCGGAGGAAGGTCGCGGTGTGGAAAGTGCCGGCGCCTACTTCCATATCGTAGGGCTGAAGTACCACGCAACCTTGTTCGGCCCAGTATTGCTGGAGCGCGAGGATCAAGTCTTGGAAGGTACGCACGGCTGGCGTAGGCTGGCTCACGAAATTCACCTGTTTCTTGGGCTGCGATTTAAAGAGCGGGAGTATACCCGATTCATTGCTGCGCACGCCCCCTGGAGCCTTATGCCACGCTGCTTTTGGTGTACCGAAGATCCGCTGTACATGGCTTATCACGACCAGGAGTGGGGCACGCCGCTACGCGATGCGCAGGGTTTGTTCGAGTTGCTTTTGCTCGAAGGGTTCCAGGCCGGGCTGTCGTGGATCACCGTGCTGCGCAAACGCGAGCGTTATCGCGAGGTGTTGTTCGGCTTCGACGTGCAGCGCGTGGCGCAGATGAGCGACGCCGAAATCGACGAATTGATGCTCGATCCGGGGATCATCCGCAATCGCCTCAAACTCAACGCCGCCCGCCGTAATGCCCAGGCCTGGCTGGCGCTGGAGGATCCGGTGGCGTTGCTCTGGTCGTTCGTGAACGACCAACCGATCATCAATCATTTCAAGGATCGCAGCGAAGTCCCGGCGATCACCCCCGAAGCGCTGGCGATGAGCAAAGCCTTGAAAAAGGCCGGGTTCACGTTCGTCGGACCGACCATTTGCTACGCGCTGATGCAGGCCTCGGGCATGGTCATGGATCACACCCAGGATTGCGACCGCTACGCGCAGCTCGTCAACGGCGGTTAGAATGGCCGCCTCGCGCACCGCACAAGATCAGGAGTGACCTGTGGAAAAGTTTAAAGGCGCCTTGCTGGTAGGCGCTCTGCGGCTGTTTGCCCTGCTGCCATGGCGGGCCGTGCAGGCCGTGGGTTCGGCGATCGGCTGGATCATGTGGAAAACCCCCAACCGCTCCCGCGACGTGGTGCGGATCAACCTCGCCAAATGTTTTCCACAGATGGATCCGGCCGAACGTGAGCGTCTGGTCGGGCAGAGCCTGAAAGACATCGGCAAGTCGCTGACCGAAAGCGCCTGCGCGTGGATCTGGCCGGCGCAGCGTTCGATCGACCTGGTGCGTGAAGTCGAAGGTCTCGACGTTCTCAAGGATGCGCTGGCCTCGGGCAAAGGCGTGGTCGGCATCACCAGTCACCTCGGCAACTGGGAAGTGCTCAATCATTTCTATTGCAGCCAGTGCAAACCGATCATTTTCTACCGTCCGCCGAAGCTCAAGGCTGTGGATGAATTGCTGCGCAAGCAGCGCGTGCAACTGGGCAACAAAGTCGCTGCTTCCACCAAGGAAGGCATTCTCAGCGTCATCAAGGAAGTGCGCAAAGGTGGTGCAGTGGGCATTCCCGCTGACCCGGAACCGGCCGAATCCGCCGGGATCTTTGTGCCATTCTTCGCGACTCAAGCGCTGACCAGCAAATTCGTGCCGAACATGCTCGCCGGTGGCAAAGCCGTTGGCGTGTTCCTGCATGCGCTGCGCCTGCCTGACGGTTCTGGCTATAAAGTCATCCTCGAAGCCGCGCCAGAAGCGATGTACAGCACCGATACCGCCGAATCCTGCGCAGCGATGAGTAAAGTCGTCGAGCGTTACGTGGCGGCGTACCCGAGCCAGTACATGTGGAGCATGAAGCGCTTCAAAAAGCGTCCGCCGGGCGAAGAGCGCTGGTACTGAGCTGATTGGCATGATCTGTGGATAACCTCACGGGCGAGGTTATCCACAACCGTTCTTCAAAGGGCGCAACAAGATGTCCGAACACCGCAAATCCTTCCGCATCAAAATCACCCACGACAGTTTTGGCGAATGCCTCGGGCAGACGCGCAATCTGTCGCCTACCGGAGTATTTGTGCAGCATCCGGTTTTGGCTTCCTTGCCCAAAGGCGCAGTGGTTTACGGCCAGGTGCAGGACTTACCCACCGGCGCGCCGCGGGTACGGATGGAAGTGGTGACAGTGGATGCCGACGGTATCGGCCTTCGTTACCTTTGATTCACTGCGGCTGACGATCCAGTTTCTTCAGAAACACCGTCATTTCCTTCTCGGCCTGTTTGTCGCCATGGGCGCGGGCGGCTTCCAGACCTTGTTCCCACGCTTGCCGCGCGGCGGCGTGATCGCCCAGCGCCAGATGCGCCTTGCCCAATAGTTTCCATGCCGCCGAATACTTCGGATCAAAACCGACACAGCGCTGGAAATGCTCGGCAGCCTTGGCGTTTTCGCCCAGATCCAGATAACCCTTGCCCAGGCCGAAGCGCAGCAATGAGTTATCCACACCCTTGGCGAGCATTTTTTCCAGGGATTCGAGCATGAGAGATTCCTTGAATGAGGTGTGTCAGGGATGAGTCTTGCTATGGGATAACGCTATCGCGAGCAGGCTCACTCCTACAGGGAACGCATTCCAAATGTAGGAGTGAGCCTGCTCGCGATGGCGCCAGTCTGATCACCCAAAAATCCGGATCAGAAGAAGCTCAACCCCACATGGAACAGCTTCTCCACATCGCGAATATGCTTTTTATCCACAAGGAACAGAATCACATGGTCGCCCGCTTCGATCACCGTGTCATCGTGGGCGATGATCACCTGTTCGTTGCGGATCACCGCACCAATCGTGGTGCCGGGCGGCAGGCCGATCTTCTCGATCGGTTTGCCGATGACCTTGCTCGACTTCGCATCACCGTGAGCAATCGCCTCGATCGCCTCCGCCGCGCCGCGCCGCAATGAATGCACGCTGACGATATCGCCACGACGCACGTGGGCCAGCAGCGTGCCGATGGTCGCCAGTTGCGGGCTGATGGCGATGTCGATGTCGCCGCCCTGAATCAGGTCGACATACGCCGGGTTATTGATGATCGTCATGACCTTCTTCGCCCCCAGCCGTTTGGCCAGCAGCGACGACATGATGTTGGCTTCGTCGTCATTGGTCAGTGCGAGGAAGATATCGGCGTCGGCGATGTTTTCTTCCAACAGCAAGTCGCGATCAGAGGCGCTGCCCTGCAACACCACAGTGCTGTCGAGGGTGTCGGACAGATAGCGGCAACGCGCCGGGTTCATCTCGATGATCTTCACCTGATAGCGGCTTTCGATGGCCTCGGCCAGACGTTCACCGATCTGCCCGCCGCCCGCAATGACGATGCGTTTGTAGGTTTCGTCGAGGCGGCGCATTTCGCTCATGACCGCGCGAATATTCTCACGGGCGGCGATGAAAAAGACTTCGTCATCCGCCTCGATCACCGTATCGCCCTGGGGCAGGATCGGTCGGTCACGGCGGAAAATCGCGGCCACGCGCGTCTCGACATTCGGCATATGTTCGCGCAACTGACGCAATTGCTGACCCACCAGCGGCCCGCCGTAATAAGCTCGCACCGCCACCAGTTGCGCCGCGCCTTCGGCGAAGTCGATCACCTGCAAGGCGCCGGGATGCTGAATCAGGCGCTTGATGTAGTTGGTCACCACTTGCTCGGGGCTGATCAGCACGTCAACCGGAATCGCTTCATTCTGGAACAGCTGTTCTTCGCGATGGAGGTAAGACGCTTCGCGCACCCGGGCTATCTTGGTCGGGGTGTGGAACAGGGTGTGGGCGACCTGACAGGCGACCATGTTGGTTTCGTCGCTGTTGGTCACCGCCACCAGCATGTCGGCGTCGTCGGCGCCGGCCTGACGCAGCACTGACGGCAGCGAGCCACGGCCCTGCACGGTACGAATATCGAGGCGATCGCCGAGATCGCGCAGGCGCTCGCCGTCGGTGTCGACCACGGTGATGTCATTGGCCTCGCTGGCCAAATGCTCGGCCAGCGAGCCGCCGACCTGTCCCGCACCGAGGATGATGATTTTCATCCAGTCACTCCATTGAATCCGTTTAGCCGCGCGCGGCAGCGATCTTGATCAGCTTGGCGTAGTAGAACCCGTCATGCCCGCCCTGCTGGGCCAGCAATTGGCGACCATGGGGCTGCTTGATCCCGGCGCTGGTGGCCAGATCCAGTTCGCGGGCACCCGGCGTACGCTCGAGGAACGCAGCGATGACTTCGGTGTTTTCGGTCGGCAGCGTCGAGCAAGTGGCGTAGAGCAGGATGCCGCCGACTTCGAGGGTTTTCCACATGGCGTCGAGCAGTTCGCCTTGCAATTGCGCGAGGGCGACGATGTCGTCCGGCTGACGGGTCAGCTTGATGTCCGGATGGCGACGAATCACGCCGGTGGCCGAGCACGGGGCGTCGAGCAGGATGCGCTGGAACGGTTTGCCGTCCCACCACTTTTCGATATCGCGACCGTCAGCGGCGATCAGTTCGGCATTCAGACCAAGTCGTTCAAGGTTTTCCTTAACGCGCACCAGACGCTTGGCTTCCAGATCCACCGCGACTACGCCGGCCAGCGCCGGTTCGGCTTCGAGGATGTGGCAGGTCTTGCCGCCGGGCGCGCAACAGGCGTCGAGCACGCGTTGCCCCGGCGCCAGATCGAGCAGGTCGGCGGCCAGTTGCGCGGCTTCGTCCTGCACGCTGATCCAGCCTTCTGCAAAACCCGGCAGGCTGCGCACATCGGCGGCGGCTTCGAGGATGATGCCGTCGCGACTGTAAACGCACGGCGTCGCGGCAATCCCGGCTTCAGTCAGCAAGCCGAGGTAGGCGTCGCGGCTGTGATGGCGGCGGTTGACCCGCAGGATCATCGGCGGATGCGCATTGTTCGCCTCGCAAATCGCTTCCCACTGTTCCGGCCAGAAGGCTTTCAGGGATTTTTGCAGCCAGCGCGGGTGAGCGGTGCGCACCACCGGATCACGTTCCAGTTCGGCGAAAATCGTTTCGCTTTCGCGCTGAGCATTGCGCAACACGGCGTTGAGCAGGCCTTTGGCCCATGGCTTTTTCAGCTTGTCGGCGCAACCGACGGTTTCGCCGATGGCGGCGTGAGCCGGGACGCGGGTGTAGAGCAATTGGTAGAGGCCGACCAGCAGCAACGCTTCGACATCGGCGTCGGCAGCCTTGAACGGTTTCTGCAGCAGTTTCTCGGCCAATGCCGAAAGACGTGGCTGCCAGCGCGCGGTGCCGAAGGCCAGATCCTGAGTGAAGCCGCGATCACGATCCTCGACCTTGTCCAGTTGCGTCGGCAGGGAGCTGTTCAGCGAGGCTTTGCCGCTGAGCACGGCGGCGAGTGCCTTGGCGGCGGCCAGACGCGGATTCATTGTGCGTCCACCGCTGCGCCGAGCACCGTGCCGACCGCGAATTTCTCCCGGCGGCTGTTGAACAGGTCGCTGAAGTTCAGTGCTTTGCCTCCCGGTAATTGCAGGCGGGTCAGGCACAGCGCTTGTTCGCCGCAGGCGACGATCAGACCGTCCTTGCTGGCGCTGAGGATTTCACCCGGCGCGCCTTTGCCTTCGGCAAGTGTCGCCGCCAGCACTTTCAATGCTTCACCGTTAAGGGTGCTGTGGGTGATCGGCCATGGGTTGAAGGCGCGCACCAGTCGCTCCAGCTCAACCGCCGGACGGCTCCAGTCGATGCGTGCTTCGTCCTTGTTCAGCTTGTGTGCGTAGGTGGCGAGCTCGTCGTTCTGCACTTCGCCTTCCAGGGTGCCGGCAGCCAGACCGGCAATCGCTTGCACCACGGCCGGCGGGCCCATTGCGGCGAGGCGGTCATGCAGGCTGCCGCCCGTGTCTTCAGCGCTGATCGGGGTGACGACCTTGAGCAGCATCGGCCCGGTGTCGAGGCCGGCTTCCATGCGCATCACGGTGACGCCGCTTTCCGCGTCACCGTGTTCCACGGCGCGTTGAATCGGCGCCGCACCGCGCCAGCGTGGCAGCAGGGACGCGTGACTGTTGATGCAGCCCAGACGCGGAATATCCAGCACCACTTGCGGCAGGATCAGGCCGTAGGCAACCACCACCATCAAGTCTGGTTTCAGCGCAGCCAGTTCAGCCTGGGCGTCGGCGTTACGCAAAGTCGGTGGCTGCAACACCTGGATATTATTTTCCAGGGCCAGCTGTTTGACCGGGCTCGGCATCAGTTTTTGCCCGCGACCGGCCGGACGATCCGGTTGGGTGTAGACCGCAACGATCTCGTAAGGGCTGTTCAGCAGGGCCTTGAGGTGTTCGGCGGCGAATTCCGGGGTGCCGGCAAAAACGATGCGCAGTGGCTCAGTCATGAAGGGCGTCTCATAAAAAGAAAAAGGCTTGCCGCAGCAAGCCTTTGAAGGAGGGGCATCAAGCGTTCTGGCGGTGCTGCTTTTCCAGTTTCTTCTTGATCCGGTCGCGTTTGAGCGTGGACAGGTAATCGACGAACAATTTGCCGTTGAGGTGGTCGCATTCGTGCTGGATGCACACCGCGAGCAGGCCTTCGGCGATCAGCTCATAGGGCTTGCCGTCGCGGTCCAGCGCCTTGATTTTGACCTTTTGCGGGCGATCGACGTTTTCGTAGAAACCCGGCACCGAGAGGCAGCCTTCCTGGTATTGGTCCATTTCTTCGGTCAGCGACTCGAACTCGGGGTTGATGAACACCCGCGGCTCGGTGCGGTCTTCGGAAAGGTCCATCACGACGATACGTTTGTGCACGTTAACCTGGGTCGCGGCAAGGCCGATGCCCGGCGCTTCATACATTGTTTCAAACATGTCATCGACCAACTGACGCACTTCGTCGTCCACTACAGCCACAGGCTTGGCGATAGTGCGCAGACGCGGGTCCGGGAATTCGAGGATGTTTAAAATGGCCATAGGCTTTGATTGCTGCACACGTTGAGTAAAGTCGGGCGATGGCCTGGCAGGTCCGAAGATGCAGGCTACCGTTGTGAAGCGTAGCTTGTGCATTTTGCACAAGCGAGCCACGGGGGCTCTGACGGTTCACGCGAATGCACATGATAAAGGGATTCACTGCATGAGGAAAACACTACTCGCCCTGCTGCTGTTGGCTTCGGCCGGCGTGGCACAAGGGCAAGTGCAACTCAGGGATGGTTTTCCACAGCAATACACGGTGGTTTCGGGGGATACGCTCTGGGACATTTCCGGCAAATACCTGCGCGAGCCCTGGCAGTGGCCACAACTGTGGCGGGCCAATCCGCAAATCGAAAACCCCAACCTGATCTATCCCGGCGACACGCTGACGCTCAGCTATGTCGACGGCCAACCGCGTCTGACCCTCAATCGTGGTGAGTCACGCGGCACCATCAAGCTCTCGCCACGAATCCGCACCAGCCCGGTGGCCGAGGCGATTCCGAGCATTCCGCTGAAGTCCATCAACAGCTTTTTGCTGAGCAACCGCATCGTCGACAAGGTCGAGGACTTCGATAAGGCGCCGTACATCGTCGCCGGCGATGCTGAACGCGTGCTCAGCGGCACCGGTGACCGAATTTTCGCTCGCGGCCATTTTGATCCTGATCAACCGGTCTATGGGATCTTCCGTCAGGGCAAGGTCTACACCGATCCGCAGACCAAGGAGTTTCTGGGGATCAACGCCGATGACATCGGCGGCGGTGAAATCGTCGCCACCGAAGGCGACGTCGCCACGCTCGCCCTGCAACGCACCACACAGGAAGTGCGCCTTGGCGACCGCTTGTTCAGCGGCGAAGAGCGTTCGATCAATTCGACCTTCATGCCCAGCGCGCCAACGACCAGCATCAACGGCGTGATCATCGATGTACCGCGCGGCGTCACCCAGATTGGTGTGATGGACGTGGTTACCCTGAACAAAGGCAAGCGCGACGGTCTGGCTGAGGGCAACGTACTGGTGGTGATGAAAACCGGCGAAACCGTGCGTGACCGCATTACCGGCCAGCCACTGAAAATTCCCGACGAACGCGCCGGCTTGCTGATGGTGTTCCGCACCTACGACAAACTCAGTTATGGCCTCGTTCTCAACGCATCGCGCTCGCTGGCGGTGCTCGACAAGGTGCGAAATCCGTAAGCTTGCTTAACAAGTTACCAACAGAGTTATCCACAGCTTGTTCCGAATGGTTCGGGGCTTATAACGATCAAGGATGATCCATGATATTGCCTGTCTGTACGCCGGTTTCCCCAGCGGAACTGGAAGCGCGTCTGCGCTTGCACCGCTTGCCGGATGTCGGCCCGAAACGCTTTGCCAAATTGCTCGAAGCCTTTGGCTCGGCCTCCAAAGCCATCAGCGCGCCGGCCAGCGCCTGGCGTTCGCTGGGTTTACCAGCGGCGTGCGCCGAAGCGCGGCGCTGCCCCGACGTTCGCGACGGCGCCAGTCACGCAATGCGCTGGCTAGAGCGGCCGGAGCATCATTTGCTGATGTGGGACCAGGCGGATTATCCAGCATTGCTGGCGCAGATTTCTGACCCGCCGCCACTGTTATTCGTTGCGGGTGATCCGCTGATCCTGGAAAAACCGCAACTGGCGATGGTCGGCAGCCGCCGCGCGTCGCGCCCGGGAATGGACACCGCTGCGGCGTTTTCCCGCTGCCTGGCCGGGGCCGGTTTTGTCATTACCAGCGGTCTGGCGCTGGGTATTGATGCCGCCGCGCATCAGGCCGCACTGGATGTTGGCGGGTTGACGGTCGGTGTTCTCGGCACGGGGCTGGAAAACTTTTATCCACAGCGCAATCGGCGTCTGGCTGACGCGATGATTGCCTCGGGCAGCGCGGTGCTTTCCGAGTTTCCGCTGGATGCCGGGCCGACGGCGAGCAACTTCCCGCGCCGCAACCGCATCATCAGCGGTTTGTCCCTTGGTGTGTTGGTGGTCGAGGCCAGTGTCGCTAGCGGTTCATTGATCACCGCGCGGCTGGCAGCGGAACAGGGGCGCGAGGTGTATGCGATTCCCGGCTCGATTCATCACCCCGGCGCGCGCGGTTGTCACCAGTTGATTCGCGACGGTGCGGTGTTGGTGGAAACCATCGAACATATCCTCGAAGCCCTGCGCGGTTGGCAGCATTTGCCGTTGTCCACGGACACTGCGAAAGTCGATCATCCACTACTTATTCTGCTCCACGCGGCGCCGCACACCAGCGAAGGCTTGGCCGACAGCAGCGGCTGGGCATTACCGAAAGTGCTGGCGGCCCTGACCGAACTGGAAATGGATGGCCGTGCGGTTTGCGAAAACGGTCGCTGGTTGGCCAGGACGAGCTAGGTTTTACAAGGAAGATCGGTAAACTGCGCGAAACCTGTTTGCGGAGAGTTTTTTCATGGTTAACAGTTGGCGTGTGCAACAAGCCGCACGAGAGATTCGCGCCGGGGCGGTGATTGCCTATCCAACCGAAGCCGTCTGGGGGCTGGGTTGCGACCCGTGGAACGAGGAGGCAGTGGATCGATTGCTGGCGATCAAGAATCGTTCGGTGGTCAAAGGGTTGATTCTGGTTGCCGACAATATTCGCCAGTTCGACTTCCTGTTCGAAGACTTCCCGCAAGAATGGATCGACCGCATGGCCAGCACCTGGCCGGGGCCGAATACCTGGCTGGTACCGCACCAGGGCTTGTTGCCTGAGTGGGTGACCGGCGTGCACGACACCGTGGCGCTGCGGGTCAGTGATCATCCGCAAGTGCGCGATCTGTGTTCGATGGTCGGGCCGTTGATTTCCACCTCGGCCAACCCGCAGGGTCGCCCGGCGGCGCGCACGCGATTACGTGTCGAGCAATATTTCCGCGGGCAGATCGATCTGATACTGGGCGGGCAACTGGGTGGGCGCAAGAACCCCAGCGTGATCCGTGATCTGGCAACCGGCAAAGTCATTCGTCCCGACTGAACCAGCCTCGAACATTTGTAACGTGAGTACTCCTCGCCTCGATGGCGAGGAGTACTACGCGTGCCTGCGATTTATCCTGCAATGATGCTGTTTGTTGCGTCGGAGAAATCCTCAACTGCTTGGATTAGCTGAATTTTCCCACCTGATTATCAGACAGCGTTTCGTGGCGGTATCGCCAAAAGCAACCATCCTTTCCCTGCACTCGGAACACTTCGATAAGTTAAGGTCTGCGGAGAAAGAATGGACACTACGGATTTGCAACTCACGGATTACCTGCAGACGCTTCAGGTGACATTAAACAGTCATCATGAGGGCTGTCGTATCGTGATGCTTGAAGCGGGATCGGATACCCAAGTGTTCGATCGGTTTATCGATCGGCAATTTCGGCTTCGGCTGCAGCACTACATGTTGACGTCCCGGGCGCGGATGCTCGAAACGCAACTGGCGACAAGGTCGCGCAGTACCCACTTTCTGTTGTATCGGCACGAGCAGTTGCTGGCGGTATTGAGGGCCACTCCGGCGCCGTTCGAGTGGGCATCGCTGGCGCGGCAACATGTATCGCCCACGGTGGCGTTGTCACGCCATGTCGAACTCAGTCGCTTGATCTCGCAGGTGCCCAGCCAACAGCCCATTGCCGTCAACAGTTTGCTGGCGGCGGCTGCCGAGTGGGCGATAAAACAGGGCTATCAAGGTGTCACAGCGTTGTGCAGGGCATCGCAGTTGCGCCTGTACCAGCGTTTCGGTCTGATGCCGGTCGCCTCCAATCCCTTGCAGATTGAACACCGCGCACGCGGTGATTACTGGGTGTTGTCAGCCGAGTGGCGGCAAATCCTCGCAGCGGTTCAACAGCCTGATCACACAACGGTCGGTCATTGGGCGCAAAAACCATTGGCGAGTCATCTACCGAGGTTCTGAACGCGCCTGAATCGTCCAGTCAGTCATGGTTGTGAAACCCTGACTGGCCGGACGCCGGAAGGTATCAGGGCAGCAGAACGGTGGAGCCTGTGGTGCGTCGTGCCGAGAGTTCGGTTTGCGCCTTCGCTGCATCAGCCAGTGAATAACGCTGGCTGATGTCTACCTTCAGCTTGCCGCTGATGATCATCTCGAACAATTCATCAGCCATCCGCTGCAGGTTCTCTGCATTGTTGGCATAAGTCGCCAGCGTCGGTCGGGTCACGTACAGCGAGCCCTTGGCGGAGAGAATCCCCAGGTTCACGCCGTCTACCGCACCAGAGGCATTACCGAAGCTCACGACCAGGCCGCGCGGCGACACGCTGTCGAGGGAAGTCAGCCAGGTGTCCTTGCCGACACCGTCATAAACCACCGGGACTTTCTTGCCGTCGGTCAATTCCAGCACGCGTTGCGCAACGTTTTCATGGCTGTAATCGATCGTCGCCCAGGCACCATTGGCCTTGGCCAGCTCGGCCTTCTCTTTGGAGCTGACTGTGCCGATCAGCTTCACGCCCAACGCTTTGGCCCACTGACAGGCCAGCGAACCGACACCACCGGCCGCCGCGTGGAACAGAATGGTTTCGCCACCCTTGAGTTCATAGGTCTGGCGCAGCAGGTATTGCACGGTCAGGCCTTTGAGCATTACACCGGCAGCCGTTTCGAAACTGATTTCGTCGGGCAGATGCACCAGATTGTCCTGGGGCAGCACATGCAATTCGCTGTAGGCCCCCAACGGGCCGCTGCCATAGGCCACGCGATCACCGACCTTGAACCGGGTGACGTCGCTGCCCACGGCATCGACGATCCCCGCACCTTCAGCACCCAGGCCGGACGGCAAGGCGGGCGGTGCGTACAGACCGCTGCGGTAATAGGTGTCGATGAAGTTCAGGCCGATCGCCTTGTTGGCCACGCGCACTTGATTCGGGCCGGGTGCGGCGGGTTGGTAATCAACATATTCGAGCACTTCGGGGCCGCCGTGGGCGCTGAACTGGATACGCTTTGCCATCTGCCTGCTCTCCTTGGGTCTTTTGTGAGCCCCCTATCCAACTCCCATGCTTGATCTTCGTCAACTGCGGCGCGCCGTTGTGCGGTGGTATGCTACGCGCCCATTTGCGTCGCCCGCCCGCGGGGCGCCGCCCGATTCAAGGTGAAGCCATGACGACCCGCACCGACGCCGTAAAGGCCTATCTGCTCGACCTGCAAGACCGCATCTGTGCGGCCCTCGAAAGCGAAGACGGCGGCACGCGCTTCGTCGAAGACGCCTGGACCCGGCCCGCCGGCGGTGGCGGTCGTACCCGCGTGATCGAGAACGGTACGGTGATCGAAAAGGGTGGCGTCAACTTCTCCCACGTCTTCGGCAGCGGTCTGCCGCCATCGGCCAGTGCCCATCGCCCGGAACTGGCCGGTCGCGGTTTTGAAGCCCTTGGCGTGTCGCTGGTCATTCACCCGCACAATCCGCATGTACCGACGTCCCACGCCAACGTGCGCTTTTTCATCGCCGAGAAGGAAGGTGAAGAGCCGGTCTGGTGGTTTGGCGGCGGCTTCGACCTGACCCCGTATTACGGCAACGAAGAGGACTGCATTCATTGGCACCGCGTTGCCGAACAGGCTTGCGCGCCTTTCGGGCCTGATGTCTACCCGCGCTACAAAGCCTGGTGTGACACCTATTTCCACATCAAGCATCGCCACGAACCGCGAGGTATCGGCGGTCTGTTCTTCGATGACCTGAACGAGTGGGACTTCGACACCAGCTTCGCCTTCATGCGCGCCATCGGCGATGCTTACATCGACGCTTATCTGCCGATCGTGCAGCGCCGCAAACACGATGCCTTCACCGCTCAACAGCGTGAATTCCAGGAATTCCGCCGTGGCCGTTACGTCGAATTCAACCTGGTGTACGACCGTGGCACCTTGTTCGGTCTGCAATCGGGCGGGCGTACCGAGTCGATCCTGATGTCGCTGCCGCCGCAAGTGCGCTGGGGCTATGACTGGAAGGCTGCGCCTGGCAGCGAAGAAGCGCGCCTGACCGATTACTTCCTGCAAGATCGCGACTGGCTGGCCGAGGCCTGAGGATTTCTGATGGATCGTTACGTCGTTTTCGGTAACCCGATCGGTCACAGCAAATCGCCGATGATTCACAAGCTGTTTGCCGAACAGACCGGCCAGCACCTCGACTACAGCACCCTGCTGGCGCCGCTTGATGATTTCGCTGGTTGCGCCACGGCGTTTTTCCAGGAAGGTCGCGGCGCCAACGTTACTGTGCCGTTCAAGGAAGACGCTTACCGTTTGGCCAACAGCCTGACGGCGCGGGCGCAGCGTGCTGGTGCGGTGAATACCTTGAGCAAACTCGCCGACGGTTCGCTGCTCGGTGACAACACCGACGGCGCGGGGCTGGTGCGTGATCTGACGGTGAATGCCGGGTTCAGCCTGAGCGGCAAACGCATCCTGTTGCTCGGCGCTGGTGGCGCGGTGCGCGGTGCGCTGGAGCCGTTGCTGGCGGAACAACCGGCATCGGTGATCATCGCCAATCGCACGGTGGACAAGGCTGAGCTGCTGGCGGAGTTGTTCTGCGACCTGGGGCCGGTGTCGGCCAGTGGTTTCGACTGGCTGCGCGAGCCGGTGGACGTGATCATCAACGCCACGTCGGCTAGCCTGACCGGTGAAGTGCCGCCGATTGCACCGAGCCTGATCGAGCCGGGCAAGACCCTGTGCTACGACATGATGTATGGCAAGGAACCGACGGCGTTCTGCCGCTGGGCCAGTGAACAGGGCGCGGCAGTGTCGATGGATGGCTTGGGAATGCTCGCCGAGCAGGCCGCCGAGGCGTTCTTTTTGTGGCGCGGTGTGCGCCCGGACACAGCGCCAGTATTAGCCGAACTGCGCCGCCAACTGGCGCAATAATCCTTGTAGGAGTGAGCCTGCTCGCGATAGCGGAGTGTCAGATAAAATCTTATCGACTGACACTCCGCTATCGCGAGCAGGCTCACTCCTACAGGGTTATGCGGTGATATCAGGTCAATCCTCAAACCGGATCGGACACTTCTCCGGCCCTTCAAGCTTGCGCAACTCCTCCACCACCTGCGGCCGCGCCCGGCGCAAGGTCAGGCTGCGATTCTGGCCCAGCAGGCGTCGCGCCTCCTGATGCAGCATCTCCACCCCCGAATAATCGATGAAATTGATCTGCTGCGCCTCGATCACCACCCGCGCGCCATGCGTCCGTTGCAGACGCACTTGCAGGTAATGACTGGCGCCGAAAAAGATCGACCCGCCGACGCGCAGCACATCGTCCTCACCGTCGCGCCAATGCTGCACGCGCGGTTGCGAGGTGCGCTTGAGATAGAAGAACAGCGAGGCCAACACGCCCGCGTAGATTGCCGTCTGCAATTCCAGCAGCAACGTCGCGAGGCAGGTCAGGGCCATGACCACGAACTCGGCGCGGCTGACCCGCAGCAAGGCGCGAATTCCGCGATGATCGACCAGGCCCCAGGCAATCAAAAGAATGCTGCCCGCCATCGCCGGAATCGGAATGTGCGCAATCAGCCCCGCGCCGAATATCGCGAACAGCGCGACCCAGATCGCCGAAAACACCCCGGCCAATGGCGAACAGGCACCCGCCTCGTAACTCAATCCCGAGCGAGTGAACGATCCGGCCGACAACGATCCGGAAAAGAACGCCCCGACGATATTCGACAAGCCCTGCGCGCGGACTTCCTGATTGGCATCGAGCAATTGCTGCGAGCGTGCCGAAATCGAGCGGGCAATCGACAGACTGGTGACCAGTCCAAGCATGCCCACCGCCACAGCGCTCGGCAGCAGGCGCAAGATCAAATCCAGATCCAGCGGCAACGCACTGAACGGCGGCAACCGCCCGACAAACGCGCTGACCAGATGCACGTGGCCGAACATCGCCGGCCACAGCCACACCAGCAGGCTGGCCAAAGCGAGGGTTATCAACAGCGTCGGCCAGCGCGGCAGCAATTGTTTCAACACCACACCGACAACCACCGTCGCCACACCGAGTACCAACGAAGGTTTATCCACAGCCCTGAGGTGTTGCAGCAGATCCATCAAACTCGCCAGCGCCGTGGCTTTCGCCGGCAACTCCAGCCCAAGCAGGTTCGGCAGTTGCCCGATGGCGATCACCACAGCGGCACCGAGGGTGAACCCCAGCACCACCGAATGCGAGACGAAATTCACCAGCGCGCCGAAACGCAGTAAACCGAGCAGCCACTGGAAAATCCCGGCCAGAAACGTCAGCAACAAGATCAGGGTGATGTAGTCCTGCGACGCCGGAACCGCTAAAGGACTGACACTGGCAAACAGCACAATGGAAATCGCTGCCGTCGGGCCGCAGATCAGATGCCACGACGAGCCCCACAGGCAGGCGATCAGCACCGGAATGATCGCGGCATACAGTCCGTACTCGGGTGGGAGGCCAGCGATCAACGCGTAGGCAATCGACTGGGGTAACGCGAGAATTGCGCCGCTGAGGCCGACGATCAGATCCCGTCCTACGCTGGCGCGGGTTTGCCGCGGTAGCCAGGTGAGGAAGGGCAAGAGAGAGTGGCGGCTGGGGAAGGCCATGGGTCCTCGCGGTTGGGGTTTTGTTCAAGGTTATCAGGGTGCCAGGGGAAAGGCCCCTCACCCTAGCCCTCTCCCGGAGGGAGAGGGGACTGATCGAGGTGATTGGACTGACTACATCGACCTGAGGAATCAGCGTCGAACTCAGGTCTCGAATCAAACAACGATCGGCTCCCTTTCCCCCTCGCCCCCTTGGGGGAGAGGGCTGGGGTGAGGGGGCAAAAATCTCAAGCCGAGCAAAATTCAAAAAAACCCACAATCAAAGCTTCGCTTTCACCGCCGCCAACGCATCCTTGCCATCCGCAGTCTTCACCCCATCCAGCCACTTATCCAGCACCGCCGGATTCGCCTTGATCCAAGCCTTCGCCGCCTCGGCATTAGTGACCTTCTTGTTCACCACCTCAGCCATGATGCTGTTCTCCATCTCCTGAGTGAACGACAGATTGCTCAGCAACTTACCCACATTCGGACAGGCTTCGGCGTAGCCCTTGCGCGTCAACGTAAACACGCTGCCGGTATCGCCAAAATACTTCTCGCCACCCTTGAGGTAATGCATCTTCAACTGCACGTTCATCGGGTGCGGGGTCCAGCCGAGGAAGGTGACGAATTTCTGTTTCTTCACCGCCCGCGACACTTCAGCCAGCATCGCCTGTTCACTGGATTCGATGAGCTTCCACTGACCCATGTCGAAGTCATTCTTCTTGATGATTTCCTGCAGCGAGATATTCGCCGGCGCGCCGGAGCCGATGCCGTAGATCTTGCGCTCGAACTTGTCCGCATATTTGTTCAGGTCGGCAAAGTTATGCACACCCGCGTCCCACACGTAGTCCGGCACGGCGAGGGTGAACTCGGTGCCGTCGAGATTTTTCGCCAGTTGCGTGACATCGCCGGTGGCGACGAACTTGTCATAGAAGCCCTGTTGCGCCGGCATCCAGTTGCCGAGGAACACGTCCACCTGGCCATCCTTCAAACCGCCAAAGGTGATCGGCACCGCAAGGGTGTCGACCTTGGCCTTGTAGCCCATGCCGTCCAGCAGAAACCCGGTGATCGCATTGGTCGCGGCAATATCGCTCCAGCCCGGGTCGGCCATTTTCACCGTGTCGCAGCTTTGCTCGGCGAAGGCCGAGGCGCTGCTCAGCGCGAGCAGGCCAACCGTCACTACTGTGGATAACTTACGCATGGACTTCCCCTTAACATTATTGGTTTTGGCAGGGTTGTGGATAACGTGCTTTGCGTTCCAGATCATCGAGGTCGATGTGGTTGCGCATGTACTGCTGACTGGCGTCCACCAGCGGCTGGTGATCCCAGCTCTTCAGCTTGCCGATGGTCAGCGCGTCGGCAACAAAGCGCCGGCGCCGTTGGCTGGATAGGACTTGGCGGTGAATCGCCGGAATGTCCCACTTGGCCCGCGCTTCGGCGAGAAAATCGTCGAATAGCTGGCGATGTTGCGGCGATTGACTGAGTTCTTCCAGCTCACGCGGATCGTTGCTCACATCGAAGAGTAGGCAAGGGTCGTTTTCACTGTAGATAAATTTGTAGGTGCCGCGACGGATCATCATCAACGGGCTGATGGTGCCTTCGGCCATGTATTCGCCGAACACTTCGTCATGACCGCCCTGCCCTTGCAGGTGTGAAACCAGTGAGCGGCCGTCCAGCGGCAAGCCTGGTTCCAGCGTGCCGCCGGCCAGTTCAACGAAGGTCGGCAGCAGATCGGCGGTCGACACGGCAGCGCTGACGCGGCCTGACTCGAACTGCCCCGGCGCACTTATCAACAGGGGCACGCGGGCAGCCATTTCGTACCAGTGCATTTTGTACCAGAGACCTTTTTCGCCGAGCATGTCGCCGTGGTCACCGGAGAACACAATGATCGTGTCATCGATCAGCCCGGTTTCTTCCAGTGTTTGCAGGAGTTTGCCGACGTTGGCGTCGATATAGCTGCACGCACCGAAGTACGCCCGACGCGCATCGCGAATCTTATCCACAGGCAGTGGCTTGTCCCACAGGTCGTAAACCTTGAGCAAACGCTGCGAGTGCGGATCGAGTTGATGTTGATCCGGCGTTGTAGGCAACGGGATTTCGGCATCGTCGTACAAATCCCAAAAAGCCTTGGGAATTGTGTACGGGTCGTGTGGGTGAGTCATCGATACGGTCAGGCAGAACGGCTGGTCGCCGTCCTCGCGAATATGATCGAACAGATACTGCTGCGCCTTGAACACCACCTCTTCATCGAAATCCAGCTGATTGGTCCGTACACACGGTCCGGCCTGCAGCACCGAGGACATGTTGTGATACCAGCTCGGCCGCACATCCGGCTCATCCCAATTCACTGCCCAGCCATAGTCGGCCGGGTAGATGTCGCTAGTCAGGCGTTCTTCGTAGCCGTGCAACTGATCGGGGCCGCAGAAATGCATCTTGCCCGACAGCGCGGTGCGGTAGCCGAGGCGGCGCAGGTAATGGGCGTAAGTCGGCACATCGGCAGGGAAATCAGCGGCGTTGTCATAAGCGCCGATCTTGCTCGGCAACTGGCCGCTGACCAGGGTGAAACGCGACGGCGCGCACAGCGGGCTGTTGCAGTAAGCGGCGTCGAACACCACGCCTTGTTCGGCGAGGCGGGAAAGATTGGGCAATTTGATCGGCGAAGGGCCGTAGAACGGCAACATTGGCGCGGCCATCTGATCGGCCATGATGAAAAGAATATTCTTGCGCTTCATGTGATCGCGGCATTCCATAGTGAATATTTATGCGACATTGCTGCGATCGAGCATGGAGCCCATGCTGAATCCGGTAAAGCCCGTGCCGGACAATGACTAGGATAAGCACAGCTTATGTATGAAGCCTTGGGTGATCTGTCGCTCGACCTGCTCCGCGCCTTCGAAGCGGCGGCTCGGCAGCGCAGTTTCACTGCTGCCGCGGTTGAGCTTGGCACCACGCAACCGGCGATCAGTCAGCAGATCAAACGGCTGGAAGAACAGCTCGGCACGCGGCTGTTTGATCGGATTTACCGAGGGATCGAGTTGACCGAAGTCGGCGCGATACTGTTTGAGCAAGTTACTCTTGGTTTGCAGAACATCGACGCAGGATTGAGCGCGATCAGCGCACAACAGCAACACGAGGTCCTGCAAGTTGCCACCGATTTTGCCTTCGCCGCTTATTGGTTAATGCCACGCTTGCACCGTTTTCACGAAGCCAATCCGCAGGTCGACGTGAGCCTGGTGACCAGTGAACGCAACCACAACATGCTGCGCCCCGATATCGACGTGGCGATCCTGTTTGGCGACGGGCGCTTTAAACAGGGTGAAAGCCATTGGTTGTTCAGCGAGGAAGTGTTCCCGGTGTGCAGTCCGCAATTGCTCAAGGATCGCGCCCTGCCCCTGCCTGCTCAGGCGTTGCTGGAGTTTCCGTTGTTGCACCTGCGCGGGGAAAACAGCAGCAACTGGTTTGACTGGAGTGGTCTGTTCCGTGAACTCGGTATCAATACACCGCCGGCGCCGGGGCAATTGCGCTTCGATAATTACACGCTGCTGATTCAAGCGGCGATTGGCGGTCAAGGCGTGGCGATTGGCTGGCGCCACCTTGTGGATAACTTGCTGAGTCAGGGTTTGCTGTGCCGGCCCATCGCCGAAACGACCCTGTCGCGCCTCGGTTATTACGTAGTGCTCCCGCAACGCAAACGCCGGGGCGCGTTGATTCAGCAGTTTGTTGATTGGCTGATGGCGGAACAGGCGAGCAGCGCAAAATCCCTCAATGGACTCGCGCTGCCTTCCATTGCCGTATAGCGGCCTATTCGCTGACCGCCACAAAATTCACATGCTGACCCACATGCAGATTCAACCGCAGCTCATCAGCAATCCCCACCGCCACGCGGTTCAATCGCTCCAGCGGTTCGGCCAGACCCGGTTCCAGATTGCCGCCGACCTGACTGAAATGCTCAATCGTCAGCCCGGCCACGCCATGGGGCGCATTGACCAGCGTCCAGTGCAGCGGACTGCTTTGCACGGCTTCACGTATTTCCTCGGCGGCGTGACGTTGCAGGCGATCATCGACATCCGGCTCATCGAGCACGGCAAAATCCCCCACCAGAAACAGCCGCGACACATTGGCCGCTTGCAGCCCATCGACCAGTGCGTCGACGGCCAGCACCTGTTCGACCGGGCCGAGCACGACGGCCCGTTCCACCTGATCGCTGCTGAACGGCAACCCCGGCGCATCCAATAAACAGATGACCGCCGAACTACCGGCCACGCTCTGATTGATCCGCTCCGAGTCGAACAAATCGCCTGTTTTGGTGCGCAAACCCGGACGCGGTGCCAGTGCGGTCAAATCGTCGAGGATGGCAATGACTTCGTGCTGACGGCGCAGCAACTCAGCCATCAACGCGCTGCCCAAGCTACTCATGGCACCATAGAGCACCACTTTTACCGCCGGGGTTTCGGCATTTTTCATGGCTGATCCCTTTTCTTATCCCTTGTATGGCGTGTGACATACGGGCAACGCCGAGGGTTCGAACCGATTCAGAGGCTTTCCGATGCAAGCGATCAAGGGTTATCACGCCCACGTCTATTTTGACGCCAGCAGCATTGCGCAGGCGCGGGCCTTGTGCGAGCAGGCCGCGCAGTTGTTTCCGTTGAAAATGGGCCGCGTCCACGAACGCCCGGTCGGCCCGCACCCGGACTGGAGTTGCCAACTGGCCTTCGGCCCCGACCTGATTGCCGATGTGCTGCCGTGGCTGGCGCTGAATCGCAAAGGCCTGGTGGTGTTTCTGCATCCGGACACGGGGAATGACTTGCTCGACCACACTGAGCACGCGATCTGGATGGGCGCGATTCGCCCGCTGGATCTGTCTATTTTTTAATCAAATCGTTTCTTCGGCTTCACCCGGTAGATGCTCGTCCAGATGCAGCCAGGGCAATTGGCTGTCCGTCCAGATATGCCGTTCGGCGGGCGCCAGTTCCGGGTGATCCAGCGTGGCGATGGTCACGTCGATGCTCTCGGGACTGAGCCGCGTCACCAACGCCAGTTGCGCGCCGCACTGCGCACAGAAGTACCGCGCGCAACTGGCGGATGAGTCATAACGCGCGGGCTTACCGGCCAGCCATTGAAAACTCACCGCCGGCACGGTGATCCACGTCGTGACAATCCCGCCGCTGACTTTGCGGCAAATCGAGCAATGACAGTGGGCGATGTCGTGCAACGCTCCGCTGAACTGATAACGAATGTGTCCGCAATGGCAGCCGCCGCTGTGCAATTCGTTCATTTCGAAGCTCCCCTTCCCGTGTTTATTGACTCTGGTTCGCATCCGACGGCCGGTTGACCGTTCATTCAAAGCTTTCTGCAGCGAAAGGTAGCTGAAAGCTTGCGCGATTAGGATCGCCTCCACTTCCGGCAACAGACCGGTTGGCCAACGCGTGTGATATCTCGCACGGACGGCCCAATTAACAACAACAATGGTGATTCTGATGTCCTCTGTAACCCGCCTCCTCGCTTCAACTCCGCCCGTACGTCTCGTGCTTGCCGTTCTGCGCTGATCCCGTCCGATCTGCTCATTTAACTAGCCGCGCTACGCCTGGAGTATTCCCATGCTGACTTTCCTTGGCTTCGCCATGGTCATCACGTTCATGTTCCTGATCATGACCAAGCGCCTGTCCGCGCTGATCGCTCTGATCATCATCCCGATTGTCTTCGCCTTGTTCGGTGGTTTCGCGCCGAAGATCGGCCCGATGATGCTCGAAGGCATTACCAAGCTTGCGCCGACTGGCGTGATGCTGATGTTCGCCATTCTCTATTTCGCCCTGATGATCGACTCCGGCCTGTTCGACCCGGCCGTGCGCAAGATCCTCAAACTGGTCAAGGGCGACCCGCTGAAGGTTTCGGTCGGCACCGCCGTACTGGCGCTCGTCGTTTCCCTCGATGGTGACGGCGCGACCACTTACATGATCTGCGTGGCCGCCATGCTGCCGCTGTACAGCCGCATTGGCATGAGCCCGCGGATCATGGCCGGTCTGATCATCCTCGCCGGTGGCGTGATGAACATGACCCCGTGGGGCGGCCCGACTGCCCGTGCCGCGAGTGCGTTGCATGTCGATCCGTCGGACATTTTCGTGCCGATGATTCCGGCCATGGCCGCGGGTGTGGTGGCGATTCTGCTGATCGCTTATTTCTACGGTAAACGTGAACGTGCGCGTCTAGGTGAGTTGCATCTGGTTGGCGATGATATCGATCACAGCGAAATCAGCGTGTCGCAGTTCCCGGATGCCCGCCGTCCGAAACTGATCTGGTTCAACGGCGCCCTGACCTTCGGCCTGATGTGCACCCTGATCGCCGGTCTGCTGCCGTTGCCGGTGCTGTTCATGGTGGCGTTCAGTATTGCCATGATCGTCAACTACCCTTGCCTGCAGATGCAGAAGGATCGCGTCGCCGCTCACGCCGGTAGCGTGCTGGCAGTGGTCGGGCTGATCTTTGCGGCGGGTATCTTCACCGGTATCCTGTCCGGCACCGGCATGGTCGATGCGATGTCGAAGAGCCTGTTGGCAGTGATTCCGGATTTTCTCGGCCCGTATCTGGCCGTGATCACGGCGCTGGTGAGCATGCCGTTCACCTTCTTCATGTCCAACGATGCGTTCTACTATGGCGTGTTGCCGGTGTTGGCCGAAGCCGCCAGTCACTACGGGATCACCGCAGTGGAAATGGCCCGTGCCTCGATCGTCGGTCAGCCCGTCCACTTGCTGAGCCCGTTGGTGCCATCGACGTATCTGTTGGTGGCTCTGGCCGGCATTGATTTCGGTGATCACCAGCGTTTCACCCTGAAATGGGCGATCCTGGTGTGTATCTGCATCCTGATTGCTGCACTGCTGTTGGGGACTTTCCCGGTGTTCAGCACTCTATAAGCCCAAGACTCACCGTTTCGGGTCCTGGCTTCGCGGTTTGAAGCCCGGACCTTTTTCGGTTTAACAATCGCTCAAAGGAATACACATGGAATGGCTGACCAACCCCGAAATCTGGGTTGCCTTCTTCACCCTGACCGCCCTGGAAATCGTCCTCGGCATCGATAACATCATCATGATTTCGATCCTGGTCAGCCGCATGCCCAAGCACATGCAGCAGCGCACCCGGATCTTCGGTCTTGGCCTGGCCATGATCACCCGCATCCTGTTGCTGCTGTCGATCACCTGGGTCATGCGCCTCACCGCTGACCTGTTCGAAGTGTTCGGCCAAGGCATTTCGGGTCGCGACCTGATCCTGTTCTTCGGTGGTCTGTTCCTGCTGTGGAAGAGCTCGCAAGAGATGTACCACGCGCTGGAAGGCGAAGATGAGAGTGATGACACCCCCGGCGGCAAGGGCGGCAACTTCCTCTACACCATCATCCAGATCGCGATCATCGACATCGTCTTCTCGCTGGATTCGGTGATCACTGCCGTGGGCATGGTTTCCCACGTGCCGGTGATGGTTGCGGCGATCGTTGTGGCCGTGCTGGTGATGATGCTGGCCTCGGGCAAGATCAGCGAGTTCATCGACAAGCACCCGTCGCTGAAGATGCTGGCGCTGTCGTTCCTGCTGGTGGTCGGTACCGTATTGATTGCCGAGTCGTTCGACGTGCATGTGCCGAAGGGCTACGTCTACTTCGCCATGGCGTTCTCGCTGGCGGTTGAGGCGATCAACATCAAGCTGCGCGGCGCGATGGCCAAGAAAAAGCAGCAGCAAGACCCGGTGAAACTGCGCAAGGACATCCCGGGCCAGTAACCCGGTAGTCTTCAGGCAACACCCCTTGTAGGAGTGAGCCTGCTCGCGATAGCGGTCTGTCAGTCAACATCAATGTTGAGGCTGATGGCCCTATCGCGAGCAGGCTCACTCCTACATTTGTTTGTGGTGGATTCAGGTGGGTGTATGAAGCGCTTTTCATGACACTTTTGTTTCAATCCACACTTTAGCTGTGCAATGCTGGCGCCCAGACCGTTAGCCAACTACAGCTTAAGTATCAAAAACGTAGAAACCGCGCGGTACCGTCCACTTGCCCCTCTGGGGCGCTGCTACTACAGGGGATTTGTATGCTCACCCTGCTCAATCTGCTTTCCGCCGTCGCCCTGCTGATCTGGGGTACGCACATCGTCCGAACCGGCATCCTGCGGGTGTACGGCACCAACCTGCGCCATGTGATTGGCCAGAACATGTCCAAGCGCTGGCTCGCCTTTGTCGCCGGCATCGTCGTCACCGCGATGGTGCAGAGCAGCAACGCCACCGCTATGCTCGTCACCTCCTTCGTCGGCCAGGGCCTGATGGCGCTGACCCCGGCGCTGGCGACCATGCTCGGCGCCGACGTCGGTACCGCGCTGATGGCACGGGTGCTGACGTTCGACCTGTCGTGGCTGTCGCCGCTGCTGATTTTCCTCGGGGTGATTTTCTTTCTGTCACGCAAACAGACGCGCCTCGGGCAGATGGGCCGGGTGTCCATTGGCCTCGGGCTGATCATTCTCGCGCTGCAACTGATCGTCGAGGCCGCCGCGCCGATCACCCATGCCCAAGGTGTGAAGGTGATTTTCGCCTCGTTGACTGGCGACATCCTCCTCGACGCCTTGGTCGGCGCGCTGTTCGCGATGATTTCCTACTCCAGCCTCGCCGCCGTACTGCTCACGGCGACTCTCGCCGGTGCCAGTGTGATCAGTCTGCCGGTGGCAATTGGTCTGGTGATCGGCGCCAACATCGGCAGCGGCATTCTTGCGTTCATGAGCACCAGCATGCAGAACGCCGCCGGCCGGCAAGTGGCGCTGGGTAGCCTGTTGTACAAATTGATCGGCCTGCTGCTGATCATCCCGGTGCTCGATCCGCTGGTGCACTGGATCGACAGCCTCGATTTCAGCCCGCAGGAAATGGTCATCGGTTTTCACCTGCTCTACAACACCGTGCGCTGCCTGATTCTGCTGCCGTCGGTGGGGCCGATGGCGCGGCTCTGCGCGTGGTTGCTCCCGGAGCGGCCGGAGGTCAACGGTACTGCCAAACCGCGCCACCTCGACGCTACCGCGCTGGTCACGCCAAGTCTGGCCTTGGCCAATGCCGCGCGGGAAACCCTGCGCATGGGCGATCTGCTCGACAACATGCTCGACGCCACCCTCGATGTGCTGCGCGGCAAGCAGACCGCTGTCACCCAGGAAATGCGTCGGCTGACCGATGACGTCGAAGCGCTGTACAGCGCAATCAAGCTGTACCTGGCGCAGATGCCCCGCGAAGACCTCGGCGAGCAGGACAGTCGGCGCTGGGCCGAGATCATCGAGCTGGCGATCAACCTCAAATTGGCTGCCGACCTGATCGAACGCATGCTGCGCAAGATTCAGCAGCAGAAGACTTCGCAGCGCCGCTCCTTTTCCGAAGAAGGTCTGGAGGATCTGGCTGGGTTGCAGCAGCAATTGATCGCTAATCTGCGTTTGGGGCTGTCGGTGTTTCTCAGTGGTGACCGCGAAAGCGCCCGCCAGCTACTGCGCGAGAAACGCCGTTTTCGCGCACAGGAACGCCGTTTGGCCCATGCGCATGTCAGCCGTTTGCAACGCAAGATCGTCCAGAGTCTGGAAACCAGTTCGTTGCACCTGGAGTTGATTGCCGATATGAAGCGGCTCAATTCGCTGTTTTGCGGCAGTGCGTATGTGGTGCTGGAAACGGCGGATACCGGGGCGCTGGAGTCGGATGATATGGCCGACATAACGCATTCGCCTTGAACGTCTGGGGCTGGGGTTAGTCAGTTACATTGATTCAGCCTTCAGGCCGCTATCGCGAGCAGGCTCACTCCTACAGTGGGACGCATTGCAAATGTAGAAGTGAGCCTGCTCGCGATGGGGGCCTGACTGACGACACGGATCTCCAAATCAGCCGTACGGAAGCCTGTTATGCGTTGCCTGTTGTTCGCCTGTCTGTTGCTCGGTTCCCTGCCCGCCTTTGCCCTGGATCGTTTTCAGGTCGAAGGCTATGCGTTGCCCAACGGTTTGCAGTTGCTGCTCAAACCCGGCACTGAGCGCGGGCACGTGGCGATCCGGCTGGTGGTCGGCGTCGGCCTCGATGATTTCGATTGCGATGACAAGGAGCTGCCGCACCTGCTTGAGCACTTGTTGTTCAGCGGCATCGACGCCACTGGCGAAGGGGGGCTGGAAGAACGCATGCAAGCGCTGGGCGGTGACTGGAATGCGTTCACCAGCAACGCCGATACCACCTTCGTCATCGAAGCGCCGGCGAAAAATCAGCGCAAAGTCCTCGACCTGCTGCTCGCTCTGCTCACACAAACGCGCATCGACGACAACGCAATCAACGCCGCCAAGCGTGTGGTCGAGCGCGAGGACGGCGGCCATTACACACGCCTGCAACGCTTTCTCGATCGTCAGGATCTCGGCCACACCGCGAGCAATCAGCTCGCCGTCGAACTGGGCCTGAAATGCCCGCAGCGTGCTGAAGTCGGTCACCTGACTCAGGAGCAGTTGGAAAAGGTGCGCAAAGCCTGGTACGCGCCAAACAACATGACCCTGATCGTCGTCGGCGAACTCGACAAACTGCTACCGGCGTATCTGGAGCGCACGTGGGGCGCGCTCGACGCGGTCGAGCCGAGCGAGCATCGGCCACTGCCGGACATCAGCACCAGCGCCGCCCATGAACGCACCCTCACCCGTGGTTTTATCGGCGACAGCGCCAAGCTGCACTGGCTGGTGCCGGAACCGGTGATCGATGATCAATACGATCAGACCTTCGACATTCTCAAGGATTATCTCGACTGGGCGTTGTACCGGCAGATTCGTCTCAACCACGGCTTGTCCTACGGGCCATGGGCCGAGCGTGAGGTGTTTGGCGGCGTCGGTTTCATGAGCCTGAATGCCGACCTCGATCGTGATGACGTCGATGAAGCCATTCAGGTGCTGGAAGACCTCAAGGCTGATCTGCTGAAAAACGGCCTCGACCCGGACACCTTCGCGCGGATCAAACAGGCTTCTATCGCCCATCAGGCCTGGGCGGTGCAGGGTAACAGCGCGATGGCGGATTACTACTGGAGTGCACTGGGCGATTACGAGGACGGCCGTTTTGCCAACCCGGCGCGGGAGCTGCAAGGGGTGACCCTGGAAGCGGCGAACAAGGCCATGCGTGAGTTGCTGTTGCAACCGGGGTATTTGCGGATCGAGAAGCCGTTGATCAGTGATGATCAGGTGTTGTGGTTGAGTGCGGGTGGCTTGGGCCTGGTGTTGCTGGTCCTGATCGGCTGGCGCCTGCACCACCGCCGAAAACCCGCCGAACACTAATCCTGTGGGAGTGAGCCTGCTCGCGATAGCGGTGTATCAGCCGCATAAACAGTGACTGAAAGACCGCAATCGCGAGCAGGCTCACTCCTACAGGGGTATGTGCTGGTTTTAAGTGACCATCAGCCTTGCGGGCGCTACTCTGTCGAGGTTTTTTCCTATCCAGTCGTGAACCGCCCAAATGCCGAAAATACAGCTCCTGATCCAGCGCATCCTCGAACTGATGAAGCGCTATCCCGGGGTCATTGCGCTTGGCGGTTTCATTTCCGGGGTCGGCAGTTTCATCATGGTCGATCGTCAGCAAGGGCTGGCGAGCTGGATCACCGTGATCATGCTGCTCAGCTGGATCTGGCTGATGCTGGAAAACACCCTCACCGGCCTCTTCACCCGCGTGTTCAAACGCGAGATTCCCCAGCCGCTGCTGCGTTACGCGACGCAGATGATCCATCAGGAAAGCCTGTTCTTCGTCCTGCCGTTTTTCTTCATCACCACGACCTGGAACAGCGGCCAGTTGTTCTTCACCGGCCTGCTCAGCGTCGCCGCCCTGATTTCCATCGTCGACCCGCTCTATTACAAATGGCTGGCGCCACGGCGCTGGGCGTTTCTCGCGCTGCACACCCTGACCCTGTTCGCCGCCCTGCTCACCGCGTTGCCGGTGATCATGCACCTGACCACGGCGCAGAGCTTCAAATGGGCGCTGGGCATTGCTGTGCTGTTGTCGTTCCCGAGTCTGGCGTCGATCTTCCCGATCCGCACGGTGCGCAATGCCCTGGCGATCTTGTGCATCACCGTCGGTATCGGTGGCGTCGGTTGGGCGTTGCGTTCGTGGGTGCCGCCGGCGACGCTGTGGATGACCGACGTGGCGATCAGCACGCAAATGCAGGACCGCACCCCCGGCGCCAGCCTCGACACGGTCAGCGCCGAGCAGATTCGTGGCGATGGCCTCTACGCCTACACCGCGATCAACGCGCCGCGCGGGCTCGATGAGCGGATCTATCACGTCTGGCAATTCAACGGCAAAGAGGTCGACCGCATCGCCCTCGATATCCATGGCGGGCGCAAGGAAGGCTACCGCGCCTGGACGCACAAGCAGAATTTCCCCGGCAACCCGGCGGGCAAGTGGCAAGTGCGGGTGCTGACCGAAGACGGCCAGGTGATCGGCGTGCTGCGCTTCGAAGTCACGGACAGCACAGCGATCAAAGAAAAGTAACCCGGTTCGTGCTATTACGTTAGTTCGCTTAGCAGACGAACAAGCACGGAGCTTATGACCAGCAGCTCGATCAGCGGTAATGCCCAACTGGACACGTCGATCAGTCCTGCCCGCTTGCGGGTGACGGGGGACTGGACGCTTGCCCATTACGCCGAACTCAAGCAACTGAGTGAAAAGCTCCACGGCCAGTACGATGCCAATACGCCGATCGATCTCAACAGTCTCGGCGCCCTCGACACCGCTGGCGCCTCGTTGCTGGTCGAACTGCTCGGCTCCGAACGCCTCGGTGAATCCGCCGAACACCCCGATTGCACCCTGACCTCCGCCGACCGCGCGCTGCTGCAAACCGTGTATTGCTCGATGACCGATTTCTGCGTGCCGATCAAAGAGCCGGAAATCAGCGTCAGCGTGCAATTGCTCACCCGCATCGGTCGCGCCGTCGACACCGTCTGGCAAGACACCCTGCAATTGCTCGGCTTCGTCGGCCTGATTATGGAAACTATCGCTCGTAGCCTGTTCCGGCCCAAGCGCTGGCGGATCACGCCGATGATCGCGCACATCGAACAGACCGGTCTCGACGCCGCGCCAATCGTGGCTTTGCTGACTTTTCTGGTGGGCGCGGTGGTGGCGTTTCTCGGCGCCACGGTGCTGGCCAGTTTCGGCGCGACGATTTTTACTGTGGACCTGGTGGGCTTCTCGTTCCTGAGGGAATTCGGTGTGTTGCTCACGGCAATCCTCATGGCCGGGCGCACCGCCAGCGCGTTCACCGCGCAGATTGGCTCGATGAAGGCCAACGAAGAAATCGATGCGATCCGCACCCTTGGCCTCGACCCGATGGAGTTGCTGGTGGTACCGCGTGTGCTGGCGATGCTGGTGGCGCTGCCGATGTTGACCTTCCTCGCCATGCTTTGCGGGATCATCGGAGGCGGCGTGGTCTGCGCGGTGTCACTGGATATCTCGCCGGCGATGTTCCTGACGCTGTTGCAGTCGGACATCGGCGTGCAGCACTTTCTGGTCGGCTTGGTGAAGGCGCCAATCTTCGCCTTCATCATTGCCGCGATTGGTTGCCTGGAAGGCTTCAAGGTCAGCGGCAGTGCCGAGTCGGTCGGCGCCCACACCACGTCCGCTGTGGTGCAATCGATTTTCGTGGTGATCGTGCTCGACGCGGTGGCCGCGCTGTTCTTCATGGAGATGGGCTGGTGAGTCGTCTACCCCGCGCGCCCTCGGAGGCGGTGATCGAAGTCCGTGGCCTGTGCAATCGCTTTGGCAGCCAGAGTGTGCACGAGAACCTCGATCTGGATTTGTACAAAGGCGAAATCCTCGCCGTGGTCGGCGGCTCCGGCAGCGGCAAATCGGTGTTGCTGCGCAGCATTGTCGGATTACGCCGGCCCAGCGAAGGCATGGTCAAAGTGTTCGGCAAGAACCTGCCGAGCCTGTCCGAGCATGAGCGCTCACTGGTTGAGCGGCGCTTCGGTGTGCTGTTCCAGAAAGGCGCGCTGTTCTCCTCGCTGACGGTCACCGAGAACGTCGCCCTGCCCCTTATCGAACACGCCGGCCTCAGTCGCAACGACGCTGAGCACTTGGCTGCCGTGAAACTGGCGCTGGCCGGATTACCACTGTCAGCGGCGGACAAATACCCGGCGTCGCTCTCTGGCGGCATGATCAAACGCGCCGCGCTGGCCCGGGCCCTGGCGCTGGATCCGGACATCCTGTTTCTCGACGAACCTACTGCCGGCCTCGATCCGATTGGCGCGGCGCAGTTCGATCAATTGATCCTGACCCTGCGCGATGCACTCGGCCTTAGCGTGTTTCTGGTGACCCACGACCTCGACACGCTCTACACCATTACCGACCGTGTGGCGGTGCTGGCGCAGAAAAAGGTCTTGGTCGCAGGACCTATCGACGTCGTCTCGGAAACCGACGACGCGTGGATTCACGAATACTTCCACGGCCCGCGCGGCCGCTCGGCGCTGGACGCCGCCAAATTGCTCAACGAGGTCTGACATGGAAACCCGAGCGCATCATGTGTTGATCGGCTTGTTCACCGTGATCGTGGTGGCAGGCGCCCTGCTCTTCGGTCTGTTCCTGGCCAAGTCCAGCGTCGATACCGAGTTCAAGGATTACGAGATTGTCTTCAGCGAGGCGGTCAGTGGCTTGTCCAAGGGCAGCCCGGTGCAGTACAGCGGGATCAAGGTTGGCGATGTGATCAACCTGCGCCTTGATCCAAAGGATCCGCGGCGGGTGCTGGCGCGGATTCGTCTGGCCGGTGATACGCCGGTCAAGGAAGACACCCAGGCCAAACTGGCACTGGCCGGGATCACCGGCACTTCGATCATCCAGCTCAGCGGCGGCACACCGGAAAGCCCGAAACTGCGTGGGCATGACGGTAATCTGCCGACCATCGTCGCCTCGCCCTCGCCTATTTCGCGCTTGCTCAATGACTCCAACGATTTGATGACCGGCATCACTGCGCTGCTGCAGAACGCCAATCAGATGTTCTCTGCCGAGAACGTCGAGCGTGTGAGCAAAACCCTCGCCCATCTGGAGCAGACCACCGGCACCATCAACGATCAGCGCGGTGACATCAAGCAAGCCATGCAGCAACTGGCGACCGTCGGTAAACAGGCCGGCAGCATGCTCGAACAGACCTCACTGCTGATGCGCAACGCCAACGGCCTGATCAACGACCAGGGCAAACAGGCACTGGGCAGCGCCGAGCAGGCGATGAAGTCGCTGGAGCAAAGCACGACCACCATCAGCACCCTGCTCAGCAAAAACGAAAACTCCCTCGACAATGGCATGCAGGGCCTCAATGGCCTGGCCCCGGCGATCCGCGAACTGCGTGAAACGCTGACCTCGCTGCGCGCCATCTCGCAACGCCTTGAGGCCAACCCCAGCGGCTACCTGCTGGGCCGTGACAAGAACAAGGAATTCACGCCATGAAGCTGACTCGACTTGCCCTCCTCGCCGGCTTCACGCTGATCAGCGCCTGTTCGATTCTGCCGCAATCCGAGCCGTCGGATGTCTATCGCCTGCCGGCCGCACAGGCGCCCGCCTCGGCCAGTTCAGCGGCGACGCAACGGTGGTCGTTGCGGCTGAACAAGTTGCAGGCCAGTGAGGCGTTGAACCGGCCGACGATTGCGGTGATTCCGCAGGGCGATGTGATCAGCAGCTACAAGGGCTCGCGCTGGAGCGATCCGGCGCCGGTGCTGGTGCGTAATCGTCTGCTGGATGGGTTTCAGCGTGATGGTCGGGTGACGTTGCTCAGTACCGATGACAGCAACTTTGCTGCGGATCTGGAATTGGGCGGGAGTTTGCAGGCGTTTCAGACCGAGTATCAGGGCACGCAGGCCAGCGTCGTGGTGCGGGTTGATGCGTTGCTCGTGCGTGGTTATGACCAGCGGATTCTGGCCAGTCGACGGTTTGAAGAGCGCCAGCCGTTGAACGATGTGCAGGTGCCGGCAGTGGTCGCAGGCTTTGGCCAGGCCAGTGATCGCCTGACCGCGAAAGTCGTGGCCTGGGCCGTCGACCAGGGCCAGAAACTAGCCCCCCAAAGACCTTAAGCCCAACACAATCCCCCTGTAGGAGTGAGCCTGCTCGCGATAGCGGACTGACAGTCACCGATGATGGCGACTGATAAACCGCTATCGCGAGCAGGCTCACTCCTACAGTTTGGATATTTGTTCAGCCGAAGAACCAGTAGCAGACGAAGATCGCGCCCACCACACCAGCAAACTCCGCCAGCAACGCACACCCCACCGCATGCCGCGCGCGCTGAATCCCCACCGCGCCGAAATACACCGCCAGCACATAGAACGTGGTCTCGGTACTGCCCTGAATCGTCGCCGCGACCAACGCCGGGAAGCTGTCGACACCGGACGTCTTCATCGTCTCGATCAACATCGCCCGCGCCGCACTGCCAGAGAACGGTTTGACCATCGCCGTCGGCAACGCATCGACAAATCGTGTGTCCCAACCGGCCCACTCGACCAGATGGCGAATGCCGTCCAGGCCAAAGTCCAAGGCCCCGGACGCACGCAGTACGCCCACCGCACAGAGCATCGCCACCAGATACGGCAGCAGATTCTTCGCGACATCGAAGCCTTCTTTGGCGCCTTCAACAAACGCCTCGTAGACCTTGACCTTCTTTAGCGCGCCGATCAGCAAGAACAGCATGATCAACCCGAACAGCGTGAGATTGCCGAGGATCGACGACAATCCCGCCAAAGCCGTCGCCGAAAGCGTGCCCAGCAGCGCCATAAAGCCACCGAGAATCAGCGCGCCGGGAACCAGATAAGCCAACACCACCGGATCCCAGATCCGCAGCCGCTGCATGAACGCTACCGAGAGGAAGCCGACAATCGTCGAGCAACTGGTCGCCAGCAGGATTGGCAGAAACACCAGCGTCGGGTCCGGCGCGCCTTGCTGGGCGCGGTACATGAAGATCGTCACCGGCAGCAGGGTCAGGGAGGAGGCGTTGAGCACCAGGAAGAGGATTTGCGCGTTACTGGCGATAGTGGCACTGGGATTGAGCTCCTGCAGCGCCTTCATGGCTTTCAGGCCGATGGGCGTGGCCGCGTTGTCGAGGCCCAGACCGTTGGCGGCGAAGTTCAGAGTGATCAGGCCAAGGGCAGGGTGACCGGCCGGGACTTCCGGCATCAGCCGCAGGAACAGCGGGCCGAGTACCTTGGCCAGCCACTCGACGATCCCGGCCTTCTCGGCGATGCGCAGAAAGCCCAGCCACAGGGTGAGGGTGCCGAACAGCAGCACCATGACTTCGACCGAGAGCTTGGCCATGGCGAAAATGCTTTCCACCATCGCCGCAAAGATCCCGGCGTTGCCGCCGATCAGCCACTGCGCCAGCGCCGATACGGCTGCCACGATGAAGAAGCCAAGCCACAGGCCATTAAGCATCAGTCAAATCCCCCGAAGAATGCCGCGAATGATAGCGGGGTCGCCAGAAACGACAAACCCCGGATTTCTCCGGGGTTCGTATGGCTGACTCGGTCCACTGTAGGAGTGAGCCTGCTCGCGATCGTGGTGTATCAGACAACAGAGATGTTGAATGTACAGCCCTCATCGCGAGCAGGCTCACTCCTACAGGGATTTGTGTCAGTTCTTCGAGATTTCGCCCGCTGGCAGTTTTTCCTTGCTGCGCCAGTGCGGCAGGGAGTTCCAGTAGCGCTGGCCCTTGGCATCGTCGTACATGCCTTCCCAACGTGCGATAACCAGTACCGCCAGGGCGTTACCAATCACGTTCAGTGCAGTACGCGCCATGTCCATGATGCGGTCGACACCGGCGATGAACGCCAGACCTTCCAGCGGAATACCAACACTGCCGAGGGTCGCCAGCAGCACCACGAAGGACACGCCCGGTACGCCGGCGATGCCTTTGGAGGTGACCATCAGGGTCAGGACCAGCAGCAGCTGCTGGCTGATCGACAGATCAATGCCGTACAGCTGAGCGATGAAGATCGCCGCGATGGACTGGTACAGGGTCGAACCGTCGAGGTTGAACGAATAACCGGTCGGTACCACGAAGCTGCAGATGGCTTTCGGCGCGCCGTAGGCTTCCATCTTCTCGATCACGCGTGGCAGCACGGTTTCCGAAGAAGCGGTGGAGTAGGCCAGCACCAGCTCATCCTTGAAGATGCGCATCAGCTTGATCACCGAGAAGCCGAACAGCTTGGCGATCAGGCCCAGCACCACGAAGGCGAAGAAGGCGATGGCGACGTAAACCAGGATCACCAGTTTGGCCAGCGGCAGCAGTGAGGCGAAGCCGAAGTTGGCGACGGTCACCGCGATCAGTGCGAATACGCCGATCGGCGCATAGTTCATGATCATGTGGGTGACTTTGAACATGCTTTCCGAGACGCCCTGGAACATCTTCACCAGCGGCTCGCGCAGGTCCGACTGCAGGCTCGACAGACCGAGACCGAACAGCACGGAGAAGAAGATGATCGGCAGCATTTCGCCGCGGGCCATGGCCGCGAAGATGTTCGACGGGATCAGGTTGAGGATGGTCTCGATGAACGCGTGTTCATGCTGTACCTCGGCGGCGGTTGCCTGGTACTTGGAGATATCCACCGTGCCGAGGGTGCTCATGTCGATGCCTGTGCCCGGATGGAACAGGTTGGCCAGCAGCAGGCCTACGACGATGGCGATGGTGGTGACGATTTCGAAATAGATGATCGTCTTCAGGCCGATACGCCCGAGCTTCTTGGCGTCGCCCACGCCGGCGATGCCGACGATCAGGGAAGAGATGACGATCGGAATCACGATCATCTTGATCAGACGGATAAAGATATCGCCTGCCGGTTGCAGGACGTTGCTGATCCACCAGGCCTTCTCGGCACTGAAATGGTTGAGCAACGCACCAATTGCAATACCCAAAACCAGACCGATGAGGATCTGCCAGGCGAGGCTAATTTTTGCCTTCTTCATTATCTTTACCCTTACTTGCGTTTGACTCAGGCACATGCAGGAACTGGAACGCTCATTAGCGGAAAAGTCTGTGCATCTGCCTCCGTATAAGGTGCCCCGAAGCGCGTGATTACGGCTCTTCGGCAGGCGAAAAAAGGCGCAACTATTCCGATGCAAGGTTGCGCCGTCTAATGCCGTAAACGCCTACCCTATGCCGAATCGGCATGAGCTTTTTTTAATGAAACTGGCGTCCCAACCGGTTCGATTGTGACATTTCGGCCGGCATAAGTGCCGTGAACCGGTCATCACAGCGAAGGTTGGTTGTTTTTTGAACAAGAAAAATCGACTAAAAACTTAGGAAAAAGCCTACGTTGGAAGACTAGAAGTCCTACTGTTTAAACGGTTTTTTTGTCGATATACGGTCGCCAGGAAACACCGCGTAATGTTTTCGCGCGCAGTGTCAGCGATAAAAGGAACGAGCTGGACGCTCTGGATCAACGTTTTATCTGATTGAAAGCTCAGCGCAAGTCCGTCGAACCACTGTGGGTCGGCGAACCTGCGGCGCAGCTTTTACCCTGACCCGGCCCTTGCGCAGGCACTCCCTGTACCCGTAGGTCACTCCGACCCTGCAACAGTCAGAACGTCCCGGCCCCTTGGTCATGCGCCGGCCTTCCTCAGGTGGGCGCAATGGAGGGCAGCAGGGCGCTGCCCTCATGTTCAAATCAATACCACTTCGGATCTTTCTTCAGGGTTTCCATCAGTAGATCCTGCATACCTTGGTCGGGTTTGCCGAAGAAGCGATAGGTCGCATGTCGCGTCGGTGACTTGTCTTGCGGAAGGCCTTCAGGCACATCAACCAGCATGGCGTAGGCGTCATCCTTGTCAAAACTGAATGCGACGATCAATCGATGATTCAGGCACTTGTCCTGATTCTCGCAGAGCGGGCCGACCAAGTATTTCTCGTCGTCCTCAGTAACCGCGTTCATCTGTTGTTCGGAGGTCCCGGACAGGTTGATCACCCATTCCGGTACGCGCTCTTCTTTCTTGATTACGCCTTCCCAGGTTTCACGGTACTGCTCGTCAGAGGCGAGCAGTTCGTTGACCCGCGCCTGGCCGTCGTTGGCCGCCATCGCCATGGCACTACCGCCCAGAAGCAGGGCGGCTGCCAGTGTCTTCAAAGCACTCATCGTCAACCTCGGCCGCGACGGCCAAAGAAGAAGGAAGCGATGAACATCACCAGGAACACGACAAAGAGAATCTTGGCGATACCCGTGGCGGTGCCCGCGATACCACCGAAGCCCAGTACTGCGGCGATGATGGCAATGATCAAGAATGTAATTGCCCAGCTCAACATGGTGATTCTCCTTACTTCTCTATTTAGGGGTGTTACGTGTTCCGGCGCTGTGCGCCCGAATTCGTTTGCTCTTTAGAAAACCCAACGCTCTTCACGTGGCAGTTGATCCAGTGGCTGCGCCTGATCGACATCCATCATGCGCATCGAGGCGCTCTCGGCCTGGCTGCTGCTTACGGCGCTGAAGTGCGTTTGCGTGTTGTGCTGGATCGAAATCAGCGGCTCAGCCTGCTGGCTGTTTTCCCAGCGCAGGTATTGCTGGCAGGCGATCAGGGTGATCAACAGCGCCAATACGCCAAACAGACCTTGCTGGATGTGCAGTGGCGAGATACGCACTTGGGCGGCACGTTGGCGAGTCATCCTGGGTTCCTCACTCTTATTCGGTTGGGGCAGTTCATTTCTGCCCGGGCTGAGTAAGATATTGCAGCCTGCATGCCAGTTTTTTAATTGAAAAATATCCAATAAAATCAATAAGTTATGCGTATGCAGAAAATCGTTTGCGACGCATCCTGCACGATGGGTCATCTGGGATCGTGCGCAATGCACGATTTTTTCGTAGGAGATTTCATTCTTATGGAATTGAGAGCGGGGCGCAGATGTCAGAAAAGTACGCAGGGAATTCCCTGCAAATCGGTATTTGTTTAAAAAACCAACAAAATCAACGTATTGGCCGTAAAGGCAGGAGAGAGCTACCCTCCTATGGCTGGCATCGTTCAGAATCAACCATGCAACTTGCCCGATTTTTCCGGGACTAACCCAAGACCAATCACTATGGAGCGTAGGAAAAATGGAATCTGCCACTGAGCATCAAGGCCGCATTCTGCTGGTGGACGACGAATCCGCCATCCTGCGTACTTTCCGTTATTGCCTCGAAGATGAAGGCTATACGGTCGCCACAGCCAACAGCGCGGCCCAGGCTGACGCCTTGTTGCAACGTCAGGTCTTCGACCTGTGCTTCCTTGATTTACGCTTGGGCGAAGACAACGGTCTCGACGTGCTGGCGCAGATGCGCATTCAGGCGCCATGGATGCGTGTGGTGATCGTCACTGCGCATTCGGCCGTCGACACTGCCGTGGATGCGATCCAGGCCGGCGCCGCCGACTATCTGGTCAAACCGTGCAGCCCGGATCAGTTGCGTCTGGCCACCGCCAAGCAACTGGAAGTGCGCCAACTGTCGGCGCGCCTCGAAGCGCTGGAAGGCGAGATCCGCAAACCGAAGGATGGCCTCGATTCCCACAGCCCAGCGATGAAAGTTGTCCTGGAAACGGCCCGCCAGGTTGCCAGCACTGACGCCAACATTCTGATCCTCGGCGAGTCCGGTACCGGTAAAGGTGAGCTGGCCCGAGCGATTCATGGCTGGAGCAAACGCGAGAAGAAATCCTGCGTGACCATCAACTGCCCGTCGCTGACGGCGGAATTGATGGAGAGCGAGCTGTTCGGTCACAGTCGCGGTGCGTTTACCGGGGCCAGCGAAAGCACCTTGGGGCGAGTCAATCAGGCGGACGGCGGCACGCTGTTTCTCGACGAGATCGGCGACTTTCCCCTGACATTACAACCCAAATTGCTGCGTTTCATTCAGGACAAGGAATACGAGCGGGTAGGGGATCCGGTCACCCGCCGGGCCGACGTGCGCATTCTAGCGGCGACCAATCTCAATCTCGAAGACATGGTCCGTGACGGGCGTTTCCGTGAAGACCTGCTCTATCGCCTGAACGTCATCACCCTGCACCTGCCGCCACTGCGCGAGCGCGCCGAGGACATTCTGACCCTGGCCGATCGCTTCCTCGCCCGTTTCGTCAAAGAGTACGCACGTCCGGCACGGGGCTTCAGCGACGAGGCTCGCGAGGCGCTGCTGGGCTACCGCTGGCCGGGCAACATTCGTGAGCTGCGTAACGTGGTCGAGCGGGCGAGCATCATCTGCCCGCAGGAACGCGTGGAAATCAGCCACCTCGGCATGGCCGAGCAACCGGCCAACAACGCTCCTCGCGTCGGTGCGGCGTTGAGTCTCGACGAGTTGGAAAAGGCCCACATCGGTGCGGTTCTCGCTACTGCCGGCACCCTGGATCAAGCGGCAAAAACCCTCGGCATCGACGCTTCGACCCTGTACCGCAAGCGCAAGCAGTACAACCTGTGAGTGTCCGGCGATGAAACTGGCGATGAAGTTGCGGACCCGTTTGTTCTTGAGCATTTCCGCGCTGATCACCGTGGCCTTGCTCGGGCTGTTGCTCGGGCTGGTCAGCGTGATGCAGATGGCCGGCACTCAAGAAGCGTTGGTGCGCAGCAACTTCGTCACTCTGGATCTGGGGCTCAAGTTGCGCCAGACGCTGGGTGATCAACTGATCATCATGCTCGCGGAAAAGCCTGATCCCGTGGCGTTCGAAGCGTCAAAACAGCATTACTTCGAATTGCTGGACCAAGGCATCGCCCAAGAGCAAGAGGGCGATGGTCGGCTATACGGCTTCAGTCGGGCAAAAGCGGATTATCTGAGTTTCCTCGAAGCTTTCGATTTGTCCCGTGACCCGGCCAGCTCGATGAGTAGCAGCGCCGAATTCCGGGAGCGCTTCAACACGTTGCGCAACGGACTGATCACCGAACACAAGCATGCACTGGACAACATCAACGCGGTACAGCGTGAGGCGCGTGACCGTGCCTTGTTGATTGCCGGTCTGCTGGGATTTGTCGGGTTGGCGGTGCTGATCATCGGTTTCATCACGGCCCACGGCATTGCCAGGCGTTTTGGCGCGCCGATCGAGGCGCTGGCGAAAGCGGCGGACAATATCGGCCAAGGCAATTTTGAAGTGACCCTGCCGATTTCGTCAGCGATGGAAATGAATCAGCTGACCAAACGCTTCGGCCTGATGGCTGAGGCACTGCGCGAGCATCAGGCGACCAACGTCGATGAATTGCTCGCCGGCCAGCAACGCTTGCAAGCGGTGCTCGACAGCATCGATGACGGCTTGCTGATGATCGACCGTCAGGGAAATCTGGAGCACCTCAATCCAGTGGCTCAGCGCCAATTGGGCTGGGACGATGATCGTCTTGGCCAGGGGCTGGGCACGGCGCTGGAACGCCCAGAGCTGGATGCGCAGCTGCAACTGGTGCTGCGCGGCGGCACGCTGGAGCGGGCGCCGGAAGATTTGAGTATCGAGGTCGACGGCGAATCACGCCTGCTGACCTACAGCCTGACCCCGGTCAGTCACACCCAAGGGCATATTCTCGGCGCGGTGATGGTGCTGCACGATGTCACCGAGCAGCGCGCCTTCGAGCGGGTGCGCAGTGAATTCGTCTTGCGCGCCTCCCACGAACTGCGCACGCCGGTCACCGGTATGCACATGGCGTTCGGTTTGTTCCGCGAGCGGGCGAAGTTTCCAGCGGAGTCCCGCGAGGCTGATCTGCTCGACACCGTGAACGAGGAAATGCAGCGTCTGATGCAGTTGATCAATGACTTGCTCAACTTCTCGCGTTATCAGAATGGCCTGCAGAAACTCACACTGGCGCCGTGCTCCATCGAAGATTTGCTGGAGCAGGCGCAATTGCGTTTTGCCGACTCGGCGGCGGCCAAGGGCATCGCCCTGAATGTCGAAGTACAGGGACCGCTACCACGTTTGCAGGCCGATCAGGCGCAACTCGATCGCGTGCTCGACAACCTGATCGACAACGCCCTGCGCCATACCGCCCGCGACGGTCAGATCCGTTTGCAGGCGCGACGACATGGCGAGCGAGTGATCATCAGCGTCGAAGACAATGGCGAAGGCATCGCCTACGGCCAGCAAGGACGGATCTTCGAGCCGTTCGTGCAGGTCGGCCGCAAAAAGGGCGGCGCCGGGCTTGGTCTGGCGCTGTGCAAAGAAATCGTCCAGTTGCATGGCGGACGCATGGGCGTTTATTCGCGGCCGGGGCAGGGTACGCAGTTCTATATGGCGCTCGCCGTTTAGGCTTCGTCGTCCATACGCCTTCCCGCGAGGCGTCGGCCACGAGTGATGAGTTCGATGAACTGCACCGCGCTCAGCGCATGGGCGAACAACCAGCCTTGACCGAATTTCACCCCTTCGCTACTGAGCAGTTCAGCCTGTGATTCCAGTTCGATGCCTTCGGCAATCACCTTCAGATCCAGCGCCTGGGCCATATGAATGATGTGCGGGGCGACGCCGCTGCTCGCTGCGTCATGGCCGAGGGCGTCGATAAAGGCCTTGTCGATCTTCAGGCAATCGACCGGCAAGGTTTGCAGGTAGGCGAGGCTGCAATAGCCGGTGCCGAAATCGTCGATCAATACCTGATGGCCGACATCGCGCAAGGCTTGCAGGTTTTCCCGCGCCACCACCACGTCAATCAAGCCACGTTCGGTGACCTCGAAGGCAATCTGCCGTGCGGCGACTCGATGCAATGTGAGCAAGCGCGCCATGACCAGACCGATGCGCGGCACCATCACGTCGCAGGCGGCGAGGTTAACCGAGATATACAGTTGCGGATTGGCCCGCAGCACCGGACCCAGTTGTTCCAGCAAACGCTGGAGGACAAAGTCGGTCATCTGGCGAATCTGCCCAGTGTTCTCCGCCATGGGGATAAACAGGTCGGGACTGGTCAGCGTGCCGTCCGGGCGGCGCCAACGCAGCAGGGCTTCGGCGCCGACGCAGTTGCGGCTGTCGAGATCGAAGATCGGCTGATAGAGCACCTGCAGCTCGCCCCGACGAATGGCGCCATTGAGTTCTGCGTCCAGCGATTGGCGCTGGCGCACCAGCAAGAACACAAAGAACCCTAAGAATGCGCCGAGCAATAGGCAGGCCGGAACCATCCACCACCAGATCGCAGGGATGTGCATGCCGGTGCGCGGCGTGATCAGCACCAGTTGATATTCCGGATTGTTGGTGGGCATGCGGTAGATCAGCCGAGTCTGAGTGACCTGTAATGACTCGCGACTTTTCGGTGGCCAATGTTCGGTCGGTGGCCAGGCCTGCGCCGTGCCGAGCACCGGGATCGCCCGGGTACCATGATCGAGTACTACCAGTAGGCTGCTGCCGGGCGACAGATCGACCATGTCGGTCAGATGCCCGCGTGATGTGGCCACACGAAAATTGCCGCGACCCAGCATCAGCGCGGCGCGGTTTTCATCGGGTTCGGTGGTGGTATTGAGCCAATAGCTGTAAGTCGGCCCTCTGATATCCGGCGCCCGTACCACCGACACGCCTTCCTGACGTGGGCGGTTGGAGCAGATACGCGTGGCGTCCATGTAAGCCGCTTCGTAGACGAAGCGATAGTTGAAGGTGACTTGCTGCAGGGTCGCGATCATTTCATCGTCACAACTGCGCAATGGCTGCGCTTCGAGATCGTCGAGACTTTCGCGCAACTGGCCGAACAATTGTTCGAGGCGGGCGAGGAAACGTTCGCCTTGCGCGTTCATTTCCTGACTTTCGCTTTGCTCGACCTGACGCATGGCCACGAACATTCCGCCGGCGATCAGCAGGCAGGCACTGAGGACAGCCGCGATCATCGCCAAAAACCACGGGCGATAGAACCAGCTACGCAGCGTCTCTCGGGTAGCAACCATCATGGAATATCCGAAGAATTACCAATGAGTTATAGCTGCTGATTGCGATTTCGCCCTGACCGTCGGGCGGGCGTCATTATTTTGTCTGATTGAGGACCAGCAGCAGCGCTGCCGTTTGCGCATCCGGCGTGCCGTCGAAGCGCGAAGGCCGGAAGTGCATCTGGAAGGCTGCGAGGACGTGGCGCGTCGCAACGTCCAGTTCGCCGGTTTGCGGCGTGTCATAACCAAGGTGCGCCAATTGCGCCTGGAACCAACTGATGCTCGGCAGTTCGCCGTTGGTGAAGAGCATTTGCTGGCGCGCCACTGCCTGTTCATTCGGCCACACACCCAAACTCTCCGCGGCCAGGCGTTTCCACGGAAACAACGGCCCGGGATCAAGCTTGCGCAGCGGCGCGATGTCGCTATGGCCGATGATGTGTCGCGGGCTGATGCCATTGCGTTTGCTGATGTCTTTGAGCAGGACGATCAATGATTGAATCTGCGCTTCGCTGTACGGATACCACAGCCGCCCGGTCGGCGTGTCCTTGAAGCCCGGATTGACGATTTCGATGCCGATCGAGCTGGAGTTGAGCCAGGTGCGGCCTTGCCATTGGCTTTCGCCGGCGTGCCAGGCGCGCTGGTTTTCATCCATCAGCTTGTAGACAGTGCCGCTCTTGTCGTCGCCGATCAGGTAATGGCTGCTGACTTCGCCGTGGGTCAGCAGTTGCAGCGAGCGCTCCAGCGAGGCCGACGTGTAATGCACGACCACAAACTGAATGCGGCTGTCGTAATTGGCCGAAGGATGGCTGGTGTCATAACGCGGGCTGCTGGCACAACCGGCCAGAACGAGCAGCGACGCGAGGAGGGCAAAGAATTTCATGGCAGAAGGCAGTACACGCAAGACAGTAATGCAACAGTGTAACGTACTGCCTTGCGTCTCGACGGTCAGCGGGCGGATTTAAACAAAATGGAACAATTTGCTCAGCCCAGCTCGACCCGGTTGCGTCCTGCATTTTTAGCGCGGTAAAGCGCCTGATCGGCTCTTTTCAGCACCAGATCGCTGTGTTCTCCAGCGCGGAATGTTGCCAGTCCCATGGAAATGGTGATCGTCACGCGCTCGCCCTTGAAGTGGAAAGGGCAGGCTTCGATCGCTGCGCGCAGGGTTTCCAACAGTTTGGCGCCGACTGCCGGCGGCGTTGCCGGCATCAACAGAACGAACTCTTCCCCGCCGAAACGGGCAATGAAGTCCGAGCCGCGCAGGCGTTTGCGCAACACGGTGGCAATGATCTTCAGCACCTTATCGCCGGCCAAATGGCCGTAGTTGTCGTTGATGCGTTTGAAGTGATCGAGGTCGAGCATGGCCAGGCTCAGGGTGTTGCCATGCTGTTGCCACTGCTTGATTTCATGCTCGAGGCGTTCGCTCCACGCAGCGCGATTGGGCAGGCCGGTGAGCGGATCGATCAAGGCTTTCTGTCTTTGTACTTCAAGATGTTCGCGGAAACCCTGGGCTTCCTGCTCCATATGCGCCACGCGTTCGGACAGGCTTTTGAGCCGCGTGGCGACTTCCTGTTCGCGGGCATCGCGCTGCTTCTGGTGCTGGTCCATGGTGCCGAGCAGGCCTTCGAGATGGTTCTCCAACACGTGCTTGAGGTCTTCCAGATCCGCCGCTTCCTGCACGCTGGTCTGCAAACCATCGACTTGCTCGCGGATCTGCGTGTCCATGGCCCGCGCCGCCGAGCTGTTGTCGGCATGTCCTTCACTGGCAGCCTGCAGATTGCTCTGGAACGCTTCGAGGCGTTCGTTGAGTTGCTGCAGGTAGGCTTCGAATTCGTGCTGACCGCTGTCGGTGATCGCCAGCATCAACGTCGCCAGATCGTCGAGGATCGGGATCAATTCGTACCAGTTCAGACCGTGTTTGAGCCGCTCACGCATGGCTTCGGCTTGTGGACGGTGACGTTCCGGCAGGGTCAGGTCGTCGAGCAGCCCGATCAGGGTGTCTTCGATGTGTTTGGCCACGGAGCTGTAAGACGGCTCCGGGGTATCCGGCAGGGCGAACAGGATGTCGTGCTCGGGCTGCTCCGGGTCGATGGCGGCCAGCGCTTGGGCAATTGGCTCGGGCAGTGGCAGGCTGTCGAGGATCAGCGGTGTCGGATCGCCGGGGTGGATCAGTTCATCAGGGTTGATGGCGGCAGGCGCGATGGGCGTCTGAGCTGGAACTGCGGCGAAAACAGGCTCGGGCTCGAAGTGCTCAGCCTGCGGTTCGAGCGGAGGGCTGCTGACTGTGCTGACAACCTTCGGTGGCACAAAGGTAACCACCTCTGCCGCTTCCGGTGCCAAATGAGCCTGGGCGGCTGGCGTCGTTGTTTCGGCAGTTGCAGGTGCTTCTATGGCAGGCGCTGCCGTCACGGCTTCGATCGCCGCGACAGGGGCGGGCTGTGCGGCTTCTGGTTCGGGCGCCGATGGGGCAAGCGGTTGCGGCGGCGTGGCTTGCAGCGGCGCGGGTGATTCTGTCGCTGGCGCCTCTTCGCTGTCGCGGCTACCAAACAGCCGTTGCAGCAGACCCGGGCGACCCGGCTCTGCCGGGGTGTCCAACTGACTTAACGCTTTGCCCTGCAAACCGCTGAGCTCACTTAACAGCAATGGCATTTCCCGCGCCGAACCGACGCGGCCATCCAGTTGTTTGGCGAACTTCTTCAGTGGCTGAGCGACTTCACGCGGCAGCGGCAATGCCTGCAACTGGGTGACCAGCGACGTCAGCGCGGTACTGACCTGATCGATGCGGGTTTCGCGACGCTGCTCGGAATCGAGCACGGCTTTTTCCAGACGCGGCAGCAAGGCGGCGAGGCCGGCGTCCATGTCGTCGGTGCGCACCACGTCGCGCATCTCTTTCATGCACTGATCAACGACTTTATCGGTGCCTTCGGCCGCCAGCGTGCTGCGCACCAGGCCGCGACGCAGCAAATCGAGCCTGGCGGCCCAGCGGCGTTCAAGTTTGTCCTGTTGTTCGATGCTTTTGAGGTACTTCTCTTTCCAGCGCTGGGCGTCGTCGCTCATTCAGGGGTTCCGCGAGGGGCAGGACTCAACGCGGGCAATGCATCGGCCGTGAGCGAACCCGGCAGACGAATCTCTACCGCGACCGGCAGGTGATCGGAAATCGGTTGTGCCAGCACTTCGACCTTTTCCAGGGTCAGGGTCGGGCTGAGCAAAATATGATCAAGGCAACGCTGTGGGCGCCAGCTGGGGAAAGTCGCTTCCACCTGCGGGGCCAGCAGGCCGAGATCGCGTAACGGAGAATGTTGTAGCAGATCGCTGGCGTGGGTGTTCATGTCACCCATCAACACTTGGTGTTTATAGCCACCGATCAGCTCACGAATATAGGCCAGTTGCAGGCTGCGGGTTCGCGCGCCAAGGGCCAGGTGCATCATCACCACCACCAGCGCTTCCGGGCCTTCGCCGAAACGCAGCAGAATCGCTCCACGACCTTTCGGGCCGGGCAGCGGGTGATCTTCAATCGCCGACGGTTTCAGACGACTGAGCACGCCATTGCTGTGCTGAGCGAGTCGGCCGAGGTTGCGATTGAGTTGTTGATACCAGTAGGGAAAGGCGCCGAGTTGCGCCAGATGTTCGACCTGATTGACGTAGCCCGAACGCAGGCTGCCGCCATCGGCTTCCTGCAGAGCGACCAGATCGAAGTCGCCCAGCAAGTCACCGATCTTTTGCAGATTGCCTGAGCGCCCGGTGTGCGGCAGCAGGTGCTGCCAGCTACGGGTCAGGTAATGCCGATAGCGCTCGGTGCTGATGCCGACCTGGATATTGAAACTGAGCAGACGCAAACGCTGGTCTGCGGGCAGACCCGTGGACTCCAGGTGATGCTCGTTGACCTGCGGATCATGCAGGCCAACGATGCGTTCAGACTTCCAGCGGCGCATGGCGGTTGCCGCGCTTAGTTGGCAGCAGCCTTGGTTGCCGCTCGCTCTTTGGCGACCAGTTGGTCAGCCAGTTGCAGCGCTTGCTCGGCACCACCGGCAGAGCCGATGTCAAAGCGGTACTTGCCGTTGACGATCATGGTTGGCACGCCAGTGATTTCGTACTTCTTGGCCAGTTCGCGAGCTTTTACGATCTGACCTTTGATGGCGAACGAGTCGAAGGTGGCGAGGAACTTGTCCTTGTCCACGCCTTGGGTGGCGAGGAAGTCAGCCATGTCGTTCTTGTCGGTCAGCTTCTTGTGTTCTTTCTGGATTGCGTTGAACACGGCGTTGTGAACCTTGTGCTCGACACCCATCGCTTCCAGGGTCAGGAACATTTGACCGTGAGCGTCCCACGGGCCGCCGAACATGGCCGGGATGCGCACGAAGTTGACGTCGGAGGGCAGTTTTTCAACCCATGGGTTGATCACCGGCTCAAACGCGTAGCAATGCGGGCAGCCGTACCAGAACAGCTCGACCACTTCGATTTTGCCAGGCTCTGCAACCGGCACCGGGTTGGCCAGTTCCACGTAAGGGGCGGCAGGTGCTTCGGCGGCTTGAGCGGTCACGCCGAACAGGCTGGCAGCGACGAGAGCGGCGCTGATGATCAGATTACGCATGCTTTACTCCTGGACAATTTTGGTCGCCTCGCGCGACCTGTTTTCAGACAGATCCTGGCGGGCATGAGTTCTGTAGTGTAACGGTAGCGGCCACAAAAAAGGGCGGCCAAAGCCACCCTTTTTATACTTGCTGCGACGGATTAATCGAGCGTTAACGTTGCAGGAGATGTCCATCGCCTGCAGTGCTCGATCCGTAGGCCTTAGTGCAGACCCTGAATGTAGCTGGAGACCGCTGCGATGTCTTCGTCGCTCAGGCGTTTGGCGATGGTTTGCATGGTCATGGTGTCGCCGTCGTTGTTGCGGCCGCCTTCTTCCTTGCGGAAATCGGTCAGTTGCTTGGCGATGTATTGAGCGTGTTGGCCACCCAGGTGTGGGAAACCGGCAGCGGCGTTGCCGGCGCCGTTCGGCGAGTGGCAACCGGTGCAGGCTGGCAGGCCCTTGGCGAGGTTGCCGCCACGGAACAGCGCTTCACCGCGCGCGACGATCTTCGGATCGGCGGCGCCGACGCTGCCTTTCTGGCTGGCGAAGTAGGCGGCGATGTCGGCCAGGTCCTGATCGCTCAGGTTGGTCAGCAGCCCGGTCATTTCCAGAACGGTGCGCTTGCCCGACTTGATGTCGTGCAGTTGCTTGGTCAGGTAGCGTTCACCTTGACCGGCCAGTTTCGGAAAGTTTGGCGCCATGCTGTTGCCGTCCGGGCCATGGCAGGCTCCACATACGGCGGCTTTTGCCTGGCCTGCTGCGGCATCACCGGCAGCATGGGCGAAGCCTGAGATTCCCACGGTCAACAGCAGACTCACGATCAATTTGTTCATCAGCTAATCCAACTACGGCTAAGGGTTAAGTTATGGACCGGGTTTACTCGCTCATCCACAGGATGATGGCTTGGTAATCCTCGGCACTGCAGTCCATGCACAAACCACGCGGCGGCATCGCCTTGAAACCCTGGGTCACGTGTTGCACCAGCGTCCCCATACCTTTCGCCAACCTCGGCGTCCAAGCTTCCTGATCGCCTCTTTCGGGCGCCATGGGTAGTTGGCCGGAATGACAGGCACCACAAACACGGTTGTACACAGCTTCCGGATCCTGTGTAGCCTGTGCGCTGTAAAGCGGCATCAAGACTCCGGCAGCCAGCAGCCATTTCGTCATAAAACGACCTTTTCAGGGTTGAGAGCGTTCTGCGTTCTAATGCGCAATCAAGGTCTGTCGCTCTCGTGAACTTCATCCTACGCTGGGACAAAGCACACACAAAATCTGCGGCATTATATACTGGCGTCACTGAAACGGAAGCGACACCGCGTTCCGCGCCCAATCCCGGCGCCGCCCACATCGGAAATCCCATGCAACTCAAGAATCCCATCCTCGGCCTGTGCCAACAGTCCACGTTCATGCTCAGTGCCGCCAAAGTCGATCAATGCCCTGACGACGAAGGCTTCGAAGTGGCGTTTGCCGGTCGTTCCAACGCCGGCAAATCCAGCGCACTGAACACTTTGACTCACGCCAGCCTGGCGCGTACCTCGAAAACCCCGGGTCGCACACAGCTGTTGAACTTCTTCAAGCTAGACGAAGATCGCCGTCTGGTCGACCTGCCGGGCTACGGTTACGCAAAAGTACCGATCCCGCTGAAGATGCACTGGCAGCGTCACCTTGAGGCTTACCTCGGTGGCCGTGAGAGTTTGAAGGGTTTGATTTTGATGATGGACATCCGTCATCCAATGACCGACTTCGACCTGTTGATGCTCGACTGGGCCGTTGCGGCCGGCATGCCGATGCACATCCTGCTGACCAAGGCCGACAAGCTCACCTACGGCGCAGCCAAGAACACCCTGCTCAAAGTGCAGTCGGAAATCCGCAAGGGTTGGGGCGACCTGGTCACCATCCAGCTGTTCTCGGCGCCAAAACGCATGGGCCTGGAAGAGGCCTACACTGTACTGGCCGGCTGGATGGAACTGGCTGATAAGGGTGCCGAGGCGGCTGAGTAAACAGGGATTAGAAAATTGGCTGTGGTGCGCTCAGGCAAGGCGAAAGCACAGCTAAAAAGCGGAGTTTAGGGTACCTAAATGAGCATTTTTAGCTGTGCTTTCAACGCAGTCTGAGCGTGCCACAGCCAATTTTCGGGCAAAAAAAGCCCCGGACTTCATTGGGGAGGGAGAAGTTCCGGGGTTTAAGTTCCGAACCGCTAGGGCGGGGTTCAGATATCTGCCAACACTTAACACAACATAGGAGCATCGAAGGGCTTCACCAGCCATTCAGTATCTCTGAGTAGTGTCCTTCCAGATTAGTTCAGAATTTTTTCAAAAAGCTTTGGAATAATCCCAAGCGCTTTTCGAAATAAGCAGGTTTTACCGGCGTTGCCGCGACAACAGGTCGCGGCAGACCGAGATCAAATGGCTCAGTGAGCCTCATCCCAATTGTTGCCCACACCCACTTCGACCAGCAGCGGTACATCCAGCTTCGCCGCTTCGCTCATGTGCACGCGAATCTCGGCGCTGACCTGGTCGACCAGATCCTCGCGAACCTCCAGCACCAGTTCATCGTGCACCTGCAGGATGACTTTGGCGTCCAGCCCCGACGTCGCCAGCCAGTTATCCACCGCCACCATGGCTTTCTTGATGATGTCGGCCGCCGTGCCTTGCATCGGCGCGTTGATCGCCGTGCGCTCGGCGGCGGCGCGCTCCTGCGGCTTGTTCGAGTTGATTTCCGGCAGGTACAGGCGACGACCGAAGAAGGTCTCGACATAACCCTGATCCGCCGCCTGCGCGCGGGTGCGCTCCATGTATTCGCGAACCCCCGGATAGCGGGCGAAGTAGGTGTCGATGTAAGCCTTGGCGGTCTTGGTGTCGACGCCGATGTCCTTGCCGAGCTTCTGCGCGCCCATGCCGTAGATCAGGCCGAAGTTGATCGCCTTGGCGCCACGGCGCTGGTCGGAGGTCACTTCGTTGAGCTCGACCTTGAACACTTCGGCTGCGGTCGCGGTATGCACGTCCAGATTGTTGCGGAAGGCGTTCATCAGGCCTTCGTCCTTGGACAGGTGCGCCATGATCCGCAGCTCGATCTGCGAATAGTCCGCCGCCAGCAATTTATAGCCCTTTGGCGCGACGAAGGCCTGACGGATGCGCCGGCCTTCAGCGGTACGCACCGGGATGTTCTGCAGGTTTGGATCGCTGGAGGACAAGCGACCGGTCGACGCTACAGCCTGATGATACGAGGTGTGAATACGCCCGGTGCGCGGGTTGATCTGCTCCGGCAGGCGATCGGTGTAGGTGCTTTTCAGCTTGCTCATCGAACGGTGCTCCATCAGCACCTTCGGCAAGCGGTGATCGTCTTCAGCAAGTTTCGCCAGCACTTCTTCAGCAGTGGACGGCTGACCTTTGGCGGTCTTCTTCAGCACTGGCAGGCCGAGTTTCTCGTAGAGAATCACGCCCAGTTGCTTCGGCGAGCCGAGATTGAATTCTTCCCCGGCGATCTCGAACGCTTCGCGCTCCAGCGCGACCATTTTGTTGCCCAACTCGATGCTCTGGATGCCGAGCAGCTCAGCGTCGACAAACGCGCCTTGGCGTTCGATACGCGCCAGCACCGGCACCAGCGGGATTTCGATGTCAGTCAGCACGCTGGCCAGGCTCGGAATGGCGCTGAGTTTTTCGAACAAGGTCTGGTGCAGACGCAGGGTGATGTCGGCGTCTTCGGCGGCGTACGGGCCGGCTTGTTCCAAAGCGATCTGGTCGAAGGTCAGCTGCTTGGCGCCTTTGCCGGCGATGTCCTGGAAGCTCACGGTGGTGTGATCCAGGTACTTCTGCGCGAGGCTGTCCATGTCGTGACGGGTGGCGGTGGAGTTGAGCACGTAGGACTCAAGCATCGTGTCGAAGGCGATGCCGCGCACGGTGATGCCGTTGTTCTGGTCGCCACCGATGGCGCAGTTGGCCAGAATATTCATGTCGAACTTGGCGTGCTGGCCGACCTTGAGTTTGCTCGGGTCTTCGAGAATCGGCTTGAGTGCGCGCAGCACGGTGTCGCGATCCAGCTGTTCCGGCACGCCGATGTAGGAGTGGGTCAGCGGGATGTACGCGGCTTCGTTGGCCTGCACGGCGAACGATAGACCGACCAGTTGCGCCTGCTGTGCGTCGATGCCGGTGGTTTCAGTATCGAAGGCGAACAGTTTGGCGTTCTTCAGTTTTTCCAGCCAGACGTCGAAACGCGCCTGATCGAGGATGGTTTCGTACGCGGCTTCAGCAGGCGCGGCGGGCGCTTCCTCTGCTGGCGCGCTGAACAGATCGCCAGCCGGCGCAGGCTCGCTGGCTGCGCTCAGTTCCAGACGTTTGGCGTCGCGATCCAGATCGTTGATCCAGCTTTTGAATTCCAGCAGCGAGTACAGCTCGTAGAGCTTGGCCGGGTCTTCCGCGCCCATTTGCAGGTCGTCGAGTTCGACGTCCAGCGGCACGTCGACTTTGATGGTCGCCAGTTGATAGGAGAGGAACGCCATCTCCTTGTGCTCTTCGAGCTTGGCCGGCAGGGTTTTCGCGCCGCGAATCGGCAGGGTCGGGACGATGTCGAGATTGGCGTACAGCTCGGTGAGGCCGCCATTGACCCCGACCAACAGGCCGGAGGCAGTTTTCGGGCCGATGCCCGGAACGCCCGGAATGTTGTCGGACGAATCGCCCATCAGCGCCAGATAATCGATGATCTGCTCCGGTGCGACGCCAAATTTCTCCTTAACGCCCTCCACGTCCATCGAGCTACCGGACATGGTGTTGACCAAGGTAATGTGGCCGTCGACCAGTTGCGCCATGTCCTTGTCGCCGGTGGAGATAACCACCGGGCGATCCGCCGCCGCGCTGCTGCGGGCGAGGGTGCCGATGACGTCGTCGGCCTCGACGCCTTCCACGCACAGCAGCGGGAAACCGAGGGCGATCACGCTCTGGTGCAGCGGCTCGATCTGCACGCGCATGTCGTCGGGCATGCTTGGGCGATTGGCTTTGTATTCGGCGTACATCTCATCGCGAAATGTCCCACCCTTGGCGTCGAACACCACGGCGAACGGGCTGTCCGGGTACTGCTTGCGCAGACTCTTGAGCATGTTCAGCACGCCTTTGACCGCACCGGTCGGCAGGCCTTTGGAAGTGGTCAGTGGTGGCAGCGCGTGAAACGCGCGGTACAGGTAAGACGAACCGTCCACCAGGACGAGGGGGGCTTGGCTCATGAGCAGGATCAACCTTTTCGGCGGGTCCGGCGCTAGAATAGCGGGACCGTTGACGACAAAGGGACAAGGTTATCATGCGTACGTTAAATCGCTTGCTGCTGGTCGGTCTGATTGCTGTCTCACCTATGGCCGCGATGGCGGCGGATGATGCGCCTGCCTCGGAGCCGGAAGTTACGATCAACACGCACACGGAAGGCGACAAGGTCATCCAGGAATACAGTCGCAGTGGCTTCGTCTATGCGATCAAGGTCACGCCAAAGGGTGGCAAACCGTATTTCCTGGTGCGCGCCGATGGCACGGACGCGAACTACATTCGCTCCGACCAGCCGGATATGCTGATTCCGTCGTGGGAAATCTTTACCTGGAAGTAAGTTTCCCGACTTTTAATCGGCGTCGCCTGACCGCGACGCCTGAACTGAGCAGTTTTTAACCATGTCTGTGTTCACTCCCCTGGCTCGGCCCGAGCTGGAAACCTTTCTCGCCCCTTACGGGCTTGGCCGTCTGCTTGATTTCCAGGGGATCGCCGCCGGCAGCGAAAACACCAATTTCTTTATAAGCCTGGAGCAGGGCGAATTCGTCCTGACCCTGGTCGAGCGCGGCCCGGTGCAGGAGATGCCGTTCTTCATCGACCTGCTCGACGTGTTGCATGAAGCCGACTTGCCGGTGCCTTACGCACTGCGCACCACCGACGGCGTGGCGTTGCGTGAGCTGAAAGGCAAGCCGGCACTGTTGCAACCGCGCCTGTCCGGCAAGCACATCAAGGTCGCCAATGCCCAGCATTGCGCGCAGGTCGGCGAGTTGCAGGCGCATCTGCACCTGGCGACCCAGGGCGAGCGCATGATCAAGCGCAAGACCGATCGTGGCCTCGACTGGATGCTGGAGGAGGGCACGGAGTTTCTTTCGCACCTGAGCGATGAACCGCGTGCCTTGCTGCAAAAGGCGCTGGATGAAATCACCGAGCGCAAAGACAAGATTCTTGCGCTGCCTCGGGCGAACATTCATGCGGATCTGTTTCGCGACAACGCGATGTTCGAAGGCACGCACCTGACCGGGCTGATCGACTTCTACAACGCCTGCTCAGGGCCGATGCTGTACGACGTGGCGATTGCCTTGAACGACTGGTGTTCGGACGAGGAAGGTTTGATCGATGGCCCACGTGCCCGCGCGTTTCTCGGCGCCTATGCGGCGTTGCGACCGTTTACGGCGGCGGAGGCTGAGTTGTGGCCGACCATGCTGCGCGTGGCGTGTGTGCGGTTCTGGCTGTCGCGGTTGATCGCGGCGGAGCAGTTCGCCGGGCAGGACGTGTTGATTCACGATCCGCAGGAGTTTGAGCAGCGCTTGGCGCAGCGGCAGCAGGTCAGTACACCGTTGCCTTTCGCCCTTTAAAAGCTTCGTCGGAACGCCGCCCGGAGCAGGCTCGCTCCCACATTGGTTCTGGGCCGGGCACAAATCTAATGTGGGAGCGAGCCTGCTCGCGAAGACGTCGGTACATTCAGTCTCTATATTGACTGACACACCGCTTTCGCGAGCAGGCCGCTCTCACATTTATTGAGTTGTTACAACGATTCCAGGCATCCCGCCAAATCGTTACCCAACTTCTCCAGCACCTGCTCATAGCCCTGAGCCGTCGCCGGGGTGTACCCGCCCAACGCATCCAGCTCAGCCAGTTTCACCGGCAAACCCGCCACCAGCGTCTCCGCCAGACGCGGCCGCAATGGCGGCTCACTGAACACACAAGTCTTGCCCACTTCCTGCAAGCGCTTGCGCATCGCCGCAACATGCTGCGCACCGGGCTGCACTTCGGCGGCCACGCTGAACACACCGGCATGCTTCAGGCCATAAGCTTCTTCAAAGTAATCAAACGCCTCGTGGAAGACGAAGTACGGCTTGCCTTCAACACTGGCCAGACGCTTCTTCAAACGCTGATCCAGCGCGTCCAGACGCTCGTCGAATGTTTTGGCATTGCTCTGATAACGCTCGGCGTTAGCCGGGTCGGCGGCGCTGAGGTCTGCGGCCATTTTGTCGGCAATCACCCGCGCGTTGACCGGCGATAGCCACAAATGTGCATCCAGTGTGCCCGGACGATGATCGTGATCATGCTCGTCGGCGTCTTCGGCGTGGGAGTGGCTGTCCTCAGCAAAACGCCGCAGCTTCATCCCCGGCAAATCCTGCACCGCGACGCTCGGCAGCGTACGACTGCTCAGTACGCGTGGCAGGAAACCTTCCATGTCCGGGCCGATCCAGTAGAGCAGATCCACCGATTGCACCTTCCGTACGTCGGATGGGCGCAGGGCGTAATTGTGTGGCGAAGCACCCGGCGGCAGCAGCACTTCGGGAATCGCCACGCCGTCCTGCACGGCCGCTGCAATCAGCTGCAACGGTTTGATGCTGGTGAGGACTTTGACCTCGGCCTGAGCCGAACCGATCAGCAGGAAACTGGCGACAAAAGCCACAAAAACAGAAAAAAGTCGGGACACGATGACCACTCAAGGAGGCGAGAACGGGTAACATAATAACGTCTCTATCAAAACTCGTCGCCGCCCATGCCTATTACACCGATTGCCAGCCGTCCCCACGACCACTCTCATTGCGTGCACAGCGCTTTGTCCGAGGCCGATACCTTGTGCGCCCAGAAAGGCTTGCGCCTGACCGCGTTGCGCCGCCGGGTGCTGGAATTGGTGTGGCAGAGCCACAAACCGCTGGGCGCCTACGACATTCTTGCCGTGTTGAGCGAGCAGGACGGCCGCCGCGCCGCGCCGCCGACCGTGTACCGTGCGCTGGATTTCCTTCTGGAAAACGGCCTGGTGCACCGCATCTCCTCGCTCAACGCCTTTGTCGGCTGCGTGCATCCGGAACACGCGCATCAGGGCCAATTCCTGATCTGCCGCGATTGCCACGCCGCCATCGAGCTTGAACAAAAAGTGATCAGCGACGCGATCATCAACAGCGCCAAAGACGTTGGTTTCATTGTCGAAGCGCAGACCGTCGAAGTCGTCGGCCTGTGCTCCGGTTGCCAGGGGGCTTGATGAGCAATGCGCTGATCCGTCTGGAGCAGGTCGCCGTCACATTTGCCGGGCAGACCGTGCTGGACAACATCGAGCTGAGTGTCGAGCCGGGGCAGATCGTCACCCTGATCGGTCCCAACGGCGCCGGCAAGACCACGCTGGTGCGCGCCGTGCTGGGCCTGTTGAAACCGGACAGCGGCAGCGTCTGGCGCAAGCCGAAACTGCGCGTTGGCTACATGCCGCAAAAACTCCACGTCGATCCGACCCTGCCGCTTTCGGTGCTGCGCTTTCTGCGGCTGGTGCCGGGCGTTGATCGTCCGCGTGCGCTGGGCGCATTGAAAGAAGTTGGCGCCGAACACGTTATCGACAGCCCGGTGCAAAGCGTTTCCGGCGGTGAAATGCAGCGTGTGCTGCTCGCTCGGGCGCTGCTGCGTGAACCGGAACTGCTGGTGCTCGATGAGCCGGTACAAGGCGTCGACGTTGCCGGCCAGGCCGAGCTGTACAGCCTGATCACTCGTCTGCGCGATCGCCATGGTTGCGGCGTGTTGATGGTGTCCCACGATTTGCATCTGGTGATGAGCACCACCGATCAGGTGGTCTGCCTCAACCGTCACGTCTGCTGCTCCGGGCATCCCGAGCAGGTCAGCGGCGATCCGGCGTTTGTCGAACTGTTCGGCAAGAACGCGCAGAGCCTAGCGGTCTATCACCACCATCACGACCACGCTCACGACCTGCACGGCTCCGTCGTCAAAGGGCCGGTAACGGGTCAACCCCACGTTCACGGAGACAACTGCAAGCATGGCTGATTTTCTGTTGTATGCCCTGCTTGCAGGTCTGGCGTTGGCGATCGTTGCAGGTCCGCTGGGTTCGTTCGTGGTCTGGCGGCGCATGGCCTATTTCGGCGATACCCTGTCCCACGCCGCGCTGCTCGGCGTGGCGCTGGGCTTTTTGCTGGATGTCAGCCCGACCGTCGCGGTCACCGTAGGCTGTCTGTTGCTGGCGGTGCTGCTGGTCACGCTGCAACAGCGCCAACCGCTGGCGTCCGACACGCTGTTGGGAATTCTCGCACCGAGCACGCTCTCTCTCGGCCTGGTGGTACTAAGCTTCATGCATGAAGTGCGGATCGACCTGATGGCCTATCTGTTCGGCGACCTGCTGGCGATCAGCCCGACCGATCTGGCGTGGATCCTCGGCGGCAGTGCGGCGGTGCTGGTGTTGCTGGTGACGCTGTGGCGGCCGTTGCTGGCGATTACCGTGCACGAAGAATTGGCCAAGGTCGAAGGCCTGCCGGTCGCGGGCCTGCGCATGGCGCTGATGCTGTTGATTGCGGTGGTGATCGCTGTGGCGATGAAAATCGTCGGTGTGTTGCTGATTACGTCGCTGTTGATCATTCCGGCGGCTGCGGCACAGCGTCACGCCCGCTCGCCGGAGCAGATGGCACTGGGCGCGAGCCTGCTGGGCATGCTCGCGGTGTGTGGCGGGCTGGCGTTGTCGTGGTTCAAGGACACCCCGGCGGGGCCGTCAATCGTTGTGACGGCGGCCGCACTGTTTCTGCTGAGTTTTGTTCTGCCCCGCCGCGGGGTGTAGACTTGGCCGCTTTTTGCGCAAATAGAGAGTCGCAGGAATGAAGCCGTTCGCCTCCCGTTATCTGCTCCTTGTCGCATTTTCAGTGCTGCTGGGCGCCTGCCAAAGTACGCCGCCGGTGGCTGAAGTCCCCGATGCGCGGGCTACGGCCATCGCACAGCTGGAGCAAAGCCTGGCCAGCAGCGAACTGGCCACTGCCGAAGACCAGTTGGCCGCTTTGCAGAAAGAAACCCCCAACGATCAATCCCTTGAGCAATACCAGCGGCAGCTTGCCGAAGCGTATCTGCGCCGCAGCCAGATCGTGCTGCAGAAAGGTGATGTTAATGCCGCCGCCACCGCGTTGAGCCGTGCCCGCGCATTGATGCCGAAAGCCCCGGCGCTGACCGGTGGTGTGAATGGCGCCATCACTGAAGCGCGCAAGGCTGAGCTGGAAAAGGCTGAAGCGGCGCTGTTGGCAGCCGAAGCGAAGCCGAAAGCCAAGGTGATCGATCCGACTGCCGAGAGCACCACAGTCGCGCTGAATATCACTGATAGCCGCAAACTTCGCCGACAACTGGATGCGATCGCCGCTGATGTGGTGAATTATGAGTGTGGGGTGACCATTCAGGCGCCACGCACGAATGACTATCCGTGGTTGGCGACGTTGCTGACCAAGCGGGTCAAGAAATTGAATCCGGATTTTGATCTGAAGATTGTGAAGCAGACCGTGCGCACCGTGCCTGCGCAGATGGTTCTGAGCCCGCGTAAACCTTAAAAAGCATCGCGAGCAGGCTCACTCCTACATTTGATCTCGGTGTGACACCCATTCTGTGTTCACCGAAGATCTCCTGTAGGAGTGAGCCTGCTCGCGATAGCGTCCTGCCAGTCAGCAAAATCCTTAAGCCGGAATGGCCTTCGCCTTAGGCTCCCGATCCCAAACCCGATGCTGCCCGATCGCCGCGAAGAATGGTTTGGTCAGCGCCGGTACATCCTTGCCTTGCAACAACCCGGCATCCGCTTCCAGTTTCAGCAGATCCTGCAATTGCTTGGCATCGCCGTGCAACGCAATCGCCTTCAAGTGCTTGTACGCCTCCAGCAGGTAATGCAACGCCACGCCGTCGCCGCTCAGCGCCTTCACCGACGCCGCGCCACCCGGCACAAACACCGCGTCAAAAATCACCGACGGCATGCCTTCCATCGAAGCATCCACTGGCAACATTTTGCCGTCTGCGGTCTTCACCGGCGCCGAAGTCGGGCCGAGCAATTTCGCATGCGCACCCTCAGCGGCCAATGCCTTCTTCATTGCATCAATCGCCGCACCATCGACGCCGTTGGCCGCAAGAATCGCTACTTTTCGAGTTTTTATGTTTTCTGGCAGCAAATTAGCCTGACTCAATGACGGCGAGTGATCGAAAGACACCTTGCGCGCATCCACCGTGCCTTTGGTAGGTGCAGGCAGACCTAGATTAGCCGCCACGCGCTTGGCCAGTTCCAGATCGATGTTGGCGAGAATCTCGTTCACCTCCCGCGCACGGATGAACTCGCGCTCAACCTTGCCCAGCTCGAAGCTGTAAGCGGCAATGATGTGCTCCTTCTCGTGATCGCTCATGCTGTTGAAAAACAACGTCGCCTGGGAGAAGTGATCGCTGAACGACTCGCTGCGCTGGCGGATCTTGTTCGCATCGATGCGCTCTGGATAACTTTCGAAACCACCGTCCTGCGCGGCTGGCGGCGTTTCTTTCGGCCAGCCGCCATCAATCGAGTTTGGCTCATAGGAGGCGCGGCCCTTGTCGATCACCGTGCGGTGCTGCGCATCGCGCTGACCGTTGTGGAACGGCGCCACCGGGCGGTTGATCGGCAACTCATGAAAGTTCGGCCCACCGAGTCGGCTGATCTGCGTGTCGGTGTAGGAAAACAACCGACCTTGCAGCAACGGATCGTTGGAGAAATCGATGCCCGGCACGATGTGGCCAGGGCAGAACGCGACCTGCTCGGTCTCGGCAAAGAAGTTGTCCGGGTTACGGTTCAGCGTCATCTTGCCGAGCGGTGTGATCGGCACGATTTCTTCGGGGATCAGCTTGGTCGGGTCGAGGATGTCGAAATCGAAGTCGTGCTCGTTTTCCTCCTCGATGATCTGCACGCCGAGTTCCCATTCCGGGTAGTCGCCCATTTCGATCGCTTCCCAGAGGTCGCGACGGTGGTAGTCGGTGTCTTTACCGGCGAGTTTTTGCGCCTCGTCCCACACCAGTGAGCAAGTGCCGGCAGTAGGGCGCCAATGGAATTTGACGAAGCGCGATTTACCCTCGGCGTTGATCAGGCGGAAGGTGTGGACGCCAAAGCCCTGCATACTGCGCAGGCTTTTCGGGATCGCCCGGTCGGACATCGCCCAGATGACCATGTGCGCCGACTCCGGCACCAAGGACACGAAGTCCCAGAACGTATCGTGCGCCGAGCCGCCAGTCGGGATTTCATTGTGCGGTTCGGGTTTCACCGCGTGAACGAAGTCGGGAAACTTGATCGCGTCCTGAATGAAAAACACCGGCATGTTGTTGCCGACCAGGTCGAAGTTGCCTTCATCAGTGAAGAACTTCACCGCGAAACCGCGCACGTCACGCACGGTGTCGCCGGAGCCACGCGGGCCCTGCACGGTGGAAAAGCGCACGAACACCGGCGTCTTTTTGCCCGGATCCTGTAGGAAACCCGCCTTGGTCAGCGTCGAATGGTTCTCGTAGGCCTGAAAGAAGCCATGCGCCCCGGTGCCGCGTGCGTGGACGATACGTTCCGGGATCCGCTCATGGTCAAAATGCGTGATCTTTTCGCGCATGATGAAGTCTTCCAGCAGCGACGGCCCACGCGGGCCGGCCTTGAGGGTGTTCTGGTTGTCGGCGATCTTCACGCCCTGGTTGGTGCGCAGCGCCTGGCCGGTGGCGTCGGAGCGAAACTTTTCCAGGCTGTCGAGTTTGGCGTTGGTGTTGGCGCGATCCGGGGTATCGGTACCGGCCATCTGGCTTTTATCGGTCGTAGGCTTCTTGCTCATCAGTCGTAAACTCCTCGGTTGACCCCGTGGTTTGCCGGGGACTCTTGAGTGGTTCCCGGGCACGGCACCCAGGGTTTTCAAGTCGCTTACTTAGTGACTGATGAGGCACTTGGGGCGTTCCTTTTTTATGACCTTTGATCTTGTTATTGCCAAATCGAAGGTTAATTGCGAAATAAATGCTAAGAACCTCTATACGGACAGGCTAAAATGCGCGCCCGGCTAACCGCTGATCCTTTTCTAACGCGCCCCACAAGGTTCGCTACGTGATCGAGTTTCAAAACGTCCACAAGACTTACCGCGTCGCCGGTAAGGACATTCCCGCGCTGCACCCGACCAGTCTCACTATCGAGAACGGGCAGGTGTTCGGCCTCATCGGCCATTCCGGCGCGGGCAAAAGTACCCTGCTGCGTCTGATCAATCGCCTGGAGAACTCCAGTGGCGGCAAGATCATCGTCGACGGCGAAGAAGTCACCGCGCTGGACGCCAACGGCCTGCGCCGTTTCCGCCAGCAAGTCGGGATGATCTTCCAGCACTTCAACCTGCTCGCCTCTAAGACTGTGGCCGACAACGTTGCGTTGCCGCTGACCCTGGCCGGCGAACTGTCGGGCAGCGAGATCGACAAGCGTGTGGCCGAGTTGCTGGCGCGGGTCGGTCTGTCCGACCACGCCAAGAAGTATCCGGCGCAATTGTCCGGCGGTCAGAAACAGCGCGTCGGCATCGCCCGCGCCCTGGCGACCAAGCCAAAAATTCTGCTGTGCGACGAGGCCACCAGTGCCCTCGACCCGCAGACCACCGCGTCGGTCCTGCAACTGCTGGCCGAGATCAACCGCGAACTGAAACTGACCATCGTCCTGATCACCCACGAGATGGATGTCATCCGTCGCGTCTGCGATCAGGTGGCGGTGATGGATGCCGGCGTGATCGTCGAGCAAGGTTCCGTGGCCGATGTGTTCCTGCATCCCAAGCACCCGACCACCAAGCGTTTCGTCCAGGAAAGCGAGCAGATCGACGAAAGCGAGCAGCGTGATGACTTCGCTCACGTGCCGGGCCGTATCGTGCGTCTGACCTTCCAGGGCGAAGCGACCTACGCGCCGCTGCTCGGTACCGTCGCCCGGGAAACCGGCGTCGACTACAGCATCCTCGCCGGTCGTATCGACCGCATCAAAGACATTCCGTACGGGCAATTGACCCTCGCCGTCACCGGTGGCGACATGGAAGCGGCCTTCGCCCGCTTCACCGCCGCTGACGTTCACATGGAGGTATTGCGCTAATGGAAGACCTGATCAGTTTCTTCACCAATATCGACTGGTACGAAATCTGGCTGGCCACCGGCGACACCATGCTGATGCTTGGCGGTTCGCTGCTGTTCACCGTGCTGCTCGGCCTGCCGCTGGGCGTGTTGTTGTTCCTCTGCAGCCCGCGTCAGTTGCTGGAAAACCGTGGCCTCTACGCATTCATGTCGCTGGCGGTGAACATCCTGCGTTCGCTGCCGTTCATTATTCTGTTGATCGTGATGATCCCGTTCACCGTGCTGATCACCGGCACGTCGCTGGGCGTGGCCGGTGCGATTCCGCCGTTGGTCGTTGGTGCCACACCGTTCTTCGCGCGTCTGGTGGAAACCGCGCTGCGTGAAGTCGATCGCGGCATCATCGAAGCGACCCAGTCGATGGGCGCGACCACGCGGCAGATCATCATGAACGCCTTGCTGCCGGAAGCCCGCCCGGGCATCTTCGCGGCGATTACGGTGACGGCGATTACACTGGTGTCCTACACGGCGATGGCCGGTGTAGTCGGTGCCGGTGGTCTGGGTGACCTGGCCATCCGTTTCGGTTACCAGCGTTTCCAGACTGACGTGATGATCGTCACCGTGGTGTTGCTGTTGATTCTGGTGCAAGTGCTGCAGATGGTCGGTGATCGACTGGTCGTGCATTTCTCGCGCAAATAAGCAGTTTTGTATTGAACAGATGAGCCGGCCATTCGCTGGCAGGCGCCAGACGGGCGCCTCATAAGGAGTTAGCTGAATGAAAAAACTGATCGCTGCTTTTGCTGCCGTTGCAGCATTCTCGGCCCACGCCGAAACCTTGACCGTTGCCGCCACTCCGGTGCCGCACGCAGAAATCCTCGAGTTCGTGAAGCCGGCGCTGGCCAAAGAAGGTGTGGATCTGAAGGTCAAGGTCTTCACCGACTACATTCAGCCGAACGTACAGGTCGCGGAAAAACGTCTGGACGCCAACTTCTTCCAGCATCAGCCTTACCTCAATGAGTTCAACAAGGCCAAGGGTACTAATCTGGTCGCCGTGACCGGCGTGCACCTGGAGCCACTGGGCGCCTACTCGAGCAAGCTCAAGGATCTGAAGGACCTGCCAAGCGGCGCCAACGTGGTCATCCCGAACGACGCCACCAACGGCGGCCGTGCGCTGTTGCTGCTGGCCAAGGCTGGCGTGATCACGCTGAAGGATCCGACCAACATCCTGTCGACCGTCAAAGACATCGCGACCAACCCGAAAGACCTGAAAATCCGTGAACTGGAAGCCGCGACCATCCCGCGCGTGCTGACCCAGGTCGATCTGGCGCTGATCAACACCAACTACGCGCTGGAAGCCAAGCTTGATCCGTCCAAGGATGCGCTGGTGATTGAAGGTAATGATTCGCCGTACGTGAACATCCTCGTGTCCCGCGCGGACAACAAGGACAGCGACGCGATGAAGAAACTCGCTGCTGCGCTGCACAGCCCGGAAGTGAAGCAATTCATTACCGAGAAGTACAAAGGCGCAGTATTGCCGGCGTTCTGATTTAGATTGCTGCAACGAAAAGGGGACGCCATGTGCGTCCCCTTTTTTGTGTCTGGTGTTTGGCTTTGGATCTGCTGTGAAGCTGCCCCTCACCCCAGCCCTCTCCCGAGGGAGAGGGGCCGACCGAGTTGTCTTGCGTCATGCATCGACCTGAAAGATCTTGGCGATTATGGATTCGGCACAGCACATCGACCTGTACGATCTTGACGATTATGGATTCAGCACAGCGCTTACAGGTCGGCGTATTTCTACAGCATTCCCCATTCAGTCCCCTCTCCCTCCGGGAGAGGGCTAGGGTGAGGGGCTTTTCGCTCTTCAGTTTTTATTTGCGGTTAAGCATCACCGGCAGCTGCGCCACCAGTTTGGCGTTGTTCAGCGGCGCTCGAATAAACCCACGCTGAGTGCCATCCGGCCCGATCACCGCTAGGTTTCCGCTGTGATCGACCGTGTAATTCGGCTTACTGGTATCCGCCGGAATAAACGGAATACTCACCGCGTTCGCGACCTTCTGCAGCTCTTCAATCGAGGTCGGCGTCAGGCCAACAAACTGCGGATCGAAGTAACCCAAGTACTGCTTCAACTGCTTGGGGTTATCGCGGTTCGGGTCAACGCTGACCAGCACGATCTGCAATTTATCCACAGCGTCCTTGGGCAATTCACTCTTGATCTGCCGTAGCTGCGCCAATGTGGTCGGGCAGATGTCCGGGCAGAAGGTGTAGCCGAAGAACAGCAGACTCCACTTACCTTTGAGCTCATTGATCGCCACCGGTTTGCCGTCCTGATCGGTCATCGTCACGTCCGGCAGATTACGGCTTTGCGGCAGCAGAATGATGCCAGCGTCGATCAGCGCAGTCGGGTCGCCCTGGCCCTTGCCGCTCAGCACTTTGTTGACGGTCAGGCCGAGGATCAGCGCGATCACGGCGACGAGGATGAAGACGGTTTTCTGGGTTCGAGTCATAGGTTCAACAGTAAGTAGTGGTCTACGAGCAGGGCGATGAACAGCAGAAACAAGTACCAAATAGAGTACTTGAAGGTGTTGATCGCCGCGTGCGGCCGAGTGCCACGGTACAGCACCACGGCCCATTGCAGAAACCTTGCACCGAGGGCGAGTGCGCAAATCAGGTAGAGCATGCCGCTCATGTGAATCACGTACGGCAGCAGACTCACCGCCAGCAGCGCAAACGTGTACAGCAGAATATGGACCTTGGTGTAGTGCTCGCCGTGGGTGACCGGCAGCATCGGGATGTCGGCCTTGGCGTATTCCTCCTTGCGATGAATCGCCAGCGCCCAGAAGTGCGGCGGCGTCCAGGCGAAGATGATCAGCACCAGCAACAACGGTTCGGCGCTGACGTGGCCGGTGGCGGCGGTCCAGCCCAACAGCGGCGGTGCGGCGCCGGCGAGGCCACCGATGACGATGTTCTGCGGCGTCGCGCGTTTGAGGAAACCGGTGTAGATCACCGCATAACCGAGCAGTGAGGCCAAGGTCAGCCAAGCGGTCAGCGGATTGGTGAAGGTCAGCAACAGGGCCTGGCCGAGCAGCGCCAGAACCAACGCAAAGGTCAGCGCCGCCGCCGGCGAAACCCGGCCCTCGGCCAGTGGCCGTTTATGCGTGCGCGCCATCACCGCATCAATGCGCCGATCCACCACATGATTGACCGCCGCCGCACCGCCGGCACACAACGCAATCCCCAGATTGCCGAACACCAGCACCGTCCACGGCACCCCGGCACGGGTCGCGAGGAACATGCCGACCAGCGAGGTGATCAGCATCAGCACCACGACTTTCGGTTTGGTCAGTTCCAGATAATCACGCCAGATCGCCTGATGCGGGCGCTCGCCAATCAGAATCGCCACGGCGTTTCTCCTTTGATAGTGATGGGCGCGGCGGAGTGTTTGCGCGGGCTCAGGCGCCAGCGCGCGAGCACCGGTTGTTTGACCCGAACCAGACTGGTGCGCGCGTGGTAATTGACCAGCACCATCGTCAGCAACAGCGCCGCACCGCCAGCGTTATGCGCGACCGCCACCGGCAGCGGCAGATGGAACAGCACGTTGCTGATGCCGAGGCTGATCTGCGCCGCGAGGGCAATCAGCACCAGACCGGCCAAGCGAGTCATGCCGACCACTTTCAATTGCCAGGCCAGACCGAGCAAAACCAATGTCACCAGCAGCGCACCAATGCGATGAGTCAGGTGAATCGCCGTGCGCGCATCACTGTCGAGTTGCCCGCCGAGATAGTTCGGGCCGATGTGTTGAGTCAGATGAAAGCCATTGGCGAAATCCGCCGGCGGCAGCCATTGCCCGTGGCAGGTCGGGAAGTCGATGCAGGCCACCGCCGCGTAGTTGGAACTGACCCAGCCACCCAGCGCGATCTGGCCAATCACCAGCAACAATCCCGCCGTCGCCCAATACTGCAGACGCTTGGGCACGGTCAGCGCCGGCAACACTCCGGACAATCGCAACGTCAGCAAAAACAGCAGACTCAGCGTCGCAAAGCCGCCGAGCAAATGCCCGGTGACCACCTGCGGCCAAAGCTTGAGCGTCACCGTCCACATGCCGAACGCCGCTTGCGCAAACACCACCGCCAGCAGAAACAGCGGTAGCTTCAACGGCTGTCCCGGATGACGACGGTTGACCCACGCGCGCCCGGCCAGAATCGAAATCAGCAGGCCGAGGGTGCCGGCGAAGTAGCGGTGGATCATCTCGTTCCAGCCCTTGTGCGCCTCCACCGGCGAGTCGGGGTAATGCAGTTCGGCATGGGCCAGTTGCGCTTCGCTTTTCGGCACGCTGATAAACCCGTAGCAGCCCGGCCAGTCCGGACAGCCGAGGCCGGCGTGGGTCAGGCGCGTATAGGCGCCGAGCAGCACCACAATCAGTGCCAGCAGGGTGGCAAACAACGCGAGGCGAAATCCAGGTTTGGCCATGACGATGCCCTTATCCGATGTTCGACAGTTTCAGCAGGTGACGCAGGTCGTTGAGCAGATCCTTGCCTTTCACATTCGGCTCGTAGCGCAGCACGAGGTTGCCGTGAGGGTCGATGATCCACAGTTGCGGCGTGGCCTTGTCGCCCGTGGTTTTGCTGAACGTCGTAGCGTCCAGCGGATAACGTTGCAGCTGTGGATATTCGCGGGTCAGCTTGGCCTCGTAATCGGCGCTCACCGGTTGCGCAGCAGCAAGGGCGTGGCTTGCGCGGCCGGCATCGCGGCCGAGGCCGATCTGGATCTGCCGCGCCAGGTAAACCAGTTGCTGGCAATCCACCGCGCAATCCTTCGGCGCGGTGACCAGGATCTGCCAGCGCTCCTCGTCGGCCTGCACGCCGAGGTCGGCGCGGGTCTGGCCGTTGCCGATCAGTTCGCCGTGATAGCTGCGACCCTCCGGTACCCAGAACTGCAATTTGTACATGCCGGTGGCGAGCACCATCGGGCCGATCACGCCGAGCACAATCAGCAGCAATTGAATGCGCCCGCGACGGCGGGTGGCGGCAGGTTTCGCCTCAGACATGCTGGGTGGATTCATGGCCGTTCCCATGGTGTTTCTCCTTTGCGTTGTGCAAGCCCAAATAGACGTAGAGGCCGAGCAGGGCGGTGGCCATGGCGAACCACTGCACGGCGTAACCGAGGTGTTTTTCCGGGCCCATGGCAACCACCGGCCAATCGGCCTCGTAGCTGGCCGGGCCGGGTTCGGCGCGTAATTCGTAGGCGAAACCGTCGCGGTCGAGGGTTTTCCACAGCTTGGCCGGCTCGACGGCGGTGATGGTTTGCGGCCAGGTGCTGCTGGCAGGGTCGGCGTGCAACTGGAAGGTCGCGCCGGGGGCGACGTAGACCCAGGCATCGACATTCAACGCCTCAGTGGGCGTAGTGAATTGTGGCGGCACGCGGCGATCCGGCCACGGCAACCAGCCGCGATTGACCAGCAGCCATTGGCCGGTGCGTTGATCCTGAAACGGTTGCAGCAGTTCGACGCCGACCTTGCCGTTACGCTGACGGTTATCCAGCAACAGACTGTGCGCCGCATCGAACTGGCCGTGCAGGTGCACGCGGCGATACGCCAGGTCGGCGCTGCTCAGCAACTCGCTGCTGGCCATTGGTTCGGCGGCGCGGCGTTCGGCGTAACTGGCGAGCAGGGCAGTTTTTTCGGCGCCCCGGCTCAGTTGCCAGAAGCCCAGCGACACCAGCAGCGGCAGCAACAACGCCACCACCACGGTCGGAATCACGCCCGGACGAAAGTGCTTCATGGCTGCGCCACAAAGTCAGTCGTCGCGATCGCTATACTCAACTGCATCGCCTGTCCCCCGGAGTTCTTCCCATGCTCAAAACAGCCATCGTCCTGATGCTGACTGCCACGGTGATCAGCCTGTTCAGCGGCCTGTTTTTCCTGGTCAAGGACGACAGCAGTTCCAATCGCCTGGTCATCGCCTTGAGTGTTCGGGTGGCATTGGCCGCTGCCACCGTCGGCTTGATCGCCTGGGGCTTTTACAGCGGCCAATTGGTGTCGCATGCGCCTTGGTAGCGTTGAAGCTCAGAGTACGTAAACGAAGATAAACAGGCCGATCCACACCACGTCGACGAAGTGCCAATACCAGCTCGCCGCTTCGAAACCGAACTGATGTTCGTTGTCGAAATGGCCCTTCATGATGCGCATCAGCATCACAAACAGAATGATCGTGCCGATGGTCACGTGGGCGCCGTGGAAACCGGTGAGCATGAAGAACGTCGCGCCATAAATACCGGAACCGAGGGTCAGGCCCAGTTCGTGGTAGGCGTGCATGTATTCCTCAGCCTGGAAACCGAGAAACGCGCAGCCCAGCAGCACGGTGATCGCCAGCCAGATTTTCAGCGCGCCGCGATGGCCCCTCTTCAAGGCATGGTGGGCGATGGTGATGGTCACGCTGGAGCTGACCAGCAGAATTGTGTTGATCAGCGGCAGGCCCCACGGGCTGATGACTTCTTTCGGCGGCGGGAACAGTTTCGGATCCGGCGTGTGCAGCAGCGGCCAGGTGAACTGGAAGTTCGGCCAGAGCATGTGCGCGATGCCTTTGGTGCCCTCACCGCCGAGCGCTGGTCCGGAGACGTGCCGCACGTAAAACAGCGCACCGAAGAAGGCGACGAAGAACATCACCTCGGAGAAGATGAACCAACTCATGCCCCAGCGAAACGAGCGATCCAGCTGTGCGCTGTAAAGGCCCGCGCGGCTTTCCTTGATCACCGTACCGAACCAGCCGAACAGCATGTACGCCAGCAACAGGCCACCGACGAAAAAGATGTACGGGCCGTGGGATTCCGGGCGCGCCGCCTTCAGATCGTTGAACCAGGTGGCGAGGCCGTACACGGTAATGGCCATGCCGAAGGTCGCGATGATCGGCCATTTGCTCTGGGCCGGAACGTAATAGTGCTCATGAGTTGCCATTTATTGTTCTCCTTATCGGGCACGCTCAACCGCCAGTGTTTACAGCCACCGGCGGATGTCGGGCGGTGATATCGAACAGCGTGTAGGACAGCGTCAGGTGCTTCACATCCTTGGGCATGTCGCGGTCAACAATGAAGCGCACCGGCATCTCGATCTGCTGACCGGGCTGCAGCACCTGCTGGGTAAAGCAAAAGCATTCGGTCTTGTGGAAATACGCCGCCGCATTGCTCGGCGCGATGCTCGGCACGGCTTGCGCACTCATCGGTTTGTCGGTGGGGTTGCGCGCGATGAAGATCATCTCGTTGACCGCGCCGGGGTTGGCGGTGAGTTCGTCATGCTTGGGGTAGAAATCCCACGGCATGTCGGCGGTGTTGGTCGACAGAAACTGCACACGGATCTGGCGAGAAGTGTCGACCACTTGCTCACCCTCGTACTGCCCGGCGGTCTTGCCATTGATGCCGAAGGCTTTGCACATCACGTCGTAGATCGGCACCAGGGCAAAACCGAAAACAAACATCGCCACCACCACGCCGAGCAGGCGGGTGACCAGTTTTTTCAGCGAGATCGAGTCAGCCATGGTTCATGCCTCCCCACCAAACCCTGTAGGAGTGAGCCTGCTCGCGATGGGTCCACCGCGGTGTGCCTGACACACCGCCATCGCGAGCAGGCTCACTCCTACAAAAGTCAGGCGTTTCATTTCACTTCCGGCGGCGTGGTGAAGGTGTGATACGGCGCCGGTGACGGCACGCTCCACTCCAGACCTTCCGCACCATCCCACGGTTTGGCCGGTGCTGGCGGGCCGCCGCGAATGGTCTTGATCACGATGAACAAGAAGAAAATCTGCGTCGCGCCAAACATGAACGCACCAATCGAGGAGACCATGTTGAAGTCGGCGAACTGCAGGTTGTAGTCCGGAATCCGTCGCGGCATCCCCGCCAGTCCCACAAAGTGCATCGGGAAAAAGGTCAGGTTCATGCCGACGAACGACAGCCAGAAATGCAGCTTGCCGAGGGTTTCGTCGTACATGTGCCCGGTCCATTTCGGCAGCCAGTAGTAGGTCGAGGCGAAGATCCCGAAGATCGCCCCCGGCACCAGCACGTAGTGGAAGTGCGCGACCACAAAGTAGGTGTCCTGGTACTGGAAGTCCGCCGGGGCGATGGCCAGCATCAGTCCGGAGAAACCACCGATGGAGAACAGGATCACGAACGCCACGGCAAACAGCATCGGCGTTTCGAAGGTCAGCGAGCCTTGCCACATGGTGCTGGCCCAGTTGAACACCTTCACCCCGGTCGGCACCGCGATCAGCAGCGTGGCGTACATGAAGAACAACTCGCCCACTAGCGGAATGCCGACCACGAACATGTGGTGCGCCCAGACGATGAACGACAGGAAGGCGATGCTCGCCGTCGCATAAACCATCGAGGTGTAGCCAAACAGCGGTTTGCGCGAAAAGGTCGGGATGATCGAGCTGACGGCGCCGAAGGCCGGCAGGATCATGATGTACACCTCGGGATGCCCGAAGAACCAGAACACATGCTGGAACAACACCGGGTCACCGCCACCGGCAGCACTGAAGAAACTGGTGCCGAAGTGGATGTCCATCAACATCATCGTCACGCACCCGGCCAGCACCGGCATCACCGCGATCAGCAGGAACGCGGTGATCAGCCAGGTCCAGACGAACAGCGGCATTTTCATCAGGGTCATGCCGGGAGCACGCAGGTTGAGAATGGTCGCGATCACGTTGATCGCACCCAAGATCGAACTGATGCCCATCAAGTGGATGGCGAAGATAAAGAAGGTCACGCTTTCCGGCGCATACGTCGTCGACAGCGGCGCATAGAACGTCCAGCCAAAGTTCGGCCCGCCACCGGGGGTGAACAGGGTCGACACGAGGATCAGGAACGCCGCCGGCAACAGCCAGAAACTGAAGTTGTTCATCCGGGGCAAGGCCATGTCCGGCGCGCCGATCATCAACGGGATCATCCAGTTGGCGAGGCCGACGAACGCTGGCATCACCGCACCGAAGACCATCACCAGACCGTGCATGGTGGTCATCTGGTTGAAGAACGCCGGCTCGACGATCTGCAATCCGGGCTGGAACAGTTCGGCGCGAATCACCATCGCGAACGTACCGCCGAGCAGGAACATGCAGAACGCAAACCACAGGTACAGGGTGCCGATGTCCTTGTGGTTGGTGGTCAGCACCCAGCGCATCAGGCCTTTGGCGGGGCCGTGGGCGTGGTCGGCATGACCATGGTCATCAATGACAGCGCTCATGGCCGGTCTCCTTTACGTGAGTGGGTGGGGCAGGCCGGGGCGCGCTGCCCCGGCCGGTTCACGAGGTACGCGATAGACCGGCTCATTTGCTTTCCGCCTGTTTCAGCTCCAGCACTTCTTTTGGCGTGACCATGTCGCCCTTGTTGTTGCCCCAGGCGTTACGTTCGTAGGTCACGACCGCTGCGATATCGACTTCCGACAGCTGTTTGCCGAACGCCGCCATGGCAGTGCCGGGCTTGCCGTGGAAGACAATGCTCAGGTGGCCTTCTTTCGGTCCAGTGGCGATTTTCGAACCCTTGAGCGCCGGGAACATCGGCGGCAGGCCCTGACCTTCGGCCTGGTGACAGGCAACGCAGGTGGTGTGATAGATCTTGTCGCCACGTTCCTTGAGTTCGTCGAGGGTCCATTCCTTGCTGGTCAGCTCTTTCAGTTGCGCGGCCTCGGCTTTACGCTCGGCGAGCCACTTGTCGTAGTCGGCCTTGTCCTTGACCTCGACCACGATCGGCATGAAGCCGTGATCCTTGCCGCACAGTTCGGCGCACTGGCCACGGTAGATTCCGGGCTTGTCGATGCGCGTCCAGGCTTCGTTGACGAACCCCGGAATCGCATCGCGTTTCACCGCGAAGGCCGGCACCCACCAGGAGTGGATAACGTCGGCCGAGGTCACGAGGAAGCGCACCTTGGCGCCGGTCGGCAGCACGAGCGGCTTATCGACCTCGAGCAAATAGTGCTCGCCCTTGGTTTCCTTGTTGTGGATCTGTTCGGCGGGGGTGGCCAGGTTGCTGAAGAACTCGACGTCCTGGCCCAGGTATTTGTAGTGCCACTTCCACTGATAACCGGTGATCTGGATATCGATATCCGGCTCACTGGTGTCGTACATCTTGATCAGGGTGGCGGTCGCCGGCACGGCCATCGCTACCAGAATCAGGAACGGTACGACGGTCCAGAGAATCTCGACGGTGGTGCTTTCGTGGAATTTTGCGGCGACCTGCCCGGTAGAACGGCGGTGCACCATCATCGACCAGAACATGGCGCCGAAGACGATGATCCCGATCACCACACAGATCCAGAAAATGGTCATGTGCAGGTCGAATACTGCGTGACTGATTTCAGTCGCTCCAGGCGCCATATTCACAGTCCAGGCGGCGTGCGCAGGACTGAAAATCGACCACAACAGGAGGCCCATCCAGACGTGTGGATGTCGCATCATTGCGGGTTCCCCTTATCGTTCTTGTTATCCCGCCGGCTTTCGCCTGCGGCAAGGGAGCGGCTGCATCAGACTACGAACTTGAATCGCCGGGCCTTGCTGCGGGTGCAGTCGGGCGTCATCAGCTAACTCCATTCACTGGCGAGTATAGACAGCGACGGGAAATTGCAATGTGCGCACGTAAATCAACTGAAACAGCTGGCACTTGCGTTCAAGGGCACGAATGGAGAAGGATGCAGACGAGTGGTGGCAAACCGATATAACGCAGGTGCATCAAGGATGAAATAATTATGACAAATGCGTCTTAGCATTTTTCGTAAGCCAGCTAAGTTATGTCTTCCCTATTTCATTGCCTTGTTTCCTGGAGTTTTCATGAACACCGCCGCATTGCGCGAGCAGATCCAAAAAGCCCAACAACACGAAAAAGAAACCGGCCTGCTGACCCGTCAGCTGGAAAGCAAGCTGCCTCATTTACACCCGGCGATCCAATTGCCGGAAGCCGACGCCAATGGTGTGCTGACGCGTTTTGTCGCCGCCTATATCGATGAAGTGCCAGACCTGCTGGATGCAGCCAATGAAGTTGCCAGGGAAGCGGGAATCGAATCGCAGATCAAACCGGTGCTGAAAATCGCCGAGCAGTATTTCCTCCAGCCGCCAGCCATCATGGCCGGGCACGTTGGCCTGGACAGCCTGCTCGACGAAGCCTATCTGGCGCACCGTTTTGTCGAAGAGGTCAACGACCTGTACATCAAGCATTTCGGCCAGCCACTGATCCCCTTGGACATGACGGTCGCCAACTTGATTGCTCACCAATTGATCGGTGAGGAATTTGCCAACCAACTGGACGAAGCGGTGCATCACGCCATTGACGAGATGCTCAACGACGAAAGTTTTGCCCTGGAATCGGTAGAGGTCTACCGCGAAAAACTCAGCAGCCCGGACACCGGCGCCGCGTGGAAACGCTGGCCGTGCATGGGCCGCCGACTGGGTGTGGGTCTGGAACTGGACCAGCCTGCTGCCTGAGTTCACACGATCCAATGTAGGAGTGAGCCTGCTCGCGATGGCGATAGATCATTCAACATCTCTGTTGACTGACCCACCGCCATCGCGAGCAGGCTCACTCCTACAGGGGTTGAGTTCAACCAGCAAATTTAGCCGGCCGCGCCGATCCCGGTAGTGGTTCGAATCCGTCCCTCAAGCCTGCGCTTCAACCCCCGCGACTCAATCAACAGCTTCGAGCCCTTCGCCGCATTCGCCCGGCCCCACTCCTCCAGCAACTCCAGACACGAATGGTCGATGTAACTCAGATTATTGAGCGGCACATGCACCGTGGTGCCCTGCGGAATACTGCCCAGCACTTGCGTCAGCGCCGGCACCTTGAGGAATGTCGCTGCGCCGACCAGACGCAACTCCATCTCACCGTCCTGCGGCAGATCGATCAGGCTGATCTTCAAACGCGACGCCTTGAACGCCAGCTTCAACATCGTCAGACCGAAACCGATCAACACGCCCGTCAGCAGGTCAGTGAAGATGATTGCCAGCGCTGTCGCCGCGTAGGTGAACATCGGCATGCGCCCATAACGACCCAGACCTCGAAACGCTTTGAGATCGACCAGTTTGAACCCGGTGTAAACCAGCACACCGGCCAGACTCGCCACCGGAATGCTTTGCAGCACACTCGACAGCAACAGCACGAATGCCAGCAGCCACAGGCCATGGAAGATCGTCGAGTAACGCGTGGTCGCACCGGCCTGGACGTTGGCCGAACTGCGCACGATCACCCCGGTCATCGGCAGCGCCCCGAGCAGACCGCAGAGCATGTTGCCGACCCCTTGCGCCGACAGTTCACGGTCGAAGTCCGAACGTACGCCGCTGTGCATGCGATCCACCGCTGCGGCGGACAGCAAGGTTTCCGCGCTGGCAATAAACGCTACCGCGAAGGCGGCGATCAACAGCGTCGGATCGGCCAGACTGAGCAGGTCCGCCGGTTTCAGCCAATCGATGGCTTCGGCCAGATTCGCCGGCACTTCAACACGTTTCACCTGCAACGCCAGCAGCAGACTCGCGCCTGTCGCCAGCCCGACACCGAGCAATGCCCCGGGCACGAAGCGCAGCGAATGCGGGCGAAACTTCTCCCACAACCACATCACTGCAATCGTCGACAGCCCGAGCAACCCGGCCTGCCAGCCGAACGACGGCAAGGCCTGCGCCACAGCAGCCGGGAACGCCGTGAGGTTATCCAGCCCTGAAGGCTTGGGTGACGCATCAAGCATCACATGCACCTGTGACAGCACGATCAACACGCCAATCCCCGCCAGCATCCCGTACACCACCGCTGGCGCCGTGACCCGAAACCAGCAACCCAGTTTCAAGCGGCCGGCGACCAGTTGCAGAAAACCGGCAAGCAACAGAATCGGCCCGAGCATTTCGATTCCGTGCTGGCGCACCAGTTCGAACACCAACACCGCCAGACCTGCCGCCGGCCCGCTGACCTGCAACGGCGAACCCGCCAGCCAACCGACCACCAGACCACCGATGATCCCGGTGATCAGCCCTTTGGCCGGTGGCAACCCTGAGGCGATCGCAATACCCATGCACAGCGGCAGGGCGACCAGAAACACAACCACTGAAGCGAGCAGCTCCCGTGGCAACACCGCTTTCAATTGAGCCGCACGCATGGCGATTCTCCCGAAGTTTTCTTCAGGCATGGCGAGGCCGGGTCGCTGAATCAGCGACCGGCGTCAAACCACACAGATGTTTAGGAGGATTTAGAAGCGCGCTTTGGGCGTCGCCACCGGAATTGGATGGCTGCCGTCGAGCGGCAGGAAACGGCCCTGATCCGCATCGTAAGCTTTGATTTCGCTGGTTTCGATGTCGTAAACCCAGCCATGGATGAACAAATGACCGTTCGCCATGCGCGAGGCTACCGAAGGATGGGTACGCAAGTGCTGCAATTGGGCGATGACGTTTTCCTCGGTGAGGATCGGCATGCTTTCTTTTTCGTCGGCGCAGTTACAGTTTTCATGCACCATGGTTTTCGCGACTTCAGCGTGGCGCAGCCAGGCTTTGACCGTGGGCATTTTTTCCAGGCTGTCCGGATTGAGCACCGCACGCATGGCGCCGCAATCGGAGTGGCCGCAGATGATGATGTGCTGCACGCCGAGCGCCAGTACCGCGTATTCGATTGCGGTGGAAACGCCGCCGTTCATCTGCCCGTAAGGCGGCACGACGTTGCCGACGTTACGGGTCACGAACAGATCGCCGGGCGAGCTGTGAGTAATCAGCTCGGGGACGATGCGCGAGTCGGCGCAGGTGATGAACATCGCCTTGGGCGCCTGGGCCGTGGCAAGTTTCTTGAAGAGCTCTTCCTGCTGTGGGAAGACCTCATGATGAAAATGCAAAAAGCCGTCTACGATCTGTCGCAGCGCTGCATCGGCGGATTCCGCTTCAGGGGTTTGCGCCGACGCAGCCAACGGCTGTTTATCCTTGTCACTCATGATTCATCCTCTTTGGCGGATTAGGGGAGTCATTCCCATGTATTCCGGTATGAAGCCAGTGGCTGTTTAAACATCCGGGTCATCCCGACCCGTCAGTCACTCGATGAACAAGGTAGCCGCCGAAACTTAACTCAAACTGAATCAAACGCTCTAGAACGTGTGTTCCAGGTCACAAAAAACGTGACTGAGTGAGTTCGGCGGAAGGATTCCAACCCCTCAACCATAGGCCAATTGTCGCTAAATCAAAGACATCTGGCGACCCGGCGGACAGAAGGCCGTGCAATCGAGGTTATAGCCCTCGCGATGATTCAAGCCAAGACGCTTGATCGCTTTGGCAAACCGCTGCGCGAGCAGATCGGCGAACACCCCTTCGCCGCGCATGCGTGCACCAAAACGGCTGTCGTAGAGTTCGCCGCCACGGCTCTGGCGGATCAGGCTCAGCACATGCGCAGCCCGCTGTGGATAGTGCGCGGCGAGCCACTCCTCGAACAGCGGCGCCACTTCCAGCGGCAGACGCAACATCATGTACGCAGCACTTTGCGCACCGGCGGCGTGGGCTTCGTTGAGCAGATTTTCGATTTCACTGTCATTGATCATTGGAATCATCGGTGAACACAGCACACCAACGGGAATGCCTGCTTCGCGCATCACCCGGATCGCGCGCAATCGTGCCTTGGGTGCAGCGGCGCGCGGTTCGAGGATGCGTTTGAGTTCGTCATCGAGCGTGGTCAGACTGATCATCACGGCTACTAACCGTTGCTGCGCCAGTTCGGTGAGCAGATCGAGGTCGCGCAGGATCAGCGAACCTTTGGTGACGATGGTCACCGGGTGCTTATAGCGCAGCAGCACTTCGAGGATCTGGCGGGTGATTTTGTGTTCACGCTCGATCGGCTGATACGGGTCGGTGTTGGAACCCAGGTTGATCGGCGCACATTGATAACCTTTTTTCCCGAGCTGTTCTTCCAGCACTTGGGCGGCGTTGGTCTTGGCGATCAGCCTGGTTTCGAAATCCAGCCCGGGCGACATGTCCCAATAGGCATGGCTGGGCCGCGCGTAACAATAGATGCAGCCATGTTCGCAGCCGCGATAAGGATTGATCGAGCGGTCGAAAGGCAGATCCGGTGAAGTGTTGCGAGTGATGATGGTTTTTGCGGTTTCGATCATCACCTCGGTGCCCTGAGTCTCAGGCACTTCCTGATACCAGCCGTCATCCTCGGCCACAGAACGGTTCGGCGCGAAGCGGTTGTGCGGGTTGGTCGCGGTGCCGCGACCGCGGGGCGGGAGAGGATTGATCATTGGGCGGGCTCCTGATCTGTATATGCATACAGTACCCGAGCGTGCCCGGTGTGATCCAGTACCGTTCAGCGATGGGATCTTTTTGAATTCAAAAGTTTATATAGAGGTGCGAAGGATAAATACAACCCGAGATACATATGTTCCATTGTCGCGACAAGTTATCGAATATAGTCTTGGCCACTTCCATCGGTACTTGTCCGATAACTAGATTAAAAGGATTTAATTCATGTCTTATCTCAATCAGCGTGGCGTCTTTATGCAACTGATGTTGCCCAATGCATCGGAGCCCAATACTGTTGTTTCGATGCAACTTGCGCGTAAGGAGCTGGGCTGGAACGCCGAGCAGGAGCTGCCCACCGAGACGCTGGTCGACTCGATCTACGTGGTGGCGGTGTCCAGCGACCGTGGCAAGACATTCACTGTTCGCACCAACAAGAACGATGTAGACGGTGATGGCGATATTGATAACGATGACAAGGCGAAGTTGATTGCCCTGGCCAAAGCCTATGTAAGTATCGTTAATCCGTAAGATTGAAGTTTGTTGCGATATCTGTAATTAAAAAACCCTGCATGAATGGTTCATGCAGGGTTTCAGTTTTTAATGATGATCTGTTATTTGGCCAAGATCATCAGTGGACGTTGTTTTCATATCGTCGCTGCGTAACTCCGCAACTTCTTTGGCACTGACCGGCGCACCTTTGTTGCCCCAACTGCCACGGATGAAACTCACCACATCCGCCACTTCCTGATCCGACAGGCGCCAGGCGAAACCGGGCATGGTGAAGGTCGACGGTGCCGTGTGTGTCGCCGGCAACGTGCCGCCCTTGAGCACGATGTGGATCAACGAAGTCGGGTCTTCCGATTGCAGCACCGGATTACCTGCCAGCGCGGGGAATACCCGGGTGTAACCGTGGCCATCGGTGCGGTGGCACGCTGCGCAGTTGTCGATGTACACCGCAGCGCCACGTTCACTGTCATCGCCGTTCCACAGCGCTTTGGCGGCTTTTTCATCGTACTGATGCGGTTGATCGTTCGGATCACTGGCCGGCAACGACTTGAGGTAGCGGGCAATCGCTGTCAGGTCGGCATCGGTCATGTATTGCATGCTGTGGGTGACCACATCGCTCATGCCGCCGAACACGGCGCTGCGATCGCTGCGACCGGTCTTGAGGAACTGCACCAGTTGCTCTTCGCTCCAGCTACCGAGGCCATCCTTGTGATCACCGCGCAGACTTTTGGCGATCCAGCCTTCCAGCGGCGCACTGCCGGCGAGGAAGTTTTTGCCATCGGCCGCGCTCAGGGATTTTTCCTGCATGGTCAAGGCGCGCGGCGTATGGCAGGCACCGCAATGGCCGAGGCCTTCGACCAGATACGCGCCACGGTTGATGACCGCGTCGTCACCGGTTGCTTTGTAGTCCTCGACCTTTGGCGCAAACATCCAGCGCCAGCCCATCAGCGGCCAGCGCATGCTGAGTGGCCACGGAATATCGCTGGCCTTGTTCTCTTGCGCCACCGGTTCGACGCCGTGCATGAAGTACGCGTACAGCGCTTGCATGTCGGTTTCGCTGACGCGGGCGTAGGACGGATACGGCATCGCCGGGTACAACGTACTACCGTTTTTGGCGACGCCATGGCGTACGGCCTGGTCGAAGTCCTCGAAGCTGTATTCACCGACGCCGGTTTTGTCCGGGGTGATGTTGGTCGAGTAGATCGTGCCGATCGGGGTTTCCATCGGCAGGCCACCGGCGAACGGTTTGCCGCCCTTGGCGGTGTGGCAGGCCACACAGTCACCGGCGCGTGCCAGATATTCGCCCTGTTTGATCAGACTTTGATCAACTTCAGCCGCATGAATTGAGGCACTGCCGAGCAGCGCCAGGGTCGCGATAACAAGATTTTTCATGGTCATCGCTCCTTAAGCCTGAACCAGCGGGCCGGGGTTTTTCAGGTACTGCTCGCGGATCGCCTTCGCCGACCAGTAGGTCAGTGCGGCAACCAGCCCGGTCGGGTTGTAACCGAGGCCTTGCGGGAATGCCGAGGCACCCGGAACGAAAACGTTGTGCACGTCCCAGCTCTGCAGGTAGCGGTTCAGCGCGCTCTTCTTTGGATCGGTGCCCATGATCGCGCCACCGTTAAGGTGAGTGGTCTGGTACGACGCCGTATTGAAGTGGTCGCCGACTTTCTTGCCGATTACCGCAATCGCTTTCGGCCCCATCGCTTCAGCGACCTTGCCCATTTTCTCGACCATGAAGCGGTTCATCTTGATGTCGTTTTCCTGCCAGTCGAAGGTCATCCGCAGCAGCGGCAAACCGTAGGCATCGCGGTACACCGGATCGAGATCGAGGTAGTTGCCACGGTAGGACTGATGCGCGCCGTGGGCGTCCATCGACACCTGGTGGGTGTAGTAATCGGCGGTCGCGCGCTTCCAGTCACTGCCCCAGGCCGGGGTGCCCGGCGGGTTCGAAGTGCCGGCAATCGGCCGGCTGCCAGCCTGGTTGACCCACATCGGCGAGCCGCCGACGAAGCCGTGCGGGCCGTGGTCGAAGTTGTCGGCGTTGAAATCGTCCAGCGCCACACCGTTACCGCCGGCGCCGATGAAGTTGTTGGTGTGGGTGTCCTTGTCGAAGAACGCCTTGATGGTCGCCATGTTCTGGTAGGCAAAGTTACGCCCGACCACGCCTTCGCCAGTGATCGGGTCGTACGGCTTGCCAATCCCCGAGAGCAGCATCAGACGCACGTTGTGCAACTGGAAGGCGCCGAGGATCACCAGATCCGCCGGCTGCTCGATCTCGCGACCCTGGCCGTCGATGTAGGTCACGCCGGTGGCTTTGCTTTTGGTGCTGTCGAGGTTGATGCGCAGCACGTGGGCGTTGGCGCGCAGTTCGAAATTCGGCAGCGGCTTCAGCGCCGGCAGAATGTTCACGTTCGGCGATGCCTTGGAGTACATGTAGCAGACATAACCGCTGCAGAAACCGCAGAAGTTGCACGGGCCCATCTGCGCGCCGTAGGGGTTGGTGTACGGCCCTGACGTATTCGCGGACGGCAGGTTGTAGGGTTTGTAGCCGACTTCTGTCGCCGCTTTGCCGAACAGCTGTGCGGAGACCGTATTCTTCTGCGCTTCCAGCGGGAACGGGTTGGAACGATCCGGCGCGTAGGGGTTGCCGCCCTTGCCCTGACCGACCAGTTGGCCTTTCACGGTCCAGGCCTGGCCGGAGGTGCCGAAGACTTTTTCGGCGAAATCGAAGAACGGCTCCAGCTCTTCATAGCTGACGCCGAAGTCCTGGATAGTCATGTCCTTGGGGATAAAGCTTTTGCCGTAGCGCTCTTCGTAGTGGCTGCGCATGCGCAACTCGATCGGGTCGACTCGGAAGTGCACGCCCGACCAATGCAGGCCGGCGCCGCCCACACCATTACCCGGCAGGAACGCGCCCAACTGGCGGTTTGGCAGAGCAATATCGTTGACGCTATGACGGATGGTGACGGTTTCTTTCGAGATGTCCTGAAAGAGTTTTTTGCGCACGCTGTAGGTGAGTTCGTCGATCACCTGTGGATAGTTGCCGTCGGGGTAAGTGTCCTGCATCGGCCCGCGCTCCAGCGCCAGCACGTTGAGGCCCGCTTCGGTCAGCTCCTTGGCCATGATCGCGCCAGTCCAGCCGAAACCGACGATCACTGCGTCAACCTTCTTCATTACCGTTGCCATGCTTACGCCCTCTCGCCGCGAATCGAAACTGCCGGGAAGGGGTATTGCTCGTTGCGTTCCACCCAATCCATGAAATCGGCGCGGGCGCCGGGGAAGCCGATCATGGTCCAGCCGACCATGCCTTTGTTGCCACCGTGGATCGGGTCGCAGAAGAACCCTTCCTTGGTGTTTTGCAGCAGCAGATTGAAGAAAATCTTCGCTGGAACGGCGTCAAACTGAGGTTTGCCGGCTTCGAGTTGCTTGAGCAAATCGTCTCGGGTAGCGCTGTCTTGCTCAGCAAATACTTTACCGTTGAGGGATTTTGCCCACTGATCCGCGGCAGCGATGCCGAGGCGATAGATCTCTTTGGGCACCAGTTTGCTCTGCCAGCCCATTTCCGGAGCGGCGTCGGCATTGAACGGGCCTTGCATGTACCACAGGGCACCGGCGGCATACGGCGTGTTCATCTGACGGTCGATGTATTCCGGCACGCCGGCTTCGAGCGCGCCCGGGCCTTGGGCATCGTTGGGGATCAACTGCGCGACGGCGGCATTGATAAACGCCCACTCTTCGGCGGTGAAATAACTCGGTTGGTAAACGCTGGCGTCAGCCCGAACCGGTTGTGGCGTGGGCGCAGCCGGTGCCGCTTCAGGCGCTGCTTGCAGGACGCTGCTACCCAGACCGGTGCCGGCCAGGGTGACCACTGGAATCAGGGTCAGGGATTTGCGCAAAAACTCACGCCGCGGGTTGTCTCGATCTTCATCAGACATGGGGGTGCACCTCATCAGGCATTAGGGGACAGCCGCTTCTGCGAACGGCTTGAGGATTTTTCGTCGCGACGACAGCGGTCTGACCCAGGAAAAGGGGACGCGCCTGCAACATCATGTGACAAATGGTAGCAGGCTAAGCTTCTCGATGAACCGATTCATCGGAAAAAAACAGCGGTTTTCTGCGTGACGGTGAATGAAACCATGCCGATTCACGATTCTTTGACAACCGCCTCACAGGGCTTTGACCGCGCAACGCCGAAGCTGCGGTTCCTATCACCGATGAACCCCGACACGGTTACCCCAGCATGTCCCGAGTGCATTTTTTCCCTGTTTTGTGTTTATCACTTGTAGCACTGCTGCACTGGCTGCCGGCCCAGGCTGCGGCAACCGCGACGGCCCGTCCCGCTGATTGGGCGCAACCGGTCGAAGTGCAATACAACCTGTTCCAGATGTCGCCGACGCTCTATCGAAGCGCGTTACCGGATGGCGGCGCCGTGCCGTTGCTGAAAAATCTCAAAGTCGCCACGGTGATCAACTTCCTGCCAGAAGCTGACAGCAACTGGTTGTCCGAGCCCGGCATTAACCAGGTGCAACTGCCATATCGCACCAACCACGTTGACGACGCCGATGTGCTCAAGACCTTGCGGGCTATTCAGTCTGCCGAAGCCAACGGTCCGGTATTGATGCACTGCAAGCACGGCTCCGACCGCACGGGTCTGATGGCGGCGATGTACCGCGTGGTGGTTCAGGGCTGGAGCAAAGAGGATGCCTTGAGCGAGATGACCCAGGGCGGATTCGGCGAGAGCGGGCACTTCCGCGACAGCGTGCGCTATGTGATGCAGGCCGATGTCGACAAGCTGCGCACGGCGCTGGCCAATGGCGATTGCAGCACCAGCGCGTTCGCCACTTGCTCGATGAAGAGCTGGTTTCAGTCCGTCAATCTGAAGTAATCCGCGACCTTCCACGACATTGCATCGTGGAAGGTTTTCAAGCCGCCGCTCAGTCTTCGGATTTCTTCTTCAGCTTCGGATTCGGAAAGAACTGCACCGCCTGCACGGTCTTGTCCGGCGCAGGCTTGTTCAGCGCGCTGGTGTTGACCCGCGTGCCCAGCTCTTTCGGTACCGACAGACCTTGCTCGTTGAGCGTGTCGGAGTAACCGCAAGCTACACATTCACGGTGCGGCACGCTGTCTTCGTTCCACATCATCAACTTGTCCGGCTCGCTGCACGCCGGGCAGACCGCCCCGGCGATAAAGCGTTTCTTGGTAATCACAGGCCCCTCACTCATGCTGCCGCGTCCTCACTCAGGCCGCTGTGGCGCAACAGTGCGTCAATCGACGGCTCACGGCCACGGAAGTCGACGAACAGCACCATCGGTGCCTGCGAACCGCCGCGCGCCAGAATCGCTTCGCGGAAGGCACGGCCGGTTTCTGCGTTGAGCACGCCGTCTTCTTCAAACTTCGAGAAGGCATCCGCCGACAGCACTTCCGCCCACTTGTAGCTGTAGTAACCCGCGGCGTAACCGCCGGCAAAGATGTGCGCGAAGCTGTTCGGGAAGCGGTTATAGGCCGGTGGACGCATGACAGAAACTTCGTCACGCACGCCTTCCAGCACCTGCGCAACGCTGCGGCCGTCACCGTGGGTGGCGTGCAGTTCGAAGTCGAACAGCGAGAACTCCAGCTGACGGACCATCATCAGGCCGGACTGGAAGTTTTTCGCCGCGAGCATTTTTTCCAGCAGATCCTGCGGCAGCGGCTCGCCGCTTTCGTAATGACCGGAAATCAGCGCGAGACCTTCCGGCTCCCAGCACCAGTTTTCCATGAATTGGCTCGGCAGCTCGACCGCGTCCCACGCCACGCCGTTGATCCCGGAAACACCGGCGTGATCAACGCGGGTCAGCAGGTGATGCAGGCCATGGCCGAATTCGTGGAACAGCGTGGTCACTTCATCGTGGGTCAACAGCGCAGGTTTGCCGCTGTCGGCCGGGGTGAAGTTGCACACCAGATTGGCCACCGGGCTTTGCAGCACGCCGTCGACGGTGCGACGACGGTCGCGGGCGCCGTCCATCCACGCACCGCCACGCTTGTTGGCGCGAGCATAGAGGTCGAAGAAGAAGCGGCCGACGTGCTGACCGTTTTCCTTGATTTCGAACAGGCGAACGTCCGGGTGCCAGGTGTCGAAGCCTTTCTGTTCGGCGATTTCGATGCCGTACAGACGCTGGACGATGGCAAACAGACCGCCCAGTACTTTGTCGATCGGGAAGTAGGCGCGCAGGGTTTCCTGGGCGACGCTGTAGCGTTGTTCACGCAGCTTTTCGCCGTGGAAACCGCTGTCCCAGCTCTGCAGATCGGCGCAGCCCTGTTCGGCGGCATAGGCGCGCAGCTGTTGCAGATCCTGTGCGGCAAACGGCTTGCTGCGCTTGGCCAGATCGCGCAGGAAGCTCAGCACCTGATCGCTGGATTCAGCCATTTTGGTGGCCAGGCTTAGCTCGGAGAAGCTGGCGAAACCCAAGAGTTTGGCCAGTTCCTGACGCAGGTCGAGGATCTCTTCCATCACCGGGCCATTGTCATTCTGGCCAGCATTCGGGCCTTGATCCGAGGCGCGGGTGCAGTAGGCGGCGTAGACTTCTTCACGCAGCGCACGGTCTTGCGCGTAGGTCATTACTGCGTAGTAGCTCGGGAATTCCAAAGTGATCAGCCAGCCGTCGAGGCCTTTGGCTTGTGCCGCAGCAGCCATTTGCGCCTTGGCCGAATCGGTCAGGCCGGCAAGCGCGGCTTCGTCGCTGACATGTTTGGTCCACGCCTGAGTGGCGTCGAGCAGTTGGTTGGAGAAGCGGCTGCCCAGCTCGGACAGTTTGCTTTGCACTTCGGCGTAGCGTTTCTGTTCGGCTTCCGGCAGGTCGATACCCGACAGACGGAAGTCACGCAGGGCGTGTTCCAGAATAGTCTTTTGCGCCACGTCGAAACCGGCGGCTTCAGGGCTGTTGGCCAGTGCTTCATAAGCCTGGAACAGTTCGCGGTTCTGGCCCATCTCGGTGGAGTAGGCGCTCAGGGCTGGCAGGCACGACTCGTAGGCTTCGCGCAGTTCGGCGCTGTTGCACACGGCGTTGAGGTGGCTGACCGGGCTCCAGGCAGCGCCGAGGCGGTCATTGAGTTCGTCCATCGCCAATACCAGGCCGGCCCAGGTCGGGTTCTGGCCTTGGCTCTTGAGGATTTCGGCAATGGCGGCGCGGTTGTCCGCCAGGATCGTTTCGATGGCGGGCAGGACGTGTTCGGCACGGATCGTGGAGAACGGTGGCAGGTCATAGGACTGCAGCAGAGGGTTGTTCACGCTCACGGTTGGCACCTTGGCTGGGGAAACATTGCCCCATCTTAATTACAATCGGCATCATCCGCAGCTATCGGCGACAGAGAGAGAAATTATCGTGTCCGTTCGCAAGTACCAGAATCACACCCCAAGCCTTTGCAAAGGCGCGTTTGTCGACAGCTCGGCGGTGGTGATCGGCGACGTCGAAATCGGTGAAGACAGCTCGGTCTGGCCGCTGACCGTGATCCGTGGCGACATGCACCGCATCCGCATCGGTGCGCGCACGAGCGTGCAGGACGGCTGCGTGCTGCACATCACCCACGCCGGCCCGTTCAATCCGGACGGCTTCCCGCTGCTGATCGGCGATGATGTGACCATCGCCCATAAAGTCATGCTGCATGGCTGCACTGTCGGCAGCCGCGTGCTGATCGGCATGGGCAGCATCGTCATGGACGGCGCGGTGGTCGAGGACGACGTGATCATTGGCGCCGGCAGCCTGGTGCCGCCGGGCAAGCGTCTGCAAAGTGGCTTCCTTTATGTGGGTAGCCCGGTGAAACAGGTGCGAGAACTCACCGACAAGGAAAAAGCCTTCTTCACCTACAGCGCCGCCAACTACGTGAAGCTCAAGGATCTGCATCTGGCCGAAGGCTACGACACACTCTGAATCGAAATCGCGACCGCTCAGGAATTCCCATGCATTACCAAACCGTACTGTTCGACCTCGATGGCACCCTGACCGACCCGCGTGAGGGCATCACCCGTTCCATCCAGTTCGCCCTCGCCAAGCTCGGTATCGACGAGCCGGACCTGACCAAGCTGGAACACTTCATCGGCCCGCCGTTGTTGCAGGCGTTTATGCAGTTCTACGATTTTGATGAAGCCAAGGCGTGGCAGGCGGTGAATTTCTATCGTGAGCGCTTCAAGGTAACGGGCCTGTATGAGAACCGTGTGTTTGAAGGTGTCACGCCGTTATTGGAAACCCTGATCGGGCAGGGGCGGCAGCTGTATATCGCCACCTCGAAGCCATGGGAGTTCGCCCGCGAGATTGCCCGGCATTTTGATTTCGCCCGGCACTTCAAGGTGATCTACGGCAGCGAACTGGATGGCACGCGGACCAACAAGGTTGAGCTGATTGCGCATCTGTTGGCTGAAGAAGGGCTGGACCCGGCGAATACGCTGATGATTGGCGATCGCAAGCATGACCTGATCGGTGCCCGGAGCAATGGGCTGGATGCGGCGGCAGTGGGTTATGGGTTTGGCAGTTTTGAAGAGTTGAATGCTGAGGCGCCGGCTTATCACTTCGAGACACTGGATCAGTTGCATCAGGCCTTTTTGCAGCGCTGATTAGATTGCAATCGCGAGCAGGCTCACTCCTACATTTGGAACGCATTCCCTTGTAGGAGTGAGCCTGCTCGCGATGACTTACTCCCAAACAACTCAACTGTTTGGATCTGCCAAAATTTTCAAAGCCGCCTTACGCTCAGCCACCGGCAACCCACCCAACCGCTCAACCTGCGCATAAAACCTCAGCCAATCCCCTCCAACCTGCTTGAACAACGCCGCAAACGCCGGTACCCATTGGTCATACAGCCCAAACGGCAACAACCGCGCATTGTTCAACGGCGTATTCACCCAAGCGTCATAACGCTTGTCCCCGGCCCACTGGCTGTCCCTCATCATTCGGTATTCGCGGCGAAACTGTTCGAACTCGGCTGCTTTGTGTTCGCGCATTTGCTCAACCGGTATTGACTGCGCGTAGAGCTTTTCCAGCCGTGAGCGGGTATCGAGGACCAATTGAATAAACTGATCGCGCTGCTTCAGCCGTGAATCGGTGTCCGCCGGCAACCCACGAAACGCCCGCCACTGCCGCGTGCCTTCCTGCTCGACAAACGTGGCAAAGGATTCGTTGAATTCGGTGTCGTCCTTCACATAGAAACGCTGGTGCGCCAGCTCGTGAAAGATCAGCGTGGCCAGACGCTCATCGCCCCAACCCATCATCGAATTGAGGATCGGGTCGTTGAACCAGCCGAGCGTCGAGTAAGCCTCAACACCGCCAATCGACACGTCCATGCCCTGCAGGCGCTGGATCGCCGCTTCGCCTCGCGCGGCACTCTGACTGTAATAACCGCGATAGGCCACGCAGCCGGCAATCGGGAAGCAATGATTCTGTGGCGTCAGGGAGAACTCCTGAGTGGCGAACACATTCCACACCACGTACGGGCGATGGATATCGGCGTAAAGGCGATAGCTCTGGTTATCGGGCAGGTGCAGATGTTCGCTGGCAAAGGCGCGGGCTTTTTGTGACTGGGCCAGATGCGCTCGCAAAGTGGCATCGCGGGTCGGATCGGCAATCACCTTTTCCACAGGCTCTCGGGCCCGCAGCAATTGCAACTGGCCGCTGGCCAACTGAGCGTAATAGCTGACGCTGGCGCAACCGTTGAGCAACAAAAACAACACACCCGGAAACAAAACCCGAAAAACGCGATCAAGTAACCCAAGGCTTGGAAACGGCCTGATCAAAATAAGAAATCCCCCGGAGAGTCTGCCCGCAAGACTATCCCGCCTTAAGGAGCACCGCTATGCGCATGTTGATGCTGTCAGGAGGCCTGCTGACGCTGGCCGGTTGTGCCGGATTCGGAATGCCCGATCCTGATCCCTCGCAAGCCTGGGTCGATCTCGATGCCCGGCAGCAGGACACGACGTTGCAAGCGTTGAAGGTCGATAGCAGCGTGACCGACGACAAACGCTATTTTGAAGTGCAGCCAGGCAGCCATGAATTGAAGGTGCGTTATCAGTTTCCGGTGGCGGCGACCAATATCGGTCCCGACGCTGAGCCGCTGTGGCGCGATTGCCAATTGAATGTGAAATTCAAGGACTTCAATGCCGGCCAGCGTTATCAGTTACAGGCTGGCAGCATTGGTTTTCGGCCATGGGCGAAGCTCTATGACGAGCAGCGCAAAGTGGTAGGCCAGGGCACGCCGGCAGGCTGTCAGAGCAGCTGATCGGCGCTATGCTGAGTATTCAGATCCTTGGATATTCATCATGCGCCAGTTGCTGTTGTTGCTCGTTGCCAGTTTTGTGGCGGGTTGTCAGACACCGCTGCCCCCGGCCGATCCGCAGATGGCCTGGGTCGATTTTTCGACGCCGACACCCGGCGGTAAAGTGCTGATGGCCGAGCGTCTCGACAAACAGCGACTGAATGACGGGCGCTACTTTCAGGTCACCCCCGGCAGCCACGAATTACGCGTGCGGTTCGATTTCGAAGTGTTTGGTGGTGGCGGCAGTTTGATGAACGGCCCGGTTGAGCGGCTGTGCTATCTGTACATCCGCTATGACCATTTCGAGGCCGGCCAGCGTTATGTGCTGGAGGGGCGTTCGCTGGGATTCACCCCGAGTGCCCGGCTGTACAACGCCAAGCGCGAGATTGTCGCCGAGGACTACGACTACAACTGCATTATCTGAGGCGACTCAGCTGTCGTTCTTCTGATAGATGATTTTCTTGCGGCCATAATCGCAAGTGCCGACAACCATGGCGATATCGTGTTTTGCAGCCTCTTTCTTGCTGACGATTTCCAGCGTGTAGGAGGGCACGGCTTTGGCCTGAATCTTGATTTCGATCTCTTTCTTGAGTTCTTCGCAGTCTTTGGGCGCCGCAATGACAGAAGTGGCCAGTGCACTGCAGAGGATCGCCAAGCCAATACGTTTCATGAGTGAAGCTCCCTGAGGCAGCGCGCACGGGGGTGCGCTGAAGCTGCTGTCACTTATTCGACCATATTTTTACAGCGAGGGTTCTGACTTCGCTCACAAGTTGTGCTGAAGGTTTCAAACCTTGTGTTGATTTTGAAATCGCCTTCACGAGCAGGCTCGCTCCCACATTTGCAACTGTGTGCCACACGAATCCCTGTGGGAGCGAGCCTGCTCGCGAAGGCGTCAGACCGGCCAGCGCCGAATCAACTGACCAGCGAAGCCTCAAGGGTAATCTTCGCATTCAGCACTTTCGACACCGGGCACCCTTCCTTGGCCTTGTTGCTCAGCTCTTCAAACTGCTCCTGCGTCGCCCCAGGGATTTTCGCCTTGAGGATCAGCTTCACCGCGGTAATCGCGAACCCGCCATCGACCTGATCCAGAGTCACCTCCGCCTGAGTATCAATGCTGTCGGCCTTCAGGCCCGCATCGCCCAGAATCATCGAAAACGCCATGGAAAAACAACCGGCATGCGCGGCGCCGATCAGTTCCTCCGGGTTGGTACCTTTGCCGCCCTCGAAGCGGGCCTTGAAGCCGTAGGGCGCTTCTCTGAGGACCCCGGTTTCTGTGGAGATCGAGCCGATGCCGGTTTTCAGATCGCCTGCCCAATGTGCGGATGCTTTCTTCACGATAGCCATGTCTGCCTCCTCAAGATCTGGCGCGGAAACGCCGCGCCGTCGTGGTTTTACTTGCAAGGCTTCTGAGGATAGACGCCGCAGCAAAGTTCAGCCCGGCTGAATCGTTGACTTTTTTAGTAGGAAATTTCATCGCTGCTATTGAAACTCGGGTATATGCCCTCATTGCACAAAACACGCTTATGGATTTGGCAGGTTTTCGTTCGCAAGAAAAGCCTGCCTCCTCACTCGGAGACGCAGGTTTATGAAGCAACTGTCCGACGTAAAATTTTCCACCCTCGATCTGGTACCGGTGCGCGAGAACGGCAGCCCGGCGCAGTCGCTGCGCAACTCGCTGGACCTGGCGCAGCATGTCGAGAAATTCGGCTACACGCGGTTCTGGGTGGCCGAACACCACAACATGGACGGCATCGCCAGTTCTGCGACGTCTGTTCTGCTCGGCTATTTGGCCGGCGGGACCTCGACCATCCGTGTCGGCTCCGGCGGCGTGATGCTACCCAACCATGCGCCGCTGGTGATTGCCGAGCAGTTCGGCACACTGGAAAGTCTGTACCCGGGCCGGATCGACCTCGGCTTGGGCCGTGCTCCCGGTTCCGATCAAATGACCGCCCGCGCCTTGCGCCGTGAGCGCTCCGGTAGCGCTGATGATTTCCCCGAGGACGTCGCCGAACTGGTGCGCTACCTCGGTCCGCGCACGCCGGAACAGCGGGTGATCGCGATGCCGGGCACCGGCACCAATGTGCCGATCTGGCTGCTGGGTTCCAGCCTGTTCAGCGCGCAATTGGCTGGTGAGCGCGGCTTGCCTTACGCCTTCGCCTCGCATTTCGCTCCGCGCTTCATGCATGAGGCGATCCGCGTTTATCGCAATCACTTCAAGCCTTCGGCGGTGCTCGACAAACCGTACGTGATGCTCGGCGTGCCGCTGGTGGCGGCCGATACCGATGAACAAGCCGATTACCTGGCGACTTCGGTGTACCAGCGCATTCTCGCGTTGATGCGCGGGCAGAGCCTGGTGCAGCGTCCGCCGGTGAAAACCATGGACGGGCTGTGGCTACCGCATGAGCGTGAGGCGGTGGGGGATTTCCTGGGGCTGGCGATGGTGGGGAGCCCGCAGAAGATCCGCGCCAAGCTGGAAGTGCTGGTTGAGCAGACCCAGGCCGACGAGCTGATTTTCACCAGTGATCTCTACGAACACGCTGATCGAGTGCATTCGTACGAGTTGTTGGCGCAGGTGATGAAGGGCTGAAAAGCCCCTCACCCTAACCCTCTCCCGGAGGGAGAGGGGACTGACCGGATTGACTGTTCGAGATACGCCGACCTGAAAAATCCAGTCGTAATCAGGCTCTGAACAACCCCCGATCTGCTCCCTTTCCCCCTCGCCCCCCTGGGGGGAGAGGGCTGGGGTGAGGGGGTTCGATTTCAAATCCACCAAAAATCTCAAATCCCGGACACAAAAAAGCCGACGCCTTCACGTCGGCTTTTGCATTTCAGTCACGATCAACCGCGCTTGTAGACGATTTCCTTGGCGCCGCCCTCGCAGGAGCCAACGACTTTGCCGTCAGACGCTGCGCCCTTATCAACAATCTCCAGGGAATACCCGGAAACGCCCTTGGCATCCAGCTTCGCCGCAATCTCGCTTTTCAGCTCTTCACATGGCTTACCGGCAGCAAACGTACCACCCGCAAGGCTCAACAAACCTACTGCCAACATGAACTTCTTCATCGGTCGCACTCCCTGGTCGGATTGAAAGAGGCGGGCATCAGGTCATCCACCCGATGAACTCACCCTGTAGCGCTTTGCCATTCCTATGGCACTCGGCCAGCGCGCAAGTTCAGAAGACTAGACCAAACTCAGCTGCTGGCAATCTTGAAGCCGACTTTCAATGTCACCTGAAAGTGCGCGGCCTTGCCGTCCTTGATGTGACCACGGGTTTCGGTCACTTCAAACCATTCCAGGTTGCGAATGGTCTTGTTTGCTTCAGCAATCGCGTTGTTGATGGCGTCTTCAATGCTGCTGGTCGACGAACCGACCAGCTCGACTTTCTTGTACGTGTGATGGTCACTCATAACGATCTCCTTGGCGTGTGGAATTGAGACTAGCAGTGAATCTGCACTGTTGATTTCGGCGGCTTTGCGCAGGCGAAGTTCAGATTTTCTGCACTTTCTCAAACCGCTGAAGTCCCAACCAACACACGCCACTCATCACCAATGCAGGAGAGCCACCATGGCCAACACCTCTTTACGTAAAGCCTCGTTGCAAAGCATGGAAGCCGAGATCGAGAGTCTGCTCAAATCGTTGGAAAGCTTGAAGGACGACGCTTCGGACGAGTCGCGCAAGACCCTCAAGGCGCTGAAAAGCAATGCCGAAAGTGCGCTGAAACATTCGCGTCACCTGCTCAGCGATGCCTATGAAGAAGTCAAGGTTAAAACCCGTGAAACCGGGATCGCCACCCGTGATTACGCGCAGGAACATCCGTGGACGACCGCCGGTGTTGCAGTCGGTGCGATCGGTCTGCTGGCCGCTTACTTGCTATTCAAGCGCGGCGAGTGATCGCTCTGGCGCAGCTCGTTCTTGAGCCATTGCGCCAGTTGCCGGGCGCGCCCGTCTGCGGCGCGCTTGGGTAGCCACAACGCCAGTTGCGCCGGGGTTTCACAGAAGCCCCATGGCGCAACCAGGCGACCGGCCTTCAAATCTTCTGTTACCAGCGGCTCCGGCGCGATGGCCACGCCGAGACCGGCGACTGCTGCTTCCAGCAAATAATACAAATGCTCGAAACCTTGCCCCAGCTTCAACGTTCTCGCGTCGAGTGCGCTCTGCTGCGCCCAACTCGGCCAGGCTTGCGGACGCGAAGTGGTGTGCAGCAATGGTTCACTGAGCAGCGCTGAAGCTGGCGCTGTTTGCAGGCGTTGATAGCCACTGAACAACGGACTCATGACCGGACCGATGCGTTCTGCGGCCAGTTCATAGACCTGCATGTCCGCAGGCCATGGTGGCTCGGCGAACAGCAGCAAAGCATCCAGTCCCGGACGTCGTGGATCGAGATCGCCTTCACCCGCCGACAGATGCAGACGCAGATCCGGCAGATCGGCATTCAACCGCCCCAAGCGCGGGATAAACCAGCGCGCCAGCAGACTTCCCGAGCAACCCAGTACGAAAGGCGCATCCGCCGTGCTTTGCGTCAATTCCGCGCAAACACTGCGCAACCGGTCAAACGCCTCGCCACTGGCATCGCGCAAACGCATGCCGGCATCTGTGAGTTTCAAGCCGCGCCCATCCTTGACGAACAGACTGACGCCCAAGTGCTCTTCCAGCACTTTGAGCTGACGACTGACCGCGCCATGCGTGACGTGCAACTGCTCGGCAGCCTGGCTGACGCTGTTCAATCGGGCGGTCGCTTCGAACGCACGCAATGCGTTCAGCGGAGGAAGGTCGTGGCTCATGGTATCTGTGAGTTTTCCTGACAGGTTGTGGCGATCTTATCGGTTTTCAGCCTGGAACGTCAGGGGTAGAGTGGTCGTCATTGTCTTTTGACCCGAATTCACCTGGAGCGACTCATGACCCAGACTTCGAACACCTCTGATCTGCGTAACGGCCCGGACGATAACGGCCTGTTCGGCTCGTTCGGTGGCCGCTACGTGGCGGAAACCCTGATGCCGTTGATCCTCGATCTGGCCCGCGAATACGAAGCGGCCAAGGAAGATCCGGCATTCAAAGAAGAATTGGCCTACTTCCAGCGTGATTACGTCGGCCGTCCGAGTCCGCTGTATTTCGCTGAACGTCTGACCGAGTTCTGCGGCGGCGCCAAGATCTACCTCAAGCGCGAAGAGCTGAACCACACCGGCGCGCACAAGATTAACAACTGCATCGGCCAGATCCTGCTGGCGCGGCGGATGGGCAAGAAACGCATCATCGCCGAGACCGGCGCTGGCATGCACGGCGTGGCCACCGCCACCGTCGCTGCGCGTTTCGGTCTGGATTGCGTGATCTACATGGGCACCACTGACATCGAACGTCAGCAGGCCAACGTCTTTCGCATGAAGCTGCTGGGCGCTGAAGTGATTCCAGTGGTCGCCGGCACCGGCACCCTGAAAGACGCGATGAACGAAGCCCTGCGTGACTGGGTAACCAACGTCGACAACACCTTCTACCTGATCGGCACCGTGGCCGGCCCGCATCCTTACCCGGCGATGGTTCGCGACTTCCAGGCCGTGATCGGCAAGGAAACCCGTGATCAGTTGCAGGCTCAGGAAGGCCGTCTGCCGGACAGTCTGGTGGCGTGCATCGGTGGCGGTTCCAACGCGATGGGCCTGTTTCACCCGTTCCTCGATGACAAGAGCGTTGAGATCATCGGCGTTGAAGCCGCCGGTTACGGCATCGAAACCGGCAAGCACGCGGCGAGCCTGAATGGTGGCGTTCCGGGTGTGTTGCACGGTAACCGCACCTTCCTGCTGCAGGACGACGATGGCCAGATCATCGACGCTCACTCAATCTCCGCTGGCCTCGATTACCCCGGCATTGGTCCTGAGCACGCGTGGTTGCATGACATCGGCCGCGTTCAGTACACCTCGGTAACCGACGACGAAGCCCTCGACGCGTTCCACAAATGCTGCCGCCTCGAAGGGATCATTCCTGCCCTGGAAAGCGCCCACGCCTTGGCTGAAGTGTTCAAACGCGCACCGAAGCTGCCGAAGGATCACCTGATGGTGGTCAACCTGTCGGGCCGTGGCGACAAAGACATGCAGACCGTCATGCACCATATGGAAAACTCTCAACAAGAGCCATCCAAGCAGGAGAAACACTGATGAGCCGCCTGCAAAGCCGTTTTGCCGACCTCAAAGAACAGAACCGCGCCGCGCTGGTGACCTTCGTCACTGCCGGTGATCCGGACTACGACACTTCGCTGGCGATCCTCAAAGGCTTGCCGGGTGCTGGCGCCGATGTGATCGAGCTGGGCATGCCGTTTACCGACCCGATGGCCGACGGCCCGGCGATTCAACTGGCGAACATCCGTGCCTTGGGCGCCAAGCAGAACCTGGTGAAAACCCTGCAAATGGTTCGCGAGTTCCGCGAAGGCAACAGCGATACGCCGCTGGTACTGATGGGCTACTTCAATCCGATCCACATGTATGGCGTTGAACGCTTCATCGCTGACGCGAAAGAGGCCGGCGTCGATGGCCTGATCGTGGTCGACATGCCGCCTGAGCACAACGCCGAGCTGTGCGACCCGGCGCAGGCTGCCGGTCTGGACTTTATCCGCCTGACCACGCCGACCACCGACGATGCGCGTTTGCCGAAAGTACTCAATGGCAGTTCCGGTTTCGTTTACTACGTGTCGGTCGCCGGTGTGACCGGTGCTGGCGCCGCAACGCTGGAGCATGTCGAAGAGGCGGTGACTCGTCTGCGCCGTCATACCGATCTGCCAATCAGCATCGGTTTCGGCATCCGTACGCCGGAGCAAGCAGCGTCCATCGCGCGTCTGGCTGATGGTGTAGTGGTGGGCTCGGCGTTGATCGATCATATCGCCAATGCGACCACGCCTGCTCAAGCCGTCGACGGCGTATTGGGCTTGTGCTCGGTACTGTCGGAAGGCGTGCGTAAGGCCCGCGTCAGCTGAAGGTAAAGTTCCTGATACAGAGGAATTAGCGCCTCGCGGCACAGACTAAATGAGCAAGACCGAGGGCTTCAGAACATCGTTCTGAAGCCCTTTTTGTTGTTTGTGCCGTGAGGAAATACCCGATGAAAATGCCGAAACGTCTGATGGCCGGACTGGGCGTGCTGTTGATCAGTGCGACTCCGCTGCTGGCCAGCGCTGATCCGCGCGACGATCACGACCACGGCGGCCCACAGCAGGGCCAGCACGATAACCGCGGCGACAATCACGGTGACGACCACCGTGGCCCACAGAATGATCACCGTGGTGGTCCGCCACCGCGCGACTTTGGTCCGGTGCGTCAGACCATTCGTGACAATCATGGCTACTTTGTACGCGGTGCGCCGCCGCCTCCGGGGATTCATCTGGAGCGTGGCCGGCCGTTGCCGCATGGGTATTACGGTGAACGTCTGGACGGTCGCGCGTTGGGTCGTTTGCCGGTGTATCCGGGTTATGAATGGCGTCGGGCGGGGGGCGACATTGTGCTGATCGCGGTGGGCACCGGGATCGTCTACGAAATTCTCGATGGCGTTTTGTATTGATCCGCAGGCAATAAAAAAGACCACAGCCAATGGCTGCGGTCTTTTTTTCAGGGCAGCTCCAGTCCGCCGGAGGCCTTGTGCAGTTTGCGCAGATGCGCGCCAATCTGCTTCACGTTCTCTTCGCTGGCCGCAATTTCGGCGGCCCGCTTCGGCTCCAGCAACTTGCGTACTTCGGCGTCGAGATCACCCGACAGTGCCAGCAGCTTCTTCTGCCGCTGACTGCTCTCCGCTTCCAGTCGAGTGAACTCGGTCGGCTGTGGCAATCCGTAACCCTTGGCGTCGAGCAATTCCGCCGGACGGCTGAGGAACCCGCTATTGGCGAGGATTTCCTGCAAGGTCGCGTTGGCCTTGTCCATGCCGCCGTTTTCCAGCTCTCGCGCGCCGAGGTAACGCTGCTTGACCTCGTCTTGTGCCAGCAGCAATTGGCGGCGATAACTCGCCTGCTCCAGCAACAACAACGCGGCGCTGGTGCGCAAGTCGGCGCGCTCAAACCACTCACGGCGTTCTTCGGCTGTCAGTGAAAGCCATTCTTCGACGGTGTTCTGCTTGATCGGCAATTGCTTCTTCAGCACATCGAACATCGCCTGATAGCGATCGCGGAACGAGTCGAAGCGATAGCCCAGACGCAAGGCTTCTTTCGGATCATCCAGCACACTGGTGTCCGCCAGACCACGGCCCTTCATCACTTCCAGCAAACCGTTGGGCATGATGCTGTCCAGACCCACGAACTGGTTGTTGTTACTGCCGCTGCGCAACAGTTTCAAACCTTCCACTGCACAGTTGTTGGAGAGGAAGAAGTAGTTGCCGTCATAGCTCCAGTGCATCTCGGCCGCATGCTCGACCACGCCTTCGATCTCGTCCCGTGACAGGTTCAACGGCACGGAAGCGAGGCTGCGCAGTTCGGTCTTGGTGTATTCGTCGATGACCTGCGCGAGCGGCAACACGAACAGCCGCGACGGGTATTTGCCGACCAGTCCGTCCCAGCTCGACAGCTGCACATCGCCGACGAAGGCGCGGTAGGACAACACCAGATGCTGGTCCAGATCGAGTCGGCAATCCGGCCCGCGCGGACGGCCCGGTGCGCAGATCACCAGACGCAACATGCTGTGGCCCCAACGGCTGACCCAGTTCTGATTGGCCTCGGCCAGCAGATAGTCGACGGCATACACCCGCTCGGGATCGACCTGCCCCAAGGGTTGCTTGGCGAAGTCGTTGCCGGCATTGAGGAACGAGAAAGTTTTGCTGCAGGCGTCTTTGGCCGGCGGCGCCCAGCCGAAGTGCTCCTGGTAATAGCGATACAGCGCCGGGCGACGGCAGGCATAGCTCGGATCGAGGAGGAAGTACTCCATGTTGACCGCGACGAACTCCTTCGGGCTGGAGATTTCGTACAGGTCCGGGCTGCGCGCGATCTGCCGGTTGTGTTGTTCGCGTTCACCACGACGACCGACGTATTGCTGCCAACCGGCGAGGTCGAGCAGGCGCGGATCATCGCTGAGGGTGAAGCGACGGCCGTTCTGGCCACGGCATTCATCGGGGATGCCGATCAGCCCGGCGCTGTTGAACCGTCGAGTGCAACGCTGGATCAGCGTGCGCTCGGCACTCGGCCACAGGCGCGCGCGATCATAAATGTGGGTGATTTCATGCAGCACCGTGGCGAGCAGTTCCTGACGCACAGTGCCGTGGGGGCGATTGGTTTTTTCTTTGGCTGCGCTGCCGTCAGTCAGGCTGGCCAGCAGTTTGCGATTCAGATCGAGTTCGGCCACCAGCGTGGCCTGGCCATAGGCGTTGCTCGGCATGTCGTCGGTCCAGCCGACATCTATGCGCCGATCCAGCCGCTCGATAAAGCTCGGCGGCAACTTTTGCATTGCCTCATCGATCAGCGCCTGGCTGGCCTGTTGTTGGGCGGGGCTCAGACCGTCGGTCTTGAGCCGCAGTTGCAGGCCGGCGTGGGCGTTGTTGCCAAGCAGCAACAACGCCCCGGCCAGCAGCCAGGTGCCGAGTGACTTCACAGTGCGAGGATGGCTTCGGCGAGAACCTGATCACTGGCGTCGCGCGCTTCCGGCACACGGGTGCGCAGGGTATTGAGCGCGGCTTCCAGATGCGCGCCACGGATATCACCGTTAGTGGCAACGAAACTGGCAGCGTCGTCGTGGGCTTCGCGGATGATTTTCGAATCGCGAATCGACGTGGTGGTGTCGGAGGTGAAATCGATGGTGCGCTGGGAGGCACGAACGATGATGTTACTGGTGGCTACCAGGGTGTGCGCCTGGGCCACGTCGGCCAACAAAAACAGGCCAAGGGCGGCAGCAATCAGCGGGCTACGCATGGAACGACTCCGGAAGGGCAAGGATAACTGGGGTACAGGATAACTATTGGACGAGAATTGCTTCTGCCAGTTCAAGGTCGCTGACATGAAGTTTCGGCCGGGTTTTGCGCAGGTAATGCAGCGCGGATTCCAGACGAGCACCTCGCCATTCACCGTCACTGGCAACGAACGCGGCCGCGTCATCGTGAGCGGCGAGAAGCAGTTTACGGTCGAACGGTGCGGAAGACACCATGCTGGTGGCGTAACCACTGACGACGGTGCCTTGGGTCGACGCGTTGAAAGCATCAAAGGCATTAACCGGCGCCGTCCAGCAGGCGGTGAACAATACGGAGGGAATCAGTAGATTTGGAAGAAAGCGCATCGGACTCGGTAATTTTTGGTGAGCCCAAAGGCTAGCGCAATGCCCGGGCCAGAGCCAGCGCCGAAACATCGGGACACGACCGACGTGTCCCGATGGGTACCTGGCGCTTAGATCGTCAGGATGGCCTGCGCCAGTTGTGCGTCAGTGGCTTGCAACTGTGGCGCCTGGTGACGGATGTGATCCAGTGCGCTTTCCAGTTTCACCCCACGGATTTCACCTTCGCTGGCCACGAAGCTGGCAGCGTCGTCACGGGCGGCGAGGACGATTTTGTCGTCACGGAACGACGAAGTGACGTCGGAGGTGGCGTCGGAAGAGGATTTCAGAGCGCCGACAACGGCGTCGGTGGTCACGATGAAGCTGGTGGCGCTGGCGTTGGCAGCCACGGCCAGCAGGGCGGCGGCACTGAGCAGGCGAAGACGGGACATGGTGTAACTCCTTTGGATAAACCGTAGAGAGAGGTGGCTCGGTATCTGAGGAGTCAGACGCCAGTGACACAGCATTCGCCACGTTCTGCGTGGATATTAGGCGCAGAACCCGATACCTAACCAGCATCCAGACGAAAAACTGTAGGAGCTGCCGAAGGCTGCGATCTTTTGCTTTGGATTTTCAAGATCAAAAGATCGCAGCCTTCGGCAGCTCCTACAATTGTAATGTTCTTATTTATAATTATGTGAACTGTACTGGTATGGCTTTTTTAGAGCCAAAAACGATAAAACCCGTCGCGGTTTCCCACGACGGGTTTTGTTTGTTCAATTCGGGTTGCTGGCGGTGGGTCTAACGACCAGAGCCAGCGACGCTACTTAGCGCCAGAACGGCTTGCTCAGCTCTTCGTAGCGTTGTGCTTCGCTGATACCGGCGTCAGCCAGCAGACGCGAATCCAGACGAGCCAGTTGGTGGCGGCTGGAGATGCGGCGCTGCCACAACATCAGGTTGGCGATAACGCGCAGAGGCAGGGAAGCCTGGGTGTTTACAGCTTTGTCTTCGAAAAACAGTTCGGAACTGAGTGTACGTTCCATGGTTGACATCCTTCCGCTTGTGGCGGGATCAGGTAGTGGTTTGACTGGTGCCCATGATCCTCTCGTTTGCCTAGTCTCTCTAGATACAGTTCAACTGTATTGTGAGTGACCAGTTAACTGTTTATAGGGGGTGTACGGGTCAAAATTGAGCAAACTGTACTTGTCCGCACTCAAGTGGTGCATTTTTGCTCGATTCACTCGGAAAAGTAGGCAAAGGCTGTAGGAAACGACCGGTACAGCAGTACAGTTTTTGTCAGGTGGGGAGGCTTGAGAAAGTTCGCCGACGCTAACTGTATTGCGTCGGCGGTTTATCTGTGTGAATCAGACAGCGAGCATGCGCCCGGTTTCTTCCAGATTCATGTGCCAGCTCAGGGCTTCACGCAGGATGTGCGGGGTGTGGCCACCAATTGCACAGGCCTTCGTGAAGTAATCATTCAGTGCCTGACGGAAGTCCGGGTGAACACAGTTATCGATGATCACCCGCGCACGCTCCCGGGGCGCCAGGCCGCGAAGGTCCGCCAAGCCCACCTCGGTCACCAGAATGTCGACATCATGCTCGGTATGATCAACGTGGCTGACCATCGGCACCACGCTGGAAATCGCGCCGCCCTTGGCAATCGACTTGGTCACGAACACCGCCAGATGCGCATTACGCGCGAAGTCGCCGGAGCCGCCGATGCCATTCATCATCCGCGTGCCACAGACGTGCGTGGAGTTGACGTTGCCGTAGATGTCGAACTCCAGCGCCGTGTTGATGCCGATGATGCCCAGGCGCCGCACCACCTCCGGGTGGTTGGAGATCTCCTGCGGACGCAGTACCAGTTTGTCCTTGTACTTCTCCAGATTGCCGAATACGTCGCTGTTGCGGCGCTCCGACAAAGTAATCGAGCTGCCCGACGCAAAGCTCAGCTTGCCGGCGTCGATCAGGTCGAAGGTCGAATCCTGCAGCACTTCGGAGTACATGGTCAGGTCTTCAAACGGCGAATCGATCAGGCCACACATCACCGCGTTGGCAATGTTGCCGATCCCCGCCTGCAACGGGCCGAGCTTGTTGGTCATGCGCCCGGCGTCGACTTCCTGCTTGAAGAAGGTAATCAGGTGATCGGCGATGGCGTTGGTGTCGACGTCTGGCGACGACACGGTGGACGGCGAATCGGCCTGTTGGGTGATGACGATGGCGACGATCTTCTCCGGCGGAATCGGAATCGCCGTGCTACCGATGCGGTCGTCGACTTTCACCAGCGGGATCGGCGTGCGCGTCGGGCGGTAGGTCGGGATATAGATGTCGTGCAGACCTTCGAGGTTGGCGTTGTGCGCCAGGTTGATCTCGACGATCACCTGTTTGGCGAAAATCGCAAAGCTCGCCGAGTTGCCCACCGAAGTGGTCGGCACGATGTGGCCTTGCTCGGTAATGGCCACGGCTTCGATGACCGCGATGTCTGGCAGCTTCAGCTGCTGGTTGCGCAGTTGCTCGACGGTTTCCGACAGATGCTGGTCGATGAACATGACTTGGCCGGCGTTGATGGCTTTGCGCAAGGTGCTGTCGACCTGGAATGGCATGCGTCGCGACAGCACGCCGGCTTCGGTCAGTTGCTTGTCGAGGTCGTTGCCCAGGCTGGCGCCGGTCATCAGGCTGATCTTCAGCGGCGTGACCTTGGCGCGCTCGGCCAGTGCGTGAGGAACAGCCTTGGCTTCGCCGGCGCGAGTGAAGCCGCTCATGCCGACGGTCATGCCGTCCTCAATCAGAGCAGCAGCGTCGGCGGCGCTCATCACTTTATCCAACAACGAAGGCAGGCGAATACGGTCACGGTACATGGATTATTATCTCGGGCAACGAGTAGCAGGATGCGCAGTCTAGTGAATTTGACGGGCGCCTGTCCCGCTACCAAGGTCGCAAACGAGGCGTCTATTTAGCGGTTTTCAAGTAAAACACCGTTACTGGATCTGCAACAACGTGGCAAATTGTCCGACGTTTTGCGCAAACAAAAACGCCCCGACGAGTCGGGGCGTTCGCTATTGCAGCGGGGGTATTACTCGACCGCTTTGACCATGTCTTCGATGACTTTCTTCGCGTCGCCGAAGACCATCATGGTCTTGTCCAGGTAGAACAGCTCGTTGTCCAGACCGGCATAGCCGCTGGCCATCGAGCGTTTGTTAACGATGATGGTTTTGGCCTTGAACGCTTCGAGAATCGGCATGCCGGCAATCGGCGATTTCGGATCGTTCTTCGCGGCCGGGTTGACCACGTCGTTCGCGCCGAGCACCAACACCACGTCGGCCTGGCCGAACTCGGAGTTGATGTCTTCCATCTCGAACACCTGATCGTAAGGCACTTCGGCCTCGGCGAGCAGAACGTTCATGTGCCCCGGCATACGGCCGGCAACCGGGTGGATCGCATACTTCACGGTCACGCCACGGTGGGTCAGCTTCTCGGTCAATTCCTTCAGCGCGTGCTGTGCACGTGCAACCGCCAAGCCGTAGCCCGGGACGATGATCACGGTGTCGGCGTTGGTCAGCAGGAAGGTTGCGTCGTCAGCCGAACCGGATTTCACCGGACGTGCTTCTTTCGCACCGGCAGGACCTGCATCGGCCGTATTGCCGAAACCACCGAGCAGTACATTAAAGAAGGAACGGTTCATCGCCTTGCACATGATGTACGAGAGGATCGCGCCGCTCGAGCCCACCAAGGAACCGGCAATGATCAGCATCGAATTGTTCAGCGAGAATCCGATACCTGCCGCCGCCCAGCCCGAATAGCTGTTGAGCATCGACACCACCACCGGCATGTCGGCACCGCCAATCGGGATGATGATCAGCACGCCCATCACGAACGCCAGCGCCAGCATCAGCGCGAACGCCGTGAGGTTGCCGGTGAACATGAAGGTCAGACCGAGCGCCAGCGTTGCCAGGCCCAGCACCGCGTTGAGCTTGTGCTGACCGGTGAACTGTACCGGTGCGCCCTGGAACAGGCGGAACTTGTACTTGCCCGAGAGCTTGCCGAACGCAATCACCGAACCGGAGAAGGTGATCGCACCGATGGCAGCGCCGAGGAACAGCTCCAGACGGTTGCCCGCCGGAATCGAGTCGCCCAGCTGTTTAACAATGCCCAGCGACTGCGGCTCAACAACTGCGGCGATCGCGATGAACACCGCTGCCAGGCCGATCATGCTGTGCATGAAGGCGACCAGTTCCGGCATCTTGGTCATTTCAACGCGCTTGGCCATGATCGAACCGGCAGTGCCGCCGACCAGCAGGCCAACGATCACATAACCGATACCGGCAGTTGCCAGCTCAGCGCCCAACTTATAGATGAGGCCGACGGTAGTCAGGATGGCCAAGGCCATGCCGAGCATGCCGAACAGGTTGCCGCGCCGCGATGTCGTGGGGTGCGACAGGCCTTTGAGGGCCTGGATAAAACAGATCGACGCGATCAGGTAGAGCGTCGTGACGAGATTCATGCTCATTACTTCGGCGCCTCTTCTTTTACTTTCGGGGCTTTCTTCTTGAACATCTCAAGCATGCGGCGGGTGACCAGGAAGCCACCAAACACGTTGACCGCCGCCAGTGCCACGGCGAGGGTGCCCATGGTTTTGCCCAGCGGCGTAACGGTCAGCGCGGCCGCGAGCATAGCGCCGACGATCACGATCGCCGAGATGGCGTTGGTCACCGCCATCAACGGCGTGTGCAGCGCAGGTGTAACGTTCCAGACCACGTGGTAACCGACATAAATCGCCAGCACGAAGATGATCAGGTTGTAGATACCGGGGGAGATAAGGTCTTCCATCGTCTGAATCCCTGCTTAGGCGTTTTTGCGGATGACTTGGCCGTCGCGGCACATCAGGCACGCGGCGACGATGTCGTCTTCGAGGTTGACGTCGAACTGGCCTTCTTTAGTGAAGACCAGCTTGAGGAAGTCCAGCAGGTTGCGTGCGTACAGCGCCGAAGCGTCTGCAGCGACTTCACCAGCCAGATTGGTCGGGCCACAAATGGTCACGCCATTCTCGACGACGACTTGATCAGCCACGGTCAGCGGGCAGTTGCCACCCTGCGCGGCGGCGAGGTCGATGACCACCGAGCCCGGTTTCATCTGCGCTACAGTCTCCGCGCTCAACAGCGTCGGCGCCTTGCGGCCCGGAATCAGCGCGGTGGTGATGACGATATCAGCCTGCTTGGCGCGCTCGTGCACAGCCTGCGCCTGACGCTGCATCCAGCTCGCCGGCATTGGCCGCGCGTAACCGCCGACACCGACGGCGCATTCGCGCTCTTCATCGGTTTCGTAAGGCACGTCGACGAACTTCGCACCGAGGGATTCGATCTGCTCTTTTACCGCCGGACGCACGTCGGACGCTTCGATCACCGCACCCAGACGTTTCGCCGTGGCGATCGCCTGCAACCCGGCCACACCAGCGCCGAGAATCAGCACACGCGCCGCTTTCACGGTACCCGCAGCGGTCATCAGCATCGGCATGAAGCGTGGGTAGTGGTGAGCAGCCAGCAACACAGCCTTATAGCCGGCGATGTTCGCCTGCGACGACAACACATCGAGACTCTGCGCGCGCGAGGTGCGCGGCGCCGCTTCGAGGGCGAACGCGGTAATCCCGCACTCGGCCATCTTCGCGATGGTTTCGTTGTTGAACGGGTTGAGCATGCCCACCAGCACCGTGCCGCGCTTGATCAGCGTCAGTTCGGCATCGCTGGGGGCGACCACTTTGAGAATCAGCTCGGCGCCAAACGCGTCATTGGCACTGCCAATGGTTGCGCCTGCCGCTTCATAGGCACTGTCGACCACACTGGCTTTTACGCCGGCGCCGGTTTGCACAGTGACCTTATGACCTTGGCTGATCAGCTTTTTAATGGTTTCCGGGGTTGCAGCAACCCGTGTTTCACCGGTCTGGGTTTCGAGAGGAACACCAATGTGCACGTCAAATCTCCTGCGTGATCTTATTGAGTAAACCCATGCACTACGGATGGTGCGACTGGGGCGGCCGATCAGCACGATCCCGCCAAATCAGGGCGGGGCGCGGCATTTTGCAGGCGAACTTTATGCCCTTCAAGGGATTATGACGGGTGACGGAAAATTAACTACAAGTCATGCCGTGACCGAATGTCGCAGATGGCCAGATGAATCCCTTGCAGGCCGTGCCTTGCAAGGATTCTGGCCGATTATGGAAAAATTTCTCATCGGTGACGTGAATAGGTACTAATGCGTCGCTGATGAAGGCTCAAAGCCACGTCGTCAGGCGCTTGTGGGACGTCTGTACGACTTTCGGATACAGTCTGTGCAATTGCGACAAATACTTATATCTGTAGGGCTTTTGATTTCCTGACTACGGGGTTAGTTATCGCTGTGAGCCTTTACCCTTCAAGGCTGTAGCTCTGTGCCTGGGTTACCAGCCAGTCACGAAATGCCTTCAATGACGCTGATTCGACCTTTCGTTCGGGAATCATCAGGTAATAGGCCTTGATGCTCGAGAGTGCCTGGGAGTTGGCAATCACCAAGCGCTTCTCGGCCAGTTCACGCTGGATCAGGAACGGTGGAATCAGCGCAATGCCCATGTCGTGCATGGCGGCCTGGGCGAGCATGGAGAATAGCTCGTAGCGTGGACCTGTCATGTCGCGGGGGATATTCAGGTGTTGTGAGTTGAACCATTGGCGCCAGGCATAAGGGCGGGTGGTCTGCTGCAACAAAGGTAGCTCGGCGATTGCCTCGGCTGTCAGATGTGTCTTGTCACCGAGTAGGGCCGGGCTGCACACCGGCATCGGATTCTCACCCATCAGTCTGTGGGATTCGGTGCCCGACCAGTCGGCATCGCCGAAGTAGATCGCTGCATCGAACTCGGTATCGGCAAACAGGAAGGGGCGAGTGCGGTTGGTCAGGTTGACGGTGACTTCCGGGTGTTTGAGCTGGAAATCCTTGAGTCGCGGTAGCAGCCATTGCGTGCCAAAGGTCGGCACCACCGCCAGTTCGATCACGTTGGTGCCTTGCTGGCCCATTACTGAGAGGGTGTCGCGCTCGACCGCATCAAGTTGCGTGGCGACGCGGCGGCTGTAGGAAAGTCCTGCTTCGGTCAGTTTCACTCCGCGTCGCGAGCGTCGGAACAGTTCCACGCTGAGGAACTCCTCTAGGCTGGCGATCTGTCGGCAAATGGCGCCTTGGGTGAGGGAAAGTTCTTCAGCGGCGCGGGTAAAGCTCTCGTGACGCGCGGCGGCCTCGAAACTGATCAGTGCTGTGGTGCTGGGGATCTTCCTGCGCATGTACATCAACCTCACTAATGCGCCGCAGAAAAGGCATTTCGCGACGTTTCGGAGTGAGAAATTAGCACAACAGAATGCGAAATCCTCGTTTGCCGCGACGGCGAACCGCGCCTAGGATCAATGCCACGTTAATTCACCCGATTTGCGAGGACACATCATGGGCGGTAAAGCTAGCTTCAACTGGATCGATCCCCTGCTGCTGGATCAACAGCTCTCCGAAGAAGAGCGCATGATCCGCGACACCGCCGAGCAGTTCGCTCAACAGAGCCTCGCACCGCGTGTTCTCGAAGCTTTCCGTCATGAGAAGACTGACCCGGCGATCTTCCGCGAGATGGGCGAAGTCGGCCTGTTGGGCGCGACCATCCCTGAGCAGTACGGCGGCAGCGGTCTGAACTATGTCAGCTACGGTCTGATTGCCCGTGAAGTCGAGCGTGTCGACTCCGGCTACCGCTCGATGATGAGCGTGCAGTCTTCCTTGGTCATGGTGCCGATCAACGAATTCGGCACTGAAGCACAGAAGCAGAAATACCTGCCGAAGCTGGCTTCCGGCGAGTGGATCGGCTGCTTCGGCCTGACCGAGCCAAACCACGGTTCCGATCCGGGCGCGATGATTACCCGTGCACGTAAAGTCGACGGTGGCTACAGCCTGACCGGCGCGAAGATGTGGATCACCAACAGCCCGATCGCCGATGTGTTCGTGGTCTGGGCCAAAGA